>CBDAOC010000001.1:0-88723 GCA_965197925.1 Nitrososphaerales archaeon
AATGATGAATCCATCATAACAAGGATTGAAACCTGGTAGGTGCAAAAGTTTGAGAATCAGTAAATGTATCATAATGATGAATCCATCATAACAAGGATTGAAACCAACATGGGCATCGAAATAAATTAGTATTTGATATCATAATGATGAATCCATCATAACAAGGATTGAAACCTGGTAGGTGCAAAAGTTTGAGAATCAGTAAATGTATCATAATGATGAATCCATCATAACAAGGATTGAAACAGATAGCAACAGGAATAGGAATATCATAATGATGAATCCATCATAACAAGGATTGAAACCTACCAGATGCAATGGGATCATTCATTTTCGTCATTTCGTTAATGCAAAGGATAATCACTGATGCTAGCAGGCTTGACAGTAAGGAAAAAGCGGAAGAAGCAGTTACACAATATTTGACTTTACAAACCGTTTATTGATAAATGTGTAGAAGCTTGTCACAATGCTGACAAATATGTTATTGCAGACCGGTCACCAGATACCCACAAGCAGACCATATTGAAGTATCTTAATTCCTTGACAAGGGACGGAATCCAGTGTATGAAGCATACAAAAGGTCGATTGGTTAGAGGCAAAATTAAACCAATAGAGTATTTTCCTGCATAGAATTAACCTAACTTTTGTTCCTCATTATCCTTCTGACCACTAACTTTTTGTTTCCAGTCCCGAACAGTCTGCAGCTTGACTTCCTCCCATTTTTTACCTTTAGGAAGATGATACTCATTTCCATGAAGATCGTAATGCACTATTCGGATAAGTAAGGAGTTGGTGTCAGGCTTTAAGTATTTTGCCAGTTCGGGGGCATCATTACTGGGAAAGTAAAACGATCCCCCTGAAGGAATTCCATAGAAAGTGTATTGCTCGTTTGGTTCAACAATCGGTTCCTCTTTCTCCTTATGACATAGATAGATAATTCCCTTCACTGCCGGTCCGATTCCGACGTTATGAACTCTTATACCTGGAATTTTCGTATGTCGACCATTGAGTTTTTTTACCATGTGCAAGATTAGTCCTATGACGTAGATCAGAAGAATATACCATGAGATGAGGCATGATAACAGTCCACGTATGTTCCTTGGAAGCCCTCTATGATAGGAACGCTGCAATAGCAGCTGAGCCTGCTGCTATAATAAGAAGTACTGATGTAAATTCAATCATCCTATACTCATCCTATCATTATTGCTAATTCTTGCCACATCCTTGCTTTTTAATTTTAGGCTAGCTTCCATATCATTACTGCTACCAGTTCCTTTATGGGAATTTTATCCCATTGGATACATTTGTTGCTTGCTGAAAAAAGACGGGAGTCCGTTGATCAGCTTGAATTCTGTCACTTCTACACACGAAGCCATAAATGTTATGTTATAACATAACATTGTAATGATAAGTGCGGACAAGTATGAGCGCTTGAACCAGGCGGTGAAGGTATTGGATACCTTGCAGCAAGAAAAATACACGCGCCAGTTGCTAGAGGACCTCAACGACTTTGGAATGCATGAAGTACTGCGGTTGTGTGTCAGGAGGGGCTTTGTTAGCCGTGTCAAGAGGAAGCATAGAATCTACAATATGTTGACCGCAAGAGGCACAAGTATCCTACGCAAGCATAAGGATCTATTAGCTCAATTGAAAAGCTAGGGTGCAGGTTGCATGACGAAAACTTCCAGATGCCGTCAATTCCAGGATGAAGATACCCTAGGAAGATCTTCCGATGGCCGGTGATGGATGATGCCATGTTATATTGAAGCTCACCTTTTGCAATGGAGCTAAGGGCATTGGATTCTTCATGTTATCCCAAACAAGGACTTCGTCAGTATTTGAAGATCTATGGAGTAAGGGAACGCCAATAGATCTAACAGAATGAAGTTTGAGTAGCGACTAAATTTGTAGAGAGAAAGGAATTAAGATGGTTATCTAATCAATGTGAATTTTCCATACCAGCACAAGTTGTCTAATGACTGAGCCACATCATTTTTTAATAACTTCCTATGTTTTTGGTAATAATTGAGTACAAAAAGTAAACGTGATGAAGCGTTAGAGTTGGCAAAAACTGTCAGGGGAGAGGTGTACGAAGGGCAGAAATCACCAAGTTCACTTTTACGGCAATGTAAAACTATTTGTAAATACTTGGGCATTGTAGATCAAAATGAGTGGATAGATTTAGAATTAAATGGATATTATGATAAAAATGAAACGGTTGGCGAACTTCTTGAAGAAATACCAAATTATAGGATAGTACAATTGACATTCTATACAGCAGAGGGTCGTCCGTGTCCTATACCGTATCAAATCTTACAAGAATGTGCAAAGCGACCAATAGGAGAACCTGTGTCAGAGTTGGAGGAAAGTGAAGTATTAAACTTGGTACATGATCCAATTATCGATATCTTAAACAAGTATATTTATAATAAAATTGTCCAAAAAGATAATTTCGAATTTCAACGTGTTAGAGTAGTAAGAGGGGAAATTTCTGGCAATCTTATAAAAAGAGTGATTGAAGGAGTAAAGAATAGAATAACGGATTTTCTAGATAATATAATTTTGGATTTAGAACATGATAGTCTTAAGGAAGAGTTAGAATCTCTACAGAAGGCCAAAACTAAACAGAAGATTCCAAACTATATCCTTATTGTTGAAGGTAAGGATGATGTCTTTGTATGGCGTGGGTTACTGTGGAAGAAAGGAATAGAACCCGGTCCAAGTAACATTAGAATAATCTCAGGTTCACAAGGTGGTGGGTTTACAGAAGCCATATCTGCTATTCAAGCAGTAAAGAAGCTCCAATTGCAATGTAAGATAAAATTAGTAGTAGATTCAGATAACAAAAAAGAGGCAAGGGAGAAAAAGCTCAGAGATGACAATATAGGTAGTTCTGAATACTGGATTTTGCAAGAAAAAGAGATCGAATCTTATCTTTTCGATGCTCAGGCCATAGCGTCTGTCACAAGTGAAAAGAAGGATGTTGTAGAGGCTAAGATGCAGGCCTGTAAGAGAAGAGGAAAGGAACAACTTGAGGAGCTTTTCAAAATTCTAGGTTTGAGTAAGCCAGATGAACAGACCAAGCAATTTATTGCAAGAGCACTTCCAGAAATACCAGTTGAGATTGATACGATCATCAATGAAATCGAAAAGGAAGTTAGCTAATAACAATTTGACGCTACCGTAAGCAGGAGAGGCAGACGACTAAGCATAGCGAATTTTCCACACTAACCATAGTTACGAGAGATGGGAGCAGGATGAAATTTTGATGGAAAGATCATCATGTTTGGGTGATACAGGTGTTTTACAATTTTTGGATAAATAAGTGTTTATATTTAGACTATTTGGAATAAAAATACATATTTTAGCATAAATTTATAAAGGTTTCACCGAATAGAGGGGCATGGATAATCATACTACGATCAAAATAAGGAAAGAAACGCTTGGTATGCTCAAGGAAGTTACCAATAGATCACAAAGCTACGATGACGTTTTAGCTGTTTTGATAACTTCCAGAAAAGGTGTAGAGGTGAAGGCTAATGGTTAATTTCATTATAGAACCACCGCAGATGGAAGCACCAAAAGCTTTAGAAAGAATAGTAAAATTCTTTGATTACTTAGGCATTCTAAGTAAAACATGGAGTCAGTTATATTTTGCAGATCTTCGCATCTCTCTCTATAATGTCATAAAGTTGGAGTATGAAATTTTACATCATACGTTTAAAATGGAAGGCTCTGTAGAAACCATACCATAAATACAGTCAGTCCATGCATGTTGCAGGCTATCACTCCGAACATCAGTTCCCTGTTCTACATCTTCACCATTCTTGATGCTATACGGTCACCAGACATTTTCTTTATCACTGATAGTATGGTTTCATTCTTGTTTCTTTGGTGGTAAAGTTGGTTATAGAATCTCTTCTTCACCTGCTTCCCGTATCTTCCATATGTTCTCCATACCGGGACATCTTCATATCTGGCAGGCATGATACTGGCAGCATCAGGTTCTTTTCGTACAAATTCATGATTTGCTTCACCATCTTCACTATCATAACCCTTGTCTGCTACAACGATGGATAGTGGCATCATGCTTGACGCTCTCTCCATGATTGGTCTGAGATCCATGGTATCGTGCTTGGGAGCCCTTCTTGTCTTCAATGAATATGCTACCTGTTCCTTCAATTCAGCACCCATCGATAGCCTGATGTACTTCTTCCTTTTTCCTGCTTTATCTGTGTAGTATGACGATGCATTGCCCGACCTGAATCCAGAAGCATCCATACCTACGAACAATTTCCTGATCTTGGTAGGAAGCATGAATGAGGATACTATTCTGTACATCAAAGTGCCATTGATTCTTGAAGCAAACTTCTGAAGCGTTGTATAATGTGGCACCTTGTCTAACTGCATAAACATTCTGAGATAGTATGCTTCATGCAACCATTCCACAAACCTCCTGTAGCCCTTCCCCTCATACTGCCTGAATGCTGGCAGGATGATATGCTACCATACCGTATGGATATGATTGCTCTTCCTGTGCATGTATGGAGGAATTCTGGCCTTCATTACCACATTCAACATAGTTTTTGCAAGTTTGACGTATCTGGACTCTTTCATGCATAGCATGTATGGCACGTAACACATTGATCCAATGGTGCAATTCGATATACAATGGACTAAAATCCATGGTTTCTACAGAGCCAGCTTATCCTAAAATTAACATCATAGCCTAATTGTTTATACCGAAACAGATCTAGATCTGTTCTCTCTAGCTAAATTTGTGAGAAAATCAAAGAAAAAGAGCATGCCAACCATATGACGTATACCAGACAATCAACTCATCTCAAAACTAACCATTTAGACAATTTTTAGCGACCATTTAGATCCATGAATAGCGACATCTAAAATTATTTTATGAAATTCCAAGAATTATCAGACAAACAGTGGAGTATGATGGAATCACACATACCACCACATGCAAAAACTGGCAGGCCTAGAGATGATGATAGAAAAATCATTAACGGAATAATCCATGTTCTAACTACTGGATGCCGATGGGACGATATGCCAAAAAGATATGGTGATGATTCTACTGCAAACAGAAGGTTAAACAAATGGCAACAAAAAGGAATCTGGAAAAAGATTCTATCACGTACTATTCACTCAGCACATAAATCTGGCAAAATTAATCTGCAAAAAATATCAGTTGACTCTTCATCCATTCCTGATAAAAAAGGGGCAATGTAACTGGATATAATGGATTCAAGAGAATAACTAATTTATCCCAAAACTCTCCAATACATCATGATTGATGCGATGTTAACCAACCCAAAATAATTCTCCGCTCTTCTTTCATACCTGATTGCCATTCTATGGAATCCACACTTGAGCCACGCAAAGAATCTCTCAACAACGTAACGTGTCTTGCTGTAATCGTTTTGGTTTGTTGTCTTGTTGTTCTTTGTCTTGAAATTTCTGTGTGAAATACAATCTAGAATATTTCTGCTTTTCAAATATTCTCTAATTGCCTTAGAATCATAACCCTTGTCTGCATAAACTGATGTAATTTGTTTTATTGAATCATCATCTAGATAGTCAGAAATGTTTTCCATCACATCAATTAATCTAGTAGAGTCATGTTCATTTGCAGAACCAATAATTATTGATACTGGCAGGGAATTACAATCAACTGCAACATGTATCTTTGTGCCTGTAATCCTCTTGAATCCATCATGTCCAATCACATTGCCTCTTTTTTGGCAGGAACAGTTGAGGAATCAACTGATATCCTCTGCAGTTGTAGATTGCCAGATTTGTATGCAGATTTTATTGCACCTGACAGAATATTTTTCCATACTTTCCTTTGCTGCCAGTTCTGTAACCTGCGATGTGCAGTTGATTTTGAGCCATACTTTTCTGGCATCTCACGCCACCTGCATCCAGTAACTAGAACAAACATGATTCCATTTATCGTGACACGGTCATTACTCCTTGGTCTGCCTGTTCTTGCAGGTTTTGGAATGTATTTTTGCATCATCCTCCATTGCTTGTCTGTTAATTCTTGAAATTGCATGAGATGGTTCAATGACTAATTGCAAATAGATCTAATGATCGTCATTAATTCACTAAATGATCAGTTTTGGGACAAGTTGAACAGGTACAAAAATACATGCCGCAGTAGAGAGTAACGGATTTCCAATATCCATACTGTTGAGTCCAGCAAATGAACATGACAGTACAAAATGCATAGATGTTACAGGATCAATTTCAGACTATCTTGATGATGATTCAATACAACAGATAGAACCAGTTTATGCAGACAAAATGATGCAAAATACATCAGAATGTATTTGTGGTTGTGGAATAGAAATATTGCATGTTGCATCCCATACAAAATAAATTCCAAGTTCATCTTGCAAAATAATGATTACAAACATTACAGCAAGACAAGATTTGTAGTTGAGAGATTCCTTGCATGGCTCAAGAATAGATTTCACAGAACAAGAATCAGGTATGAAAGAACGGCAGAAAACTATCTGGCATTTGTTAATCCTGCATCATTTTTGATGTGTTGTAGGGTTTTGAGATGAGTTGAATCTATGGGTAGAGTTCAAACTAGTACTGCCGCCAGGGAAACCAGCAAGAATAGTTGGAAGGCCAGCTGTGCCATTTAGAAAAGTGTTGAATGGAATACTGTATGTATTAAGAACTGGATGTCAGTGGAAGAAGGTGCCGAAAGAATTTGGTTCTGGCTCAACTTGCCATGCAAGATTTCAGGAATGGATTGGGATAGGAGTATTCAAGAAGGTATGGAAGAGGCTGCTGGAAATATATGATGAATTGAAGAGCATGGGATGGGACTGGCAATCCATGGATAGCGTACCGAAGGCCCCATTAGGGGGAAAACGACCGGAGCAAACCCAACGGATAGAGGCAAGCTAGGTACCAAACGTCACATGCTTGTTGATAGAAGAGGAGTACCTCTCATCTGTAATTACTGGAGCAAACAAGCACGATATGAAATCAGCCTTTCCTACAATAGATAGCATTGTTGTTGATAGGCCCAAAGTTAAACAGAACATATGCATGAATAGGATATGATTTCCCTGAGATAGAGTATGGAGTTAGGAAGGGGATATGTGGATCACATTCGTCATAAGGGTGAAGTGTTGAAAAAGAATTTATACAAAGCAAAGAGATGGGTTGTAGAAAGAACCGCATCTTGGCATAACAGGTTCAGAAAGTTATTGGTAAGGTTCGAGAAGAGAGAGGAAAATTATCAGGCGCTAGTAGAATTTGCTAACTGCCTAATAGTGTATAGAGCGATATATTGGTAGTGTCATAAACACGTTAATGCAACTGTTTCTACTATCTACTATCTACAATACTAATAAAATCAATAGTAAGAAAACTAAACCTGACAGTATGAACTAATATTCTTACATTCTAAATGTTATCATTTCTACCAATCATTAACTATCAGCTAGAATTTTAGGATAGGCTCTTACTCTCTAACAGTATCTTGGCAATTTGTCAGTATAAAACATTCGAAGGATAACCGCATATTTTTTATATGTACTTGCTAGAGTAACGGCAGTGCCGCCGTAGCTCAGCCTGGGAGAGCACTCGACCTTTTTAGGGGTGATGCTGAAGACCGAGCTGTCGTGTGTTCAAGTCACACCGGCGGCACATACTACTAATTAAGCACCGCTTCCTATACTATACATTCAAAGTAGAGAAGAAATAGAAGATAATCCGATGGAGTTATTTCTTATGGGTATAAGGGCCAAAGAGACAAGAGAACGTTACGCACAAAGGTTCAATTACTTTTGCAAGAATGTCTTGATGACTCCCCAACAAATAGCTGAATTGGGAAAGATAGATCCGATGGACTAAAACAGGTCATTATAAAATACATTAAATTCCTTCGTGGCAGGTTCGATAACGGTGAGATAAGGGCAAGCACAATAGCCGAGAACCTCAAGCCCATCAAGCTCTTCTGTGAGATGAATGATATTGCTATTACTTGGAAGAAACTTAACCGTTTAGTTCCTGAAGACCAAATTAGAAGAAAGGATAGAGCTTATAGAATAGAGGAGATAGTCAGACTGCTTGATAGTGCTGACCTTAGGGGGAAAGCAATAATCTTATTGTTGGCAAGCTCCGGAATAAGAGTCGGGGCAATTCCTCAGTTAAGAATTAAGGATATAGAACCTGTTCATATTGATGGTAAGTTGGTAGCTGGTAGAGTTAGGGTTTATGCCGATACCAAGGATGAATACCAGTCTTTCATAACAAAGGAATGCTACAACACAATTCAAGAATACTTGGAATATCGTATCAGACATAAGGAGAGAATAATTAATGGAAAACTGGATCCTGAAGCTCCAATGATAAGAGACTCGATGAATACCTTCAGAATGGAATTACAAAATCCCATCGCAATAGTTGCCAGAAGCATTGAAGATCATTTAAGGAGATTGTGTTACAAGAGTGGACTAAATGTAAAGACAGGAAAGCGAGGTGAGTTTGCTTCTGCTCATGGCTTCAGGTAGAGGGTAATGATGTAATCTGTGGACTAGACGGCAATGACATAATTTGTGGTGGAAATGGAGATGATCATATTTTTGGAGGAAATGGAAATGATAGGGCAGTCGGTGGAGCTGGAAATGATGTTATGAGCTTAGGTCAGGGAAAAGATCAGGCGTTTGGCGGTCCAGGAAATGACCGTATATTTGGTGGGGATGGTAATGATGAGCTGAACGGAAGACAGGGTGATGATGGATTGAATGGACAGGAAGGAGATGATAATTTGTTTGGCGGACCAGGTTTTGACAGACTTAACGGTGGATCTCCTACCATTGAGGATCCTGATATTTTCGTTAGAGGAGACTTTTGCCAAGATGGCGAGATACTCATAGAATGTGAATTTCACAATTAAGTGAAACATAAAACATTTTTTTCCTTTCTTTATTTTTCTTCCTAATTTAGACATGGTCATCCAAAATAATTCTACATTTTACATCTAGCCTTATAAACAACTTCGACAATTATTTGCAAATGAAATTCCTATAGAAGGTATTCCACAAGATGTAACTGAAGCTGTAGGATCTGGATCTTATAATCAAAAATTTCAGGAGTCAAATCTTCCAAAATTGTTATTCTACGGCGAACCAGAAGCTCTTGTCCCAAAACGATTGGTGGATTGGTGTGAGACCAACCTAAAGAATCTCAAGATTGTAAATATTGGAGCTGGCGTTCATTATGTGTAGGAAGACAATCCACATCTTATTGGTTCAGAAATCTCAAAATGGTATAACATTTTAACTCATAATGATCTTAACAAAAACAAATCAAAGGGGGTGAAATGAAAATATGGCATTATATGGAGCTTACGGTCGACATGAAATTGCAACATGTCCCATCAACAATCTTGAGAATGCAAAAAGTGTTATTCAATTAGTAAACACTGACTTGTCTAAAATGTTACCAAAGTACAAAATAAACAAGATAATCGGTATGTACCAATCAGGACTGGAACACACATCCCTTTGGATTTTTGATGCAGAAGATGCACATCTAGTAGATGAATTTTTACTTGATTTAGGTGCTACAAAGTACATTGAGTTCAGAATAGTTCCTCTCAAAACATTAGGAGTTGCAGAACGAGCTAAGAAAGTACACGGACTCTAGACTAGAAAGAACACCTTAGCTGTGCCAGAAAAGTGACGATGAAAGACAAAATCAAGTCAGCGAAAAAGTCTTTCGTCACACCAATCCTTTAGCTTGTAGCAGGTGCGATGACTGTGATATCGTCTACTGCCATTTCACCGTCTCTACCTGAAATGAGTGTAGTTTTTCAGGCTGAACAAGATGCAGAGTTTCTGGTTAGGCTGGTTCTCACTCTTCCAACGTTGTCTATTGCTATTTTTGCACCGTTAGCTGGAATTATTATTGATAAATGTGGACGAAAGAAGCTATTCGTTTTTTCTATAATATTATACGGCGTTACAGGTGCTTCTGGATTCTTTTTAGATTCTTTATTCGAAATTTTAGTTAGTCGAGCTCTTTTTGGTATTGCAGTTGGTGGAATCATGACAACATCCATCGCATTGATTACTGACTATTTCGAGGGACCTAAACGAGATAGAATTACGGATTGCAGGGGACATTTGCCACGTTTGGAGGTGTCATGTTTCTTGTAGCAGGAGGATTATTAGCAGACCTAAGATGGGATGCGCCGTTTTTGATCTATATTTTGGCGTTTGTGGTTTTGCCATTTGTGATGTATTTCATTTATGAACCCAAAATATCCAGAGTCAAAGAAACTCTCAAAGGAAAATTTGTTAGGGTGAAAATAACTACCTGCTTTATCCTATAGCATTTTTGAGTATGGTAACAATTTTCCTGATACCAGTACAGATACCGTTTCACTTGAAACAATTAACTGATACAGGCAACACAGAAGTCGGCATAGCTATAGCAATATCGTACTTGTTTGCAGGAGTTACATCACTATTCTATAAGAAAATTAAATCAAATCAAAGTTTTTGGAATATTTTCATTGTGACCTTCCTGTTGATGGGCTCAGGTTTTATGATTATTTCCTTTGCAGAAAATTATCTGCAAGTGGTTTCGGGGTTGGTAGTAAGTGGAGTAGGACTTGGCTTACTTATCCCAACCTTGAATCTCTGTCTCATGGCAGAAACGCCTCCAATGTACAGAGGGAGAGTGTTAGGGGGATTGCTTACTTCTCTTTACTTAGGACAGTTCTTCTCAGCTGTAGTTAGCCAGTCGCTTATTTCAGAATTGGGAAACAGTAGTACTTTCGGATTGATTGGTTTTGTACTAATAATGTTGTCCTCTGTCTTTATTGCTATGAAAGTGAAAGAGAAATCAGAAGCAAAAGAGGTATCATGATTCATCTAAAACCCACTTCGGATCTCGATTTAAACTTTTATCTAGTCATGTTATGCCATCAGATGAAGTATCATGATAATGACACTGCTTCCATCAGCATGATCAAGAACTTTTTTTATCTGTCATGAAACGTAAGGATTGCACCAACAGGGTATTTAATTCAAAGTTGTTAACCATACTCTACGCTTATCTGTTCCCCATCCCTTAATGCATGGTCCCTAAACTCGGTGCTTGGCTGTCCGTCAACAAACATCTTTACAGTTTTTATACCATTATTGCATTTATCCATTATACAGCTATCAGTGAATGTGACACCCCATACATCGAAGAACTCGTCAAGAGTGAAAGTCCTTACCTCTGTTGATTCAACATGAATCACTCCTAATGAATCATGTGTATGCAATGGTGACATCCTTGGGTTCTTCATTCCATAAGCATCGAGATCATGGCTCTTGTATAACGCAGCGTTTATGCCAATATTTTGTGGTGTGGTTACACTCTTTCCTTCGATTATGATCTTAATCGTTGGATGAATATGCATTATTATCTCTTCATTCTGTGGTGCACTTAGGGCAGTGGGAGGACTAACTGATGAAAATGCCCCACTCACAACTCCATAGCCTACTCCAATTGCGATAGCACCAATGATACCTGCTAATATTATCACATTTTTACTACGCCTCTCCTTGATACTTGGATTGTAAACCAATGTGTATACTTCCAAAGCGGGATTAATTAATTTAGCACTTTACGTTTGTATAGAATCACTCGAAAAATGTTATTATACGTAAATTACAAAGTTCAAGTATATGAGCCTATAATACATATCTGGTGATACATACTGATCACAGATCCCATATGCAAGATGGATGTGGATGAGCATAAAGCAAAGTTCAGATCCATGTACAATGGTAAAGTTTACCGTTTCTATTGGTTAACCACTTACAATGATGGAGTATTATGAAGATCAAACCAACATAAACGGAAGGTTTCAGAAGCATCGTTATGCTTTTGGTAAAAAGGAGCAGAAGTCCTTCCCCAGTATGAGCGTCGAGTGTCATAAAGACGATCATAGAATATTAAGACAAGCTATCAGATACAAAGTTGAAGTACCTGAGAGTAAAGACAAGGCGATATCGTATACAGAGCTTCTTAATAACGTGAAAACTAAAGCAGAAACAGGAGCGAAAGATAGACAGACGGATGTGAAAATCACTGCAATTGCTCCATTTTGTGTTACAGCTTCCTCAGAACATGCAAAATGTCGAGTTGTTTGGTGCGAATGTGATTGCCATCAGAACAATGATTCCTAGAATACTTTTGATATAATGAACAATATTATCATGGTGTTATCAATAATGCAAAAGCATAGAGTGAACTATCAAACATGTTTAGTTACTGATAGTATATATATCTAAATTTGACCTGATCATCAAAATATTAATAAACATCTTAATATGGAGATTTGTAGAAACATAATTCTGTTATGTGTAAAAAAAGAATGACTTGTCTTGCAATTATTAAAAATCATAATCCGGCCCACACCTCTTTTTGTCAGAATTTGGCAGGAGTAATACATCCAGGGTAGATCATGTAGTTTTATTGGAGGAAGGCATTATTTGGGAGCGATGGAACGGGATTTTGAAGCATATATCAGAGCAAACCCTTTATTGACAATCTCCTAGCAATTACAAAATAACTGACGAAATATACTTAGAGCTTATCCTAAAATTAACATCATAGCCTAATTGTTTATACCGAAACAGATCTAGATCTGTCCTCTCTAGCTAAATTTGTGAGAAAATCAAAGAAAAAGAGCATGCCGACCATATGGCATATACCAGACGATCTATGGGAAGAGTTCAAACTAGTGTTGCCACCAGAGAAACCAGCAAGAACAGTTGGAAGGCCAGCTGTGCCATTTAGAAAAGTATTGAATGGAATACTGTATGTATTAAGAACTGGATGCCAGTGGAAGAAGGTATTGAAAGAATTTGGTTCTGGTTCAACTTGCCACGCAAGATTTCAGGAATGGATTGGGATAGGAGTATTCAAGAAGGTATGGAAGAGGCTGCTGGAAATATATGATGAATTGAAGGGTATAGGATGGGACTGGCAATCCATGGATAGCGTACCGAAGGCCCCATTAGGGGGAAAACGGCCGGAGCAAACCCAACGGATAGAGGCAAGCTAGGTACCAAACGTCACATGCTGGTTGATAGAAGAGGAGTACCTCTCTCATCTGTAATTACTGGAGCAAATAAACACGATATGAAATCAGCCTTTCCTACAATAGATAGCATTGTTGTTGATAGGCCCAAAGTTAAACAGAACATATGCATGAATAGGATATGATACGATTTCCCTGAGATAGAGTATGGAGTTAGGAGAAGGGGATATGTGGATCACATTCGTCATAAGGGTGAAGTATTGAAAAAGAATTTGTACAAAGCAAAGAGATGGGTTGTAGAAAGAACCGCATCTTGGCATAACAGGTTCAGAAAGTTATTGGTAAGGTTCGAAAAGAGAGAGGAAAATTATCAGGCGCTAGTAGAATTTGCTAACTGCCTAATAATATACAGAGCGATATATTGGCAGTGTCATAAACACGTTAATGCAACTGTTTCTAGTATCTACTATCTACAATACTAATAAAATCAATAGTAAGAAAACTAAACCTGACAGTATGAACTAATATTCTTGCATTCTAAATGTTATCATTTCTACCAATCATTAACTATCAACTAGAATTTTAGGATAGGCTCTTAGTACTGCCTAAGTTCACACTAGAAATCCTATCATCAGAAACTAAAGAATTACCTACGGGATCACCCCGACCAATAACTACATTGAATATATCTTCAGGTATACCTACTTCTTCCATTATCTTAGCGAAAAGCTTCAATGATAATGGATCTGCACTGGGTGGCTTCGAATCTACAGTGCTGCCAGTAAATATTTCAGATGAATTGTGTGACGTAGGGATAAAAGGAATGGTATATCCATACGAAATTCCAACAGAAACGGGACAAAAATTAAATCCCAACCCATTTTTCGGAAATAATATGAGAATAATAATTACTCATAATAAGGCAAGTCTAAACTTGGTTAAAATTTATCCATCTAATTGATCATATAATCTTTGCACCACTGCTTGGATTGCATGTAATAGCCTTACCATTTACATAAGAGTCTTTGAATCCTTCTTCCATTGCTCTGCAGATGCTTTGAACATCCTGTCCGACTTTTGCAAACGCTATCATTGCGGGTCCGGCACCACTGATTGTGACAGCAAGTGCTCCAGCATCCAAAGCATTTTTCTTCACATGTTCATAACCGGGAATCAAATGCAGCCTTGCGGGTTCAACTATAATGTCGTTAACAGCTTGGGAGATAAGTTCAACATCTCCAAGCATGAATCCAGCTACTACTGTACATGCATTGGCAACATTGCTAGTCAACTGTTTGAGAGAAACCTGCTCCGGTAAAACACTTCGAGCAACTTCAGTCTTCTTTTGTGGTACCTCTACATCCGGAATCACAATACAAAGCGCAAGATCTTTTGGAGAATCTATTTTTACAATATTCAATGGCTCCGTTCTCACTATCACAAAACCACCAAGTAGTGATGCTGATACATTGTCATAATGCATTGTACCCGCAGTAGCAACCTCACCCATCGCAGCATACTTAACCAAGGAATTCTTATCTAGATTTAGATCGAACATAGCATTAAATGCGAACGCAGCTGCAGCTGCAGATGCCGCAGAACTACCGAGTCCAAAACCGGGAGGAACACCCTTGTCCACCATGACATTCAAACCGTTATCTATATTGTATTCCTCGATCATTTTTTTGATTACCAATCCAGCTGCATTGGCTCCTACCTCCAACGGAATTGAATTTCCGTATTCTCCACTGACCTCTAATTGCAAGGCACCCATTTTTATGACTTCGAGTGTCACTGTATCGTGAAACGCATCAAGAGCAAGACCAAAAACATCGAAACCCGGACCTATGTTCGCCGTTGATGATGGAGCGTGTGCAATTACTCTATCCTTCACTAGCCTTCAACATCCTCTCCCATTTTAAAAATTCTGGCAAGTGTAGCGTCAAGATTTATCATTCCTTCAGCGGTTGCACAAGAAATTGCAATTAACCCCATTAAAAACCCTCCCTCCTTAAGACTCTTTACCGATTCCATGCCCAGTAAATAATGTTCACTATCTTTTTCTCGTGAAATCGCATTTTGTAATAATGTAGTACTAGTTGACCAATTAAGTACTTCGTTCCTACTCTCCATAATATCAATTTTTGATAATATATTCACTTGTGGTATATGGAGTCGCAAACGTATTGACGTTGCAAGCAGAGCAATTGAAACAAAATTTGTAGGTGTGGACATCAACATTCCATCGAACAGAAATATTGAAGCTTTGTTTTCACATGAAAAATTAGAAACAAAATACGGTCCACTTTCCCTGTGTGCGAATAATTCTAGCTGTCCGGGAGTATCAATAATAACATAATCAGGATTTACTTCATCAACTCTATTTTGTATTTCACTTATTTTGGTAGCGATCAAATCACTCGCCAATACAAGCGCTCCATTTGGCCCCAAGCCATACGTTTGCATTATCGTGTTAATATCAATATAATCTCTAATATCTACAGCTGGATCATACGGTAAATTAACAGTTCCTGGATCTAGATTGAGTGCAATAGCATATGCATTATTGCTAGAGTACCATTCGATCAAGCGCGAAGTAAGTAATGACTTACCAGATCCAGCCGTTCCGGTTACAAATATTGCGTACACTTTGCTTCTAATGTTATAGAATTATTTATTCTTATAATCAATATATGTAAATACCCTTTTTTTGCGTTGATAATTATCATTATAATGAGTGTGTGAATTGACTCTCCAACTTGAATTGCTTCATTCACGATTATCGAGAGTATCAAGACGCTTTCACACCGTAGGTATATATGATATATAACGATATCAGGATTTTCATTCAATTTTTGAGTATATATTTCATTATTTATTCTACAAGGAGATGATAATCTAGCCAATCTATTAATCATGGTGAAATCACCAATTTCAAAGATATTTATTAATTGATTATTTCTACCATCCTTTTAAGAATTCATAAAACTTATTGTAATTTCTCAACTGTAGACGTAATAGCTCGTTATTATATAATTAAAATCAAAAACTTGTTTGGAACAGATCACAATTTTTGTGTACTTGTAAAGATAAAGATATTACTAAACACGAAATTACTAAATGCACAAGATATTACTAAACACGAAATTACTAAATGCACAAGATATTACTAAACACGAAATTACTAAATGCACAAGATATTACTAAACACGAAATTACTAAATGCACAAGATATTACTAAACACGAAATTACTAAATGCACAAGATATTACTAAACACGAAATTACTAAATGCACAAGATATTACTAAACACGAAATTACTAAATGCACAAGATATTACTAAACACGAAATTACTAAATGCACAAGATATTACTAAACACGAAATGGAATATTACATTTACTTTATTTTTACACAGCATGGTGGAATTAAATAGTAATATAGGAAAGTCAATATGGGATTATATCTAATTATTCATATAACATCTTTCTATTAATTGGAACATGAACAAGAATATGGACCATAACTAACATTCAATTTATTTGTTATGACATATGCAAATGAACAATACAAATTAATAAAAATGTTAGGGGGATTCTTTCATAGTATTCCCAACACTGTTTCTTTTGTTTGCTTGTCCATTTCTATTCTAAAAATTAACATTGATGAGGAGATATCAAAATCAACTTTGCCATTGATAAGATCCTTTAATACTGTTTTTATTAGTGTCTTACAATACACAGACCATTTCCATCCAAGCTCGTGCTGTATAATGCAAATTAATATTTCATTCTGATAAAATTCTTTCTCACTGAATCCAGATGCTCTAGAACGACTCCGGAGCCAATGCAGAAATGATTGAATATCATATCGCTTTTCCATGTAAATGATCTGTGCTTTTATAATGTCTTTTGTTTGTTCCACAATTTTTTCAATATCTTCATCAGCAACTTTTAGTAGAATAGATGAAAGCATATCCTTAGTAACCGGTATGAACCCAGCTTTTTTTGCGTCTCTTTCCCAGTCGACATAATTCTGCAGGACATTATTAGCTAAAACATTAAGGCTCATTCGGTCTACTCTAGCTTGTTCCTTGAGAGTTCGTACTACCTCGTGACCGATTCTCAACGAGATCACATTTTTTTTATTATTACCGTTGGTCATTATTCGATAACCTCTGTTAATCCTAACTATTGATCATTTTGTTTTGAACTATATAAAGTTGGACTCTACTAACTAGTGATGGGAAATATTTTAAAAAATTGCGGAATGAAAAATGTGCGCAACAGCTAACGCTAAATTGTAAGTGTCAAATTGTAATACGAAATAATGATGAAGTGAGATAAAAAAGTTTGGGGTTGATTATTAATCAACCGATGTCAGCTGTGAATACAACACTTTGTTCTGTTATGTTTGGCTCTATTCGTTTCTGCAAATTATCGAAAAGAATTTTCAGGATAGTTTGTAGATATATAGAATATTTCATCCCTAGATCGTGCTGGACTATGTAGGTGTACAATGTGTCCACCATCACTCGTTTTTTTGCAAATCCAGATGCTCTACACATTTCATCTAGCCATCTTAGGAATGTTTGTAGATCAAACTTTTTTTGCATGTAGATTATTACATCGATGATATTCTTTGCAGATCTCGTAGCGACTTGCTCCAGCTGGTTCTGCTCTAACTTTCCCAATAGTGTTGCGAACAGGTCTTTAGTGATCGGCACAAAGCCAATTCTACTTGCGTCCCTCTCCCATGCTGTGTACCTCTTGAATATGTGGTTGACAAGTACGTTTAAGGAGATATTCGCAGAATCTGCTTCGCTTCTTAATTCCTCTACCACCATTTGTTCTATGCGTACAGACATTACTTCTGTCTGTCTATGCTTCCTTTCTTGGATTGTCATAGTCCCATCTCGGAAAAATTAGTGAAGGAACGAGAAAAGTCCCTTCTTCTTTGGTTGATCGTGAGTCGACACAGTAACTGTCTCTTGTTTCAGCTGTTGTGCTAGCGTACTTTCGATGCCTGTTAAAACTACCATAACTCTTGCCTGCCCATTCATATTTTTGTCAACCTTCGCTCCCCACACTACTTTCACATTGTTTGGCAGTGATCGTGTAACTAACTCTCCAGCTCTTGTGACCTCATCAAGCGTTATGTCATCTCCACCAGACACGTGTACAAGTGCACCGTTTGCACGTGACATGTCCTTGATGTCAAGCAACTGTGTATCCAATGCCATACGAACAGCCATTTCTATTCTATCAACTCCATCTTTGTATCCTACTCCAATTGCTGCCAGTCCTTTATTTTCCATTATCGCAGTCAAGTCAGCTAGATCTATATTGATCAGACTCGCCGCAGTTATTGTTTCTGTAATACCTCTTATGAATTCACCAACTAATTCATTTGCTACACCTAATGCCTCTTGTATAGGTAGATTACCCGCTACCTTCGTAAGCCTGTTGTTGTCTATTGCTACTACAGTATCACAGCATCCTTGCAGCTTTTCCAACGCTTCATTCGCTAGATCAAATCTGTAACGCTCAACAGCGAAAGGCAGAGTAACCACACCTATTACAAGTCCGCCCGTGAGTTTCTTCAGCTCTTCAGCTAGTATTTGTATAGCCCCAGTTCCAGTTCCACCACCAAGACCTGCACAAAGGAAAATGATATCTGATCCTTCAATCTCTCTTTCGATCTCGTGCAGGTTTTCATATGTTGCCTGCTTTCCTTTATCAGGATAACCTCCACAACCCCTTCCTAAGCAGAGTTTCGCTCCTATCAGAATTCTTCGATCCGCTCTAGTGATACTCAAGTGTGCTGCATCTGTGTTAACGGCAATTAATTTTCCACCAGATATTCCACGATCCTTTATCCATGACAATATGTTACTCCCAGCACCTCCAGCTCCAATTACCGTAATACTTGGTCTAGCCATTTCCACAGCAGTTCTTAATGTCTCCTGTTCCATCAGTGATGCCGGTGCCATTTGTTGTCTATTCAATTCCAATTTTCCACCTCCATACATATGATAATGATATTTCCAGTTAAGTTCTCCGTTTACAAATCAATTGGAAGTAGACAAGTAGCTAGCAATACAACTACTTTAGATCAGAATCAGATCTTATGTGATCTGAAAGATGAATATTGTAACACAATGAATACAATCATGAAAATATATTACAATAATAATTTCTGTATAATTGACATGCAAATTAGTGTATCGATAACATACAATGATTAGTTAGAATGATTAAACTTCCCAAATGTGTATAGGAATTTCCGACAAAGTATCAATGATAATCCAAACTATGGAATTGTAGAAATTTCATGCATTATATACACAAAAAGCTAGGTCTCTAACAGATTAATATTGTTTGTCTAAAGTTTCTTGCGACCCTAATGAATGATTTGATTCAAATCCTTTAAGCTTATTACCATGGAATAATGTTGTAATGCCAATGAAGTGGAGGATCATTGCCATTGCTGCAAGCTTGGTACCATTGGTAATTATAGCTCTATTGCTAGATGTTGGTCCTTCTGATATTATCGCTGTCGGTATAATTCCATTTGTGCTTGCTAGTATAGCAGCATTAGCAAAAATGGTTGTGCAAGGATTACGCTTTCATTACTTTGTAAAAAGTTTTGTTGGTTCTGTTACAAGTATGAGAAGCACCATTCTAGCTAGAATAGGAAGCGAGTTCATAACTCTAACGACGCCTGCATATACCGGCGGTGAATTTTTGAGAGTAGCTTGGTTGCATAAGAAGCGAGTTCATGCAGGTAAAGGCATGTGGGTAATTATTATAGAAATCATAAGTGATGTAATGGTAGGGTCAACTCTATCTTACATAGCTGCCATATGGGCCTTTCTAGCCGGGAACTATGTTATTGCAACTGGGATAGTCGTGATCGTATCCCCAATCTTTACAACTTATCTAGTACTGCTAATAATGTCGTCTAAAAGGGTTTTACAGTTGCCTAAATTTACAGCCCCCCTTCTAAGGAGATTCATTGGTGACAATAGAGCAGTGAAGATGACTGATAGTGGTAACGATACTCTGAAAGTCTTGTGTGAAATGTCTAAAGAGAATTTAAATTCATCATCATTAAGGATATTTGTAACAGGTCTTGCATTAACCTTTGTTGCTGCATGTATACATGGCTTAACCTTCATGTTTCTTGCAAACACTGAAGCAACTGTAGGATTCATAGAATCACTTATGGCTGTATCGGCTTCAGTGGCGATTGGAACTCTGCCTATAAGTCCAGGAGGTTCTGGTCTAAGTGAGTTCGGTATTGGTGCATATCTATCCACTTTCGGAATTGATGCCTTGGCTTTTGGTAGCATAATTATAGCTTGGAGGATAGCTTCCTATCATGTCCAGTTGGTGATAGCCTGGATTGCTCTTATGAAGATGACTGTAAGTAAGTTGGACAGCACCACAACACCAACTCCTTAGAAACCACTTTAAATACCCTTTACGAAAATTCGATATGCAGTTCAAGGATAAAGTAGTTGTTATAACTGGAGCTTCTAGTGGAATAGGCAAACAAGCATCTCTAGATTTCGCGAAGGGGGGCGCAAATATTGTACTTGTAGCGAGATCTAAACTAAAGATGGAGGCGATTGCGGACGAAATAAGACAGAATTATCGGATCAATACCTTGGTAGTTCCATGTGATGTATCGAAGAAGGAACAAGTGTTAGCTATGAACAAAACAATATTTGATCGATTTGATCAAGTTGATATTCTTGTTAACAATGCTGGCTTTGCAATTTTTGGCAGAGTAAGCGACCTATCAATTGAGGAAATGGAGGAACAGATAGTAACGAACCTGCTCGGTGTGATTTATTGTACAAAACAATTCTTGCCTTCGATGCTTGCTAGAAAAATGGGTCACATCGTAAATGTTGCATCGGTAGCAAGTAGTATAGGAATTCCTGGTTTTGCATCATACTGCGCATCAAAGTTTGGAATATTGGGATTCTCACAAAGCCTTTATCATGAATTGAAGGGAACTGGTGTTGGTGTCACTGTAGTAAGTCCCATTACAGTAAAAACAAACTTTTTCAACCATCCATCCTTCAAGAAGATAAGACTATCTGCTGTAAGCTTGAATGCTTCTAATGTATCTAAGGCGATATTACACGCTACTAATTCAAAACGTCTTGAGATAATAGTGCCATTTTATGTAAGAGGTGCTGTATGGCTCACGCAGACTTTACCGTATTTGATAAATCCTATATTAGGCTCTACATTTAGGAGATATATGAAGAAGATCGAAGAAGCAGATCTTCAGGTTTAGTTGTCAGTTTAAGGAAAGCAGTCAATTCGATGTGGTTAATATGACAAAGACAGTGAGAAGTACAAAAACACTCTACGGACATAACGACATTCAATAATATTCATTCAAGCATTATTTTATGCATTTTGATTATGATGACGGTCGATAAATATACTCTTACCACGATTTCATATTTTCGATATAACACTGAGCAATTTCTTGAGATAATGTTGTTCAGAACAATGATTATGATAATTACAAAATCTGGTCGTTGAATTCATCTTACTTCGTATCCTGCATCTCTTTCCTTCTTAGATCAACAAAAGGGGCAAACCAAACTAATAATACACTAATATGATGTATTTTTTTACTACGATTAGTTGTCAGAATCTTCTATGTCTGAAGAGGAGGAAACTCCTGCATCAACATCTAGTATTTCAAGTGATTCTATTTCATATTGATAAATACCTTCCATATGCATATTCAAATTTTCTTTCAAATATTTACTCAGTTTGTTGCTTAACGATGCTTTTAGAATTTTCACCTTGTAAGCATAAACAAACCCTTTTAGCAAATCATCCATCTTTATTTCATTAGGAATATCAGCCTTGATGATGTGTTGTCCCGGGGGCACTTTTTCGTAGAGTTGAATGTCAGCTCGTCTTTCTTTATCATATATGTCAAGAAAGTAGCCCGTTCCTTCCCATTTAGGGACAGGTTTGAATGAGGAGTCCTTTATGGAATTAATTTCATCCTCAGCCCATTTCGGTAATTCAATGCTCATGTATTGAATATAGTGTGATTATTAGTTAATATGTTTTCAATCACAGAAACTAGTCCATATATAATAATATGGCCAAGAATCCATTTACATCATGACATAGGTGTCTATATACAACAAACAAAAAGTGAGAATTATTTTTTCTTGCTTAACCACCAGTCAAGATACTCATCTTGTCTGCTTTTCTTCTGTTCTGGTCTATCTTTGTCTTTTATATCGTAAATCTGCTCTCGAGTCACATAAAGCCCACATTTCTTGCAAACGAAGTGCCTGGTATTAGGTTCATAATCCAATTCACCACTGCACTCTGGACAAGAGTTTGTTGTCAAACCGTGATGACAATCTCTCTTACCATATAAAATCGTTCGCACAAGATTATTGGACCAACTTGCGTTGACTGAATTTGTATTCTAAATTTATCACTACAAGGCTCTGTAGAAACCATACCAAAAATACAGTTAATCTATGCATGTTGTAGGCAATTACTCTGAAGAACAGCTCCCTGTTCTGCATTCTAACAGATCTTGATAGTATATGCTCACCAAACATTCTCTTTACCACAGACAGTATGGTTTCGTTCTTGTTACTCTGACAGTAAAGTTCCTTGTAGAATCTCCTCTCCATCTGCTTCCTGTATCTTCCATGCGTTCTCCATACTGGTACATCTCCATATCTAGCAGGGACTGCTCACAGCACCTAGATACTCTCTAACAAATTCGTGATTTGCTTCGCTATCATAGCCTTTATCAGCTGCAACTATAGACAATAGCATTATACTTGATGCCCTTTGCAGCAATGGTGTGAAATCTATAGTATCGTGTCTTGGCCCTCTTCTTATCTTCAAAGAACATGCCAGCTGCTCTCTCACTTCAGCACCTATAGACAGCTTGATGTAACGCTTCCTTATTCCTGCTACATCAGTATAATATGATGAAGCGTTACTGGATTTGAATCCAGACGCATCTATTCCCACAAACATCTTCCTTACCTTCGTAAGAAGGATGAATGAACTGATTATCCTGTACAGAAGCATGTCATTCATCCTTGAAGCAAACTTCTGCAGTGTTGTATAATGGGGTACTATATCTAGATGTAGAAAGATCCTCAGGTAGTATGCTTCATGCAGCCATTCCACAAACCTCCTGTAGCTCTTCCCTTCATACTGCCTTAATGCCAGAAGGATTGTATGCTGCCATACAGTGTAGATATGATTGCTCTTCTTGTGTATGTACAGGGGTATCCTGGCCTTTATCAAAACATTGAGCATGGTTCTAGCAAGTTTGACATACCTTGACTCTTTCATGCATAGGCAGGAGTTATATGTGATACATTGATCTCATGGTGCAATTCCGTGCACAACAGGCTAAAATCTATGGTTTCTACACAGCCCACTACAATAAAACTGAAAATGCTTACATATTTGTATTTAGATCTTGTTATCATGCCTTTTATGTGTTTGACATGTGAGGAGAGACCCATGTTTGTTGATAGTGAAAATGCAGTCGACCATATGACTAAGAATCCATTTCATCAGATGGTATATTATGATGACAAATCAATTGATATTGCATTGGAAAATGTAAAGAATACCATCAATGAAGATGTATTGTGACTAAACACTATCTTGCCTTTTCGCCCGAAACTCTCCACTTAGTACCTGGTAACCTTGACTTTGTTAATTCTAAATAGCCCACAAGGCTACCATTGTAGTGCACTTTATAATCTCTATTTTCGACGGAAAAGGAAAAAAAAGAACTTGGTTTATAACCACCTTCGAGTGTCTTGATCTTATACCTTTTACTTGCTCTAATTATGAGATCTCTTGCAACAGAAATATCACCATTCCAAAGAAGCATTTCAAATTTTCCGAATCGTGATGTATTAATAATATGTCCATAAAGTTCTGCTTTGACATCTTTCTTAAGCTTAATAACTTCCTCATTCAAACATTTCGCAACCGTGACACCAAATCCTTGTTGTGCACCAAAGCTGTCCGAGCTTGTCATTGCAAAATATCTAAAATATTCTATAATGAAAGTTTTGCGGTATAGTTATGCGATCACTAACATTGATTGCAAATATGTAATTCACTAGTACTGCTGGTGCACGGACTTTTGTCGTCATCGCACTGTGGCTCAGTTCGCCCATCAAAATGCCGCGCACCAGAGCAAGCTAACTCAATAAAAAAGAAATTAAAAGTTTTTTGGTAGAAATTAAGGAAGATAATATACAAATATGTTGAGGATAATAAAAGATCTTAGACTTATCAATATTTTGAGTAACGGAAATGGTATTTAAATTTTAGAGGTATTGAACAAGCAATAAATTAGTAGAAAATTATCATCTAAAGAATCTAAATCTTCGATTGGAATCCCTGTATGTAGATATGAAACACCTTTAGATAGACATTTTAGAAATATTATTGCTATTCCTGGTTAGCATTAATTTTGTTATACCCAAGAGTGAAGCCAAAGGAAGTATTGCGTTGGCCAGATATAAATGGGTAAATTACATATGACAAAGTATTGACATTAAATAAAGACATTAAATAAAATTCAAGTTGATTTGGGTTGAAAATTATGTTTTACAATGTTATGCTTGAATTGGAAATGGTAAGGAATAATTTGAAAAGGAATTTTGGATTATAATTGCTATAGCTACAAAATCTATGAGTTAATATTGTAAGTTTTGATACCTAATTTTCACGTTTCGGATAAAATTCCTTCGAGTCACGATTCGCACAGTTACAAAAACCAATAGAAGAATATTACCAACGAAATAATATCAATTTGTCAATACAAACTAAAAGGAATGGACTAACAAATTTCGATCAGATTTTCATCCAACACTATTCTTAACTTGTCACCCGATTTTATTTTGAAAATATCTACATCTGGTCTGTCCGCTAATGGTATATTAGCAATTGCACATCCCGAAGCTGTGGTAATGTCAGCTTTATTACATATCATAGCCCTTGGAGCAACATTATTCATCTTTAAAGCAAATACAGAGTATGCACCAACGCTACTGCCAATAGCATTGGGAAACACAAATACTTTGTTAGTAACATTCTTCTTATGAAGTTCGTGCTTTACGTCTTTTATTATTCCGCTCTTGAGATCAATCATCGTAAGAAAATTAATTGTCTGTTTGCTTACCAACGCTTCACCTTCTTCAGAACCACCAACAATCTTTCGGCAACTCATACGCACTCTTGTCTCACTATCTCCTTCAAAGGCTTTAAACATACGTCAACCTTGTTGAAATTGTTCAAATAATATGCGCCCTTGATGCTGTTAGTAATTACGCTATCAACTTCTTTCTGATCAACAAGTGGAGTTAAACATGTACAGCAGTCACATAGCAACTGGCCTCCAGCATTCTCAATCTTTTGTGTGTATCCAAGATCTCTTGCACTTTCGTAAGCTGCCCTTGCGCAAAATATCAAGCATCTCTTCTTGAATTTCTTTTCTTCAACCAAATTGGCCAGTAGAGATAGGTCTTCTACACCTAACTGGGGGCTGCCCAGAGTGATAATATCTCCACTCTCTTTGGTACTTAGCTCATCCTGCACATTCTTGGATTCTTCCTTTCCAAACTCTATTTTCTCACCATCAGTATTTCCTATAGAGAACATCCCACAGGATCCAGAAGTTCCTATTGCAGCTGAAAGTGATTTTGCATTTTGCTTCTCCAATTGTTTGATGCTATCAAAGGCGACTACATTGTTCGCTACCTTACCAGCAAAATATCCCAGTAAACCATAATCCAATTCGTTGTCAAGCTGACTTTTGATTTTTATACACTTGTCAGGTTTTCTCATCTCTTCAATTCGTAATTCTGAATAAGGTGCTTTACCAGTAAGTGCACTTGCAAGTGCGCTCAATGAACTCTCCTTGTTTGTTCGTAAATGTAGGATAGAGTTTGCGTAAATTACCGCATTACTTTCAGCAAAACTTACATTTGTTGCTTCAGGAGGGATTTGAAAAACTTCGTATGGGATACAAGTGTATGAATTCATTCCACCCATGAGCCTATACGCATCTACAATTTTGTTCTGTTCTGTAATGAACTTAGTGTTCACTTTCAATGAACTTATTTTAAGTGGATCGAAGCCCATAGGGTTTATTGTTGTCTTCACAGTAAATTTACAATCTCTACTTAGGTTTTCAAGAAACTGCACACCAGAATCTCCAATCGTGTTATAATTCACACCAGAGACATGAGCCCAATTTACTGGGACGAGTTTTTCAGCATCAGTAGATTCACCTATTGCCAATAGTATTCTGTAAGCAGTGGCTAGTGCATCACCTTTTTCGCCATTAAGCGCTTTTTCTTCCTCTCTTGTTAACTGGATGAACACACTAACTGCATTCGCAATAATAAACTATTTCATACAAAGAATAATAATGATAATAACACCTTCCTCAGCATGGATATACAAAAGGTTCTTGATTCGATGCTTGAATCAATACGCAGATTAAAACCCCCAAGAATGACAGCTCTTAAAGAATTGCAGGAGACTGAAAATGGAGATCCGCTGCGGATACTAATGGGTACAATACTATCTGCAAGAACTAGAGACGAAAATTCAACAATAGCCGTGAAGAATTTGTTTGCAAAATACAAAACAGTGGAAGAGATTGCTAATGCATCTACTAAAAAAATTGAACATCTGATCAAACCCTCTGGTTTCTATCATGTCAAGGCTAGAAGGATAAAGGAAGTGGCAAAGATCCTAATAGAACAGTATGATGGAAATGTGCCTAATAATGTCTCTGAATTGCTAAAATTACCAGGAGTAGGAAGAAAGACTGCAAACTGTGTTCTGGTTTATGCATTTAACCAACCAGCCATACCGGTTGATACCCATGTGCATAGAATTGCCAATAGACTAGGATTGGTGCAAACCAAAACACCAGAAGAGACAGAAATAGAACTCACAAGTAAATTGGACAAAAAATACTGGATAAGAATCAATGACACGTTTGTTATGTTTGGACAGAATGTTTGCAAGCCGATAGGTCCGTTATGCGGGTCATGCCTTCTAAAAAATCAATGTAGGTATTACATGGAATTTATGTCCTCTTCTTGATAATCAGTAAAGTTAGGATTATGCCGGCAGTTACGACAGCCACTATAGGAGGAATCATCAGTATTGGGTTATCTAGGGGATTGCCTGACAAAACAGATAAAACTAATTCGCCCCCAAATGCGCTTACATCAGCATCAGAATCTTCTCTTCCATATAGCTCAACTGTATCAAGAGTGAATGGACCTATTCGCAATCGATCCAAAACAATTCTCTGACCATTGTTTACGCTTAGCCTTTCATTCTGTACAAATGATGCAGATATTGATTTGTCAGCGAACCACGCATGTGTATTTTCATACAGGCGCATGTAACCAACCTCTTCATTTGCAACAGCAATCCAGAGCCCATTAGAGGGGGGTGTGAGCATCGCTATTTCTACAAAATTTGTATCTTCTGGATTTTCTTTTAGTCGTAGAACAATTTTCGCTTCTGGATTTTTTTCGTTATACTCCAAATTGTTTTGTATATTCAGTATCCAGTTAGCTAAGTGGTTGGTGGGAAATTCATAACGTTCAGGAGACAAAAACACCGCATTTGCTGCAGTGTATGGTATGGTAATAGTTTCATATTTTCTCTTTTCTTGTTCTTGCGCATAAACCATATTTGTGATCATGGGTGACAATAAGATAATTATGATTACAAGAGCTAAGTTCTTCATTTAATTAGCACCCAATATCATCAATAAAAACCTAAGTTACAAATGGATTTTTCCAGTTCAATATCAATTCAGTAATCTCAGGTCGCATCAAGAGTTCAGATGGTCCTTCTCTACTGGTGACTATCTCTTTCAACTTCGTTCCACTCACCTCCAATCTATGCTGCGGATCATGTGGACAAGTATTTTCGCTAACAGTGCTCATACATATCTTGCAATAAAAGAATGCTGGGAAGAAAACAGGTTTTATTTCAAGCTCTGGATAGTCCTTGAAAATCTCATGTGCTGCAAATGGATGGTAGTAGTTTCCAACACCAGCATGGTCTCTACCTACAATGAAGTGAGAGCAACCATAGTTCTTGCAAACTATCGCTTGCAGAATGGCTTCCTTTGGGCCAGCATATCGTATTTCTGAGTGTAGTGTCGCAAACATCAAGCTTTCCTGTGGATAATAATTGCCTATCAGTGTTTCATATGCCTTTATTATCACTTCATCTTTGAAATCTCCGTCATTCTTTCTTCCTATCAGTGGATTGATAAATAAACCATCGAATAGGTTTAGTGCAGCCTTCTGCAACATTTCATGTGCAAGGTGTGGTATGTTTCTTGTTTGAAAACCAACAACTGTTCTCCATCCACGTTTTCTAAATTCATCCCTTGTGTGTACTGGTGAAAATCTGTGGTTCCTAAGTTCACTGTTGATTGGCCTATCTATTAAATCGATTTTGCCTCCGATTAACGTATCCTGCATTTTCATTATCCTATTGACGCCTGGATGTCCGATGTCATCTGTCTGACAAATTGCTTTGACCATCTCCAGCTTGTTAAAATTGAAGAGTTCTTCAACATGCAATATTGCAAATATTCTGTCGAGTTCATCTCTTATAGCAACATCACCAGATTCCTTCATTTGTTTAGCAGTTTGCTCATCAGTGTCAAATACAATTGGAATAGTCCATGCTAGTCCATTTTCAAGCCTCCCTCGCTTTAGAACATTTGTAAAATCGTGAGCCAGCATGAATCCTTCTAACGGGCTAAAAATCCCATCCGCTATATTCTCTATATCGCTAACTCTATCCTCACCTACTCTTATGCTCATCAACTCATTTGCATCATTGTATGCCTTTTCTCGAGAGTTTCCAGATAGAACTCTATTTACCAGCAGACCTCCATGAGGGGAAGGAATACCACTGCTCTCACTCAAAACAAACAACTTTTTCTTAGCATGGGTGAAGTGCATTCCACATTCCTTATCGGCGTGTTGCTCCCACCACCATCTTCCTGCTCGCAGATCCTCTCCAGGTTTTACAGCCCTTGTACAACATTCACATCCTATACTCGGATATCCTTTGTCATTCAACTTATTATAAGGTACATTATTTTCCCTTAAGTAGTCCCACACCATATCCCAGGTCCAATCAGCAATTGGATTTACTTTTATGATGTTGCCTTGGCCTGAATCTATCTCAACTTTCTGGATGTCAGCTCTGGTTGATACTTGTTCTCTCATTAAACCAGTTAACCATGCATCCAGCTTGCTTAGGGCTCTGTTCAATGGATGGACTTTCCTAATTTCACAACACAATTTTCTGTTCTCAATGCTACGATAAAAGAGGTTTAGACCACGTGTCCTAACCATATTTTCAACCTCTTCTTGATCTGGAAAATAGATATTGATTGTGATACCGTATTTGTCACGTAGGGAATCCATCAAATCGTATGTCTCTTGATTTAGTCGCCCAGTGTCTAAAGTAAAGATACCCGCATCTTTTCTTAACTTGGCTAGCATATCTATAATTACGAGATCACCTGGATTGAAACTGGAAGCCAATGCAATTCTTGGATGAAAGGTATCCAAAGCCCACTTTAGAACCTCTTGTGCGCTCTTGTTTTCCATACCATTAGAAATTTCCTGTACTTCTTCGGTGCTCATCTTAAGCATGCTCATTTCACATCCAGCCGGTCATCAACAATTTTGATAGAACTCTTCTTTCTGGCAGGTCAAACACTGCCATTGGATCCACGATAGTATTACTATAATAATCTCTACTGACCTTGTGGTCATATTGAAATACAACACTGTTGTAGTTATTTAAATCTTGCAGCCTTATAGTTTTTTAATATTGTTTTTTATCCAATCTTTGTTAACCGAAGGGGATTGATTTATCTTAATCTATAAAACAATTATACTAATTTGAAGAGCCATAGGCAACTACATTAGTAGATGTGATGTATGATCAGACTGATATGAAAAGTTTGATCATTATTGTTGAATGCAGTGCATGGATGTTGTAAGGTTTAAATAAGCTCCGCTATCCCAATCTGCGATGGATATTGCAACCACGGTGAGAAATGTTCATGAAATAATCAAGGAAGATATTAGTGGAACATTTGATTCTTCTCTAGTCTTTAGAAAAGCTAAAGAAAGAGGGAATACGGAATTGACAGAATCGTTAACTCTACAATCTCTAGAATTTCTCCGGAAGATGCGTATAATCGAAGGAACCTCTGATTCAGGAAAAGAGTTTAAAATTACTGACGTGGGACTTAATGTTCCATTAGAGCTCGTAGAAAAAAAATCTAAAGCTCTATATGGAAAGAAATATGTGCCAGGACAGCAGAGTTATACGCTCATAAGTTGCGGGTATTTCTTCTAAATAGATGAAGCATGGGCATTATTCCATATAACAAAAATAACTTGATGCCTCTGATTGATTAACTTCCCAACATGTGCTTCAATGCCCTTAATGGTCTTCCTGTCAAGTAGTTGTAGTATACCATCAGCTGGTATAGCAATATAGAAATCAGAACGATGCTCCTAGCTTTATCAAATCCTCTAACTGGCAATGGATCTATGGTAAATACATCCTTCATATGCTCTATCAATGGCTCAACGCTTATGCTCCTCCGAGAATATACATGCTGTCCAAATTCAGATTGATAGAACTGCAGCAATGCCAGTCTATTATCTGTAGTATGCCTATACCTTTCCAATGGGAATACTGGATGCCCTCTATACCTGCTGAAATCACATAACTTGTGATCATCATATCCTTCATCTCCTACAACATACCTCACCATTCCTAAAGGCAATGAAGATGTTATGCTTTCATACATCTTGTTATCAGTAATGTTAGCTGTTGTGAAATCAGCTGATAATGGAACTATCAATGAACCTGTACTAGATGCTAGATGCAGTTTGTATCCGAATACCCGTCCCTTAGTTCTGCTGTAGCCCCATCGAGCATCTGTATCTATACCTGAACGTGGTACTTCATTCTTCATGTTTGATCTATGCCATACATGTCCCTTTGCTTTCAACAATGAACTGTCAACGGATACTATGGATGAGTCTACCAACCCATCTTTTATGAAGAGCACACCCATAACATCTATCCTTGATCTTATGTCAATTGATACGGCCTTGACCTTCTGTCGAATGTTCTTCTGTCTGGCAACCTATCAAGACCACATGCCTTCATTACCTTCCTGTTGTATGGCATGTCTATCAAAAAGTTTCATGCAAAGCATTGTTGCTTGGTATTCTTATCCATACTCTAACGATGAAGCATCTCACCATAACTGTAGGAGAATAGTAGAATGGTCTACTTTTCCTATTAGGTTTTGTCCGAATCACGTCAATCAAAAATAATATACGAAGAAGTATCGAGTCTGAGCTAAACACATTACCAATGAAAAATGGAACCTGATCTTATCGTTTCGACCGGCTTAATTATGCCCAAGCCTCAGGTAATTACTAATTATGATTCGTTGGATAATGCTTATGATCAATACGGGCGTTATTACGTTGTGACTCTGAAAGGGAAGAGGAACCATTACAACATCAAATTACTGAAAGGTTATGGAGTAAGCATAAGATTGAAAGAACATAGAGTAGTTTTGAATGATGGTAAAAATCCTTTCACAGAAGAACAGGAAAGAGAAGAATGGTTCGTTACAAAGCTTCCATACGAGAAGATAGTAATCTCAGGTAAGGGTTATGTTTCTACTGAGGCTATTAAATTATTAGCTAAGAAAAACATCAACGTTATTTTGACGGATACTTATGGAAATTTAATCTCAAATATGAATAATGTGATGTCAAGTAATACTGCGACTAACTATAGGATAGGCCAGTATGATACATTTAGAGATCCTGATAAAAGATTGTATTTGCAAAAGCAACTTCTCTCTGCAAAGTTGCATAGTCAGATCGGATTTTTTAAATCGTTAGACAAAGAAGAACTTGAAAAAGCTATAGAACAATTAATAGATTATAAAGAATCAATTAATAGCTACAAAGATAGACGAAAGTTTCTTAGTATAGAATCAAGGTTTGGACACCTCTATTTTCGTAATTACTCCAAGTTGTTTCATTCCAAGTATGGATTCGATTCAAGGCACGGTGGGGGGTTGGTTATGTCTAATAGGTATGCATCAGATGTGATTAACGCACTTCTCAATTATGGGTACTCAGTATTAGCTGGAGAAATTGCCAAGTTTGTGAATGGTTTAGGATTAGACCCTTACTTTGGGTTTTATCATAAGATGCATACTTCCTTTCAAGCGTTGGTTTATGATTTGATTGAACCTTACCGTTGGATGGTGGAATATTCTGTTTACAAGATGGCTGCTCCTACAAATCATGAACATCGCATAAAGAAAAGGGAATATGCATGGACTAGGGAAGGTAAGATAATTCTTGATACGAATTTGATTAGAGGATTTTTGGAGTTGTTATCTCGGAAGTTAGATTCAGAGAGACCCTATTTATCAAAACATGGATTGAGGAGAGACGATGGTCTAGCAATGTGTCAAGAGATTACTATTGCCAAGATTAACATACAGAATTTGGCTGAGTATTGTGTGGGGAAAAGAAATTACATTAATTTCTGATAAGCATTAAGTGTCTTCTCTCATGCAATTGCAATATTTTATCTAACAACATACATCGCTAGGATTAATTAGGCATAGAATGTGACTGGTTCAAAGATGAGGGCAGAATACATTCAGAGTCTCTGGAATTTTTCCTAGATTCCTAGATTAGATTGAATAATTGAATCTAGTATGTTATAATAAATTGTTGTTCTATAATCAAGTCTTGAGGCATATATGTGGATAGATCGTACACCTTTTGCAATTGCAACGGCAGTATAAATAGAATTGACATTTCGCACCCAAGATGTCCGTGTCGGAAATACAAGTAAATTCCGTGAGTGAACTATGAAATTCATCCTTACTCTACTCTTAGATACAATATTCCTTAACCAAGTCATTATAATATTATCGGTTAGCTAAGAATTGAAGGTTCTTTTTCTACTATGAAGTCATCCCAATACTCTCCAATACATCATAATCGACGAAATGATAACAAATGCCAGATAGTTTTGTGCATTCTTCTCATATCTGATCCTGGTTCTGTGGAACCCATTCTTCAACCAGGCAAAGAATCTCTCCACAACATAGCGCGTCTTGCCGTATAGGTATTGTTCTGTATCATCATTTTGTTGTTGTGTCTTACTGTTTTTTCTGTAAGGTATGCAGTCAGAGATTTTTCTTTTGGTGAGGTATTTCCTGATGAATTCTGCATCATAGCCCTTGTCTGCTTGGCACCGCGCAATTTTTCTGATAGATCTCTCATCCAGATATTGTGAGATGCCATCCATCACGTCTACAAATCTTGCAGAGTCATGCTGATTTGCAGGACATTACTACTGAGACTGGCAGTCCGTTTTGTTCCACCGCAACGTGTATTTTTGTGCCTGAAATCCTGTTGAATCCGTTGTATCCTATGACGCTTCCCCTTTTTTGGCCGGAACTGATGACGAATCGACTGATATTTTTTGCAGCTGCATCTTGCCTGATCTGTGGGCTGATTTGACTGCAGCGGAGAGGATATTCTTCCATATTCCACGTCGCTGCCAGTTCTGCAGTCTGCGGTGCGCAGTTGATTTGGAGCCGTACCTTTGTGACATCCCAGTCCACCTGCATCCTGTTATCCCGACAAACAGGATTCCGTTGACTGTCTTTCTGTCGTCTGCCCTTGGCCTTCCGGTTCTGGCTGGCTTGGGGAGATGCGGTGATATCATCTTCCATTGTTCATCTGTTATCTCCTGAAATTTCATGATCTGCTACGGGCAGCATTGCAAATAGATCCAAATGATCGTCAATTATTCACTAAATGATCAGTTTTGGGATCAGTTGAATCTAAAAAAGGTATATTTTAGAGGTTTCTCTTCCCCGTAGTTGAGCCTATACTCCATCATTTTTGTTTATCTAGTTTATTCCATTTCTTATTTTTTCAGTTCATCTTCACTATTTTTAGGGGAAACTTAAACAGCATAAACGGAACAACCTAGTAAGTTTTTGCATCATCTTCAAATTCAATATTCAAACTCAAGGAACAAAGGATAATAATATCAATTGCGCATCTAGTGGTATTGAGATTCGGTAATAAACCCCAATGGATAATGATTCTTATTTCAGCTGCTTTCATGGGAGTGGGTTTGACTATAATCTTATTTTCTAGCCAGAATCTTTCTAGTGGTCCATTAACGAGTCCCGTACCCTCTCCGGGATATGAGAGGAATCTATCATATACAGAAGTAGGATTTCTTGGTAGGTTAATGTTCGCCATGGGGGTTTTACTGGCATTCATAAGTATAGGAATAAGAAAATGGTCTAGATACCAAGTTAGAGAAAAAAATATAGACGGTGTAAAGGCCGTTGGTATATCCGTTGCAACTACGAACTACGATAAGGACAGAGGTGTAATACATAAAGTGATGCAAAGCGCAGAACTTGTAGCAAACGCGAAAAACGAATTCGCTATGGATGAGCCAGAGTACAGGATGGGTTGGTATTTCTTCGTTTTACACGTAACTCCAAACATTATGGGAAGAGTTATTGAACAAATAAGCACAAGACAAACAATGCAGAATATAAAGTTAGAAGATAGGTTTATCAAATGGCTTTCAAGTCAATTAGAAGAAAAAAAATGCGATGTATATCTTGATCTGGAATCACGGAAGGGTTCATCAAAGTATGGTCTCTTTTAGAGCACTTAACAATACCAAAATTTACTAAAATGTTTAGATGAATTATACGATGCGATTTTTTGAGTGTTTACTTTTCCTGCCTTATGCTTAGTGAGTTTTTGAATCCTCCCCGAACTCAAGAAATAGAAATGATAACATCACCTGTGTATGTATTCATATCGAAATTTGCTATCAAACCTAGATGTCTAATGGTACTTACCACAATCAAGTGGAATTCTGGTTAAATGTCACAATTTCCTATCTTCCTTCTTCCAATGTTCACAGTATTATCATTTGTCTAGACTAAAATCTTACCATCACAGGCAGAAACAGAATTTTCAAAGTATTATAGGTCTATCCTTGATTTAAGAACTCTTCTAAGGTCTACCTTTTGATTTCTTAGAATATTCACAATAACCGCCATCCAAACTATACACATTTTAAGCCCTGATTACTAAATTGTTCCGCAGTCTCTAAACTATAATTTCTGTGATAACAGTATATCAAAGGGCTCTTCAACATATGTTTTTTTTGGAATTCCTCCAATGATATCTTGAGTTAAATGTATCGAATCAGGGATGTAAGAAGCCAGATACGATTTCTTATCCCGATATCAGCAATTGTAACCTTACCGCTCCCTAATTTTTTGCTTCCAAGACAGAGATATGTTTGAAGGTCGCTTTTTCACTTTTCACTATAATTCAGTCATCATGGATTCCAAATTAAGTTTACGAGTGCATCTATATCAAAGAGTTGCAGGCATTATCTTTTGTTAAGATCAAGCTTATTCCAACGAATCATAATGTGAAATATAATCTAAAAAACGATACAAAAACACTCCTAGGAAGGCAGGATTCTCTTTTTACTGATAAAGAATAGTAACAAGTCTGACATGAATTATTAGGAAAATTATAACAAATATTGAAAGTAGAAAAACAATATATGTAATACAATATTTATTTTAATTACGATGAAACTAGAAATACCAAGGTTTACTGAAAGGTTTGGTGCGGTGAGTTTGAATTCTGTGCAGAAAGTTTATGAAATAGATTCAGGAGCTAAGCAGGAAGTATATCAACCGCCACAAACGATCAGGAAAGTAGAGACAGACGAAGTAGAAAACATGGAGAGTAAAATGGCAATAGTGATACCAATAAAAAATGAAAAACTCAAGATATTTGAAGGTGTGTTAAGCGGTATACCACACGATTGCTTTAATATTATAGTATCCAACAGTGATCGCGAATCTCTGGACAAGTACAAAATGGAGAGGAATTGTGTTGAACAGTTCAATAAATTTGTTGGACGTGATTCTATAATAATTCATCAAAAAGATCCTGAGCTAGGAGAGATATTGAAGAAATTGGGATATACAGATATGCTAGACGATGGGGCCATTAGAGATGGGAAGGGAGAATCGATGATTCTTGGTATGTTGTTGGCTAAAATGGTAGGGAAGGAGTATGTAGGATTTGTGGATGCAGATAATTATGTTCCGGGGGCAGTTAATGAATATGTGAAAATTTTTGCATCAAGCTTCGTTATGGCAAGCACACCTTACGTGATGTCCAGAATTTCTTGGGTTTACAAGCCAAAAGTATCACAAGGAGGGTTTTCTTTTCCTATGAGGGGCAGAATATCAGAGTACACAAATAGTCACCTAAATTCTTTGATATCCCATCACACAGGGTTTGAAACCGATATCTGCAAGACAGGCAATTCTGGGGAACATGCAATGAGTATAAAGCTCGCAGAACTTCTCACATATACATCAGGATTTGCTATTGAGCCCTACGAAATAATGAATGTATTAGAGGAGTTTGGAGGATTGAATTCTGGCAGCAAGAATGAAGCACTTGATAAAGGCGTTGATGTCTTCCAAGTGCAAACTAGAAACCCACATTTTCATGAAGAAAAAGGAGAGGACCACCTGCAGGAAATGTTACTTTGTTCTTTGGCTTCAATCTATCATAGTAGGATATGTCCCAAACCATTAAGAGAAAAAATACTAGTAGAGCTTAGGAGTAATACTCAATTGAGCGAGGGTGATGAACCACCACTACTACATAAGATAAAACCGTTCAATTTTATCGATATTGATGTATTCGAAAAAATGTTAAGAGAAAAGTCCTCGACCTTGGAACAGTTTCGCTCATTATAGTTATCTTGAAAAAAAAACTTGCAGCATTTGATATGGATGGTACGTTGATCAACGGTAGGTTAGTTTTTGCTTTGGGGGACAAGTATGACTTTTCAGACAGAATTAGGGAAATAATGGTCACGAATATAGAAGGACACAAAAAATCAAAAGAAATAGCAAAATTATGGAAGGGTGTAAAGGCTAGTGAGGTTACAGAAGCTGTAAGAGGCATACCCATCATGGATGGGGCTTCTGAAATAATTGGAGAACTCAGAGAACTTGGTTATGTGATTGGTGTAATAAGCGATAGTTACACACTTGCTACTGAACACATTGTAAAAAGATTCAATATGGATTTTAATGTCGCTAATGCATTAGAGGTGAAAGATGGTAAGCTTACAGGTGAAATAAATATGCCTTTAGGATGGGAACAAATCAACTGCTGGTGCAAAATCTCTGTATGCAAGAGATTCCATCTTGAAAGACTGATTGGTTCCATGAATATCCCTTTGAAGGATACAATAGCTATTGGCGATACTAGAAATGATCTTTGCATGATCGAGAGAGCTGGTAAAGGAATTGCATTCAATCCCAAGGATGAGAAGATAATGCAGAACAAAATAGTAGTAAATGGTCAAGATCTCCGGAAAATAATGAAATTTGTCTAATATTTTTTCCTACATTTTTTATCATTTTGATCAAAAAAACTTATAAAAGTTAGGTTCGAAGAATATTATGATAGAAGTTGAAAGGTTCTGAACCGTTGAAAGGTTTCTCACCAATTAAATTCTACTGAAGTGAGAGCGATAATGTGTGGTATATCAGGAGTACTGAGTAAGTCAGGGAAGAATGTTACACCGTATGTCATGGATATGCTATCATGCATGATTAACAGGGGTCCTGATGGTGCAGGAATAATAGTTAAGAATTCAATGGCGCATTCGTATAAATTGTCAGATCTTGGACTGAATCAGTTCAATAGTGAAATAGCTCTGGGCCATACTAGACTGGCCATAGTCGGTGGCAATTGTGGGCTGCAGCCTTTCAGAAGTTGCAATGGGAAGATATTACTTGAGCACAATGGTGAGATCTATAATTACAAAAAATTAAGAGCAGAGTTAGAGCAGTCGCATCATTTCATAACCAATACCGACAGTGAAGTGCTCGTGCATCTTATTGAAGAATATTACAAAGGAGATCTGCTCAAAGCAGTGAAGAGGGCAATGAGGAGGTTGGATGGTGTATACGCAATAGCAGTAAAGGATGAGGATAGCGTAGTGATATTTAGGGATAAGCTTGGAATAAGACAGCTTTACTATGGGGAAAATGATGAATGTATAGCATTTGCATCAGAAAAAAAGGCATTATGGATGATCGGTGTGAAGAATATTCGCAGGGTTATGCCTGGGTTCGCGGTACGATTCTCCTCTGGAAAGACGAAGATCGAGAAAGTTCTTGAACCACCAGTTAATCCAAGGGGAAGGAAAGTAAATGGAATGAAATCAGCAATTAAAATGTATAAAAAGGCTCTATATAGTTCAGTTAAGAAAAGGGTAGAGGATCTGGAGAAGGTTGGAATTATATTCTCAGGTGGAATAGACAGTGTTCTCATAGCGAAGGTAGCAAAGGATCTTGGTGTCCCTGAGCTGTGCTGTTATACAGCTGGTCAAGTAGACTCGCATGATTTGAAGTATGCCAATGAAGTGGCAGAAAAATTAGGATTGAATATAAAATCAAAAACACTTACCGTGGATTACATTGAATCAGTACTTCCTAGAATAATTGATGTAATCGAGGATACAAATGCCGGGCAGGTTGAAGTTGCAATACCAGTTTATGCGGCAGTTGAGCTCGCCCATAAAGATGGATTCAAAGTCATGCTTAGTGGTCAAGGCGCTGATGAATTGTTTGGTGGATATCCTTGGTATAGTAAGATAGTTGGGTCAAAAGGATATGATGAATTTCATAAATGCATGTTGAAGGATCTTCTATACTTATACAAGGAATCATTTGAGCGTGAAGACAAGATTACAATGGCTCACAGCATAGAGTCAAGAATTCCATTTCTGGATCCACAAGTCATAAGGGTTGCAATGCGTATAGATCCAAAACTCAAGATATTTGACGGAGATGATATTTTTGGCAAGCAGGTGCATAGACTACTTGCAGAAGAGATAGGAATACCAAGAAACATATCATTTAGACCCAAAGAAGCTGCACAACATGGTTCAGGAATACATGAAGTAATAAACAATATTGCAAAAACAAAGGGTTTCACTCAAGAACTAGTTAGAAAACTTGATTATCAATCCGTATTGAATAGGAAGGAAAAAATTGGGAGCTCTCAAAGATACGGTTATCTATTTGGTGATGAAGATTTATGGGTAGCAGAAGATCATGTGCAGATGTATCTTGATAATTTGGCTCGCAAACACGGATTGGTAGAAAGCGAAAATGCACACAGATTGATTTAATTTTTAACTATATCTTCTCTCATCATGTTGTAAAATCAATAAATTCAAAAAATAAATGGTGAAAGATTTAATTCCTTCAATGTAGATAATGAGTGTATGTCTTTTAGTTCTGGAGAAGAAAATGGTAAGGACTACATCCTTGCGAAAATAGGATACGTTGGATTTGCAGATCCGGAAGGAGTGGAAGGTCTAGTTGTACTAAAGACTGATGAAGGTAAGGAGTTTCCCATGAGGGCCTTTTCAGGAGAGGTTGCAAGGCACATTTCAAGGTTCCAACAAGGAGACAAGGAAAGTATACCAACTATATACAATCTTGTTCAGGAGATAGCTGAGCTGAAGGAAATGTTACTAGCAGAAGTACGGGTATATCAAAGCGGTTCGGTTCTACGTGCAAACCTTCACTTCAAAAATAGACAAGACCAACTGATTCTGAGAAACTATAGGGCATCAGATTGTATTGCACTTGCCGCTTGTTATGATATGCCTGTCTTGGTAAGAAGGAACCTCTTCGAGCAGGCTGTTCAAGAGAAATAACTATGTTACTATATCTGCGAGCCTTTCTTCCATATATGCGTGCTTTATCTCCATAGCTATCCTTCTTCCCACACCGAGTGTTTGCCCATGGTAATACTTCGTATACGGACTTGTTGTAGCCATTATTGGATTGCCAGGAACTCTTAACGACACATCATACACCACAATATCCATGTCAACTGTTACAATACTTTGAAGGGAAATTGGTCCTATTATTCCCGGTGGATACAAAACCTTGGTAGCTTTGGCGAACCTGTCGCCCAAATCAAATATCTTTTCCAGCATGGATTCCCTTATGCTCGCTGGAGTATGACCTACCTCAATGTTCTGAAGTTGTACGTCAATCTCAAGTTGTTGCTTTGCTGGCATAGATACAAAATCATGCTGATTGGTTTGCAGTCTTCTCTCAATACCAAGAAATTCTACCTCTTCTTTTAGCGGAGAGTAGAAGAAGTTAAAGTTGAAATAAGTACCAATGACGAATTCCTCGATAACCGCGTTTGCGAGTTCATCTTTTTTTATTATCCCATTCTTTATTCTTTGCTGAATCTTTTGTTCGTAATCGTTATGAGATAAAGCCATAAAGAATGCCCTTTCAAGCTTCCTCTTTGCCTCCTGAATTTTAACTATAACAGGTCTGTCGATCTCTTGGGCATCTTGAAAGATCTTAGGGTACCTCACTCCAGCCTTTTCTAATAAATGGTATTGATTTTTTTTGACCGTTCTTTCCTCCGCACGCAACATGAATCTGTTTCCAAATATAGGTAACAGTAAATTATTTTCGATTTTATTGTATCCTAGATATGCAGTTAAGGCTCGATGAGGTACCAGAATTGTCTTTAGCCCCCTAAGTTTATCCTGTATGTCCCTGCGAAGCATATCAGAAAATTTGTTCAAGACTATCATATTGTCTACCAATCTACCAAACCTTTTGTAGGGGGTTTCTCTTCCTTTCTGACATACTACAACCGTATTCAATTGTTCGTCCTTTGCTCCGTCCATAACTTCTAGAGCTGAATGACTTCCTAGTACACCTATAGTAATCTTGTCATAACCTTTCACAAGTTTCGTAATCTGCTTTCTTGATATCATATCATAATCAACCTCTCGACTGTTGGTAAAAAGTATTTGTGCTTAATACTCTGCTTTCCTATCTATCATCCCTTTATTTCTTGCCTTATACTCTGCAAACTTGAAGAACAATAGTGCAGTTATGGCAAAGCCAATAGTGCCGAGAATCAAATATATCAGATCGTTTGTGAAGGGAACGTTTGAATTAGAAAGGGCAAGCCTGATGAGACTTAGGAAGTATGTTGATGGTAACAAATATCCTACATGTTGCATAATTGTATGCAGCATACTGACAGGGAATACAACACCTGATAGAAGAAACATAATACCAGTAGTGTACTCGCTCAAAGAATACTGCATCTTGAAGGAAAGAAGGTTAATTGCACATAGCATAAGTCCTAGGAAACTAAATGCTACTACACCAAGCAGGATAACTCCTATCAGGAGTAGATAATTAACCTGCAATGCATTTATCCCTAGATCCAAACCAAATAATATTTCAAACGTTACCGTACCTATAACATAGGCAATTATCACAGATATTGTTGCATTGATTGAAGCTGCAGTAGCTCTGCCAAAAATATATGGTTTGATAGATTCAGGAGCAATATAGATTTGCTTCAGCACTTCATACTTTGCTCGATCTTCATGCACCAAATAACCTAGGGATATGGCTATGTATGCAGGGTAAATGAAAAATATTGAACCTGTGAACGCATAAAAAAAGAATTCAGGATCCCTAAGACCAGCAGCTTCGCTTCCAATTAGAAATATCAGACCTATTAAGAACACACTTGCAATAGGTTTAGCGATCATGTAAGCGATGAACACAAAAGGATCTGTCCAGTTGGATTCAACCTTCCAACCTATCCATGCGGCCCAGATCAATACCTTAACTTTATTCGTTATTGCCATCTTAGGGTCAACCTTCCTTCACGTTTGCTTATAGTCTCCATTTTTTGAAGTGCGAGATAAGAAAGGGGTAATATCAGACATGCAAGTATAACTAATCCTAACAAATGAAGAATCACACTGTTGAAATCACCTCCCAGAATCAAGATCTGCCTCATGGCATCAATACCTATTGTGAGAGGGATTACTGATGCAAGTAACTTGATGGTGAATGGAAAGAAATCACCACTAAGAACTGGGTAGTACATTCCAGACAGTACGTATATCGGTTCTTGCATCATGTCAGCAATATGCGTGGCCTCTCTCCCATAAAGAAGAAATAGAGATGCTAAGAGAATTCCCATTCCGTATAATGCGATGATGCTTAAGATGAAAATTATTATTATTGAATAAACGTCACCAATTATAAGGTTAATTGGAAATATCGTAACTCCAATGAACAATATCGATAATGCCCTGATGGTAGTGTTTATCATCCCCCCCATTGCCATTCCAATTAATATAGCCATCCTGGAGATTGGAGCTATCAAGTATAATGCCAATGTCCCCGTTTCCTTTTCATGATAAAATTGACTTGACATTCCCCATAATACATTACTCCAAAATGAAAGCATAGCTCCACCAATTATCACGAAGCCGAGATATTCATTTGGTGCTTGAAGAGCTTGGTACATGTAAACATAAGCACTTATCGAAAGCATAGGAATAATGACTTCGGCAATAGTCCAATGCGGTTCTCGAAGGAGTCCCTTCATCCTTACATAAGCTCGAGCGTTTATCACTCTTGCATGATTAATCAACTCACTTGAAATGCCCATCCATACCAATCCCCTTTCCAACAAATTTCATGTAAACATCCTCAAGTGAAGGTTGTGAAGTATTTATGGAGATGATCTTGCATCCTCCCTTCGCCAAAAATGAAACAAGGTCTGGTATCCTAGATTCGTTGTCTAGCACAGCTATGATCTTTTTTACACCACCGTTATTCTCTTGAATTGACGATCCTAAGATACCTTTGAGTTCACTAAAATTCAGTCTAGAAGACCAATCTGTCACTTCGATCTTTACGGTGGTATCCTTTACCAGTGATGCCTTTAAGAATTGAGGTGTTCCACATGTAATTATGCTTCCATTATATATTATTGCGATTCTATCACACATATCTTCGGCCTCCACCATATAGTGTGTTGTAAGAAGAACCGCATGAGATTTTTCACTCTTTACCCACTGCTTAACATATTGGCGCATATGTTTAGCATTAATAACATCCAAACCTAGAGTCGGTTCATCCAAAAACAATACCTTTGGTTCGTTTATAAAACCACGGGCAAGATTCAATCTTTGTCTAAATCCAGTTGAAAGTTTATGCATTCTTGTAGAGGTGTATTCCTCAAGTTCCATATCATGGATAAGTTTATTGATACGTTCGTTTGCTTCAGTACTGGAAAGCCCATAGATTTGGGAAAAGAACCAAAGGTTTTCCTTGACAGAAAGTATTCCATAGCCTGGTGTTTCACCCCCACTGACTAGGTTAATGACTTTTCTAACCTGTTTTGGTTGCTTGAGGACATCGAAACCATAAACCTTTGCTTGTCCATCAGATGGAAGCAGTAGAGTTGCTAGGATTTTTATGAATGTAGTTTTTCCAGCACCATTTGCACCCAAAAGTCCCAAGACCTCACCACAGTTCATTTTTAAATCGATTTTGTTTAATGCGGTGATTGTTCCCCCTTTAGTTTTGAATAATCTAGATAGTGATTGTGCTTCTACAGCATACATTTCTTTCCTCTAAAGATGCTAAGATTTTTCTTTCTTTAAAGCCTTATCTATCTCCATTCTCAATTCGTCGTCGTTTTTGTTTTCAGCATCAACACCTAGAGCCTTTGCAATTTCGTTAAGTTTTTCCCTTTCCACCCTCTGACCTTTATAATCTTTAAGTTCCCTTTCAGCATCAATTCTCGCACGTTCATATTCAGAAGTCGCTTTTCCAATAGATTTTGCAATATCCGGGATCTTCTTGGCGCCAAAGAAGATCACTACCACAGCAATGAGAATAAATATCCATTCATTTCCTGCGATAAAAAACTGAAGGTTTTCTATGCCTTCCATAACTAATAAGGGGTATGATCAGAATTTAAACTTAACCTATCATGATGGTCGTACCTCTGGAACTTTCTTTATCTTAAATTCTACAAAAACCATTCCACCTAGATAAAGAACCAACATCGGTATGGAAATAAACCACATTGTGACTCCACTACCATCAGGTGTTATTATCGCTCCAAAGACAACTAGTATTAAGACTGCGTATCGTAGGTTATCTCTCCAGAATTTGGGTTCGACCAATCCTGCTTTAGTGATCGCCCACATAATCACAGGCAGTTGAAATGAAATACCAAATGCCACCATAAATTGCATTGTGAAAGCTATGAATTCAGTTATATTAAGAAATGTTATAACACCTATAGATTCTCCATACCGATAAAGAAAACCCAGTATAAATGGTATAACTACAAAGTATGAAAATAAACAACCTCCTCCAAATAGAGCAATTATTGGTAAAGTGACTTTCCCGACCGTTTCCTTCTCGTTGGAATGCAATGCTGGACTAATGAACGCTCCAATTTCTCTTGCAATAAAAGGCATACCAAAAATAAATCCCAACAAAACAGCGATGTAGAATTGAGCGAAGAATGCTTGTCCCGGTGCGATCTGAATTAGATCCACTTGTGGAGGAACAAGTTCTTCCCTCATTACGGATGTTAGCTGAATGGCTACGTTGTTGAATGGATCTGGGTATAGCATCCAGATACTTGTACCATTCAACGTGAATTCTTTTACACCAAGTGTTAAGGTGATTGCTGTTACTGTTATCAAAGCAATAGCTATTCTTGTCACTCTCTTCCTGAGTTCAGCTATATGCTGTCTAAGTTCACTCTCGTCACTCATTGTCAACGAATTTTGTACATTTTCCTATATATCTAGTTCGCTATAAGAAGGGATTTTGATGGGAAAAGAGTTTTAGCCTCTTCATCTGATAGACCTTCAAACTCAAGCCAAATTTCTCCACCTGCATCAAACTTTGTAATAATGTTTTTTGCAAGATCTGAGATAAATTTGTTATCAAGCTCTATTTTCGCACCAGAGAAAAAAGTTCGATAACTCTTTTTAACTATATTACCCCCAAAAGTATTTGATAAAAATTCCTCTAACCTAGAGGAAATTTCTTTAGTGCATTCTACAGTATACATTGCAACACCGTTAATCGACTCTTTGTCGTATGGCACACCAACCTTGAACCAGTAGATACTGAAGTATGATTCCTCAGAAGAACCACACCTTATTTCCCAATGCTTTAATTTATCTACAGGGTATTGTGTCTCACTAACTTCCTTAGCTGTTAGGTGCCAGTAAAGCATCTTTACCATATTTGATAAAAGTAGTTATTGTTATATTAATCATTGTATGATCACGTCACATTAACAGTCATGCTCTTGATGGGAGCGAGAGGAATAGGATCAACAATGTTATTCCATACAAATATTTCTATTTCGAATTCGCCTCTTGTATCAGGAGTCCAGAGTAATGATGCATCTATGCTTTCAGAGGCGGAAAGTTCTTCAAGCCATGTGAGGGATATAGTAGCACCATCATAGTCCTTAACCTGTACTATATAAGAAAAACTAATTGTTTCATCTATATTGATTAAAATTTGCGATCTTACATCAATAGAATTTCCAACTTCTAGTCCCGGACTTACTTCTCGTTGCATTTATAAGATGAGGCTCCAGGATGCTGACCGTTTTTATCCCAGTGGGTTCCAGCTTGTTAGATAAAGTATAGATGTATTCAGTAATTCTTCTGAAGTTAACACAGCTCTTAGAGCAAAATCTAACGCATCATCCATTGGGTCCATTATACTTTTAGTTCCCATGAAGGTGTTATGATTGAAGTAGGTCATGTTTTCAAAATATTCTTTAGATTTTTCTATATCAATCTGTATGCTCGTCAACTTTATTGAAACAGATTGAGGAAGGTTATATTCATCTCCACTCCTTACAAATTGGAGTTTTGAATCATCGATATTCTTTTGTGCTTGGTTGAGAAGATTTAGTACCATATCACGATCCAGCGCATCATAGTTGAATTGCCCAAATTCGTTTATTACCAACCCACATCTCAGAGAAGGGCCACAACCTAGGCTTGAAGGTGAAGAATAAGTCATTGGGGTATATGACCAATCAAAAACCAATCAATAAATTCTTCCTCAATGGGACTGACCATCATGCGGGTGTCTCAATCCTAAAACAGACCCATCTCATGGATCGTTACTCCAGACAAACCAGCACCTGTATTGAACAGCGTATGTTTGTCTTGGGCCACAATTGCACAGCATGGTATTGTATTATCATCTGGATCAGGTACCGCTTTACCGAGAGTAGGTTCGTCGTCTACATATGCGCTCTTGTCAAAGACGAATAGCACAACAGGAATGAAAATCGTCTTTTTAGATTCTTCTTCCATCATTTCAAGTTGCTCTATAGGTAGATTGCTAACGATCCACTTGTTTAGTTCTGTAATAAGATCAGAACTCTTCACTAGAATGATCCCTTCACTCCCTTCTACATCTTTGAACGTAAGTGACCGGAGTATTGATCTCTGTAGTTCGCGGGGCAATGAATCGAACATATACCCTTCAATTTCACTTGTCCAATCTACATATGGGATGAGTTTTGCAAAGGCACTTTCAATAACACTGCTGTTGATGAATTCGTTCGAAATGTCTTGGAACACACGACCTGCAGTCATATCGATCAAGAAAATATCGATCTCGTGGTTTGACTGATAAACAGGATTATAGAGATAACTTGGTGTGAATAGCAAAAGAAGAGCATTATTGACATATTTCGTTATGAATTCATGATATTCATCTTTTGTTTCTATATCATAAATATTCTGATGGAAGTACCAATACGGATAGATCCATGGACCCGCAGAAAGGTCTATGAAGTAAAATCTATAGTTACCACCGAATCCCATCATGCCTTCCTGTATGAATTCGATTCCAGTATCAGGATCTGTACCGATGGTTCCATAGGTATGGAAATAATTTACTTTGTCTGTTGAGGGTTTGAGGAAGTATATGGTATAACCATCTTCTCTGTGCAGTTCAGCCAACCATTCTTCTATTGCAAATGCATCGATTATCTTGTACATCCGTCTTTCCGGTTTGCCGAATTCTGGGTGTATATCCCTCATCCATTCCGCGACGAATTCCGGCATTGGGCTTTGTCTCGCAACATTATCCATGAATCCAAATAATTCATCAGATTGTTCAGGGGTCATATTGCTAAAAACGTAGCTATAATTGTATTTTACGCCTGCAATCCGATCTTCATAAAAAACGTTAGGCATATGAGTCTTTATCAGTTTTTTCCGAACTTCATTTTGGTCTTCTTCGGACCATGTATCACCTATCATCACTAGGTTAACTTGCATCGTGGTATTTACGATAATGTCTATGTTTGTGAGTTCTTGTTGCATAGTTCCATGAGAGGGATGATAAATTGTAAAGGGAAATAAAACAATAATTGCTAGAAAAATGGACAGGATAATCCTCATTTAATCAACTCATCTCAAAACTAACCATTTAGACAATTTTTAGCGACCATTTAGATCCATGAATAGCGACATCTAAAATTATTTTATGAAATTCCAAGAATTATCAGACAAACAGTGGAGTATGATGGAATCACACATACCACCACATGCAAAAACTGGCAGGCCTAGGGATGATGATAGAAAAATCATTAACGGAATAATCCATGTTCTAACTACTGGATGCCGATGGGACGATATGCCAAAAAGATATGGTGATGATTCTACTGCAAACAGAAGGTTAAACAAATGGCAACAAAAAGGAATCTGGAAAAAGATTCTATCGCGTACTATTCACTCAGCACATAAATCTGGCAAAATTAGTCTACAAAAATCAGTTGACTCTTCATCCATTCCTGATAAAAAAGGGGCAATGTAACTGGATATAATGGATTCAAGAGAATAACAGGTACAAAAATACATGCCGCAGTAGAGGGTAACGGATTTCCAATATCCATACTGTTGAGTCCAGCAAATGAACATGACAGTACAAAATGCATGGATGTTACAGGATCAATTTCAGACTATCTTGATGATGATTCAATACAACAGATAGAATCAGTTTATGCAGACAAAATGATGCAAAATACATCAGAATGTATTTGTGGGATAGAAATATTGCATGTTGCATCCCATACAAAATAAATTCCAAGTTCATCTTGCAAAATAATGATTGCAAACATTGCAACAAGACAAGATTTGTAGTTGAGAGATTCCTTGCATGGCTCAAGAATGGATTTCACAGAACAAGAACCAGGTATGAAAGAACGGCAGAAAACTACCTGGCATTTGTTAATCTTGCATCATTTTTGATGTATTGTAGGGTTTTGAGATGAGTTGAATAGGTCTGAAATCCACAGTATCATGCTTAGGGGCAAGTAGATCTTAAATGAACATGCTATTTTCCCTCTTAATTCAACACCTGTAGATAGCTTGATGCACTTCTTCATTATCCCTGATCTATCCGTACAGTATGATGACACATTACCGGATCTGAATCCAGATACATCTATTCCTACCAACAATTTCCTAGTCTTGGTGAAAAGCATGAATGAATATAACTCTGTACAGCAAGATACCATTGATTCTTGAAGCAAACTCCTGAAGCGTTGTATAATGTGGTACCATTGTCTAACTGCATAAACATTCTGGGATAGTATGCTTCATGCAACCATTCCACAAACCTTCTATAGCTCTCCCCTCATACTGCCTAAATGCTAGCAGGATGATATGCTGCCAGACCGTATAAATATGGTTGCTCTTCCTGTGTATGGAGCGGTACTCTAGCCCTTATCAAGACATCAAGTATTGTTTTTGCAAGTTTGACGTAACGTGATTCTTTCATGCATAAGCATGCATGGCACGTAACACATTGATCTAATGGTGCAGTTCGATATACAATGGGCTAAAATCTATGGTTTCTACAAGCTATGAGATATTTTCTTCTTTAAACCGTTTCAATCCTATGTTAGTCAGTTTCTAAACTCGAGGATGAAAAACGGAAGGACCTGGACGTCGATGGTTTCAATCCTATGTTAGTCAGTTTCTAAACACCATGTTGTTTAGTGCGTCATGCTTCCATTTGTCTGGTTTTAATCCTATGTTAGAGCCTATCCTAAAATTCTAGCTGATAGTTAATGATTGGTAGAAATGATAACATTTAGAATGCAAGAATATTAGTTCATAATATCAGGTTTAGTTTTCTTACTATTGATTTTATTAGTATTGTAGATAATAGATACTAGAAACAGTTGCATTAACGTGTTTATGACACTACCAATATATCGCTCTGTACACTATTAGGCAGTTAGCAAATTCTACTAGCGCCTGATAATTTTCCTCTCTCTTCTCGAACCTTACCAATAACTTTCTGAACCTGTTATGCCAAGATGCGGTTCTTTCTACAACCCATCTCTTTGCTTTGTACAAATTCTTTTTCAACACTTCACCCTTATGACGAATGTGATCCACATATCCCCTTCCTAACTCCATACTCTATCTCAGGGAAATCATATCCTATTCATGCATATGTTCTGTTTAACTTTGGGCCTATCAACAACAATGCTATCTATTGTAGGAAAGGCTGATTTCATATCGTGCTTGTTTGCTCCAGTAATTACAGATGAGAGAGGTACTCCTCTTCTATCAACCAGCATGTGACGTTTGGTACCTAGCTTGCCTCTATCCGTTGGGTTTGCTCCGGTCATTTTCCCCCTAATGGGGCCTTCGGTACGCTATCCATGGATTGCCAGTCCCATCCCATGCTCTTTAATTCATCATATATTTCCAGCAGCCTCTTCCATACCTTCTTGAATACTCCTATCCCAATCCATTCCTGAAATCTTGCATGGCAAGTTGAGCCAGAACCAAATTCTTTAGATACCTTCTTCCACTGGCATCCAGTTCTTAATACGTACAGTATTCCATTCAACACTTTTCTAAATGGTACAGCTGGCCTTCCAACTGTTCTTGCTGGTTTCTCTGGTGGCAACACTAGTTTGAACTCTTCCCATAGATTGTCTGGTATATGCCATATGGTCGGCATGCTCTTTTTCTTTGATTTTCTCACAAATTTAGCTAGAGAGGACAGATCTAGATCTGTTTCGGTATAAACAATTAGGCTATGATGTTAATTTTCGGATAGGCTCTTAAGCACTAATTGAATTTAATAGTCTATGATATTATGAACAGGTAATTAACCGATATTATTGAGAACAAGCTGCTCTCTAGCTTCACGTTCGTTCTTTCTCAAGATCAGTCCTATAATTACTCCCATTAACACTAACACTGCGAGAAGTATCAAAGCTAATTGAAATACGAAAGTGTTTATAGTAATATGAATTTCCTTTTCATTAGTTGGATCTATTATCGCTGAAAGTTCGGGGTCAACACACCTGAAGCATTTATTCAATGTAATTCCATAAGGACCGGGCTGAATTGCATTAAATCTGGTTTCACCCCAATCGTTAGTCCTCAAGCGCATAACAACATATTCTTCCTTCGAGACATCCACAGATATTCCAGCTTGAGGTCTATTAAGAAAGTCCGTGACAATTATTTTTACCTCCGTTGGTTCATAATAAGATATATCTTCTATTGGAGAAACTCTTATTGTATGGGCATCAATATTGTTTACTAATCTTACCATAAATTCATTTTCTGAAGAAACAAATAAAATGTTAGAATCAAACGTAGTATTTTTCACGTGCTCAGTATAATAACCGTTTATGCTCATTAATCGAACTGGTCCTAGACCACTCGAAATACTTTCATCAACATAAGTAATAGATATGCCCTCGAATTTTGGTTGTAATATTAAACTATGTCTCTGATCGATCACTCTTTCCTCTATCAAGTAATAACGGCTACTATCTACCGGTACCTTTACAACACATATACCATCTTTACATTCTTCAAGAGGTGTTAGAGTTATCGTTCTATCATTCCAAGGGTTAACCTCATGGATATTTGTAGTGTCAAACCAGCCCAGTTTTATTCTACTGAAGGCAGAAAAACCACCATGTGTTTTTGCGCCCATCAAATCCAGATCGTAATAGAAGATATCTGACATATATTGATTCCTTATGTCACCGATAGCCCTTGATCTATCATAAAGATCTGGTAACTTCCCAAAGAGGTGAGCAAGTTCATGAACTGTCACTGCCGGAAGTAAATTGGAATCCACTCTGGCGAAACCGAGTATCGTTTCTTGATCACGTATTATTAGTTGTCTATATATGGCACTACCTGTAGGATTCGAACGCCCTGCATGGAAGACTAGAATCCACGAATTATCAAAATCAATATTATTATCAATCATATCTATAAGCTCCTGAAGAAAAGTATAGTTGTCAAAACTTGGGCGGTTATAGTACGACAATGGTTTTACCATTGTGTACTTCGCTGATACCACAGTAGATTTGACTGATAATTTGTTGAAAGACGCTTCTCTGAAGATGGAATCTACTTGAGCCATATGGGATTCAATTTCTTTATTACTATGATTTAGTTTTGCGTCAGGAAATTCTACAAGTAAAACAATCACGTTTTGTTCTCTTTCTGTCTGTAGTGCATCTGCAGGTAGAATGAACTTTATGAACATCAACAAACACAACATTATGATCAACACTTTGATGTATTTCATATACGCACAGTAGATCAATAAATCAATTATCTAAATACCTAACCCCCTGAGAGATATTAATAGGTCCATTACCCTGCAGTTACTCTAACCAATTTGTTTGACAGCCATTATGTAATGGTCTAAACATAATTGGCAGATATTACCAACCACAAATTTGCATGAAAATTCTGAATATATACTTTCTAATCTGAATCAATTTTACCCATCCTGAATATTGGAATTTTAAGCGGGATCTCGGTGATTTTTACTTCAACCTAAGATTACTTTCACATTTAACGAATAAAGGGAGAGATGATCTCTAACTACGATAATGAGATTATTAATTGACACACCAAAATAATTTCTCTGTTAACCTTTCGACAGTTCCGAGCATAATAAGCAAATTCCTTTATCTGATGTTCATGGCGAGGCAAGAATAGAAGGAGATTGAATATTGGGAAAAGGGTAGCATTCTGCAGGAACAAAATTGCCTAGACAAACTGGAGTAACAATCTAAGGCATATTGTATATTCTTGGAGGAATAGGCTTTATGATAGGATCCGCAGTATTTGCGGTCCTTGTGAACTACCTGGCGTAGGAGGTACCTGACGTGGGATATGTTGATTTTGCATCTGCCATACTGGTTTTCCTGTCGTATTATTCGTTATATTGGGAATTATTTGGTTCGTGATTGCTGGAGGACTGTTAAAAGGAAAAACAAGGGGAAGAAAACTCGTTATCGGGCAGGTCATACTTGATTTGATGATCGAGGCAGTTACAATTATTGTAGAGAATTTATTTACACTTTCCTGTATCATTTTTGATCTAGTACTTTACTATATGTGGCAACTGCATGTCGTTGAGTATTTCAATTCATGGTAATGATATATCCCGCGCATTTCAGTTTCCTGTATTGGAATTAACGGCGAGAAGATTTGAAATTATTTCCCATTAGCCTTTAAGTCTTTTTCCAGTACCGACTATCTGTGATTCCCATATATCCAGTAGGCATATCAATTCATTTATTGACCAAGTATGTTTTAGTCACTCCATTAAATGTCTAATAGCCATGTTGAATTATATTAGATGACCATAGATAATTATTTCCTTTTGTGATTAGTGCAGCCGGTATGACTTGTTTGTCGAGGCTAACCTATCTTCTAGTACATTGCTAGACGGTAATGGATATTCGGGTGTTTTAATTGCAAGGTGAATATAATCTGTCTGGGAAGCGCTGTGGTTTATGTAAGGATAATGATTCGAACTAGTGTTTCTGTACCATTTTCATTCTCCCATTTCCCAGCCATAAACTAAAGTTTCATTCAAGCTAAATTGTAGGAGTCTCAATATCAAGATAATATCTTTCAGAATATACTGTTAGTTGCTTTATCCAACAAATAATAGAATTACTAAAAACGTAAAGTATCCACCCAAAAGGGCGAAACCCTCATATCTGCTTATTACAAATCCAGTCCTCATCAAAGGAAGTAATACGAGGCTAAACAATATCATCACTATATAATCAGAAAATATTGAGGATGCAACTTTTGTTGCTACTATTGCAGATGATATCCCAACTATAACAAGTATATTATAGATATTACTTCCAATTATGTTACCTATACTGATATCCGCATTTCCCCTTTTGACTGCCACTATAGCGGTAAACAATTCAGGTAAGTTCGTGCCGATAGCTATAATCGTAAGTCCTATTATTCTTTCAGAAACACCTAAAGTTTCTGCCAGTATTACCGCATTGTCCACAGTGACAATAGCTCCTACAGTGAGAAGAGTTATCCCTATTGCTATAAAGAAGATAGCCTTCACGCTGCTACCTTTGGTATTTTTACTTGATTCCTGCTGTTTAGGTTTATGACTGATTTCTTTTCTTGATTGCGCATAACTGAAAATGGTAAATGCTATTGATCCACCAACCAAGATAATGCCTTCGATTTGAGATATCTCTCCGTCCATCGAAAGAGGGAATAATAAAAATGCTACCCCAATCATAATAGGTACTTGTTTCTTGACTATACTCCTTTGCACAATTAGAGGAAATATCACTGCAGAGAAGCCGATGATAAGCCCAATGTTAACTATATTGCTACCAATTACATTACCTAATAATATCCCTGACTTGCCTTCTAATGCTGATACAATACCTATGACCAGCTCGGGGGTGGATGTTCCAAAAGCAACTATTGTCAACCCAATAACAAGTTGACTCACTCTCAATTTTCTTGCTATATTAACTGAACCATTAACCATCAAATTAGACCCATAATAAAGCATGGCAAGACCTAGCATAATCAAAAGTGTATTGATTACAAGGTTCAACACGGCTATCAATAACAGATGAAGTTATTTTGATATTACTATCAAGCAAGAAAGAACTGACATTTGACAGGAGATATTATAACATCATGGACACGTCTTAAGGAATATCAGGATATACAAGAACAGTCATAATCCTTGGCTAGTACTATCTTATTCTGATTAGCTCACTTCACGATTCCTTCTATATTCAAAGAAAAAGATATACATCCGATAAAGTATTTGTATAGCCTGCATACAAATGGCGAAAAGATAATGATAAATTTTACCATAAACAAGGCTAAGAATATTTTCCGTGCAAGTGGAGTGGTGTAGAGAAAGTTCATGGGTGATAGGATAACCGTAAATGTATACAATAACGGAAAGAAGAGAAAAAGCTATACACCAGATCATATAGCTGCTATGTCGAATAATTAGCAACAAGATCATGAATATTTGGTAGATTGAGATTTTGATCAGTTATTATCATTAAGATTCATGCCTGATAGTAATTCGAATTGGGTACAATGAAGCACAGGTTAGAAGGGGAGAGTTACTTGATATGGATTTGATAGATTCATGGCCCGGCGAATTAGCAAGAATGAATGAAGAAATTATTCAATATAGTATTTTGCTATCTATCCTTGCAGCAAACTTCTGAAGAGTTGAATAATATGGGACTCTAATTGTAGATACATTCTAAGATAGAATGCCTCATGGAGCTATTCTACGAACCTTCTGTAGCTCTTCCCTTCACTGTCTTAGCACTAGAAAGATAAAGTGCTACCATACAGTTAGATGTGATTGCTCTTCCTATGCATGTATAAAGGCACTCTAGCCTGCCTCAAAACATTGAGCACCGTTTTGGCAGGTTTGACATATCTTGATTCCTTCATATGTAGGTATAAGTCATCTAGCACATTGATCTAATGATGCAATTCCATATACAATGGATTAATATCTATGGTTTCTACAAAGGCTTACTAATTTGTGTTATAATTATAAAAGTCTATTTTTATCAAAATAGACAATCGACTCTTGACACAAAATTTAACCTTTATAGTTTTTGTTCGCTACCTTCTAAAGAAAAGAGTCTATGAGCTATTAATGATCGGTAAACTTTAATTTTCATCAATCGAGTTACTTCGCATGCAGGAAATTAGAGTTTCTGTTACACAATTCAAGTTGAGACCATATAAGACTTTTGAAAGATTCTCAGAATCAGTACTTAATGTAACCAAAAAAACAAAAAAGGCAGATTTTCTTGTATTTGGAGAATGGTTCATGCTTGGCTTGTTAGCCATAAATACAAATTTAGCAAATGCAAACTATTCTAATATAAGAAATATTTCAAAATACACAGATGATTATATTGAGTTGTTCAGCAAATTGGCAAAAGAAAGAGACCAATTCATAGTGGGGGGAACTACTGTTGAACTTGATAATGACAAATATTATGACACATGCTTTATGTTTGATCCAGGTGGTAATATCCATAAGCATAGAAAGACCCACGTCTTTCCATTAGAGAGAGAAAAATGGGGTATATCAAAGTATGACAATCTGAAGGTAATAAAGACTGAAAAGGCGAAGGTAGGTATTTGTATTTGCTATGAATCGCAAATACCGGAATGTGCAAGGATGCTTACAATCAAGGGTGCTGAAATAATTTTTTGTCCATCATTGACCCTTACCATAGCTGGGTACCATAGGATAAGACATTCATGTGAAGCCAGGTCCATAGAGAATCAGTTAATCACGGTGATGAGCAGTGTAATAGGAAATCTCTCTCCAATGAATGTGAGTGGGAAAGGAAAATCTTCTATTTTAGCACCCTGTGACAAGCCCTGGCCTAGCGACGGAATAATTGCAGAAGGCATGATGAATAAAGAGATGGTTATTGCAGCTAAATTCAATTTAGATGATATCTACGTCACAAGAGAAAAAGGGGCGGCCAGACCCCATAAGGATAGAATGAAGAGGTCATCTTTATACAGAAAATGGTATTAGTTCATAACAACTCTAGGACTTGTATTTCATAACCTTAAAAAATCTAATATGCTGTTAAAAGGTCAAGCCCTCTTATATTGTTCTACATAACAATCAATTTCAATAGGTATGAATCAGGTGATTACGATATTTTTATTACGTTAAATATCAAGATTTTAATATCTGATTTTAGGTAGCGAATATATGGTAAAAACACCATCCAGTCATACATTACAACCGGGACAAAAGGCCCCTGATTTTAGTCTGAAAGGAATTGATAGCAAATTATATTCATTAAAGGACTTTAGCTCTAAAGCATTACTCGTAGTTTTCATATGCAATCATTGTCCTTACGTAATTGCCAGGATCGAGGATATAATTGCTTTACAGAAAAAATTCAAAGATAGTTTGAGGGTTGTGGGAATAAACAGTAACGATCCAAATTACGAAGGAGAGGGTTTTCAAAACATGGTAAGATTTGCTGAAGAAAGAAACGTGAACTTTCCCTACCTGATTGACGAAACTCAAGACTTGGCAAGAAAATACGGAGCAACATGCACACCAGACCCATTTCTCTTTGACACTGACAAAAAATTGGTATTCCATGGGAGAATAAATGATGCTATGGAACCAGAGCAGAAACCTCTAACACTAATAATGGAAAATAATATAGAAAAATTACTCAATGGCGATACGATCGAGAAACCCTTTGACCCCTCAATAGGCTGCTCTATAAAATGGAAGACTCCTGTAGATTAGCTCATCTTTATCAACTTTCGAGTTCATAATATCTAGTATCACTGAAATTTTTTATGATATCATGGGACCATTGTGGTAATATGTGCATAAATGATTTTACAGTTGCATGTGCAATAGATGGATCACCTCCTTACTTTGCATATGAAGGAGAAACGATGTTGATTATTGATTCTGAAGCACATGAAAAAAGTGGAGTGAGTGGATTTCTTGAAATAGAAATACATATGGAAGCACTGATTTCTCATGAATCAATACATGTTGTGATCAAGAAACTTGAGAACCAGGAAGTATCTGACTCATTGGATGATTTAGAAATAATAGTGCGTCGGAAGGGATTGGATTTTCAAGTTACACTCAACAACATTGCTTTTGCCGCTGATAAGTCGGGTATAGTTTTACCATAAGTAATTTTTGTCTTCTTCATTCACGAGTTTTTCCATATCAAGATGGTTGTTAGGGCTTTGGGTATATCACCAATAGTTAACCACAAGAATTTGAATCGATGACCAAAGCTAAATTTCAAATTGTAGTTCCCCATAATTTTGATTTCATTGTGTTTGCTTAACGTAAGTAATTTAGATTACAACTTTAGGATTTGCCTTCTTGACCTTCTCCCAATCATCAAGAAACGCTTTAAGCCCCTTATCTGTTAATGGATGTCTGATCATTTTTCCCAATACATCTGGGGGCATAGTAACAATATCAGCACCTATCTTCCCTGCTTCTATGACATGCAAAGGATGCCTAACACTTGCAACCAACACTTGTGTTTTAATATTATAGTTTCTAAATATCTGCACTATCTCCCTTATCACATCCATTCCAATATGGCCAGCATCATCAAGCCTACCAATGAATGGACTCACAAACGAGGCTCCGGCTTTAGCTGCCAAAAGACCCTGATTGGCAGAAAATATCAATGTGCAATTGGTATTAATGCCTTCTTGTCTGAGAGTATTAATTGCCTTTAATCCTTCAGCTATCATGGGTATTTTTACAACTACATTTTGACCGAACTTCTTCAACATATGGGCTTCTTCCAACATCCCTTCAGTGTTGGTGCTTACTACTTCTAAGCTTACTGGACCCTTCACTATCTTCACAATCTCAGCCATTATGTTTGCAGGATCACCTTCCTCCTTAGACAGGAGAGTTGGGTTTGTAGTTATGCCGTCCAGTACACCCAAATCGTTGTACTTTCTAATTGAGTCTAGATTGGCCGTATCCAGAAAAATCTTCATATTCTTTAAATTCCCACCTGTGATACAACTCGTAGACACCAACCACCATAATTCTCTGCAATTCTAGAGCACATACTTCCATAAGGTTGGATTAATTCATTTAAAAACATAACTTCTAAATGAAGTCGTTATGGTATACTTATCTTAAAGGGGGAAACTATCTACTTTTAATAATTAACTGAGACTTGGGCATAATTCAATTATAATATTATTTTGAAATTATTACTATTAGCTTCCCAACATATACTTCAATGCCCTAAGAGGCCTTCCTGTCAAGTAGTTGTAGTAAACCATTACCTGATACAACAATACTGATAACAACACTATACTCCTTACCTTATCAAATCCTCTAACTGGCAATGGATCTATGGTAAATACATCCTTCATATGCTCTATCAATGGCTCAACGCTTATGCTCCTCCGAGAATATACATGCTGCCCATATTCAGAGTTATAGAACTGCAGCAATGCCAGTCTATTATTATCTGTAGCATGCCTATACCTTTCCAATGGGAATACTGGATGCCCTCTATACCTGCTGAAATCACATAACTTGTGATCATCATATCCTTCATCTCCTACAACATACCTTACCATTCCTGTAGGCAATGAAGATGTTATGCTTTCATACATCTTGTTATCAGTAATGTTAGCTGTTGTGAAATCAGCTGATAATGGAACTATCAATGAACCTGTGCTACATGCTAGATGCATCTTGTATCCAAATACCCATCCCTTGGTTCTGCTGAATCCCCATCGAGCATCTGTATCTATACCCGAGCGTGGCACTTCATTCTTCATGTTTGATCTATGCCATACATGTCCCTTTGCTTTCAACAATGAACTGTCAACGGATACTATGGATGAGTCTACCAACCCATCTTTTATGAAGAGCATACCCATAACATCTATCCTTGATCTTATGTCAATTGATATGGTCTTGACCTTCTGTCGAATGTTCTTTTATCTGGCAACCTATCAAGACCACATGATTCCATAACTCTCCTGTTGTATGGCATGTCTATCGAAAAATATTGATGTAACACATTGTTGCTTGGTATTCTTACCCATACTCTAACGATGAAGCATCTCATCATTACTGTAGGAGAATAGTAGAATGGTCTACCTCTTTTCCTATTAGGTTTTGTCCAAGGAATCACGTCAATCAAAAATAATATACGAAGAAGTATCGAGTCTGAGCTAAACATATCAACAATGAAAAATGGAACCTGATCTTATCGTTTCGACCGGCTTAATTATGCCCAAGCCTCAAATACATAGGAAGCGGTTAATGGTATAATACCGATTAGTGGATTTACAGCTGAGAAGAGGCGACGTAAATCCAGTTCTGTTTATTGCACCGTGATGTTTATTCTGGTTACTTAGTTAAACTAAATTATTGAAGAGTCTCTAATGTTCAATTCAATTAGTTGATCATCAATATTTGTTTCTTGTAATAGCCTAACTGGTATTTTGAGCCGATAGTTCACATGAGTTCTAATTACATTCGTGGATCGGAAATGCCGAGGAGTATTCGACTCTGAATTTCCTTCCCCAACCTTTAGCTTGCTTAGCTACCTGTAGTAGGAACAAACCCTTCAAGTAGGTATACCAACCCTCAGCGATCAGTGAGCGCGCATATGATTCAAGGGCAAAACGCTGCTCCTCAAGTAATCTGAAGAACTTGTCGGCCGAACCAAAAGCTCTCACTACAAATTCGAATGCTTCTCTGCTAGTTGCGACAGGGCAAGCTATTTCTGACAACCGTTTGTATCCAGAATTCATTGATCGGTACGCGTTACCAAAATCCGTATCCTCCATATAAGAAGAAAAGCGAGCACATGGGGACGAAAAGGCATTTTTGGAAATTGAATTATTAACAAACGAAACGGATATACCCGTATTGGTTTTTCCGATTATCTGATTTAGATAATCCAGGAGCCTCATAGTCATGTCTGTACGCCTAGACTACAATATTATTTAAAGTTTGGACATTTTATCAAGTGAAGTTGAAAGCGACGGGAAAAAATATTTAGATACTATCTAACTCACCAAATGGGTTCTATACCTTGAAACCTAAAAAAAGGACAAGCCGACCTTGAATAGACCCCTAATTAATCAGGATCATTTATTAGAATTCCCTTTGGGCTTGTTTGTCAAGAAATTCTTACACAATTGGAATCGTAAACATTAATTGTCATTAACGGATGCGCCAATTTTCATTATCACCAACCTAATTACTTTATTCTGACGTTGTCATTTGTTTTTCCGTAATCTGTGGAAGTTGTTTGAATGACATGATAAATCAACGGTTATACTGATCAGAATCGCATCATATCAAATATTCACAATCTTCTGACTAATAATTCGGCACAGCATATATAGAAGCCGCTTGAAGAAATAACAGAAGTGAAATTATAATGGATCCTGAAATTGAGCAGAGTAGAAAGGCTACTTATAGAATTAATTCCCTGATATTGAACAGATGGTCTCCAAGATCCATGACGGGAGAAGAGTTGAATCATGAAGAGCTGATGAGCCTGTTTGAAGCTGCAAGATGGGCTCCGTCTTCATACAATAACCAACCATGGAGATTCATTTATGCAAAGCTTAACACGCAACAGTGGGACAGATTCTACAATCTAATGGTAGAGGGTAACAAGAGCTGGGCAAAGGAGGCTTCCGTACTTGTTGTAGTCATTTCCAGGAAGAATTTCGAGTTTAACGAGAAACCATCAATAACCCATGAATTGGACACTGGTGCTGCATGGGAAAAGTTGGCATTAGAGGCAACTTCAAAAGGTTTAGTTACACATGGTCTACAGGGGTTTGATTACGAAAGAGCGAGGGAAGTTTTGGAAATTCCGGATAGCTATGATGTGTTAGCTATGGTTGCCATAGGCAAAAAGGCTCCAAAGGAGAATCTCCCCCACAACTTCAGGAAAGAGAATTCCCTAGTGAAAGAAAACCCTTGAAAGAAATTGTGATGGAAGGAAAATTTATACCCTGAATTAGAAGAATCTCCAATCCCTAACAGAATCCAAATTTGCAAAAGATAATTAATTTTTTCTGTCATTACAACCAATTAACCCCAACGCTGGGTTTGATTTATTTTTCAATTTGTAAAATGAAGGTATATTATTGTTAATCGATACTTGTAGAATTAGAGTTTACAGTGGATGTGATTGCTTTGACCGTAAAACTTAGTTACGGACTTGACTTAAAACGTGGCTCCGTCAGATGTGACACATCGTGATTCCTTCATGTGTAGAAGTGGGCAATATACCATAAATTGATCACTTGACAATTACACATACAATTGGCTAGGATGTATGAATTCTAGAGTATCATGATTTAAAAATTAAATAGTTCCTTATTCACTTTAGGTTATGTCTACAGAAGAATATGTTAAACCAGAAGAAGGGGACATTTTACCAGAACTGACTCAACATACTGAAGATCTGAAATTGTTCTAACTAGAAACAGAAAGACCTGTTATGAAAGCAGCAACCAAACCTACATCTCATGGATGTATCGGTTTGGGAAAAAGGCTAGAAGTATGTTGTGATGTTTATGATGGAAAAGTAGATATCTATATGAACATTTTGGGACAGCGAGTAGCTGGTAGAAGCATTGATTCCAATGGCACGACTCAAGACTATGCAGCAAATATAGGATTTGCTAAGGTTAGTGGAAGTTATCGTGTAGATTGGAACAAGAAAACGGTCTCAGTAAAAGGAAAGGCCTGTTACTGGAAAGTAGTAAAATGGGTTGCGTATCCTACAGCAAAACTATCTTATCTTGGTAGTTTTGCCATTTTTTCAATTAAAGTATCAATATTCAAAATAGATACAAAATTTTTATCCAATATGGGAATGTAAAGTAAAAGAAAGATGATTCCAAAAATGCATAATCTTATCTAGGATTATGGCAAACTGATTCGATGTGTAAAAGAAGGGCCGGGTTGAAGGTGACAAGTGTAAAATATGGAGGGAGACAAAAATATCAATATAGATCCAAAGTTGATCTGGTGCAGAAAAATTTGGGAATTATGAAATTATTGATGGTAATAACATTCTCATAAGTAAACACGATATTGGTTACTTTATCGCAATGAATCAAGATGCAATAGAAATGTTATGTTCACTATTCACTACTTTTGTTTGTCGTTATGGTTTATGTTCCTCCCATGGTAACATTTTGTGAAGAATCCCCTGGTATAGAAAAAATCGAGATCACCGGTACTACAGTTATACCAGAATTTCATCTAGATCTCGTTGTCTTGTCTGCTACTTTCCTGGAATCCTGCTAGTGGTTTTATATCGAGTAAGCCCAAGATCCAGGGTACTGTGCCCCAGAGTGATGAGTTAGGTATTCCGGTCTTTGCCCTGTAAGAATGCTTCTCTAAGGATTTCATGATGTTCAATTCATCACATTCCGGTATAGACTTTCTAGTCATTATTGGTTTATGATTTAATAGAACACTCCAATGGTTAGTTGACATTACCATCTTTAAGGTTGTACTAAGAAGATGGGTAAAGAAGAATTTGTCGAGGAAGCATTTTCATGATCTTTAGTCTGAATAAATAGTAGAAAAGATACCATTCTGAATACCTACTATAGACATACCATTCTGAATACCTAGTTGATAAGACATCAAACATAATTAGGGAATGTCAAATCTCTCATTTAGGACCATGATATGAAATCGTAAGATGACCAAGTTACTTAATCCGCTGCAGTCAAGAGCGACAGCAATAGTTTTGAGCTTACTTCTGCTAGGTTCAGGAGCCTTGTACGTGAAGCAAGCCGGCGCTGAAGAAGGAGAAACTTTTGATGTTTCGGCAGACTCTACCTCAACAAAACTCCTCCCGATGTTAACAATGGAAATAAAATCTTCCTTCGTGTAGCTGGTACTGATATTCTGAGCACAAGGGCAGTTGTGAAGTTTGACCAAGACCAGATTGAAAACAGCTCTAGCGGCACGCTGATTTCGGCCACATTACAACTTGAGATTGATGTAACCAACAACAATTAGGGTAGTGGTAGAACCATCGACATCCATAGGTTGACTAGCCCTTGGAATGAAACAGATGTCACATGGAATTTTCCAGAGTACCACCGGAGGTGATTTCGTAGCAACAGCCACAGACACAGTCACCATCACCAATGGTCAGACTAACACCGTTGAGTTTGACATCCTAGAGGACATCGAAGCGTTCGTTTCTGGAACGCCAAATTATGGTTGGATTATCAAGAAGGTCGATGAGACATCTGGGTGTGGTATTGACTTTAAATCGAGGGAAGCAGGAACGCCAAAATTGGTGATTGCATTCTCGTCTCCATTAACCACAAGTGGTGGTAATGGTTGCCGCACATGGACCACGTTGAATGACGAAGCAATAGCAGAACTCCCTACAAATGTGGATCATAGGCGATGCACAATAATCGACAACAAAGCACCCAAGATTGTAAGAGCATTCATGACACCAGGTAATTATCTGAGGCTTGGGCGTAATTTAGTTCGAAACGATAAGATCAGGTTCCATTTTTCATTGTTGATATGTTTAGCTCAGACTCGATACTTCTTCGTATATTATTTTTGATTGACGTGATTCCTTGGACAAAACCTAATAGGAAAAGAGGTAGACCATTCTACTATTCTCCTACAGTAATGATGAGATGCTTCATCGTTAGAGTATGGGTAAGAATACCAAGCAACAATGTGTTACATCAATATTTTTCGATAGACATGCCATACAACAGGAAGGTAATGAAGGCATGTGGTCTTGATAGGTTGCCAGATAAAAGAACATTCGACAGAAGGTCAAGACCATATCAATTGACATAAGATCAAGGATAGATGTTATGGGTATGCTCTTCATAAAAGATGGGTTGGTAGACTCATCCATAGTATCCGTTGACAGTTCATTGTTGAAAGCAAAGGGACATGTATGGCATAGATCAAACATGAAGAAGAATGAAGTGCCACGCTCGGGTATAGATACAGATGCTCGATGGGGATTCAGCAGAACCAAGGGATGGGTATTTGGATACAAGATGCATCTAGCATGTAGCACAGGTTCATTGATAGTTCCATTATCAGCTGATTTCACAACAGCTAACATTACTGATAACAAGATGTATGAAAGCATAACATCTTCATTGCCTACAGGAATGGTAAGGTATGTTGTAGGAGATGAAGGATATGATGATCACAAGTTATGTGATTTCAGCAGGTATAGAGGGCATCCAGTATTCCCATTGGAAAGGTATAGGCATGCTACAGATAATAATAGACTGGCATTGCTGCAGTTCTATAACTCTGAATATGGGCAGCATGTATATTCTCGGAGGAGCATAAGCGTTGAGCCATTGATAGAGCATATGAAGGATGTATTTACCATAGATCCATTGCCAGTTAGAGGATTTGATAAGGTAAGGAGTATAGTGTTGTTATCAGTATTGTTGTATCAGGTAATGGTTTACTACAACTACTTGACAGGAAGGCCTCTTAGGGCATTGAAGTATATGTTGGGAAGCTAATAGTAATAATTTCAAAATAATATTATAATTGAATTATGCCCAAGTCTCATGTATTTAGTAAACTATACAGAGGAAATCAAACTGGACAAGGCATCACATACCTTAACAAACAGGAATTCGAGCTCCTTCCTATACTCATCTATGTTTTTGATTATTTTTTCAATAGCCTCGACCCATCTAACTCAGAAGGCAAGATTTACACTATGTGCGGGGAGATAAAAATTCTTAATGTACCTCATTTTCTTTAAAACTTAAGGAAATATACTGAGGATTCATAGACTTGGTAAATACTAGGAAATACAGTCCTGTTCATTCCCTATTAAATCCATACAAGACAAATAGTATTTCATTCTTAAAAAGTAGAAAAGGTACCCTCCATAATAAAAAAACTGAGATTGGTTTGGGCTATATCATTACTTCTTGGCTTCAGAAGAAACAGCATTTGCTTTCACTCTTGCAATCAGAATAATAACAATAACAGCGATTGTGGTAACAACTATCGCATAGATCAACAATTGTTGGATATTTTCCGCATCTCCGAAGACTGTTTTGAATATAGTTTGTATGGTTGTTTTCCATGCCAAAGCTGCTACTAGGCCAAAAGAAAAAGTCAATAGGGCCGCTAGCTTTTCGATTATTTCCAGCTTCATACTGGACTTCTTTTCTTCTTAACTCGTCATTCTTGTTTCAATCCGAAAGTCGGAAAATGAGATTTATATTTTATGCGGAAAATATGTACCCAACAAGAGTGTACAAGTTTATCACGATATGGATATAGAATGTGTTCTTTTCATGTCTGAGGTTTGCAAAAGAGGATTCAATGTTGGAAGTAAGTAGAAACAGTAAATACTGATAATACTAAATTTGTGAAGATCAATATTCATTGAGAATCACTTTCGTATCTAATTGAATACCAAACACGTAAACCTTTCAGTATATTTCTTCAAATCGCAAAGGGTTTGGTAAATGGGAGAAGAACTAATCGTTGAAGCCCTAAGGAAGGGGAATGACAGTTTGATTATTACCAAAGTCACCGTTGAACGTTGAGTTCGGTACCATGATTAAGGAAGACAATAAGATATTTAGCTGTTACTATGTTGTTTTAGTCAAGAGAATTATTCCTTCTGGTTGTGTAGTGGGAGGACCTCAAACCTCTAGAGTGTTTGATACCTTAATACGGAAAAATTATTGCTGGTCAACCAAGTGAAATGAATACAATAGACTTGTGTATATTGATACGAGATTAAATGACTTATTTCAACGAGTCTACATCCAATATAAGTAATGGATAGTGAATCTTAAATGATAAGGAATTAGTAAAAAGAAAAAGAGGAAAAGTTATGGAGTCGAGTCGGGATTCTTTCTTTATGCGTGGATGCCTATCTTCTGCTTCTCTTCCCTGTTAGCCAGGAATGAGGTCATCCAACCTAAGATGGCACCAAAGAGAGCATACTGTAGTAATGGCACAAGTAATTCTGTGTACGGCATTGATTCTGGCTTTGCTATTACAGCGAAAGATACCAATCCAGTAATTACACCCAATGATACTGCATCTTTGGTTCTTACTGGTTTAACACTATCGTTGGATGTCAACACACCATATATTGCACCTACGATTAGAGTGGTAGGCAATAGCACTTGAAGGTCCAGAGTGTTTGTACCAAACATAGTAACCGCTAACACCAGTCCTGCAATGAGTCCTGCAATCGCTCCATTTCGAATACCCTTCTTTATTTCGTACTTGTTGTTTGACATATTTGTCGATAGCCATAGATGCAATGTAATATCCTTAAGCTTAGATAGTATAATGTTGATCTAGGAGTTGTCATATTATACACCATCGAAGGACAATATGCATGTCAACATTTGTTGCATGGATGCGATGGTTTTGTTCTTCCAATCTCATATGATGTTGCATCTCATCATCAAGGATAATGAGAGGAATTGAAACTTTGATTTGATGTATTTAAAGATAAATGAATTCCAAGTTTGCACATGTTCATTTGTTCAGCTCGGTAAAAATAAATTTGGATTGCGGCTATGGAGGATAGCTGTCATACAAGCAGAAATTGAAAAGGAAGAGATAGTGCCAACGAAATTTTGACAGTGGAAATTAGTCCAGATATTTTGGCCAAGATGCCTGAATGATTCGTAAGATTATGGAAACTATATTTAGAGACGATTAACAAGACACACCCGAAGAGTTCTCACCATATGATAAGAAAAACGGCGACATAGAGAGGGGTGAACAGATATTGTCGAATTCGTCAGATTGGTATGATGAGATTGCTGGGGAAATCAGGAGATACAGGGATAAGTTTGGCGAGAGGGCGTAAAAGAAGTACAAGATGATTTTCTTCTCAGAGTGGCGAAGAGAGTCGACAGCTTCTCCATGGGCTGCGATGAATGCCAGCAGTTTCGAGGGGAAATCACAAAGCTTGTCAGGAACCTAGGTGATCCAGCTTCTTCGACAAAAGAAGAGCGCAAAAACCACTCAAGGGTCATTAACACCATGACAAAACATCTCCAGAAACTTCACAAATTGGTCATGGCGGGAGAGAACGTTGGGAAACTGACTGGTATGGTCATGGTATTTGGTAGTTCCTTTGGCGTCGTCTTTGGCGCCGTGCTTGGAAATGTAAGTGGCGGAATTACCTTCGGAATGATCATCGGGCTAATGATAGGCGCCGCGATTGGAGCTTCGCTAGACGCGAGAGCAAAGAAGGGGCAGGATTATCGGTTCTGTAACATCTTCGAGACCTATTTTTTCTGAAATGAACTGTCTATTGCTAGTTTACAATTATCCCCAATCAAGTTATTCATTTCTAAATATGCCTTGTCTAATGATTTCTTATATTGTTCAATTTTGCCTGTAAGCGTAGTAAATTCACTCATTATTTTTAATTTTTGTTTATCTGTAGGTAAATAAATTGACAGTTTTAGCAGATAGTCAGATTTAACACGTCTCCTATTGGTTGTTCCACGAGATAATTTTTCTAAAATACTTTCAAAATCACCATATTTGATACATGCTTCCAAATATTCCAAATCTACAATATGACTATCAATTTGAAATAAAGGAAAATCAGAAGTCACAACAGCACCATCTAATTCTTTTGGAATTATTGCCAACGCTCCATTTCTAGCATCAATTTTAGATATTATCAAATTATTTTTTCTTGCTACATACTGTACTTTGGTAAGAATTTCTTTACCTTTGATTGTTTTTCTAAGAATTGCACCCCTACCATGTAGTTGAACCCTAACTTGTTTGTAATTTATATTATCTTCAACCATTATTTTTTCATTACATGGAATAAGAAACTTGGAAAAACTGACAAATCCATCATTCTCAATGTCTGATTTTACATTGTATGTCTTGAATAATAAATCATAATTATTTTCTTTAATTCTATCAATCGTAACCAAACATGATTTTTCTGAATTTCTTTGCTCAGACCATTTACTCAATAAATCAGGAATGTCATTTTGTTTTATGGGTCTCCTAAAATCACTGTTAAGATCAAAACCATCTTGTTCTAAATTATAAAACCAAACTTGTTTAGTGCCACTTGGTTTTTCTTGATTAATACATTTCTCAAAAAATATTATGTTTGTTTTATTCTGTTTTGCGTATGGACGAAACACGCCTGCAGGCAATGAGATTATAGCCTTAACATCACATCTTTGCAACAAATATTTACGTACCTTTAATTCTGTACCACTTCTAAAAAGCAAGCCTTCTGGTATTACTACTGCAGCTCTCCCCCCACTCGTCATACTTTCAATAATATGTTGCAAAAATATGGCATCTCCGTTTTTGCCAATTATCGGATAATAATTTCCATAATCTGTCTCTTGTCCATAAGGGGGATTTGCTACAACATCATATTGCTCTTTTATTGGATTTGCCAAACTGTCCATTTGTTCTATGTTGTTATGCCCATCACCTGTAATGATCATGTTCATTTTTGCAATTTTGGCAGTTCCTGTAAATTCTCTGCCATAGATAGTCTCTTCCTTTAATTTTTTGATAATGTTTTTGTCTTGTGCAGATCTTTTTTTGATTTAATTAAATGCAGAAATTAAAAATCCACCTGTACCACATGTAGGATCATAAATCTTTTCACCGAACTTGGGCTCAACCAAGTCAATCATTAGGTTTACAATATGTCGAGGCGTAAAATACTCTCCAAGATCATTTCCTATGGTTATTGATGTTTTAAGAAAATACTCAAAAGCATCTCCTTTTACATCTGAATCCGTATTTGTTGAATTAATTTTAGATAATTTGTCCACTATGGATTTCAAAGTAATGTGATTTTGTATTCGTAACTCAGTTTCAAACACGTCTACACTATGATTGTATTTGTTGACTAATCTAGGCAATACTATCTTGTTTACATAATCTAGCATTTCTTCTGATTGTCTTGTATTGAAAGCATCCCAACAATATTTAGCTTCTAGTATGCGTTCTTCACCTTCCTTCTCTCGGTTTTCCTCAATTTCACTAATCAATTTCAAAAACAATATGTTTGAAAATTCTGTAAATCGTTCTATTCCTTCACGTAGTCCTTCTTTTCTTAGCATCTTATTTGCATATCTGAAAACATTGATCAGTTCGGTACGTGAATGTTTTACTTCTGGGGTTTCTTCTGAAATATTATGCCCTTCATTGATGAATCTAAGTATGTATTTTTCATTTATCAGTTGAGTTACGGTAACACCATCTATCTTTAGCTCCTCATACTCATCAAGTTTCTCTGATTTGAAAAATGAACCATCGTATGCAAAAACTATCTTGACACCTAATGTTTTTGCATATAGTTTTTTTGCCTGTTCTAATGCTTCATCCACATTCTGACCTTTTCTTTTGGCTTCAATTACTGCAATAGGTTTGTCTGAATTTGATTTGTATAGAACATAATTAGGAGGTTTTTTGAATCCACTGATTTTCTTTAGTTTTATGTTTTGTTCCTCGGTCTTTGCTCTTTCGGTAGTTACATTACATTCTTTTGAAAATTCATCGGTATGCCATCCTAAATTATCTAACATCTGATCAATTTTTTTCCTGGTAGCGGTTTCTAACGGATCTGTTTGTTTCATTTCTTTGTACTCCTTTTTTTGAGAGGAATTTTTCTTGGCTTGTTCCAATAAGGACTTTTACAACTAGGGCAAATAGTAGGAATTTCAATCTCATTAGGATTTTCTTGATTGATTGTTTTTGGATGCCATACGTGATTACATCTTTCACATTGATAACCCTTTAGCTGTATTATAGCCATTGTTTATTCAACATTGTTTAAACAACTATGTTATTTAAATATATAAGTATGGGTTATGTTTATATTATAAGTATGGGTTATGTTTATATTATAAGTATGGGTTATGTTTATATGTTATACAAACTATACATATACAGTAAGAAATGAATACAAGAAAACAAAGGGCCAAATCGATGATGGAAACTAAAGGTCATTGCTCACAGTTTGAATCTGATAAATTTACCGTAAGATCACAGACTAATCCAAGTAAATTCTACATTGTATCAAAAACATATAACGGTTTGAAATGTGAGTGTAAAGACCATGAGATTAGAAAGGCAGATTGTAAGCACATCAAGATAGTTTTAGAAATTATCAAGAATAACAAATGTCGTAGAGATAACACATTTAGAATCATGGAACGCTCAAAGTTAGAATTATGCAAATATTGTGATTCAGGTAGAATCACCAAAAAGGAAACTAGAAAGAACAAGAACGGCACAGTTCAGATATTCAAGTGTCTTGACTGCAAAAAGAGATTTACTGCTAACTTTGGATTTGAGAAAAAACAGTTTGATGATAATATTATCACTGGCTCACTTCAAATGTATTATTCGGGAATGTCAGTCAGAGACATTTCAAACCACTATCAAATGATGGGGATTGATGTATCGCATATGACTATCTATAGATGGATTTGTAATTATTCCAAAATAACATCTGTCTATCTAAATGGTATAGTTCCAAGAGTAGGGGATTGGTTCCGAGCTGATGAAGTATGGATTAAGGTAAATGGCAAACAAAACTATCTGTTTGCAAGTATGGATGATGATACAAGATATTGGCTAGCTAGTGACATGACAGATACAAAGTTTCAGCACAATGCAGATAATCTTTTAGAATTAACCAAGAAACAAGCTGGTAAGAATCCACGAAATTTCGTTACTGACGGACTACCAGCATACATGAAATCCTCAAAGAAAGTGTTTGGTAAGGACACTAACCACGTTAGACATATTCACCTAAAAGGCGACATGAACAACAACAAAATGGAACGTCTAAATGTTGAGATAAGAGACAGGGAGAAAGTATTTCGTGGATTAAAGAGAATGGATACTGCTATTTTGGATGGAATGAGAGTTTACTATAATTTCACAAAAAAGCACGGTGCATTAAAGGGTAAGACCCCAGCTCAAGCCTCAATAATAGAGATTGATGGTAAGAACAAGTGGAAAACGATTATTCAAAATGCTTCACTACATAAGGGAAATTCAGTTTAATCAGGTCTCGAAGATGTTACAGAACCACCCAATATATCATTACAATACAACAGATTTTCTTCAATATGTGTCAAAAATGAAATTAAAAAAAACATCTGGAGAAACATTCATGTATTCAAATATAGGTTTTGGCTTAATTGCAAAAATATTTGAGCGTGTAACAAATTCTACATTTGAAGAACTAATAAAAAATCGTATTTGCGATGTGTTGGATATGAATGATACAGGGATTAATCTTTTTGACACACATAAAGATAGACTGGCGACGGGTTATTCTTATATTGGAAAAAAAGCTGAAGATTGGGTTGCACCTGCCATTGAAAGTGCAGGTAGTATTCGCTCTACAGTATCTGATTTACTAAGATTCATAAAAGCAAATTTAGCTTTGAATGATTCAGTATTGTCTCCCTTCTTAATACTGTCAAATGACAAGGGTTGAACCTAATCTTACCTTATTCACGAAATATTTTCCAAAATATTTTTTGGGATTACCGGTATCCAAATTCCGTTTGGGATGGCATGTATATAATCTTGGCAATACTGAGATTCTAGGACATGATGGCGGTACCGAAGGATTTTCTAGTTGTATGATTATGAATCCAGAAAAAAAATCTGGTGTAGTTGTTTTAACCAATAGAGCATTGAAACTTGTTCACAAATTAGGTATAGATTTGTTAAATGAAATGGATGATGATTAATTCTAAAAACTAGACCTAGTTCGACATGTTGTATAAATATTCTTGTTTCAATCGCAAGAAGGGAGACTCTAAGATACCAAACTAATTATTTGAATGGGGTTGAACATATGAAAGATAGCGGTTCCAATTATGTTAGAATATTCTCGATGTCCAACGAACATGGATGACTTTATCCAAACTCATTGCTGAGACGAGCTCAGGAAATACTTTGTTAACATTCACACTGTTGGAAACCCTACAGGTGAAATTCGTGGGCAAATCTGAGATCTCTTCTACACGTCTTAAATTTGATGAATTTCAGGCTCAATAAACATTAGGCGGATACAACCCCAATAGACCCCTGGGTTCCAACTAATTCTATAGACAACTCATCTCAAAACTAACCATTTAGACAATTTTTAGCGACCATTTAGATCCATGAATAGCGACATCTAAAATTATTTTATGAAATTCCAAGAATTATCAGACAAACAGTGGAGTATGATAGAATCACACATACCACCACATGCAAAAACTGGCAGGCCTAGGGATGATGATAGAAAAATCATTAACGGAATAATCCATGTTCTAACTACTGGATGCCGATGGGACGATATGCCAAAAAGATATGGTGATGATTCTACTGCAAACAGAAGGTTAAACAAATGGCAACAAAAAGGAATCTGGAAAAAGATTCTATCACGTACTATTCACTCAGCACATAAATCTGGCAAAATTAATCTGCAAAAAATATCAGTTGACTCTTCATCCATTCCTGATAAAAAAGGGGCAATGTAACTGGATATAATGGATTCAAGAGAATAACAGGTACAAAAATACATGCCACAGTAGAGAGTAACGGATTTCCAATATCCATACTGTTGAGTCCAGCAAATGAACATGACAGTACAAAATGCATGGATGTTACAGGATCAATTTCAGACTATCTTGATGATGATTCAATACAACAGATAGAACCAGTTTATGCAGACAAAGGGCATGATGCAAAATACATCAGAATGTATTTGTGGGATAGAAATATTGCATGTTGCATCCCATACAAAATAAATTCCAAGTTCATCTTGCAAAATAATGATTGCAAACATTACAACAAGACAAGATTTGTAGTTGAGAGATTCCTTGCATGGCTCAAGAATGGATTTCACAGAACAAGAACCAGGTATGAAAGAACGGCAGAAAACTATCTGGCATTTGTTAATCCTGCATCATTTTTGATGTATTGTAGGGTTTTGAGATGAGTTGGTTATGCTTTCATACATCTTGTTATCAGTAATGTTAGCTGTTGTGAAATCAGCTGATAATGGAACTATCAACGAACCTGTGCTACATGCTAGATGCATCTTGTATCCGAATATCCATCCCTTGGTTCTGCTGAATCCCCATCGAGCATCTGTATCTATACCGGAGCGTGGCACTTCGTTCTTCTTCATGCTAGATTTGTGCCATACATGTCCCTTTGCTTTCAACAATGAACTGTCAACGGATACTATGGCTGGGTCTACCAACCCATCTTTTATGAAGAGCACACCCATAGCACCTATCCTTGATCTTATGTCAATTGATACGGCCTTGACCTTCTGTCGAATGTTCTTTTATCTGGCAACCTATCAAGACCACATGCCTTCATTACCTTCCTGTTGTATGGCATGTCTATCGAATAGTATTCATGCAAAGCATTGTTGCTTGGTATTCTTATCCATACTCTAACGATGAAGCATCTCACCATAACTGTAGGAGAATAGTAGAATGGTCTACCTCTTTTCCTATTAGGTTTTGACCAAGGAATCACGTCAATCAAAAATAATATACGAAGAAGTATGGAGTCTGAGCTAAACATATCAACAATAAAAACTAGAACCTGATCTTATCGTTTCGAACTAAATTACGCCCAAGCCTCAGATATCTATCAGACAACAGCTTCGATTGGAAAGACAATACTTCTAATTTCTTGACTGTTGATATTGTGGTCCACTCTTTTTCAAACAGATGTTGACGGAAGTATGTAATATATTTACATCAAATCTGCTGGCTTCCAATTAAGCAGATATTAAAAGGTAGTACTGTTTACCAGAGATGTGGATACTGTAGAGGCATTTGAGAGGGATATAATGTATCAGGTTACCGATCTTAAGAAATTTTCACAGTCATTAAATGTTAAGAAAATAAATGTTGAGCAGCAACAGAGATGTATATTCACCGGTGCTGGAGATTCATTTGTTGCAGCATTGATAGCAGAACTGGCTTCTGATCACAGGATCCAATGCGTTGATCCTATGGATATATGCATAAATCCAACAATTGTTAAAGAAAGGTTTCTTTATACAGTATCGGTATCGGGAAATACAAGGGCAAACATAGATGCTACAACGATAGCTAATAAGGTTGCTGAGAAGACAATTGCTATTACTGCGGATGCTAATAGTAGGCTTGCCAAAATCTGTGATGAGGTTATAGAATTGAATTTTAGAAGTTCTAACATCTTAACATCAGGAAGTATAGGTTTCGCTGCGTCTATGTTTGCATGCCTCTCACTCGTGAAGGATTTGCGTCTTGGTGATATTAAACGACTTTTTGTTCAAGCAAAGAAAGATGCGGAGAGAATAGAAGTAAGTGGACATATGTACATAGTCGGTAGCTGGATCACTTTCCCATTAGCCATTTATGGTTCGGCTAAATTGTATGAAGTACTTGGAATAAAGGCTCAATATGCAATGCTGGAACAGTTTTGTCATATGGAACTCTTTTCTATGCGAAGAGGTGATACTGTTCTTGTACTAACCTCAAACGATGATAATATAAGCAAATTAATGGAAAAACTTCTGGATAAAGATTATAATGTTTTTATTTGCAAACCTAAAGGTAACAACTTGGAAGAAAAACTGTTATATCATACAATGGTACTGCAGCAATTGGCGCTTCAGAATGTAAAGAGACAAAAATTTAACGAATGCTATTTCATGAGGAATAAAAAGTTAAAATCAATAAGCAGTAAACTAATTTACTGAACGAACTTCCTTGCTTTTCACCATTCATTCTATTTCATCAATGATTAAACCAAGTTTATTTATAACTATAGTAGGGTGATTTGAATAATTCTGAATGGTTAGATTCAATGAAGCATCACAATTATACCTGTTGATATTATCCTTGCGGCAAGATTGGAAACTATAACAATTTCATTTTCTATGTATCTTATCAATTGTATACGGCAGCTTTCAATTCATTTTATCTTCACTATCTAAAACTGGCTTATAACAAGGAATCATCAGCCTTCGAGCTTATCAAACGGGCGGTTATTTTCTCTACTTATAAATCCATTCTCACTTCTGTTCTTTTGCCCTGTATGGATAAGCATTGTGGAAATTTTATCTTAACTCAGATCATCTCTAATACTATTCTCGTTCTGTATTATTGATCATAATTCATTTTTCAACTTTGTTGAGTATCCAAGGATTCTCCAGTTTATTGATTGTGTATCCAAATTGATACCCATTTATTCACTGAGGCTCTTAATGATTAACAATTTGACACAGCTAGCAGGTGGAGTTGTAAAAAGGTGTTCCATTTGCCAATTTGCAAGTAGAGTCCTAAATTTTGTATCCTTATTGAGCTAACAATGATTAATGATTTAATGATTTCTAGCAGAAGGATTAAATAAAGATACTCGACAGAGTTGTGCCAGATAGGATGCCGCGTTACAAGTCAACTCAAGAAGCATTAAAGGTCATAGGCAATAAAGACCAAATTCGAATGGAGTGGGGTTGACTCCTTACACCCGAATAATATTGGTACTATAGCCCATGTAGATCACGGAAAAACTACCATGAGCGATAGCTTATTGGCTGCCACTGGCATGATAAGTCCCTCCGTGGCTGGGCAGGCATTGGCATTAGATTTCATGGAATTAGAACAAACAAGACAGATGACTATCAATGCAGCTAACGTTACTTTGTATTACGAGGAGGATGGTAAGGCCTATGTTATGAATATGATCGATACACCAGGGCATATTGACTTTACCGGAAGGGTAACCAGAAGTTTAAGGGCCATCGATGGTGCCATAGTTGTCTGTGACTCTGTGGAAGGAGTTATGACCCAGACAGAAACCGTTACCAGACAGGCGCTTGAAGAGAGAGTAAAACCCGTTCTGTACATCAACAAGATAGATCGGTTGGTCAAGGAATTGAGGTTAACGCCTCCTAAGATGCAGGAATGGTTGGCGGGAATAATTGGTGATTTTAACAGACTGATCGACATTTATGCCGAACCTGAGCTGAAGGAGAAATGGAAGGTTAGTATACAGAATGATAGTGTAGCATTTGGTTCCGCTAAAGATAGGTGGGGTTTCAATGCTGGTATGGCAGCAAAAAGAGGAATTAACTTTAACACTATTTTTGACGCTTATACCTCGGGAGAACCCAAAGAATTAGGCAAAAAGGCTCCCTTACATGAAGCAGTGTTGAGTATGGTTGTTAAACATCTCCCCCCTCCACACGTTGCTCAGAAATACAGAATACCCAAAATATGGAAAGGTGATCTTACCTCTGATATTGGCAAGGCTCTTCTAGAGTGTGATGATAATGGTCCCGCTATAATGATGATCACTACCATGGTGGTTGATCCTCAGGCAGGGCCGGTAGCAGTGGGTAGATTGTTTTCAGGTACATTAAAGGATGGTAATGAAATTCATCTCATAGATTCAAAGAGAAAGGAAAGAATTCAATCCGTTAACTTGTTTATGGGTGCTACCAGAGAGATTGTTGGTTCACTTGGTGCTGGTAACATACCTGCATTGCTTGGATTAGAACATGCGAGAGCTGGAGAAACCATAGGTTCTACACAAAACATTTATCCATTTGAATCGATCAAGTACGTTTCTGAAGCTGTCATCACAGTTGCTGTGGAACCAAAACATCCAAAGGATTTACCCAAACTAGTTGAAACATTGAGAAAGATGAGTATAGAGGATCCCAACTTAGTGGTGAAGATCAATGAAGAAACTGGCGAGACTCTAATGGCTGGTATGGGAGTATTACACTTGGAAATAGCTACCTCGTTACTAGAGCAAGCTGGCCTGGAGATTACTACTTCCCCACCGTTGATCAATTATAGAGAAACAGTAAGAGCAGCTGCAGGGCCAATAATGTCAAAGTCACCGAACAGGCATAACAAGTTGTTTGTTAAAGTGGAACCCTTGAGTGAAGACGTGATAGAGTTGATAAGAACTGGAAAGATAAACGAAAACATGGACAAGAAAGATATAGGCGCGGTTTTGCGGGAGAAGGGCTGGGAAACAGACGAAGCCAGAAGGGTAGTAGCTATAGAGAGCGGGAGTCTACTCGTTGATGCAACCAAGGGTGTTCAATACTTGCAGGAATCTATGGACTCGATAAAATCCGGTTTCACCGACATCATGCTCACTGGTCCGATGGCCCAAGAACATTGTAGAGGAATAAAGATTATTTTACATCACTTCGTCCCACATGAAGATCCGGCGCATAGAACTCTTGCACAGCTTATGCCCGCAAGTAGAAGGGCTGTCATGGGCTCGATACTTGTAGCAGATCCGGTTTTGCTGGAGCCAGTACTTGGTATTGAAATAAAATGTCCTGCGGATATGATTGGAACAGTTGCTGGTATATTATCCGGGAAGCGTGGTAAGTTGATTAACGTTGATCAGAGAGGTATAATAGCAATTGTAACGGGTGAAGTACCAGCATCCGAAACTTTTGATTTGTCAGAGACTATGCGAGGAGGTACTGCTGGCAAAGCGATTTGGAATACTCACTTTAAGCTATGGCAAGCTGTGCCATCCTCGCTTCTTAAATCAATAATAACAGACATTAGGAAGAGGAAGGGTTTGAGCCCAGAGCCTCCAAGCCCTGATGAATTTATTGATAAAGAATAAAAAGTGATTCCCCCCCTCCTAGGCACGGATTTGTGTCGCTGACTAGGTAATTGAGACTTGGGCATAATTCAATTATAATATTATTTTGAAATTATTACTATTAGCTTCCCAACATATACTTCAATGCCCTAAGAGGCCTTCCTGTCAAGTAGTTGTAGTACACCATTACCTGATACAACAATACTGATAACAACACTATACTCCTTACCTTATCAAATCCTCTAACTGGCAATGGATCTATGGTAAATACATCCTTCATATGCTCTACCAATGGCTCAACGCTTATGCTCCTCCGAGAATATACATGCTGTCCAAATTCAGATTGATAGAACTGCAGCAATGCCAGTCTATTATTATCTGTAGTATGCTTGTACCTTTCCAATGGGAATACTGGATGCCCTCTATACCTGCTGAAATCACATAACTTGTGATCATCATATCCTTCATCTCCTACAACATACTTTACCATTCCTGTAGGCAATGAAGATGTTATGCTTTCATACATCTTGTTATCAGTAATGTTAGCTGTTGTGAAATCAGCTGATAATGGAACTATCAACGAACTTGTGCTACATGCTAGATGTAGTTTGTATCCGAATATCCATCCCTTGGTTCTGCTGAATCCCCATCGAGCATCTGTATCTATACCGGAGCGTGGCACTTCGTTCTTCTTCATGCTAGATTTGTGCCATACATGTCCCTTTGCTTTCAACAATGAACTGTCAACGGATACTATGGCTGGGTCTACCAACCCATCTTTTATGAAGAGCATACCCATAACATCTATCCTTGATCTTATGTCAATTGATACGGCCTTGACCTTCTGTCGAATGTTCTTCTGTCTGGCAACCTATTAAGACCACATGCCTTCATTACCTTCCTGTTGTATGGCATGTCTATCGAATAGTATTCATGCAAAGCATTGTTGCTTGGTATTCTTATCCATACTCTAACGATGAAGCATCTCACCATAACTGTAGGAGAATAGTAGAATGGTCTACCTCTTTTCCTATTAGGTTTTGACCAAGGAATCACGTCAATCAAAAATAATATACGAAGAAGTATGGAGTCTGAGCTAAACATATCAACAATAAAAACTAGAACCTGATCTTATCGTTTCGAACTAAATTACGCCCAAGCCTCAATTAAATAATTGATCCTCGCACTGCATCTCTAAGCTCTAAATTACGTAAATGTGCAGTCCTTCGTCTAAATTTTGTAGTATGATATTATTATGTCAAAATAATATTTCGCTGTGGAATCAAGTATGAGTCTTAGCGAATTTGATGAGTTCTTCCTTAGCCTGCTCAAAGGAAGATCCTTTATTATTGACTTCGTTCAATAGTTTCTTAATCAAGTCGACTTCGCTAGTCGGTGTTCTACTACACTGGGCCGTAATTTCCTCTTTACATAGGAATCTAAGTTTATCTAACTCCTGTGGTGTCATAATACTTCTACCTCCAAGCTTACCATATTTACATTTAGGGTCAATATTGATAAGGTATCAGAGATGATGTGTTAGTACTTTTGACTGCCATGACATCTAAAGCATTCCAAGTATGCTCTCCTTTGTTATGAATATGCAAAGTGATAACTTAAGACTCGACTAGCTATAGAAAGGGGTACATGAAGAAAGATCTCGTGTTGTGAGGTTCTTGAGTTAGCTCAAGGCAGGGTTTTAGAAGATTAGAGAAAAGGTACAAGAGATTAGCTAGAAGATTCAGAGGATCCCAAGTTTTGGCATCCATATTAAATTGAATAGTTTTGATTGAAATTCCCAGAACAAAAGATATATCTAACTTGTTGAGGGTGATTACTTATGCCTATCGAATTTAGGAAATATGAAGTCAAGGAGGTCTTTCTTAATCCAGCTGACAATTATAAGCCCGAGCATCAAAGAATCGAATTGAGGCGAAATCCACTCACAAAAAGATGGTGTAGAATAAATGTTAGCCGTACACAAAGGCCAAGGTCGGTACATACAATAATATCAAGCGATTTGGTTGATACTACCCCTTCAAGCTGTCCATTTTGTCCTGACAACATAGAAAAGGTGACGCCAAAATTTTTTGACTTGGCAGAGAGAGATAGGATAAGAGTGGGAAACTCTTGGTTGTTTCCAAACAAATTTCCTTATGGTGAAAATCATGCCGTTGCCGTTTTATCTGACGAACATTTCCTCAACCTGGATAAGATTAATGTTGATGACTTTGCTAACACCTTGCTAGCTTGTAAGGAGTACCTTGCCTTGGTTAAAGAGAAATCGAATAATATAAACTACTGTGCAATCGGATGGAATCACTCGGCATCAGCAGGGGCGGTATTGCTTCATCCCCATTTACAAATATTAGCAGAGGAAAGGCCGACATTGTATTTGAACTCGTTGATAGGCCATAGTGAGGATTACTACGCTAATGAAAAGAGCAGCTATTGGAAAGATATAGTTGATACCGAAAAGAATCTTGGTGAGAGGCATGTTTCATCCTCTGATGAAATTGATTGGATTGCAAGCTTTGCTCCACAGGGACACAACGGAATTATCGGGATCATTAAGAATGCATCAAATATGCTTGATGTGACTGAAATACAGATAAGAGAATTTGCTTCAGGCGTATCATCTGTTATCAAGGCTTATAATATGATGGGAGTCAATAGCTTTAATTTGTCGATCTTTTCTGGTCCATTAGCAGGGCAAAGAAATGACTTTTCTCTTCATGTAAGGATAATCTCCAGACCAATATTTGGTGAGTATTATACTAGTGATAGCTCCTTTATGGAGAGATTTCATCACGAGCCTGTGATTGAAACAGTACCCGAAGAAACTGCTAGACTATGCAAACTTTCAATGAAATCCTCCTAACTTTCTCTAATGATGAAGAAGAGAAATCATATTTGTTTGATAACACTATCCAAAAGTTCTTGTCTTTATACTCTGCCAATACCCAAAAAATACAATTTTTTATCAATTCTATAAACTTTATGCGTAAGATATGTGCATAAGATTGGTGTAATTCATTTTAGTAACAACTATGGGGAATTGGGAAATTAGTAAGAATAATTATTCTGGTCAATAATTTGTAAGAATTAACTTACATCAGTTGTTTCTTCTCCATTTAAGAAACGGATTATAGACCAGGTAAGGGCTATCCTTCTCACAAATTTCATCTGAAAAGGATCACAACTATGTCTGTAAGAGTAACAAGATTTGATGTGTTTTGATATGGGACTTTTCCACACGTTCAATTATTGGAAGATTTTGTTTATGTTAAAGAATTCGACATGGAGTTGTGTGTTTCCCTTCATTATCATAATAGGAGTAAGATTAGAATTAATGAACTGATGAACTGAAAACACTTTAACTGAATTGTATTTGAGCTAATAGATAAACATGACAGATTTTCTGTGAGTTTATACACGTTCCCAAAGACAATAATCTAGTCAATAATGAATTTAGTAAATTTTTCATTCATAAAGCTCATGGATTTTCCCTCCATGGATATCCTTTCATTGGTCAAGATTTGGTTTTGGATTAGGAGGATTTTGGCAAATACATACTTCATAAAGATGAAATTAAAAAAAAGAAAGAGATAAGCCGATAAGAAATCAGAATTAAGGCAATTGGAAAAGTTCTGAGGAGGTGCCCGAGACAATTTATAGAAGGTGAGAAAGCTCTAAAGGCCACTAATCCATTTCAGGCACAAATTCCACCTTTTTCTACGAAAAACGATAATGTATTAACAGAACAGATTGATGGAGTTTCTTGTTTGGTTTAGGATTGAAAAAGACCTTTCAATACTACATTAATTACTAGTTAGTTGAGGCTTGGGCGTAATTTAGTTCGAAACGATAAGATCAGGTTCTAGTTTTTATTGTTGATATGTTTAGCTCAGACTCCATACTTCTTCGTATATTATTTTTGATTGACGTGATTCCTTGGTCAAAACCTAATAGGAAAAGAGGTAGACCATTCTACTATTCTCCTACAGTTATGGTGAGATGCTTCATCGTTAGAGTATGGATAAGAATACCAAGCAACAATGCTTTGCATGAATACTATTCGATAGACATGCCATACAACAGGAAGGTAATGAAGGCATGTGGTCTTGATAGGTTGCCAGATAAAAGAACATTCGACAGAAGGTCAAGGCCGTATCAATTGACATAAGATCAAGGATAGGTGCTATGGGTGTGCTCTTCATAAAAGATGGGTTGGTAGACCCAGCCATAGTATCCGTTGACAGTTCATTGTTGAAAGCAAAGGGACATGTATGGCACAAATCTAGCATGAAGAAGAACGAAGTGCCACGCTCCGGTATAGATACAGATGCTCGATGGGGATTCAGCAGAACCAAGGGATGGATATTCGGATACAAACTACATCTAGCATGTAGCACAAGTTCGTTGATAGTTCCATTATCAGCTGATTTCACAACAGCTAACATTACTGATAACAAGATGTATGAAAGCATAACCAACTCATCTCAAAACCCTACAATACATCAAAAATGATGCAGGATTAACAAATGCCAGATAGTTTTCTGCCGTTCTTTCATACCTGGTTCTTGTTCTGTGAAATCCATTCTTGAGCCATGCAAGGAATCTCTCAACTACAAATCTTGTCTTGTTGTAATGTTTGCAATCATTATTTTGCAAGATGAACTTGGAATTTATTTTGTATGGGATGCAACATGCAATATTTCTATCCCACAAATACATTCTGATGTATTTTGCATCATGCCCTTTGTCTGCATAAACTGGTTCTATCTGTTGTATTGAATCATCATCAAGATAGTCTGAAATTGATCCTGTAACATCCATGCATTTTGTACTGTCATGTTCATTTGCTGGACTCAACAGTATGGATATTGGAAATCCGTTACTCTCTACTGTGGCATGTATTTTTGTACCTGTTATTCTCTTGAATCCATTATATCCAGTTACATTGCCCCTTTTTTATCAGGAATGGATGAAGAGTCAACTGATATTTTTTGCAGATTAATTTTGCCAGATTTATGTGCTGAGTGAATAGTACGTGATAGAATCTTTTTCCAGATTCCTTTTTGTTGCCATTTGTTTAACCTTCTGTTTGCAGTAGAATCATCACCATATCTTTTTGGCATATCGTCCCATCGGCATCCAGTAGTTAGAACATGGATTATTCCGTTAATGATTTTTCTATCATCATCCCTAGGCCTGCCAGTTTTTGCATGTGGTGGTATGTGTGATTCTATCATACTCCACTGTTTGTCTGATAATTCTTGGAATTTCATAAAATAATTTTAGATGTCGCTATTCATGGATCTAAATGGTCGCTAAAAATTGTCTAAATGGTTAGTTTTGAGATGAGTTGTCTATAGAATTAGTTGGAACCCAGGGGTCTATTGGGGTTGTATCCGCCTAATGTTTATTGAGCCTGAAATTCATCAAATTTAAGACGTGTAGAAGAGATCTCAGATTTGCCCACGAATTTCACCTGTAGGGTTTCCAACAGTGTGAATGTTAACAAAGTATTTCCTGAGCTCGTCTCAGCAATGAGTTTGGATAAAGTCATCCATGTTCGTTGGACATCGAGAATATTCTAACATAATTGGAACCGCTATCTTTCATATGTTCAACCCCATTCAAATAATTAGTTTGGTATCTTAGAGTCTCCCTTCTTGCGATTGAAACAAGAATATTTATACAACATGTCGAACTAGGTCTAGTTTTTAGAATTAATCATCATCCATTTCATTTAACAAATCTATACCTAATTTGTGAACAAGTTTCAATGCTCTATTGGTTAAAACAACTACACCAGATTTTTTTTCTGGATTCATAATCATACAACTAGAAAATCCTTCGGTACCGCCATCATGTCCTAGAATCTCAGTATTGCCAAGATTATATACATGCCATCCCAAACGGAATTTGGATACCGGTAATCCCAAAAAATATTTTGGAAAATATTTCGTGAATAAGGTAAGATTAGGTTCAACCCTTGTCATTTGACAGTATTAAGAAGGGAGACAATACTGAATCATTCAAAGCTAAATTTGCTTTTATGAATCTTAGTAAATCAGATACTGTAGAGCGAATACTACCTGCACTTTCAATGGCAGGTGCAACCCAATCTTCAGCTTTTTTTCCAATATAAGAATAACCCGTCGCCAGTCTATCTTTATGTGTGTCAAAAAGATTAATCCCTGTATCATTCATATCCAACACATCGCAAATACGATTTTTTATTAGTTCTTCAAATGTAGAATTTGTTACACGCTCAAATATTTTTGCAATTAAGCCAAAACCTATATTTGAATACATGAATGTTTCTCCAGATGTTTTTTTTAATTTCATTTTTGACACATATTGAAGAAAATCTGTTGTATTGTAATGATATATTGGGTGGTTCTGTAACATCTTCGAGACCTGATTAAACTGAATTTCCCTTATGTAGTGAAGCATTTTGAATAATCGTTTTCCACTTGTTCTTACCATCAATCTCTATTATTGAGGCTTGAGCTGGGGTCTTACCCTTTAATGCACCGTGCTTTTTTGTGAAATTATAGTAAACTCTCATTCCATCCAAAATAGCAGTATCCATTCTCTTTAATCCACGAAATACTTTCTCCCTGTCTCTTATCTCAACATTTAGACGTTCCATTTTGTTGTTGTTCATGTCGCCTTTTAGGTGAATATGTCTAACGTGGTTAGTGTCCTTACCAAACACTTTCTTTGAGGATTTCATGTATGCTGGTAGTCCGTCAGTAACGAAATTTCGTGGATTCTTACCAGCTTGTTTCTTGGTTAATTCTAAAAGATTATCTGCATTGTGCTGAAACTTTGTATCTGTCATGTCACTAGCTAGCCAATATCTTGTATCATCATCCATACTTGCAAACAGATAGTTTTGTTTGCCATTTACCTTAATCCATACTTCATCAGCTCGGAACCAATCCCCTACTCTTGGAACTATACCATTTAGATAGACAGATGTTATTTTGGAATAATTACAAATCCATCTATAGATAGTCATATGCGATACATCAATCCCCATCATTTGATAGTGGTTTGAAATGTCTCTGACTGACATTCCCGAATAATACATTTGAAGTGAGCCAGTGATAATATTATCATCAAACTGTTTTTTCTCAAATCCAAAGTTAGCAGTAAATCTCTTTTTGCAGTCAAGACACTTGAATATCTGAACTGTGCCGTTCTTGTTCTTTCTAGTTTCCTTTTTGGTGATTCTACCTGAATCACAATATTTGCATAATTCTAACTTTGAGCGTTCCATGATTCTAAATGTGTTATCTCTACGACATTTGTTATTCTTGATAATTTCTAAAACTATCTTGATGTGCTTACAATCTGCCTTTCTAATCTCATGGTCTTTACACTCACATTTCAAACCGTTATATGTTTTTGATACAATGTAGAATTTACTTGGATTAGTCTGTGATCTTACGGTAAATTTATCAGATTCAAACTGTGAGCAATGACCTTTAGTTTCCATCATCGATTTGGCCCTTTGTTTTCTTGTATTCATTTCTTACTGTATATGTATAGTTTGTATAACATATAAACATAACCCATACTTATAATATAAACATAACCCATACTTATAATATAAACATAACCCATACTTATAATATAAACATAACCCATACTTATATATTTAAATAACATAGTTGTTTAAACAATGTTGAATAAACAATGGCTATAATACAGCTAAAGGGTTATCAATGTGAAAGATGTAATCACGTATGGCATCCAAAAACAATCAATCAAGAAAATCCTAATGAGATTGAAATTCCTACTATTTGCCCTAGTTGTAAAAGTCCTTATTGGAACAAGCCAAGAAAAATTCCTCTCAAAAAAAGGAGTACAAAGAAATGAAACAAACAGATCCGTTAGAAACCGCTACCAGGAAAAAAATTGATCAGATGTTAGATAATTTAGGATGGCATACCGATGAATTTTCAAAAGAATGTAATGTAACTACCGAAAGAGCAAAGACCGAGGAACAAAACATAAAACTAAAGAAAATCAGTGGATTCAAAAAACCTCCTAATTATGTTCTATACAAATCAAATTCAGACAAACCTATTGCAGTAATTGAAGCCAAAAGAAAAGGTCAGAATGTGGATGAAGCATTAGAACAGGCAAAAAAACTATATGCAAAAACATTAGGTGTCAAGATAGTTTTTGCATACGATGGTTCATTTTTCAAATCAGAGAAACTTGATGAGTATGAGGAGCTAAAGATAGATGGTGTTACCGTAACTCAACTGATAAATGAAAAATACATACTTAGATTCATCAATGAAGGGCATAATATTTCAGAAGAAACCCCAGAAGTAAAACATTCACGTACCGAACTGATCAATGTTTTCAGATATGCAAATAAGATGCTAAGAAAAGAAGGACTACGTGAAGGAATAGAACGATTTACAGAATTTTCAAACATATTGTTTTTGAAATTGATTAGTGAAATTGAGGAAAACCGAGAGAAGGAAGGTGAAGAACGCATACTAGAAGCTAAATATTGTTGGGATGCTTTCAATACAAGACAATCAGAAGAAATGCTAGATTATGTAAACAAGATAGTATTGCCTAGATTAGTCAACAAATACAATCATAGTGTAGACGTGTTTGAAACTGAGTTACGAATACAAAATCACATTACTTTGAAATCCATAGTGGACAAATTATCTAAAATTAATTCAACAAATACGGATTCAGATGTAAAAGGAGATGCTTTTGAGTATTTTCTTAAAACATCAATAACCATAGGAAATGATCTTGGAGAGTATTTTACGCCTCGACATATTGTAAACCTAATGATTGACTTGGTTGAGCCCAAGTTCGGTGAAAAGATTTATGATCCTACATGTGGTACAGGTGGATTTTTAATTTCTGCATTTAATTAAATCAAAAAAAGATCTGCACAAGACAAAAACATTATCAAAAAATTAAAGGAAGAGACTATCTATGGCAGAGAATTTACAGGAACTGCCAAAATTGCAAAAATGAACATGATCATTACAGGTGATGGGCATAACAACATAGAACAAATGGACAGTTTGGCAAATCCAATAAAAGAGCAATATGATGTTGTAGCAAATCCCCCTTATGGACAAGAGACAGATTATGGAAATTATTATCCGATAATTGGCAAAAACGGAGATGCCATATTTTTGCAACATATTATTGAAAGTATGACGAGTGGGGGGAGAGCTGCAGTAGTAATACCAGAAGGCTTGCTTTTTAGAAGTGGTACAGAATTAAAGGTACGTAAATATTTGTTGCAAAGATGTGATGTTAAGGCTATAATCTCATTGCCTGCAGGCGTGTTTCGTCCATACGCAAAACAGAATAAAACAAACATAATATTTTTTGAGAAATGTATTAATCAAGAAAAACCAAGTGGCACTAAACAAGTTTGGTTTTATAATTTAGAACAAGATGGTTTTGATCTTAACAGTGATTTTAGGAGACCCATAAAACAAAATGACATTCCTGATTTATTGAGTAAATGGTCTGAGCAAAGAAATTCAGAAAAATCATGTTTGGTTACGATTGATAGAATTAAAGAAAATAATTATGATTTATTATTCAAGACATACAATGTAAAATCAGACATTGAGAATGATGGATTTGTCAGTTTTTCCAAGTTTCTTATTCCATGTAATGAAAAAATAATGGTTGAAGATAATATAAATTACAAACAAGTTAGGGTTCAACTACATGGTAGGGGTGCAATTCTTAGAAAAACAATCAAAGGTAAAGAAATTCTTACCAAAGTACAGTATGTAGCAAGAAAAAATAATTTGATAATATCTAAAATTGATGCTAGAAATGGAGCGTTGGCAATAATTCCAAAAGAATTAGATGGTGCTGTTGTGACTTCTGATTTTCCTTTATTTCAAATTGATAGTCATATTGTAGATTTGGAATATTTGGAAGCATGTATCAAATATGGTGATTTTGAAAGTATTTTAGAAAAATTATCTCGTGGAACAACCAATAGGAGACGTGTTAAATCTGACTATCTGCTAAAACTGTCAATTTATTTACCTACAGATAAACAAAAATTAAAAATAATGAGTGAATTTACTACGCTTACAGGCAAAATTGAACAATATAAGAAATCATTAGACAAGGCATATTTAGAAATGAATAACTTGATTGGGGATAATTGTAAACTAGCAATAGACAGTTCATTTCAGAAAAAATAGGTCTCGAAGATGTTACAGAACCGATAATCCTGCCCCTTCTTTGCTCTCGCGTCTAGCGAAGCTCCAATCGCGGCGCCTATCATTAGCCCGATGATCATTCCGAAGGTAATTCCGCCACTTACATTTCCAAGCACGGCGCCAAAGACGACGCCAAAGGAACTACCAAATACCATGACCATACCAGTCAGTTTCCCAACGTTCTCTCCCGCCATGACCAATTTGTGAAGTTTCTGGAGATGTTTTGTCATGGTGTTAATGACCCTTGAGTGGTTTTTGCGCTCTTCTTTTGTCGAAGAAGCTGGATCACCTAGGTTCCTGACAAGCTTTGTGATTTCCCCTCGAAACTGCTGGCATTCATCGCAGCCCATGGAGAAGCTGTCGACTCTCTTCGCCACTCTGAGAAGAAAATCATCTTGTACTTCTTTTACGCCCTCTCGCCAAACTTATCCCTGTATCTCCTGATTTCCCCAGCAATCTCATCATACCAATCTGACGAATTCGACAATATCTGTTCACCCCTCTCTATGTCGCCGTTTTTCTTATCATATGGTGAGAACTCTTCGGGTGTGTCTTGTTAATCGTCTCTAAATATAGTTTCCATAATCTTACGAATCATTCAGGCATCTTGGCCAAAATATCTGGAC
>CBDAOC010000002.1:0-50154 GCA_965197925.1 Nitrososphaerales archaeon
CTGGGAGTGACCTTCAACTTGCCACTGCTTTTGTAGATGGCTTAACTCCACTTAATTTCTACAAACCCCTTCAAGAAAGACTAAGAGAATTAAATGCTCGTTACATGACAAACGACAAAAATAAAGAAGGTACAGATGACATCTCATGAACTATACCAATACTACACTAGCTTAAAAGGTCAAAAATCAGAACGAATAGAACTCATGAGAGATATAAATTCTTTCTTCTCTCCTGACGATAAAGTATATACTGGAGTAGATAAAATAGGATTATCAACTATTGGAAAAGGTGAGCTTTTAGATACTACTGGAAGTGATCTTTTACATGAGTTTGTTTCTTATGCTTTAGGACTTTTCTTCGATCAAGACAGACGTTGGTTTACTATTGCTCTTCAAGGCTATGAAGATAACTTTGAGATAAAAAGTATTATGGAGAAAAGAAGTGATATATTGTTTCAGTGTATTGGAAGAACTAATTACTACGCTGAAATGCCAATGTACGATTGGGATTGTTTAGTTCATGGACATGCTCTAATGTCTATTGATTCAAGCCTAGAACAATTTGCAGTTTGTAGAACTAAAAATCCTATGGGAGTATATCTTGACCAAAATACTTATGGAGATGTCCAAACTATTTTTTGGGATGAGTCTTATTCTTATATGGATGTCATACGTGAGTTCCCTAGTTTTAGACTTAAGCTTTCTGAAATGGGCCTTACTAACATAGAGCAACATTTTGGAGAAGTTCAAGCATCTATTCAAATAATCAGTGCTTATATGAAAGTAGATAAGAATACAATGCCTCCAGAATTTTTAGAGAAATTCGGTAATTATAAATATGTAAGACGTTATTTATTTGAAACATCAGGCTTAACTTTAAAAGATAAAAGTATAAGAGTTTTAGAATTAGATAGGTTTGAAGGATTTAAAGAAGATGTAATGTTTCCCGTAAGAGACATGCGTACGCGTGAACATGCTTATGGAGAAGGACAAGGTAAGGTAGTTCTTCCAAAAGCTCGTATTTTAAATAAGCTTTCTAAAGATATGCTTAACTTGTCTGCTTTGAAGGCTAATCCACCAATGATGATGACAGCAGACCTTGCACGTGAGATGGGTCTTATAGGATCAAGCAAGCGTGTTCGTTATGGATTTAGTCAGGATACTCCACTTAAACCAGGTTCTGTTTATATATTTGACCGCGAAAAGCTAGAAGAGGTTGGAGGAAGAGGACCTGTTCAATTACTAGATGTATCTGGTAAGTTGGATGAAACTATCACTCTTTATAATACTGTGAGAGAGCAGACAGCAGAACTCCTTCCAGTTGCAGGACAAGTATATAAAGTGGCTCGTCAGTCTATAAGTGAGATTCAGCAACGAAGCGAGCAACAATCTAAACGCTTAGGTCCACTTCGTGCTAACTATGCTCAAGAGGGTTTATCCCGCCACTTAAGACGTTTTTATAGCTTAGCGGAAAAAGCAGGTAAATTTAGAGATGTGCAGTTACCTGAAGGGACCGAAGGTAATCTTAAATTTGTATTTGATGCGTTTTTACTTCAAACAAAAAGAATAAGTGACTCTCTTAGATTAAGTCAATCTCTTAATCTTGTAAGTCAGTTCATGCTTGCAAAGCCTTCTATGGCTGATTGGTTGAATGGAGATAAGATTATGCAAAGTGTATTTGAATCAAATGGTGTATTAAAATTTTTACTTGATCAAGGTGCAGTACAACAAACAAGACAGCAAACTCAACAAGAGGCACAGCGTCAAGCCGCCTTACAGCAATCTAGCGTAGATGGTGGAGTAATCAAATCGGTTAGTGATGCCGTATCTAATTATACTCGTAATACTGAAGGGGCTTAGTATGCCAGAGATTTTGGCAGCACCTCAAAATAGGTTAAAGAATAATCAACCTGTAGATATACTAATTGTTGATATTTATGACTTAGGTGCAAAAGCTTACTTAAATAAACACTCTGAAGGACTCAGAAGACAAGGACATGAAGTTAGTTATACTAGCTTTAAAGACAGAAGTTTATACGCTTCATCTAAACAACATCAAGAGTTATTAAGAAAGGAGCCGAGAGGTGCATATCCTGGCTTGGGGACGGCTCATAGTTATAACGCAATATCTAACTTCTTACGAGGGTATCATAATGTATCAAAAAGTGACAGCGGAAGAAAATTTAGGTTTCATGTTGTTCATATACCTAAAGGGTATCACAAGCCTGATGGCGATAAGTTTTATAGACACTTGTTGTATAGTAAGAGCAAACGTGGTTCAAAAGGCTTTAGAGAGATTCCTGCATATAAGATGGTTGACAATTATTTAAAAAGAAATCCTAACATTAAAGCTATATTTACACCAACAACACCTACAGGAGATAGAGTGGAGGAAGGGTGGAAGGATGGGTTAAATGAGCTAGCTTCTAAAGATGGAAGACGCATAATGGTTGTAGCATCAGGTGGGAATGAAGAGAAGTCTTTTAGTGCTAGGTCGAATACTGTAGGTTACCAAGACTTTGAATTAAGCGATTCGTCTTATAAGCATTTTACTTTGATCGCTACTAAGAAAGACAGACTATTAAAAAAGTTTAACTTTACTGAAAAAAACGCACCGCAAATTTCGTACGAACCGAAGCATTTTAAGGGCACAAGTTATACAGGACCAGAAATAGGTGGGTGGATAATACGTATGCTTGATGATGCTATATTAAATAACTCTTTAAATGGAAACACTTTGTTCCCTGCAATGGTAGTGGATAGTCTAATAGATGGCAGGATGGCTAGAATTGAAGAAGGAGAAAATTTTACAATTCATGGTAAAGAACAATTTTTAGGCTTGCTAAAAACTACTTTAGATGGTATAATACAACGACAAGATCAGAGTCCTCAAAACTCAGATAACTTATTAAATCAAAATATGGAATCCCTAGGAGGTATAAATGGCGGAAGATAAAGGTTTTTTTAAAAAATTATTTAATGTGGAAGACCCTCCAAAAGAAGACCCTCCAAAAGAAGACCCTCCAAAAGAAGACCCTCCAAAAGAAGACCCTCCAAAAGAAGACCCTAACAACAAACCTCAAGAAGACTTAGATTGGAGAAAAAACTTAAAGGTAAGTGAAGATCAAAAGAAAGCCCTTTTAGAGTTTGAAACCTTTGGTGATTTTGTTAAGGAATACCACAATCAAAAACAGCGTGCTGTTGACAAAATTGAAAAGTTTAAGGGTAAAAGCTCTGAAGAACTCATCAAATGGTCTAAAGATGCATATAATAAGAGTGAAGTCAAGCTTGACGGGGTTAAAAAGAAGCTTATAGAAAAAGCGGCTGTTCATCCTTTAGTTGTAGACGCTGTGTACGAAGAGGTAAAAAAAGATGTAGTAAGTCAATTTGAAAATGAAAAGAAAGTAAAGATTGCTAAAGGAAAAGAAGAGATAGGTTCTATGTTTGATAACAAAGAGGAGTTAGAAAATAACCTAGGTGCTTTAATAAATTCCTTTGGAATGAAAACTAAAGAATTTACTGATATGCTAGGAGATAAATTATATGATCCTACTATTGTTAAGAGTTTAAATAAGATGGGAGCAAAACTTAGAGATGAAAGTGTAGTTAAAATTAAAGAAGGGAAGATCACAGGAAATCTTCCTTCTGATGTAAAAGAATTAGAGCAGCTTATGTTTCACTGGAATAGAAAACATATATTTGAAACAAATTCTGTTCAAAGAAGAGAGGCTCACGAACAGTTAGAAAAGGTCAAATCTAAGTTGAGGTCAGTTAGAAAACAAAACAAAGGAGGTTTATATGGAAGAAAGCTTAATGATGGAATAAAGAAAATGATAAAGTTCAAGATAAAAAGTTAATTAACAACCATTTAAAAAGGAGAACAATAAATGGCTATTACTAATGTAGATACAACGCGACTAACAGGAAGTGCTTATAGTGCTCCATCGTCTGCGTTTAAAGAATTTGGATTAGAGATTACCTCTACAGGTGCTCTAACTTCACAAAAAATAGATGATATTGAAGCTGTGCAGATGCTTGATACTATCTATAGTTTCGCACAAACAAAATCTGCTTCACTTCCAATGCTTTGTGGTATGCAAATACCTATGAGCAGCGGAGTCCTTCAATACACACGTGAAGGTAACGCTGACTGGGCTGTAAAGGCGAAGGCTGCGGCTACTACTCCACATACCACTATCGACTATGACACACGTGTTGTACTGGAAACCTTACTAGATCAAGGTCACTTGATTGATATGGATATGCAAAGACGCGCTCGTTTTGCACTTACTCCAAGAGTTCAAGCAAAGCTGACTTACGCTCTAGCAAGAAACATGGATAAACTTGTTCAGTTCGCTATGACTCAAGACGTGTCTCAGTGGGCTACTGTTGTAAATAAAAGTTGGGCGGGTGCCAGAACGGTTACAAATGTAGCTTTTAAGGACTCTCAGCGTTTAGTGAGAACTACTAAGCATGCAACACCTGCTGTCGCAGAGCTTTACGACACATCTTCAGGTAACATCAATGGAACTCAGTTCTTTGATAACTTGGTGAACTTGGCCGAGGAAGCAAACATAGCCGTAGAAAATCTTATAATTATCGGCTCACCTGAACTTCGTAGACAACTTAAGCGTATTGCTGACTTTAGAGATGACGAAGTGACTGTTGCTTACAGAGGTAACGAAAACTTAAACGTCGTTACATGGCTTGACCTAAACTTCCTTTTCTTAAAAAGAGACGCATTCTACAACGGAAAAGAGCAGTTTGAAGACAAGCGTTACGGTGTAGATGGAGACATTGTATCCACCGGTGGTACTGCATTCGCTGCGGATTTGTCTGCTATTAAGCTTGAAACCTTCCTTATGGTTGACATGGACTCTATAGTCTGTGGAATGCCTGAAGGTGGAAACTACTCCAGAGTTGCAAAACGTATGGATCAGTCTGACGCTACAGAACTTTACATGAAAGTTGCTCTTGCATACGGTCGTATGGATGAGTCAAAAATTTGGCAGGTTATTTATAAATCACGTAAATAATCGATAATTGTTTAGGGTACAGCAGGGGAAGGAATCAAAACCCTTCCCCCTCTAAACATACATAGGTAGGATAATGGGAATTTACAGAACAAAACAAGAGATTGTTAGATCAGCGATAAGGAAAGTTTCTTCTATCCCCACACCTGCATCTTCTTCATTTGTTTCACCGGAAGAAGAAAATTATACTAATGTTTTAAATGAATTAATAGCAGAAGAGATGGAATCAACTATTTATCCTTTTGCTGTAACTTACATGGAACTCGGGAACCCTATTATAGATGAAACACTTAATCCAGAAGACGATCGTCTTATTTACTCAATCCCGTCGTTCGCGCTTGATATAGGTATCTTTGATGAAAACAGCCTACCAAGTGTTGCAGCTATTATAGAAGACTCTTCAACTGTTAGAGCTTCTTCTTATCAATACTCTTTCTTTGGATCAGATAGACTCATATTAGCTGCTGATCCAGACGAAGAAATAACTTATTATTTTGTACATACAAGCATTGACCCTCCTGTAAACCGAATGTTTACTTCATTCCAAAGGTTTTTAATTTATCAGCTAGCGTATGAAAATTACTTTAAAGTTGGTACGAACTCCAAATTCCTTGAAAGCTTAAGACTTTCTGCTTTGCGTAAAAAAAGTGTTGCGAAACGCCTTTGTATTTCTAACGCTCAAGACTTCAATAAAAACATCGTAACCCTTAATGAAATACTAGAGTACGGAAAACCTGACGGGAGGGCTTAATGCCATCTCCTAATCAGACCACATTTATTCAAAACAACTTCTTAATTGGAGAGAGACGTTCAAACGAATCTCTCAATAACGAAACAGCTTCTTCTCTTGAAGAGCTTACCAATTATAGAGTGCTTAAAGGAGGTAAAGCAAAAAGACGACCTGGCATGAAAGTTGTGAGTGAGTTTCCAGACTTAGATCAAGACATAAAAAGATTCTTTTCTTTAGGTGCTGGGTATGTAATTTTGTTTGAAAACAACAGACTTGTTTATATTTTAGGAAGTAATAGGTATGATCTTGAAATAAGACCTTATCACTCCCAAAGATATGAGATTCAAGTAGGTAGTCTAGCTCCTCCTGAATCTGTTGCGTATAGCATTGGAAGCTTTGCTCTTCATAATGTCGTTTCAAGCATCACAGAAGAAGAACACTCACAAGTAAGAGACATATTTGAGTTCGGAGATAAGATTGCCCTTCTTCCACAAAGAGGACTTCCATTTTTAATATACATTGAAGATAATGAAGTGATAGTTGAACCTTATTTCTTTGAAGTAGAAAATCTTGACAGTTATGAATCTCTTGTTCGTGCTATTCCTTTTAATAATGAAAAGCATAAATTTAAAGATGTGCTTTATCGTAACACAGATATACCAACAGGTAGAGATGACAAAGTGCGTCTTATTATAGGACATGACTCTGATCTTGATTTAGGAAGATGTAAAGCATGGTTAGGAGCTACAAAAGACTATGAAACAAGCACAGAGAAGATTGATGTAGATAAGATGTCTTTAAGTGATCTAATAGGAGTCCCTATCATATTCAATGTCTTTCCAGATGATCCTGTACCTATTCCACTTGACTTTAAATATACTATTGACGAGACTGAAAACAAAATACAAGTTGTACGTGAGAAAAATTGGGACGAAGAGGCAGCATACCCGGAAGGATTACTTAGAAATTTAAATACAGAGACAAGAATTTCAACATTTTCATTTGATCCTACTTTAGACTCTACTGGAGCAGTTAGAGGAACTAAGGCAACTCTTATTCGTGAGATGCTTTACGGTAGGAGATATATGATTATTCCCTTTAGAAAAAACTTAGGTTCTAATAGTTCTGGGGATTTAGTTGATTATTCCACTACTTACCCAACAGCTACTTCAACAGTAGATGCTAAGACATCGATAAATGTAGAATTTGATATAATAGACGATGGTACTGAAGTCATCACAGACGGGACTATCTCGGAGATTGAAGTTGGTAATTATATACTTAGTGATGAAGAAGTAGCAACTGATGACTTCGATGGGTTGTTTTTAGAAGCAGTATTTGATTATCCTTTTAGCGGAGGAGGAGATTCTGCTAGATTTGATGACTCAAGAGCAGGTGTTATTTACTATTGGTCACGTGAAGATTTCAACGCCATTGGCGACTGGGAAGCAGAAGAATCTAACAACGGATTACTTCCTGCTCAAGACTCCGATCACTACACTCTACATTGGGGAGTTCATGATTTGAAACAACATACCGACATCGCGTACATATCAGTACGAGCAAGACGTGGGGGACAAAATAACAATGTAGCGGACATACGCTTTACTTTAGGTAGTAACTTTAAAGTTCGTGTCGACACAGATCAAGATAGAGTCTCATATTCTTATAGAATTAATATATTTGGAAATAGTGATAGTCAACCCATACTTATTAATTCTTTAGGTACTACATTAAATACCACTCGCACTGTTTTTACAGACACAGAAACTGGGGCTAAGTATATTTATCCTTTTACTGCTAATATCACAGACGCAGTGTTTAGTTCTGACTTAAACATTAGTGACTCCGATGCAGATGATTTTATTAGAGACCTTCTTCATGAAGCAGACCCCATAAAAGTGCGTATTGATAACATATCTATAAATGGAGCACCTTTGACAGAACTTAACATTCTTAGAAATGCTTTAGAAGAGCCTCTTCAGATAGGGGGAAAGAGGTTAGAAACAAACTTAGGGTATGAAAATCCAACTGTTTCAAACTCTATAAAGCCAATCGTTCCAGAAGGTAAATTTGATAACGTCAATCTTAATACTCTCTCTTGGAGTAGTGTAATAGAAGAAGAGGAGTGGAGAGATAGATTTATTGGAGCTTATTTTGAGGTTCCACGTAATGATGCTGGAGAACTTCAAAACAATCAAGCTAAGTTAGTTATAGTTTCAAATCCTGTCTTTAATGAATTAGATCAAATTGCTTCCATAGAATTATTTGGAGAAAGTGTTTTATCTACTCTTACGTTCTCTGATCCCATGAATGGTGACACTCCTAATGGACGAGAAGATTTAACACGTGTCTTTTCGTTAAATGATCCTACAAACCCTGATAATTTAAACCCTTTCACTCTTTTTATGAACTCTTTAGTTAGTGCACAAGAAGGGAGAGGTTCTTTTAAATTGAGATTTAAAGACTCGTCAAATAACCCAATACAAATTGATATAATAGACTATAACATCGGAGAAACTAAAGCAATCGGTTACAATCGTGATAACAACGTAAACTATCTGTCTGTAAACACAACTGCTGATAAAACAAAAAGAACACTTACAGCAGGAGGTCTTATTGAAGGAAGTGTGAATGTGCCCGAAGTTGTAGCTTTGGGAAACAAGAAGGTCGAAGTAGACACAGGAATTAAGTATTCCTTCTTTATTCTTATTAAAAAAGGATCATCTCTTGCGAGTGAGACGACACTCACTTTAGGTGTGGGAACTGAGTCAATCGTACTCACTAAAGTTGCAAATTCTACTTTAAGTGAAGTCGAAGAGTTTATGTCAGCTACTCCAACAGAGACTGAATTTTCTAGGGCATCAGGAGTCACTTATCCAATCACAATAACTAAAGGTAGTGACTCAGCATTATTTCAATTTGTTTCCGCTCAGACAACTGTTAGAGTTTCAAGTGTGTTTGCAGACTGTATGATATTTGAATTAGGTATGACATCTACTGTGAAGGACGGAACTAGAAGAACAATAGGAGGAGCTAACTTTGACAAGAAAGAAGTTGAAGTAAGACAAATTTACACATCATATCCAGATAACTATGAGTCAATAGTAGTATTTAAAGAGAACTTAGCTCTTCTTCAAGATGATAAAGTTTTCTTTCTTTATGGAAATGAAAACAAAGCAAACCATCCAATAAGAGTTCTTAATGGAACCCCTGGAGAAGATGTAAAAGAACTTATAATAAAAGCTAATTACGTACCAGGACTTTTTTCTTTAGGTTATCCCACTGTTATTTCTGACTATTTAAAGAGTGCTCAAAGTGAAATTAAAGACACAATTTTCGATGCACCACAAACTAAATCACTTGAGTCCTACTTAAATAGGGAAGGACTTCAAAGTGTTGTAGACTATACAAAAACAGTAGTTGACCCTAAAGGTAGAATAGTAAAACTTAGATCAGGCTCTTCTGTATTTAGTGGAGATGGTATATTTGCTAGTTCTGATTTCGGTCTCTTTTCAATATCAAGTGAGCCAGGACGTACGCCATCTTTAATAAATGCACAAAGATTTGCTCATGAATTGCTTGTATTTAATAATAAGTTAGTGTTCGTAACCCCAGACAATCTTCTTGCTATTCAAGTTCAAAGTAATGAGAGACTGGGACTTAGAACTTTATTTTCTGGAAAGGATCAAATTCATTTACTGCGAGATGTGAAAGATATTGTTTTTGATTCCGTTCGTCAACTTTACTTGATGAATAACGAAGAAGGTGATATAATATGCGCTACTGACTTTGATACACAAGTTGGTGGATTTGGTACATGGAAAGCAGAGGATGGTAAACTTAAAGTGTTGAAATTATTAAATACAGGAGATACTATTAAAGCTGTCTGTAGATATAGAAGACCAAATGAATCAGGTATAGATGAAGATGTTTTAAGTATTGTGGAGTTTGATGAAGATAGAGCTTACGATGGAACTGAAACAAATTCGTTAACTTATGTAAGTAAAGGTGTAAGTAATGCGTTAATTAACCCCGCCACTAACTCAGACAACGGTTTATTTCCAGGACACATTATTATGGTTGAAATGCAATTTGTAGACTGCGATCAAATAAAAGTTCAATTTCTTGCAGACAACCACACACCTTCTGAAAGAGAGTACATATTAAAAGATTCGCAAGGTAGAGTTGTTCAAGACATACCTAGTCCAGTACAAGCATACAGTGCACCTAAAGGATACAATCCCCGCATTGCTTTTATACAAGACGGGGCACTCGACAATAGAGGTTTCATATATGGATTTAAAATGAGAGGATCAATCGATGGCCTTTAGTAATAGATCAAGAAGTTTTTTACAGGGACTTAAGCTAAGTCCTGAATATCTTAAGTCTAAAAAAGAGTATGTTCAATCTCTTGGTGATTTAATAGGTGAGAAGTTTGATGACTTATCAATTGAAAGAACTGAGCAGTATTTTGATGATAGAGAAAATACAGGTTGGAATAGACTACTTGGTTGGGCTGAGATTGTAGGTGGTATTGCAGCCGCCCCTTTTACTGGAGGAGCGAGTCTTGCAGTAACGGCTGACGGTGCAAGGCGTGTAATAAGCTCAATAGGTGATTCTAGTCAAAGAGAAAAAAATCGAGATTTTCTTTCAGGAGAAGAGAAAAAGCAGTTGAGTTCTTATGAAAAGCAACTTGCTGCATTTAAGTCTTCTCAAAATATAGGCACTTCTAAATATCAAGAAGCTCTTTTTAATATCGGACAAGATGTAAAACTCTTAGAAGTGCGTCTTGATAAAGAAGCTCAAAGACTTACAGGTGCTAGATCGTCTGCTTTAAGTAGTTTAAGAGATAGAGAACTTGCGGCTGAAAGAAATCTTGGTCTTGTAAAGAGTAGATTTCGAGGATTTCAAGTTCAAAACAACATTGCAATAAGAAAAATAAACGATGAGTTTACCACTTACTTTAAGCAATTTGTAGATCAAAAAGCGATCTTCTCTGGATATAGAGAAGCTGCTATTGATGGTGCTGAAGCGTCTGACTTCTTTACTGGGTTAGACGTTAGAATTGCTGGAGCTAAGACTCTAGCTGGAAGAGATGCATTTGCTGGGGCTGAATCAGGAGAGACTCAATCTAATAGACTTCTTAACGATGCGAGTAAAACCCTGTCTGCGTTTAACCTTGCACAAGATAAAGCATTTCAACAAACTTATAGAAACAACCAAGCTCTTGTTAATCAATTACTTAACATTAGAGGACGTGAAAAACAAGCTGAAAGCACACTCGACCTTCGTGCGATAGGATTAAGAGCAGGAACTCAAACATTAGAATCCAAGCTTTTAAGTCAAATTAAAGAAACTGAGATTCAACAAAATTACTTTAATGAACTTCTTTCTAACATAGACGAAAGAGCAAGTTTAGTGAATACTCAATATACTCAAGGTTTATCTATACTAGAAAGATCATACACCTTAGCTCTTGATGCTGCTGAACAAAGTGTAGAGTCTATACACGAACGAGCCTATGAGAACTTATCAATTTCTTTTAATAACTTAGGTTCACGAATTGACTCTAACATTAGAGGGTATCAGCCTTCTACGTCTGGTCAAAGCTTGTATAGTAGCTTTGGAGATATATTAAGTAAGAGTGCACAAATTGGATTAAGCTCATTAGATTTAGATGGTTTAGGTGGAGAAGAAACTCCGACAATAAAAAACACAAGCTTTGACTCGTATAACAAAGCTTTCCCTGACACTCAATACTCAATTTACGAAACGCGTGCATAGGAGAAAAGATGCCGAGAAATATAACTTTTAGTGATGGTGAAACTCTACAAGGATTTGGACGCGGTCGTCCTGATCCAAATGAGTTTTCATCTACTGTAAATGACATCCTAGATAACCCTGGATATGTTTCTACTGAACAAGGAGAAAAAATTCAAAAAGTCATATCTTCTTACAATCAAAAAGCTCATGAGATAAATAGACTTCGTTCTTCTGTATTTGAAGTGAATAGAAACAAACGACTACATAAATTAACTCAAGAAGCAAAACAAGACATTAAATATCTAGGTGTTTTAAATGATTATGAATCAACTTTCAATTATTGGTCAAAAGACTTAAATAGTTTTTTAAAGAGTGAGTTTGGTGGAAGAGTACCTCCCGACATACAGTCTTATGTATTAAATGTAAAGAGTCAAATAGAAGATAAACAAATACGTATACTTTGGAATGAAAATCAAAAAGGTGCCTTTGATGTTTTATCTGATATGTCTTCTACTTTTCGTCAAAATTTATTCGATGGGGATGCTAGCTCTGCTGCTAGAAATTATCAACAACTTGTAGGAACTCTTAATTCTTTTGAAGAGACTGGTGTATTTGATAAAGAATTAATTAAGAACTTAAGACAAGGTTACGAAAGAACTTACAACGACATAGCTGCTGGTGCTATTATGGATCGTGCAGATAGGATTGAAGTAACACATGGATTTTCTCACAAGAAAGCGTACTTAGATAAAACATCAAACTTTGTAGATACAAATAAAGCTAGCCCTAAAGTGAGTAAGATATATGATCAGTATAAGAAATCTGTAGATGATGGAGAGATTGATTTCGCAAAGAAAGCTAGAAATGTTGACCAGTTAAAAGACACATACATTCGCGTAGGTCAAGGAAATCCCTTAGCAATTAAAGCTGAAGCTAATTCTTTTATTAAAGCTGCTGAAGGAAAACTTAAAGAGTTTAGTCCCGCATCTCCTCAATATGCAGGACTCAAGTCTACTATAAATGAAATGAAAGCATACACTAAGATCATTTCAGCTTTTCAAGACATATCTCAAAAAGGAAACATAAGTTCATTCATTGATATGGTAAAGCCTCTTGGAGCAAAGCAAGCAAGAGAGATGTTTGATAAGTTAAATATAACAGACCCAGAAGAACAAGACTTATTTGTAAGACAACATGGTGCTATGACCGCTCGCTATAACTACGATAAAGACCCTATAGGTGCTATTAATAAAATAGTAAATGAATTTAGAGACGCAAGCTCTGATTCTGAACTTGTAAAAAGGCAAGACCCAGTTAGTAAGTATCAAGAAGAGTTTAGAAATGTAGCCTTCGTAACAGGTAAAGGAAATATAAGCGAAGAGTCAAAAACTGAGATTGCGAAAATCTTAAATGCTGTCCCTACAACTCCAGAAGATCAAGCTCTTCAAGATGACGTACAAGCATGGCTTTCTTCTAATAATGTGAGTATGGCTCAGATGATGAAAGATTCACAACATCCAACTGTAGGTTCTCAAGGTTTAAAGTTTGTCACTGATCATGCAGGAGCGTTTACTTATTTAAAGCCTGACACAGAGTCATGGACTCAAATAAAGCAAAACTTTAAAAGTCCTAATTTTAAAACTGGAGTGGACAATGTTAGAAAGTATTATACAGATAATTTTTTTGAAGAGATGAAAGAGCTTGCAAACACTACTGGCACTACTATAGAAAACATTGCAAATACAATGAGTTTAAACGTTGTGCAAGGATTAACTAAAGGTTCTAGGGGAGGTCCTTTGGGACCAAGGGGAGTTCAAGCAGTTTCTGACGGTATATTTGGTGACGATGAAGATGCATTAAATGATTTATTTCAAGACATGAGACAAGGAGTGTTAGACGGGTATTCTACTAGAAGTGAAGGAGCAACTTCCTTTTTAAACACAGGAGTGTTTGCTGATTACTTAAAAAAAGAAAAACCATCAGCACAACTTTTTTCAGAACTCTTAACTGGTAAAAGTGAAAGAGCAAACATAGCTTTAGGTCAAAGTCCTCTTTCTGGTACTGCTATCATAGGACCTCAACCTAAAATTGCTAAAGCAGATAAAGTTAAGTTCTATAAGGGTCTATCTGATTTGACAGGACTTAATACTGAAGACTTCACTAATAGAGTTGCCATAAAGCAATCTCAAACAGATCAAAATTATTATCTATTTCTTAGCACTCCGCATGGAGGTCAAGTAGCTTTAGAATATAAGGCATCATTTCCATTTAAAGGAAGAATTAAAATAAGTGAAGATGAGATGCGTGAGTTTTTAAATTTAGACTTAAATGAAAAAAATATAGTACCTAAGCTATTTGAACACATCTTAAGGACTCCGTAATGTTTCTACCTAACCCAAATGAAATAACTCCACTTAGAGAGAAGTATAGGCAATCATACGGATTTATGTATGGTGAAGATGAGAGAAGTGTGTTTAAAATGGCATTTGATTTTTCAAGAAATGCTACTTTAACTACAGCCGCAGGTAGGCAAATACAAAAGTTTTTAAATGTTCAAGACGACGTAAATCAAAACATCCTCACACCTAAGCAAGCATTAGATGAATACAATGTCAAGATGGATGAAGACAAGACTGAAGACAATGTACGTTACTTAGCACAAATTCAAAACATGGCTAATTACATAGGAAAACAAGTTTCCTTTAAAAGAAACCGTCAAGGTTCATTTAAATTTTGGAGAGGTTATATGGGAGGGATACTTGCTGGCGCAGCACTTGATCCAGTTCTTTTAGTGTCTGGTGGACTCACAGGTTCTGTAGTTGGTGGTGCTGCAAAGCTAAGTCGTGGTGCGTTTGTGGCTAGAACTTTATTTAATTCTAATAAAGCTATAAAATATGCTTCACGCGCAATCGCATTTGGTGGACCTGAAGCTGGATTAAATGTTCTTCAAGGATATAATTTTACAAAACAAATAAACCAAGACTATAATCACTCCGACGCATTAGTAGATGGATTTTTAGGTCTTGCTATGGGTACGGCTATATCAGGTCTATTACTTAAAGGTGTCGATATATCGTCTTCACCCGCACCTAAGCTACCCTCGGAAGGTGCTAAGGTAGTAACAAACCCTGATATATCTGGACCTACACCTAAAGGACCTAAGACTGTTCCAGATGAACAGATATATGATGCATATTATAATCGTGAAGGGAGTGAGCTTCCAAATGGAGATATTAAGAGTCCTGAGATAGAAGCTTTCTTAGATGAGGTACTTCAATACTCTTCACATAATAGTGAAGTTGCAAGTGCTCTTATAAATCAAGCTGAAGGTGAAGTGAGAGAGCTTATGCGTAATTCTACAGTACACGGTTGGCCTAAAGATAAAATAAACCAAGAGATAGCAAAGATCATAGACAATATGGAAGGATTTATTAAGTCTGATAAAGCAGACCTTGCACAAACAACTTTTGAAGAAGAGTTAAGACTTCAGTCTACATTCAACCCAGATGCAGATTTTTCTAGTCAAGAAGCGTTTGATACTTTAGTTGATTCAACGATTGTAACGGATCAAGCAGATGAGTTTGCATCATTAAGGAATGATCCCAACATCCAAATAGAAGAGAATGTCACAGAGTCTTTTACTTCTCTTAAAGAAAGAGTCTTTTTTAAGTCGGAGCTTTTAGAGGAACCTCGAGTAAGAAAAGGGATAGAGGATTTAGATGATGTATCCAGACCACTTACCTCTTTATTTAATTCAAGCAGTTTGAATAAAGAAGAGGTAGTGTCGAAGTTAGAAAACGCCTTAGAAAGTTATTCAGAAGCTTTTGGTAATACTCGTAATTTGGAGGATTCTGTATTATTTAAGTTTCAAGATAAAGTAAAAAAATTAATAAAAAAAGCAAAGCAAGGCAAAGACCTTTCTAAAATTAAAAGTGAAGCAAAAAAGCTAGAAAAATTAATTGAAGAAGGAGCGGAAGAAATAAAAGGTGAATTATTAGCACAACATGGTGATTTAATAAATGATACTCCTGACACTCCGTATAGTTCTGTTATTACGAAAGCCACAGTAGACAATCCTTTAGGAGTTAAGAAATAATGCCACTCCCAATTTCAAGACTTTTAAGACCACCTAAGATTCCTAAAGCAGTCACACTTCCTAATATACAAAAGGCCATAAAGCCGTTAGGAAGTAAGCTTGACACTCCAGGATTCGTAGAAGGTTCTAACTTTAGTGCAGGGTTAAAACTTCTCCAAGAGAAAAGCCCTCACTCTGTCGATCAACTTCAGTATATAGACAAGACTATGACTCAGTTAAGTCCTAGTCAGCTTAAAGGCATACGTCCTATTACAAATAGACTTTTAACACTTAAACCAGATGACGTAAGTGCTGTGTATAAACACTTTGATACTGAGATAAAAGTAAGAAAACTTACAGATGTCTTTAGTAAAAATACAGATAAAACACTCAAAGGAAATGTACTTAATTCAGTTAAGGCGAAGTTTAGAGGAGTAGATCAAACTTTTAAGAATATGAGTCTACGCCATGAGAACAGACTTCAAAGAACACTATCTAAAAAGAGTCCAGAACACTTAGTTAGTTTTAGTATGCTCATGAAAAACCCCACTAGATTTAGAGAGATATATGGGCTTACACAAGATGAATTTGCAGCCCAACTAATAGCTCCTAAAGCTACGGGCAATAAGGTTGTAGATGATTTAGTTGAAACTTATAGAGGATGGGACAAAGAAGTTCTTCAGGAAATACAAGCTAGTGGAATCCCTATAGGAAGTATTGATGGATATGCCGCACCTTTAAGTATGCCTATAGATGCTATTTATGATATAGGAGAAGTTTCCTTTAGAGAAGCCTTTATGAGTCACGTGTCAAATGTCAATATGAATAAAGGACTAGAAAGAATCATTCAAATAATGAAAGAAAAAAGCACAGACTTTACACAAAAGTCAACTATTAATTTTCCTACAAGAAAGCTTAAGTTTAAATCTCCATTAGATGAGATTCAATTCTATAAAAAGATGAATGGAATAAGAGAAGGAGATGGGTACTCACTTGTAAATGATATGCTAGTACACAAGAAAGGGATTGTAAGAAAAGCTGCTATAGTGTCTGAATTTGGAGTTGATCCAAAACAAACATTTAAGAAAGTTTTAAATGAGCTTAAAGCTAAAAATAAAAAAGGACTTAGTCATAAACAGTTAGACGACTACCGTAAATTAGAAACAAACTTCGATCGTTTAGTTGATAGTTATAACGGAGCTAAGAAGGTGGATAATATATTTGCAGAAAGACTAGGAGAAACTGTTTCTGCCGCAACTACATTTTTTACTTCAGCTTCAGGCTCTTCTTATCTTAGAAACTTATTTGACTTCTCACTTAATAAAGCTGCTGTAAAACAAGCTGTGTATAATCCTGCGTACAGTCTTGGTGGAGCGATCTATGAGCAAGTTGAAAATGTCGGTAACTTAGTTGCACATGCTTTAGGAGGTAGAGCTTCAAGAGAAGGTACTGATAAGGTACTCGACATCATGGGTTTTGGATCACAGCTTGATACTTTAAGTCACTTTAATTTACTCTCGTATGAAAATATGTATGATGTTACGTCTCCTTTAAGTAAACTTGATGGAGCACACTCACACATGAATAATGCTTTGCACCAAGTAAACAATACACTATTAACAGTCTCAGGACAAAACTCTTTCACAGATTTTAGACGTGCGAGACATATTATGACAGCCCAACAACATTGGACTAATATGTTAGATAACGTAAAAGGATTTGATGATTGGTTTTCAAGCTTCAGTCCTATAGAACAAAAACAAATTCAGTACATGGAACAGGCTTTTGGAATAGGTAAGAAAGAATTTGAAGCTTTAAAGGTAGTAGGAAGACAGAAGATTAAAGGAAACGTATTTGGAAAAAACATCCCAGAGTTCATAACCTCTGAGTCTATCGTAAATTCTAAAGTGGGAGATAAGTTCTTTCGTCGTGAGTTAGCTCTTAAGTGGCAAAGCATGATGTATAATTCAACACTTAACGCAACTCCAGTTCCAACTCTTGCAGATTCAGTAACAGCAAAAACAGGTTTAAATAATGCTAGTAGTTGGATGCGTTTTGTAATAAGACCTTTCATGAAGTTTGCAGATGTGACAGATGCTCAGTTCGCAGGAGTCGTGGATCGTGTAGCCTTAGCGAGCTATGGAGATAGAAGCCAAACTTTAGGGTTTGATAAGTCTATGGTTAATTATACACAAGCTGGAGTTACATATCTTGGTGGTTTTATGGGTCTTATATGGCTTAAAGACATGCTCTACAATCGTGAACCTACAGACTTCACTAAGACAAATAACTTACTTGGTGCATTCGTGCAGTCAGGCTTTGGTGGGTATCCTATGAGTGTCCTTAATCAAGCCTTATCTCTTTACGGGACAAGTGGAGGCGGTATGTATGGACCAGCCCCTGTAGGTGGAGTTTTAAGAGGAGGTAAGACTCTTATTAGGGGAATAGCTTCAGATGACCCTGTGAAGTTCTACAAGGCCATGAAACAAGTTTCCAGACTATCAGGACCAGGTGTTCTTTGGTACACGCGTGGGATAGCTGATAAAGCTTTGCAAGAAGCTTTACTTACACCATCACAACGTAAGAAAGTGAGAACTGGCTTTGATGCAGGACCTACAGTCGGTGAATCAATACAAAGTCTCCTAAATCCAGGACAGAAGAAAAGGAAACGTAGAAGATGAAGTGGAAATCTGAAAAAATAATAGGACCTTCTCTCTCCTCACATTTCAAAGAATATAAGAATCTTCAAAGGAATGTAATTTACTATATACCTCTTGCAGACAATAATCCAAATACTGTATCTTATTTTTACTTTAGGTGTCCTTGTACCTTAGGTCCTCTGTGTACAGCCATCTTTGGAGAGTCTGACGGAAAATACATACATACACTAAAGATAGAGTCTGACGGAACTCCTACTTTGGGTGCGAGCATGTCAGTCTCTCACGGCAAAAGATGTCATTTCTATTTAAAACAAGGTATTTTAGAATGGATAGGTGACTCCACAGGAAAATTATGGACATCTAAAATAAAAAAACGAAAATTATGGACATCTAAAATAAAAAAACGAAAATTATGGGCATCTAAAATAAACTGTAATGAATTTGTCCCAAATAGTTTTATTGTAGCGTTAGTTGGAGAAGAAGATGACAACCGTTAGATTTACCAAAAATCCTATAGTTATAAGTGAAGTTGTGTTGGATGAAAATTGGGTTGATATTGAAGATGAGATAGGAAACAAGGTTTTAATGAGGGAATTTGTAAGACCTAATTTAATATATGTAGAAGATGTTCAAGTGGGTGAGAAACTAACTATAAATGTGTCTCCTACAACCTTATTTCCTGGAAGTTCTTATGACGATGACGTACAAAAACTTATTGAAATCTATAAAGAAAACATAAGGAAAGAAAAAGGAACATCCTTTTATGAGTTCACTGCCGATGCACCTGTAGATAGAACAGTAGAGGGATTGTCGAGTGGTCTTTTATTAACAAATGCGAATTATTATTTAGGTACATTTAGTAGTGTAGAAAAGGTGAGATACTTAACTCGTTATAATCCTCCAGGAAAAGTGATTGTAAGAGCTAAAGGTCTTGACCACCTATGGATAACTCACACTAATGCGACTCTGGATATTTGCTTACTTACAGAGATTGGTATTATAAGTCACACCAGAGTAGATGACTTTTTTCAAGGTCAGGCTTTTTACTTTGATCTCACAGCAATTCCTAATGTGAATAGATTCTTACCGGTTGTAGGTTGTGGCGAGGATGTAATAGTTCCTGAAGTGCCTATTGAACCTCCAGAACCTCCAGAACCTCCAGAACCTCCTATGACTGCTTGTGGAACTATTGACAGCGATAAAAATATAAACATCGATTCGTCTATTTTTATTAGTGCTATTTGGGGTAACGCAGATCATTTATACATGATTAACACTTTAAGTCCTGACGCTGTAATTGTCCTTGACATAAACACACTTGAACCAACTTCTGGGGGGTTTGCTCTTCACGCAGACAATATAGCGTCAGTAGGTATGTGGGGTGACGTAAATTATTTATATGTTCTTGACAACACGGGACATAAGGTTTTTGTTTATAACTATAGTGGAGTCAGACAACCATCACGTGAATTTGATTTAAGAAGTCGTTTTATTAATCCTCAAGATATGTGGGGTGACGGAACACACCTTTGGGTGGTAGAAGGTGATTTTGGGGAGAGTATTCAAATAGAACTCTATAGTATAGTTAGTGGTGGATTTATTCAAGCTATAAGTTTAGGAGATGCGGTTGATGATATTCAAGGAATAACAGGAACAGGAAATAGTTTACTTGTTTCTGAGAGTAGTCGTTTTACCACTCATAAGATAATCGGATTTGATAGAGTTGGGAGTACAATCACAAGAAATACTGATAAAGACATAACCTTAGATGTAGACCACACAAGTTTAGGTGCCTTGTTTGTCAATCCACAAACTTTATGGGCTATAAATAAAGTTCGTCCATCTCAAATTATATACGCCTACGACGTTTCTGGTTGTGGACTTACGTTTTAAGGATTAACATGTACCACTTCGTAAAGAAATTTGAATCCCCCGCGACTTCCATAAGATTTGACCTGCGTGCTGAAGAAAATCCAGCAAACATACTAACTGTATTAAACGGAAAGCCTTATAGTATAAATCCTACATACTTTAGTGGACTTACTTTTAATCTCACAGGTAATTTTGTAAGAGGTGACGTATTAGAGTGTTATGTAATTTTACCTATGATACAACCTGACAGATTTACTTTTGACACTAAAGAAGACTTTATAAGTAAGGCATTAGCGAGAGTGAAGAGGCTTGAGTATGGGGTGTATGAAAGAAATTTAATTGTAGAAGACTTTAACCTTTTTCATAGTGTAGATGAAATAGCTGACAATACGTTGGATCAAAGAGAGCTTATAGTAGTTAAAAAGAAAAACTTCAATCCAACAAGAGGTCTTGATTACTCAGATCAAATAAGAAGTTATATAGCAAATGAAATTGTACACGAAGATTTTGTTGATTTAAACAACGTAAAAAACGGTACGTTTTATGTTATGACAAAACACACTAAGGCTTGGTTAAATTTAATTAAATTAGAAAATGGAATTATAACTAACTCAGCGTTTTCTAACAAGATTTTATCTGTTCCTAAATATGATGTATATGAATTTAGGGGAGTCCTAAATGGATTTAACGATTACGACTGGATAGGACATGCTGTCATATTCTTTCATGGTACAGCCTTCCCTCAAAATGCAGAAAGATATAAGAACAGACACTATAGAATAACAAACACAGGAACTTTTAGGACTCAAGGTCAATTCATAGATACCGCAGCAAACACCACATCTCCAGGAATTAAATCTAATTTTGACTACATTCCAGATAGCGGAGCCACACCAGCAAGAGGTATAACAAGCTATCCTATAGCGGATGTGCCAGGAATACTTAGTCACACTCTTACTTATAACATAAACTTCATTCTAAGACATGGGTATATTACAAGTAAGACTGACCCTATAACCACAAACGAAGAAGAGATAGCAGGTGGACCATTACCGGATTTTACTATACCTGTTAGGTCTTTTACTTCAAGCTCTTATTATGGAGTAGAATTAGTAACTGACAATATACCAATAGAACCTGCTTGGCCTATAACAAAGGAACTTAATATCATCTCTACAGACAACCTTTGGGAGAGAGTAGTAAGTACAGGTTCTGTTCGCTACGTCACTAAAAGTCCTATTTTCACAAACGTGGACACCGCAATTCCTATGACTTGGAGAGCTAATGCTTAAGACCTTCGATCAAAGTACAGTTATGTTTGAGTCTGATAACTTTACAGGAAAAGCTATCACGACTCACGTAGAAGATAGGTGGAACTTTGATGTACTTGTCTATATAAATGATGTAATTACTGATGAATATAGTAAATATATAGTTAATAATCGAATCAGAATCGTATTTAATCGAGATATAAACGGAAGAAAAGTAGAAATAATAAGACAAGCAATCCCTAGTAAACTGAATATATTTGGAGTACACCAAGGTGAGAACTTTTGGGAAAGATTTTATGACGCATTAGTGCAGTGTTGTCAAGATGAATCTATAAGAAGGTTTCAAAGTGAGGGAAAGCAGATTGGATTTTTCTCTAGGGATGGTTTTGTTGTACGCATTGTGTCTGTTATAGGAAGAAGCTTAAACGAACTATATCAAGCTATAAGAACTATGCCACTTTATGGATTCAATAGAATTTGGAGGGCTTTTACTTCAATTCTTTGGGGTAGAAACCTATACACAGGTCCTCTAGAAGCACCTATTGTGACTAACTTAAGTAAACTTCAAACATCAGTAAGTCTTTTTCATTCTTTTTTAACGTGGGATTATCCTTTAATTGAGACAAATGCAAAGGATTATGTGCAAAATAAAATTACAGGATTAAGTGAATTAGGTGCGAATAGATTTTCTTTTATCAAAAAAATATCAGAAAATCAAATTGTCTTATATAGATTTCTTTATCACCCTTGGATGAGAGCAGAAGTGCTTGCCCAGCTAGGTACAGAGTATGATAATGCTGTTGCTCATTGGGGAGCAAGAAAAATAAATTACATCGTAAGACACGAACAAGAACAAATAACTTTGACAAAAACCACAGAAAGTAGTATAATAACGAATGCGCAAGGTACAGATGAGGTAAATACCTTATCTCTTGTAATGGGGGATATTCAAGTCCCCCTTATTATAGGCTTTAATAACATAGATGAGGGCGTAAATGGCTAGTGTATCGAGTTTAATCACACCGATAAGATTTGTGTATGACAAAACAATTAATAATATGGAGGCAATTTTACCTACTGATGTAGGTCAAGTTGTTTATGGCTTAACTGTTTCTGGGACTACTGTATCTTACAAGATAAGTGATGGTAGAGGAGGCTTTAGTCCAGGAAGTTTTAGTAGTTCTGGAGGGTTAGAGTCTGTCGCACATGACGCAACCTTATCTGGTTCTGGTACAGCTAGTGATCCTTTAAGTGTGCTAAGTGGAGGAGGTACTACGGTTGTCGCTAATCCTGGAGGTAGTGGCCTTACTGTACTGAGTTCCGTTACTATTGATTCTACAAATTATTCCATACCAGTTCCAGCAACACCAGCAGATGCGAGTTTGTCTGCAACCCTAGTTGGATCATGGGAAGCAGATTTGAGTACAGCCCAAGACGGATATGAATTATTTGACTCAGAGATACCTTTACCAGCAGTGGATGATATTCACCTTCTAGTGTTTAAAAATGAAGCTTTAGGATTAGTAGGGCATTATGTATTAACATTAGCAGATATAACTACAACAGAAGTAACCCCTCCAGTCTACACCTCAACTGCAAATGGCACAGCAGGATCAGATACGAATGCAATAAAGTTTGCAATAGGACAAAATAGAGGAGCCAATTTAAGTAAAACAACTACAGGAAATTATGCTGTAGGATTTCAAAATAATGGAAACTGTACTTTAGATGTTTACAAACTTGACGTAAGTGGAGCTTTGGTGCCTGGCGGCGGAGGAACTGCATTTGTACCTACACAAGAAAACATTTATGCTGCCGTAAGTGCTATCTTATTTTCCGGTACGGGAATAAGAATAGATAGAAGTTCTAGTAATAGTGAACTTACAATAGTTAATACAGTAGAAGGAGGTGGAGGGTTATCTACTGTTGCTAGTGACGCTACTTTAACTGGGGATGGGTCTTTGGCTGATCCTTTAAGTGTTGTGCAGGAAATTATACAACCGGACCCAACTACAGGAATTTTAAGAACACCTACCTCAGCAGATGTCGGTAAGTTTGCAAGAGAAGCACTTAACCTTAGAATAGGTACACCGATAGGTGATCCAGGACATGGACCAGAGGTCGCGTATCGTAATTACATAACTACTGACGCTCCTACAGGCTTAAACTATCGCGGAACAGTGGATAGTTATGCAGATGTAGATAGTCCGCAGGTTAATGATTTAGTTTTTGACAAAACTCATAGAGGTTGGTATAGATACAGTACATCCGCAACTGCGTGGAGAACAACAAATTTAATTCCTAATTTTAAAGGAGGGTCTTTTAGTTCTAGAGAAGATGCTGACCTTGCTATTGAAGCTGTGGGAGATTCTATTTGGTGGAGTGGTGAGAGTGATGTGCAAGTAGTTACTGCTTTTGTAGCGGCTGTGGCAGATAGGGTTCATTATAATTGGCTACCTCCTCAAGAGATTCAAGAACTCTTAGCAAAAACTCCACTTGGCTTGGCTGTTCAATTAACTGCAGGAGATGAAGAAAGCACTAAACTTTGGTCACCTAAAGTTCTTTCTGATTGGTTGACAGGAATAATCCAAAGTGCAGTTGATGTATCAGGCCAATTTACAATTACTAAAGGATCAATTACTCCTGAGTCTATACGAGATATTCCAGCAAGTTCCTTTACAGAAGCAGAAGGTGTTGGCAATACTTATGGAGTTAGTACGACTAGTAATAAAATAGCTGTTGCAGATACAGAATCACCAGGGACTCCTAACGGAATAGCCATATATGATAGAAGTCCTCAAAATGTTATATCGCACTCTGTCACTATTACAGCATCACAATTAGGGTTGGGCGGCAGTCGGAGATTATTTTCTATTGCATTAGATGAAGAAGGAGAACATTTATATTATTCAGTTTTTAATGGAAGTAATGATGACCAACAATATAGCATTAGGGTAATAAATGTCACAACACTTGTAAGAACTGAAATTCAGTCTTTTCAGCGTGACGGACGGTACCGAGGGATGGATGTTGCAGGAGATAGGCTCTATTATATATTTTACACACCAAACCCATTGGCACAAACTCTTAGAGTTAGAGACATAACCAACAGGACGATGGCTCCGCGAGTAACTTCTGAAGACATAGGCTTAGTTGAAAGAACATTTGGCCCACTCAATGGAGATGTAGAAGTAAACAACGGTCATGCTTGGATAATTTATATTACAAATGATGGTATACCAGAGCATCAATACATATATGCCTATAATATAGAATTAAAACAATCAATTCCTGCTCTTAGAGTTGATTTATATGAAGCAGGTTTTGAGATTAGTGGCTTAGAATCTAGACAGAGAAGTATAAATTCTTTTGACAATGAAAATTTTGTCCTTGGAATTTTTGGACTATCATCAGAGTTTCTTAAAGAAATCGGTCCTATTCCTACTGCACAAGTTGTAACTGGGATTGTAGCAAATAATAAAATTGATTTATCTCAAGCCGTAGGAAAACTTAATACTGATGCACAAAATTTAGATAGTGACTTAACTTTATCTGAAAAGAACATAGTTAAGACAAGATTGGGTATTAGAGATTTAATAGACGAAGGTATACCTAAAGTCGGGAGACTTCCGGCTGTCACTCCAACATCCCCCTTCCTAGTGGACCTTACACATGACTACACAGAAGGAGCTAGAGACGATGCAACAGTAGCTCCTGGATTTAGTACTGCTATATCAGGATACAGTGATGGACGTTTGTTTTCTGCTATAGGTACAATTAACAAACGAAGTCCTTTAACTTATATATTGGTTGTAGGTGCGAATAACAGCTATCATATTGATAGTTTTGCTTCAAGTAATGAAAGTTGGCTAGATGAGTTTGATAGAGTAGCCATTCAAGGCTCTAACTACAACTTAGGAGTTAAGTTTTTAGAAAACGGTGTTTATGTAAGAAGGGTTTTAAACTCTCCTACAATACTAAATGCAGCCTCTTTTACTTTTAATCCCCTAAGACCTGACGGTACTCTTTACTTTACGACTGCTGAGACAACTAGGCATATTGCTGGTCTTTATGAAAAGTCTAATGACGAATACAGAAAATTGATTTTTGAAGGGTTGAACCACGTTGACGGTATAGGTGCACCTACTGAACCTCCCACAAGAGCAGCACAGTCTTATGTAGATGATTTAGGTAGACTCTGGGTTTCAGGGGATACGACAGTACAAACCACTATTCCACCTAGTATTGAAAGCTCTATTTGGAATAATTCTTTTTATAATATAACCGCCGGACTACTCTCAGACTTATCTAACGGACAATTTGCAGTTGTTTATAATACGGCTAGTTTTATTCAAAATCAAGATGGCACATTTGTATCACCTAGCTGGTTAAATATGTGGTCTTTTATTACAACGGAAGTAACAAACACAGCCGAGACAAGAAACATTAGAGATAACACAGTATTTTTAGGAACCTACCACACTGTGGAAGCGGCGGCGGAAGCAAGGGCACAACACACGGACTTAGGTAAAACTTATTTCTACATAAAAAGGAATAGTTCACCTCCACATCATTTGAGAGAGATCACTTCTTTTGAAGAAGGTGTAACTATAAATACAGATCACTACTTTTGGAGAGGACCTTTTTTAATTTCTGAAGATGTTTTAGGTCTTATCAAAGTATCTCAAGCTGACGGTGGAGAGAGAGTTAATGAAGACCTGACAATAGGGGAAGAAACATTTTATTTAGGTATTAATCGCAGACCTGGACAAACTCCTTACGGCTCTATTAATAACACTAATTTTGAAAATCTTGGATATACCTACGCTGGTATAGCCAAGACTGGCTCAGAAATTTATATATTTATGAGTACAGCTAGGTGGAATTATCCTAAAATCATATCTTTCAATGAAGTTGATTTAGAAGTGCCTTCCGGTATAACTCCAATTATTCAAGGTACAGAAACTTTTATTCTATTTAACACAAGCTCTTTTTCCAGTATCTCCAATTTTGTGACACATTTTGGGATAGCAAGTGGGGATGTCGTAGCTTTTAACATCCAACGCTCAGACGGTGAGTTTATATTTGAGACCACTCCAACTGCAAGACAATTAACCTTTGGTGATGAGTTCTATAAACTTCCTGATCCTACAGATGTTGTAGACCTTCTTCCTGATACAACACACGAAAAGGATAAGCTCTTTTATGCAAGAGATAATCACACAAGTGACCATGTTAGAAATGATAGTATATTAACCATAGGAGCCTTAGCTGATGGTTGGTTTGGATGGGCAACAGGTAATGGACATTACTTCTCTGTTGGTGGAGGGGGAGTTGGAACTGATCCCATAAATGACAGTGTGTATGAAATGGCTTGGAAGAACACATCAGGTTCTCAGTGCCAACTTAGATTTTCTTCTAAAAAGAATAAAAAAAGTATAGGTGATATTCTTGCTTTGTCTTTTCCTGATGTAACCTTTGCTTTTGCAGGCTCTTCCACTAGCACACATACAGCAACTAAGTATTATGTTTATACATTTAATGCACAATTTCCTACCAAGTATTTAACAGTAGGAAATACTGTTCCTATACAAACCCAGTTCAGCGACAATACATGGGCTTGGGCTGGAATTGATGTTAAAAAAGGTTTTTATCAAAGTGAGAACATAAATCAATACTCTCGTATAAATTTACTTGATCTTTTCTTAGAAACTAAAACTCAAGCTGAGTTTGATGCTTTAACTGATAAAGACTCGAATAAACTATATATAGTTCCTTTTTCTAAAATGTATAGGGGAGATCGGCTTCTATTAAAAACTAATGCTGCCCCACCTCTTCATTATATTTGGGACGGACCTAACAATGCCAAAGATAATGCATACTCTGCTACTGAGCCTCATACTTCTGGTACAGGGATTTTAGCTCGGATTCAAAATGTAAATACGGAAAATTATACGGCTGAAGCCAATGAAGCTCCTGCTAATTGGCAAATAGATACTAGTTTTTCTGATACAACTACTCATAACTTTTTTGCTTATGCTATGCACTTTGGTACAGAGTTTAGCAATACAAGACGTATTTATTTTGCAAGTGTTAATGCTGTAGAATACTCTACTCAATGGGAGGATTTTAAAGACCCGATTGAAGACAACATTGCAATAGTGACGCGTAATAGTTCTAATGATATACGCCACTTTTTGTTATCAGAGTGTACTAGAGAGACAGGAGCGACAGAAGGAAGGTACCTTTTACCTTCTGACACATCTAAATACTTTGTCGGCACAAATATAGACGTGGCTATAGTTGATACATCAAATACAAACATAACATTACCGTAGGAGGTACGATGTCTGAAAAAGTTTATCAAGACGCGATGTTTGGGAAAAATAAAGAAAAAAAACAAGGTATTCAAGGAGAAAGAGGAGAAAGAGGAGAAAGAGGAAAACGAGGAGCTAGAGGAAGACCAGGAAAAGACTCCCCCCCCCCGCACATCACGCATGACGACTTAAATGCTATAGATTTTAGTAGAGTGGACATAACCGAGGCTATAGTAATTATTTTAGGAGTCAGGGCCACTATTGTTGACCAGTTTGCCGCATTTAAAGGAGAACTAAGCATTACCGATAGAAATGTCGATGAAAAAATAAACAAGAATATCCGAGTGTTAACTGCCGAAGAGTATATGTATGAATATGACGATGAAGAAAATGAAGACTTATATCCTTTGCAAAGTGACCATCTTTATGCTATAGAAGATACTGTGCCTAAACAACTATATCTTGGAGAAATGAGGATACTATGATAATACAAATAGACACAGAAGTAAGTGCTGACAATTTAAACTTCTACATAGTTCATTATGAAAGACTCTTAATGTTAGCAAATAGAAGACTCAACAGACTTACAGAAGACCAAGTCGAGGCTAGAGTTCGCATAACTTTTGAAAAGGAAGTGTGTACTAGAGTCTTACAAGCATTAAAAGCGCAGGATTCCACAGCTTCTATCTAGGATAACGCTTTCTTAACTCTCTTAAGTTAGCGATTTTTTCATCAACTAGAGGAACAGGAATATATATGCCTTCTTTTCCGCCACCTTCTTGCTGTCTTTTTACTTTTACACCCCTCTCAGTAGCCCAATTCATAATAGAAGGTCTACTACCATAGGAAGATGAAAACTTAAGCTCTCTGGCCACTTTACGGGCTTTTTTAACAGCATCGTTAAGTTCTATCCACTCACAGTCCTTATAGTCTTCATATTTTACTTTAGGGGTTGGTGGTAATGGGTGTGATCTCCAAGTTGGGATTTTTCTACCATCTCTAAAGAAATAATCTCTATATCCCTTAGCTTCAGGTGTTATGTATTGCTCCCACTTATATGATTTTTTTGTCGGTTCTGGTGGTACTATAGGTGGCGATATTGGCCGATAGTCAGACTCTATCCTCTCCACATTCTTCTTCATTTGCTCTATATCTTTCTTTATCTGCCTAACAGCATTGTTAGCTTGGTACTTCCAAACATGCTGACTTACTACTTCTCCATCTACCTCCACCTCATACTTTGGTAATTTAGGTATTTTATTTATCTTGATTTTCATTTTCTACCTCCAAATAATTTATAAAAAAATCTTCTACACAATTATAAGCTCCTTCATCTACTGGAATAAGAAGACACTTAACTTCTGCATGTGTGATTAAATGATCTGTTTGATGCTTTGCCTCACTCCAACAGATGTGTCCTTCATTTAAAAACATAATAAAACTAGCACTTAATAAGAATTTTTTCATAATCTACACAACTTTTTTATTTTCTTAGCTGCTTCTACACTTTGTTTCTTATAAGACTTGATTCTAACATCCATACCTCTTGTATGTAACTTATAAATGTTAAGTGATCTTATAAACTTAGCACGATCTTCGTTGTATTTTTCCATGTTAAATTTTTTAGATGCTTTTATAGTTTGAGGTCCTATCTTTCCGTCAGGACTAGCTCCTATATTCTTTTGAAGCTCTCTTACGGCCTTACTTACACCACTGTGTACAGCGTAATCAAATACAGGTTGTACGGCTTCGTAATAGAGGTCTCCAATTTTAGGCTTTTTAAAGTATTTAGAATATATTTGAAGTTTTGCATACTCTTCTATTTGAGCGTCCTTTTCATTCTTTTTTACAAACACTTGAAAAAGACCGTAGAAATGTTCATTATAATTTTTTGCAACTCCATAACAAGTCCTACCTCCACTGTCTCCTTTTATTTTAACACAACACTTGTCCCCACTTAAAGGTCCACACTCATTTTCTACGTAGTAAGACCAATGAACAAGCTTAAACTGATTAAATTTGTTTGATTTTCCACAAATGTTATATGAATTGGCTTTCTTTTGATGCTTCTTAACTGATAAATAACTAAGAGGCTCAACTCCCGCACTCATAACTCCAGAAGGGTCGTAACCTATAGCAATATAAATTGATGGATATGGAGGGTCGAACTTCCATAAAGCCCAAACAACAAATACTAACATACTTACAAAGATAGTTCCTACAACTACAGATGCAATCTTATCACCCATCATTTCTCCAATATAACAATCGAGTCGCCTGAATACTCACCTAAGTAAAACTCACAGGCACCTTCATTCTTATTACAAAACTCAATCGCTGCTGGTAAAGCAGACATTTTAACAGTCAATACTTTTTTATTATTTTCAAACCACTCTAAAATACTGTAAGATTTCTCACAGTTTTCTTTACATGGTACTAAATGACATACGACTACAATCTTACCTGAAATATCACAGATTTCTTGAGGGGGTAAGTGGAGAGGGTACTTGGGAGTAAAAACCTCTCGCACCTTATCTGCCGCCTTTGAGACGACGGCCCCTCCTACTACACCAGCACCAACAGCTTGACTAGGGGACATCTGAGAGCCACCAAAAGGACTCATACCCATACCAGCACAACCACCTAAAAACATTAAACTCATAACAATTAATAGTTTCATTCATAATCCTTATAAGAAGACTGCTGTTTCCAAATCTTAATTCTTATTTTGTTCAAGTTTTCTATTTTATCATCTAAGATGCCCATAATACACTCAACAGTTTGAAACTGTGAAAAGTTAGGTGTTACAAATTGCATGACTTCATCAAAGCTTTCTTTAGTTAAATCTTTAAGAAACATCTCCCTTTTACTCTTGCCCAACACTCCTACATCCTCACCTACTACTTCTCTCACCTTCTTGTCTACACCATAACATTTATTTGATTTCATTCACACTCCTTTATTGTTCCGTCTTCTAATCCTTTATAACAAATGTCAAAATCGTGTTGAGTTACAGCTTCTTGAACACACTCATCATAACAAACTCTAGCATCAGTTGAAGACCCTACGTGTTTTTCTTGAAGCCATAACCTTTTTGCACCTAATACAAGTCCTGTTATACCTACGACTCCCGCCATTGTCAACCATAAGATATTCTTTATTAAAAATAATTGCATCATTTTTCAATTTCCTTTATTTTGTCGTATTTCTTACTTTCAGTAAAGCTAGTACCAAACATAATAGTCACATTATGATGCTTTGCAGTAAGAATAGGTGGTCTGTAAGCTAATCCTACATGTACACTAACTCCACTAATGTCATAATATAAAACCATACCTACAGAAGAGAGCTGATTGTGGTCAATTAAAACAAAAGGAAGATAAGACATGTCATCTTCATTCAAAAGACCACTTATCCAAACACTTCCTCCAAGACTCTTCTTGTTATTCATGTTACCACTTACAGTAACAAAAAAGTATTTATTTATTCCGTAAGTTAAGTTAGCCGCAAGAGCACTCTCTTCTTCACCAAGTTTAAAAGAACCTCCAAGAGAGGTGTCATCGTTTAAAAACTTTTTAGAAATAAGTTGTCCTTCGATGTTCCAAAGACTACCAAATAACCCTTCTTCAGAACTCATAACCATACGAAATTCTTGCGCATCTCTATTAGGGTACCAAGCATGTGCACCAAATCCAAATAGTAAAATAGTTAATAAAATCAATTTCATCAAATCATCCTTTAATTGTACGGTTAAATAAATTTTTAGTTTTCTTGTTCTTCCAACAATCTTTTAATAGTTGAAACATAAACTCACTTAGACAGTCTGCATAAATTTCCTCCACTACTCCGCCTGTAAATACATGATCCTTACTAGGATTGAGAGCAGTCGAAACAGCATGAACAGCCTCATGGAAAAAAGTTTTAATTACTTGAGGCTTTGTTGAATCAAAGTCGACTATCATAATAATTATATCCCTCCCATTAAAACTTGCTAAAGCACTACATCCAACCAAACTTGACATGTCTGTCTTATCTATTATTTGACCAGAACTGTATACAAGTACAGGCATTATCGAACCGATGGTGAATAAATAATTTAAGTCTTCTATCTCTGCTGATTCGAGTATAGACTTTTTAATTTGTTTGAGATCATTGTTGCTAAACTTCATTCTTATTTCTTTTGTACAGCAGGTGGATTGTTATTTGACATCAAAACTTTGTAAGCTTCAACATACTTACTTGCATTACCTAAAGAATCTACAATACTGTCTTTACCAACCTCTTGATCCTTTGACACAATAGAAGAATTTAGACTACTTAAAAACAGATTCAAAGCTGCTTTAGATTTAAGAGACTTAAACTCTGAACTTGTCATTGATCTGACTGCGCTGTCAAATTCCTTTACCATACCATGTAACTTCTCACGAAGTTTATCTGCACTAATGTTCTCACCAATTATCTGCATCTCTCCCCCTATTTGTAGTGTTTAACAATTTCTGTGTCCGAGTTTACCATAAGGTTTGGCAAAAAGTCAACCGATTTCTTCATAATGTCAGCAAGTATAAGAGCGTTTTCCTTAGATTTTTCCTTGGTAGATTCAATTACAACCTTATCATACTCATTAAAAAGTACCTTAAGACCGGCCTTTAAAGCCTCATTTTGCTTAAGAGATATTATATCTCTAGCAGTACCTTGACAAAGCCAAGAGACAGCCATGTGCTCAGGAACTATGAGTGGGGTTTTACCATCGTAATATGAATACTTGTTCTTACTGTTTGCATCAATATCTCTTACATAAAATTTCCTACCGGAAGGAAGAAGTATATAGTCATCTATTAAAGAAAATCTTTTTCCTCTAAATTCTTCTCCTTTATCTAAAAAATCTTTTATTTTTTTATGTAACTTTATTACTTCAGGGTACCTTCTGTGATATACATTATAACTTTTTCTTCCTATTTCTAAACTAGCATTCTTTATTTCTTTTGACAGCGTTGCTGTAAATCTTCCGGGTCGTGATCCATAGCCAAGTTGAAGTGTCCCAGTCTTTGATATGTGTCTTTCAAGTGAATCTTTTTTAGGTCTAAATTTAAATAAGTCTTCTGCGAAGTCTAAGTAGATGTCATGTCCTTTATTTAATTTATCAAGTATGTCTTGTCTCTCACAAAACCACATAAGAAGACGAAACTCAATTTGACTTAAGTCTGAGACTATAAGCACTTTGTCTTTAGACTCTACAACTGAGCGTAAAGAGCCTAATAACACCTTTCCAGTTTCCCACTTGTGAGTCTGTAAAGTGTCGGTTTCATTGAAGATTGTCTTAGATGACTTAGGAAAATTTAAGATGTTAAATCCTTTAGATGTGTAGCGTCCTGTGATTGCTCCAAAGTGATGAAGTAATCCCCTCATCCTTCCATCAACTTCAATCTCATCTACTCTTGCTAATCTCTTTACTTGAGCGGAGGGAAAGCACCATTTAAAATTAAACATCTGCTTTACTTCTTTAGTAAGATTTTTCCAGTGTTGATTAACTGCTGGAACTTCTACTGTATCTTTTTGTTCGTATTTGTTTGTTCTCTTATCCCTCTTGACGACAGTTATTTTTTGTCCTCTATTTCCTAACCATTCGTTTATTTGTTTAGGGGAATTTGGATTAAACCCATAGACTTCTAAAAATTTCTTTTTTACTTTAACACCAAAATCTTCGTGTGCTTTTAACATTGTATTTGCTTTTTTGACATTGACTGGGAGACCTAAAGAGTTAAGCTTATGGGTATCTAACCAATACTGATACTCTTCTTTTGTCATGTCTCCACGAAGTGAAACAATTTTTTCATAAAGTTCTTTTGTAGATTGAGTATCTATTAAACAATAATTAAGAAGGTCTTTAAAAGAATCAGACTTATAGTATGCCTTAAGTGATCCCACATCCTTCATTATTTGATGGTACTCTCTTATAAGAGACGACCCCTTATCCCACTTTTTCTTTTCTAAACGCCAAAAATCACAAGCATTTCTAAGACTTGCACAACCTCCACGAAAGGCTGAAAGGTGAGATGTACAATAAAAGCTTTCAATAGAAAGGTTTGGTATGTATTTACTTAAGACAAGATATTCAAACATTGCATTGTGAGCGTAAATCTTTCCACCACTCCAAACATGATGTTTTATTACATTACGAAACAAGAACAAAGACTTAGGAGTACCAGAAAAGAGTTTATATCCTTTATCACTTACAAGTGCTGCACATACTATAAATGTAGAAGGGTGAGACGCATAAACATACGAACCCACCCTCCTAATATCTAACTTTGAATACGTTTCAAGATCAATAAATATCTTATCAGAAAGGAAGTTCTTCATAGGATTTTTCATCTTTTGATTCTTCTACACTCAGGCCAGAAGATTCAACGTCGCTATCACTTTTTTCTACAGACTCTACACTTTCTTTCTTGTCCAAATTCTTCACATCATCAGAAGAAATATCATTGAGAGAAAGCCACTCATCTTCTTCACTTACATCAAACTCACGTTCTTTCGCAAAGTCTCCCTTTTCAACTAAGGCAACAGACATTAGAGTAAAACCGAGTTTCTTAACTTCGGGGTAATAAATTACTTGTACAAGTACATTTACTTTATCTCCGCCAAACACATTTGGGTCTTTGATGTTGTTTTTGTAATCATGAACTATAGGCTTATTCTTAGTGCTTAGATTTATTTGTTGGTCTTTCTCTTCTAAAGAGTCACCAAGATTTTCTTTCGCCCACTCACTTGGCTTTTTAAACTTCTCATCTTTAAACTCTTCTTTCTTATAAGATTTAAGACCTTCGGTGGCTGCACTAAATGCCTTCCAAAGCTTTTTAAGACTCTCTCCTCTCACAATACAAGATAAATTATACTTAGGTGTATCTCCAGGCTTAAACGCACTAGCTTCTTTTATTCCTGAATACACTACAAGCACATCCTTTAATCCTACTTTTACTTTTACATTATTGCTTTTCATTTTATCTCCTTTAGTCCTAATTCTTTTATTTTTTCTTCATACTCATCTGTGTTATCTTCCTCTACATCTTGAATAGTTTTAGATATATGACTTTCCATAACTGACATAATAGTCAAAAGAAGATTTGGATACTTCTCTTCTCTAATGCCCTTGTGTTCAGTATATACATGTAAGTTATCTTTATTAAGTATAATCTCAACTACAATATCGTCACTTAGTTTTGGAAGTATATATTTTTTAGTCACTTTCTCCTCCTTGTTTAACCTATCAACTCTCTTCTCGTTTGTCAAGCTTTTTGTCATATACCATACAAAAAAAACAGAAGCCCACTCATCCTTTTCGATCCACTCCTCTAAGCATCCAGGGAAAAGCTTCAAAGAATTATTTCACCATTCCAACGCCCATTCTTATTCACTATCATAGGCACAAGCTTTGGAAGTCCATTTTCAATAACTCCTGAGCCGTAAATAGGTCTTAAAGACTGATTCTTATTGTAAGCAAACACGACTGATTCGTCATCTATAAGGCATCCCACATTCATATCCCAATATAAGGCGTCTGCTGTGGAAGTAAATTGTATAGCAAAGTCAGTATGTAGGTGTCCATGTACTACATTTGAGTAATAACAACTCTTCATACCTCTTTTTCTAGTAGCTCCAGGCTCTGTGTGTATGAAACGTATCCTCTTTCCTGGCTTGTTCCAAAAAAGTCTAAGCTCTCTTGCAAATGTCCAAGACTTAGGAGCACCTACGATACTTCCAAACTCAGATATTACACTTGATGGAAGTCCTGCTTTTAAAGCTTTTCTATAAAGACGCATTTCATGATTACCTAAAACTATAGTCATTTTAGGAAATATACTGGCTACTTTCTTAACCTCATCTTTTACCCACTCTAACTCAACTCTAGGAGATAAATAATCAGGGTCTGTATCATAATTAGACATAGAGCCGAAGTCGACTAAATCTCCTATCTGAACAACCATTGTAGGTTTAAATTTCTTTTTTAAAGCATTTAAAAATTTGTACGAGTCGGGGTGTTGACATGGAATTTGTAAGTCTGAAATTATTAGAATTCTTTTACATGCTTTTTCGTCATAGCTTTCTATCGTCGGTCCTCTCATTTTATCTCCTTTAAAATCTCTATCAACTTGTCAGCCATTGTTTTACTAGCATCCCTAGCACCAGCACTAGCAACATCCCTAGCATCCCCAGCCCAAGCATCCCAAGCCCAAGCATCCCAAGCCCAAGCATCCCAAGCAGCAGCCCAAGCAGCAGCCCTAGCAGCAGCATCAGCAGCATCAGCAGCATCAGCCCTAGCATCAGCCCTAGCAGCAGCCCTAGCAGCAGCAGCAGCCCTAGCAGCAGCATCAGCCCTAGCATCAGCAGCAGCAGCATCAGCAGCATCAGCCCTAGCAGCAGCATCAGCCCTAGCAGCATCAGCAGCTGTATCCCATTCTTTTTCACTGGGATTATTTCCACTGATTTTTCTTTTATAAAGAGCAGCTACGGTTCTAATGTGTTTTTCATTTTTCCATTTAGATATAGGTGAATCATCTCCAGATAAAAGCCAATAAAGAAACTTATCAACCACCAAGTAAGTGTCAGTTCCCTTTTTCAAAGCTCTAGTTCTTTTTAGAGGAAATTCTTTTGCATCTTCTAAAGTCAAACCTTCAAATAATGCATCACATAAATGTGCAAAACTTTCACTTATTCCAAACAATTCTGGTAACAAGCTGTGGTTAGATTCCTCACCAGGTCTAAAATCATGAATGGTACAACCCACATCACAACCTTTAAATTTACCATTTGATCTTGTTGATCTTGAGTAAGAACCCTGTATAAAGGAATCTAACTTTTTGTGCTTTTCAAGAGAAGCTATAAGTTGGGGTTTTGATACTTCCGAATTTATAAATGCTTTCATTCTATCTCCTCTAGTTATAGTTATAATATCTCTCTTTGTATATTTTTATTGATTCTTTTGCTTCTCTTAATGATCCCATTGTAGTCCTTCGACCATACCTAGCACTTCTTATAGGCTTTCTTTTTGCTGCATTTATTACAAAATAATCAGGTTTGTTGTCTTTACCATAGTCGTGCATAAAAACAAAAAACCAACCTGTCTTATATTTTAAGATAGTGCTCTTGTAATCTAATGATTTATCGTATGGCATTTCATCCTCCTATTTGTATTCGTATGGCAGTCCTGAAGCCATGTAACAAAACCTACATAGGTACTCTGAACCTTCCACACCTTTTGTCTTTAATACTTTACCACAATCCTTACATTTCACAGTTACTAACTTTGGTCCTTCGTCACCCATTTTGTGTCCTTCCTTTTAGTTATGAATTTATCTAACTCTTCAGGAGTCATAATCTTTTTAGCTTCACTAGCTGTCATAAGACCTGTAACAAACTTCTCATTCTTTAAAGCTTCTTTTTTATTCTTCCAGACACTAACTTCTCTTGATGTCACTTTTTCAAGTTTGGTGATTGTACCATTTTCGTCTCTCTTTTTCAACTCATTTTCTATGCTCTTTACATGTTTTTTAATATCTAAACTCATCTGCCAAAGCTTAATAAAGTCATCCTCTGGGAGTTCTGACAATGGCACATTTAACTTTTTTTCGTGTAATACTATATCTTTATTCATATTTTTAGAATAGACAGGGCAGTTATTTCTTTTGAAACATGAAGTACACTGAGGTCCTGGTTTAAAAAATTCAGGTTTTGGTTTTTCTTGGTGTTGATATTCTGAAACAGTGTTTTGAATCTCATGGCCTATTTGGTTATACCAATTAAAACTGACTGCCCAAGTTTTAGGCTCATCTTTTTGAAAAACAACCATCCATGCTCCATTTATAATATCGATTTGAGTGTGTGCACTAAACAAAAGAAGATAACAAGCTAATTGACTGTTATATTTAGGACTTACATCATACTTTCCTGTCTTTAAATCAATAACAACTACAGTATTTTTGTCTTTGTCATGTATTAAACAATCAACAGTTCCAAAAAACTTACTACTAAAAGAAAATTTTTCCTCAACATATACCGTACCGTTTTTAGGTAGTATACTCATGATGTAATCAGAGTAGTTAGAACTAGCTTCTTCACCCTGAATAGCTCGGTTTAATGCTTCCTCTTCCCTAGCATGAGCTTCTCTTCCTTTTAAAGCAGCGGGACCAGCTTCACTTTCTAAGTAAGCAAACCCTGGACACTCAAGCCAACCCTCTGACCCTGAAGGGGAAAATAAGGCATGTGCTGGAAGTCTATCTTCTTCAGGTTGGTCAAGAGAGACTACTTTTCCTTTTTTTATTCTATAAATCATGTCCCCTCCAAACAACTCCCTCGTCGTATGAATAAATATAACCTGACTTCTCTTTCATTAACACATACTTAATCTCACTATATATTCCACAATAAATATTTAAGTATCTAAGGTAGTCTGGGTCATCTAAGTCAGATATCTTAAAGAAGTCTATCTCAGTGTCATATTTTTTTTCTATATGTTCAATAAATGCTTTTCTATGTTTTTCAAAGATTTTTTCTAACTTTAACAATGCCTCAGACACTTCACCATACGGCATGTGTTTATATTTCCAATCACCACAGATTTCTTTTTTTCTTTCTTTTTTCATGACAAATACTCCTTTTTTCTTTTTTGAACAATATAAGCATGTTCATCTTTTAACAGAAAATAATTTATTTCAATAGAGGTATTTTCAGGACTACGAGCAAGGCGAAGGAAAGCCTGTCTGTCAGTCATTGGTGAATAGGTAAGTTCAACAAAAAAACACTTACTTATTCCAGGAATATCGATTCCCTCACCACCTGCCGTAGTCGAAATAACTATAAACTCTTCTTTTGATTTAAGAAACTTATTAATCTCACGTTGTTTCTTAGTTGGTCCCATCCCTCCAATAATAGTTCTACACTTTAAATTCTTTCTTAAGATGTCTATGACTTCCTTATGGTGTGCAAATATAATTCCACGTCCTACAATTCTACCATCTTTATACATATCACAAAACTTCTTTACTTTTATTAAACCTACTTTTTTTCTATATATAGCAGTTTCCTCAAAAGAAGGAAGAGGTATTGTCACATCACGGTCTACATACATTTTAAAATTAAGCTTCAGTTGTCTTTCACTCTTTGCTATGACTGATACTTTATCTAAAAGCTTTTTAAGGTCTTCTACATTGGTAGGGCGAGACTCAGTTACAAATGTTTTTCCTGGAATCCTAAAACCTCCACAAAAATAAATCTTATAAGCATCAAGACTCATCGTATGTGCTCCACAAAGTTTTAACTGTGTGTAAAGATCAGAAGGTCTGTGTTGTGTGGGAGTGGCGGAGAGAAGAAACAAATACTCTGACTTGCGAGCAACTCTTACGACCGCAGCAGTTCTTATTTTAGTACAATTTTTAATTTTATGTGATTCATCTACTATAAGCAAGTACCTTCCAGCATATCTGATTAAACCTCTATACGTCTTTGGCACTTTAGCCCAACTTGTAACCATCGGCTCTTTCATATTAAGAGCTTTAGCAGTCTGTAAAAACTTCTGAGTAACATTAGAAGGAGAGACAATTATTATGTTGTCAATCAAATCCTTTTCAAGTAAACCTTTACCAGCATATAAAGAAGTGATAGTTTTACCGAATCCACAATCAGCCCGAAGCATACGCTTCTTACCTTTTATAAGTTCATTTGCTGCGTCTATTTGTTCTAGTCTTGGTTCCACAAATCTTATCCTAACGTAATAACTAGCCTATCTTCTACAATATCGTCTATACCTATCGGGTAATCTTCATCTCCAACAAACCTAGACTGTCCACCTCTTTCACAGACAACAGCCAGATGTTTTTTTAAATAAAAGTCATCATTTAAGTTAACATAAGGACCGTATTCGTCATCTCGAACAGTTATAACCAAATCTTGATCGTATTTACTTAAAATTTTTATCAATTCTTTTATTTTCACTCTACTACTCCCTTTAAAGCGAATTTGAGACAATATCTTTTTTTATTTTTATCATTAAAAGAATAAGAAGATGGTCCTCTAAAGAACTTTGAGTTTTTAAGAACTCTCCTTAATCCCTCGGCTGTTATACCAGTCTCAAATTTAATCAAATTTAAAAACTGAGCAGCAAGCTTCGGTTCAATAAATAAAAAAGTCTTCTCCTTATTTGTTTTCATTCCAAATGATGCTAGGTTATCTAAGGTATCCATCACTCTAACATACGATCCATCTGAAAAATTACCATCTGTTATTCTTGAACTGTATAACTTATTCATCACCTTGTCAAGTACATCTTGCGAATGTCCTATATAAAATGAAGAAAATAAATCCTGGTCCTTATCTCTTAAGTCATTAAAAAGTGAAAGACCTGCTTTAAAGTCGTTTTTATAAACTGCGTATCCACAAATAACACTTGCAACACCTTTAAACCTATGTCCCTTAAAATGCTTCACTGTCTCACTTAGAAATAAAGGAAGCCATTTTTTATAGAGATGGAAATTATTAAGAGCGTAGGTTATAAAACCCCTACACCTTCCCTCAAGACTCCTGAACACCGGCTCCACTTCTTTAAAAAATCTCTCCTTGTCTTTTGTGAGTATCTTTAAAAAGATTGTTCTCTCGTAGTCTTGTTCCTCTAATAATTCAACCCCATCAATACAACTAAGAATAGCTGAAAACCTAACTCTTTGTCTTATTACTCTTTGTTCCGCAGTTCCAAGCTTTATCGGAGCCTTACCCGTACAGGCTGTTCTTAACATCTCTAAAATCTCACGTGCATTTTTAGTGTGTTCCGTGCCCTTCTCTCCAAACTCATCTATAAACACAGGGCATGAGAAGTTCGCGGTGTCTTGTCTAAGTCCCGCAGGTGTGGTCTTCCCACCTTCCTGTGCTCTGTGGTTAATAAGCAGGTTTTCTTTGATCCAACTCGTAAGCCAACTCTTTCCAGCAGTAGAAGCATCTGACATAATCCACAGAGTAGGTCTAAAATCGATTGAGCCAGCGTATATGGACTGCATTAAGAACCCCAGTAGCATCTTACCATGTTCAGCTAAAGACCAATCACAGTCCATTATGACGGATTCTAGGGCAGTCTTATCAAATTCAGGGTCGGGAAGGTACTGTTGATGGGTAGATTGCTTTATTAAAAGGAAGTCATTATTTAACACTTCCTCGTAGGGAACAGGCTTAACCCCACCCTCTATTACTTCATACACCACATTTCCAGTATTAAAAAAGTGCCGTTTCTTATACTCCCAAAGCCCGACACCATACTCATGTTCACTCATATAATCACCAACCCGCACACACTCACTAAAGACCTTGTTTGCAAACACTTCCCGATCATATTTTTTAAGTGCCTCCCAGCCTGAAGGCTTATAACAGACCCTTAGTGTGTCATTTAATTTATCCGGTTTGATTTTATGAACTGAACAAGTAATTTTAGAATATATACACATGTGTAAATCTTCAATCCCTAAAGGCTTATACATCATACCCTTCTGTGTTATACTCGCTCCTGTTATTTGTAGCTTTACCTCTTTTAAGTTCTTATTTGCCAAATACTCATCTGCAAAGTCTTTTCCTTTATTTGGGAAGGTTACTTTTATGTGTTTATTTTTCTTTTGTAGATTGTTATAAAATTCTTTTGTATCATTTTCACCCATAACATATATTAAATTAGCTTTAGGTATCTTATTTATTACAGCTTGCATATTACCACAGCCACCAACTTCCAATACATTTGCACTTTCAATAAGACGTGAGGCAACCAGACACTCTTTAAATCCTTCTCCTAATACCCACGTCTCATTTGATTCAGAAAATTTATGTGAATGAAACGATCCCTTCATTATACTACCTTTAAGGCATTTTTTCTCAGGATACCACTTAGCTCCTAAAGGGGCGGGGTACAAATCAAAGTTAGTGTATGGGACTAAAATAGATTTTTTTACGACTCTCCAAGTATAATCATTGGGGATAAAATCTTCTAATCCTTTTATGTATGAATGAGTATCTTTCTTTCCACTCACTAAAAGCTTCTTTACATATTGATAAATGCTCTCATAGTTTTTTTCTTCTTTAGTTACATTAAATGACTTAAAAACATCTTTATTGTCTATCTTAAATGTTTTTGTTTTGTCTTCTTTTCTGTCATATATTTTAACTTCTTCTTTTTCAGGTGATATAAAGAGTCCAAAGCGAGAAGATTCAGGGTTATTAACTCGAATGAGAGTAAACCAAGCTCCGCCCTCTTTCTTATACCCTCTAACTGGTTCTCCTAAATAGTTCTCAATCATATTTTTTAGCATTTATCGTCCTCTTCTCGTGTAAGCGTATTGAAAAACTAAGACTATCCAGTTTTTCAGACCAAACCCCATTTTCAAAGTCATCATCCCCATTTTCTGCACATATACAGCAAAACACTAATCTAGTATTATAAAACAATCGACTAACTGAATTGTCCATCCATCTACTATCAAAGTGATTCTTTTTATCTTTACAAATAAAAATCTTTTTTCCTTTCATTCTCATATCGTGTCTACCTCCTCCCACACTCCATAATCAAACTTATATAAAGCCCAGCCTTGTTTACCAGTTCGATAGCCCACCAGAGCTGCACTAGGGTCGTTTTGAATGAATTGCCATTGCTTCTTACTGAATAAAGAATCAACAGGCATTGAGCCTCCATGTTCTTTATACTTCACTTCAAAAAACTTTCCAGTCTTAAAGCAATAAAAGTCTGGTAATCCCTCACTATTCACTTTCTGAAGATCGAATTTACAATTAAATGTTTTAATAAGCCATTTTTTAAATTGACTCTCACGTGTTGATCCTGTCATATCTCTTAGCCCTCCTGTTTCTGGACATCTTCTCACTTTAATATCAAGCTCTGAAAACTCCGATACATCATAACCGTATTTATTTCTTTCTGTCATTCATTGCTATTTGTATAGTTTTATCGAAATGTCTTGACACACCTTTATTAAAACTAATGAACATTTCCCTACGTTTACGTCTTTTTAATTTCCTTGACTTCAATAACAATAAAATCTCATTAAATTGCCAAGCCACCACACATCCAATTAAAGTAACAAGACCTATATAAAGCACAACCCCCACCAGACTAGCGATAAATTCAACGATCATTTTAATCCCCATTTGTTTGAATATGTTATAAAGTTATCGTGGAATCTTTTTGTAATTCTACCAGTTTGATCATAATCAAGCTTTCTTTCTTTAATTGGATTAATCATTATATTCCATTTAATGTTATATTGTTCTAACAAGCTAAAAAACAAGTCTCCTGTAGACTCTATTAATAGACTGTACTCAACATCTAACTTAAAATACTTTACATACGATTCATATAAGCAGACAGGAGACAAGAACAAGCGGTCAAAGACTGTAGTAATACTCTCTTTTTGACTGGCTATTCTAACATATTCTAAGGATACGGTCAAGTCAGTGTTCAATTGATTAAGTATAGCAGCACCCTTTTCTTTCTGCTTTAAATTCCTTATACTATAGAATATGTCTTTTGACTGTCCACGATTAAAGGGCTTTAATGCCTCTACCCAAGTCCTTATACAAATACTTTCAATCTCAAAGGTCTTCCCTGATCCCGAAACACCCTCATATATTATAATGTTACTCATTTTATTCCCATTTCTAAAATATCTATCAGTTTATTAGCCATTGTTTTGTAGGCAGCATCAGCAACCCTAGCAGCAACCCTAGCAGCATCCCTAGCAGCAACCCTAGCAGCATCCCTAGCAGCAACCCTAGCAGCATCCCTAGCAGCAGCAGCAGCGTCCCAAAAAGCATCCCTAGCAGCAGCATCAGCAGCAGCATCAGCAGCATCCCTAGCAGCATCCCTAGCAGCATCCCTAGCAGCAGCCCTAGCAGCAGCATCAGCAGCATCAGCAGCAGCAGCGTCCCAAAAAGCATCCCTAGCAGCATCCCCAGCAGCAGCGTCCCAAAAAGCATCCCTAGCAGCATCCCCAGCATCCTCAGTAGCAGCATTCCTAGCAGCATCCCCAGCCCTAGCCCATTCTTTTTTACTAGGATTATCTCCATTAATCTTTCTTTTATAAAGATGAGCTACAGTTCTAATGTGTTTTTCATGTTTCCACTTAGATAGAGGCGAGTCATTTTCAGATAAAAGCCAATAAAGAAACTTATCAACTACCAAGTTTGTATCAGTTCCCTTTTTCAAAGCTCTAGTTCTTTTTAGAGGAAATTCTTTTGCATCTTCTAAAGGCAGACCTTCAAATAATGCATCACATAAATATGCAAAACTTTCACTTATTCCAAAAAGCTGAGGCATTAAATTATGATTGTTTTCTTTCCCAGGTCTAAAATCATGAATGGTACAACCCACATCACAACCCTTAAATGTACCATTTGATCTTGAGTAAGAACCCTGTATAAAGGAATCTAACTTTTTGTGCTTTTCCAAAGACTTTATTAACCGACCTTTTGTTACTTCACAATCTACAAATGCTTTCATTTTATCTCCCTTGTTTTTGTTGTTAATACATTCATTACATTAATATGTCCAGCATCAAAATAATATGAAAGCTTTTTTCCTACTGAAAACCCGTAAACAGGAGACCAATAGTCTCTATAATTGTTTCCTACGTTTACAAAGCCATAAAATACCATATTACTTTCAGTTTCCTTTGCACTTTCTACCATCTCTTGAGCATATTCCAGTCTAGTTGAATCGGCAGTGTGTCCACAGTACTTAGAATCTTCCACCTTTTTTAAGAATGTAATACTAAATCCACCGTTCTTTTTTAAAGCATTTTTTTTAATCCAAGCTTTTCCTTTATTACTTTGATGTGAAGTCAATTTAATAGGTTTACTATCTTCTAGATAGTCTAAAATCTCATTTATTTGACCATTATTTTCATTATTGTTTAGCCACCTTTTGACTCTTAATACTTCACCTTCTGGTAGTTCATAATTATTTGCTTCTAAAACCATCTTAATTCTATCTACTTGGCTAGTCTTTTTATTGTACTTTCCTTTTTCGTATACTGGGTAACCAGTATTGTCTCTATTATATCCGTTCATTATTCTACTCCTTTGTTTTTGTTGTTTATACATTCATTAAATACTTATTGTTTCTCTTAGTCAACCTTTATTTCAGGCCCTCTCACATCCTCTTGAAACGATAAAGCGTCTTGTAATGCCAAGTCCTCATCTTCTATTCCTGTTTCTTTACACTCATCTGTCCTGTCCAAGTCGTCAATGAATCCAAAGAATGATTCATTATGTTCTATTGCGTCTTTCATGTCAATAAACGCTTGATCTAATATATTTGTACTGTTCATTCTATTCCCCTTGTTTTTGTTTCAATTTTTTGTTCCTTTTTATTATACACACCAGGCTATTGGATGTTTCTTTCCTTTTTCAAATAACTGTATAAAGGAATAAGTCATAAATACTTATTATTTCGCGGTGTCAAGCTTGTTTTGACTTATAAAATAAAATATCTTGGTTCTCTTCTATAATTTCTCCAATTTCTTTATGTGAGTAGCCAGTACCATCATTTAATTCAATTAAGGAATTTATATTATCACCATCATAATTTTTAATTAATTTACCTTTATATTTTAAAGGTTTTAAATCAAGAGTGTGTCCTGTAATTGAAAGCAGTTTTAAATAGTTTTTTTCTTCTTCTAGTAAAACACCATCATCTTTCATAACAAGTCTTTTATGTTCTGTATAATCTTCTGAATAAATTTTAGCTTTCAACATTTCATCATAATGGATATGAATTGCGTGACCAAGGCAACATCTTTTATTTATATCATCAAAATTTTGTAATTCTTCTTTAGTTTTCTCTGGGTTTGTCTTAAGAAACTCAACCCATTTTTTAGCTCTTGTATTCATAATTTACTCCTTTGTTTTTGTTATTGTTAATAATACTATAAAACACTCCAAAACACTTGTCAATAAAAAAAGCAAGAAAATAAATCCAATGATATCCATATATTACAAATTTATCCTAATAAGTGTATGATATGATTGATCTTATTTGGCAAGAAAATAAAGCCAATGATTGTGCATACTTATCAATTTAGCAATAATTTGCAATAATTTATTTTAGCGCTAAGTTGCGGTAATCATTAGAGAAACCCTAAAAAGTGCCAATTTTGCAATAATTAAAAAGTTGCGCAGAATGTATATATATATGTATATGTAGATATAAAATTGCATATATGTCCCTGAAACGACCATAATATGTTATCTTACTTATATATATATATATTATTGTATATTGAGTGTTTTTATATACAACTATACATTATCACTAAGAAATTTTAGCAATTTAAAAGCAATAAACACACAGGCAGCGTATTGCAACACTATTGCCAAATTCAAGCCCCATAGATTACTCACCCGCCCACATCCCATGAACACCGCGCCTTAGCAACAATTTACAATATGCCCCCGTATGCCACCATACTCGCGCTTCCCCGCGTTCCGCGGTGTTAAAAGACGTGAGCGATTAGCGAACATCCTTATCTCTTGCATTTCTGGAAGAGGGGCATCCCTTAGGGGTTTTAGGAACTTTATATTTACTTGACAAGCCCCCCGACTTAGGGTAGTTTCCTATAAAAAGGAGGTAAAGTGGGCAAAGAGAATAAAAAAGAAGTTAAAATCACAAGCGGTTTGGGATTTGGCAGTGTTCTGTTTATTACATTTATGGTGTTAAAGCTAACAAATGTGATTAATTGGAGTTGGTGGTGGGTCACAGCACCTTTATGGATTCCTGTGGCGATTGTAGTTTCAATTCTTATAATTATAGGAATTGTTATAGCATTTAAGGAGTAAGATATGAAAAAATGGAGTATGCAAAAAAAAGTTGATTGTATAGGTTGGATAGCCGTAGCCCTTGGGGTAGGGTTTATACTACTTGTATTGTGGGGGGCGGCAGAAGCCCAGGCAGTTGACCCCGATAGTATTACTGAGGGGCAGAAAGAGTACGATTTCTGTATAATGAATGAAACTTATCATAATGCAGGGGCGACCATAAAGTGCGTTAATTCAGCAGCTACAAAGTATATTGAAGAGCACGGACAGGAGAAATATCAGGAAGTTGGGGTGAGAGAAGTGGGGATACTTTGCTTTCATTCAGGTGCTAAGGTTGTTTTAGCTTTAGTAGAAAACTGTAAAAGTCATTTAGAGGAGTGAGTTTTGGGGAGATAAGTGAGTGTGGTGGTTATGACGGCTGTAATACGCTGTCTAAGGTCTTGTTTTGGGTCATTGACCCTAGTGGACAAGTGTGTAGTTTATTTCCCTTGACTTTAGCCCCGTAAGAATTTATAATACCCTGAACGAATACTAATAGGTTTAAAAATATGAACAAATCAAACGATTTTTACTTGACTTTTATGAGTTTAAATTATACAATATACCTCGCTAAAGTCAATAAAGACACATATTATAAAAGGTACGGTGACAAAACTAAAGGATTACGGTTCTGGGACCTTGTAGAAGAATTAGACTTAAAAGTCATACTGTCTGATTTTAGTAATGCTAAAAGTCTTATAAGCAATGAGCAATATGAGAATTTAGTCAGCACTGCGGACTTAATTTCAAGAGAAGAGAGAGGATTAATTAAATGTCAGTATTTACAATAGCCAAAAAACGGAGCACAAAGGCTCGTAGAGCCCTAAAAAACTTAGACGAGCATGTTCACATAATTAGGAAAAGACGCAATCCTAGTGACTCACAGAGCAAATTAGCACTAGGTGAGATTATAGTGGAGCTTTGGGAGTTGCAGCATAGAATGTTTATACACAGTAATCTTGAAATAAATGGAATATCTCAAGATTTAAGTCGAATAATTCAAAGATATGAACATTTAACATAGAAAGAGGTGAAAAAATTGAAATTTCAGAAAAAAGCGATACAGGATTATTGTCTAAAACATTGGTTTCCTATATCAGTTATATTGTTAATTATAGTAATAGTGCTGTTTGGTGGTTGTGGACTTAGTGAGAGAACTAGACCATGTGATGTTAAGTACAAGTTTCAGGATGAAGATAAAAAGATTTTTATTGAACTTGAAGCTAAAAACATAGAAGATTGTCAACCTTATATGCATCAGAAGATTGACGAGGTTGAACTTAGGGAGGTGCAATAATGTGTGGGAATTTATATTCTTTAGTTGCTGCTGGCTTCTTTTTTGGGGTATGATATTCTATTTCATATTGAGATAATCAGATGAAATACTATTTCAAACAAAGTGATATTATAGATGAATCCGCGACAGACTTAAAAGGTGTACTTCATGAGATTACTGAAAAAGGTCTTAAGAAGATCAAGGCACTTATAGTCAACTCCAAGACTGACCCTAAAATTAGAGGAGCTATCATTTGTCAGAAGGTGGCTGAAGGTGATGCTATTGTAAACATTGTAAAGCAAAACCCTTGGACTCCTTCAGCAGTTGAGTTTTTTGTGTGGATTAAGAAACACAAACAACTACTTGACTGGTATCAAGACGCTCTAAAGATTAGAGATCATATAGTAATTGATAAGGTATATGCCAAGATAAAAGACTTGGACTATGGGGCAGATGAAAACATAGAGAAAGTAACATCTGTATTAAATGAAATGAAAAAAGCCCTTAAAGATAAAGACAAAGATACATTTAAAGAGGCGATTCAAATATATTCACCTGTAGTTAAAAAATGGACTTATGGTAAAAAATGATAATTAATATAATACCCAAGAAGCTCTACGCATGGCAGAAAAAATTTGTTGATGGTATGAGACGGTATAATATACTTGTAGGTCCTAGACAGCACGGGAAAACTGAGCTTATAGGAGAGCTTGTAAAGTCCGTAGCTTATGCAGACAACATTAAAAATCCTTGGATCAATATGTGTTCTGACACACAAGGAAGAATTAAAGAGCTTTATGGAGAAAGACTGAGTGCAATCTTTGGTGTGCATCCAGATTGGAAGTGGCCAAGTAAAGGGGAGACACTTGTTAAAATACGCCGTCCTCAAGGCGATCATTTCTTTATAAATATCTTCGGCTCAGTCCAGCAACCTACAGCCCCTGAAGGTAGAACAGCACACTTTAATGTCGTAGATGAAGCAGGGTATGTAGATAAGAGATATATTAAAGAGTCTCTCATGCCTACTGCTGATGAAACTAGAGGTCCTACAATTATTGCTGGAACTGTTAATCCTGGGGATTTTTACTCTCTTTATTCAGAAGCTAGAATTAAAATGAAGAAGCCGGATAGCCCTTGGTTTGCTTTTGATTTTATGTTAGGGGATAAATACAGTAGAGAGTGTAGAACTGAGAAGGACATACAAGAAATCAAAGACCGTTATAATATGGATGATCCAGAAGAAAGAATACAATTCGAGAAGATGTATATGTGTAACTGGTTTGCAGGTATGAGTGGAACTCCATTTGCCGCACCTTACTATCAAGCCGAGAGAGACGGAAGAATTGGTAAGTTTCCTTTTGATCCGAACTATAAGGTAGGTACATGTTGGGATAATGGATTAGGGTACAAGGCTATATGGTTTTGGCAGATAATTCATTTTCAACCTCGCTTTGTTGGTTTTATGCAATGGAAAGATGAGTCTTTGAGAAAAGCTTGTTATGATATAAAGAAATGGTATAGACTAAGAGAAGCTGAACAATACATACATATCTTCCCTCACACTATGAAACAAAGAGAAGAGAGTGACAAGATACCTCTTTGGGAAAAAGGGATGGATTATTTAGGTTGGAGTGGAGATTACATAAAAAACGGCAAAGCAGGCAATGTGGATAATAAAGTGGACACTTCTATAAATGTTATGGGATCATGTCTTTTTGATGAGGACTCTTGTCAACAAGGTCTGTTGTCTCTTCTTAAATATAGAAGAAATGAAAACAAGAGGACAAGAGTTAGAACTGGAAAATTTATAAAAGATAATTATTCGCACGGAGCAGAAGCCTTTACTGAATTTTGTACTGCGTGGGATAATGAAGAATTATTTTATGCAGATGACACAAGAACTCACAGAGGAAACGACAACATCGCGGGTGGAGCCATACAGATAATATCTGAATCTAAGTCGATTTTATCACCCTATTGACAGTAAATTTTTAATGTGATATAATCCCACGAAAGGAGTGGATATGCAATCAGTTAATTTTATATGCCCAACATGTAAAAAACTTTACAAAATAAAACCAAGTGACACAAGAATAGGTTTACCTAATATGTGCAAGCCTTGTGTAAAAGCAAACAAAGAAATCATAAGTAACAGCGGAGAAGGAGACATTCCAGTTGAACCTTCCGTTGTGAATCAAAGTCAGGATTATGAAGAAGTAGATGTTTGAGAAATACGACAATAATTATACAGACTTACCAGACC
>CBDAOC010000003.1:0-12968 GCA_965197925.1 Nitrososphaerales archaeon
TCCTATTCATGCATATGTTCTGTTTAACTTTGGGCCTATCAACAACAATGCTATCTATTGTAGGAAAGGCTGATTTCATATCGTGCTTGTTTGCTTCAGTAATTACAGATGAGAGGTACTCCTCTTCTATCAACAAGCATGTGACGTTTGGTACCTAGCTTGCCTCTATCCGTTGGGTTTGCTCCGGTCGTTTTCCCCCTAATGGGGCCTTCGGTACGCTATCCATGGATTGCCAGTCCCATCCCATGCTCTTCAATTCATCATATATTTCCAGCAGCCTCTTCCATACCTTCTTGAATACTCCTATCCCAATCCATTCCTGAAATCTTGCATGGCAAGTTGAACCAGAACCAAATTCTTTAGATACCTTCTTCCACTGGCATCCAGTTCTTAATACATACAGTATTCCATTCAACACTTTTCTAAATGGCACAGCTGGCCTTCCAACTGTTCTTGCTGGTTTCTCTGGTGGCAACACTAGTTTGAACTCTACCCATAGATCATTTGGTATATGCCATATGGTCGGCATGCTCTTTTTCTTTGATTTTCTCACAAATTTAGCTAGAGAGAACAGATCTAGAATATACGAAAACGTAAACTAGCCATTTTAAAATTTTGACAAATCTGGCGACCATTATATAGTGAGTAAAAAATAATGAATGAATCACGCAAGGCGAGGTCAGGTAATGATGAACTTTAGCAATTTAATCTGATCAAGTGATTGAATCAGAGCCTTATAATATAACTATGCCCAATGGCAGAGCTTGGATATTGTTGGATTGTTTGAATCAAAAATTCTCTAGCTTGCTTATCTTCTACATACATATCTATAGATGAATCAAGTTTTGGCTTGAATCTAATACGCTTACAATTAGGATCATCGCATTCTTCGCAGTTTGTTCAATATTACTGTTCAATATTACTACCCTGTTTATTTCAGCAATGCAGCCAGTTATTCATTCTTCTTCTTCATTCCTGACTTCAGCTTTATCATCTACACTACCTTTCAAAATCTTGAACTAGAACAAAAAAATTACCTGTCATACACAATATCAATGCTAACACAGTTCCATTGTTTATTGATTATATTATCCCTACCCCAATCCGACTCCGTCATCATACATGAAATTATATTGTGCAGATGCTATAGCGTTTTTTGGATCGATTTCTTCCAGTAAACATTTGTACCTTTGCATACATCTAGAACTCTGTCTTTAACCTTTGGTAAATGAAATCATTGCTAAATTTTGCAATAAATGCTCAAAGCTCCTTAATAAAAACAATACTTGAAATTGAAAAGAAAAAGGTTGTTGACGCAAATGCAGCTGCAAAAATGATTACACCAGAAATAATTGAAGAGTTAGTGAATAAGGCAGTTGAAAAACGAATTGAAGAAATGATAACTGCCCATCCTAATGTTTCAAAAGAAGTTAAAGCGATTGCAGTGATGAATATAAAAAATAAAAAATAATTGTATTTTTGTAATTCTTTTTTCTTGAAGTATCCATACAGAATAAGAATTACATGAGGATCAACGTGTTTGAATTTTGAGGATACTTTTTTTTATTACATCTTCAAGTTCTGTTTTTGTAAACAGTGATATGTTTTAACCCTTCAAAATAACATACGACTGATCCCAAAACTGATCATTTAGTGAATAATTGACGATCATTTGGATCTATTTGCAATGCTGCCTGTAGCAGATCATGAAATTTCAGGAGATAACAGATGAACAATGGAAGATGATATCACTACATAAGCCAGCTAGAACAGGAAGGCCAAGAGCAGACGACAGAAAGACGGTCAACGGAATCCTGTTTGTCGGGATAACAGGATGCAGGTGACTGAGATGCCACAAAGATACGGCAAGTCAACTGCACACCGCAGACTGCAGAACTGGCAACAGCAAGGAATATGGGAGAATATCCTCTCCGCTGCAGTCAAATCAGAAGTCAGGCAAGATGCAGCTGCAGAAGATATCAGTTGCTTCATCGGTTCATGCCAAAAAAAGAAGCGTCATAGGATACAACGGATTCAACAGGATTTCAGGCACAAAAATACACGTTGCGGTGGAACAAAACGGACTGCCAGTCTCAGTAGTAATGTCCTGCAAATCAGCATGACTCTGCAAGGTTTACAGATGTGATGGATGGTATCTCACAATATCTGGATGAGAGATCTATCAGAAAAATTGCACGGTGTTATGCAGACAAGGGCTACAATGCAGAATTCATCAGAGAATACCTCACCAAAAGAAAAATCTCTGACTGCATACCTTACAGAAAAAACAGCAATATGCGGTGGTTGCCAGTGTCTGCGACGCAGAGTCTGTATCTGTTGGCTGCCACACTTTGTGGACCACTAAACTTGATTGGCATGATTTTGTGTTGTATACTCATAATTATGTATTTCGTATTTCAATTTTTCAATAAATTCATCAGGTATGAATATACTAATGCAGAGTGAATAGACTTCTTGCGTAATTATCAACAAAACATGTAGTCTAATCGAATCAATTCATCAGTGTCATGGAATCACAACAAAGTATTTCCACCGTATCCTGAAATTGACCAGTCCACAGATGATGTCGCTGACGCGGTCATAACGGCACAACATGTTCCTAAAGACATCCTGACACGTCTTGATGTAAAATGATTTCATGGGTGGCCTTATGGTCGCCTTTCAATTAGATCCAAACAAGCTGATCTGCATTACAATTATGTTAAAAACAGATGGTTTCTACAAGACCGTTTGATTGAATCTGACATCGATGGTGGAATCACGGTTTCCTTTGAGTTCTCCGAAGACGAAACCGCAGTTGGCTCTGTACTTGTTGCGGTAAAATAACCTGAAGAATTATTGATGAGCTAGAAAACATTATCGACAAAATAAGAACAATGCATGACAAATCACATGCAGATGCTTTTCGTCATCCAAGAAAATGACACGTAAATCAAGAACTAGTATTGCGAGGCAAAAAATGATCAAGACATGAGTCATCTTTGATGCGATTTATGATATCTGATGTAAACAACATGTCTGATGCATTGGCATTATCAGTCCAGCATCCATATATTATGTACAGCGGTTCATCAAAAATATAGTAAATCTTCAGATACTCTCCTGTGTATCCACCACTTGCATGAAGATTGGTAAATATCGGATCAGTTACTACAAAAATTATTTTGTTTGTGTTTACATGTTTTGTAAGAAATTCTTTTACTTCTGGAATTTGTCTCATGTCATTAAGAGTTACAGAGTTACTTACATCATCAATTCTTTCATATGATGAAATAGTTTCATATAAAGTTTCATATAACGCAGGATATGAAAAAAATAATGATATTGTTGTGTATGTTCCAATCAACATTACTGCAACTACGACAATTATGATCAGAATTTTGGTTTTCATTTGACAGAATTTTTATTGTTATCGTCATATATATCTCACATGACCAAAAGTATGATATTACGAAGATTAAGAAGGATTGAAGACGAGTTAGATGATGTTCTTACCAAACTAGATGATACCACAATCAAACAACTTGAAGATGAGCTTCAAGGTGAAGCTCAGGAGGAAGATGTCAAATGAGCATTACGGTGACAAATTGTAAATTCTGTCACAACGAAATAACATGGAAAAAAGAAAATGGAAGGTACATACCTCAAAACATAGATGGAACTAGGCATACAAGACGACAGTGTGAAGGTCTAAGGAATCAGGAAAGTGGTGAAGCAGATTCAGTCTCTGATTCCCAAGACTTTCTGGGCAGACTAGTAACAGGAACAAACGACAGGCTAGTGCTGGACATAGGACCGTACAGACTGGACATAAGGAAGGGGACGAACTAGTTGATTGGGTTTCGTCACCTTCCCACCCCCTATTTTTTCATGGGAGCTGTCAAGTATGGATGCGCATGGCCGAGATAAAAACATTGACGAAAAGGATGAAGATAACGAATACTCACAGGGCCCTATCGTCAATGAAGCACTCAAAAGCCGCAGAAGGAAAGGATGCTAGCGTAAGGTACGGTGACGGGGAAACTGGATTCAAGACTAAAAAGAAGAATGTCAGAACACGGGATAGGCATATCCACTGGATTCATTCCAGAGAATGAAAGGAAGTATCAGAGAGTATGCAAGATGCATCAGGTCGATGTCAAATACAATAGGCATGCCAGGAATGTTGGGATATGGAACAACCTGTCCAAACCGGGTGAAGGCTAGGAGTGGTTCAGGAATTTGAACTTGCTATAGCAATGTTTGACCTAATGCAGATGGTAAAACGTATTTCCTACATGTATCTGCTTCATTTATCATAATCTTCAAATTCTCCTAGTTAGTTCGTGCATTACTCCATTAATTAGTATTCTATTTTTTGCCACCTTTTCGAAAATATTAGGATGGTCAGTATGTACTGGATAGAGAGTTTTTACACTAATTTCAGATACTGCTTCAAGCAAATCTCGTCTTCTTGCATATCCCGAGCAGTGACTTTTCCAAAACCACTTCTCCTCTGGAATATTTGGTCTAGGCTCAGTGAAATCCCACCAAAAGATGCACAAGAAAAATGAATTTTGCAGATATTTCCGGACTAGCTATATGTTAGGTTAATGTTTCTGAAGAACTAGGAGAAAGTTTGTTACACGTGATAGAAAGTTACGTTTAGTCCGTTTCAAAAGTAATAACCCTATTTCTCAGTCTTTATCAAACGAGTTTTCATCCTATGAATCTATTTTTCTGTAGCTTCCCCGGGTCATTTTTGCAATGAATCCGAATCTTCTCTCATCTTTCAAAGATGCAGAATTATACTTAATGTCTAGAATCAAATAAGCGGTTTTACCTTCCGACACATGAAAGGTAGCACCATAATCGTCAAACATATACAGGCTTTCACCCTGAGGCATAATTACAAAAACAGGCCCAAATTCTTCAGGCAATATCTCCTTTAATTCTTCAGGTAATATCTTCTTTCTTGAGGGTTGTTTATCTAAGATAATTTTGTATCTGCCTTGAACATTAACTGCAGGAATTTGACCAAAATTTTTTAGGTTAATAGCTGTTTCCACACTTACAGCATCAAATTGTTTTCGCATCTCGTCAGACATTTTCTCAGACTTCCATTCATCAATTGTCATAGATTCTCCTTTTTTGTTCAACACTTTCACCGGAATGATACTTGTACCAAAGTCGCCAATCCAAGCTCTAAACATTATTTTTCTTTCTTTTCTTAATTGTGTGGTTTCATATGCTAGAATTATGAAGGCAGCAATAGTAGCAATACTAGCAATACTGCCGATACCTAGCCAAATTGTTAGGTCTACCATAAGATTAGGAAGTAAGATTCCATGTAATTAACGTTAATAAATGAATAAGAAGTTGAGCGGAGATTCAGTCCAGTCGAATTTAGAATATTCCCGCTTTATGAGCTAGTAGAAACCATACCATAAATACAGTCAATCCATGCATGTTGCAGGCTATCACTTTGAACATCAGTTCCCTGTTCTGCATCCTCACCGTTCTTGATGCCATACGGTCACCAAGCATTCTCTTTGTCACTGGTAGTATGGTTTTATTCTTGTCTTGGCGTTGATTACTACTGGTTGTCGGGTTCATCCTCCAGCTCGTCATCAGTGGTTACTGGAGGTACTTCCTGCGAACCTTCTGTTTCATCTAAACAAAGAGCTCCTTAAGCGTATCTACTGTATCAAAGCGTGCTATAGACTTGAGATAAGTATAAAGAAGAATTTCATCGTACAAGTTTGAGCAAAATGTCAGTGCTAAAAGATGATGTAAAAAGTATAATCGAATTATGCAAATCAAAGGAAAATAAGGAACTTGATTTCAAACTAAAGTTAGACTTATCAGATGACAAAGCCAAAAACGAAATAGCTAAAGATATTTGTGCTTTTGCAAATGGTGAAAATGGGGGTAGAATTATTATTGGTGTGGATGATGAGACAAAGGTATTACTGGGTATCGACAAGCCATTAGATCATGATAGAATCCAACTGATCGTTAGTAAGAGAGTCCTTCCGCCTCCAGAATTTGTAGTAGCTTCTTATCAGTTAAACTCCAAATTCGTTGGGATTATCAAAATAGTGCCCGGAAGGGCAATTCATAGGATGAGCAACAACAACAAAGTACATGTTCGTAGAGAAGCAATCACAGATACAGCAACCCCTGAAGAGATATTTATACTAAGAGCTTATCCGAAAATTAACATCATAGCCTAATTGTTTATACCGAAACAGATCTAGAATATACGAAAACGTAAACTAGCCATTTTAAAATTTTGATAAATCTGACGACCATTATATAATGAGTAAAAATTGATCATAGTTGAATGAATTGGCAGCTATAAAAAAAGCGTGTGTTCAAGTACCGGTGGGATAACAATAAGCAACAACCTTAGGTTCTCCTCTTAGTGAAAATGCCACTATTGTTATCACTATGCGATCTCCATAGTTGTGGTAGTAAATGAATCGCTTACGAAAACTTCCTACTTCTTTTTGGTGTGAAATGCATATTGGAATATTTCGATAATCTATCACTTTTTCCTTTTTTTATATGCAACTCATCTCAAAACCCTACAATACATCAAAAATGATGCAAGATTAACAAATGCCAGATAGTTTTCTGCCGTTCTTTCATACCTGATTCTTGTTCTGTGAAATCCATTCTTGAGCCATGCAAGGAATCTCTCAACTACAAATCTTGTCTTGCTGTAATGTTTGCAATCATTATTTTGCAAGATGAACTTGGAATTTATTTTGTATGGGATGCAACATGCAATATTTCTATCCCACAAATACATTCTGATGTATTTTGCATCATTTTGTCTGCATAAACTGGTTCTATCTGTTGTATTGAATCATCAAGATAGTCTGAAATTGATCCTGTAACATCCATGCATTTTGTACTGTCATGTTCATTTGCTGGACTCAGCAGTATGGATATTGGAAATCCGTTACCCTCTACTGCGGCATGTATTTTTGTACCTGTTATTCTCTTGAATCCATTATATCCAGTTACATTGCCCATTTTTTATTAGGAATGGATGAAGAGTCAGCTGATTTTTTTAGACTAATTTTGCCAGATTTATGTGCTGAGTGAATAGTACGTGATAGAATCTTTTTCCAGATTCCTTTTTGTTGCCATTTGTTTAACCTTCTGTTTGCAGTAGAATCATCACCATATCTTTTTGGCATATCGTCCCATCGGCATCCAGTAGTTAGAACATGGATTATTCCGTTAATGATTTTTCTATCATAATCCCTAGGCCTGCCAGTTTTTGCATGTGGTGGTATGTGTGATTCCATCATACTCCACTGTTTGTCTGATAATTCTTGGAATTTCATAAAATAATTTTAGATGTCGCTATTCATGGATCTAAATGGTCGCTAAAAATTGTCTAAATGGTTAGTTTTGAGATGAGTTGTACATATACAAATAAAAGGTTTCTGACCACTCGGTAAAGTGCATGCTTCCTTGTCAATCAAAGCCGATACAAACTATCAGGAGGTAGATAGTTAGAATTAGCATTAGTCTTATGCTTTATTAACTCACCATGGAGAGAACGTGCAGCATTGAATATTTCTTCAAATGCGGAGTTACTAAAATCTGTCTCTTTATCTCGACCATCATCTGAAAAGTAAATTTTTTGTCCACTAAATATGATATGAAAGCAACCCTTGGTATTGGTGCCATATTCAATACAAGTAGTTTTTCTGGCACCAGTAATTCCATGTTTATCCAAATTTTTTATTCGATCATCAATATGTGTAAAGAAGTTTCTGATATCACGGAATTTGTTTGCTGCATTATACAACTCAGTTAAAGGATGTCGTAATTCCATCATATTACCACATTTAATCGATTCTATTAGATTATAGAGGTCGCCGACTAGAGAAATGATAGCACGTAAAACGGCATAATCTTCGCTGGAGAGATCGATATTGATAATCATAGTATGAATGCCATCAACTTTAGTTGATACACGACCCTGCCATTCTCTCGAAAATTTGGGTATCATAATATATAGAGATTCAAGTGTAGTGAAAATCCACGGAAGAATGTAATACATATGCGGATCTAGACCATCGCTTCGCTCAGAACACCACCAGTGAATTGGTTCATCAATGTTAAAACTGCTCATTGTTTGTAGCTAATGCAACGGTTTTGTAGATAAATCCTACTCTATCCCGCGGCTATGTAGAAATTATACTATAAAGACAGTCATTCTGTGCATGTTATAAGCAATTACTCTAAATGTTAATTCCTTGTTCTGCATCTTAACAAGTCTTGATCTGTCCTCTCTAGCTAAATTTGTGATAAAAGCTAAGAAAAAGAGCATGCCGACCATATGGAATATACCAGACAATCTATGGGAAGAGTTCAAACTAGTGTTGCCACCAGAGAAACCAGCAAGAACAGTTGGAAGACCGGCCGTGCCATTTAGAAAAGTATTGAATGGAATACTGTATGTATTAAGAACTGGATGCCAGTGGAAGAAGGTATCTAAAGAATTTGGTTCTGGTTCAACTTGCCATGCAAGATTTCAGGAATGGATTGGGATAGGAGTATTCGAAAAGGTATGGAAGAGGCTGCTGGAAATATATGATGAATTGAAGGGTATAGGATGGGACTGGCAATCCATGGATAGCGTACCGAAGGCCCCATTAGGGGGAAAACGACCGGAGCAAACCCAACGGATAGAGGTAAGCTAGGTACCAAACGTCACATGCTGGTTGATAGAAGAGGTATTCCTCTCTCATCTGTAATTACTGAAGCAAATAAACACGATATGAAATCAGCCTTTCCTACAATAGATAGCATTGTTGTTGATAGGCCCAAAGTTAAACAGAACATATGCATGAATAGGATATGATTTCCCTGAGATAGAGTATGGAGTTAGGAAGGGGATATGTGGATCACATTCGTCATAAGGGTGAAGTATTGAAAAAGAATTTGTACAAAGCAAAGAGATGGGTTGTAGAAAGAACCGCATCCTGGCATAATAGGTTCAGAAAGTTATTGGTAAGGTTCGAGAAGAAGAAGGAAAATTATCAGGCGCTAGTAGAATTTGCTAACTGCCTAATAGTGTATAGAGCGATATATTGGTAGTGTCATAAACACGTTAATGCAACTGTTTCTAGTATCTACTATCTACAATACTAATAAAATCAATAGTAAGAAAACTAAACCCGACAGTTTGAACTAATATTCTTGCATTCTAAATGTTATCATTTCTACCAATCATTAACTATCAGCTAGAATTTTAGGATAGGCTCTTAGTTTAATTTTCCTTAAGTATCGGCGGAAAACTATGAGAGGTATGGAATTAACTTACTATAAGGAAAGCTATCTAGACAGGGTTTTTAGAAAGGGTGGAATCCAAAGAAGCCGTAAGATTGCAGGGTTGGCTTGGCGAAATTTGATAAGTTTGCTAGACCTAGTGAGCAGATAATTTTGGATATCAGAGAGGGAAGGCTTGACCCCTATAGAATGCTGGATGATTATGTAGGATACATGGACAAGACCAACATTAACCCGAACAGCATGAGCACGTATATGTAGTGGGTGAGAGGTTACATGATTTATTCAGATGTGGATATTTCTCCTTACAAATTCAAGCAAAGAGTAATGCTCCCCACAAAACGGATTCAGGGACGCCGAATTGAATAGGGAACAAATTAGTCGTGTTCTATCTGTACTACCGTTAAAACTTAGGATATTCTACATGATGATCATGACCACTTTGAGACGACCCAACGAAATTATCCATTTACGAGTAAGGGACATCAATTTTGACACTAATCCAACTACGATAATGATCCCAGCTAACCTCTCCAAGAAGAGTGGAGGAACGACATTCACAACAATAGAGACTTCAGATCTAATATTGGATCATATCAAGCGGAATAAGCTGGGAATTGACGATTATATCTTTGGTAAAATACCCATGAGTAAAACACCGGTAGAACAGATGGACTATCTATTCCGATATCACATGTGTAAATATTCAGATCTAAACTTAAGAGCCGAAGGAACCAACAGGCATGACATCTATATCTATAGTTTCAAGAAGTTTAGTTATACTAGAGAATAATGGAAGATAATATAGGATGGATTTTAGTATAATTTCTGGTACAATCTAACCATAAATTTCGATATTGTTAAATGTATAAGGAATAACTAGCCAATAGGTGTAATAATGGAAGAAGCACAACATATTTCTACACTTCAGGGATACATCTTCGCATGCACTATTAAGACTGAGAAAGAGTGTTTTGACCGCATGCTCTTCGCAACTAATAGGATATATGTGGACAAGGTCTATCAGGTTAAGAAAAATGATGCTTTGTTTTTGTTCAACTTGAATACTGATATTCTTTATGGTGTGTTTAGAGCCAAATCAGATGGGAAAAAGGATATCGTACCAGAAGCTTGGAAAGGAGGCTATCCATATCAGGTAGAAGTATTTAGAGATGGCGAAATAAGAGAAGTGAAAAAAGCTTCAAACATACTTTCGAAAATGGGTATAAATTGGAAAGTAACTTTAGATGAAAACAGAACCAAACTGCTGTTAGACTACTTTGGAAATCCTGTAGAATTTGACTGGGGACCCTTGTTAAGGGAGAGGCATACCGAGAAGAAAGGAAATAATTCTTTGTTAGAAGAGAGTGTGGAAGATAAACCAAGGTTATCTACTACAACATTATGGGATTACCCACGCCAAAGTTATGGAAAAAACCCAAAAGGAGATAACAAGTACGCTGGCGTAACTCCAGCATTCATTATCTATAACATGATCAAGCGTTATACAGAACCTGGTGATTTGGTTGTAGATCCGATGGCAGGTAGTGGAACAACATTAGAAGTATGTAATGAAGAAGGCCGTAAGTGCATTGCTTATGACATCTCTCCCCCAAGACCAAATATCATCCAAAATGATGCTAGAAAAATACCACTTTCTGACAATAGTGTAGATATGATATTTGTAGATTCTCCGTATGGAGATAATATAAGATACAATGAGCATCCTGATGACATGGGAAAAATTTCTTCAGAGACCGAAATATTTTATGATGAATTGAATAAAGTGATGCAGGAATGTCAAAGGATATTGAAGCCTGGAAAAGTTCTTGGTTGGTTAATAGGAGACCAATGGGTTAAGAAAAAATTTACTCCTGTTGGATTCAAAATCTATCAGAGATTATGCAAGCATTTTGAGACGGTAGATACTATTTGCGTCGTTCGTAGAGGACAAGCATCGAACACGGGAATATGGTACAACAGAGCTTTACGTTTTAATTTCTATTTACGTGGTTTCAAATATTTGTTCATAATGAGAAAAGTCCCTTCAAATGATGTTATTAAGAAAGAAAGAAAAATCAGTTGGTCCCGATATCCTAGGAACAATGTAAAACGAAAGTAAGTAAAATGAAATCGAAAAGGTAACACAATGAAACTTGCTGATTTAGTAAAGCTCTATGAACGTATGAAAGAAGAGTATGGAGTTAATGCTTACAAGCATATTTCTCAACTCTTACGTGATGCTAAAGAAATTCATAAACAGAGCTTCTTGCAAAGTGATACTACAAAGCGAGCTATCAATGAAGGAAGAACGCCTGATCATGAACAATCATGGAGAGCTTTCAAAGGCAAAAATCTTGAGAAGTTAATAATGCATATAATAGAGGATGAGGTAGAAACACTTGGACTGAAGATAGTAGAAGGCAACACATTAGAAAGGACGAATAGTTCTAACCTCTCCAAAGAATTGAATTCGGTAAAGAGGAATCTTTTGATTGATTATGGAGAATTTGGTTACCATTTGCCCGATGTTGATCTAATAATCTATAATCCTTCCAAACGTAAAGTTATAGCGGTGATTTCTAGCAAGGTTACCCTGCGAGAGAGGATAGCGCAAACAGGCTACTGGAAAATTAAACTTTCCAATGACGAGATAACAAAACATGTTAAAGTCTTCTTCATAACACCTGACGAGGATGGTACTCTTACTACGAAAAGTCCTGCTAAAAAAGGCAGAGCAATAGTAGAGGTTGATACTGATGGAAGCTATATAATGAGTGAAACTAAAGTTGACGAGAGTAATAAAGTCAAGATGTTTGACAAATTTATTGATGATCTGAAAATCTGTTAATTAATTGAGGTATAGGCATAATTCCATAACAAAAATAACCTGGTGCATCTGATTGATTAACTTCCGAGCATGTGCTTCAATGCCCTTAATGGCCTTGATGTAAGACCGTTATTCAAAAAGAGCCAAGAGATTGCAGGAAAGAAACCCAAAATGCTGCTATCTGACGGAGCTAAGAATTTCATGCAGGCTCACAAGAAAGAATGGTACATCCGATACAAGGAAGAACAGACCCAACATATCATACATATTCACTTCAAAAATGACAGAAATACAAACAAGATGGAACGTCCGAATGGGGAAATCAGAGACCGTGAAAAAGTAATGAGATCTCTAAAAACTGACGATTCACCAATTATCAAGGGTATGTAGATTTATCATAACTACATTCGTTCCCACATGGGAATTGATGGACATGCCAAGTGAGAAAGCAGGAATCAAGCTGAGGGACTAAACAGGTGGATTACAATCATTCAAAACTCTCAGGTCTCTACACTTGACAGGAGAAAATTATGAGTCAAAGCCTCGTTAACTTGACAGAACCGATGAAGGTAATTTTTTTATAGAGTAATATGCCTTGTTGCATAACTATGAAATCCATTACTGAATAACGAAAATATTCTATAATTGTGGTGAGAATTTCTGAATTGGGTTTTTAATTATTTAATCATAAGACGAAAAATTACAGAATTTTTGAGTTGTGCAACAAAGCAGAGTAATACAATACTAATACAAAATGAACAATAAACCAGTATGTCCAGAAGGGAAAATGTCCAGTAAAGAACATGGTGTATGTATACCC
>CBDAOC010000004.1:0-26953 GCA_965197925.1 Nitrososphaerales archaeon
TCTAGAATACTAATTATATCAATAGTAAGAAAACTAAACCTGACAGTATGAACTAATATTCTTGCATTCTAAATGTTATCATTTCTACCAATCATTAACTATCAGCTAGAATTTTAGGATAGGCTCTTATTACGTATTTCAAATCTTGTTCACCTCCAAATACTTCAGTTCCAATCAGTTGGTACATGCGTTGTAATACTGATCCACATTCATTGGGCTCCGCTGGTAATGTTACCAATGGTATGTAAGATTTATTATCAGAGCTTTCCAAATCCTTGCCAAGAATAGTTCGAAGATAGTTCCGTACATTGTTATCTTTTCGTTTTAAAATTAAAATATTCTTAAGATGACTCATCAGATTCAATAGAGGTAGCAGAGTAGTAGGATAGAAAAAATATGCTTTCCGTAAATTAATTACATTGGTTTTGATAGACTCAGTTCTATAGTCGCAAAATTCGAGGTAGTTGTTGAACAGCTCAGGATATTGTGTCCCTTCAGCCATACCATCTACAGTTAGAAAGTATCATGCAAAAAGGCTTTCTGAAACATGTCACTTTTTTAGACAAATTATCTGATACATTACCTTCATTATTTTTATTATTTTCAGCAATCATCGTTACCCATTTCTTCTCTTCCTCAATGAGTCTTAGGGCTTTTACTGCTTGTGTCTGAGAAAAGTTAATAGGAAGTTTTGGGTTATTGATACTTGGGGTAGGCTCAAAAGTCGTGTTGTTCATGCCGATTGGCGATAATCGGTCACTACCTTCATACGTCATCATCGCCTCCCCGTTCTCATTATCGTTATTCTGTTTCTTCATATTGTGATATGTGTTTATGGGTTAAATTAATGTATGGTTTTATGGTTATATTTATATACTGATGTTTAAGAAGTATATGATGTAAAGATATGAAGTTGATAGTGGATATACCCGATGCTCTGCATACGAAGCTTAAGGTTAAAGCTGCACAAGATAACACGACTATAAAGGAGCTGGTTACTAATGCCATAGAGAAATTAGTAAAGTAATATACACTGGGATTTGGTGTGTCGAATAATTATCCAAAAGATCGTGTTCGGTTGACAGAATAAGATTTTGATCATCATAACTATGCAACATCATGCCCAATAAAAACTGGAAAGAATACAATGTACTCGTTAGAAGGGGAGAGATACTGTTGGATATGGACTTTTGGATATAGACTTCATAGATACATGGCCAGATGAGCTAGCAAAGATGAATGATGGAAAGGTAGGGAAACCATTCGATTACCCAGAATCATTAAGGCTACTGGCAATAGTGCATGCGTATTTGCTGCCATACAGGCAGTCAAGGATTTACTAGGGCATTGATGAGGCATACAAGTTAGAAGGCACCGGACTTTACGAGCATTGATGGATGTTAGCATTGATGGATGTTAGCATTGATGGATGTTAGCATTGATGGATGTTAGCATTGATGGATGTTAGCATTGATGGATGTTAGCATTGATGGATTGTTAGCATGTTTGATGGATGTTAGCATGATGATGGATGTTAGCATTGATGGATGTTCATTGATGGATGTTAGCATTGATGGATGTTAGCATTGATGGATGTTAGCATTGATGGATGTTAGCATTGATGATAGCATTGATGGATGTTAGCATTGATGGATGTTAGCATTGATTACACGATAGATTCCAATGATATTGTTATAGCAGCAGACTCTTCTGGAATAAAGGTAGCAAAGAAGGGAATGGATAAGGAAGAGATGGAATGTTAGAAAGGGACACAAAGATGCACATCGCTGTAGATAAGGAAACGAAAGTAGTTGCTATGAAGGTAACGAAGGGGTATGTCTATGATGGAAGTTGATGCCGTTAGTGAAGCAAGTGAAGAATGTTAATGTTAGCAGTGTAATTGCAGATGGTGCCTAATTCAAGAAAGAACTTCAAGTTCCTGGCAGATAACAAGATAGATAGAACCTGTCAAAGTTAGGAAGAACGCATCGCTGCATGCTAGAAGATGCATGCCTAGGAAGCTATCTGTAAGAGCAGAAAGAAGATCTTGATGCATGGAAGCATAAGCATAGATATGGATACAGATGGATAGCAGAATCAGTGTTCTCTGTATTCAAGCGTACATTTGGGGAGTATGAAGCTGTAAAATAGAAGAATATGATGGAAGAATATGGTTAAAGAACTGATGCTGAAGGCTTCGATATACAACATGTTCGTAGCAATGAATCGAGTGGCCTGGATAATTGCTATGATATGTCAATTATACGACACAGCATTGTAAAACATTTTGTTAAATATAATGTTTAAAGTTCATTAACAGTACACTATAACCTGTTGATATAAGCTATATTCAGATTAGACTCGTAATCCATATCATTCATGCCTCTACATACATATCTGAGCTACCTTGTAATGACCTCACCTATATTGAACATGATCTTTTTTTTACTTCTATACAACTTCATTCCAAAATGATATACTGGTTCATTCTTCAGTTGTTTTACAATATTCAAATATAAATTGATTAAATTTTATGTAATTTGCAGACTTGTATGAATAGATCAAATGCAGATTTGATCAATGCGAACCGCAGTTCAAACTCCTTTTTGATAAACCCAACGGAAATCTTAGAGGTCTTCGATCATTAACAAATATATTTTACCAAAATCTGTGACTAATTTCTTTGCTGCCGTACTCATATTCTTAAAAAATATGTAATCCGTTGAATTTTGCACGAAATGAAAGCAAAATATAAACCTTCATTTTTTCTCTATTTACGGTAATCCAAATTTCGGATCGTCACAACCCTTTATATGCGATCTCCAAAGTGCAAAGTAACGATGATTGCAATAACTTCAAACAAAACACAGTTAGCAATTGCAATGATAGCAGCATTTGCATTTGTTACAACAATTGGAACAACAACACCCGTTTTTGCAACTCATGTATGGAATATAGTAGACTACGAATGGTATATTTGGAGTAGAACTTCAAGTGATGGACATCTTAGTTATCTAAACTGTGGTAGTGGTAGCCAAAGCGATAACTGTGATTTGAAAATCAAAACAACAAGCGGTGTACAAGGGTATTAACAAACTACTCTAAATGGTGAAGTAGATGATGTTGAAACACATTTTGACAATGTAGGTAAAAAAATGTCAATTGACAGAGTTACAACAGCAAATAGTATAATTCGTGAAGCAAACTTAGGTGACGGTGTAAATGGTTTTACGGATTATGACTTACATTGTACTGCTCATCACTGGTTATGGTGGTGGGTATGCACTACTGAGGACATGCACTTCATAAAGATGGATGTACAGCTCAATGATAACGCAAATGATGTAAAATTCAAACTAGCAGAAAATGAAAATGCAAATCCACAAGAATTTGATGTAAGAAAAATATTAGGCCATGAACTATTCCACGAAATGGGAATGGATCATGAAAGTAGCAGTATTGAAAGTTATATATTATGTCTATGTATTTGGTGTGTCAAATGAATAATGAAATGAATAGTACTAACGAAGAAGATTTGGAAGATCAGTACCCATGATCAACAAAAAAGTGAGCAGTTTAATAGCACTGGTTGCTGTTATTGCTGTAGCAGCTGTTGCATATGGCATACATGAAACGAACCCAACTATCTGAGGCATGGACATAATTTCATAACAAAAATAACTTGATGCATCTGATTGATTAACTTCCGAGCATGTGCTTCAATGCCCTTAATGGCCTTCCTGTTAGATGATTGTAGTACACCATTACCTGATACAATAATACAGATAACAATACAATGCTCCTTACCTTATCGAACCCTCTAACTAGCAATGGATCTATATCAAATACATCCTTTATGTGCTCTATCAATGGTTCAACGCTTATGCTTCTTTGCGAATGTACAAGCTGTCCAAATTCAGATTGATAGAACTGCAGTAATGCCAGTCTATTATTATCTGTAGTATGCTTGTACCTTTCCAATGGGAATACTAGTAGATGCCCTCTATACCTGCTGAAATCACATAACTCATGATCATCATATCCTTCATCTCCTACAATGTATCTAACCCCTTCTGGTAATGGTACTGCTATACTCTCATACAAGTTATTATCAGAAATATTTGCTGTAGTTAGGTCAGCAGACAATGGTAGAATTAATGAGCCTGTACTGCAGGCTATATGCAGCTTGTATCCGAACATCCATCCCTTGGTTCTGCTGTAGCCCCATTTTGCATCTGTATCTATACCGGAGCGTGGCACTTCATTCTTCTTCATGTTTGATCTATGCCATACATGTCCCTTTGCTTTCAACAAGGAACTATCTACAGATGCAACGCATGAATCTATCAGACCCCCATTTATGAATAACAGACCTATGGCATCTATCCTTGCTTTGATATCAAAAGATATTAGCTTGAACCTCCTATCTAATGTTCTCCTATCTGGTAACCTATCCAACCCACATGCCTTCATCACCTTCCTATTGTACGGCATATCCATACAGAAATACTGATGCAATGCGTTGTTACTGGGAATCCTTACCCATACTCTAACGATGAAGCACCTCAGTATTGCTGTTGGAGAATAACAGAATAGTTTACTTCTTTTCCTATTAGGTTTTGGCCAAGGAATCATACCAATCAAAAATAATATGTGAAGGAGTATGGAGTCTGAGTTAAACACATCAATAATTGGAACTTAAACCTGATCTTATCGTTTCGAGCTACTTAATTATGTCCAAGCCTCATATAGTTAAAGAACCAAGCAATTTCAGAATATCATGTTTGTAGTAGAACCTGTATATACTTATTACAATGACAAATTGATAGCAATAAGAATAGCTTATTCAACTGATTTACGATGTAAATGCTTCGAAGAGCCCATAAGTTCTAAAAGATACTATGTTCGTTCTTGCGTAAAGTTACTTTAGATCAATGCTATTGTTCTTACATGTAACCCGAACCTATTATTTTTTGTACCATGCTATCCTATTTGCTATCATACCTGCTAAAGCGCCAGCGCCTATACCATTATCTATATTCATCACAGCCAAACCGCTTGTACAGCTCTGTAGCATTGAGGCAAGCGCAGCTAATCCGTCAGAACCAAACCCATAACCGACAGAAGTAGGAACGCCTATTACAGGAATATCCACCATGGATGATACCACCGACGCAAGAGCACCCTCCATCCCCGCAACAACAACTATTGCGTCTACTTCATTAGCAATCATTGCCTTCAACACTGGGAATACCCTATGCATTCCAGCTATACCGACATCGTAATTCACCAACACCTTGCAACCCATCGCTTCAGCCATTAGCCTGGCTTCATCTGCCACAGCAATATCAGAAGTACCTGCAGTTATTATGCCAACATTCCCATTAATAATATCCACTTTTTTTCTTTGTACAACTATTGTCCGCGATCTTTCACTTGTAACAATTGTACCTTTTTTATTTAGGAATCTTTGAAGTTTTTTCATATTATTGTTATTTATTCTACTAATTATTACCGAACCTTTTCGTTTTAATGCACCATCGACAATCTTTATCAAATCAGAATAGGTTTTATTCTCTCCGAATATAACTTCAGGTATTCCTTTCCGTGTATCTCTCCCAATGTCTAATTTTGCTATATCCTCAACATATTGAATGGAATGTAATGAAAGCAATTTCTGTGCTTCTCCAACACCAATCTTTCCTCTTGCCAATTTATCAAGTATATTCTTTAATTGCATACCTTGACTGATATAGTAAGAATATAAAAAACCATACTCTTCTAGAACAATCCTTTGTCTTGGATAATTTTTCTTGAATGGGAGTATATCAGAGATTCAAAATATATAGTGCTTAGGTAGGCAGTTATACAGGATAATGATTCACACGATGGAACATTCACTTAAGGCACTTTCGGATAAAGTCGATCCTCTCTACATTGGTAATCCCATAAGAATTGGGATAATCGGTGGTGGTCAACTGGCGAAAATGATAGCGCAAGTAGCAAAAAGGATGTCTATACAAGTGATTGTAATAGATCCAACTCCAAATTGTCCTGCTTCAACTTTAGTTGATAAACAGATCGTTGCTGATTTCAAGGATGAACTCGCGATAAAACAATTAGTAAATGAATGTGATGTTGTAACTTATGAAATTGAACTAGGTAATTCTGACATTTTGAGTGAATTGGAGATGGATGGTTTCGCAATTCATCCTTCTGCTGAAACTTTCAAGAGAATTCAGGATAAATTGTTGCAGAGACAAATGCTGAGGGAGAACAATCTGCCTATTCCCAATTTCTTTGAAGTCAGAAATAAAGAAGAGTTAGTGAAAGCACTGGAAATACTTGGATTTCCTGCAATGCTTAAGGCTAGATTTGAATCATATGATGGGCGTGGCAATTTTTTAATTAGGTCTAAAGATCAGTTCGATGAAGCGCTCAAATTCATCATCAGTCGAAGATGTTTCTTGGAGGAATGCATTTCATTTGTAAAAGAAATTTCGGTCATGATCGCTAGAAATGCTTCTGGACAGGTATTTAGCCATCCTGTTGTAGAAAACGTTCATAATGATAATATCCTTGATATGACGATTGCTCCTGCAAGAATAAGTGAAAAAGCAAGAAGAGAATCCAAAAATGTTTCTGATGCTGTAGTACGAATTTTGAAAGGTATGGGAATATTTGGAATCGAAATGTTTTTGATAAAAAATGATAAAGTATTAGTTAACGAAATAGCTCCTCGTCCTCATAATTCTGGTCATTACTCAATCGAGGCTTGTAGTGTCTCCCAGTTTGAACAACATATAAGAGCTATTCTTAATTTACCGCTGATCAAACCAGTTTTACTATGTCCCGCCGTTATGGTTAATATCATAGGTGAGGACGGCCCCGATCATCCATATGCACTTGAAGGTATTAAAGATGTTTTTACAATTCCCGGCGCTTCATTACATATTTACGGCAAGGCAAAAACAAGAAAGGGAAGGAAACTTGGTCATATCACCGTCCTAGATACTGATATTGAACATGCAATTGAAAAGGCTAGGAGGGCCAAATCATTAATCAACATTAGGGATATGAGTGGTAGAAATGAATAGACCTTTGGTCAGTATAATAATGGGTAGCGACTCTGACCTTACTATAATGAAAGAAACAGCTGAGATTTTGGAGTCATTTGGCGTGGAATATGAATTGACAATTGTTTCTGCCCATAGAACTCCTCGAAGAATGTTCCGATACGCCAAAGCTGCTAGGGAGAGAGGTGTTAAGGTAATAATTGCTGGTGCTGGTGGGGCTGCTCATTTGCCGGGAATGGTTGCATCAGTAACTGATTTGCCTGTGATAGGAGTACCAATTAAAACGAATTCCCTTGATGGATTTGATTCTTTGCTCTCTATCGCCCAGATGCCCACGGGTGTACCAGTTGCAGCCGTCGCTATTAATGGAGCTAAGAATGCTGGAATACTTGCATGTGAAGTATTGGGTGTAAAGTTCGATTCCATAGCCAAGAAAATTGTAAAATATAAAGAAAAAATGCGTAAAGATGTTGAATATAAGGCTTCTAAACTTACATCAGGAGGGTTTCGTAAGTATCTGAAAAATAGATGAACTTTTTTATGATGATAATCATGTTTGAACCGACCTCTGACATGATTATATTAATTTAGGACCAAGATTAGGGTTTTTGTTAGCCTCTAAAGCTCCAGAGTTGAATTGCAGAATTTTATGGCATTTAAAGGGGTATGAGACCATCATAACTCACCAACATTGTTCTATTCAAGAGATCTAAGAGGATTGAATCTCCAATAATTAACAAGTTGATTTGACGTCAACCTAATTTTTCACAAGCAGGAAAAAATTCCACCTTCACCCCCTAAATTTCGATTGAACTCATCTTATAAGGAGCATCAATACCGATTCACTTACTTGGGTACTATTTCTATAGTCTTTCATAATTGTTGAAGAACACTTGAACGAGCTATATATCTACATTTTAACACAATTTTTCCTATGTTCCGCCATGCAATCTTGATATTGTTGATTATTAACAAGATTATTCTCAAGATTCAATAATTTCCTTTCCTCTTAACGTATCATAGTATATATTGTCATCACATTGGATTTAGCCGTGATGGTCGTTATCATTCCCAATACCTCTAGTTGTTCTAACAAATGAATGTAGGAATATTTATTCCTCCTTTGTTCTTTTTATGCCCCTGGGAAATATTTTATTCCTAACACCTTTGGAACAACTTTAGTTTGAATACCCTGTATTTTCAACATGTAGAAAATCAGGAAATAATAACAATTAGCATAAAATACTTTTTTGGCATAACGTCGATTATGGTCACAAATTTGCTGGTTGTAAATTTTTCTCCTTGAACAATATCCTTAAACAAATTGGAACAAGCACGTATCAAATTGTTTTTCTCAGGTCAAAAAGTAAAATGGACTAGATTTAGACTATTTGTGATCTAAGATAGACAATATCCTTTTTATTATATTTATCAATTATAATATCGAATTGGTGAAGAGACAATTCGTCATAGAAATAGGAAAGGAACAGATACCTGTAGAAGGACACCAGCCAAGGAATGTGGCAGTGAAGTATTTAATGAAAAGAAGACGTTCTTTACTCATGACTAGAAATGAGACGAAAGTAGAGGATTTGTGGCATTCTCTGCCTCAAACGATCAAAATTCTGGGTAAACAGTCTATCAAAAACTTCAAGATAAATTGGGAAAGAGAAGGCACCTCTGAATTTCAGGGTTCCAGATTTGTCTTTACTCTCGATGAGCAGGGTTAAAGATCATAGATAAAAGAATGTTGAACTTATCCAATTCATGGTATTCTGGATCTTTAAGGGTGCAAAGAAAAGAACTGCTAAAGAAATTGTTAGACAGTGGGAAGAATCACAGGTATCAAATATAACCAAGGATATCACAAGGATGATACCTGAACGTGTTCCTTTTTTACGTGATATAGCACTTAGTTCCTTATCAGGTTTAATCAACAAGAATTTGGCATTCTCTGCTAGTGAGCCAAAAGAAGTCTATGGTAATATATACAACATAATCGATACTGTCAGGGTGAAAGCTGGGGGAGGTATTCCCTTTTTAGGAAAACAATTCAGCTTGTCAATAAAATATAATTTAGAAGTCAACGTGAAGGAAAAAAATGTTGTAGCCAAACCTGACATTGGTTCAATGAAAATTGATTTCTTTTAAATTATCTTTATATGATATAGATTTCAATAATGATTCTATATGAGCTTAGATGTAGTAGCGCTCGCTGCTTGGACAGTTATCAGTTTGGCATTTATTGTAGTAGTGATACTCCTTTACACAAAGGTATCAAAATCAAAGAAGATAGATGAAAGTAGTGATGAAACATCTACATATTGAAAAAAGAGCCATTAGATCGCTTGGAGTTGCTGAAAGTTTTATCAAAACAGAGAGGCAATCTGTTCTTGCTGGTGTTGTGATGCGTAGTGATATGGTTATTGACGGAATCACCTTCGCGAGTACCACTGTTATGGGTGATGATGCCACGGATGCAATAATTAGTATGCATGAAAAACTTGATCGTACAGACATAAACCTGATTATGATAGGAGGTTTGATAATAAGCATGTACAACATTATTGATCCGGAACAAATATGGGATAGATTGAAGATTCCAATAATAGGTGTTACATTCGAAGAATCTGAAGGCCTTGATACTCATATAAAACGTGTCTTTCCCGATAAATGGATGACCAAACTGGAAGCGTATCATAGGCTGGGTAAGAGGGAGAAGATCACTATGAAGACGGGGCATGATGTGTTTGTGCGCGTAATAGGGACCAGTACTAATAGTGCAAAACAGGCTTTGAATAAATTTGTGTTACAAGGGTCTATTCCTGAGCCCATCCGGATTGCACGATTGTTAGCAAGAGCCAAACTTGACTCGTTATAATCTTCATAGAATCAATATTATTACAATATATGAAAAATATTATTGAATTTACATTTTGTCAACGCTGCCCCTGGAATGACCTGTCATAAATGCAAATGTGTATACTGCAATGAACATGAGTTGCTTGGAACAGAGATTTGTAATGAAGAAAATAATAACTGCTCATTCTATCAATATTTTTGTAATAAAATCAGGGTAAACTTTAGATATTTCCATGTTATGCGTCCGAATTGAATCCAAAGCAAGGAGGATGTATGGGATATATGGGAAAATTTTTGAAGTATGTTCTTCAATGAAAAAAGAATAAACTATAGATCTCATCTACAGCCATAATCAACTGATGAAATCCTGTGAAGTTATTCTACACTCAGGAAAATATACCATTAATTACGAACTACGGCATAAACCGGATACTATATTTTCCGCTGTGATCCCAGTAATTTAGTAACTTAAACTCAAATCCATCAATTTCGATAAGCCCACAAAAGAGAACATCACTAACAGCCATTTGTTCGGATCTAGCAAAGAATACTATCTTCGTTGCCTTGTCAAGTATTCCCTAACAGGCTATCATCTTAGATTTGACTTGGGTTTTGATACTAACCCCCTTACTTCACGGAGGTACTAGCTGATTCTGTACTTGATGGATGGCAATTCTCTTCTTATCAATAAAGAATTAAGTGAATATTCTATCAAATCACACATTTCTAGATCATATGACACTGCATTTTGATGATTTTCAGTAAAGTAGGTATTGGATGGTAAGAATCCTATAACAGAGCCCCCGACATTCTCCAGTACATGATCTCCAAAGTCCTCTATCAATTCAGATGCGCGATCAAGGCTACACTATAATATTCTGCTACCTGTTCAGCTGAAAGTTCTCTAACCGAACTGCTTGAATTGACTATATTTACGACAAGCCCGTAATCTGGATTGTCTCACCTTCCACAGACTGCAAGAGCGAGTCGGCTTATCCAGTATTATTTTTACATATTCATTTATTATACATGTATCATTTTCCGTCTAGGCTTGTAGATTTTCCCCTTCTTGGTCTATTGATTTAGAGGTAAATTCTAGCATTCAAACACCTCATTCCTTACCAAAACGCCAATTCTCCTCCCAACATTTTTTGCAAATACTATTACCGTACAAGTGATATTGATGACGGGAATTCCCAGTTAAAGCAACTTCATTTCAGTAGATATAACAATTTTTCATTACATAAGAGCGGAAATCCTTCTATTGCCAACCGATTCATTATCGAGTCGAGGATGAATCTGAGCTATATTTCCTTTTGGAATTTTCAATAATTCTTCCCCTCCCCAATATTAGGTCTAGTTAATATTATAAAATTTGTTAAAAGCAATAACACTTGAGCAGCATCTGCAAATTCGAGTACTATACCTGTAGCATCATATGCTTACCAAGTTCATCCTTATTGATGTTGACCGTACTATCTTTTGGCTTCCGCTATAACACGTTAGCAAGCTGAACCTATGATTATGCATGTATTTCAAAAAATCCTCTTACCGTATATTTTATATCATCAGATTACCATTTCAGCTTGTGCAGATCCCTGCTGAACTCTGTATAGAATGCAGAGGTACAAAGAGACTGTGTGGTTTGGCATATTGTCCTGTTATGGTAAAGATGAAAGTTAAGCCGCTAGGGTTTAATCTTTCAACGAAAATTCGAGGTTCTAGTCCACCTAGTTTGTTTGTGGGTAGATCAGGATACCCAAAAGTGATGGTGGGTCCATTACTTCCTCCCATCTTTGATGACACTTCTACCTATGACATGCCTGAATCATGGCAAAATTTAACAGTCGATGATATCTTGCACTTTAGATTGTCACCTGTGAGGGGTACTACTCTAGTTGATGTAAAAGACATTAAGAAGGAACCCAAGATCCTTCAATCATTCCAGGAGCTGGCCATGGCGGACACATATGTTGATTCAGAAATGGTACTAACAAAGGACCCTGTTAAAACAATCCATCTAAACGAGCATATGCCACCTTTTGGCCCTTCTGGAAAGATGTTCAAATTCATTGTAAATGGAAATGTAAGGGTAGATCAAAGAATAGAGAAGGCCTATTACGATAAGGAATTGAAGGCTAATGATGCAGTAGTGCAACTTTATACCAAGGGTGTGCCTGTATCTAGAATACAAAAGTCCTTCAGTATAGGCTCATTCGGCAAGACTAGGAGATTGGTTCCAACTAGGTGGAGTATAACTGCTGTAGATGACATAACATCAAGATCTCTACTTGGAAGGATAAAGATCCAACAAGAAATTGGAGAATTTCTTGTTTATCTAAGAAAAATCAATTTGAACATATTCATTGCTATAGTAATTCCTGGATCATGGAGCTTCGAGTGGATTGAAGCATGGTTTCCAAACACAACATGGAACCTGATGCAGTACGGTGACCCGGCTATAATGGGAGACAATGAAGGATATATAGGGATAGACCATTATGCCAAGGTTGGTGGTTGTTACTACTCTGCACGACTTACTGCCGCAGAAATGCTTAGCCAAATACAGAGACAGGCAGCTGTCTTAATGCTCAGGGAAATTTACCCAGGTTTCGATATCTCTTTAGGAGTATGGTTTGTAAGAGAACAATTACGTGCTATGTTAAAATCTAAACCTCATAGATTTAGCAGTATAGAACAAGTTTTTGAATTTGTGAATGGAAATCTTTTGATTCCTCTACATAAATGGATTATAAAGAGCAGATTATTACAGAATGTTTTGTTCCAGAAAAGGATCAGTGATTATACTTGATTTTCTTACAAAATTGTTTTGACGAGACACTACAGTTAAAAGTATCCACATCATCTTGTTTCATGTGAATCTGAAGATCGTTGCTGTGATTGTTGGTATTGCCATAGCAATGTATGGAATATTAACGCTAACGTATTTTGAACAGAATGATTCTATTAGCGACGATTCTATTAGCGACAATGCTGGAATGTTAGGAAATTCCGAGGATGTATCGAAAATTGTAACTGCGTTAGTTGAATATGCAGAAGACTTGAATGGGTTCCTTGCAAAACCAGATTCTACAGATAAGCATCCAGGAATAGTTATGATCCATGAATGGTGGGGGCTAAATGACAATATCAAGAATATGGCAAGGCAGATGGCAACTGATGGTTATTTAATTCTAGCAGTGGACCTTTACAATGGAGAGGTTGCTACAGATCCAACAATTGCGCGTGAGCTTACTTCGAGGGTGAGAAACAACCCAGATATTGCTATACAAAACATGAAATCGGCCGTCAGTTTTCTCAGAAATCATGAATCAGTGAATAGCGATGCGATAGGATCCCTCGGTTGGTGCTTCGGAGGAGGAATGTCCTTACAACTTGCATTAAATGAAGAAATGGCAGCTACAGGAGTTTATTATGGTAGTTTGGTGAATGATCCAACATTAATGTCTGTAATAGAATGGCCAGTGTTAGGAATTTTTGGTAGCGAGGATATGTCAATACCAATAGATCAAGTTAAGGCATTTGAGGCGGGACTCAATGCGAATAATGTGGAAAATGAAATCTACATTTATGACGGTGTGGGTCATGCATTCGCTAATCCATCAGGCCAGAATTATGCTCCAGAACAGTCCAAAGACGCATGGAAGAAAACAATTGAATTCTTTGATAAACATCTGAAATGAGTTTTCTATTTGGTTTAGAACAAAACTAATGCTACAAAATTTGTGAACAAGTTTATGTTTTAATTTCTATGAAGCCATAATATGTATTTTGTATTAAAGACCAAAGAAAAAAGCCAATTACAAGATAATTGCTATTTGAACCATTACCAAATTAAAAAATCTCTGGGATAATATTTAAAGATCTTCCTGGCCAAAATTGATGAGCGTAGACCAAGGAGGTTATTAAATAAAATAGAATCTCATGCAGAACCTAGTGTACCATTAGAATTATTGAAGATAATAGATGGTTTATTCATTTCTCAATATGGATCTTTTTCCATTTTCATAGGAGATAAAAATGTTCTTAATATCTGGTAAAAATAACTAGAAAATTTGCAGTTTGAGTGATATGCATTACGTATATTTAGTTGAGGCATGGGCATTATTCCATATAACAAAAATAACTTGATGCCTCTGATTGATTAGCTTCCCAACATATACTTCAATGCCCTTAATGGTCTTCCTGTTAGATGATTGTAGTAAACCATTACCTGATACAACAATACTGATAACAACACTATACTCCTTACCTTATCAAATCCTCTAACTGGCAATGGATCTATGGTAAATACATCCTTCATATGCTCTATCAATGGCTCAACGCTTATGCTCCTCCGAGAATATACATGCTGTCCAAATTCAGAGTTATAGAACTGCAGCAATGCCAGTCTATTATTATCTGTAGTATGCTTGTACCTTTCCAATGGGAATACTGGATGCCCTCTATACCTGCTGAAATCACATAACTTGTGATCATCATATCCTTCATCTCCTACAACATACCTTACCATTCCTGTAGGCAATGAAGATGTTATGCTTTCATACATCTTGTTATCAGTAATGTTAGCTGTTGTGAAATCAGCTGATAATGGAACTATCAACGAACCTGTGCTACATGCTAGATGCATCTTGTATCCGAATACCCATCCCTTGGTTCTGCTGTAGCCCCATCGAGCATCTGTATCTATACCGGAGCGTGGCACTTCATTCTTCTTCATGTTTGATCTATGCCATACATGTCCCTTTGCTTTCAACAAGGAACTATCAACGGATACTATGGATGAGTCTACCAACCCATCTTTTATGAAGAGCATACCCATAACATCTATCCTTGATCTTATGTCAATTGATATGGCCTTGACCTTCTGTCGAATGTTCTTCTGTCTGGCAACCTATCAAGACCACATGCCTTCATTACCTTCCTGTTGCATGGCATGTCTATCGAATAGTATTCATGCAAAGCATTGTTGCTTGGTATTCTTACCCATACTCTAACGATGAAGCATCTCATCATTACTGTAGGAGAATAGTAGAATGGTCTACCCCTTTTCCTATTAGGTTTTGACTAGAATCACGTCAATCAAAAATAATATACGAAGGAGTATGGAGTCTGAGCTAAACACATTACCAATATGAACTAGAACCTGATCTTATCGTTTCGAACTAAATTACGCCCAAGCCTCAACTAATTACCTGATTATTCCTCATAATTTCAACAAAAAAATGAGACAAAATAAAGGCTTATCTGATGGGCCGAAATCTGTTTAGTCCATTGAGCCTTTGACGTTACGAAACAAATCATAAAAGTTCTTATAATTAGGGATCGTCAAATTTGTATTGTTTGGTCTAAAAGAGATCCTTGACCACTCTTCTTTCAATCAAGAATTAGACAAAGAAGAGGGATATGCGCTTATGCGTAGTGATATCAAAAAGTTATCCGAACTCGCCAACAGTATTAGGGAAATCAATAAGGGCAAGATAATGACATATTCAAGGAAGGTGTTCATACCTTTAACAAATCTATGCAGAGATACTTGTTCTTATTGTACTTACAAAAAGGAGCCAGAGAGCCCTGATGTCACTATGATGAATCCTGAACAGATACTTGATATTGCTGAAAAGGGCAAAAAGGCAAATTGCACGGAAGCGTTGTTCGTTACTGGAGAAAGGCCTGAACAGAAATATCCTGAAGCTAGACACTGGCTGAGATCAATGGGCTATTCCAGTACAGTTGAATACATAATTCACATGAGCGAGCTTGTGCTTAAGAAGGTGGGACTATTACCTCATACAAATGCTGGTAATCTGACGAGGGAGGAGATGATTCAGTTGAAGGAGGTGAACCCAAGTTTAGGGTTGATGTTGGAGAATGTAAGCGAGAGGTTATGCTCTCCTGGTATGCCTCACGAACTAGCTCCCAGTAAGCATCCTAAGGCAAGATTGAAGACTCTTGAAACTGCTGGAAAGCTGAGGGTACCTTTTACAACGGGTTTGCTCATTGGTATTGGTGAAACTCCTGAAGAACTCATAGATTCCTTATTCACAATTAAACGGTTACATGAAAGGTATGGGCATATACAAGAGATAATAATTCAGAATTTCAGTCCGAAAATAAATACACCGCTAGCCTTGGCTCCAATCCCCACAATAGATTACATGTTAAGAGCCATTGCAATAGCTAGGATAATCATGCCTCAGATGAATATACAAATTCCACCAAACCTTAATCCTAATAGATATAGCATATTTTTCAAGGCGGGGATAAATGATTTTGGGGGTGTTTCACCGGTTACAGTAGACCACGTTAATCCGGAATTTTCATGGCCAAAGATTGTTGATATTAAAAATACAAGTGAAAGAAATGGATTCAAGTTTAAAGCCAGACTGCCAATTTATCCTGAATATATAGTGAGAGATGGTTTCCTTTCGGATAATATGAAGGAATATGTGTATGCACTAACTGATGATGAGGGTCTTGTAAGGGAGGAATATTTGCTTGGGTCACTTTAGTAATATAGACCCCATTATAGCAGACATTTTAGACAGAGCTCTTGATGAAAAGGAACTCTCCGTGCAAGATGCCGTGGAACTTTTTGAATGTGGTGATTACGAGCTTACTGCATTAAAATTCGTTGCAGATGAGCTTAGGAAGAGGAAAGTTGGTGACTTGGTGACATTTGTAGTCAACAGAAATGTGAACTTCACAAATGTATGTATAAAACGCTGTGGCTTCTGTGCCTTCAGTAAAGACTTCCGTGAAGACGAAGGTTACTTTTTGCCAATTGAAGAAATAGTGAGAAGGGCCAAGGAAGCTTGGGATCTTGGTGCGACTGAAGTTTGCATACAAGCTGGATTGCCTCCTAAAATGGACGGTTATCTTTACATAGATATTTGCAAGGCGATAAGGAAAGCATTACCTAAGATACATATTCATGGCTTTTCGCCTGAGGAGGTCCTTTATGGCGCAGTAAGATCTCAAACGAGTATTAGGGATTATCTAAAGATGTTGAAGGAAGCTGGTGTAGGCAGTTTACCCGGTACTGCAGCTGAAATACTGGACCAAAATATGAGAAACAAGATTTCTCCTGGAAGAATAACTGTACATGATTGGATTGATGTCATCAAAACTGCACACAAGTTAGGTATACCTTCGACATCCACTATAATGTATGGGCATATTGAAAAACCAATCCACATAGCAAAGCACCTTGTGCTATTGAGGGAAATACAGAAGGAGACGCATGGGTTTACGGAGTTTGTGCCCCTAAATTTCATTTATTTGGAAGCGCCTATGTTTCGCCACAAACTTCTTCCTGAAGTGAGAAATGGTGCAACTAGTATTGAAGTTGTGAAAATGCATGCAATAGCTCGATTGATCCTCAACAATTACATAAACAATATTCAGGTGTCGTGGGTGAAAGAAGGTGCGGAGTTTTCGCAATCCCTTTTGGATGCTGGTGTAAATGACTTTGGTGGCACTCTGATAAATGAAAGCATATCAACTGCCGCTGGTGCCGAACATGGACAACTGCTGAGACCTAGAGAGATAAGGGATCTGATAAGAAGAGCTGGGAGAATACCAGCACAGAGATCAACTTCATATAAAATTCTAAAGGTATATGACACCGAAGAATATGATGAGCCCTTGGATAAGATAAACGATGTTTCCATTTTTGGCTCTTACCATCAACTTATAAAACTTGATAAATATAGATTCAACAGGTTAACGGATAATTAATTTGCCGGTTACTTGTCATTACTTTATTTCATTATTTTATATCATATCTCATACCAATAGAGGATTTTCTGAAACCAATTTTTTCATAAAATGATGTATTTTTCTCAGAACAATCCAAAATCACTTTGTAACAGTCATTTTCTTTAGCACGTTTTAGAGATGCTTGAACAAGTGCAGAGCCTATGCCAACCCCTTCGTATCCAGCCCTCGTGACCACATCTTCTATATGCCCAACCTTCCTACCATTATGAATAAATTTCTGTTCAACCAGCAAGGTAGTTAACCCTACAACCTCTTTGTCATCCATGATAGCAACGAAGATATTGTATAGAGGGTTTGATTTAATTTCTTGAAATATTTTTTTGGCTCTTTGAGGTTCACTTGAAATTTCTCCCACATCTGTCAGATTGGAGATAGTTTGGAAAAAACCTCTTTGCAGGTCACCTTCTTCTATTTCACGAACAATAAAGTTGATTTTCGTCTGTGATGGCATTGATTATATCCCGTATCTCTATACAATAATAATAAATCTTATGTAAGGAGTAGGTTTCTAATTTAGACTCGTACCGATGAACTTAAATCTAGATATGCTTCATCAAGTATCCAGATGGTTCTAAAGTTTGCTATAAATTAGTATTTTAGAATACGACAATTCGCTGATGTAATAGATCATTTTAAAAATTAATAAATTGAAATCATAATATCCCCAAAAGGATTACCTGATTCATGAACCAAAAATTAAGTTCATTAAACAAAGATATAACAAATGGTTAAGAGGTTTAATTACTCGTAATTCTGTATAGAACAATTCAATTACTTATGCATAGTAAATCAAGTCATTTTCTTATTCCCTGTGACATTTCCTTATCAATTAAAACATTATTAGAGATCATATTAAAAGAATTCTTACTATAGAAAAAAGCCCATACCAAGCTATTTGATTAGAGTTAGGAATCTTCTAAATCAAATACATAATCAAATTTACGCCCATTGCTAGTCAGCTCAATATAATGATGGTTGCAAAGACGACTGTAAACCAAGGTACCATCAGGTTCCTCAAACCATACTTCAAATTTAGGATATTCTCCACAGATTCCTTGGAAATAGCAAAAGGGGTTTTGTGATCATCATATAATCTAGCAAGATCAATGAATGGATGACGAAGTCATCCCAATACTCTCCAATACATCATAATCGACGAAATGATAACAAATGCCAGATAGTTTTGTGCATTCTTCTCATATCTGATCCTGGTTCTGTGGAACCCATTCTTCAACCAGGCAAAGAATCTCTCCACAACATAGCGCGTCTTGCCGTATAGGTATTGTTCTGTATCATCATTTTGTTGTTGTGTCTTACTGTTTTTTCTGTAAGGTATGCAGTCAGAGATTTTTCTTTTGGTGAGGTATTTCCTGATGAATTCTGCATCATAGCCCTTGTCTGCTTGGCACCGCGCAATTTTTCTGATAGATCTCTCATCCAGATATTGTGAGATGCCATCCATCACGTCTACAAATCTTGCAGAGTCATGCTGATTTGCAGGACATTACTACTGAGACTGGCAGTCCGTTTTGTTCCACCGCAACGTGTATTTTTGTGCCTGAAATCCTGTTGAATCCGTTGTATCCTATGACGCTTCCCCTTTTTTGGCCGGAACTGATGACGAATCGACTGATATTTTTTGCAGCTGCATCTTGCCTGATCTGTGGGCTGATTTGACTGCAGCGGAGAGGATATTCTTCCATATTCCACGTCGCTGCCAGTTCTGCAGTCTGCGGTGCGCAGTTGATTTGGAGTCGTACCTTTGTGACATCCCAGTCCACCTGCATCCTGTTATCCCGACAAACAGGATTCCGTTGACTGTCTTTCTGTCGTCTGCCCTTGGCCTTCCGGTTCTGGCTGGCTTTGGGAGATGCGGTGATATCATCTTCCATTGTTCACCTGTTATCTCCTGAAATTTCATGATCTGCTACGGGCAGCATTGCAAATAGATCCAAATGATCGTCAATTATTCACTAAGTGATCAGTTTTGGGATCAGTTGATATTAAAACCAACTACTATCCTTTGCCTAGGAGAATCGTCTTTACCTCTGTATAAAGGAAATGTAGAATCATATAACCCATAAATATCTGAGGCATGGGCATTATTCCATATAACAAAAATAACTTGATGCATCTGATTGATTAACTTCCGAGCATGTGCTTCAATGCCCTTAATGGTCTTCCTGTTAGATGATTGTAGTAAACCATTACCTGATACAACAATACTGATAACAACACTATACTCCTTACCTTATCAAATCCTCTAACTGGCAATGGATCTATGGTAAATACATCCTTCATATGCTCTATCAATGGCTCAACGCTTATGCTCCTCCGAGAATATACATGCTGTCCAAATTCAGAGTTATAGAACTGCAGCAATGCCAGTCTATTATCTGTAGTATGCCTATACCTTTCCAATGGGAATACTGGATACCCTCTATACCTGCTGAAATCACATAACTTGTGATCATCATATCCTTCATCTCCTACAACATACATTACCATTCCTGTAGGCAATGAAGATGTTATGCTTTCATACATCTTGTTATCAGTAATGTTAGCTGTTGTGAAATCAGCTGATAATGGAACTATCAACGAACCTGTGCTACATGCTAGATGCAGTTTGTATCCGAATATCCATCCCTTGGTTCTGCTGAATCCCCATCGAGCATCTGTATCTATACCCGAGCGTGGCACTTCATTCTTCTTCATGTTTGATCTATGCCATACATGTCCCTTTGCTTTCAACAATGAACTGTCAACGGATACTATGGCTGGGTCTACCAACCCATCTTTTATGAAGAGCATACCCATAACATCTATCCTTGATCTTATGTCAATTGATACGGCCTTGACCTTCTGTCGAATGTTCTTCTGTCTGGCAACCTATCAAGACCACATGCCTTCATTACCTTCCTGTTGTATGGCATGTCTATCAAAAAGTTTCATGCAAAGCATTGTTGCTTGGTATTCTTATCCATACTCTAACGATGAAGCATCTCACCATAACTGTAGGAGAATAGTAGAATGGTCTACCCCTTTTCCTAAGAGGTTTTGGCCGAATCACGTCAATCAAAAATAATATACGAAGAAGTATGGAGTCTGAGCTAAACACATTACCAATGAAAATTGAAACCTGATCTTATCGTTTCGACCGGCTTAATTATGCCCAAGCCTCATTTATTTATGAAAAATGAAAAAGGATTTGTGATTGAACTTCCACTTCTCATATTGTTGTGTTGATCACAGTGCTGTTCGGTTACGCTTCCTGGACCAATTGGTTATTCAATACTTAGGTTTCTTTAACTACTCCAAAGATTGCGCCCACATGTGGCATTGCGAGCCAGGGATCTCTATCAGAGAAAAGCACAGTTTGTGGATGTTCTTGAAAATTCCATACAAGGTTATTCAAACCTTTAGAAAGTTTAAGCGCTGTTTTTCTATCTGTACGAATTCTTGTTGCATCACTAGTTCCTAGAATTTTAGATATTTCCTTTGGGATTTGTTGAGAGTTTGAAGACCAATCTGTAGGCCAATTTACAGGTATTACCTCAGCAGTTTTGGTATCAATATTATCTTCTCCAAATAATCTCCAACCTTTAATCAAAACTGCATTCTTATCCTTTGGTAGCTCATAGCCTGGAATTCTTTTCTTAGGCTGCCAGTCCAAGAGTTCAGAGGACCTTACATTATGTATTTCTATAACCTGTTTGTAAAAATTGTCTACTCTTTCCTTAATCTTGCTAGGTTCTTCCTTGTATTTAGCAGAGTTGGATTCTATCCAGTCCGTGGATTGTGATTGTAATGTATTTGCAACTATATTTATCGCCCGGGAGCTCAAACGAACCATCCCACGTTCCTGCGCATAACGTTGCCCCTCAAATTGAGTCTCCCCAATCATAAAAAGAGAGCAGACTACATGATAAGGAACGCCCGGAAATTCAAGATATCCCATTTCTTTTTTACTTTCAGACATACCCCTAATCTCCTTACCTTAACTTCATAGGAATATAAGCATATTGTACATGCAGGTCCAAAAATCATTTGTAGCGTGAAAACAAGATCGATGACCGTAGATACCAGATCAAACTCATATTGTTGCCAAAACTTCATGTCAATATCTTCTCAAATTGGAAGTACAATAACCCATTCAATCAGTAAGATTATGTGTTCTTGCCTTCTGTTCATACAAATGGTAAAGTTCGCAATTGAGCTTACAATCGTTATGCTATTGATGTTATCGAACTTAGTAACTCGAGAAAAAAGGATTGTGGTGTATCTGTGGAAGTGGGAGGAGATTACTAATCTCTAATTACGTAGAGTTGTCCCATTCAGTATGCCCTGTGAAAATAATCTCTGCAACGAACTACTTTCCACCTTGGTCCAGTAAGGCTATCAGCGTGTCTGTTGTGTTCACCTTATGCGCGCCCCTAATCCCCGTCACAACATTTCTAAGACTAATCATGTTATCTGATTCAACCTTAGCAAATATGTCGAATCTGCCATAAACACCCCGGACCTCCGTCACTTCTTGAATTTTCTCTAACTCCTTTATTACGGACTCCTCATAACCAGGGTCGCTGGTTATTAGCACATATGCTATTGGCATATCATCACAGTTTATTACGCTTCATATAGATGCTTTCTTTCTTGCTTTGGTTAAGAGTTTTATTTTATTTATACAGATTTCGTAGGATCCCCCAATTGAAATTAATTCTGGGGATGACACCCAATACTGAACAATCCCATTATTTTTAAGAATTCTAGTTATTCATGATTTGTAATGATGTGGGGTTCCTGTTTGAGAGTCATTCCTGGAAGGTTGATATGATAAACAAGGTGACGTTTACAATTGTATTGATACAGCAGGTACAAATATAGCCTTATACCAATACTAAATAGATATTAGAATTTATTCAAGAATGAAACTAGGTTACCTACCAACTATATTTGCTACAGTTCTAATTCTTTTAACTGTCTTCTTAATCATTAGTCAAGTAAAATACATTGATGCCCAGCAGGTTGAAGGTGTATGGACGGAAGTTTTTCCCAGCCTTAACCCTGGAGAAAGGAAATCCTCTGCATGGGCTTATGATAGTATAAACAATGTTATCGTGCTATTCGGAGGACTTGCAGAAACGAGTGAAACATGGCTATATGATCTGGCAAGTGAAACATGGGAACAAAAATTTCCAGTTGTGTCACCGCCCAGCAGAGCCGTTCATACCATAACTTTTGACAGCAAAAATGGTGTGGTTGTGTTGTTTGGCGGTTATAGAACGTCTCACGCAGACGAACTGAATGATACATGGGTATATGACGTTGGTACCAACACATGGAGAGAATAAAATCGGGTATATGACGTTGGTACCAACACATGGAGAGAATAAAATCCAAAAGTAAGCCCTACTCAAAGACATTGGCCTGGATTAGTCTATGATAAAAAATATGAACAGGTAGTGTTGTTTGGCGGCCATGATGATCCATTAGATGAATCCAAGGAAATATTGAATGATATATGGTTCCTGGATGTAACAAACGAGACATGGACGCAACAATTCCCTATACAGAGCCCATCCCCTCGGCATACAAACCTAATCTACAACGAGAATGATGGGCTGATTTATGCGTTTGGAGGGAAGAGTGAGTTTCACGAAGATTCTACTCTTGTTTTTGTATATTTTAATGACTTGTAGAAATATAATGTGCTAACAAACGAATGGTCAGTAGTACATGATAATAGTACATCGGATGATATCCCAGAACCCCGAAGAACCAAATGGACATATGATATCATCAATAATGTTGCCGTACTGTTTGGCGGAGATACGGAAGAGATGGTGTTCGGAGATACGTGGATCTATAATTTCGATCAGGATTTATGGACAGAGATAACTCCAACAATTTCTCCATTTGCACAGAGTCGGAATCTTATCATTTATGACCCTATTCATGGTAAAACATTACTTTATACAAGTAGATCAATTGTTGGACCAGATGGTGACTTTTGGGAGCTGCAATTGATTCTGGATTCCATCAATCAATCACCAATAGCAGATGCTGGCTCTAATCAAACTGTTGTCGGAAGGTCAATAGTTACTCTAGATGGAACTGGAAGTTCAGACCCAGACGGAGATCCTATTACATACTCATGGAACCAGGCATCGGGTACAAATGTAACGTTGTCAGACGATACAATGGCTAGTCCAACATTTGTTGCTCCTTCAACTGTTGGGGAGATCATGTTAAGTTTCTCATTGGTAGTTAACGATGGTCTAATTGATAGCCTACCAGATAGTGTATTTATTACAGTATCACCCCCAACAACTGGGGTCATCTGTCTACAAGAGGCTAGACCATTGTTGGTACAGGTGGTGATGATCTTATTGTAGGAACTGAAGGTGATGACGTGATTCATGGCTTGGGTGGAAATGATACAATCAGAGGACTTGGAGGTGATGATCGTATCTGTGGTGGTGCTGGCGAGGATCGGTTGTTTGGTGGACCCGGTAATGATATAGTAGCGGGTGGTTCTGGCAATGATAGGATTTACGGTAGGAGGTAGTGATGCATTGTACGGAAATACAGGCGATGACGCCATATTCAGTGGAGGAGGAGATGACGGTGTGTTTGGTGGACCTGGAGGTGATATCATGTATGGGGGTACTGGTGATGACAGTCTTTTCGGGGGACCAGATGACGATAGGTTGCTGGGTGGTGTTGGAATAGACCTGCTTAATGGTGGTACTGGTCTTAATGTCTGTAGCGAAGGTGAGACGGTAGTCAACTGTTCATAAATTCATGAATTGAAATGTACACGGAACCAAGACAAAATATTTTATTTAACATCTCGGATGGTTACTAATTGATTCGTGTTCCTAAAAGGTTTACTGATCTTTTCTTCAGCAATCTAGCTGAAACTAGAAAATATAGATCGGATAAAATAAAGCAAAATTGTAAAAAACCTTTCATTTGATTAACGTTGAACAAGTTATTTTCTTTGTGAGAATCTGAGTTTGTATTGAAAGATATTATAACAACTGAAGAGAATACACTGGAATTGTAATTCGTTTTATATCAAATAAACTAAGACGGAATTAACAATTATTTTTCCTGTCTTATGACCCAGATGATAATTCATCCTTTAAGTTTCTTATGTCAATTAGCAAAAAAGATATCAAGCATCACATTCTTTCATATGATAGTGATTCCTCACCTCATGAATATTTCATGATTTGCTTATGTTCATGAGATGATTTATGGATGAGATTGGACTCCACTTGAGATTATTCATGATATGAGAATAACTATGAGACAAATGGAACATTCTCAATAATCAGTATTTATCCTCAAGCAGTCTAGATTTTTATATTGTGCTGGATTTGGATATTAAAATTACATAATTTGTTGAATTGTTGATGAACCCTTTTGTTAAGTGCATAATATATGAAAAATATGAGCTGGCCAAATGAACTGACCAAATGAACATGTGCAAACTTGGAATTCATTTATCTTTAAATACATCAAATCAAAGTTTCAATTCCTCTCATTATCCTTGATGATGAGATGCAACATCATATGAGATTGGAAGAACAAAACCATCGCATCCATGCAACAAATGTTGACATGCATATTGTCCTTCGATGGTGTATAATATGACAACTCCTAGATCAACATTATACTATCTAAGCTTAAGGATATTACATTGCATCTATGGCTATCGACAAATATGTCAAACAACAAGTACGAAATAAAGAAGGGTATTCGAAATGGAGCGATTGCAGGACTCATTGCAGGACTGGTGTTAGCGGTTACTATGTTTGGTACAAACACTCTGGACCTTCAAGTGCTATTGCCTACCACTCTAATCGTAGGTGCAATATATGGTGTGTTGACATCCAACGATAGTGTTAAACCAGTAAGAACCAAAGATGCAGTATCATTGGGTGTAATTACTGGATTGGTATCTTTCGCTGTAATAGCAAAGCCAGAATCAATGCCGTACACAGAATTACTTGTGCCATTACTACAGTATGCTCTCTTTGGTGCCATCTTAGGTTGGATGACCTCATTCCTGGCTAACAGGGAAGAGAAGCAGAAGATAGGCATCCACGCATAAAGAAAGAATCCCGACGTTGGGCTTCTTAACTCCCCTCTTTTTCTTTTTACTAATTCCTTATCATTTAAGATTCGCTTCTGTTATGTTATAATTACCCTAGGCCAAGTCTACATGACTCGTTTCCTCATCAAACGTAATACTTGTCTACAATAATGGGTTCTTGAATCTGGCAGCAGCTATCCCCATACCTACAACCGCCGTCATTATTACGAGAACGCTTAATGGAAATTCTGGAACCACAAAGGTGCTCGTAGTATTCTCACCAGCATAACTCGCTCTCGCTGTGTAGGTACCGTTGATTTCATTTACAAACCAAAGTTCCACAACAAGGCAAAAGTTACCATGATAGGTGCATTGCTTGGGCCATTCTTCTTGAGCATGTACTTTCCAGGAATCATCGTGGTATATCATCAACCCCTTAGGGAATGTCAGAGCAGATATCTGTTGAAGTTGCAGTATTTCTGCCCCTCATTTATCAAATAGAACTTGGGATCGTATTTATCCCATCCATATTGGCAGAGATTACTGGCAGTATGTTAGGATTTAGAGCAACAAGGATGTGGTTAGAACCAAAGTTAAGGCAAAAATAAATTCCCTACATAAGTCTGTTACCAAACGAATTGGGTCAAACTTGCTAATGGGCTTAAGGTGTCATGCCTGGCTTCTTTCGATGTCTATTGCTCTGGTCTCATAGATAAAATAAATGGTGCTAGATAGTACGAGCCGCCGCCGCGCCTTTAACTGGTTGAAGCTGATTAACTGCTACAGATTGATCCTACAAAAATAACATAAGCAGGTATTCCTGATATGATGCTCATTGGCCTTAGTTGAAGACCTAGGTTGGTCATACCTTAGCGTTCTGCTGGTACTCTTCGGTATGAACGTGGCTCCAATACTGATGCCTCCTAGTTGGATGGTTCTCGTCTCCTTTTACGTTGCCTACCCTTCCCTCGATCCATTACACTTGTCCCTAATAGGAGCCACGACAGCAACCTGTGGAAAATTTCTTTTGACGTACATAAGTTCCAAGGGAGGGAGATTCGTAGGTGAGCAGAGGAGGGCAAGCTTGGACGTTCTCGGCAGATACTTG
>CBDAOC010000005.1:0-4745 GCA_965197925.1 Nitrososphaerales archaeon
ATGAAAAGTTAAGTCTTGACATAAGTAGATTTCAGAGCAAAGGTAGAATCATACTTCTAGGTGATTTTAATGCATGTGTAGGTAAAGGCTTGGATTCTGATGATGTTGTGGGTCTCTATGGAGAAGATATGTGTAATAGTAATGGTAGCAAATTGATTGAATTAATGCAGCAATTAAATTTGATGTTGTGGAATTGTAGAGAATTTTGTATTGAGCCTCAATGGACTAGAATCATGCCGAAATTAGAACAGTATTCAATTGTTGATTATGTTGCATCAGATAGAGATTTACTGAAATGTTCTAGCTCTTTGCATGTGGACTCGGTAGATATTGGAACTTCAGATCACCTTTTGTTATGGGTTGAGTTAGGTAAAGTAAGAAAATCTAAAAATAGTAAAAGGAAAAGAGTTATATATCAGTGGAGAGTAGATAGTTTGAAGGATAAAGAATTACGAGAGAAGTATCAAGAAGCTTTAGAAAGTGAAGTAGATATTTTTGTGGAAAAATTAAGCAATTATAGAAAGTCATCTACTTCAAATGTAGAAAGTGTTAGAAAGGCCTTGAGTGAGTGGGAAGAAGTAGTTAGTAGGGTAGCAAGAGACGTGATTGGCAAGAAGCGTATAGTGTGTGGTCGTTCTGTTAGGTGGTGGGATGAAGAATTGAGAGAGATGGTGATTGATAGACGTGCATGTCATAAACGAGTAATGGAAGGAAATAAGGAAGCTTGGAGTGAATACTGTATGAAGCGTAAATTGTTGAAAGAAAAGATTAGAGAGAAGAGGAGAATTCAGAATGAGTCTTACATGCAAAGTATTAATGAAAGTTACAAGAAAAATAAGAATGAATTTTGGAAATTTGTACATTCAAAACAATCTAATGGTAGTAAGAAGAAAATACAGTTACTTAGAGATGATACTTATAACTGTAGTGTAAGTGATACTAAGGATAAGCTTCGTGTGTTAAAAGAGCATTACCAAAAATTAGGCAAAGAAAGGCACGTTGAAGCTTTTGATAGTGATTGGAAGATACATGTACAAACAAAAATTAAAGAATTTGAACAGTTATCTGAGCATATAAAGAATGAGCATCTAGACAGAAAGATTAGTAACTTTGAAATTGAGTTTGTTATGAAATCAATTAAGAATAAGAAAGCATGTGGTACTGATGGTATTGCTGGTGAGTTAATTAAATATGGTGGAAGTGGAATGAGTATGATGCTAAGAGAATTGTTTCAGCTTATATGGGAAAGTGAGTGCATCCCTGAGCGTTGGGGGGAGGGCATGATAGTTAGCTTATTTAAAAAAGGTGATCAAGAAGATCCTAATAATTATAGAGGTATCACGTTATTGAATGTGGTTGGTAAATTATTTAACAAGGTCTTGAATTATCGATTATTATATTGGTTGGAGGAACACAATAAATTATCAGAATCTCAAGCAGGTTTTAGATTTGGTCGTTCTTGTGTAGATAATTTATTCGTTTTAAATGAGGTAATTCAGGGTAGATTACAAGAAGGTAAGAAAACATTTTCGTTTTTCCTTGATATAAAGAAAGCTTATGATACTGTATGGCGAGATGGTTTGTGGTATAGAATGTGGGAGATGGGAATACAAGGTAAGTTATGGCGTGTAATTAGGAACATTTATAATGTTAATCAAAGTTGTGTTTATCTTGATGGTATTAAATCAGAGTATTTTGGTATTACTCAGGGTGTTGCACAGGGTTGTACCCTATCTCCAACATTGTTCCTGATTTTTGTAGATGGTTTAATGAAGGAGATTGAAAGTAAAGTTTCATCTTTGCCTTCATTACAGCTTAATGGTTTATTGTTTGCAGATGATTTTGTTGGATTAAGTGATTCAAAGGAAGGATTACAGGATATGATAAATGTTGTTCATGCATATAGCAAGAAGTGGCGCTTTGAAGCAAATGTTACCAAAAGTGCTGTAGTAGTTTTCAGGAATGAAAAGACTTTTGATGGTGAATGGTTCTGGGGAAACTCTGTTTTGCCACACCTTGATAATTATAAATATTTAGGAGTAAAGTTTACATATAATGGACATTGGGATACACATATTAAGGAACTTGTGATAGCAGGTAAGCGCAAGGTTAATAGTCTTTTGAGAATTTTGAATAATCCATGCTTAAGTTTATATGTTAAAAGACAAGTAATCTTGTCCATTCTTCGACCATCATTAGAATACGGTAGTGAAGTGTGGAGATGTACAACATCCCAATCTAAGGCATTAGATGCAGTGTTGTTAGCAGCATGTAAAAAGATTTTAGGTTGCTCCTCAAAGACTTGCAGTGAAGCTGTATGGGGTGATTTAGGTATTGAGCCTTTAAATTTAAGGAGAAATAAGAGAAAAGTAGTTTGGTTTTCGAGATTATTGAAAAAAGGTAAGGATAGTTTTTGTAAAAAAGTTTTCGAAAAAGAATGGAATAAATGTAAAATTCCAGGTAGAAAGAGAAAGCAGTGGAAGAAATGTGTTTTAGATATTATAAGTGATATGGACCTAACCTCTACTTCACTGGGTTCTAAAGAAGCTGTATCGAGTATAAATAATGCATTTAAGAATTTTGTTATAAGTAGTTTGCATTCTGGAATGTGTAAGAAGAGTAAATTGAGAGTATATAGAGAGTTGAAAGAAGATTTTGAGTGCAAGAAGTACTTACATGGAGTCTCTGACATGGGTTCTAAGCTTTTATTTAGATTTAGATCTGGAACCCATGGTCTAAATGAGGAACTAGGTAGACATAGTTCTAGAAACAGTAGTAAAGCTTGTTTTTTTTGTGAGTGTGAGTGCGAATCTGTAGAGCATGTTTTATGGGAATGCTCAGAGTATAGTAGCATTCGTAAGGAATTTATTAAAAATCTTGATGGGTTTTTACAGAACGACTTTCATCTGAAGTCATCATTTGATAAGACTAAATACATTTTTGATCAGAGTATTTGGGAATGTAATGGTCATTTTGATGATTGGTTTTCAAATACTAAGGCTTTTTTGTGTGGCATATGGAATTTGCGCAGGGAGAAACTTTATCCTTCAGGTTCATCTGATTTAGTTTTGCACAGCTCCATCAATCGATGCGTGGTCAATGGCAGAGATGCTATGGCAGCGCATTCATGAGATAACATGTTACAAGTGTCTCATATAGCTATAATGTTATAAATGTCTCATGTGGCTATATACATGTCATACAAGTGTCTCATGTGGCTATATGCATGTTACAAGTGTCTCATTAGGCTATATATATCACAAGTGTCTCATGCGGCTATATACATGTTGAATTAAAATGGTAATCCTACCAATTTTTTCCTCTTGTGGTGGAGACTTCTCAGCTTCTGCCTGTGGTTGGTCAGGTACCATTTGCTGATGATCTATATACCATAGAAAGCAAAAACAGCACCATATCTAATCATTCATGAACAAAGGATGTATTTACATGCACTGAAAAGTTGAAGACAAGGACACTGGTACTATGTGAATAAGTCTATGGAGTCCACTAGTTTTCATGAGTGTCTGAAATCAAAGATCTATCACCTTTTTATGTGCATTTAACATTCAGTATTGTAGCTAAACATGACTATACATACATGTATAACAATTAAATTATCACCTGGTGTTTGAGTGTTCTGTTCATGACTTTCTTCGGTTTGCACCTCTTGTAAAGATTCCTCACTTTCACTACCTGTATATAGGTTTAGGAATATTGAACATGTACATGTTATGTTGCAAAAGTTCAGTTATAACTCGTAGACAGACATGTACACAGTAAAATAAACACATCAATTACATGTACTGTACTGGGCTATAATATATCCTAAAGCTCTAGGCATCCATGCACTGCAGCTTGTTTAACTGAACACATCTATTTTCAATATCGAGCTACTATATATATAGTACTATTTTCAACATCGAGCTACTATATATAGTGCTATTTTCAATATCAAGCTACTATATATAGTACTATTCTATACATGCACACATGACACATGTCACATGTTAGTGCTGAACACTGCCTCTGTAGATCTAACTACCAGTATCTCTGGAATCATGATAAATGAGGTACTCTAGTATAACATCAGCATTGGGTAGAAAGTTCTAGATAACATGACTACTTAACATAAGGTTCCTTACCACTGATTTGCTCAACAGTGCTATTTGGGCTTCCAGAGTACTGAAAAGCACAAAGAAATAAATGCAACATTAACGTGCCATTTTATGATTATAAATTATTTTTGTTAAAACATTTAAAGTGAAAACATACAAAGATTCTGTTTTAATAAATATTAATAATTATTAAATAAATGCATCTACGATGCCGATCCCTCGCCGATGCCCAAGTCGTAAACAAATCCCAAGATCAAGAATAGCAAGCAGAATGTAAGAGTAACTCGCCGCCATCTTCCCAAGTTAAAAATTGATTTGATAGGCGTGACTGAGAAAATCCCAAGTTAAAAATTGATTTGATATAGGCATGACTGAGAAAATGGCAAAAATCAGCCATGATAAAATAATGGCGACTACCAAAAACGAAGGGCTCAAAAGCAGCCTAAACAGCCATGAAGCAAGACAAGTTGACTTGAATGGATAGATGCTGACTCGAAGAAATGAACCATAAAAAAGAACAGATGAAACAACCAGTTGAATCGACGGTAAAACGAGTAATAGTTAACTAGCTATTAAGTGCTAACTAACTAACTAACTAACACACTCACCAACTAATGTATCCTTGCATAC
>CBDAOC010000006.1:0-10116 GCA_965197925.1 Nitrososphaerales archaeon
TGGTGAATACCAATACCGGAACTGGAATTGAAGGTAAGACAATTACTATTTACGAGGTAGGACCCATAATTCCGATATCGCTAATAACTGTAGCTACTGACCGTGATGGAATGTTTAGTGCCCAATGGACAGCTAAACTAGAGAGGAATATCGATACACGCGTTACGGTTTTTGCCCAGTTCGATGGAGATGATAATGCCTTGCCTTCCAGAACTGGGAAAACTAGCTTCAAAATATCACTAAAGCCACTTGAATTGATAATGACGACGGATGGAAATAAGAATAAGTACACTTTGGGGGATGAAGCATTTTTTAGCGTAGGATTTACTGATGGAGCAGGGAATTTTGTTGACCCAGATTTCCTCCGTGCCACCTATGATGGTAATTTTGTGGAAATGAGCCATTTGGCTATTGGTAGGTATGCTTTCGAAACGCCGCACTTGGTAAAATTCGAACAACACCAATTCGGTGTATTCGCTGAAAAATGGGGTTTCAATTCTGCACAAAAGTCCCTTACGATAACAACTTTTGGGGTCCACAATTATGAACCCATGAGGGTCACAGCTTCAATTAAGGGTGAGGAAATGAGGATAACAGTTAAAAACAACGAATTGAGTCCTGATAATGTATACACATTCATAGGTACTCTTGTTGGGGGATTGCCAAGAGAAGGCACCTCAGAGGGATGGAAGTTTTCGATTAATCTCGTGAATAATTCCTTTACATTTAAGATTGTCGAGGGATACTTATCACCAGGTGACTCTGCTGTGCTCAAGGTAAAGGTGGATGGTATGCCAACGAAATTATTATGGAAGGCATTTGATCTTTATGGAAAGGAACATTCTACTGTCAGAGAGATTACAGGTTCCGGTGCTACTATAGTTAAGCCTATACGAAGCTAATGTTGCTAAAGATTTCCTATGTTGTCTAAAGTAAGAACCCCTTTAACATGTGATTATGCTTCACTAAATAACATAAGGGAATATCAAAAGGAGGACTTTCTCCGAGAAGCAAGTAATTCTTAGCAAAATCAGAAAAATGTAACAAAGATTTCATTGGAATGATCGGATCTGGAAATTCTTGCTGGGGAGGAATTGGAAATAGAGACCCGGTTTGTGCTCAATAAGTTGATAGATCAAAGTCAAGACCAATTTTCCAAGATTTAGAACTTCCCATAACAAGTCAATTACAATAATGTGGTAGGAGAGGGTTGTTAATTCATATATTTCACGGTATAGAATCGAAATCTTCCAAGATTTTGTTGGAATTCTTGCAAATGGTAAAAAGAGATTCATAAGAGCTTCCTAGTAAAACTGTAGTAATGGGCGAGGAGGGATTCGAACCCTCGACCTTCGCTGTGTGAGAGCGATGTCCAAGACCAGGCTAGACGACTCGCCCGATTAGGAAAAATTCGATAATGTATTTTACCTTTGTGCTAAAAATAACGAATTATTTCTTAACTCCTAGTGATCTGTTCTGAAGTCTCAGCTGATCTTTACGGCACTTTCTACATCTTGTAGCCTCAATTGGGTTTCTTGCACCACATTTGAAGCAAATCTTGAAAAAAAGCCGTCGCTGCTGGGCTATCTGTTTCTTAAATGCATCAGTTATAGGCATGTAATTCCCTAACTTAGATGGTGATTTCTAGTTTTCTATTTGTCTGTTTTTTGTTTCAAAATCCGCGATAAAAGTAACGGTACCTCAGCAGGACTTTTGGCTACAGGTACTTTAGCCTTCGCAAACATGGAAACTTTTGAATCTGCTGAACCAAAATTTCCATATATTATAGCTCCGGCATGACCCATCCTTTTCTCTTTAGGGGCAGATCTACCCGCTATATAGGCAATCACAGGCTTCCTAAAAGCTGTAGATATTATATACTCGGCAAGTTGCTCTTCTGCATCACCCCCAATTTCACCTACTACAACTACTGAACTTACGTCTGCTCTATCCCTGACCATATCGAAACAATCCATCAGGGTACAACAGTTTATAGGATCTCCACCTATGCCCAAAGAGATTCTCTGGCCAAACCCCGATGTACTAAGCATGTGCGAAACTTCATACATGAGTGTTCCACTTCTAGAAAAAACAGCGACACTCCCTGATTGGAATGGTTCTACTGGCATTATCCCAAGTTTAATAATATTAGGAACTATTATTCCAGGGGTATTGGGTCCTACAACCTTTGCACCATTTCCTTTTGCAATTTCTAAGCATTTCAGACCATCTCTGATTGGAATGTGTTCGGGGATTGCCACCAACAGTGATATTCCATTACTCAATGCCTCTTTCGCCGCGTCTAGGAAGAATGGTGCAGGTACAAACATTATTGAGATCTTTGCACCAGTTTTCTTAACGGCTTCCGCTACACTGTCATAAATGGGTATACCATCAAACTGCTGACCACCCTTGCCAGGGGTTACACCAGCTGATATATTGGTGCCGTATTGCATCATTAATCTTGTATGAAACGTACCAAATTTGCCAGTAATTCCCTGAACAATAATAGGTTTCTTTTTATAATCTATGTCGCCCTCGCAACCATGAAGAACATCAAATATGTCAACCATTTTCTCACACACTCTTTACAGCTGCTACTATTGCTTCCTCTACAGCATGGAACATTCTAGCTGGGCTACCATCTAGTATCACTTTTGCCCTATCAGATTCGGCTCCAGATATTCTTGCAAAAACTGGGACGTGAATGATATTGTTTTTGTAAGCATCAATTATTGCTTGTGCTACAACACTTGTTCTAACTATTCCTCCAAACAAATTAACCAATATCGCTTCAACTTTGGAAATTCTACTTATCAGAGTAAGAGCTGAAAGTACACTGTCAGTAGTCGCCCTGCCCCCAACATCCAGAAAACAAGCTGATTTCCCTCCTTGATCACTCAACATGTCAAGAGTTGACATAACCAATCCTGCACCATTACCAATTACGGCTATGTTTCCATCAAGTTCTATTAATGAGAATCCACTTTGCTTTGCCTCGGATTCCAATGTTGCCATATTCTCGTAATCCTTGAGCTCCACATGTCTGAATAAAGCATTATCATCTACTATTACCTTAGCATCCAATGCAATTAAAGTCCCATCACTCTTAATAACAATAGGATTAATTTCCGCTAATTCGGCTTCTTTCTCTACAACTAATCTGATGAGTTTAGATGCGAATTCAATGAAGATCTTCAACCTACCGTCTTTTATTTCTAATTTCGATGCAATATACTCCAAGTTTTTATCAGTTGGCCCATCAGTACCAACATCTAATATCACCTTACTACCAACATTTTCTATTTCAACCCCGCCAGAATCGGATGCAATTATAGAGTAGCATCTCTTACTCCTGTTTAAGTAGATTGATAGATAAAGTTCATTTATATGTTCAGTAAACTGCTCAATGAGTAACAATCTTACCTTTTCGCCTTGGACGGTTTTCTTAATAAGATCATCATAAGTATTTTTTAGTTCATCAGGTTCTTTACATACAACTATTGCACCAGCCTTTCCTCGCCCACCAACCTTCAATTGTGCTTTTAATACCAGCGGAAATCCAAGTTTTTCGGAAGCATTCTTAACTTCATCGAAATTTTTTGCAATATAACCTACAGGTATCGATATACCATATTCTTTGAATAAAGCTTTAGCTTGATATTCAAGCAAACGCATAGCTGCTAACAAAAAAAATTATACTATATATTCTAAATTTAACCGTTTCTCATTTCTACTACTCTCGATTCAGGTATAAACCATGCAGGATTCATATATTTTAGAATCTATAGTATATCAAAAAAATGGCATTCCCACTTTTACGCCTAGAAATCTGACGTCTGTCGTAAAGCTTTTGATCAGTGATATCGCTAAGATCATGTGACTCTAAAGGGAAAGAAGAACAGTAATTGATTTTGGGGCAAAAACCAGAATTCTTTCGATAGCCTACATATGTTATTAGAGGATAATGACCGATGTATAGAGAGATCGTCATAATACTAACTTTGCTCAGAACGATTTCTAAACTATCATCATAACTACATTGTCATTCTTAAACTTCTTTTAAAAAAGAAATCAGAAATTCTTGCATCATTTGAAACATCTTTTATTATGCTTTGGGATCATTAGAATGTCGATCGTGGAAAAATTTTGCGTGATCATTTAGTGTTATTTCAGAGTTCAGCTTTAATTAACGCGTAATCAATAATACCCTTCTGAGCAACTTTTTTCATAGTTAACATTGATTTGAAAATGATATACTCTACAATAGATGAATACTTTGGTATTACACATTTCTTGATTTCTGCCCTATGTGACGAATAGTAATCTGCTAAAGGTGTATAGACATTCTTACCAATAAATTTCATTTCTATGTCATGAAAGCCTATAGATTCAAGTATTGCTCTTATTGCTAAAAGATTATGATGTCCTGAGACCCAAGTTATACCTAACAAACCTAGTTCCTTTTTTTCGTACCAACTGAGCCTATCCTTGTTTATTCCGGGAATGGCAAGACCAAGAACCCCACCATTATTCAAGGTCTTGAAGGAGTTTAAAAGAAATTTTTCAATTGGTATGAAATGTTGAGCCGACTCAAGTGCAATAATTCTATCAACGCTGTTTTCCTTTAACGGCAAAGTAAGAGCAGACGCCTCTAATACGCTAATATCGTCATTGAAATTATTTAAATTATGCTGGGTCGGTCTGCATATGTCTAGATTGATAATTTTAATGGGATTTAACCAAGTATGCCATAATATTGAAGGGCCGTTTACACCACTACCAACATCCAATACAGTTTGATTTGATTTCAATTCACCGAAATCTAACATCATACGACAAAGTTCCGTTTGTGCCTGTATCAGGTTTTTACATTCATTATTCCAATATCCAAAATTCAGCATTTTTCCCGCACTTGCTAGCATCATAAAATCTCTGAAAGTTTCATAAAGGTGTCTTACATCCCTTTCTTGACGCCTATACCTCCAAAGGATCAAATGAAATGGATTCATAATTATTATTCCAATAAACATGAACATATATTTCATAGAAAAACAATTATCACAACATACGAAATTTCAAATGAAATGCTTGGCTGAACAATCCTTTACATTTGACCTGTATTGCAAAAATATGTGGAATTTTTTCCTTATGCAGATATCTTTTCTTTTCTCGTCCTGATAAAGGTAGATACATTACTGCTGTGTCGAATAATCACCATATTATAGCAGTTATTCAGATCCTTTTGGATTCATCGCAATGAACATGTTGTGTATGGATGCTTTTAGCATCAGTTCTTTACCCATATTCTTCCATCTTACTGACTTTACATGTTCACGAAGGATAGGCTTGAATCTCAATGATAATAACTGATCAAAATCTCATTCTATCAACCATCCATGATCTTCTAGTTGTTTATTCGACATAACAGAAATATCGCAACTATTAAAAGTAAAGTAAGTACTTTGTTTTCTTTTAAGGTATTGGAATAAGATATACCTGTGCATTTCTGAATGATGAACATGTAAAGGTGAAGAGATAGAAAAACAAAAACACACCTGATTCTGAATAAAACGCGTTCAGGTTGACAACCCTAATAAGAAATTTATGAAGACGTATCGGATTTGGCGAATTATCAATGTCCTTATCAAGATTTCAATTGAGAGCATAAATATTGCAAGCTGTGACAGACAAAGGATAACCACTGAGATCGAAGGAGAAAATACACATGACTTTGGATTGTTCTCTATTGAATACAAGGAAAGCATCGAAGCAACTTTGACTACCATTGAGGGAATATTACCAAGGGCGTTACTATATGAGATGAGAGAAGCTTTCAGGAGATCTTATTTATTGATTTACCTAAGGATAAAGAATGAAGACCCATTTATAAAACAGGAAGGATAGGCCCTTAAATCAATGCAGAAGATCAATACTGATTAACCTGACATGATGCAAATGTAATTTAAACACCAAACACCAGTCACTTTTCACCAAGTAGAGAGCAGCGATGAGTTAAGAGGGAAAATCTCTAATAGAGGCTGGTTTACCGTTCATATAGAATCAACTGATCCCAAAACTGATCATTTAGTGAATAATTGACGATCATTTGGATCTATTTGCAATGCTGCCCGTAGCAGATCATGAAATTTCAGGAGATAACAGGTGAACAATGGAAGATGATATCACCGCATCTCCCCAAGCCAGCCAGAACCGGAAGGCCAAGGGCAGACGACAGAAAGACAGTCAACGGAATCCTGTTTGTCGGGATAACAGGATGCAGGTGGACTGGGATGTCACAAAGGTACGGCTCCAAATCAACTGCGCACCGCAGACTGCAGAACTGGCAGCGACGTGGAATATGGAAGAATATCCTCTCCGCTGCAGTCAAATCAGCCCACAGATCAGGCAAGATGCAGCTGCAAAAAACGGTCGATTCGTCATCAGTTCCGGCCAAAAAAGGGGAAGCGTCATAGGATACAACGGATTCAACAGGATTTCAGGCACAAAAATACACGTTGCGGTGGAACAAAACGGACTGCCAGTCTCAGTAGTAATGTCCTGCAAATCAGCATGACTCCCAGATTTGTAGACGTGATGGATGGCATCTCACAATATCTGGATGAGAGATCTATCAGAAAAATTGCGCGGTGCCAAGCAGACAAGGGCTATGATGCAGAATTCATCAGGAAATACCTCACCAAAAGAAAAATCTCTGACTGCATACCTTACAGAAAAAACAGTAAGACACAACAACAAAATGATAATACAGAACAATACCTATACGGCAAGACGCGCTATGTTGTGGAGAGATTCTTTGCCTGGTTGAAGAATGGGTTCCACAGAACCAGGATCAGATATGAGAAGAATGCACAAAACTATCTGGCATTTGTTATCATTTCGTCGATTATGATGTATTGGAGAGTATTGGGATGACTTCAATGTAAATGTGAAAGACGGAAGCTAAACACTCGATATTTTTTGATTCTAGATTCTTTAGACTTGTTCTTTGATCTCAAGTCAAACGTAAAGTGTTCAAAGGAGATCTAAGGATTTAGGATCACTGAAAGTGAAATTTCTAATGGAACAGTCTGTCCGTCAGCAGCCATTCTAGCTATCATTATTGTTCCTTCACCTCCCAATAAGTTACTAGGAATATCACCATACCTTGTTACAAAGTCCATGATATATACCTCCTTCATTTTGGCAACCTGATCAGCAGGAACAAAGAACGGCTCTATCGGAATAAGTATAGAATCCCCCGCAGCATTAAACTAGTTAAGAGTTACCAAGGAATCATGCCTAACCACAAAAATTCTATCTTTATCGAGAAATCCTAATTGCACCCTCACTTTGTGTTCCAGCCTGAAATCGTGATTCTGTATGGTAAAGACAACAACCTTTCCCGTATCCCCAGCTGGCATCCTTCCAATAACAGCTTGTACACCTAACTCATTCACATTTTGTCCTGAATTAACTCTAATACCGTTAACACTATCTGGCATCAACCGCATTCTTGCAGATTGTTCTTCAAATAAGTTAGTAAAAGCAAGATCCAGATCATTTACGAATAATTGCAGGTTAGGCATATAGGATGATTGCTCAAATTTCTGAATATTATGATTTCTTAAATCTGAAATGTAAAGATTTCCCGAGCGTGACACAGCTATCCCAATAATACTAACTGATTTCTCATTTCCAGTACGGTAGGACTTTATTGAATCTACAAGATTGCCTTCATGATCATATTTTTCAACCAGACCAGCCTTGTTATCTGTTACGTACAATGAACCTCCATCATCTATTGTTATGCCCTCCGGTGATGAAAGAGTATCCTTGGGTAGGAATGCTAAAAACCTCCCTTCACTATCGAACTTCTGGATACGATTACTAAATTTATCTACTACATACACATTATCTTCCTTATCAATTGCAAGTCCTTGCGAAGTGTCAAGAATATCTCCAGTGGTACGTTCCTCTCTTACACCTAAAAGTTCCCAAGCCAATATGAACTGACCACGTTTGTCGAATTTTTGAATTCTTTGGTTTCTACTATCGGCAACATATATATTTCTAGCAGAATCGGTCGCAATACCTCTGGGACCATCGAAGAATCCAGGTTGAGAAAAGTATGTTTCCGGTGATACTCCTTTTAGAGTTGAGGTTCTACTCTTAGCACCAGTTCGTGGAATTGGTTGTGCCCCATTTAGTCATAAAGTTTCCTTCACTATCAAACCTCTGAACATTATTATTAATTTGATCAGTGACAAACACATTTCCACGTAAATCTACAGCGATTCCGTATGGGGATCTAAATTGACCATTTAGGGTTCCATTAAATCCCCAAGATGTCACGAATTCTCCCTCTTCGGTGAATTTTTGAATACGCTGATTGTGAGAGTCAACTACGTACATATAGTCAAATCGATCGATCGCAATTCCTTTAGGATTGAGGAACTGACCCTCATCTCCTCTGTTCACCCATCAACGCGTTAAACTCAGGGGCATCGGTGTCCCCAAATGTGTATGCACCAAAAAATACCATAACAAGTAAGAAGGTTGCCAGAATCAATGTCACAAGCTTGTTTGAGATTTTTAATCCTCTATTCCTAAGACTTGGAGTTTTTTTCTGTTGTGAATAGACGCTAACCAACATCTTCCTCTTAAGGATTCAATATTCCAGATGCTGAGATTTCTACTACAGCTCCAGGTGAATCCGCAGCAACACGAACAAGGATATTTGTTCCACCAGACTCGATCTGATCCGCAGGGACGAAGAATTTTTGGGGTAACGGTACGGTTACAGTACGGTTACGGCATCTCCCAAGTCACCTCTCTTCTTTAATACCAGTTTAACATCCTGTCTCACTGCAAATTCACCTCCTGTCTCTTCATAACCGAGTTGGATCCTCACCTTATGAGCACTGTTGGCATCTTTATTTTGTACAGTGATTCCTGTTATCTTTGCAGAATCCCCAATCGGGATTGAAGGGTCAACTCCCATAACAATAAGACCCCCAAATACATCAGAACTTTCTCCAGAGACCACAAGATTGCCATGCACACTGGATGGAAGTAAAATAGTTTCGGTAGTAGATCCTTTGATCATATTATCAAGCTTCTTATTTATCGCTTTCATAGTGTTTGAAACACCAGACCATGTTGATGCTATTGTACCAAATTTCACGATTCTATTATTCTCATGATCTGCAACATACACATAACCTAATGAATCAACCGTAATACCATTTATGGGAAAATCATCTTTATCATAGGTCCAATCCTCCAAAAGAATCCCATTACTGTTGTACTTTTGTACTCTGCTATTGGATCCATCAGAGATGTAAACATTCCCGTCTCGATCAGAAATTATACTACTGGGAATTTCGAGAATTATCTTAAGATTTCCATCTTTGCTCCATCCATCAATAAACACACCGGAATTTGTAAACTTCTGCACACGGCAGTTAACATTGTCAATGACATAAACGGCTCCAAAAGGATCCGCAGTTATAGCAAACGGATCAATAAATTGGCCATCAGATGGATCATAAGTACTCCACTCAAGAATGAACCTGCCATCTGTTGAAAACTTCTGCACACGTTTATTTCAATTGTCAACCACATATACACTGTCTTCATTATCAATCGCGATGCCCGTCGGGTTCCAGAAATATCCTGGCCGCGATCCCTTTTTTCCCCAGCTTAAGGTAAAGTTGCCCTCATCTGAAAATACCTGTACGTTATTTTTGATTTGATCTGTGACAAAGATGTTTGCTTTAGAATCAAGGGCTATTCCATATGGACGTTTGAACTGTCCATCATCTCCTCCCAAGTCACCTATCTGTGAAATATACCTCCCTCTATCTGCGAACTTTTGAACACGAGCATTTCCCGCATCTATAACATAAACATATCCCTTGTTATCTACAGTAAGACTTTGTGGTAAATTAAACCTTCCATCAGTATCTCCTTGCTTCCCCAAGTCAGCTACGGTTATATAATCTAGACCAAAGTTGTCGGAGCTAGAGAGTTGTCTGTTTACATTAGCATACGCTAGCGAAACAGCAAACAAAGATACCACGGCAATTCCAGCTAATGTTTTCCTGTTCATTA
>CBDAOC010000007.1:0-3156 GCA_965197925.1 Nitrososphaerales archaeon
GGCATACCTCTTGTTGATGTATACATACCGCTTGAAAATAAGTACTCTGCAGTCCCAAATTCTTCCATTCTTTGATCAGGGGTGAGGTTCAAAATTCTCTCCTCTACAAGCCCCGAATTATGAGAAATAATATCCCAAGCTTTTCGCTTAGGGAGAAAACAAGCCCAATATCTAATATTGCGCCCACTTCGTGCAATTTGACCATCGTGGTAAATGAGTTTGTCTCTTAGTTTTCGACGCTTCTGTAAATCAGATTTGTCGCCAGTATTCCAATCTTGAAAATCCCTAATAGAAATGCATTTAGATGGACGTAATTTCGAAATAGGTAATAAGTACGAACAATCCAATTCTTTACTAATTTTTTCGCCATTCAAATTGTACAAAGTAAATAAAATAGATTTATCCGAGCTTTCGCCCCATATTGTTTGTACATCACCAAATGCTGTACGGGTAAAGAGCACCATTGCCAATTGATCGAAAGAATATTTAAAAAATTCATTATCAGATTCGCTAGGTAATTTGACAACAATCCTAGTACCGGGAGACTCTTTTGATTCAACTACTTGATAGTCCAATTGGGGTAATTCTTCCCTTTCACCATCAAGCCACGTCTTTGCGCCTTCTACGGAAGCACGACAGGACCCTTCATTATGATGGCTTTCAATTTCAAAAATAGCCGAACTAAAAATTACGAAGCTAATGCCTACCCCTTTTTGTCCGATTAAATTGTCGTTTCCAAATTTTGCAGTTGAAAATGGTGTTAATAGGGTAGGTAATTTATCTGGAGGAATACCGCAACCGTTGTCTTCGATAATTAATTTCTTTTCGGCAGCTAAAACAGTTAGCTTGATACGACCCCTAACGGGATTGTGCAAGGTAATGGCGTCAACTGAATTTTGAGCTAGTTCAGCTATCAAATCCCAATCGTGGTTGTAACTTTCCACGATATTCTTAATTTGATGCCGAATTTGCGCAGTACCGGGTGTTAGAAAGTCAAATTTTTCAGTCATATTTCAATAACTCCAAGTTACTTCAGTTGAATCTTGATTCAATTCTAATTTGTTGTGCTTACACATAATATTTTCATCGCTTATTGTCTTGCTCATACAGTTTCCTACGGCAATTTGATTTGAACACCACAGCGAATCTAGTTTCAATGTTCACCTTACATCCTATGATATTTGAAATCAAATCTTCCACATTGCATGTACAACTTGCTTATAGAACTTAACACAATTCGTATTCGGACAAACGCCTAGCTTTTCTCGTGCGGGTTCAAGGATTTTAAAGAGATCGGAATAATAACTGCGCTCCCCTTCCCATTCCTCATCCGACGAAATCAATTCTAGATAACGTCTATATACATAGGAAATCGCATCAGCTACTTGAATTAAAGATGAATGATTTGATTTGATTGCAAAGGCAGTATTAATAATTTGATCAAATCTGTTTTTGTGCTTTCTTACAACCCATTTCCTTTTCCTTTGAACAAACTTACTCTCCATGTAGAGTCCGTCATACCACGGACTCTTTTCGTAAAGCCCATCCGAAAAATTTGGCATTTGCCTCATGTTGTTATCCATTATGAAAACAGTAAGGCCTTTTTGATTTTTGACCTTCTGCATTTTCTTCTGGACGAGACAACAAATGAACATTGACGAGGCTAGCCAACAATTGTTTTCGAAAGGTTGGTTCAGTTGGTTTTCAATAGTTTTATCAAAATTTCTAAAAGAAATGCCTAGTCCAAAGATTTTTCCGCCATTGCTAATTGCAAGTTGGCAAATTTGTCTTAAGAATTTTTTACGTTCATCAGGACAAATTTGACTCCATCTGCCCTTACCATTTATAAAACGACTAGTTTTGAGTTCTGATAGATCTCCAGGATACTTGGTAAGAATTCCTTGAATTTTAAGATCAAATTCCTCGGTTTTTTTGCGTAGCTTGTAGGCATCAACCACCAAACCACACATGATAAAAATATCACCCAGATCTCGCCCACCACTCTCATCAAGATAGATAAATTTCATGCTTCGCTTTCCTTGTTAAATTATCCTAAAAAATCTATGCTGCCAAACGTAGTTAAATTTTCACTAAATAAATCCATTTCGATTACTCAGAATCGCGAAAAAGATTGAACGATGATTTGTTTGTCGTTTCTATTTAGTGTTGCCAAGAAATTGCTGGAACAGCAATTTAGATTAAGCAACTTGGCGTAGTTTCGAGATTTCTCGAAGCACTACATTGTCACATAGCTTTTCTCTTATTCCTAAAATGTAGTAAGTTTGTTAAAAACCTTAAATGCTACAGACGGGTATTGGTGCAGTGACGGTGAAGATTCCCAAGGTTCGCTCGACCAGCGGAGCGCCCGTGATGTTTCGCTCTTGGCTGATCCCGCCGTATGTGCGAAAGACGCGCACGCTGGAGTCGTTTTTGCTGTGGCTGTATCTGAAAGACATAAGCGTACCGAGATTGTCGGTAATTAAATTCGAATGTCTTACCAAAAACTTCTTTTAGATACTCTTTTCTTGAATGTCCAGGATGCTTATATCCTGATTGCAGCAGTAAAGGCGGGATGTCTCTTTGTACAAGTAGAAGTCGTAGTAACGAATAACGCATAATACAATCCCAATGACAAAAGCATAAATGGTAGCATATAGTGAATACCGTATGCTTATGGAGTAATTGTGTTAAATTTTATAAGGTGTGTACTTTCTGTAAGTCACGTACATTGATAGCGAGTGGGAGAACTCCTCAGTTCGTGTACCACCCACACTGCCCCTCGGACTAGGATGATTATTTTGACTGACACAGCAACTTTCCAATCTCATCGACACTGAGCGGGGGATCTTGGCAATGTGCTACAGCATGACAATTTGGACATAACGGAACAAGATCTCGAACAGGGTCCACGACGTAATTAGCGCCCAACTTAGATACTGGCGTAGTATGGTGTACCTCAATGAAGCCCGCTGCGATCACTCCATAGCGCGCGCCAAAATCGAACCCACATGCTTTACATGTTGTCCCATGAATCGAAATAGCTGCAGCCCGGTTTCGTCGATCGCGTTCGTAACGGTTGACCACTACTGTACTGACGGCTCCTTCTGGATATTTCTCCAAATCTTCAATACAAACTTCCATGTCCGGCTCCAGTGG
>CBDAOC010000008.1:0-6227 GCA_965197925.1 Nitrososphaerales archaeon
ACACGTTTGTAGATGACGTTTATGCTCATCTCACTGATGACTTGCATAATGCGATTAGGGAAACTGTGGGGCAGCCACTTCGAAATGATGTCATGGCAGCGGATACCGCTTGGAAAAAGGCGATGGATGACCGAGACTCTAACGCAGGTCTGTTCATTTATAGTCCAACGAACTTGGCTGATCCTATGAAAATGATCGATGGACTGTTAGATGGTAAACTTAGCACGGATGCTGATATTACGAAGTTTTATGAGATGGTCGGACCGGCTGCGAAAAAGGAAATCCAAGCAGCACTTGTTGCACGGATATTTCAAAGGGCTCTGGACGATAATGATAATTGGAGTCCAACAGGATTATCGGATGTCCTCAAAAGTATCGTATCTGGCAAGAAAGGCGCGAATCAATTGGAGATGCTTTTAGGCGATGACGCGCTCGCTGAATCGCTTACACTCAAGATATACGAAATATCAGAATTTAGCAAGATGATGGATAAAGTGCAGAACGTGAAAGATAGCCTCAAAATAGCGTTTATAATGCACGGACTCACATCGGTTGGTGCTGCAGTAGCCGGGGCAAACGCAAGCGATATTCTCAAATCTTGGGGCATAGCAGGTGACGTTGTGGAGGGTGCTTTCATTTTCGGATCAACCTTCGCTGCGAATAACGGATTAGAATTTGCTAAAAACGCTTTCGGAGAAAAGCGATTTGTGAACGCTCTGAAAGACCCTGAGTTCATGGAACGTTTTATGGAAGGTGTCCACGGTGAGGAACGGGTCGCGGCTGTGGTAGATTGGTTTGAAAAACAGAGAAATGTGCTTGGAGTTACTTTAGAAGTAACGGACTAAACCTGAAATTGAAGAATAGAAGAAAAAGGCAAAATGATCGAGACCACTGCTTCCCATGAAGCAGATTTGGAAAGGATCGTTTTTTCGTTGAATAATCTGAAGGTGACGTTTTGCCTCTTATGTCACGTTCAAAATGGAAAATAAAGGAGACACATCATGCATAAAAGAATTTGGTTAAAACTATTACTTATCCCGTTGATTTTGTTAGCTGCAATGGCATTTGAGGTTGAGGCAGCAAAAAGCGTATATGTCAAAGGCTACTATCGAAAAAATGGCACTTATGTTAGACCGCATTATCGCACTGCGCCAGATAGTAATCTTTACAATAACTACTCGTTCCCAGGAAACTATAATCCGAATACGGGGAAAACAACAACCGGTGATGCACAGAAGTATTTGGATAGATATTATAAGCGGTCAACCACATATAAGGCACCGACCTATAAAATACCGACTTATAAATCACCAACGATCACGCCACCAACGATTAAGAGACCTTCAACGCTATATAAGCCGCGAACAATCTATAACCGTTCAACTTATAAACCATCTACGACCTACAATCGGTCAACTACATCTAATTTAGGAAAACTTTATGAGCAGGCGCGACAAGTGCTTAACGGTGCTGTGCTAATTGCCGATGATGGTAAAGCTACATATCTTGGAAAGATTGGCGGGCATTATGAAAGCAAATCCATTTTCTACAAGTATGGTCAACACGGTGGCGATTATGCCTCAAAGTCTATTTTCAATGATTATGGTCAATACGGCAACAATTATAGTCAATATAGTCCATTTAGCAAATATGCGTTTTCGCCCCCATACATAGTCAAGAATGGCGTTATATTAGGGAGGCTCAGTGTTAACGAAACATTGAAAATTCGGGGGAATATTGTTGTCAGTCCATATACACTTATGGTAATCTATGGAAAAGAGAAAAGGTAATCCAATTATATCACCTTAGAGTTAGAGTTGTTAGACCGACAAAAGGAGTGGTGTATGAAACATATTATCGGTGGAATCGCTATTCTTATTCTGACATTTCTCACAATTGTTCGGCTCATGTAAAAAATAAGTGCAAATGAAACTTTTTACCCCTATGACCATTGACTTCGTGAAAACAAACGCACACACATTTTACATGAGTGAAGTTTTTCTAATTCCTCTAAACCTAATAACATCAATACGAAATACCTATAAAAAACCCATTTAATGGACAATTTATTCTATTTCGTATTGAAAATAAAGTGCTTTTTTCACATAATGGAGGTTTATCAATTAGTATTTTTTAGCATTTTCATAACCGCGTATTGAGAGACCATAGATAGATACTGATTTCTGAGTGCTTTTGAGAAATATCAGTAATAGAAAGTTAATCCGAAGGTGACGGTTTCTGTCACCTTCATAAATAAAAAGGAGATGTACAATGAAAAAAGTGGTTGCAGCTCTGATAATATTGTTGATTTCAGCAGTGTTCGCATGGACGCATTCGGGACGGACAGATAAATATGGTGGACACCATGATCGCAAAAATGGTGGATACCACTATCATAATCCTGGCACCGTGCCACGCCCCACTACGAAATCTACTACCACTACACCCTCAAGGACAACAAAGCCTAACCTGAACCTGTCAAGTTCAATATCTGAAGGAAGTTTACCTTATACACCCTCTCGAATAGAGTGGCTTAGTTTGGTAGCACAAAGTGCATCTAATGCGACAGGATTAGGATCAAATTATTCTATTTTACTCACCATTGATCGAAAGGACACTATATTTATTAATATTTTAGGTAAACCACCAGGTGCAACTACCCAAAACATTGATGAGGTTATAAGAACAACACGAAAATTAATTATGGAAATTGCTGAAAGCTACAAATGGGAGTCTTGGGTGAAAATCGAAGTAAGAAAATAACTTCTGATAAATATTGAAGGAGAGTTGAAATGATAGATTATTATATGGCTATATTATGTATACTTCAGTATAAGGTGCCTGATCATACTGCTACTGCTGCTCAGGTTGCAGAAATAGGGAAATGGAGTGAGGAGGAAGCAGATGAAATGCTCTATAAACTATCTACTAATCAAGTACTAAACCATTGCGATCTTGTAGAACTTAATAATACTAATCCAACAACCTATTCTTTAGTAGATACAAGTGTCTGTAATCCAATAGAGGATCTTGAAGCGTTTTTAGCAAAGAGGTAATCCTATGTGGGAAGACCTCAAAGTCCTATATAAACTTTTTGATGGACAGAGAAATAACGCTGTGAGACCACGCAAAAGAAGCCGATCAAAACGACAGAGCTCAAGAAAGACTTATAGTTCAAAAAGGACTGCTTCGTTAGATAGGCAGCTATCGGAGTTAGCGAAAGCCTTTATTCCGAGTAAACGTTCAACACGGAAAACATCGAACAATGCCGAACCGCCGACTTTACCACACAGCGATAAATATTGGGCGGAACTCTCAACGTGGTATCGCGAACAAAAAGAATGGACATGTGAGCAATGCAATCTCGATTTAAGTAATGATAAGCAATATCTTGATACACATCACATGTTGGGTAGAGGATATAACAGTCCGGAGCATTTGAAGGCACTTTGTATTGGATGTCACGCTGAACAAAGGAAACCGATCGATCATCGTTTCATGAAAAAAGACAAGAGATATTGGCGATTTGTGAGAACTTATAGATAAAGGTAATCCAAAATGTCAAGATATGTGGATATTAAAAAACTCAAACTCACAAATACAGATAGAGATAGAGAAATCTTTGTCATGCGCCTCACAGAGGGACACCCCCTTACAAAAAAGTGGATATGGAAATGTGTTAAGCGGGAAGTCATAGAACGTGGTTATCAAGATACATCTGCTAATTCTCTGAGTATGTATGCTAAATTCAAAACCTGAAAATGGAAGGGTTTTTATGATGGATGCTGCAGACTATAGAAGTTTTTTAGCAGACTATAGAAGTTTTTCAAATATATGGGATGGCTGCAGATGCGGTAGAAACACAGATACCACATAGTTTCTTGGCACTTATGCATGTGCATGAACAACTTCTAAAAACTTCTATAGATATAGAGAAATAGAAGAAAAAAGCAAAATCACCGGAACCATGACTCCCCGTAAGTGGACTTGGAAAAGAGCATTGTTATCAAGATACATCTGCTAATTCTCTGAGTATGTATGCTAAATTCAAAACCTGAAAATGGAAGGGTTTTTATGATGGATGCTGCAGACTATAGAAGTTTTTTAGCAGACTATAGAAGTTTTTCAAATATATGGGATGGCTGCAGATGCGGTAGAAACACAGATACCACATAGTTTCTTGGCACTTATGCATGTGCATGAACAACTTCTAAAAACTTCTATAGATATAGAGAAATAGAAGAAAAAAGCAAAATCACCGGAACCATGACTCCCCGTAAGTGGACTTGGAAAAGAGCATTGTTATCAAGATACATCTGCTAATTCTCTGAGTATGTATGCTAAATTCAAAACCTGAAAATGGAAGGGTTTTTATGATGGATGCTGCAGACTATAGAAGTTTTTTAGCAGACTATAGAAGTTTTTCAAATATGTGGGATGGCTGCAGATGCGGTAGAAACACAGATACCACATAGTTTCTTGGCACTTATGCATGTGCATGAACAACTTCTAAAAACTTCTATAGATATAGAGAAATAGAAGAAAAAAGCAAAATCACCGGAACCATGACTCCCCGTAAGTGGACTTGGAAAAGAGCATTGTTATCAAGATACATCTGCTAATTCTCTGAGTATGTATGCTAAATTCAAAACCTGAAAATGGAAGGGTTTTTATGATGGATGCTGCAGACTATAGAAGTTTTTCAAATATATGAGATGGCTGCAGATGAGGTGGAAGCGCAGACACCACAGCGTTTCTCGGCACTCATGCATGTGCATGAACAACTTTTAAAACTTCTATAGATATAGAGGAATAGAAGAAAAAAGCAAAATCACCGGAACCACGACTCCCTAATAGGTGGATTTGGAAAAGAGCGTTTGTTCGTGGAATAGTCTGAAGGTGACGTTTTCTGCCTATGTCACCTTCAAAAATGTCAAGATATGTGGATATTAAAAAACTCAAACTCACAAATACAGATAAAGAAATATTTGTCATGCGCCTCGCACAGGGACGCACCTTTACAAAAAAGTGGATATGGAAATGTGTTAAGCGGGAAGTCATAGAACGTGGTTATCAAGATACATCTGCTAATTCTCTGAGTATGTATGATAAATTCAAAACCTGTATCCCAACGCATTCTATGGCGTCGCAAAAATGGAAGGATTTTTATGATGGATGCCGCGAGATTATGGAAGTTTTTCAAATTTACGGGATGGCTGCAGATGATATAGAAGCACAGTCACCATATAGTTTCTCTGCACTCATGCATGCACATGAACAATTTTTAAAAACTTCTATAGATACAGTAGATGAGAAATATTTTGGAACCTCATTGAAGAGCGCAGCAAGTTCTTATACAATGATTGGAAAACTGAGACTTGAGGAAATAGAAAATGTCACAAAGCATTCAATTGACCAGAGAGGAGCTGCTGGTTCTGAAGCCGGCAGCGGAGATGATGAAAACGATACCGACTCTGGATCAACCCCTTTTCGTAAAAAGATTATTGATTTCATTAACCGGGAACGAAAAAAAGAAAACGATGACCGAGACCGAGATGGAGAAGGCGATGACCGAGAACAAGATAACCAAGACCGATATCAAGAAGGCGATGAAAGGGCTTAGCTACTGGTCAATGAAGGTGTTTACGAGTTTCTATTTAGAAGCGTATGTGCCTATCAAATTCGCACGCCATCATTACGAATTATTTGATATTTTGCCCCACGGTTCACAAGGTAAGAAAGTGAATGTCCTCGCGCCGCGCGGTTCAGCGAAGTCGACTTTGATGGCAATTCTCTATCCGCTTCATCGTATCTGCTACGTTGATTTTGATGAACTTCTTGAGGCAGATGGGCATAGAAGGGAACATTTTATAATCATCTGTTCTAAATCTTATGATATGGCGGAGTCGCGTGTCAAAGCTATCCAGTTTGAGTTAGAAACAAATTATTTCATCAGAGAAGATTTCGGTGATTTGAAGAGCAACAAGTGGGGTATAAAATCGCTCGTGACTGCAAATGGTGTGCGTGTTCGCCCCGTCGGTCGCGGTGGACAGATCCGTGGTAGCCTTGAAAAGCAAAATCGCCCCTCACTGATTATCAGTGATGACCTGGATGATCCTGAGAAAATGATGAACCCTGACCAACGCAAAAAGGAGATCGACTGGTTTAACACGGATTTCCTGCGAGCGGGCAATCTTGACGGTAGCACAAATTTCCTAAATATTGAC
>CBDAOC010000009.1:0-13217 GCA_965197925.1 Nitrososphaerales archaeon
GAAGTATAATTATAGAGTAGAAAATATGTGTCCATCATACTGTGGTAGCTGTAGTTAACATGAGTTCAGTTTACAATATGCACGTAGTCCATGTGTGCAGTTGTGTTTCCCTTTAGATTTCTTATGTGTTTTTAGTGAAAATTTCTTTAGTTGTGTTCTAGACTTAATTGTTGATGACAAACTTTATCTTTTTATACCCGATCATAGTGCCAAACAGCATTCCGCGCTTTTCTACGATAAGACGTACTTTTGGCACGCTCGTAAAACGGCTATAGCGCAAAGACTACAGTAAATCTGTACATAACTACTGGTTTGTTACAATAAAGAAAGTCCAAACAATTTGTCAAGCACATCTAAAAGAGTTAATACGCACGCAAGCGGTCGCCACACAACTGACAAATCACATGTCGAAGCTCTAACGGGCTCTAAAAGGCGGCAATGCGGCAGCTGCATGCACGTTTGAGCGCGAAACAAGCGCAACAGACAGGTGCTTCTGTAACTGTGTACTTCCGTGCAATAACTTACTGTTGCAAGTCGGACTCTTCGGCACAGGAGCGTGTAGGCGTCGCAAACCAGTCCTTTTCTCCGCTCGCAAAGTGCAACGTGAATTTCGTTGACCGCGCCCACTACTACTGTTAACATGTTAGCATGGCGACCTCCGGCGGCGTTCGCGGAAGTGTGTACAGCCTGTACGTACACTACGGCTAAATTTGATGAATGATGTTGATGAGCCTATGTGCGAGAATAGTGACGATGACCTTGGCATACACGACAGTGACGACGAGACAAGGTACATTACACAAGCACGAACACACAAAAATACATGTAAAATGGCTATAGTGTACATGAAGCTAGAAAAAAACTACCGGTGTCGGAGTGAATTCTGTCCCCCCGTGAATTCTGTCCCCCCGGACACTATTCACCGGTGAATATTGTCCCCCCGGACATTATTCACTAGTGAATTATGTCCCCCCCTGGTGAATAATGTCCCCCCACAAAGGCACGCTTATAAAGCCTCGGGAAAGCGAAATGGCTGCGTTTTGGCCTGTTCTACGAAAAATTTAGGGGGGACATTATTCACCGGTGAATTCTGTCCCCCCCGGACATATTTTTCACCGGTGAATATTGTCCCCTACCGCTAACCCTACGTAAGCCATGAAAGCCTTGACACTTCCAGCTCTCCCAGTAATGTAGCCAAGACATATCGCGCGATCGCGGTGCTACGCCCCTTTTTTTCGCAACTGGATAGGTGCAAAGACAGAGAGGCGTCTTGTGTATCCAGGAGCTGGACAATATGTGATACGAGTTCGTACAGCACTATATATAGTTATCCAGTGTGGAATTCGCTTCTAGGTATAGGTTATACAGTGGTACCTGTTGGTATGCAATATTTTGCAGCATAGCCATTGTGTTTCAGTCTGTGAATAGGAACAGCATAAAAGAATAAGAGCGTTACAGAATTACATCAATTCAAAGTGCAATACATGTATACATACAAAATTAATCACCTTAGCTAAGTGTGTATCTAATATGTTACTTCTATATATACATGCTTTAGTTTCATTAACAAATGTAGCTAGTGCCCATAGTTACAAACACGAATAGTGTATGAAGAAATGAACACCACACTCAGCTAAATGTAGTGCTGCATGTATTCTGTCAAGCTCCTGAATTCACAGACCAGAATCTTGGGCTGTGCAAGAAAGGGGGGGGGGGGGGGGGGGGGGGGGGGGAGGGGAGGGTATTATTCACTGGTGAATTCATTCCCACCTGTGAACTATAATACAAACTAGCTATTACTTATTCAACACCCCCTTCATATTGTTAATACAGGGGGACAATATTAATGGTGAATAATGTGCCCCCCCCCCCTCTGATGAAGTATATACACTATCAGGACTTAGCTATTCACACATTGGATCACCACGAATAATAAGTTGTTACTTGTTAGTTGCCTGCACTCAATTTGTAGGGGGGACACTTTTCACCGGTGAATTTTGTCCCCCCTGAACTACACTATATAAAGACTTGAACACTATGACTAAGTTGTTAGTTGTCTCTATATGAATTGTAAGGGGGGACATTATTCACTGGTGAATATTGTCCTAGGGGGACAATATCCACCAAGGGGGACAATATTCACCAGTGAATTTTGTCCTAGGGGGACAATATTCACCGGTGAATAATGTCCGGGGGGACAATATTCACCGGTGAATATTGTCCCCCCGGACATTTTGTGGGGGGACAGTATTCACTGCAACACCGGTGCGTACTAATACTAAATATACATGTAACTACAAAAATTATTATAGTGTGCGAGGGGAAGCTGAGGCTGAAGAGCTGTCCCAGCTTGAGGACCTACAGGAGGAGTTCCACATTCCATCTGCAAGGTATAAAATTCTCTCATAGTATAATGAAATGTGAACAATAATATTACACACTCATACAAACAGAGATACTGAAGACACGGAGGGTGAGGAGGAAGAGGGGGAGACTGAAGAGACTGAGGAAGAGGGGACTCCACCACGTTATGGAGGGGGCAGACGGAGGGGGAGGGGGAGGGGGAGGGGGAGAGGGAGGGGGAGGTGGAGGGGGAAGGGGAGGGGAAGAGGGCAGGGGAGGGGGAGGGGGAGGGGGAGGGGGAGAGGGAGGGGGAGGTGGAGGGGGAAGGGGAGGGGAAGAGGGCAGGGGAGGAGGAGGGGGAGTGGGAGGGGTGGAGGAGTGGTGATACCACACTCATAGAGCCAATAACTCCACCTCGCACTCTTCATACTTGAAAATGTGCATTTGCCTTGCCATTCATGTTTATCTCACCTAACTCGTGTTTCTGGGGCACCCAGCTGGTCCTCTAATTCTACCTCACCCACCACTCCTGTTTATCTCACCTAACTCGTTTCACTCATTCATAACCACCAACTGTATACTATATTTATATACACATTTTCACTTCCAAACACTCGCATCAACCATACCTCTTCTTATCGAACTCCATTTACACACACCTCTATATAACAGTCACATACGCATTAATTTTCACTGTTTAATGGTTTACCATTATGATGCTACAGTGTCTACTTCTCTTCATATCCCCTCTATTCTTGCGATCACTGTAACTGCCAAATTACTAATTACATATTAGGTACACTTTTGTGTTAGCTGAAATTTCTATAAAAATACCACAATATAATAGTGAAACAGTTGGAATGAAGGGAAACATTGGACTGTAATAATGTTATATTTGTGTGCATGTCAATAACTATATAATAATGTTCATATACAAGTACAACATATACAGCTAGATCTAGTTGTCTTTGAATCCATCTTGCACTTGCATATTTTTGGCATGTTTTCTTTTCTGTAAAAACAATAATATGGTTGTTTAATAACCGTGGTCTCCATGCTATTATTAATCACATAGCTATGGAATTATACTGTCACATATACAAATTATGTGTAGTAGTAATTATTGTTGCAGCTATACAGGCCAAGGGATACATCATAATTATGGCATTAACATTTCACTGGTCTAAACTTTTGCCATTAGAAGCTTAAGTCAGGAATTCACATAGTACACACATGCAAGCTGTGCTGCTTTACTATTTATTCTAAACCAAGAAAACCAATGAAAATTAGACAATGTTCTCCTCTCAGAAACTTCAATATATATAATAGTTACCAGTGAAGTATATGCACACAGTGTAACCCATAAAAAACCTGCAACTAACATCATATGCACCCAGCTAAAAGAATTTATATAGCTATATACCTTCTCCTGTTGTGCTTTCTTTACGATGCTCTTGATTTCATCTCCCCAGAAAAATGCCAACTGCACATAGCAAGAATTGCATTTGAGATTGTACTCTTGTGGCGACCTCTTGTTTAAAAAAGCTGGTAAAACATTTCTCCTGCAAAAGAGCCTTGTCAAGAAATTGCAATAGTTGATGAGCTCCTCTATCTGTCTGAACAGGTGTATCTGTTTAAAATGTAACATAACATTGTGCATATTAAGTGAAGTGGTAGAATATTGAGTATTTTAAAGGCACTGTGATCATGAAGTATTCAAGTTTAAAGATTGAAGATTGTTGTGCAGGTACATGAATTCTAAGAAATCTTAAATTCACAAGAAAAATAACATTAAGATGTATATATATGCGGAATAAAGTTACGTTTAACTGCCACAATAAATATTATATACATGTCTTTAATACTTACACACATGGGAGTGAATGTTTGTGTTTGTGTTTGGATACTATAAACATGATATCTGAAGTGCCCCAGCGATGTCATAATAGTATCTCCTTGGCATGATTCCGAGACACCCCAGACTTTGTGTCTGTGCTTTTAGAGTAAACTGTGCATAGTTATCATGCATGCAACTAAGAGTCACAAAGCTGCAAAAGCGTAAAAGAATGGTCTTAGAAAGTTTAAATTATGCATGCCCTTGTATGTAGCATGCTTTTGTACATGCCTGTGCCAACTCATTACACTCTAACCATTAGTATGCTCCTTTTCTTGTCAGCTTGTTTCTGCAACTTTGACACATCGTGTACTGCTAGACCTACCTAAAAAATGTTATGAATATACATGCTAATAGATTAAACAAAAAAGACCCATACATGTAACTGTATCATTTCAGCCAGGAATAATCCTACCACAAACATATGGTTTGCAGCAGAGTGTGAAATACATTATAATAATGCTTTGTGTATTATTCAATGAACTTACTAGAAACGTTGTAAAAAGAAAAGAAACTACAGCTCCAAAATTGATCCATAAAATGTGGGAGAGAATTGGGTAAGCAATAGAGTCTTCAGCATAGCTATCTTCATTGTACAACATGATGAGGTTGACGTCAGGTCCATTGATGGCAAAGGTTATGATTGTTACAAAAGTATCAACCATGTTTTGAAACGGAGATTCCTGGTAATAAGGAATGATGTTTTGTATAGAAATAAATCCAAGCAACAAAAATGCCTATCAATAGCAGAATAATAACCTCAGGAGCCCATGAGTGCAAGTTCGAATAATAAAAAATTATGTATACTGCTTGATGACTAAGCTGAGCACTGATGGACAGTATACGATTGCTGCATAGTACATTTTGGACACCACAACAAATATGCAATTATGTAGACCCAGCATTTCACTTTGCCATCACTTCCCATAGTAATTTAGCCAACTTGGTACTTTTTATCATAGGGGAATGACTGTTACTAAAGTAGACCATCCACCAATGCTCAGCTTAGCAAGCAAGCAGAGTGAACATTAATTTTGTGGAAACATGGTACCACTTACTGAACGATGTGGCTTGTGGAAAGTCATATAAAAGGCCAAAGCAAATGCAAACAGCAGAAGAAAGGCAATGAGCAAAACATTGAAAAATCTTCTTGCAATCCTCCACAGCATCTCAATGTACACCCCAAAAAGGGGCCACTTGTTGAGGTATAATATCAGATCCATCCAGGCTAGGAAAACTGTAACAGTTCCAATTTGCCACCGAATATGACTGGCACAGAAACAGTGATTTGCATATACAAGTGCAAACGCAATCGACAGAATGTACAATGGAATTTCCAGGTAATTACTGGGATCTAAGTAATATTCTGTTTTAAAGTAGGTTCCTTCATTGTAGGTTTTGCATGTCACCTTTGAGTTGCACATTCCCTTGTTACGTTTCTTCCTTGAAAACATTTTAACCACCTTTGAGACATTCATAATTCGAAATATTTCCATTAAAATTCGCAATGATGAGAGAACAATGATAACTATTGCAGCACTGAAGATAAATCCTCGTTTGTTCTCCAAGACACCTATTGAAAATAATGTCAAATCAGACGATCATGAGCTACAATTTGATTGTGATGTAGTATTATACTACGGATTCAGTAATGGTGCTTTTGCAAGGCAGCACTTACGTACGTGGTAATTTAGGTTTGAAGGGTATACCATACTATTATGTGGCTATAGGTGGTAGTGTGAGTTTAGGTTTTTAGAGTACATGAGTAAGCTAGTAAGCCCGGTTTTATGCATTATACTTCATATAATTATGAGCATGCAGGTTGATTAAATGCAGGCATGACTCTGGTGTCCAAGAAGGATTATATCTAACAACTGTGTTCATTGCATGTTTCAACACAATAATAATATCATGTTGACTTGACCAGGGCAGCCACCCTATAAAGAACTTGTAACTTGTAAGAGTTCTCTTCTAATGCGAGAAAAACATAAATATTATTAATTACCGCACGATGATGACATTGTAGACTCAGTTGCATTGCTGCCATTTCTGGAACCTGCAAGAATTGATATACCAAATCACACTCCTTGACATCAAAATCACAAATGGAACTTTTAATGCTCAATACTTACAAAAAATTCCCTTATTTACAATAGTGCATGTGGGCTTAGATTGAACTTGAAGCCTCTAAAAAATATTCTCTAGCTAATTAACATACATTTCTTACACAAATTGTGTTCTGGATTTGGAAGTAGCAAAGCAAAAGCTGTTAAGAAACCAAGATAAACAGAGAAGAAGCCAAGATTGATGAAATAGAAGAGAGCAATGTAACGCCACCACTTCCAGCTCAGAAGACTGGTTATCACAGGATGTAACAGTAGGTCAGACTCAGGATCATCCTTCTGAAATACAGAAGCAGATTTCAATGGTGGTGGACATCATTACATTGTGATTTACATAATTGCATGAGCCAATATACAGACCCATTGCTCTCAGCATTGCCTACTTCACAGTTACTTGTAGGAACTTGTTCTGAGTTCCGTACCTCATGCATGCTATGGTTGTTTACATACAATTATCAAGAAAGTGATATCCATAGAAAGCTGGTAGAAAATATCCATCAGTAATTACTATAATTTATTCTAATGACATAACTCCACACAAACGTGGCACATTCATGCCGAAGATTTGGTAGTTGGTATGTAGAATAGGAATTTTTGTCACTATAATTCAAACATGTTGGGACAAGAAGGATTCAGATAAGCAATAATATCCACAATGCAATATATAATAGTCACAATGCAAATTGAATATGTCCCAATAAATTAACAGCGGTATATAAGCTATGTATGGAATTGGGCAGCATTGTACACATTCTCACCCATTTTCGCCACTATCCATGTATACGAGACTAATATGGAGCGCTGCATGCATTATCTACAATAACTGCTACAATTTGCCCTCAGTTCAGGTCTTCCATCAGTCTTGTATAGATGCTTGAGGCTTGTGTTTGAAACAGAGACTGTGTAGCGAGGTGGCATGGCGCCGCTCGACAGGACCACATTCCTCTGACTGACGTTATGATAACTGAAGTCTGGATAAGAGACTCTCTAGTATACTGTACTCAATAACCCAAAGATTTCAAATTATACATACCAGCAATTCCAGTACATGGATAGTGTGATTACTGTTTCTGTAAAATAAGAATAGGGCAAAAATAATTGTTAGCAAACAAATGACCAGGCTTACTTGCATAGGGTTATGTAATGATGTTTATATTTACGTAAGTTTCATGTAGCTCTGATCCTTAGAATGTATCTTATGCGTCATCTATTCCAATAATTATTGCAGTCATTATAATGCCTACCCACATGTGCTTCAGTTACACTTATTATACATGTATATACAACTACAAACAAATGCATATATAATACCGTTTGCTTTCTCCAGAACATCTGTTCCCAGTTGGCTCTTCGAGAAACTTGTAATCAAACTTAATATATTTTTGGTTACTTTCATCGTAGAAATGGTAGCAATCATTAAGCAGGTCACCAGCAATATCTACAGTAATGACATGTGATGTGATATATAATATAAATGTTATTTGGTTTACACTTGTGAACTTAACCTGTACTTGATAAATTTGCTTGTTATGGGAAAGAGTGGTGAAGAGTCCACTCATATTAATGTATGTACACTGTATTAATTGTTGTGTTTTTTTGCCATATAATCAATGCACAATATACATACCATGCAGTGCACATCTGACTATATAAAGTGATCCATAAATATAGTATAGGGCAAGTTTTTCTGTGTCACTTGTAAGTCATTGTAAGAGTTTAATAAGACTAGTAATTGATGAAAGTGATATTTTACTGCAGTTAGACTCACACGGCTTTTCTTTAATTAATGATCGGAACAGTGTTTGCGTTCCATCATCACTGGAATCTCTCTCGGCAATTCTTTTAGCTATCTCCCTAAATTTTATGAAAGATTATGTACAGGAAGAAAACAAGTTTTCAATGATCTATGAGTAGCTGTGGTGGCAACTTTGTACTGCCAAGCACAGAAAGAGATGATAGATGGTGACTTTTAATAATAATGTATAATTACAAATTCTCTGTCTATATAGCATTGAATATCACATGATATGGGGCTGTATAATATGTCCCCGTGCATTACAAAGTTCAGTTTTCTGTTTTATGTTAGTTTGTATGCAACAACTTCACAATGTAGAACATGCTTGGAGTATGATCATATATGATGGAAGTATTTTACAATGTATAGAATATGTAAGTGACGTCTTCTGGCCTCCATCCCATATTCTCTTACCTCCTGGATTCGCCCATGTTGTAAGCTACCAAAAATCCATCATACAAAGCTCTTTCAGTAGCCTCTTCATCTTCACTAAATCGTTTATATAAATCAGTCAGCAAATGCTGGATGTTTGCATTTGGTTCATCTCTGCAAGCATTAACAAACTCCCTGTTTGCAGACTCAATTCTAATATTAAAATAATTATAATCTTGTGGTTAAAGTGGAAAAATAATCTTGTGGAAGTATAGAGAAAGGGAAACATAATTTGGCAGTGATGGTGTAGGTTACATTTTTTTCCCCTCAATTGTCAAAATAGCAGATACTCACGCTAGGTTAACAGTGCTGCTTTGGGGCAGTGGGCTTTCCTCAGCCTTCTATAGACATGTTATTATTATGAAGAAAGGGAGAGAGGAGGGGGAGGGAGGGAGGTAGGGAGGGAAGGAGGGGGGGAGGGAGAGAGAGGGAGAGAGGGAGAGAGAGAGAGAAAGGGAGGGAGGGAGAGGGAGAAGAGAGAGAGAGAGAGAGAGAGAGAGAGAGAGAGAGAGAGAGAGAGAGAGAGAGAGAGAGAGAGAGAGAGAGAGAGAGAGAGAGAGAGAGAGAGAGAGAGAGAGAGAGAGAGAGAGAGAGAGAGAGAGAGAGAGAGAGAGAGAAATTATAGTATATACCTGAGCTTCCATAAACTAGGGAAGGCAGTACCATAAAAACACATGCAGCTACACCCATGAGACAAGGAAAGCAGTTTCTACTGTAAGGCCTTCAGCTTATAGTTCAGATTGCACCACAACCAGCATCCTAGATATAGACTTTTGGGGGAATTTGCCCCACACCCTACTATAGTGCCAGACCATGCACCCAGTAGCTATCCCTGTGCAGAAACCCCATGCATGCGATTATTATTATGGAGATCTACATGATTAACCACAACTCCCTTTCCTGCATGCGAACAGCCATATTAATATATCACATAGGCCTACGTAGGACACGGTGTTTGGCTGTAGGAATGTAAGGGCACTTCCATATAAGGACAGTGCTAGAGATCCATCTGCTGTGCTATATAGGGTAACCGGCCAGGAGTGAGCGTATTACTAAGCTGTATAGCTACATAATTATTATTATTATTATATCATGCACACATAACGGTGAAGTCTGACCTTAAATGAACTCAGTATTATAGCCATCTGGTGTTAGCTACTCATCTACTACAAAGTTTGTACTAACCTTTTTAACCCTGGAGTAAACTACATAATAGCTATAATACGGAGCATAGTTACCGAATTACCAAATTCAAAACGTATAGCTAGCTACAGCAACGTGGTCCTAGCCTATAATAATATTATTATAATATAATTATAGTCGTTCGTAAAATCCGAGCCAACGTGACCTACATAATTATTATAATATGCAGTCAGGATAATAATATCCTGGGGGTGTTTCAAGTATTCCCATTTCTCAAATTGTGGCCTTACTATAATATTTTGTGTGTAATACGCATCAAATCTCTGAATCAATTACAGTTTCCTCCGTAGTATTAGTTTGCATAGCTATAGTAGGTTATTTGAGCCTACGAGAAAAACACGGTTAATACCCCGTGCATTTGTATATAATTATGACATTGTAGAATGTGTAGTTCACTCTTTAGCATCTCATTCGTATTATGCAAGCGTTGTGATTGACATCAGTCCGCACCGCAAAACTGAAACAGCGCTGGCCGCGGCAGCGACTGAGTCATCTTTCGGCCGCGAGCATGACTATGCCCCATACAGCAATATTATTACAAAATTAACACCTGCCAAATTTGTTATAAGCATAATTAATATAATTCGCTCAACTTTATTATTTGTCACCGTAACAATGGTCACCTTACTTTTAATAAATGCGCGAGGAGTTTGGACAGTAGCTTCTTGCCATGAATACGAGCATACAAGTATACAGATCGGTAACGTGACGACTTACTATTGCGCAATGCATATAAAGACTAAAAGACGTACCTCCATATCTTGTACCTCTATCATTCCGATTTCTTCTACCGCCATATCTTGGTCTACAAAAAAACGTCTTCTTCAAAGATGTTAATGATTTATCTTCGCGCGCATTAAAATTTAATATAATATTATAGTATTGACAGAATGACGTTATGGCATTTATAAGGCATGATGGCATGCAATGGGGATTACCTGAAACTTTACTGAATGCCACAGAATTAAGCACACTTACAAGCGCGGATCTTCGCGCATGCGCGGGAGGGTTATGGCATGTACTCGTAGTCCACTGTTGCATATCGGTAATCGCGCATGCGTAATAATTACCGGCTCGCCCCGGCTCGCGCGTGTGATGTCCAACGGATATGACAGCTGTCTGGAGAAAAAAACATTTTATATCTCGCTGATAGAGTTATGATCTAGAGTTGGGGCGATTATCAGCCATTCACAAACCTGTACGGCTCGTGCGCATGCTCCTTCATTGAATGTGCAAAAAAGCTGACTCTACCCAGACTGTAAAGCGCTGATTCAAAAAGTACGTCATTGTGGGAGAGACTTTCACGACTTTCACGCACGCACGGAACCAAGCTTATGTATAATAGCCTCTCGGTTTAGCTATATCGAGCTATATAGGCATCCTAGCTAAGCAACAGCACTACCTCTATAATATTATGCAGACGGCTTCGAATTCTGGTTACAACTTAATAACTGTACACTTTGGTAGTATCCTGTTGTGATCGCAGATGGGAATTACCTCGTGAAAGGAATTACCTACGTACAGTTGTTCCCCATTCAATTACGACTGCCATGTTGACACAATAGAATCAAAACATAGTGGCGAAGTAGCTCCATACAAATATTACACACATTTTCGTTTTAATTATTTTAAGACTTAGTATGGCTAACCCAGTTGTCAAAATAGAACCAATACAATGTGCATAGCAGGTATTTCCTTGTTCACTTAGATGGGGTTATAATAATACTTAATGAGGAGTAATTGTGCATGTAATAATACGTATCCACGAGCATGCATGGAGTGGATGTGTCTTGGATTACAAAGACACTCACACATCACACTATATAGCAGCAGAATATGCGGCGTATACAATAATTATATGTATAAGCTGATTAGAAGCTAGTGCATGGCAGTAAGAAGTCTGATAGGATATGTACACCAGTTATACCAAATTTCTATCGCTAGTTATTGATGTAATTATACGAGGGGTCCCACGCACTCATTTCCTGGTGAGACCAATCATTCTCATTTTGTACTGAGAACTTACATGATTACCATGTTCTCCACCCATAGCCTCAATACTATAATTGCTGATAATTAAAATGAAAGTTGTAGTACAATGCCAAAGCCACAATGTCACAAAACAATGGGATCATATGCTGTTCCTTTTCCCATAACTGAGTTGACTTTGTCATCACTACTAGCCGACAAGCTGAGCCGTTTTGGCGAGGGATGGCAAATCAGAGTCAGACCGTCTCTCTTGGTAGGTGACACTGGAAAAGTGAGGGAGGGAAGGATTCACGTCATGATTCTATGGTGAAGGAATAATGCAGAGTTTCAAGCGCACTCTGGGTTTCCCCACCTACCCACTGGACCGAAATTCCCAAACTCATTATGTTACTGGAATAAACCTTCTCACGAGCTACATAATTATACACATCACAATTAAGGGGCATCCACAGACCCCATAGATCATTTGTAGGAAACACAACCCACAATCCCACGGACTACAGAAGTATTCTTTTCCACAAATCTGTCTTCCCTTCCCAGTTCTATGAAACCTTGACAATAATGTGACTCACTAGTTGGCTGTTCATCACTGGTTGACACATGCGCCCTGACATCACACTGAGAGGGTGAGTTGGATCGCTGCGAAGCTTTGCAAACACTTTGTGCAGTAGAGAGACTAGTTTGTATGAGCTGGTCCTGGCTAGCAGAACACAATGTCAGTTTTCTTGCAGAAATTCTTTCTCTTAGGCTCGTTGTGGGAACTTCTTCCGTGTCACTTTCTGTACTGCTATCAAGATCCACATACATGTAAGTATTCTCTGTCTCTTGCACAGTGTTAGTGCACATGTGTCTGTGCAAAGCAGAAGAACTCATTGATGGTTGTACAGTTTGTAAAGAATCAGACGTGGGAGAAGCGAGAGTGAGATGGTGCAGTATCTGAGGTAGATGCGAAGATGGAGAGGTTGGGACCGGCATCTTGGGAGGAGACTTGTTAGCCTTTCGGGCTGCTGTAAAAGATACGTGTATACATGCACATGTATGTGTTGCCTTTGGATTTGATTTGTATATCTTTCCTTTGTCTTTCTCATGTGTCTGAGTATTCATGTGTGTGTACTCATGCACACATAGTATAATAATATTGTAGAGTGTACAGTAGGTAATCAGTTGAGCAGCACGCTATATAGAGGGCCTTTGAATCAATAGTAGTGATCTTAGCCTGCATGGGCAGATCTGATGTAATGTACTAGAGTCAATGGCCAATAGTAGGAGTACACATTGGAATGTTGTGGAAGATTACATTGTAGTTTTTCACTACAGATTCAAGAATACTTCAGATCCTAAACTGTTCATGCAGCTCAGCTAGATCAGTTCACATGTGCATGTATATATAACTATACACAAGGCAGACATACCCAGCATAGCTGACACGCACATGCAT
>CBDAOC010000010.1:0-4718 GCA_965197925.1 Nitrososphaerales archaeon
TTTAAGAAAAAGTCTGCGTTTGGACAAACACCTCTCAATAAGCATGAGGACTGAGACTGTCTTACATTTAGTCCCGTAGGGACGATATGTTTATAGTACACCGTCCAGACACGTCTCTTTAGCTCTGTCCGAGCGACATATCCGGATTGGTACCCCATTGCTATAAACATTCCGCCCCTACGGGGCTGAAGAGATTGGGGTTACCACGTTTTCTATAAACATTCCGTCCCTACGGGACTAAAGAGGGTTCTCATATTTGAAAAACCCCTAAATTGACGCTTATAGTGCGGTTGCAAACCGCACCTACCGGGTTGGGGACCCCTAAATTGACGCTTATGCTCAGCATTTCCACACCACCATGCACGGGCAAACCCGGTTTCAACATTAACATAATTCCTTCAAACGATTATCCGATTATGAATTCTGGCGAGTGATTCACTAACGATAATGGTATCCTCCACCAAACTTGCCAACTCATAGAAGGGTGTAATGTGAAAATCACACCATGCGGATTGATTTGTTTCCAACTGGACTTACTTACCTTTTCCCATCGGGAAGGATTGAGTTGGCGGAGGTATGTACCCTCTACGTATACAATTTGGTAGATATGGTGCCTACCAGTATCATCATCAACTTTGCGATAAGGTATAGATAAAAAATTTGCCCTATCTTCATTTAGATATTCTGTCATACCCTCAAAGTCCCCGTTAAAACGTCCTAACCGATGCCCTGATAATACCAGATGCGGTGCTTTTTCAGAACCAGATTTGATTTGTTTGATCTTGCCGGATTTGATTTGTAATGGGTATACCTCGCCATTTACCCTAACGCGAATATCTGCTTGATCATCATGTCCCCCTTCCTACCAAGTGGCATGGTGACCGGCGGTGCTATCTGACTGAATGGCTTTGAATACAAGTTCTTCTAATTCCCATCCCGAACAACGTCCACCATCAAATAGATCATGATATTTTTCCGAGTTTTGTCGTAATGCCTGCTCCATTCTAGCAGTCAATTGATACATCTTCAGACTCCCACAACCATGTTGAGTGTTTATGCTCATATTCCAGCCACTTTTTGGCAAAGTCAGCAAATTCGGTGTTAATTTCTATGCCAAGATATTCAATCCCTAACGATTGCGCCACCACACATTCTGAACCGGAACCAGCAAACGGGATTAACACCTTACCATCTACTCCATTAATACAGGATTGAATGAGTCGTCTTGTTAATTGCATCGGTTTTTGAGTCGGATGCTTCAATATATCGTGTTCTCGGTGTTCAGCTAGTTCCGCAGGAGGATAAATTTGAGACTTGCACGTTCTACAAACAAACCACCTTTCAGCGCGACCTGCTCCCCCTGCTAAAGCCGGAATTTTGATGACATCTCTCGGCAAAGCTCCATTTTTATGTGCATTATAAATAGTCATTTTGCCTAATGAGCCATAGCGTGAAGGCGTGTCTTTTCGGACTTTTCCTGCAGCATTCTTTAGAAAGTTCTCGGTATAAGGTTCTCTGATTTGGTCTATCTCCAAATTTGTGCGCGGCATATTCGGTTTCCACAGACACAATATTGTTTCGTGGGACCTTTGCCAAAATTTTAATGATGGTACCGTTTTGTTGGTATAATGCCACACCAACCAGCGTTGCTCGTGGATAGGGAAGCGAACAGATATCCGCGCAATAATTTCTGGGAACCCATACAGGTAAAGTAAGCCGTTGTTTGTTAACAGTTGGAAACAGTCTGTTATCCACGCGTCTGCCCATTCAACATAATCATCTATCGGCATGATTTCAGTATCATTACCAAAATCTTTACCGATGTTGTAGGGTGGATCGGCAATAATAACATCGTACTGCTTGTCAGCCTTTATTAACCGCGGCAATACCCTTGTTGTATCTTCAACTATGATTGTATTGGTGAATACATCTGCCTTCATGTTTTGTACCTATCATCTTATCTGATCTTGTCCGACTTACCAATCAACGCTCAGTTTCTCAATCATTTTCAAATCGAGTGTATTGTCTTTAGTGGTTGACTCGCCAAGATTATACCCCAATTCTGATAAATAAAATATCATTACGCAGATTCAAGGACATTTTGAAACTGATAACAAGATTGAATATAAGAGACGCAATGAATTGCGCGACTACAAACGCGTTTTTGCTAATGGTAGACGATCATTCAGAGATGGTATTAGTATGCGCGCGAAAAAATTGTGACCTCTTTTGCTTGCGTGCCGCAGACAATACACTCACCTTCTCCATCAAGTTGCTCTATCGGGATACATCGGATAGTCGCTTGTGTTTCTGCTTTGACCTGATTTTCACATTCTACGTTTCCACACCACCATGCGCGTGCAAACCCTGTTTCAACATTCGCGAAATTGAAATGCGTTCAGATCACTAGTCAAGTTCACAATCCTACTCACGTTATTAATAATGTTCCTGCTTCACATTTATCTCAACCCATGAATCCCAACCGTATCGTTTTGCCATTGCTTGGGCGAGAATCTTTACATTCTCTGTGTGTTTTTCCAAAACTTGTGAATTTATATCTTTCTTATACTGCATGTATAAGAGGATAGTCTTACCATCATTTTCAGGAATAAATACTGTATCAATCTGTGTGTTTTTGAATTGGATTAAGGAATTTAGTAGGACTGCGAACCATTCTAAACGAGATGGGGAGTATTCTTCAAATCCTGGTGCTCTTTCTGACATCGTTAATCTCCTGTTTCTATTATTTCAAAATTATATTCAGAATTAAAGTAACAATTACAGCAAGAATTCCAATGCCACAAGTTATAATGAGATTTGTCATCGTCCGCAGGGTGTTTCTTATCTCTTTAATGTCATCTTTTAGATCTGTTTTGGCTTCTCTGATGTCTTTTTCAAGGTCTGTTTTGACTTGTCCTAAACGGAGTTTACCATATCAAGACAAAAAATGCAAGTACGGCTCATTTCCCGAAAAAAGGCAGGGTTATTTAGTTTTAGGCTTTTTGTCCATTTTATCCGAAAAGTCGCGATTCGGAGATCGCTCCTACAGCGGAAAGTCTTAAATTGAAAATCTAAATATTCGGAGAACTAAATAGCCCTGGAAAAAAGGTTTGACTCTACCTATAAAATAAGGCATACTGTTAAAATATAACACTATTGTCCATAATTGAACAAACAACAATCACAGAAACTCACAATAGGAGACTCAGTAAAATGGCACGTGAGCGTTTGACAACACAGGAAATGGTAGAGAAATATCCTAACCAATGGCTGTTCATCATTGAACCTGCTATCTGTGAGGAAACGAATCAGCTTATATCTGGTATCGTTCAAGTCCATAGTCCGTCACGTGATGATATCCATAAAGTTTCAAAAGAATTTATTGGTGGTGCAGCTATAAGGTTCACAGGTAAATGGACAGAGCCAAAATATAAGCGGACACATAGGATAACTTCATATAAACCTAAAAACACTATATAATTCAAGCACAAACCCTTGTTGCCACATAAAAAGTGCAATAAGGGTTTGCTTTAAAAAAGGACATTATTTTGGTCCCTGATTACAAAACACATATAGAATTTAGAAATGGACAGATCACAATTGGATGTAAGGTATATGGAATTTATGATACTAATTATAGAGATATAAACCTGGTTGTAGATACGGGTGCAACAATTAGTGGGATTAGCGAAAATTTAGCAATCGAATTAGGATATGACCTACTACAACATAGTACCACCCAAGATTTTGATACTGCTGGCGGAACACAACCATTATCTACAATTACAGTTAAACAGATTGATGTTGCTGGATCAAAATATAGAAATCATAAAGTTGTATGTAATGAACATTTTGATAAAATGTATATAGATGGAGTTATAGGACTTGATATTCTCATGAACTACAATATGCATATAAACTTCGATAGAAACTTCATAGAATTCTATAGAAGACATGAAGGAATAGACCCGACTATTACACCATAAAGGGACGCAATAAGTATAGTCCAGTCTTATGTAGACGATGTTTGGACACTGACTGATTCTATCATAACGGTCATTTAGTTTTCCGCGGTTTCTTGAGATTCGCTCTGAATTTTCCTTGTAGGAGTGAATCAACTGAAGCGGGTTGACAAAAGGGGTGAACCAACCAATCATTTTGTTGTGATGTTTAGTGCATGTTGAGTTCTTCTCATGTTTTATGTGTATAGATATTTTGATTCTACAAAATTTAAAATTGGCACCTGTAGGTTGCGATTCTCAACCCAACCTACAAACTATAGATTCCTTTTACCAGTTGGGAGACTGAATAATTTCGTTTATGACTTCCTTCCAATATTCATATTTGTGGACAGGTTTGATAAGATAATATTCGTAATTTTCAGGAGTCGGTTCCACTCTGATCTGTTCATGCATTTGTATACACATCCAACCACTCGGTTCTCCACCTGCTGCTACAACTATTGCTGTAAGATTTGGAATGTCCTCATGCACCCAAGAGTGGTGGTTAGATAACTTTCGCAGTTCCATCTCAATACAGTCTAATATTGGACTCATTGTCCTGTTTATCATATCTGGCGCAGCAATTGCATCTGCTAATTCTCTGAATGTGATAGTGCTCCTCTGCTGTGCGTATAATATAAGGATCGGCAATGCAGCACGCGCCCGTCTTGGGCTTTTAAGTTCTGGATTATCGCGATCGGCAAATATTCCGTGTTT
>CBDAOC010000011.1:0-39714 GCA_965197925.1 Nitrososphaerales archaeon
CCATCAATGATTTGCCTTCGCTTTGTATCTTCTTTAGTCTCTTCTCAACTTTTTCAGCTTCAACAACTAAGTTAGTAGTATCACACCGACACGAAGGTGCGAACTCTGCAAGTACTTCGGATACTACCGCAGCAGCACGAAAATCTGGTACATCTTTCAAAACTCTGATTAGAAATACTATAACGTCAATATTCTGTAACCTGCCCTCATTCAACAACACACCAGGTATTCCTGTTACTATTCCATGTTCCAGTATTTTGATATTTTTTGCCAGTACCTTGTTTATTGCACTTTCAGTACTAGCAACACTTAGCACATCAGTTCCATTTTCGTACTCCACTTCTTCAACAGGAAGACCCGCCGCGCTCAAGATAAGACAACACTGTTGACCTTTAGCCCACTTGAAAATTGTTCTACCTATCTCCTTTAGGAGCGGTTCCTTCAATTTTAGTTCAGATATGAAAATAGCCAACTTCATATCTTCATTTGCATATATTCTTGCGGGAAAGTAAGGTTTTGATTTGTATATCGTTGACATTGAAGGAAACATTTCGGAATCAATGATTGCAACAGGTTCCAGTTGTAAGGATTCAACAATGCATTCAGAAGCGATGGCATTAGCAAGGCCAAGACCGGGAAAACCATCGATTAAAGTTCCACCTTGCAAATTTACAGATTTTAACTCATGAATTTCTATCCCCATGATAACTGTACGGTTAAAATACTATAAAAACATATGATTATAAATTAAGAACTTTTTTCAAATTTTCGAGATTTTCTATACTAATATCATTTTTGTATTTTCTAAGTAATGAGATAACAGCGTCAACGGAATGAACTTCCAACAATTCTCTAATTTTCTTTGCTCTTGCGCCTCCGATGAAAAGGTATTGTACCGCACTAGTTAGATTTGTCAATCTTCGGTTAACACTAGCACTCTCAAAATCTATTATTGTAATCTTGTCTTCTACTATAACATGTTTGTCCATATAACTTAATTCTCCATGATCCAATCCAATTCTATCCAATCGATAGCATTGTTCCAAAACTTCTGATACAACATGCAATAGTTTCTCAGTTTTAATTTCATTCTCAAGAAAGTTGAATATGTTTACACCATCAACAAATTCTATCAGTAAAAAGTTTTTGCTATCATTTAAGAATATTGGGCCAACACCGGCATCGTTAGCAATTTTAAGAAATTCAGCTTCCCTGTGCATCGTTTCACGGTTAGCATCGATTCTTTTAATCTTTAATGCAATTATTCTATCATTAACAATCGCCTTTACAACGATGCTTACGCATCCCTTTCCAAGCAAATTTAACCTTCCAATACTACTACTTCCTTCAAATAAGAGTGCGGTCACATCATTTGATTGTAATTCCCTTACTCTGCTCTGCAATTCTTCACGCGAACATCCGGGATAACCCAAAATTGGACAATAGGATTCCTTACCCAGAGCTTCTGTTTCAACCAAACGCGAATTGATCTGTTTCAACAAGTTCTCCCGTTATCTCCTTTGTGAACCCTTTCATCACATCTTTCAATTTATTACCAGTATAAATTTTGAACCCCCTGGTAATATCATGTATCAAACCCGGTGAAATACCACTGGCATTGAGGTTGTCTGAGAGAAGTATATTGAGAAACGTAACAACATCAACAAACTTGTTATCCAACAGAACAAATAACCTTGCATTATCACCAATCCAGATGATATTACTTCCCCCTAGATTTTTCTTCAAAAATTTCTCGCTGTCATCACGGTCGAACAGCTCTGGGCCTTGTCTAACAATCTTTAGTGGCAATCGTGTAGAATCAAGCAAAAACACAAATACTGCACTTTGATTTTCATCCGTGGAGGTCGCAAACCGTATGACCCTAAACCCGTGAATTGATAATTGTTTTGTAATGGCCTTTACACTGCTCTTTAACTGACCCCATATAATATCTGGACTTCTCTTCTGATAACGAAATTTTATTAAGATAAGATTTTCTGCAAATCCTATATGTTTCTTAGAGGAAACACTTTTGAAGAATCCTATGTCAGGTTCAGTGACAAATCTTCTGGCAGCTAATATCATTCTCCCCACACTTTCAGTAGAGATTGCAGTTCCAAGGTTCCTTTTGTTGTCAATCGGGTCTATGATAATCATAGTACTGTCGAAAAGTCCGATCATGTTCTCATTATAGCTCTCTAGACTGATCACTTGATTCTTATTAAATTCAGCAGCGGCCTGTAATACACCCATAAATGAGCCGTATTTTAATACCAACACTTCGCATACATATCCACTAAATCCATTGATAGCTATCTCGGCACCATAAACTCCAATGGTTTTCATGAACTTCTTGAGTAGACTAGCTTCTCTTCTCCTCTCGGCATCATAAACTTTCTTTATGAACTCCGTATGATAAGGTGATCTATCTGCAGCGCTTTTCCATTTACCCTTTTCAACATCGTAACAAGGAACAACATTTACCCTAATCTTATCAACAATAGCTTCGACATATGGATGTTCAGAATAACGAAGGTGTGGTTTATATTTTCTTAAAGCCTGCAATCCAAGCTCCCTTCCAATTTTTTCAAATCCCTTTTCATCCACTTCTGTTCTTACTTTAACGAATATATCAATATCAGCATCATTTTTCAACCATGTTTCCTTTGCATATGAACCTCCAAATAAAATGTCAACTGTGCCGTCGAAACTTTGGGAAGTTTCCCTTACCAAAGCAAATGCCTTCCTTGCTACTCTATTTACAAAATCTATTTCCATTTGTGTTGGTTCTACCATTTTCAACGCTTGCTTCAGAACGTCAGACATCACTTGTTCCCCACTGAAAAGAGGTCATCATAAATTGGACCACTTGTTGTAAGATAACTTTTCTTGACCTTCACAGTACTTAACGTCTCCGTTCCAAACGTTTTTTCTTTAAAATTCATCAAGCCATCAAATTGTGGTATCTTACCTTTGACTCTGAATAATGTAATATGGGGTTTGAATGGTTTGTCACTTTTGAATCCTAAAGTAGACAATCTGGACTCTACTTCTTTTGCCAGATCTATCAACTTTGATGCAGAATCATCATCAACCCCCATCCATATCACTCTAACGAACTTGGGATTTGGAAACACTCCAACGCCTGTATATGTAACTTGTATGGGTTCAAATTTTATATCAGATAATTTACTCTTTATTGATTCCAACATCACAGTATTAATTTCACCCAAAAACATGAGAGTGAAATGTAATTGGTTTGCTTTTACAGTTTTGGCCTGTAAGCCGGTTTCTAAAACTGTTTTCTGAAAATCAATAATACTCTGCACTGTTTCTTTGTTGCTAACTTCTACTGCTACAAAGGTACGCATTTTTTGTCAGTTAGAGAGAAAGTGCATATATTGCTTGTGGTAAATATCTAAACACCGTTGGGAAAAATATACATCAACAATCATTCACCTATCACCTTGACTAGGACTTTTTTTTGCGTTGAACATCAAATTCTCCGTAAAAGATCTGTTCCCAAGGACCAAAATCAAGTTTTCCACTTGTGATTGCAATTATAACTTCGCGGCCCATTATCTGACGTTTCAGGTGTGCGTCTGCATTATTTTCTCCAGTGAAAATGTGGTTATACTGACCTGTTGGATCATGCGGAGCCAACTCTTCTAACCATTTCTCAAAATCTGTATGTAGCCCCTTTTCATCATCATTGATGAAAACACTCGCTGTGATATGCATTGCATTGACCAAACAAAACCCTTCTTTTATTTTACTCTTTTTCACAATCTCTTCTACATTCTTGGTTATGTTTATGACGATCCTTCTTATCTGAGTATTGAATGTAAAGTATTCTGTTAATGACTTCACGATCTTATATTCATTACAAATGCTAATAATATTACCACCCTTTGCGTCAGGCTTAAATATATACCATCAATGATAAGATTTTATTCCTTCCTGATTACATCAGGTGCAATGCCCACTTCGCTAATCATTTGTATAACAGGAATGCCTGGTGCCGGAAAGACAACGGTAGCTAATATGCTTAAGAAAAATCATTTTAAAATAATTACTATGGGGGATGTTATCAGAGAAGAAGCCACTAGACAAGGTTTGGAGCAGGATGATGTTAACTTGGGAAAACTAATGCTTGAACTAAGGCAGGACTTGGGTCTTGGTGCTATTGCACACCTCATAGTTCAAAATTTGGCAAAGGACCATAGCATGTTAATCGCTATTGATGGCATCCGAAGCATGCAAGAAGTAGAGGTATTACGGAATCATGGAGTAGTAAAAATTCTTGGAATACATACACCTAAAGACTCGCGTTTCAAATATCTAATGGGCAGGGGTAGAAAAGATGCTCCCAACAATGAGGAGGAGTTCTTGTATAGAGACAAAAGAGAGCTTGACCTAGGTTTAAGTAAAGTAATTTCTTATTCAGACAGTATATTAACTAATGATATGACTCTAAAAGAACTACAAGAAAAAGTGTTAGAGATAACTCAAAGATGGTGTAAGGAAGTTGAAACAACCTCCTGATGTGCCGTTAAGTATAACGGCGGAATGTCGTGTATTCCTGTCAGAAGATTCTGGTAAGGTAATTAATGCAGTTAAGAACATACTAGTTGACTGCGAGCCAACAATTATCGACAACAAAGTACTAGCTGAATCAAAAAAAGTAAAATCCTTAGCCAAGATTTACGAACATGTAAGATCAAGAGCAATACTTGGGGTATTTAGGAGAATTTTAGAATATAATACATTTTTAAGTTCTACCTGGTTCAATCTCAACAAACAAGCTGCATATGCAGGGATAGTATCTATATGCGAGGAAGAATCTGAATCTCCCCTAGGGCCAATAAGAATCACAATTACGAGCAATCAATTACCATTGATAATTAACTGGCTCATATCATAAGTACTCCAACTCATAATCCACAACAATCCTCATATAGATAACTGCTATAGAGTTAGTAAGAGATATGATATTACCCTAAGAAAATCCTCAATAATCCACTACGTCACAAATATAGCTTATTTAGAAAATAAATTATCATTATGATGTATGGGAATAAATCTCACTGACAATTATGGAAGGGTTACAACCAAATAACCTAATCCCGAGAGTCAGAGACTAAAGTGTTGATTAATGATAGTAGGAAATGTGGATGTGACTTGCTCCTATATTGAATTCACAACAAATGCAAGTCAAAAGAAATTAGTAATTACTCGAGGCTTGGGCATAATTTAGTTCGAAACGATAAGATCAGGTTCCATTTTTCATTGGTAATGTGTTTAGCTCAGACTCGATACTTCTTCGTATATTATTTTTGATTGGTGTGATTCGGTCAAAACCTAATAGGAAAAGTAGACCATTCTACTATTCTCCTACAGTTATGGTGAGATGCTTCATCGTTAGAGTATGGATAAGAATACCAAGCAACAATGCTTTGCATGAAACTTTTTGATAGACATGCCATACAACAGGAAGGTAATGAAGGCATGTGGTCTTGATAGGTTGCCAGACAGAAGAACATTCGACAGAAGGTCAAGGCCGTATCAATTGACATAAGATCAAGGATAGATGTTATGGGTATGCTCTTCATAAAAGATGGGTTGGTAGACCCAGCCATAGTATCCGTTGACAGTTCATTGTTGAAAGCAAAGGGACATGTATGGCATAGATCAAACATGAAGAAGAATGAAGTGCCACGCTCGGGTATAGATACAGATGCTCGATGGGGATTCAGCAGAACCAAGGGACGGGTATTCGGATACAAGATGCATCTAGCATGTAGTACTGGTTCGTTGATAGTTCCATTGTCAGCTGATTTCACAACAGCTAACATTACTGATAACAAGATGTATGAAAGCATAACATCTTCATTGCCTACAGGAATGGTAAGGTATGTTGTAGGAGATGAAGGATATGATGATCACAAGTTATGTGATTTCAGCAGGTATAGAGGGCATCCAGTATTCCCATTGGAAAGGTACAAGCATACTACAGATAATAGACTGGCATTGCTGCAGTTCTATAACTCTGAATTTGGACAGCATGTATATTCTCGGAGGAGCATAAGCGTTGAGCCATTGATAGAGCATATGAAGGATGTATTTACCATAGATCCATTGCCAGTTAGAGGATTTGATAAAGCTAGGAGCATCGTTCTGATTTCTATATTGCTATACCAGCTGATGGTATACTATAACTACTTGACAGGAAGACCATTAAGGGCATTGAAGCACATGTTGGGAAGTTAATCAATCAGAGGCATCAAGTTATTTTTGTTATATGGAATAATGCCCATGCCTCACCTAGTTATTGAACTGTTAGAGGTCAAACTAATAATAAGCATGGGTAACATCACTTTTGTGTAAAGATATGTTCGTTGAAGATCTAGACTGTAAACTACAATCCCTAGAGGGTATGACTTTGATCTTTAGAAATAAGAATAGAGTATAAGAATCGCAAGTAAAAATACTTCGAGTCATTAAAAGGCTAGATAATTGAGGCATGGACATAATTCCATATAACAAAAATAACTTGATGCCTCTGATTGATTAACTTCCCAACATGTGCTTCAATGCCCTTAATGGTCTTCCTGTCAAGTAGTTATAGTATACCATCAGCTGGTATAGCAATATAGAAATCAGAACGATGCTCCTAGCTTTATCAAATCCTCTAACTGGCAATGGATCTATGGTAAATACATCCTTCATATGCTCTATCAATGGCTCAACGCTTATGCTCCTCCGAGAATATACATGCTGTCCAAATTCAGAGTTATAGAACTGCAGCAATGCCAGTCTATTATCTGTAGTATGCTTGTACCTTTCCAATGGGAATACTGGATGCCCTCTATACCTGCTGAAATCACATAACTTGTGATCATCATATCCTTCATCTCCTACAACATACCTTACCATTCCTGTAGGCAATGAAGATGTTATGCTTTCATACATCTTGTTATCAGTAATGTTAGCTGTTGTGAAATCAGCTGACAATGGAACTATCAACGAACCAGTACTACATGCTAGATGCATCTTGTATCCGAATACCCGTCCCTTGGTTCTGCTGAATCCCCATCGAGCATCTGTATCTATACCCGAGCGTGGCACTTCATTCTTCTTCATGTTTGATCTATGCCATACATGTCCCTTTGCTTTCAACAATGAACTGTCAACGGATACTATGGCTGGGTCTACCAACCCATCTTTTATGAAGAGCATACCCATAACATCTATCCTTGATCTTATGTCAATTGATACGGCCTTGACCTTCTGTCGAATGTTCTTCTGTCTGGCAACCTATCAAGACCACATGCCTTCATTACCTTCCTGTTGTATGGCATGTCTATCAAAAAGTTTCATGCAAAGCATTGTTGCTTGGTATTCTTATCCATACTCTAACGATGAAGCATCTCACCATAACTGTAGGAGAATAGTAGAATGGTCTACTTTTCCTATTAGGTTTTGACCGAATCACACCAATCAAAAATAATATACGAAGAAGTATCGAGTCTGAGCTAAACACATTACCAATGAAAAATGGAACCTGATCTTATCGTTTCGAACTAAATTATGCCCAAGCCTCAGGTATCTACATTCTTTTCCTTTGATAGGAAGGTCTAGGGAGTCTTAATCTAATGAACAACCTGTCTTGATGTAAATTTAATGCTACCAATACGATACTTACCAATACCATTTTTTATAATACAAGATTGACCATATCTAATGAAGCAAGGGCAATAATATCTTTGCTTACATTAGGTTTTTGTTTTGTGATTTTAGAATACGGCAAATAGCAGAATCTTAGATTCTATTTGGAAATTCAAGAATTAACTAAAATCATAGTGAAATATCCTCTACACATCCTCAATTATGACGTTAACAATTATTGGTACTTCAAAGTCTAGTATTGGTGACCAAAAATTAATAATGAGAGTGGTAGTTTGAGTGTGCATGGTCGTGACAATAACTAAAGTACAAGAAATAATGAAGGATTTTATCTCAGAAAGAGGCTGGGAAAAGTATCAGAATGCAAAGAACATAGCAATATCAATCTGCGTGGAAGCTGGAGAATTACTTGAAATATTTCAATGGTCAGACTGCGAGAGCAATAAGAAGGAACTCCTAGCCATCAAAATAAAACAAGATATTGAGAAAGAACTTGCCGATGTAATACTATATTGTGCTAGTATGGGAAATATTTTGAATATAGATCTGGGGCGTGCAATCATTGAGAAGATGGAAGAAAATAAAACGAAATACCCAGTGGATAAAGTAAAAAATAATTATACAAAATTTACTCAACTGTAGTTGTTGTAATTGATAAGCTCAAAGAATCATGGAAGATGGGTCCGAGTGATGAGAAAACCTTGAATAAATTCCCAGAAAGTGGAATAGTGATGTCTAATCAAACATGAAGAACATATACCCAAGAAGAAGATTTGTTTGTGTATCCCCCATCATATTAGTTAAGATAATTTTTACCAGCTACTTTGAGACTATCGTGCCATGATCACCCGGCCTGGATAATTTCGGTTTGTTGCTTAGGTAATAAATGTAAAGTCAAAGTGATACATAATGATACTAAATTATTTCTTTAATTGTCTCATTGCGATTCTAGATAATGGATTGCCAGAATGAAAAGGAATAGATATTTTAAGCCAGGCAGAATATAAACAACTTTCTAATCAGGAATTGAATAGGGTAAACCCTATTATAGAATAATTTTCTAAAAAGTATATGATTGCTACCGAGTCCCGTCGTATAATTGCTTTTGCCATTAACTCAAATCATATTTGTATACGATCTACTATTCCATATCATAGAAACTATATGTTCCCTTAACTCTCTCTTCTCAAAATCACCTCTATATGCTAAAGTCATTATCTTACTGTTATTTTTGACACCACGCATGCGCATGCACATATGATCTCCCTCTGCCAAAACTAACGCACCTTTAACACCCATCATCTGTAACTCATCGGCAACTTGTTTTGTAAGTCGTTCCTGTATTTGCAGACGCTTAGCATACTTTTCAACTAGCCGTACAAGTTTTGATATTCCAAACACTTTATTATTAGGAATGTACGCTAAATGCACTTTTCCAAAAAATGGTAGTAAATGATGTTCACACATACTATAAAACTGAATTTCCCTTACAACCACAACATCATTACTTTCCGTAAACTGTACATCTAGTTCAGAATCCATCTTGTAACCATCAAGTATCTCTTCATATAGGTCCGCGATCCTCCTTGGAGTTTCCCTCAATCCCTCCCTATCAGGATTCTCTCCAATTTCTATCAGTAACTCTCTAACCAGGTTCTTTACTCTCTCCTTGTTCACTATCTCACACCTATCATTTTCTGTAATTGTGGGACGATACGAACTTGCTTATAGTGGGGGTATACAATATCATAAAATTGAAATAACTGATCCAATGCAGGTTCACTTTGTCCATAAACAGGCTGTATGATAAAACCCTCTATATCTACTGATTTTATCTTATTAAATATCATTTTTGTAAGTTCCTCGAATTCTTTTTTGTTGCTTTGACTAGTAACTACGACCTTAATGTAGGTTGCCCTTTTCTCTTTAATAGCTTCCTCAAGACAAGTTAGTTCGTTTTCTAGTAAATTTCTGTAATGTTCAGCATCAACGGCTTCCGAATCACTTAACTTGAATTCAACCTTGCATATATCTATAGATGGTAAGATCTCTTTGAATCTTTCCGAATCAAAGCAAGAAGATTCAATATATGTAAGCAGACCTTTGTGTTTAACATGCTTGGCCATTTCAAATACAGCAATGTGCTGCAATAAGGGTTCGCCACCAGTAAAGTTGACTTTGTAAGTATTTTGCAATAAATTATCATCGATCATCTTTACTACTTCACTTACTTCATACTCTTGACCATCTTTCATCGATAGAGCATAAGGGGTATCACACCAGAAGCATTTCAAGTGGCACCCGGCTAGTCTAACAAACATGGTTTTTGTTCCAAAGTAGACTCCCTCTCCTTCAACACTCGTGAAAATTTCGCTAAGTCTTACTTTCAATCTGATCACTCACTATACTTCGTCCTATCAATTATCTCAGCCTCAATAAATGCGTTCTTTCGATTTATACATGATTCACACTTCCCACAATGTAGTACTGCAGTTTTATGTATGACACCGTTAGTATAACAACTCCATGTTTCGAACAATTTGTCACCTAATACTTTATACCCTATCCGTAACAAATCTTTCTTGCCAAACATGTCTGTTGCTGGAGACCAGATTTTGATCTCTCTCCTAACTCTTTTCATTATTCCATCCATTTCTGCGAGGTTAATAGTTTCATTTATAGACTTAACAAACTCTGGCCTGCAATCGGGATAATTGAAGTCACCTTTATGTGCCCCATAAGCAATTATCTCTGCATTTATGCTAAAAGCCCAAGCAGATGCTATACTTATGAAAATCGCATTTCTAACTGGAACAACTATATTGTAGTTGAACTCGCCAGGTATTGATGAATTCGCGTTAGTCAATACATTGCTTCCCCTGTAAAGCTCTCCCATGAAACCCATATCAACCACCTTGTGATCGCTTACACTTAGATAATCACCAATCACCTTTGCTCTCTCCACTTCTCTCCTGCTTCTTTGCCCATAGTAAAATGTGATAAAGTATAGATCATGTCCTATACTTTTCAAGTGTGCAGCTGTACAAGTGGAATCAGCACCTCCACTAATTATACAAACAGTTTTTACCAAGACAGATGGACTACAGATAAGTGACTAATAAATCACCTCAATCCTTTACTATCTTCTTTGGGTTACCTAGCTGGCCAGGATATAAATTGAATGCATTTGTTTTAATCGTAGTAATCTCTTTAATGCCATGAGCAATTCTCTCTCCCTTCTAAGACCAGACTATTTCACATCACCAATTGGGAAGTAACCAACGCCGCGTCAAGCCGTTTATAGAAATTTCCCATAGCTGCAACCTTTTTGCAATCTTACATATACGATAAAAACTGGTTGAGAAAACACAGGAATCAAGACCATAGTTTGATTTATGTCCAATATCAATTGTCTCGCCTTCGCTCTTTATCCTAACAACAGTGACAACCTGCCCATAAGTTTTCTCCCAAGTTATCATCGCAGTCAAAGCAACTTCATCCAATACTGTGGACTCAAGGTAGTTAGCATGTAGTTTGCAGCCCATTAGCAATTTTACACCTTTCCTTACAATATCTCTAACAAGTTCTTCAACATACTCAGCCGCCTACTCCGTGATCAACGGACCGATGGTAATTTGATCAAGCCTGGGATCTCCAACCTTCCATGAATCTAAATGTTTCAGAATTTTGTTAACAAATTCAATGGCTATACTTTCTTGAACAAAGACTGCGTTTACTTCATTATATCTCTGTCCAGCATTATTCAACACACCATCAATACAACTCTTTGCCGCAAGTTCTAAATCTGTATCATCAAACACTATCGTCAAACCCTTTCCTTCAAGTTCAAGAAGAAGTTTCTTTAAATCTGCTTCTTTCAAATACTCCAAACCCATCTTAGAGCTTATCCGAAAATTAACATCATAGCCTAATTGTTTATACCGAAACAGATCTAGATCTGTCCTCTCTAGCTAAATTTGTGAGAAAATCAAAGAAAAAGAGCATGCCGACCATATGGCATATACCAGACGATCTATGGGAAGAGTTCAAACTAGTGTTGCCATCAGAGAAACCAGCAAGAACAGTTGGAAGGCCAGCTGTGCCATTTAGAAAAGTATTGAATGGAATACTGTATGTATTAAGAACTGGATGCCAGTGGAAGAAGGTATCGAAAGAATTTGGTTCTGGCTCAACTTGCCATGCAAGATTTCAGGAATGGATTGGGATAGGAGTATTCAAGAAGGTATGGAAGAGGCTGCTGGAAATATATGATGAATTAAAGAGCATGGGATGGGACTGGCAATCCATGGATAGCGTACCGAAGGCCCCATTAGGGGGAAAACGACCGGAGCAAACCCAACGGATAGAGGCAAGCTAGGTACCAAACGTCACATGCTGGTTGATAGAAGAGGAGTACCTCTCTCATCTGTAATTACTGGAGCAAACAAGCACGATATGAAATCAGCCTTTCCTACAATAGATAGCATTGTTGTTGATAGGCCCAAAGTTAAACAGAACATATGCATGAATAGGATACGATTTCACTGAGATAGAGTATGGAGTTAGGAGAAGGGGATATGTGGACCACATTAGTCGTAAGGGTGAAGTGTTGAAAAAGAATTTGTACAAAGCAAAGAGATGGGTTGTAGAAAGAACCGCATCTTGGCATAACAGGTTCAGAAAGTTATTGGTAAGATTCAAGAAGAAGGAAAATTATCAGGCGCTAGTAGAATTTGCTAACTGCCTAATAGTGTATAGAGCGATATATTGGTAGTGTCATAAACACGTTAATGCAACTGTTTCTAGTATCTACTATCTACAATACTAATAAAATCAATAGTAAGAAAACTAAACCTGACAGTATGAACTAATATTCTTGCATTCTAAATGTTATCATTTCTACCAATCATTAACTATCAGCTAGAATTTTAGGATAGGCTCTTAGTTACAGCGAATGTTCCAACCAGAATATTAGAACCAACTCCTCCGAGCACTGTGATCCATTCGCATTCATATCATTTGATTCTATCATAGAATGTTTTGATTACTTTGAGTTGTACCATAAATCCCTAAAGGTTAGTAATAATACAAGGTAAAAGTAAGTAAGGTAATACCTAGGTATGGTAAATGTATAGTAAAGGGTACCCAATACAGAAGGTAAAGGTAAGGTAATTAATGAATCAGTTGTACGATAAAGGTTATAGAACTAGAAAGACTGAGCTTTAAAGATTGAACCTAATTTTGACACTTTTAAACGCACTATAGGTTAGTTGGTTCGATAGAAAACTTCTCCAAATAGCCCAAGAGCTTTCGGTTTGATAGTAGAATAGTAACCTAACAAGCGTAATTCGTGTTTAACTTTATAGAATTCTGAAAATAGTTCGTCTATGGTTTTTCTAGAAACTTCTATTAGAATTTGTAGTAATGTTCTGAAAAATATGAAGAAAAGAAAAAATGTTGGTGTCTGATTCAGTTTATGGTGGGTTTATCACAACGTAGTTGAGCTTAGAATCTTCGCCAGGATGAGAGCAGCTAATATCGAAACCATTTAGATCTGGGAATATCACTACGTTTCCACAACCATTATTTGGATTTCCACTAGCAGCACTTACAATAACTACTGAGTTATTGCCAACATCAGCATCTTGAATGAAAAATAACGCTATGATTCCATCAGGATTCCAACCAGATGCATTCCCTTCCCGAATAGACCACCTTTAGCTGGTTCAATAGTTGTTTCTCGGGATGGAGGGGTAGCTCACGACGTCTATTGCCAGAATCATTTCTCTGATTCCTCAAATGAGATCGAATGAACTGCCAAAGTAGGCGTCCCATTTCATTTCTGTGCCAAGGTCACCAAAGTTAGGACAAGCAACCCCAACGATCCCTCTGATGATGGTTACGATGGATATCGTGCTGGCATGTCTTGGGACGAAGAGCTGCTTGACCTTGTGGGGAAGGGCAATGGTTTGACTCCATGTGATTCTAATCCAGATAGATTCAGCGAGGGTTTTACAATTCCCAACAGCAACATTGGTAATGAGGTATTCTATGGCATAGGGTGTCCATTTTTGTACTCTTCAATCATCTCTTTCAGACGACCGACATAATTTGACGGGTCGTCCCTGTACACGTCTATCTCACCGTCTTCCGTGGTCGTAAGAATTGCTATCTGGCTCACCTTCTCGCCGGTCCGCTCCTCCCACGCGAGCGAATAAAAGCTGGCTTGGACAAGATGTGTCTCATTTCTTTCATTCATTTTTCGTGTAGCAGTTTTGAAATCGATCACAGTCAATTTCTTGTCGTATTCAGCTATACAATCAACCCTTCCAGCAATGCCATACTTAGTGCTGTACAGTCCCTTCTCAAGAACCCTAACTCTGTCAATCTTGATTAGTGCTGGTATCATCTGGCTGAACATTCTGGCTGCAAGCTCTCCATAATTACCAACAAGATCAATTTCTGGCTTGTTTGCTAGGCAGTTTTCAATTATTTTATGCACTTTAGAGCCCCTATCGGTAGCGGCCTTCATCACTTCATTTGCAACTTCCTCACCAACGGATACCCTCCAATCTAAAATGCCCTGCGGTGTGAAATTCTTCAAAAGCGAAGTAATTGACATGAGCGTCCCTTCAGGGGTATCATAGTACCTGACGCCATCGATAATGACCTGCTTAATTTTTGGAATTTCAGGATGGAGTACGTATGTGAATGTCATGAATACAAATTCTACCTACTAAACACTATTTTATTTCTTGGGTGTATTTTTTTTGGAAATTATACCCAACAATGCCGTTAGTTCAAGCTCAAACTGTTCACATATGTCAGATGTGTCGCTTCTAGCATGTGCAATTTCATGTAGCGTTCCTGCTTAACCCTGTAAATCCTTCAACTGAACTCTCGATCATAATCCTCTCCTTCTTCCGCTTCTTTCTCCCATTTTTTTCTTGTAATGGAACAGTAGCTATAGTAAAACTAAATTATAACGCCTAATTCATTAAGCGGATGTTATTATTTACCTTTCAATTCCGTAGAACTTTCAAATTTTTTATTCTATTCTTTGGACCACTTTCGCACAAGATATGCTGCAACAGGTAAATAAACTCCTTCTGTAATTATGACAACGATTGCTACTGTCACTATATTGAATTGGTCTAAGAGATAAGCTATTCTATATACGCCAGATCCCACTTCAATAACAATTGAAAATCAGATTATTGTAAGACATCTTAATTTGTAGATTTGCTTTGCAACACGGTAATCTATACCAAGAATAATCGCATGGATTGTCTGTCTGTTAACGTTTACTGGTCCTTTTGCAGGTATATGCTTTCTTTTCCTAATTATTGTAGATAAATTTTTTTCTGAAATCACTAAACAGAGATGACTCTAAAGATACCATTAAAATTTTAGAATAAGGGGAAGAACAAGACTATGAAACATATGTTACGGAAACTGTATGCAAAGGAATTGAGGTAATTTGAAATGGAGATGAAGGGTCTAAACCTTATTAATATCAGATTTTCAGATCTAGAAAAATCCAAGAAGTTTTACTATGAAGTTTTTGGTATGGGAGAAGTCAATAGAGAACCACACTTGATTTTTCTCAGATGCGGTAAAGACATATTTACTTTGTAAGATGGATACGATAAAATAAACACAGAAGGTATGCATTTTGGTTTTGATGTCAATAGGTACGATGAAATGAATAAATGGAAAGATTGACTGAGCAAGAAAAATATATCAATACATGATGAAGGTGAAGGTGATGCAGGAATTTACTTTCATGATCTAGATGAGTATACAATAGAAATTTACTATATGAAAGAATGAGAAGGACCTATATTGAATTTACAAGAAAAAAAATGAGACAGAGGTGGTTAAGCTGCCCCCGCTATGTGTGAATTCTTCGTTTTGTCTATTGATGCGTTCTGTGTTACACCTTGGTCAATGTTGCTAACTCCAGAGATTTGTTCAGGGGGTTAGGAGCAATATCAACAGATCGAAGAGTAGTAGTTTTGATGAGACAAACATATCGATAAATGGAAAGAAGAGATGGATATGGTGTGTAGTATCTGGAAATGGAAAGAATGAATTCATAACAGTAGAGAACAGTGAGGAAGCTCCACGCCCTACGGTTAAAAGCGTAGGTGTATAATCTGAATCATGAAGAGATGTTCTTGGGCGACCGATCCCATCATGGTGAAGTACCATGATGAGGAGTGGGGGGTACCCTTGCACGATGACCACCGCCTTTTTGAGTTCCTCACCTTGGAGGGAGCGCAAGCAGGACTTAGCTGGTTGACGGTACTCAAAAAACGCCAGAATTACTAGACCTCTTTGCCCGATTTGACCCAAAGAAGGTGACAAGGTTCAGTAAAAGAGACGTGAACATGCTTATGAAAGATCCTAGGATAATAAGAAACAAGCTCAAGATTGAGTCAACAATAAACAACGCTGCAAGGTTCCTTGAGGTCAAAGAAGAATTTGGTTCGCTTGACAGATACATCTGGGGATTCGTTGATGGCAAGCCCATAAAGAACAAGTTCACAACGCTAAAACAACTCCCCACAAAGACTATATCTGATGCGATAAGTAAAGACCTCAAAAAACGGGGCTTCAAGTTCATAGGTTCGACTATCTGTTATACGCACATACAGGCCACCGGTATGGTTAATGATCACCTTACTTCATGCTTCCGCTACAAGCAGGTCTGATGATACGAGATTATTAAAATAAGGAGCCGTCGGGCAGACTCCGTATCTGCGGTACGAGTTCCTAAGAGGAATCTAATGATTCCTTTTTTATTCATATCACTACCCCTAGATCATTTAGCTGACGTTATTATTTAAATTCCAATTCCTTATTGGTATTACGACCAAAATCTAATTTGGAACCTTGTATCAATAACTGTAAGGCTTTCTGTACGTTATTGCTTGAGTCTCTTCAATAATTCTATCAAGTTCTGAAGGTACTTTCGAGAGTCCTTTTGCAATCAGCTGTTTTACATGTTCTTTAGGCTCAGGCAGATCTAGGCTTTTAAAAAGGTTATAGAATTAGAAAGATTGAGCTTTAAAGATTTAACCTAATTTTGACACTGTTTTAAAGCACTAAAGTTTAGTTGGCTCAATGGATTACAGAGTTTGAGCTTATACTTACATTCTTTGTGGGATTATAGATCTTACCTCTGATATAAGTTCGTATGAAAAAAGTATCAAGTTTTTCTATAATATTCAGTAACATATTCTTCAATGTTATAATTTCCTTTTTCCTACTGTGAATAGGAGATATATCACAATGAAAGTAAATTCTTTGTTCTTATCAATTCATCAACTTCTGCGTAATAGTTGCTAAACGTTACTATTGACAGTAATGAATAATCCAGGGGTTTTAGCAGACATGGAGAAATGTGTGATAATCTTAGAAAGAGATACCGAATAAGTCCGATTCATTAAGCATCCCTAAGCCAGAGGGAAAGAGAACAAACTCTACATGATTAATCTTGATTAGTTTTGTGACTTTAAGTATGAACGGTTCCAACAGAAGATACAAACATTTTATCTTGCCAATCAGGGTATAACGATGGCGATTCTTTCAGACCACAACTGTATAGAATAGTAACCTCATATCCAAATAACATTTTGTTTGATTTGAACATGCCACAATTTTCGCAATTGAATCCACACCCATCTGATACTCCTAACCATTGTTTATTAAAATCGTCAATAACTCTGTGTTCAGCAAAATCTTTTGTTATCCATGGTGACCAAGCAAAAATAGGAATTAAAAATAAGGTAAGTACAATCCCCATTGATCTAGTTTTCATAATTAATGATTGTGAAAGCGATTTACTTCTTAAATATCATGTACCTGGTGGATTTTTAACCCACGACCTGTGAGCCTTTAGGACATTCCTCACCCTCCGTCTATAATTCTTCAAAGTCTCTTTGCCTTTTACTGACATTTCAATAACATAATATGACTGACCAATCAGAACTTCTTTTTCTTCTGCTTTCTGCATATATACATGTACACAAGGGAACCATTAAAAAGTATAGAATGTTAGCGGGCCTGGTGGGATTTGGACCCACGACCTACTGGTTAAGAGCCAGCCGCTATGAGCGGATATTAGAATAACCTCTACCTGGCTGAGCTACAGGCCCAGTATCAGAGCAAAAATTCTAGATATTTAAAGGTTCAAGAAGCTTGTAATAAGTTATCTATTACTTTGCAATTGTTGGCCTCGAGTTGATCAGCTGCACTATAGTCTCGGATACATTGCATTTTGTTCTTTCCTTCTCATGTAGTAAGGCCCTGTAAGCATCCAGAGTAATGTAAACTGGTATCGAACCTGTCCCTTCAAGTAATGCCTTTACTCGATACAATCCGTTCTCTATACCTCTTTCTGCAGATTTTTTTAGTTTTACTTTATCTATCAAGCTCCCAAATGGACCAAACGGCATTTCATAATCTACACTTATTCCGGTCCTGCACTTTTTCTCTCCAAGGTCCTCAAAGTCTACAGTTATCTCCCAATTCTTAAATGGTCCTCGTATCTGTTTCGCAACTATCTTCTTATGTGGTATATATTCAATAGTTTCACAGTCCCACTCCAATTTCTTACCGTTAAAGTCTCCAGTTATTCTAAATATAGTACCAACGCCAAAGTTGTTCTTGACCTCTATCGGCAAAACCTTTAGCCCTATATCTTCAGGGAACTGATCCGCCATATGTTCAGGTCTTGCAAAATATGTAAAAACTTCATTTATCGGAGAATTAATTTCCATACTCTTGCTTATAGAAGTCATGAAATAATCGACTCGCTAATTGAATTTAAAGCTTTTCCCTTTTTAGGTGTAGATCTCAATTATTCTAGTTAATTCATCTACTGGTAATGTCCCATTTTATAACAACCAATAGATTTTCCTACCGATATACAAAGTTGTTACTTAGAATTGAGTTTCCAACCTTTCTTTTCTGTCTATCTTGTAAGCAAATAAAACAGTGAGAAGTGCAGATGTGAACAACAGTACACCAATACCCAAGTGTATAGATACTAACAACGCATGAAGTTTAGCCTCTATTACCACAAATCCCAATGTAATTTGGGTAACAACAAACACTGCAGCCAAGATTGATGTCAGTCTTATCTTTGACTCCGTTTTTTTGTGGAACCATGAAAGTACCGCTGTCATCACTACAAGTATCCCTGTCGTTGCCGCGATAAACCTGTGTATCCATTCGATCATAAAATCTTCCCTCGGCAAAAGCTGGCCATGACACAGTGGCCAATCTGGACATGACAGACCCAGACCTGCCGCACTTATGTACCCGCCTATGAAAATTACTGAATAAACAAGAGCAAGCGATGCAAATGCTATATATTTTAGTACCATCATTATTCTGGTGATTTCACTATGAACTTGCCCTTCATCCCAAGCGCTGAATGACCCGGTATCGTACAGATGTAATAATATTCACCCTCTTTGTCAGGGATGAATTTTACTTCTCCATCAGCTCCCCTTAATAGTGGATCAGATACAGAATTCAATGCAGATTTGAATATTATTGATGCCGGATCATCAGGATCAGATACCACTCCGAAAGCATGCGGCATATAACCATCATTGATTGCCTCAATGATCACATCATCCCCTACATTTATCACCATGTCTGGATTAGCACCTTCCTCCCCTGGTAATGCATTGAATCCCAACACCCTAAAATCTGCACTTTCGACGAATCGCAATTCAAACTCATGGATAACCCCAGTAGGTGTAACTGGACCAGTTGGTCTTTCTACTGGACCTACAGCCGACTGACTTGATGGAGGGTATGCGTTCCATTCAGCCGAAAATGCAAAGTGTAGCCCTGCACCAATACCCATCAGTACCACTATGAGCACAACACCTTTACCAACTCTATTGGGAGTAGTCAGGCTAATGGGGCTCTTTTCTTCTGTGGTCATAATACTCCTCGCCTATCTCAAAGGGATCTTCCATCTCTGCTGGCTTGCCACTTGCAGAGCTCTTTAACAAATTATACAGGAAAATTGCCATACCTATCCCCAGGATAAATGCACCTATAGTGGCTATCTGATTCATTGCCAATACACTCGGATCTGGAATATAATCCCAAACTCTCCTAGGCATTGCGAACAGTCCCAAGATATGTTGAGTGACGAATACCAATATAGTGCCTATGAATGTCATCAAGAAATGGACCGTTGCAAGCCTGTCATTGTACATCCTGCCCGTTATCAATGGGAACAGGTAATAGATGAAACCCAAGAATATCATAGATACTGTACCCATCAACATGAGATGGAAGTGTCCTACTACCCAATACGTATCATGTGTAATGAAATCCAGTGGAAGTGCAGTATTTAGAACACCGCCTGCACCAGAGGCAAAGAAAAGCGCTATTCCGCCAAAAACAAACTTCATAGGTGCAGAGAATTTGATCTTTCCTCCCCATGATGTAGCAAGCCAATTGAAAACATGCATGGCAGACATTGGAACAGCTGCCAGTGTGCCAACCATGAATACAGTCTTCTCTGTGAATGACATACCAGTTGCAAGCATGTGATGCGCCCATGAAGCGAAGCTTATTATCATAAGAACTAGAAGTGCAATCACACCAGAGGTATAGCTAAATATTGGTTTCCTAGAGAACTTTGGCACAAGTTCATATGCCATACCAACGGCTGGCAAAAGAAAGATGTATACCTCAGGGTGGAAGGTGAACCAGAAGAGATGCTGATACGCGATGGGGTCTCCACCCATAGCAGGGTTGAAAAAACCCGAAATTCCCAGCCTATCGGTGTACAACATTATCAACGAGGCAGTGAACGTTGGTAAAGCCCCCAAGCTCATGAATGATATGACCAGTATTGACCAGGCGAAGAGTGGCATCTTCATGGCAGGCAAGTCAGGATGCTTGCACTTGAGAATTGTAACTATGAAATTAATGGAACCCAAAATTGAGGAAAGTCCTAATATCTTCAATCCAAATATCCACATATCTGCTGCCGGGCCGGGTGCACTTAAGATCGAGTATGGAGGATATGCTGTCCACCCCGTGTCTGAAAAACCCATCCATACGAGTGCTGCTCCCGGAGGAATCATCCAATAAGCAACAGCGTTTAACTTCGGATAAGCCATATCCTTGTATTTGATCATTATAGGTATCAGGTAGTTACCAACTCCAGCTGAGAAAGGAAGTATCCATAAGAATAACATGGTTGTACCATGCACGGTGAAAATCCTATTGAATAATGCTGGATCTCCAATCAATGTTTCTCCAGGTAAGAAAAGTTCAGCTCTTATTATCAAGGCCAGCGCACCACCCAGAAAAATGAATATAATCGACGTTACTATGTAAAGCAAACCCACGTCGGTGTGATGCGTAGAGAACAGGATTTCCCATAATGGCCTAGGCTTTCTTACCTCAAGAACCAACTGTCATGCCTCCACTATTAAGGTGGCACGCATCTGGTAATGAAGCAATCCACAGTATTCCCTGCATTGGATCAAGAACTCGCCTGCCTTATTTGGTGCGAACCAAATGTGGTTAATTCTCCCAGGAACAGCATCTATCATAACTGCATAGGAGGGAATGTTAAATGCATGTATTACATCCTTAGATGTCACCTCGAACTTGTAGGCCTTACCCAACTTTACAGTTAGTTGTCCCACTTCTTTCGTCCCATCAGGATGCTCAAAGGTCCAGAACCACTGCTGAGACGTGACCTTGATAGTTGTTGCATCTACAGGAATTTCTCCAATGACCCTTTCTGCATCCCATGCAATCGCTCCGACCCATATTAGGACGGCAACAACAGCTCCCACATAGATCCATTCAACGGTAGTATGACTCAATTATCTTGATACCTCCTCGGATTTGACCTTCTTCTCTCTAAACCTAAAGATAATGAAGACTATCGTTCCCTGAACGATGGCGCCTACAATGAAGGCTGCAGTCATCAATTCATAAAACAAACTCCAGGCCAAGACGTTTCTGTCAACATATTGGGTTTGTTGACCATAGGCAGGTTCCATAATCATTATTAAAGACATCAAAAGTAAGGGTAACAAAAGCAAACCATAAATCTTGGTTGGAATCAAACCCACAATTAATCTGTGAGTCCCTACACACTATTTAAAGATTCTGAAGATGAATCATTATTATATTCTTCAAAAATATATCTATTCAAAGCCATTACATTGAATGCTATTAAATTATACTCAGAGCTACCATGCCTCAGTATTGTCAACGATGCATTTTTTATTGCCATATTCAAGAGAGCCACTGGTTTTAAATCGAGCATTTTTGTTATAGCAGCTTTTAGTGGATCCAAATGGGTTACCATTAGAACGTTGGTATGTGGATGTTTTTCTGCCACATAGTCAAGCATATTGGAAACCCTGTCTTTGATTGCTGTAAATTTTTCTACTTTAAGATTTTTCAACATGGGATCATCATAGTAGAATCCAAGAAAGAGATTGCCGTATTTTTGTATTACTTCGTCATAACCCAGACCCACTAAAGAACCCATATCTGTCTCATACAGTCTTTCATCTATCACAAAATCAACGCCCAAAGTTTCAGACACTATCTTAGCAGTTTCAACTGTCCTTATAACAGGACTTGTGTATATTGCATCGATGGGGATTGATTTTAGACCATTTGCAGTTGAAGCTACTTGTTCTCTACCCCTTTCTGTAAGGTGGAATTCCAACTCCCTTCCAGCAAGAATGTGACGGACATTGTTCTCCGCCTCTCCATGCCTCATCATCATTACAATAGCCAATACGATTACCTTTTCCAAGGCTTCACAATATAAATTAAATGAAAAATTATAAGGTATTATAATACTCCTCTTTATTTATTAAACCTATAAATGTAAAAATTTTCCAGCTCAAGCATTTTTCCTATTATTTTTCCTATTATTTTTCCTATTATTTTTCCTATTATTTTTCCTATTATTTTTCCTATTATTTTTCCTATTATTTTTCCTATTATTTTTCCTATTATTTTTCCTATTATTTTTCCTATTATTTTTCCTATTATTTTTCCTATTATTTTTCCTATTATTTTTCCTATTATTTTTCCTATTATCCCTCAGGTTTCCCTTGGGAATCCAAATATCATTGAAGACCAATCTCTGATAAGGCGACTTGTTATAACTATCCAAATCACACCCAGGATACTACCCAATTACAGTACGACCTGATATCCTCAAATAACCGCAAACCCATACACCAATACCAAGACAGTAAATGTAAGCTACCAACTAACCGTATTATTTGCTAGATAAATGAATTTATCAATTCCGTCAAAGTGTATCCCAAGTAACAGAATTTTTCTACGACCGGAGATGATCAGAGGATAGACCTGATCCATCGCATGTCAATCTTGAAAAACACTATCCTCAAATTCTTGATAGTTCAAACTTTTCAAAAAACGGTATTGTTAACTTGAACATGATTCTAACCATCAAACTTCATCAATTTCTGTTGAAGACACAACACTGGTAAAGAAATAAACAAAAATTAGAAGTTAATTGGAAATATACCTAGAAGGATCCTTTTCAAAAGATGACTTGCACCCCATAGAACAAAAGTAGATCTTTTCTCCTTCATACTCAGATTTGAACTCTACTTTATTTTCGTCTACACTCATGCCACAGATCGGATCCCTTGCCATACTCACAATCTTAAGTTTGTTTTTATCTCTTGTACTCTTTTGAAATTTAAAGAATCTAGATTCTAATATCTTCGGTTCTGTTTTATACTTCAACGGCAGGCTTTTCCTACCAACCTTACTACTGCCAGCTTCAATCTTGGGACTGTACCTTGTCAAAAGTAATGAATTGGCGATTACGGTTGCAGAGCTAGTTGCCATCGCACCCGCTGCCAAGAACGGAAGGAAACTGTACATTTGAGGACCGAATATAGGTACAAGTGCTCCAGCTGCTATTGGAATTAATGCGCTGTTGTAAGCAAATGCCCAGAATAGATTCTGCTTTATCTTTGCGAATGTCTTCTTACCAAGCTCTATTGCAGTTACTACATCCCTGAGATCATCCTTGATTAGTATTATTCCACCCGTCTCCTTCGCTACATCCGTCCCGCTCCCGATAGCTATACCCAGATCTGCAGAAGCAAGGGCAGGCGCGTCATTGATTCCATCACCCACCATTGCTACTGTCTTCCCCTCACTCTTTATCCGCCCAATAATCTCTTCCTTTTGTTGGGGCAAAACTTCCGAAATAACTCTATCTATTCCAAGTTTGCTTCCGATTGCCTTTGCTGTCTTTTTGTTGTCGCCTGTAAGCATTACAACTTCAATTCCAATATTTTTTATTGCTCTTATCGCCTCTGGGACATTTTCCTTGATTGTGTCTGATATTGCTATTATTCCACTTAACTTTTCATCGATAGCTATTAGAGTAGTAGTATTTCCCTGATCTTCTAATTCCTTCATTTGTTTTTCGGCATCCTCTACAGATAGTCCACTATTTTTCATAAGTTTTCTATTTCCGATAATTATAGAATGACCACCATATGTTGCTTTTATTCCAAGTCCTGCAATAGATTCGAAGTAGTTTGGATCAGCAACTATCAGTCCTTCTTGCTTTGCCTTTCTTACCACAGCCTCTCCTAAGGGATGTTCAGAACCTTTCTCTGCTATCGCAGCCAGTCGCAGAACCTCTTCATTACTAATTCCATCAAGAGAAATGACGTCAGTCACTGAAGGCTCTCCTTTGGTCAGTGTTCCAGTCTTATCAAAGACCATAACCTTGACCTTTCTCACTATCTCCAAATACTCTCCCCCTTTTATCAGAATACCATTTTCTGCTGCTTTGCCAGCCCCCACCATCAGTGCAGCGGGGGTAGCTATACCCAGAGCACACGGGCAAGCAACTATTATCACAGTTACAAAGACCAGCAACGAAAAAGTCAATCCTATTCCTCCAAAGAAGAACCAAGCAAGTGAGGATATTGTTGCGATCCCGGTTACCGTTGGAACAAAATATGATGATATTTTATCTGCTAGTTTTTGAATTTGAACCCTGCTAGATTTTGCTTCCTCAACAAGTCTTATTATCTGGGATAATACGGTTCCCTGACCAACCTTCGTTGCTCTGAACTTCAACAATCCTCTCTTGTTGATTGTGGCACCTATCACCTCGTCTCCAACTTCTTTCTCAACGGATATACTCTCCCCTGTTATTACAGCCTGGTCTACAGATGAATATCCTTCAACCACTATTCCATCAACAGGGATTTTTTCTCCCGGCTTGACTATCAAAAGATCATCCATCTCAACTTTTTCAACAGGAACCTCAATTTCACTACCCTCCTTAATGACATGAGCCAATATAGGCTTAAGATCCAAAAGATTTCTGAGCGCTTTGGATGCCTTTGTTTTGGTTCTATGTTCAAGCATTCTACCAACCAGTATCAAGAGGATTATTATCGCTGCAGTTTCAAAGTATACTTCCTTAAATAGAATTATGGCGGGCATAAAAGTTACAATAGTACTGTACAACCAAGCGGTAGTAGTACTTAATGCTATTAGCACATCCATATTGGCTATCCTATGCTTAAGTGCATCTAGGGTTCCACGATAGAATCTCCAACCTATCCAGAACTGAATGGGAGTTGCCAAAGCAAAAAGGACATAATGATTTATCTCAAGAGGAAAGATGTTAACGTACATCAAGAATATTATAAGTGCCGTCAAAATTGTACCTATTGTTATATGTTTTCTAAGCTTACTCAGTTCTTTTGCAGGAGCCATGAACTCATCGAAGCAGTTGTTACTGCAAAAGTAATATCTGACACCTTCAACCTCTTCACTAATAGAGGCCTTCCTTTCTTCCACGAACATTCCACACACAGGATCTTTTGCCATATCATCTAATTTGCAATTTTAAATAATATAAATTAAGGCTAAAAGTATCATTAGACAACGTGAGCATATCTAGCAGCTGACAGACATTCCTTAGGAAAAAAGAATTAATATTAATTGCATCCAAGCAAGAGTCTGTGAAGATCGGTATTATAGGGGGCACAGGTGGAATGGGGGAGGGTTTGGCCATGAGATGGAGTATAAACCACGATGTTGTGGTTGGTTCCAGGGATGCGCAACGAGCCGTTGACTCTGCTGCGGTGTACTCCAAAGTTGTTGCAGGATTCTACGGTTCCAAAATGAGAGGGAGTATAAGTGGCAATGAAAATATTGCAATTGCAATGGATTGTGATCTATTGGTGCTATCTATACCATATGACTACATAGATGATATGTGTATGAGAATCTCTAATGTTGTAACAGACAAATCTATTATAAGTCCTATCGTCCCCATGAAGAAAAGTGATGATGGTTTTGAATACATACCAATAAAAGAAAATGTTGAATCAGCTGCAGAAAGGGTTGCTTCCAAAATGCCATCCAGATCTAGGATCGTGGCTGCCTTGCATACAATATCAGAAGTCAAGTTAAAGCGCTTGGATGAAAGCCTTGATTGTGATGCATTCGTCTGTGGGGACGATGTCAATACTGTTCATCTTGTAAGTAACTTGATAGGTGAGATCAGGGGTCTAAGACCTCTCTACTTGGGGCCTTTATCAATATCCTACCAAGCTGAAATGATGACGCCTTTGTTACTGAATGCTTCTAAACTTAACAAGATCAAGCACCCTGGACTGAAAATAATTTAAAACTACCAATGTTGATAATTGTATGTGGGGCATCGAAGAATAACGACCTGGTATTCTGCCATGGCCATCCTCTTTGCAGTAATGGCTATAATAGTGATGTTGAGAGACCTCGCACTGTTTGGCCCGGAGTTTTTTGCAGAGTTCGTTGTTAACAATGAGCTAACTAATGAAAAAGTAAGTCTAGTCATGTTCGGCATTGCAGGTGTAATTTTTGCTATTGGTGTAAGCAAGAGCAAACAGCTCTATAGAGAAAGCTAACCTGAACGGATTGATGCATCCAATTCCATTAGTCGTTTGATCCTTTCTTCCACTTGTGTGTGTAGAAAATAAACGTGTTATGAAACCTCTAGTCACTACAGGATTTTTGAAAAATGCGTTAATCCCTACAACCTCTCCTCGCTTTCGTTTCGGTGCCATCTTTATCTAACCACTGATTTTCATGAGCACCCTTGATAGGAATTTTGGTTGACCACTCATAAAAGCTACTTCCCTGACTGCAACAAATTCTCTATAACGTGAAATTGTACGGATTATAAGATAACTCAAGAACTACACCCCTGCCACTATCAATACCAGAAAAATACCACCATCCTGTTGTCTGCCATAGCCATAACCCATACTGTTGAACATTGACGAATACATAATGAACCATGCAATTGTGGAGAACAAACTCACGAGTGTTATTATTGTAATATCTCTATGTTTAATATGGCCAACTCGTGTCCGATAACAGCTTCAAGTTCTTGCTTTTCAATAATTCCCATCAACCCAGTTGTTACCGCAACAACTGAATTTTTTGTGGTCTTGCCCGTACCAAACACATTCGGTAAGGGTGTCTTGATGATCGCTATCTATAGGTTAGACACATTTTACCTCCTTACAGGATTTTCAACAATGAGTGAAGATTCTGATATTTTTCCTTGCTAACGAGCTTGGCTGGCTCTTGTGCTCCATAAGACTATTCTGTCTGAAAAATACTATAATGGCATTATCATCAATCCTGCTATTATTGCTAATGGCATTATCTCAAGCTCAAAGTAAAATCCAATAAAGCTAAAAAATCCAATATAGAGCAAACTGAGGACCGCAAAACTTGGTACCATTTTCACCGTCAAACTTCGATCGCGCTTCTGTCACTGAGGCTTCATAAGAATTATTTTATGGAAAGAGGGAATTAAAATCTCACGATGCAAATTTCAACATTAATTATTTGCCAAAAAACTCTCAAGTTTGTCCATTGCTTCTTCAAGGATCTCAATTGATGGTAAGAACACCATTCTGAAATGCCCCCCTCCATATTTCTTACCAAATCCAGAACCATGAACGGACAAAACACCTGTATTCTTTACCAAATCCTTCACAAAGTCAACATCATTCTTCCATCTGTTATCACCAAGATTTATCTTGGGAAAAATGTAAAAAGCACCTTTCGGCCTTGTGAATGATAACCTATGCATTCCGTCAAGTCTCTTCATCATATAGTCACGTCTAGAACGCAATTTGCTTACCATATCTTTTATGTGATCCTCTGAACCTCGTAATGCTTCGATTACAGCTTTCTGAACCGGTGTATTGGCCGCTATTCTTACCCTTGCCAACTTGGGTATATTTTCGCGTAAATCATCGAGTGCCTTTGAAGCACTATTCATACATAGATAACCCAACCTTAGACCAGTCATCAGATATACTTTGGAGAATCCGTTGAGCATTATAATCGGAACTTCATTTGCATATCTTCCGATGCCAGTGAACTTATCATCAAAGATGATCCTATCGTAAATTTCGTCGCATAGAAGAAATAAATTATGTTCCGCTGCAACCTGCACAAAATCCTTAAGGGTCTTACCATCATAGACAGCCCCTGTTGGATTATTGGGGCTTATCACAGTTAGAGCGACGGTCTTGCTAGTGATCTTCGATCTAATATCATCTATGTCGGGCTGCCAACCATTATCTTCTATGCTTTTGTATTCCACAGGTTTACCCCCATGTAATTTAGCGTATGAAGAATATGGCGGATAGCAAGGACCAGGCATAAGAATTTCATCTCCATCCTCCAGGATAGAGGCCATAACCATATCAACACCTTCAGATACTCCATTAGTAATCAACACATCGTTTGGATTGGCGTTCAACCCCTTTTTCTTCTCCCTCTCAGCAATTATCTTACGAAGCTCATCCAATCCTTCAGAAGGAGCGTAATTTGTTTCGTCTCTCTTTATTGCGTTTATCAGAGCATCTTTGACATGGGGTGGTGTTTTAAAATCGTATGCAACAGGATCCCCTATATTGAGGTAGAGTATGTTTTTTCCTTTTCTCTCAAGTTCCTTTGCATATATGACGATATCACGTATTGCATACTCTACTCCTTTGACACGCTCTGATATTTTCAATTACATCAACACGTAGGATTTTGCCTATTTTAATGCTAAGGATTTGCTATGAAAAGCAGCGAAATTTAGAGAGTTAAGTGGGATCGTGTAAAAGTATAGTCGATCGGTATTTCTGGTGGTCTCTCAGTCGTCTGATTTTACAGCTTATATTTCCTTATAAATTAGTCATAGAATAATTATTTGGTTCGACACATCATATTAAAAAAGATTGAAAATCTATCAAATAACTACATGAGGCTTGGGCGTAATTTAGTTCGAAACGATAAGATCAGGTTTCAATTTTCATTGGTAATGTGTTTAGCTCAGACTCGATACTCCTTCGTATATTTTTTTTGATTGACGTGATTCCTTGGTCAAAACCTAATAGGAAAAGGGGTAGACCATTCTACTATTCTCCTACAGTTATGGTAGATGCTTCATCGTTAGAGTATGGGTAAGAATACCAAGCAACAATGCTTTGCATGAATACTATTCGATAGACATGCCATACAACAGGAAGGTAATGAAGGCATGTGGTCTTGATAGGTTGCCAGACAGAAGAACATTCGACAGAAGGTCAAGGCCGTATCAATTGACATAAGATCAAGGATAGATGTTATGGGTATGCTCTTCATAAAAGATGGGTTGGTAGACCCAGCCATAGTATCCGTTGACAGTTCATTGTTGAAAGCAAAGGGACATGTATGGCATAGATCAAACATGAAGAAGAATGAAGTGCCACGCTCGGGTATAGATACAGATGCTCGATGGGGATTCAGCAGAACCAAGGGATGGGTATTCGGATACAAGATGCATCTAGCATGTAGTACTGGTTCGTTGATAGTTCCATTATCAGCTGATTTCACAACAGCTAACATTACTGATAACAAGATGTATGAAAGCATAACATCTTCATTGCCTACAGGAATGGTAAGGTATGTTGTAGGAGATGAAGGATATGATGATCACAAGTTATGTGATTTCAGCAGGTATAGAGGGCATCCAGTATTCCCATTGGAAAGGTATAGGCATACTACAGATAATAATAGACTGGCATTGCTGCAGTTCTATAACTCTGAATATGGGCAGCATGTATATTCGCAAAGAAGCATAAGCGTTGAACCATTGATAGAGCATATGAAGGATGTATTTACCATAGATCCATTGCCAGTTAGAGGATTTGATAAGGTAAGGAGTATGGTGTTGTTATCAGTATTGTTGTATCAGGTAATGGTTTACTACAACTACTTGACAGGAAGGCCTCTTAGGGCATTGAAGCACATTCTTGGAAGTTAATCAATCAGATGCATCAAGTTATTTTTGTTATATGGAATAATGCCCATGCCTCAGTTAGTTAGGGACACTTATACAACAAATATTGTTGAAAATAATTTGAGCTCCTTGGTGCACCCATCTGCAGATATTTCAGGCTCGAACAATCATGATTAAAACTATGAATTTGAAGAACCAATAAGATAATCGGGCTTACCATAAAATGATTAAGTGATGATAATTTGACAATGGAATCTAGTATGTAGGATTATTATGAATAAGGGAACTGACGAAGAAAATGCATGTCAAAGGAATAGTTATCAAATCCATGGGGTGGTAGTTTGCACCTCAACCAAGTAGTGAGTGCAATAATGCTTTGAAGACATTGAAGGAGCCTGGACCGGCCACAAGAACCTATGATTCTATGCAAGGAAATTACGAGAATAAGATCGATTTTGATTTTTAGCAAATATCATCAAGAGGTACGATGATGTCTAGTCATAAAGCCTTAGAATCATATGAATATTGTTATCTTATCCTATAGTTTCTTTATTTCGGCTATGATATTTTCGACTACCTTATCAGGCGGTCTGTTCATCTGGATATCTATAAAAGGAGATTTTTCTCTGTAATAACCTATGAGCGGTTCTGTCTGTTCTTCATAAACTTTGAGACGAGATTCTATAACTTCAGGTTTGTCATCACTCCTCTGATAGAGTTGGTTACCACACTTGTCACACACCCCCTCCTTTTTGGGTAAGAGAGCAGGTAGATCATAATCGACTCCGTCGACGTTCTTTCGGATATCCGCAATGTTATAGTTACCATCGCACGAAGAGTTGCTACATATTCTCCTAGCAGAAATTTTCTCAACCAAGATTTCCTTTTGAGTATTAATATTAATAATAGCATCTATTTTTGCAATTTTCTCTAGCTCTTTTGCTTGAGCAACGGTCCTGGGGAAACCATCCAGAATAAACCCATTTTTTGTGTCCGGCTGAGATATCCTTTCCTTAAATATTCTAATCACGATCTCATCAGGAATAAGTTCGCCACGTTTCATCATTCCCGCGACTTCTTTTGCAAAATCGTCATCCCTTTTTGCTATATCACGAAAAATGTCTCCAGTGGAAATCTTTGCAATTCCTAGATCTCGATTCAAACGCATGGAATACGTTCCTTTTCCTGATCCAGGAGGACCCAATATTATAAGCTGCATTTCTATAACAAACTATTCGGTTTAATTTAAGGATTCCTTTGTAGACCCTTCCGCTTTATGAATAAATGTTCTAATAATACTATTTATTTAATATTTTCTCCCCTTCTTGGTTTATGCTGTAGCTTTATTGGGTTCTTTTGGCCCAAAGATGGCTTGGGATGGCAGGGTTGAGTAGAACTTTTCAACCATGGAATTGTTGGTATTACTAAAAAAGGGAATGAGTGACACATATGTCTGTGTGTTTGGATACAATCATGGGAAGCAACTTTGCCAACTTTAATTATTATATTCATCCATGAAAACGTATTAGAGGGAAGAAGTAAAGGTCTATGAAAAATACCATGGAGACTCCAAAAAGAAGAACAGTAAGTACTCTCTTTAGATTCTTTTCATTAACTTTCTTACCTATGAGCATTCTGGTTCCAATCCTAGTACCCAACAGAGTTCCCCCTGCTAGAATAACTGCGCGAAGGAAATCTGTGTTGGCTAGTGCTGTATGAATTGCTAATCCAGAACCAGCGAGTATAGCTACTGCCAATAATGAAACAGGGCTGGAAAAACGCATAGGGATTGCGAACATGGCAAGAAGCAAGGGCATAAAGATCACACCCCCTCCGATGCCAAAGAGACTAGATACTATGCCAGCAAAAAAGCAAGATACATAAACTATGATCAGTTTATGAGACTTTACATCCTTCAGAAGCTTTTTTACTGCCTCTGTGGATTCGATAATTTTCGGGTTCTTCTTGAGTCTTCCCCTTAGGAGTGTAATACCCGCTACTAACAAAGTTACAATTGCAAAGATAAGTTTGAAATGTGCCATGCTTATGGAATCAGCAATGTAGGCACCTATCACCGCGCCAGGGACTGCAAATACAATTAGTCTTAAGGCCAAAGAATAAGTGAGGAGTTTCTTTTTTGCATAGACATAAGATGAAGAGGATGCATTTGTACATGCAGCAAAGAGACTTGTGCTAGCCACCATGTATGGAGGATAACCCATGAAGCTTAAAGCAGGTACAAACAAAAATCCTCCAGCCAGTCCTACCATTGACCCCACCAAACCACCAACTATGCCGATCACAGCCAGAATCACCAAGTCGAGAACCATTGCCCCTTGTCCTCTATTGGTGTTTAAATTACTTCCTAAAAAATAAGATCAAGGAATATAATCGATGTAAGAAATTTGATGATATTAAAAATATAATGTATTTGCCTTAGTAATGATAAAAGATAAAATATTTGTTTGTAGTAAATAACAAGTATAGATTATGAGTAGTACAATTATTGATAAACCACTTAGAGAGGGCCGGATCAAGTGCTATGTAAAGGAATGCAAGGGCGAGGTAAAGCGCTCGGCTTGTATTCGCGTTAATGGTGGTAAACTACTGGTATTCTTTTGCGTTAAACACTGGGAAAAATATGTTGACAAACTCTACTTTAAGCGACATGGAACAAATTATTAATGTATAATTTGACCTGGGAAATTTACTAAAAAGTCATTACTTGATCCGAATTTATCCAAATATTACGAGACCCGGTTAAGAGAAATTGTTCGACATTTTTCCCTTGACCGTTCGTCTATTTGCATTCTATGTGGAAAATAATTTTGAAGGTGGAAAATTTTAATAGGGAAGAGGGCATTTACATTAATGAAGATTGAGTGCGTCCTCCGTATTACAAATAGCGATCAAGACATTTCAGCTGATGCTAAGTAGTCCTGATCGAAGTCGAAGTTTTCACTTTGATAATATATTTCAAAACGCGAAAGAAAAAATTAACATAGAATTGACTGAAGGAGAGGTAACAGGAGCCTTAGGGGTATTGGAGAAGATGGGGATGATCCAGCCTCTTTCTGAATCTAAAAAAGAATTTACACTTACCATTCAAGGTAGACACAGTAATCCATGGATTCTCCAAGAAGCATTGAATGGAATGTGGAGGAGATGGGGAGAACAGCACGGTGGAAGGGGAAGACAAGTCTCCTAATTCATTTAATATTCTTTGTAGATAGAACATTTTCGATCGAAAGGGGGAGACCTTATTTAAAAGACTAGTATCGTGATTCTTTCAAGCATAAGCATGTATGGCATGTAACACATTGATCTCATGGTGCAATTCTATATACAATGGGCTAAAATCCATGGTTTCTATAGAGCCGAATTGCCCTATCCTCATTTTTTCAATTCGTAAATGATAGGAATTTTAATAATGTTCTTAAAATAAAATGATTAGAAGTAAAACACCTACAATTAGAAGTAAAACACTTACATGTATAAAGAAGAAGGATTTGGCTCTTGCATAGTCACGAATATTTAATTAGCTTTCTCTTAATGTTGAATAAAATTGGTAGGGATTGTGTAGCCATTCCGATGTTTTCTACCACTATAACCAACCCCGACCCGATAAGAAGCGGGCCCAGAGGGATTCACTTTCACGTAGCGAGCGAAGCCTTTTTGATGGCGCATTCTCCATCGTGAAGTGCTACCACGAATTCCGAACCCTCGTCAAGGAATCCTTCGAGTTTGCCTGGCCTGACAACCCTCCATTTCGAAAGATTAATACGAATCCCTAAATACTTAGAAATGAGTTACCTATGAAGAACGTAATACTGTTAACTATCGATGCCTTGAGAAGAGATGCCTTGGGCTGTTATGGGGGGAAGGGTGGACTGTCGCCTTTCATCGACTCGATACAAGATAAATGTATCAGATTCACTAATACTCAATCTACAGGCACCTATACCGAGTCATCATTTCCAGGAATACTCACATCTTCTTACTACCTTGACCATGGGTTGTCGGAGAGGAGTACCAAAAAGCTCTCTCCAAACAGGAAACTGATATCTGAGGCGCTTAAATCTGAAATGATCGTAACGGCAGCATTCCATTCCAGCCCCTACCTATCCAACTTTTTTGGCTGGAATCGTGGATGGGAAAAGTTTCACGATGGTATGGATATGCCAGTTACTGATAAGGTCCCCTTTGTAAAGGCATCTGTCGTAAACAAAAAGGTGGGTGATTGGCTATTGTCCCAGAAGGGCAGGCTAGCTGCGAGGCCGTTCTTCTTATGGCTCCACTACATGGATGTCCATGAGCCCTATATTCCTGAACGGAAGTACATCGATGTAGTGGATCCGTCGATCAGCCAGACCGAGGACCAGATGTTCGCCCTTTATAAGGACGTCCTGTTAAACAGGGACGTCTCTGATGGGAACGTTACCAAGACCCTCAAGAACCTCTACTTAGCCAACGTACCTATAGCGGATAATGCCGTGAAGGAGTTCTTCGGCATCCTTGAGGAGATGGATTTCTTAAAGGATACAGTCATAATCATAGGCTCTGATCATGGTGATGAGTTCGGCGAGCATGGAGGCCTTTCCCATGATTCAAAGATGTATTCGGAACTTTTGAATGTCCCCCTGATGGTATACGACTCTACCCTCACTAAGGGCCAAGTAATCGACACACTGGTCAGCACTGTCGACATTTCTCCAACGATAGCGCACCTTTTCGGCCTAAAGCCGGTTGAAGCCTTCCAGGGTCACTCCCTGCTTCCCTCAGAGGATTACCCTGTTAAAGGGGTCTATGGGAATGCCATTGACAAACATGGGCTCGAATGGATAGAGAAGGGAGTACATTTCTATCGGGAAGGCGATCTCAAGATTATCTACCTGGAAAAGGAAGATACCTGGGAGCTGTACGACCTCAAGGAGGATCCCAAAGAGTTGAATAATATAGTCGGTAGCTCGCCAGCAGCAGAGGGGATGAAGGAGAAATTGAGGCCAAGGATCAAGAAGGGAGAATGACCATCTCTGGCCCCTGATAGAAGAAGGATACAGAAATTAGAGTAAATAGATAATAGTGAGGCTCATAAGGATCTTTTACCTTTTAATAACTTCTGATTGGATCGATCTCTAACAATATCAACTTCTATCATTTGGTACCACCTGCTGCTTAGCATGAGAGCGTCAAATTTTATGCGAGCATGCTAAAGTTGCGAGTTACAGTTGCAAAAATTTCCTTGGTTGCGGTTGCGATCCAATGATTGGGTTGGAAAATTTATGAGGTTAGGTTTGAGGCTCAGATTTGTTCTTGAAATTTGCATGGGAGTTGGAAGGCTATTTACTCCATTACTATGCTTGAACCCTTGCTTGTTAATCCTTTGTAATGATTCATTGTTACGGCTTTCGCTCACAGCATGCTTGAGATCACTGAATACACCAATAATAACACTGGCAAGATTGAGTACCTTTGCTATCCTAGCATCATTACATTCGATTCCGTTAATGCACGCATCCCCTTGCTCAAGTAATGTAATAATTGTGCAAAAATACCCGTATTGAATTTAAATCTTTACCATATTGGGGTCCTTTACAAAGGTAACATCTAATCAAGCATGGATCGGACATCATATTAAAGAATTTAGATTCCCAATGACCCCTATAGGGCAAAAAAAGTTAAATACTGAGGTGAGAAATAGGGGATAGTGAAATAAATGGCAGCACCAAAATATGTATATTGTTTCCAATACGATGAGGTTAGATATGATCACCTCTCCGTATTCGGATACCATAGAAAGCAGAAAAACATCGACGGACTTCTAAAAGACGGAGGTACGGCATTCAACCAGTGTATAGCTGGCAGCGCCTATACGGGAGCTTGTACTCCAATCATCTGGACTGGACAGTACGGATCCCATACAGGGGTTAGGGACCCATTCTATGTTACCGCCGCACCTTTACTGGCGGAATACCTTAAGGAGATGGGCTTCAAGACTCAAGGCGCCATGAGCCAGAGCGTTGCCGGTTCTGCAATTGGACTGAGCAAGGGGTTTGATACGTTTATCGAACCCACCGACCCGAATGCCCCGGACACTTGGGGTGATGGTGTCGCGCACTGGGTAGAATTGGGTGTCCAAGTGGACGATAGGTTCAAGGCCAAACCCGTTGGGAAATGGTATGTGAAAGAGAACGAAGATTTCCTGAAGAGTGTCGGCAAGGAACCTTTCTTCCTGTACAACCAGTTCTATGAGAGTCATACTGGTTCAGAAGAGCACCTCGTTAAGATAGGTAGGATTAAAGAGGGTGAGATGGCAGAGAACGCGTATCAGGATGCGAAGATAAAGCTGGCCGACGAAGCAGTCATTGGGCCCGTTATCGATAACTTAAAGGACACAGGGAGATACGATGATGCGGTGATCGTCATCACCGGTGATCACGGGACCACTATGAGGCAGGAAAACTGGCCTATCGGAGATTACATCTATGATCCACGTGATCTAGGTGACTTGATTAACACACACTCGAGCCTCTACGACGTAGACATCAGGGTTCCTCTGATTATACAGGCACCTAACATACCTGAAGAAGCGAAGAGTAAGGTCATCGAGGGTCAGGTAAGATCTGTCGACATACCGCCAACAGTACTAGACCTGGTAGGGTTACCAAAGGAGAAAATAATCCCACAGATGGACGGAGAAAGTCTGGTACCATCCATGAAAGCAGGTAAAGGTCATGGAAAGAGGGCATATATCGAAATGTTGTGGTCTCAATATGGTATGGGCGCAAGGCAGGCCATTCGAGAGGAGAATTTCAAGTACTGTAGGTTCAACTCTTCCATGCAGGAGGAGTTCTATCTCTTGAAGTTTGATCCACGGGAACAGAATAACATGTTCGACAGGCTAAAGGCACATGCTCCCAATTGGCTACAAGACCTTCGCGAAGAGTGCAACACCCATCTTAGAGAACTACCGAGATCTAGGGGTGGTGCAGAACAGCAGATGCCTGAAGAGGAAAAGAAGGCCATCGAATCGCGTCTTCGTCAGTTAGGATACACCCGATAAGAAGTAAGTGTGGTAAAATCCCCTTTTTCTTTTTTTTGAAAGAAAAGCTGAAAGCCTATCGTACGATATTCATAGAAGGCTGGACTTGCTCTTCGCACTGCCTCCTCCAAGACTAATTCGGCTACACTATGGATGTAGAGTCTGCAGAACTAGCAGAATGTGGAATCAAGGTAAAGAGCAATGAGCCAACATCTAAAATTAATTTTGAAGAAATTGACTTTAAGATAGTTTCCAAGGATATCGATCCACTAACAATAAAATACAAAGACATCTAGTGCTATTCCTTATGTCTCGTAAAACATTCACTTCTCCAGATGACTTTATCCAAAAAGAAATTGCTCGTTGAAGCGGTGCTAAAAGATTTCTCTGAGTCAAAAGGCTCGAATATAAGCGCCATTTGGTTGGTGGAGGAAGATGATTTGCCATATGTGAATCGTAGTCAAAAGTACGCCGAGAAATTTGGCGTAAAAGGGATGTTGGAAGCAGCACATATTATCATGCTGAATAAACATCCGGATAAATAGAAGGAAGGAGATGATGAACCTCATGTAATTTTGCTGAAAGGTATTTAATCAAACAGGCTCTACGTGGTTCTCAGACGATTGGCTGAAGAACTCAGGGAAGAAAAAATTCCAAATCTGAAGAGACCCTTCTTCAGGTAATAATCACCAATAGATCATTCACATGTCATATAATTCCTTCCGAATATTCTTATTCAGTCATTAAGATTAATAATTTTCGTCTTATTAATCAGTATCATTATCTAGAGTATGTTAGCTAAAAATCTTGTTTATTGGTTATTCCTGATCCGATATGGATCAGAATTATTTTATTAATTAAAATAGATCGCTGGCCAACTCTTGTGAAGAAAACCTTAAATAAATCGCCCCCATAAAAGGGCTGATTAAGATGGGGAAGACAAGACCAATTATTTGTTGGCAATGGGACGAAGTTAAGAGATCGCATTTATCTTGTTACGGATATAAGAGACCAACTACAACCAAGGGTTGTGACACACTCGCAAAAGACGGTGTACTATTTGAAAGATGTGTTTCATCAAGTAGCTTAACACCCGTGTGTACACCAGCGATGTGGACCGGAAAGAGTCCACACCTAAATGGTTGCCTGGACCCATACGGTTATATAAAAGACACGCTGTTATGGGGATATTTACAGCAAAAAGGCTATACAACTGGAGGATTCGTAAGTAACGGACTGTTGTCCGAAATGCATGGATTCCATCAGGGTCTGGACCATTTCAGTACTCCAGTAGCAGGTGATGACATTTGGGATTCACTAGATGCGCTGTGGCGTAGAAAATTCAGTATTCCAAATCCTGGCACCCCAGAGATGGCCGGGAATTGGTATGCAGACGAGGTTGTGGATTTTATTAAGAAGAACAAGGACAATAACTTCTTTGTCTGGAACCAGTTTTATGAAACCCATTCTGGGTCAGAAGGCTGGATGATAAAGAAGAAGAAGGTTCTTGAAGAGGGACATTGGCCAGAAGGTGGATACTATGATTCAAAAATTCAGGTAGGCGACACAAAGGTTCTTGGATTGTGGATGGATACTCTTAAGGATCTTGGACTGTATGATGATGCAATTATCTTAATGACTAGTGATCACGGTACAGACATAACTGATGACCCTGATAAATTGATGGGCTTTGGTTTTAGAGTAGACACAATTCTACCACCTGGAATTCCTACACACCCAAGCTTCTATGAATACGATGTACATGTACCCTTGGTAATAAAGGGACCAAAGGGCAGTGAATTCACAGGAGGAAAAAGAATTGGAGGTATGGTGAGACATATTGATATGGTACCGACAATTCTAGAGTTGGCAGGTTTCACACCGGAAGAGATCGGCAATTTTGGAATGGAAGGAACGAGTCTTGTTCCCGAGATTGCAGCAGGACAGAAGATGATCAATGGTCGGACTGCAACTATTTCAGAAATGTGGGAGTTAAGGCCTCAAGGAGCAAAGCAGGCAGTAACTACAGAACACTGGAAATACATTAGATATCTATCTACGATGACTGAAGAGTTCTTTGAGCTGGTAGATGATCCAACAGAAATAGGCAACAAGATAGAATCAGTAAAGACAAATGCACCACAATTCTTGAGGGAAATGAGAGTAAAGTTAAACGAACAAATGTGGAAGTCAGGAACTTCTGGTAGTGCAGCGATGAATGCGAATGAAAAGGAGATCGTAGAAGCAAGACTGCGCGGACTAGGATATATCCGCTAATTTTTCTTTTTTATGGTGAAAAATATGAAACTTGGTGAACCTTATGGCGGGACCCTGATAAATAGGGTGGTGGATGAGAAAAAGCGTGAAAAACTATTATCAGAAATTACAAAGTTACCGAAGGTGAAACCATTTCTTAATGCTATTTATGATCTTGAGCAAATTGCTGTGGGGGGATACAGTCCGCTTGAGGGTTTTATGGGTCAAGAGGCTTTCCGTAGTGTTATAACTAGTAATAAATTACTAAATGGTCTCCCGTGGAGTTTACCGATTTTTCTAGCTCCACCGGGTCCTGAAAATGCCACAGTTATTAATAATGCAAAAGAGGGTGATGAAT
>CBDAOC010000012.1:0-9576 GCA_965197925.1 Nitrososphaerales archaeon
TTGGGCGTAATTTAGTTCGAAACGATAAGATCAGGTTCTAGTTTTTATTGTTGATATGTTTAGCTCAGACTCCATACTTCTTCGTATATTATTTTTGATTGACGTGATTCCTTGGTCAAAACCTAATAGGAAAAGAGGTAGACCATTCTACTATTCTCCTACAGTTATGGTGAGATGCTTCATCGTTAGAGTATGGATAAGAATACCAAGCAACAATGCTTTGCATGAATACTATTCGATAGACATGCCATACAACAGGAAGGTAATGAAGGCATGTGGTCTTGATAGGTTGCCAGATAAAAGAACATTCGACAGAAGGTCAAGGCCATATCAATTGACATAAGATCAAGGATAGGTGCTATGGGTGTGCTCTTCATAAAAGATGGGTTGGTAGACCCAGCCATAGTATCCGTTGACAGTTCATTGTTGAAAGCAAAGGGACATGTATGGCACAAATCTAGCATGAAGAAGAATGAAGTACCACGCTCCGGTATAGATACAGATGCTCGATGGGGCTACAGCAGAACCAAGGGATGGATATTCGGATACAAGATGCATCTAGCATGTAGCACAGGTTCGTTGATAGTTCCATTATCAGCTGATTTCACAACAGCTAACATTACTGATAACAAGATGTATGAAAGCATAACATCTTCATTGCCTACAGGAATGGTAAAGTATGTTGTAGGAGATGAAGGATATGATGATCACAAGTTATGTGATTTCAGCAGGTATAGAGGGCATCTACTGGTATTCCCATTGGAAAGGTACAAGCATACTACAGATAATAATAGACTGGCATTGCTGCAGTTCTATCAATCTGAATTTGGACAGCATGTATATTCTCGGAGGAGCATAAGCGTTGAGCCATTGGTAGAGCATATGAAGGATGTATTTACCATAGACCCATTACCAGTTAGAGGATTTGATAAGGTAAGGAGTATAGTGTTGTTATCAGTATTGTTGTATCAGGTAATGGTGTACTACAATCATCTAGCAGGAAGACCATTAAGGGCATTGAAGCACATGTTGGGAAGTTAATCAATCAGAGGCATCAAGTTATTTTTGTTATATGGAATAATGCCCATGCCTCAATTACTTAGATTCAATGGTCAAACATGACTTGCGACTAAAATTTATCGCCAATATTACCACTGTTTATTTCATTAATTACGATATTTCATTTCTTACATTCCAATCCTTAATTTTTTGAGCTGATGCTTGTCTCAAAAGTACCAACATATTTCACACTGCATTTATTAAAAATTATTAATATCGAGAGTGGTGTTTGATACCTTCGGCGAACATTATATCATGAGGTAATTGTCATATGAAATTTCATTATTGTACATTGGACAATTTTTTGGCCTTTTCTTGTGGATTGGTCTTCTCAGATTGAATTCTGTAGTTAGAATTTAATATCTGTATGGTTAAGCATTACAGATGGAAGTAACTGTAGGTCATACTCCAGATGCTGACGATGCTTTCATGTTTTATGGGATCGTGTCTGGGAAGGTTCAAATGACTATGAAGATCAAGCATGTTATCGAAGATATCGAGTCCTTGAACAGAAGAGCTGTGAACGGTGAATTGGATGTTACTGCAGTTTCTGCACATGGCTACGCATATACTAAGGATTATGTGATACTGCGCAGTGGTTCAAGTTTTGGCAAATCATATGGGCCTATTGTTATTGCAAAGAGGAAATTTGATATTGACGAATTGAAGAAAATTAGAATTGCTGTGCCCGGAAAGATGACAACAGCTTATCTGCTACTGAAGATGGCCATTGGTGACTTTAATGCAGTAGAGATGAAGTTTGATGAAATAAACAATGCTGTCCAGAAAGATTCTGTTGATGCTGGACTTGTTATACACGAAGCACAGATCACCTATGATCAAGCAAAATTTGTTAATACATTGGACCTTGGATTGTGGTGGGACAAAGCTACTAACAAGCTTCCGCTTCCTCTAGGAATAAACTTAGCACATAAGAGACTCGGCAATAATTTTATAATGAAATTCAATGATCTCCTCAAAAGTTCAATTCAATACGGCATTAGTAATTTGGACGATGCCATTGATTATGCTATGCAATACTCTCGTGGCACATCACGATACTTGATTATGAAATTTGTAAAAATGTATGTTAACGATTTAACGATTGATATGGGTAAGGAGGGTGTCAAGGCTCTACACATGATTTATTCGAAAGCAATACGAGATAGAATCATTAAGGATATAGAAATTGAGATTATCTAGGACAAGAAAGGTTATTAGTTTAATAATCTATCAAATCAATAATGGACTGGCGCTTTTTTGCTGGTGGGCTCACAATGATGGGGACAGGAATAATCATAGCAATCATATTTGGAGAATATCTTACTTCAGGTCCGTTAGAAGATTTGAATCAGAATCGTGGGGTCGCCCAGTTTGGGGGAATAATTAGTGGAATCGGATTCTTACTGATGCTAGCTAGTTTTGGATTTAATAGAAGGAGAAGAGGTAAATCTTATAAAGATACTCTTACAAAGCCAGAAGAGCCTAGTTAAAACGATTTATTACATTGTGGAATGTATCACGTTGAGCAGGTTTTCGTTTAATCTCCTTGATCATGTTGGTGAGCTCTTCTATAGAAGACCTATATGTTAAACCAGTCGCCTTGAATATCTCTTCTGAGAATGATGTGCCTACAAGATCGCTTGCTCCGTATTTCAAGGCCACTTGTGCCATCTTTTTACCGAGAGCAATATAATACGCAGATATGCTATTGATAGCATTTGCAAGCATCAATCTTGAAACAGCGGTTATTCTCAAATCGTATAGAGCAGATCTATTCACATCAATCAATCCCTTCTGTAACAGTTCAGTATTTTCAGGACTAAACTTTAATGGAATGAATGTCATAAACCCTCCTGTCTTCTTCTGGAGTTCCCTTAACTTTATCAAATGATCTATAATATGTTCAGGCTTTTCTACATGACCATACAGCATTGTACAGTTTCCTCTTATTCCCAAGGTATGAGAGAGTTCAGCAACCTGCAACCACTCATCGCCAGAACACTTTCCTATAACTATCTGCTTCCGCGTTTCAGGATGGAATATTTCTGCTCCCCCTCCGGCTAAAGCATCAAGACCACATTCCTTAAGACGCGTCAAAACTTCCTTTACTGAATTATGCGTAACCCTTGCAATGAAGAATATTTCTGCCGGTGTGAATGCTTTTATCGTCACATTTGAGAACTTTGTTTTGATTGAACACATCATTTCCTCGTAATATTCCAATTCCAGATTAGGATGGAATCCTCCAACAATGTGCATTTCGGTAGCGCCCATCTGAACCGCATTGGAAACTCTTTCTAAAATCTGCTCCACCGTTAAGGTATAAGCTTCAGGGTCCTTGCCCTTCTTGTAGAAAGCACATAAAGGACAGCTTGCGGCACAAACATTAGTGTAATTAAGATAATAGGAGGCAGTGAAAGTTACTACATCTCCCTTGACTTCCTTTCTTACTCTGTCAGCTATACTTCCTAACATGAAAATGTTATCATGATTCATCAATTCCATTCCATCATTAATGGAGAGTTCTTCACCTTCAAGCACCTTCTCCAAAGCCCTAGATCCTTTGATGATACTATTCAACATAGAATTTCTTTCCTTTCATGTTTATTTAAAATTACGTTTTTTTGTACTGTATCAAAATTTCTGACGAAGGATTAAATAGCATAATAATGAAGCTTTATCTAGTGAGTCTACTAACTGAGACGGTAAGGCATTCCGATATAAGTGATATTCTTGCTGGTGTTCTCAATTCACAACAACCAAGTTTGAATGATTGTATCAGACTGATGAAGTCTGATGATATACAATTGTTATGTATGGTTGCTGATAATTTGAGGCGGGAGAGATTTGGGAATACTGTTACATTTGTGAATAACCTGATCTTTAATTATACCAATGTCTGTGTCACATATTGTAAATTCTGTGCCTTTTACAGACCATCAGGACATAAGGAAAGTTATACTGTTGGTATTGAGGATGGTCTGAAGCGAGTTGTTCTTGCTCACGATCTCTTTAGAATAACACAGGTGTTAATGCAAGGAGGGCATAACCCGTCACTTGGTATTGAATATTATGAAAACATGTTTAGAGCTATAAAGGATAAATGCCCTGGAGTTGGTATACATGGATTATCTGCTTCTGAAATAGATACCATTGCCAAAGTAGAACGCTCTAGTACAAAGGAAGTTTTGTCGAGATTAAAGGAAGCGGGTCTAGATTCGTTGCCTGGAGCCGGTGCAGAAATCCTTGTTGATCAGGTCAAAGAGCAAATCAGTCCATTAAAGATAAAGACCGATGAGTGGTTGCGCATCATGGAGGAGGCTCATGGGTTGGGATTGCGAGCATCTGCTACAATGATGTATGGACACGTAGAAACTATTGAACATAGAGCAGAATCACTTTTGAAAATAATTGAATTACAGAAGAAGACTGGTGGGTTTATGGCATTTATACCCTGGAGCTTTGAACCCAATAACACCCAGATGCAGGAAGAAGGAATGGTTCCACAATCCGCTGGAGGTTTGGAGCTTCTGAAGATGATTGCTGTATCAAGAATAATGATGAATGGTTTGATAGACCATATACAATCATCATGGCTCACCAATGGTGTTAGCATGGCACAGCTTGCGTTAAACTGCGGGGCAGATGATTTTGGAGGGACATTACACGGTGAAGAAGTTGTTACGGCTACAGGTGCAAGATCAACAACACTGAACGCGGAGAGAATAGTTGATGCTATAAAGCAGATGGAAATGCAAGTAGCTGAACGCGATAATTTTTACAGAATAATAAGATATCATTAAGGGAGCATATTCCTTTTGTGTTTCGTGTTAAATTCTTCCAATGCATAACACGCTCTTCTCCATCTACCATCACTTGTGATCAAGGAATATCTATTATTGTTATCTTTAACATCATATCCCCTACAGTTGTAATACCAGATCAAGCAACCTGCATATCCTTTCTTCCACGAATTATCAAGAAATTTTTTTACTGCTTTATCTTTGATTTCATCATCATTCTTTTCACTTTTCTGTCCACACTCTCCTATTATACATGGTTTATCTAATCCAAAACTAGAGTATTGCTGAAGATCTCCATCATCATTGTATTCATGGAAATCATAAAAATCTAATTCTTTGAGATTATCTTTGCAGTCCAGTAATGTGTGATAACGCTGAAAACCACAAGATGCCTTGACATTAACGGAATGTATCGCATCCACGGATTCGTTTATGAACCTTATAACATCTCTCCATTCAATATCCCTTCTCCATATACTGCTATACATTCCCTCGGGTTCGTTCATTACATCTATTGCAAATATCCTGTTTGTTTTTATCCTAGAGTCGCAAAGGAATCTTTTCAGAGCGTTATCTATGTAGCTTTTACTCGCCTCTTCATTAGAAATAATCAAATTAAGTTTAGAGAGACGTCCTTGTGAGTGGATGTTCACGCCCCATGTGTCTATTAAACAGATGTAAAGATACAGATTATATCTTTCAGTCATATTCAATACGTCTGCAATATTTTTTAAAAGACCATCATCGATATCCTTCACATATCCATTACTATCGAACTCCAATCCTTCATACCCTTCAAAAAGCCAGAGCCTAACAACATGTGCACCCATCTCGCTTATGTCTTTTAAGTAAATTTCAAGATTTGTTTTCTTTTGTTTGTCATCAAAAGCCCTAATGTCAAAACCGAAAACTTCATTCTTACCAAAGTCATGACCATACTGTCCATCCAACCAAGGTAGATTTACACCGAAAGCAAAATATTTTTCATCAAAGAGTCTACGCATCAACCTGAAATTGACAATAGGGTATTTTAGTCTAGCCTATCCCATATTCACGCCATTTCTGATCGACAAGATTCTTGGTTTCATCATCAACAACAGCAATTTCCTGCACTTCTCTCTCGAATCCTTCTTCTTTCCATTTCGTAGTTGCATCTATTCCAAGTTTTGAACCAAGGTTCAACAATGGTGATGAAGGATCTAGTGTATCTGTAGGTGTATTTTCTATTATCATTATATCTCTCCTTGGATCAGTTCTAGTCGTGACGGCCCAAATCACATCATCGATCTTGTGAACGTTGATATCATGATCCACAACTATGAACATCTTTGTAAGTGAGAGCTGCCCTAAGCCCCAGAGACCCATCATCACCTTCCTCGCCTGCCCAGGATATCGTTTCCTTATAGATATTAGAGCAAGACCTTGGAACCATCCAGCAGGTGGCATTGCAAAGTCAACTACTTCGGGATGGAACATTTTTATCAATGGTAAGAAAGAACGTTCTATTGCTTTTCCGATGTATGCATCTTCGAGTATGGGTTTACCAACTACGGTTGTGAGATAAATTGGGTTCTCCTTTCGCATTATTCCCGTCAAGTTAAATGTAGGATAAGGTTCCTCTGGCGTATAGTAACCGGTATGGTCACCAAATGGTCCTTCCATCCTTATATCATTGGGGTCAACATAACCTTCCAAAACAATCTCTGAGTTTGCAGGAACCTCCAGATCAACACCGTTACAGGTCACCAATTTTAATCCCTTCTTTCTTACCAGTCCAGCAAAAAGATACTTGTCAAGACCTTCCGGGACAGGTGCGACAGCAGAGAATATAGCTGCAGGTTCAGTACCTATCACTACAGCCACTTCGATTTTTTTCTTTTGTTCCTTTGCCATCTGATAATGTAGTGCGCCACGCTTGTGTGCCTGCCAGTGCATTATTGCTTTCTTATCATCAACTATCTGCATTCTGTAAACACCAAGATTCCTGCTTCCAGTTTCTGGATGTTTGGTTATTATTAACCCAAACGTTATGAATCTGCCCGCATCTTTAGTCCAACACTTCAAAGCAGGCAGGCTGCTAAGTTTGGACTTGCTTTCATCTTCATAGACTTCAGAAATAGCGCCTCTACTTACGGATTTTGGAGCACTCTCTGTAACCTCTGATAGTTTTGGAATCATTTTTAATTTGTCCAATATATTAGTAGGTAATTCCATTTTAGACAAGCCTACAATCCTCTCTCCTATATCCTCAAAATTATCAGTGTCCAAAGCAAGTTTCATTCGATCCATAGTTCCAAAAGCATTGCCAAGTACAGGCATATTATAACCTTCAACGTTTTCAAACAAAAGTGCTGGTCCATTGCTATACATTGACCTGCGTAAAATCTCAGCTAGTTCCAGATCAACACTAACCTTATTCTTTACCCGCTTTATCTGATTTGAATCTTCTAAAGCTTTAATGTAGTCATTCAGACCGTCGAATGGCATGATATCACTCCAACAGCTTGTTACATAAAGCTTAAGATTCTTTGTTCTCTTTTAACCTCGTGTCACTTAAGCCACATCCCTTGCATCTATACTTGTTTGACATCTTGAGCTCTTCCTCATACTCCATAATATCACCACAACATGGACATATCATGGAACTCATATATATTATTTGAAAGAAGTACATATTAAGATTAAGGATTTATTTCAAAAAGGTTATGAATGACTTCAATATAACATGATATTAATTATGCACTTCTGTATTGAAAAATAGAGTTATATCCAATTTTTCTATAAGGCTCATGCCTTGGGTTGGACTAGTAAGCTACTGTCATCTGCTATTCCTTTTGTGCAATCGTGACATATGGTAAAGTGTTCTCTTCAAAACTTCTATACTTGATAGATATTCCTCTATGGAGACATTTTCTTCCGCTGTATGCGAAGTATGTGGATTACCTGGACCGTATGTTACAACAGGAATGTTACATGCATTTCCAAGTATATTCATATCTCCTGTACCAGTTTTCTTGATCAACATTGGACGCTTCCCTCTAACATCAATAGCACCTAATACCAGAGATCTCACTATCGGGGAGGAATGATCTGCCTCGAACGGCTCCGTTCGATCTTCAAGTCTGTAACTTAACTTGACACCCTTTTTTTGGGCTACATCCTTAATTGTACCGTCGAGCAAATTAAGAACGTCGGTAGTGGTCATGTGTGTTGGTACCCTAACATCTATGGTAATCTTGCATTTCGCAGGTGTTATATTATGGCTTGAACCACCATCAATCTCTGTTAGACAGCAGGAAATGCCACTCTTATTTTTCTCCGAACTCAAGTTATCTACGGAAGACTTTATCAAGCCCCATATGTCAAACATTTCTTCTATGGCATTCTTTGCAAGTGATGGTGCACTTGCATGAGCACTACTGCCTACATCACAGCTTATCCTAAGGGCTATCCTTCCCTTGTAGGAAATGGTAATGTTGTCAATCCCACTCGGTTCGCCAAATATTGCATAGTCAGCATCAATCTTGCTTCTAACCAAGTTACGTATCCCAGTAGCACTCCCCTCCTCGTCAACCACGCCAGCAAACGTGACTGTCCCATATTCTCTTTGAGTCATCGAGGCCGCAAGTAACATAGCGATTAGCGAAGATTTGGCGTCAGATGCGCCTCTACCATAAATAAAACCGTCAGATATCCTTACATCAATCTGGCCCGGCACGGTATCCATATGACCACAAAATAGAATTTTCGGATTTCCATAACCCTTTGTTGCAATTATATTTCCGATGTCATCTGTATGCACATGTTCAAAACCAAGTTCTTGTGATGCTTTTTCTGTTAGTAAATTTACAAGAGAAGACTCATGTCTTGATGGAGTATAAAGCTCTAATGCTTTCTTCAAAAGCTCGATTGCGTATGTGCCCGAGACCATCTCTATCGTTGAGTACTCATAGCATAATCTATTATAAGCGATGAGATGTCATTACCCGTGACTCTGGTAACATTCTTGAATTCTGTAGTATTATTAACCTCATGGACCAGCAGACCTTTCTTATCATCTTCCATCAAATCAACACCAACAACCTCACCTTCTACAGCTTTAGCAGCACGTAGGCATAAATCTTCAATCTCTTTTGTTATGGGGCATAATTCCGCTCTTCCTCCAAGTGACATGTTAGTCTTCCACCTTTCTTCAGGAGAGTACCTGTATATAGCCCCAACCACCTTTTCTCCAACTACTATGGACCTTATGTCTCTAGGGGGTCTCTTCACAAACTCTTCCAAATAGTATATCTGATAAAGGGGGAACATATGCTCTCTGTCTTCTATTATGGACTCTGCAGATTCCTTATCCTTTAATAACGCGACAAGTCTTCCCCAGCTTCCCACCGTCGGTTTCAGAACCGAGGGATATCCTAGGTTATCAAGTGCCGCTAAAGTGGACTCCATGGAAAATGCTAACATACTCCTCGGTGTTGCGACGTTCACTTTTCTAAGCTTCATATGCGCAAATAGCTTATTACCCGCCATTATACTCGTATGCAAAGGGTTTACTACTCTGACCCCTTCACCTTCCAGTGCTGCAGTTGAATGTAAACTACGAAAATAACTCACACATCTCTGCAACACTATACCAAGATCTTCAGTCATACTCTTGGAAAGATCTATAAATAAATTATTACAGTTTAGATTTGTAACATCAATGCCTTTC
>CBDAOC010000013.1:0-84065 GCA_965197925.1 Nitrososphaerales archaeon
AAATCCGTGAGTTTGGGGTTCTGGTTTTTAGCTACTAGCAGCGAAAAGAAGCAATTGATATTGCTAAAAATAGCCGATATCAATCTAATATTAAAGTTATTAAATAGTAAGGGCCCTTATTATGTCCGTTCTAGTAATAATACCAACCAGAGTACCTTTTAAATCAACTACTGGAAGGCCAGTTATCCTATTCCTTGTCATTATTTGTGCAGATTCAGCAAGATCAGAGTCGCTGTTAATTGTTATGGGATCAAACTTCATTAAATCCTTGGCGAGGAATATTGCACTTATGCCCGATGGTATGATCATTTGGACTTCTTTATGTGAAGAGAAAACTTCTTTAATTGTCTCAGAGGTATCAGGACCAACTAGTGAACTCACAGGAAGTATATCACGCCCTGTTATTATACCTACAGGTTTATGGCCTCTTACAACAACTACCCTCGATATATTATTGCTCGTCATTAATAATAGAACCATATGCGTATTTTCATCTGGTGTTACTGTCAGGACTTTTTTAGTCATATAATCTCCTACCAAATTTTTTCCAGCATAATATTTTGCATAGACAGCCATCAAATCACTTTTAGTGAATACTCCATTCAGGTTGTTCTTACTATCGGTAACTACTAATGAGCTTATTTCCTTGTCTATCATCAACTTGGCGGATTTATTCAAATCAAATTGTTCTTTAACTGTCACTAGGTCTTTGCTCATCACCTCGTCTACTCTGATTTCGTCAAGACGCCTAGTAGCCGCAGTTCCATAAAGAAATCGTGCAATATCTTTCTCTGTAATGATTCCTACGGGTTTTCCTTTTTTTGTGATTATGATTCTACTTATGTCATATCTGAGCAAAGCATTACGTGCATCGTAAAGAGTTTTAGTAGGTTCAAGAGTGATGGCTTTCCTTCGCGCGTCCTTCGCCTTCAGGCGCATATACTTTTTCATATTCTTGTTCTCCATTCAATTTATTTAAGAAGTTTTCATTCTATACAAGATATAGGAACTTTTTTTGTCCAACACAATTTTATAAAAAAATCTACAAATTGGTCTCTTCGATCATCTTGAACCTTCCCATGGCAAGTAGAACATCATCTTTTTCGGTTTCCCTCTGCATTACCCGTGCAAGGTCTGTCGTGGTTACTATACCAAATAATGTGCCCTCTTCAATAATTGGCAGTCTTCATATCCCATACTTGTACATCACGTTGGCAGCACTAGATATTGTGGCTTCAGGCCCAACGCTTATTATGGGCTTGGATACGATATCGCTAACCTTGGTTGCAGAAGGACTTCTATCTTCAGCTAAGACACGCCTTACCATGTCTCTTTCAGTAACTATTCCAATTGGTTTTCCACCCTCTACAACTACAAGAGAACCTCTGGCTCTTTCCTTCATCACGTTCGCTGCAAAAGCCACCGTTAGCCCTCCTTCAATAGTGTCAACCGGAGTTTCTGTCATTATTTCTAACTCTTTTCCTTAACATGATATCACTTTCAAGCTTTCGTTATTTAAAAAGTAAACACGATTTCTAAAATTGGGAATCAACTTTGACAACTGAAAGTAACTATCATTGTGTTTATACATGGTAAGAAGTAATTTGTTGGGTATGAACTGTGGTTGGAGATAAGACTTTTAGAATCATTAGATACTGAAGAGCTAATTGTTTTGGTTGATTTGCCAGATGTTGGTTTGGTGGATACAATAACAGTATCATATATCATAGATAAAATGAAGATGAGGGAGTTAGGTAATATTGACTCCAATATTTCCAACCTTGATTATTGTCAAGGAAACAGTACTCAAAAATATTTTTAGAATTTACGCCAAGGACAATATAATAGCAACCATTTCTGGTGTTCCCTTAATAGCATCTGTGTTGAATCAATTCTTCAGAACTCTTCTAGCATGGGTTCAAATACTTACTCCAAAGCCAATGATAGGCTTGTCCTGTACATACTGGATAAAGATAAACAACCCGGTAGTGGGAATAACAACAACAAAGGGTATAGAGGTCCATCCTGACGAAGCAAATGTAAGCTTGCTTAGCGGGTGTTTTCTCTGGGATTTGGCCATGGCTTATCATAGAATGTACTAGACAAAATATTCCAAATCTCACATTAATCGTAGAATTCTATCTAAACTTCCCAGATACAACTTCCTGTTTAGAAACACCTTTCATTGTAAGCAAAATTCTTAACATTCGTATTAATTTTAAACAGTTAGAAGAGGAAAGCGAAAGAATAATGATATGTGTTCGAGAGCTGATACTACTTATCGAACAGTCAATAAAAAATCTCAAATATTAAAGAAAGAAAAGATCCACACCATGTATAGGTGATTTATTGAGCAACGATAAAAGTTATCAAGAAAATGACCTTACATATATGACCAATCACTGCGGATTATATGGATTTGTCAATATTCGAATTTCTTTATGCTCTAGAAAAAAGAGAATTGGTATCAATAACCGAATTAATTGAAAATGTTGATGAATTGATAGTAAAATTCTATCCACCATGAGTTAGAAGAGGAGACATGAATCTAACGATTGAAGAAGATGTTCAAAAATAATGTACCTATAATGAATGGGTATTGGTTAACACCCCCAATTCTACAAAGGAATTATGATTCAAAGAGTTCAGAAAGGTTATAAGGTTATGCTATGCAGTTGATGTCACAATGGCTAGGTTACATTCAATAATGGTCTACTCGAGATTTGGTTGCCTAATGGGAGAAACCATAACGAGGTAAGCAGAGAATGATGTATATTATCAATAGGTGTTATCTAGAATGGTTATAAGAAGAATGGGTGACGCACTTTATAATTCTCTGAATAATCTACGTACCAAATCTGTCAAGAAAATAATCGAAGGATCTCTGGATGTAAAGGCAACCAACTCGTTTTCTACAATTATAGGAATCTTAATGGAACAAGATGCATATGAGGCCTTTATTCCTGTATCAAACAAAGTTGCAAGTATAAACTTGAGGGATATACTTGGGATCAGGAACATCACTTCTACAAAACCATCATTAATCGGCAAGTTAGTTCCAAGTTTAACCTATGAAAGTAATCTTGGATATGCCGCAAGGATAATGAGCTCCTATGGGTTGAGGTCCCTTCCTGTAGTCCAAGACAGCAAGATCATTGGTCAGGTTAATGTAAAATCCATAGCTAAAAGTATCAAGGATACGGGAATTAAAGTTGGTAAAGCCTCAGATATAATGACTCCAAATCCGATTGTGCTTAGAGCGAATGACAAGGCATCAAGTGGAAAAGGCATGATGATAAAGCATAAAATTGATCATCTTCCCGTTATGGAAGAGAAGAGGCTTGCAGGAATAGTCACTTCGTCTCACATGGTGAGAGCAACACTGCCATCTGAAAGGATAGGTAGAAGGTCTCTGGGGGTTGATAAAATAATCAGGCTAGATTTTCCTGTGATAAGCATAGCAGATCGGGATGTTATAACATCGAAACCTCAAGATACTCTGCAATCTGTTATAGGTTCGATTATAGATATGAATTCGACTTATTCCGTGGTCAAGGTATGGGACGAGATTCAGGGAATCATCACATACAGAGATATAGTTGCATTGCTGGCAGAGAGGATCGAAGAAGATATACCTTCTTTCATTGTTGGTTTGCCAGAAGATCCTTTCGATGCGGAGCTTGCCAAGACAAAATTCACTGGGCTAATCAAATTGTTAAGAAAAGTATCTCCAGATATAGAGGAGGCTAGATGTTCTATGAAAATAAGAAATATGCAGGGGCAGCGAAGAAGGTACGAGGTGGGTGTTAACATAATAACACCAACCAAACGGCATACTTATACCAACGCAGGATGGGATCTAGCAAAAATATTTGATGAGATTAGTGATGGTCTCAAGAAAAAGTTAGCTCATAGACCAACAAGAAAGAAAAGAAGCTCCGTAAGGTACAGAACAGATCATTACACAAGTTGAATATCATAGAATTATTCATTTGAATTCTAACACTACGGTCTTTTCATTGAATAGAGTTTAGAATCATACTACATTGGATGGTTACTCAAGAAATCTCATTTGCATTCTTCCGAACAGAACACATATCCCTTGTAGAACACAGGTTACTGAATCTTCTTATCACATTTTAAACATCGTTTGATATATGTTTCATTTGCCATTTCACCCATAATTCATCATTTCCATGTACTCCTTGAAAGATATAATTTTAGTATACAATTTCCATTATTGATAACCAGTTATAGAAATCATCATTGTGTTGATATTAGAATAAGGTTTTTTATTGAGTGAATTTTCAAAATCAATAACCATGCAATTTGATATACATACATAATTCTCGTCACATTCTGAAAATAATAATACACCCAACATTAATTCTTGTGTAGATTTCGGCAAAATGACTTCAAATTATTAAAGTGTTTTCTTGTGCAAATTACTAATGACGATGCCCTTTGGCACAGGCATGTAAAGATAAAGTGGGGGACGCTAGAGATAGTACACATACCTGTACCAGAGTGCCTCATTCTACCATCTATGAAATCATATATATTCAGTTTGTATTCATTGCAAGTGAGTGCATTACTAAATTATTACAAACCACTCTCCGTAATCTTACTGATGTAATTCTGACTTGTAATAATGTTTAAAGGGCATATCAATTTGTTACAACCCAGAAATTCAACCGTTAAAATCTTCAATTTGAAGGATTAGGTAGATTCTTACAGAATGTTTTAGTAATTTTGACTCTACTGTATAAACACCATTTGGTCAACAACGGAATAGGATATGCCATTGCCTTAACCATAATACATATCAAAACCTCGGCCTAATCCTATTTCATTCTTTATTATATCATAACGAAAATTCATTTTTGGATTTGTGATCATTTCATGATGCATCAACCTAGGAAAATAAAATAGTTTTTAGGAAAGGCGAAATGTTTGCTTATAGTATACTAATATCTTATCCGGTTATCTCATATAGATTTTGCATTGTAGATGTTTACTAGAAATGTGTGGGCAAAGTCATAATCAACCGAGTGAAAGTTTCGATAGTATGATTGCACGAAAATTAATTGGATTGATATTTAGTAGGATTGATATTGGTGACAGGGGACAACAAAGGATAGAAACTTCTATCATCGATATGTAGTAAATTGAAAAAGGAAAGTACGTTTCTTACAAGAATACTCGTTCCTAAAGATGGATCAAAATGCTCTTTGGAAGCTGCATATCGGGCATTTGAACTTACAAAGAAGCATTCTGAAATAATAGCTTTGTATATCATATTCATCCCCTCATCTCCCGGTTTATCAAGTTCAACCAAGAAAATTTACAGGCATGCTGAGAAAGAAGCTTGCAAGTGGCTAAACAGTTTGCAGAGAAAGGCTGAGGCTGAAGACGTGAAATTTAGAGCAGTGGCATTGAAATCAAAAGATTCTATTATCTTCCCAATAGCCGAGTTTGCAGCGAAGAATGATATCGATCTTATAATTCTAGGTACCAGTGGGAGGACACAATATAGAAAGACTCTATTGGGTAGTGTTGCAAGCGGGATAGCAAGCTATGCTCCTTGCTCTGTGATGGTGGTAGGGTGAAGTTTAGTTGCCGCTTGATACTCAACTGATCCCAAAACTGATCATTTAGTGAATAATTGACGATCATTTGGATCTATTTGCAATGCTGCCCGTAGCAGATCATGAAATTTCAGGAGATAACAGGTGAACAATGGAAGATGATATCACCGCATCTCCCCAAGCCAGCCAGAACCGGAAGGCCAAGGGCAGACGACAGAAAGACAGTCAACGGAATCCTGTTTGTCGGGATAACAGGATGCAGGTGGACTGGGATGTCACAAAGGTACGGCTCCAAATCAACTGCGCACCGCAGACTGCAGAACTGGCAGCGACGTGGAATATGGAAGAATATCCTCTCCGCTGCAGTCAAATCAGCCCACAGATCAGGCAAGATGCAGCTGCAAAAAACGGTCGATTCGTCATCAGTTCCGGCCAAAAAAGGGGAAGCGTCATAGGATACAACGGATTCAACAGGATTTCAGGCACAAAAATACACGTTGCGGTGGAACAAAACGGACTGCCAGTCTCAGTAGTAATGTCCTGCAAATCAGCATGACTCTGCAAGATTTGTAGACGTGATGGATGGCATCTCACAATATCTGGATGAGAGATCTATCAGAAAAATTGCGCGGTGCCAAGCAGACAAGGGCTATGATGCAGAATTCATCAGGAAATACCTCACCAAAAGAAAAATCTCTGACTGCATGCCTTACAGAAAAAACAGTAAGACACAACAACAAAATGATAATACAGAACAATACCTATACGGCAAGACGCGCTATGTTGTGGAGAGATTCTTTGCCTGGTTGAAGAATGGGTTCCACAGAACCAGGATCAGATATGAGAAGAATGCACAAAACTATCTGGCATTTGTTATCATTTCGTCGATTATGATGTATTGGAGAGTATTGGGATGACTTCACAGTTAGTCCCACATTATACAACTCTTCAGAAGTTTGCTGCTAGGATAGATGGCAACATACTTTACAGAATAATTTCTTCTTTCATACTAACCAAGATTAGGAAATTGTTCGTAGCAATAGATGCTTTTGGATTCAGGTCGAGCAATGCATCGTCATACTATACGGATAGAACAAGAATAAGGAAAAAGTACATCAAGCTATCGATAGGTACTGAAGTGAGAGAGCAGGTAACATGTTAATTGAAGACATCTTGATTACTTTGACAGGATAATCATCGAACTTGGCAAGAGATACGGAAAAGAAATTATTACTAACGATGGTTTGATAAAAATCAGAAATTACAAGAGGGAACTCGTCAATATAGACCCTGATCCAATTATTATACATCAATCATATTTGGGATTGCGAAATGTCCTATTTGCTTTGATGCCTGAAATATGATCTTAAACGTTCTTATCTTATGCGCGGCTCGTGCATGTTATGAGAAGTCTTCAAACTATAGTGGAAGGTAACACTAAACTGGTTGTACCTGCAGATTCTCTTACCAGTAAAGTTCCTCCTAGAAATCCAGCATTTTTCAATCCAAATGCAAGATTAAGCAGGGATTTTTCAATCATTGCATACAAATCCTATGTCAAAAAGTTGAATGAAAAAAGCATGGCTGATGCACTTGCGGGAGTTTGTGCAAGAGGGGTTAGAACTGCTGTTGAGGTCAGGGAGCTTGATGAGATATACGTCAATGACGCAAACCCGATTGCCCTTGGGATGGGGAGGGAATCATGCAGGCTCAATAACGTTGAGAAACAGTGCAAGTTTAGTATGAATGAAGCGTGTAGGTTCCTCATCAGGCATTCTTCCAAAGGGTCCAGATTTGGAATAATTGATCTAGATCCCTTTGGGACACCAGCACCATACATTGACTGTGCACTCAGAGCTCTGGACAATGAAGGACTTTTAAGCGTCACAGCTACAGATACTGCTGTTCTTTGCGGCATATACCCAAATGTATGCAAAAGAAGGTATTATGGTCGATCATTGAATGTTGAATATGGAAATGAAATTAGTTTGCGATTAATAGTGGGTCTAATATCAATGATTGCCTCCAGACTTGAACTTGGAATCAAGCCTTTATTCGTTCACAGCAACAGAAATTACTTACGTGTTTATGCAAGAGTAAATATTGGCAGTAGGTATGCTGAAGCAATGCCAAGCAAGCTAGGATACATCTATCACTGCTTTTCCTGCAGCCATAGAGCTTATTCGTACAATACCGATAATAGTAAAATTTGTGAATCGTGTGAAAAAGAAATGAGGCATGCTGGCCAATTATGGATTGAGGATATGTTTGATAAAGATTTTATTGAACAAATGTTACAATATGTTGATAGTTGTAATATTGATAAAAAGTGCAGAAAATTGCTTTCAGTGGCTAAGGAAGAGATAAGTATGCCTCCCGCTTACTTTTCTGTAGACAAAGTTTCAGAAAGGGCAAGGTTAACTCCTCCTTCTATATCTGAAATCATAGACAGACTAAAAACTTCAGGTTTTTCAGCCGCGCGAACAAGTCTATGCTATACAGGCTTCAGGACAGATGCAAAACATAATGAAATTCTAGATTTGTTCAGACAAATTGTAACCTAGACAAACGAGATAAATCTCACTACTAGCCTTCTTACTCGCTTTCGGTTTATAAAGACGCACCTTGTTGAACTTTACCTTGAGAAAATCTCTCACTTCATTTAACATGGCGCCTTCAAACACCTTGAATACAGCATTACCATTTTTTGCAAGAATTGTGTCCATTACGGAGATTGCATTTTCTGTTAATGCTATTTGCCTAGTATGATCCAGCTGCCAGATTCCAGTAATATTTGGCGCTAGGTCTGATAATACCAGATTTACTTTCGCTCCCATTGTTGACAGGATTTTTTGAGCCAATGAATTATCATCAACGCTTCCCTCGATAACCTCTACATTAGGCATTGGCATAACAATACGTTTATCAACACCAAGGACCATTCCTTGTCCACCTACAAACCTTCTTGCAACTTGTAACCATCCACCGGGTGCACAGCCAAGATCCACAACGAGCATTCCTCTATTTATTATATGAAATGAATTATTAATTTCCATTAATTTAAATGCCGCTCTGCTTCTATACCCATGATCTTTAGCTAACCGTCTGTATAGGTCGTGTTTAGCCTCTTGCAGACGCATGTTTCTTACCGTCTACACTTACATTAATTAATTGTTCTGACCTACTGTTTTCATTTAATATCCAATTTTCAATAAGCAAACATGTGTTGGGGCTTACAGTACCGTCGATCGAACACATATGTTCAACCGGGCACGTCAAGCAAGGAGCTTGTTCTATGCAATTAGTATCAACAGGGAGTTTTATTGCTATTAGTTTGTAAGTCCATCTTCCATTTTCTAGAACCTTTTCACGCCTTATCAGTGACCTTCTTTCCAGCCTTATAGACATCCGAGAACCATCCCTGCTTGTCAGATTAAGTTTCTTCCATAATTCACTTTGATGGATGCCAGCCTTCCCATTCTCCGCAACCATTCGGAACACCTTTGTTGTCAAGTCCTCAATATAATCATCTTCACTCAAAAGGAAACATAACTCCGCAGTTTGTAATACAATGTACCAGTAAATAATTGTTTACCTGTTCTATTTGTTGGTAGCTTTAGCCCAACCTAGTGGTCTAAAGGACCTCAAATTAATTAAAGAGATGAATATTCAGACTAATTTTATATTATCAGCGATTTACGAGCAAGCTCTTACAATTTAGTTATTACAAGTGAAGATAATTACCTAAAAATACTGTTCTTAGTAATATAAAGAGTAATAACATTCAAGGGTAGTATAAGTACATAGAAATTTTGCAACTTTTTTATTGGTACAATATGTACAGATAAAAGAATTATATTATTTCTTCCACTTTAATGATCCATTTGGCAAAAGCGAAAGTTTTCAATTTTTTTAGAGATAAAGAATAATGTAACTACAATTTTGGGCATTTATATAGGTATATTTTATTTGATAAACTATCTCAAATCATTGATATTTACCATTATAAACTAGAAATTATCTATATAATCCTTATAGGAAGTCTATTGTTTACAACAAGAAATAAAAAGGATAATCATCCCTATTGTAGGAAGATGTATTTGTTTAATTTAAAATATCCTGCTATAGTAATAATACTATTATTATTTACAATGATTTTGCCTGTGGGCTATACGCAGTCGGATTTAACTGACTACTCACTAGTAAAGCTTACTGCCAAGAGCTGGAAGACCATCACAGTTTTAAAGGTTAACAATAGTGAAGATAACATTTACAACGCCAAGCTTATTTGGCTAACACTGGAAAATGGTAACATTCAATCCTATAAAGCAGTGGATGGATGGAGTACGGAAGAATCATCATCAAATCCGAATACCATACAGTTTAGTACGGAGACAAACTCGATAAGACCCGGAGAATCCACAAGGTTCGGTATCAAGTCAGATCAATCAAACCCTATCTTCAAGTGGATTGTCATTGACGAAGAGGGCGACGAACTTGGGAGTGGCCTATTAGACGTAGTCAAAGCAATAGAGGAAGAGGCCGCAACGGAGGAAGCTGCAATGGAAGCTGCAATGGAAGCTGCAATGGAAGCTGCAATGGAAGCTGTAATGGAAGCTGTAATGGAAGCTGCGAAGTCCACCACTGACAATATCAACGCAGAAAAAAATAATTCAACTCCAACTAATGGATCAAACGTTAAAGAGATTCCAGATATTCTCGACAAGAAACCTGCATTTGCGGTGATACCGGATACAGCAAGACCTGGTCTTGTCATGAGAATATTAGGTGAAGGCTTCATGCCAGATTCGAGGCTGACTATTCTGTTCGATGGAAAATTGATAGAGACTCTGAAGACAGCATCTGACGGAACAATTATGGATAGAATAACAATTCCCCAGGATGTAGTTGATGGTGCTCATCAGTTATCTGTTTCAGATAGTAGTGGAAGGGCTGCAAATCTACCCATTACTGTAACAATTGAGGAAAAAGAAATTTCTTTTATGGTAACCACCGAACAAGAAACATACAAACAAGGTGATCTTGTAAAGATAGTTGGTGTTGGAAAAGGGGGAGCCGCTGTTTCATTGAGAGCTGCAAATCCTTCTGGAGTTTCCATATTCTTTTCAGCGGTTCCAGTTAATAAGGATGGCAAATTTACAGCATTCATACCACTAGGCTCTACAACTATGACAGGTGAGTATCTAGTAAGTGCCTTGCAGGAAGGTATGACAATTACAACAAAGTTCAATGTCAAGACAGAAACTGGCTTTGAGATGACAATAGTTACCGACAAGTTCGAGTACAAACAGGGTGAGAGCGTGATAATAACAGGGCAGACATTGTCAAATAAAGACATTGGTATTACGGTTATAGATCCCAATGATAATGAAATGTTCACAACGGTTGTAATATCAGATAACAATGGGCAATACAATGCAACAATGCTTGTGCCTCTAAACTCCCAGTTAGGCAAATATTCTGTAACTGCCAAGGCAGGCGATGAGGAGCTAGCATTAACATTCTCAGTCGTAAGAGGCTCAGTTGCTCTAACCGTGAAAACAGACAAGAGTGAATACAGGGATGGAGAGCTTGTAAGGATCAGTGGAAAAGGAAAGCCGGGTGAGAGATTATCGATAGTTATCCTCACTCCTAATGAAGACCGCATTCCGATGTCTGCTAATATTAAAGAGGATGGAACTTATAGTGCATTATGGTTGATCCAGAAAACTGCAGATTCTGGTACTTACCGAGTAATTGTTCAGGATGAAGAATCTAGAGCAGAGGCTTTCTTCGCAGTGAGCTCCTGACTTTATCTATTTCTTTGACCACCGTAAATGAGTTCCTTCATTATTCAAAAGTATGTCCTTAACGGCTGTGTAGAAACCATAGATTTTAGCCTGTTGTGCACGGAATTGCACCATGAGATCAATGTATCACATATAACTCCTGCCTATGCATGAAAGAGTCAAGGTATGTCAAACTTGCTAGAACCATGCTCAATGTTTTGATAAAGGCCAGGATACCCCTGTACATACACAAGAAGAGCAATCATATCTACATTGTATGGCAGCATACAATCCTTCTGGTATTAAGGCAGTATGAAGGGAAGAGCTACAGGAGGTTTGTGGAATGGCTGCATGAAGCATACTACCTGAGGATCTTTCTACATCTAGATATAGTACCCCATTCAACTCATCTCAAAACCCTACAATACATCAAAAATGATGCAGGATTAACAAATGCCAGATAGTTTTCTGCCGTTCTTTCATACCTGATTCTTGTTCTGTGAAATCCATTCTTGAGTCATGCAAGGAATCTCTCAACTACAAATCTTGTCTTGTTGTAATGTTTGCAATCATTATTTTGCAAGATGAACTTGGAATTTATTTTGTATGGGATGCAACATGCAATATTTCTATCCCACAAATACATTCTGATGTATTTTGCATCATTTTGTCTGCATAAACTGATTCTATCTGTTGTATTGAATCATCATCAAGATAGTCTGAAATTGATCCTGTAACATCTATGCATTTTGTACTGTCATGTTCATTTGCCGGACTCAACAGTATGGATATTGGAAATCCGTTACTCTCTACTGCGGCATGTATTTTTGTACCTGTTATTCTCTTGAATCCATTATATCCAGTTACATTGCCCCTTTTTTATCAGGAATGGATGAAGAGTCAACTGATATTTTTTGTAGATTAATTTTGCCAGATTTATGTGCTGAGTGAATAGTACGTGATAGAATCTTTTTCCAGATTCCTTTTTGTTGCCATTTGTTTAACCTTCTGTTTGCAGTAGAATCATCACCATATCTTTTTGGCATATCGTCCCATCGGCATCCAGTAGTTAGAACATGGATTATTCCGTTAATGATTTTTCTATCATCATCCCTAGGCCTGCCAGTTTTTGCATGTGGTGGTATGTGTGATTCCATCATACTCCACTGTTTGTCTGATAATTCTTGGAATTTCATAAAATAATTTTAGATGTCGCTATTCATAGATCTAAATGGCCGCTAAAAATTGTCTAAATGGTTAGTTTTGAGATGAGTTGAGTATAGGATGGGACTGGCAATCCATGGATAGCGTTACTGTGAAGGCCCCATTAGGGGGAAAACGACCGGAGCAAACCCAACGGATAGAGGTAAGCTAGGTACCAAACGTCACATGCTGGTTGATAGAAGAGGTATTCCTCTCTCATCTGTAATTACTGGAGCAAACAAGCACGATATGAAATCAGCCTTTCCTACAATAGATAGCATTGTTGTTGATAGGCCCAAAGTTAAACAGAACATATGCATGAATAGGATACGATTTCACTGAGATAGAGTATGGAGTTAGGAGAAGAGGATATGTAGATCACACGCGTCATAAGGGTGAAGTGTTGAAAAAGAATTTGTACAAAGCAAAGAGATGGGTTGTAGAAAGAACCGCATCTTGGCATAACAGGTTCAGAAAGTTATTGGTAAGGTTCGAGAAGAAGAAGGAAAATTATCAGGCATTAGTAGAATTTGCTAACTGCTTAATAGAGTAGAGGGATATATTGGTAGTGTCATAAACACGTTAATGCAACTGTTTCTAGTATCTACTATCTACAATACTAATAAAATCAATAGTAAGAAAACTAAACCTGATATTATGAACTAATATTCTTACATTCTAAATGTTATCATTTCTACCAATCATTAACTACCAGCTAGAATTTTAGGATAGGCTCTTAGTTAACTTTATGTCTCCGTCGAGGCCCCATAACGCTTGATCAGGTATTCTTGCCATTCCTCTACGAGAGTTGAGAATTTCAATCTATTTTTGAATTTATATTCCCTGTTATCAATGTCTAAACTTTCTGCATCATGGATCGCTCTTACCAGAGCACACTGCTCAAGATTGTCACACTTATAGTTACTTATCATGCTTGAACCCATGTATTCGATTGTTCCGTAAATAACACCAGAACCATCCTCTTTTGGGCAGTACTGGAATGGGAGGAGGCAGATCATTAGTGCAAGTTCACGATTTTCCAAACATCTTCTAATTTTCTTACTTCCTTTTCAAATGATGATCTGAGGCGGTACTCCCATTAACCTGATAGATGTCCTGTATAGTACTCCATTTCGGTTGAATTGTATTATCAACACTTCACCTATAGAGTATCGTGATAATGCAGCTAAAAGATCTTTCATTTGCTTTACTTCAACTTCCCCTATTTGAGTTAGTATATCACTCCGCCGTAAACCTGCTTTGTATACAGGACCATATACAGGACCATAACGTGAAATTCCAACCATTAGCACTCCCGAATCCCGCAATGCCAAATCAGCAATTGATTTATTCCTGAGCAAATTCTCCTCGCAACAGTTGGATTGAGATTTATTCCTGAGATTCCAAGCCAGGGTCTAATCACTTTTCCCTTTTCAAATATCTGCTCGGTCACATTCTATATGGTGTTTATTGGTATAGCAAACCCTACACCTTGTGCATGTGGTATCATAGCTGTATTGATGCCAATTACATTGCCATTCAAATCAGCTAGGGGACCACCACTATTCCCAGGGTTGATCGCTGCATCAGTTTGAATTAATCCCTCGAAAACAAAATCCAAACCAGGAAGTGGCCTTCCAAGAGCACTGATGACTCCTCCTGACACGGTAGGACCACCTGGTAAACCTAACGTGATCCCAATTGCTAGTGCTATTTGTCCTACCTTGAGTTTCTCTGAATCACCGAGCTCAGCTGTGGGAAGATTGTTTGCTCCTACCCTCACTACTGCTAAGTCTGTTGCAGGATCTCCTCCGATGACTTCACCAGCCAAAGTTCTCCTATCTTTTAGATTGATCCAGACTCTGTCCGCACCATCGATAACGTGATTGTTAGTAACTGCATAGCCCCTGGCATCTACAATTATTCCAGATCCTGTCCCTTCTTGTGGTACAAGACCAAATCTCGCGTCCATGGTGAGTTTTTTACTATTAATGCAGACCACACTTTCGCTCAGCCTTTCAACTGCATCGGTTATCTGATTCTCAAGAAACGTAAGCGTCATCATAGACCATCTCGTATCCAGATTTTCAATTTAGCTATACTTCCAATCGTCATTGTATGTATAATAGAATACATGGTACTTGTTGACTAATTTTGATAACTGGTCACACCAGTCTTCGATTTCAAGGGATCGGACAATGTGTCATTGGAACTATAGTAAATATTGGACAAGTGTTCAGATATTTTATATGGAGAAATTATTGAATTCACTTTTTCTTTTTCATCTTCAGTATTTGCTTCTAGTATTACATAGCTATTCATGATCCTTAGATTCATGTGAAATGAATGATCCTCGCTCGTCCATTGCAGAACATAAATTCCTTCACCATCTATTCATTCCCAACCATCTTAATTCGTTGAACCATTTACCAGCAAGTTCACTAACTATGTTTCTAACATCTACATTTGATTGAATGTATGTTTGGAGTGGCAAGCAATAGTCATGATTATGTTCTATATTACTATTAGACAAAACTGATCCTTTGTCACTTGACTTCTATCCGAATTGTGAATTCTCTATAAGATTCAACTCAGACAGTCTTTAAAGGGACCTTGATAGAGTTTCTTGATCCATATCCAAGGGTTCCGGTATCTACATCGGTCAGTTTTTTGCTTCAAATTTCTCTTTCAGCTTCATCCCAACAAAGACTGATGATGATATTAACAGCATAAAACCAATCAATCCGAAAGTACTGGAAAAGGATGCAAAGGGTATAGATGAAGTCTTAAGAGCACACGACCAAAGAAGGACGCCGTTATCAATGCTATCAAGAGGGGTTGGCAGAGTTGGGAAATACCGTCTAGTGAACCTACCAGAAAGTGTAAAGGCGATTTCCGAATCACTGGATGCACTTTTTCCAGGGATAATGCATATTTACAGAATGCTGGCGGGCCCGGAGGGCTTCGATCCCTCGACCTCTGGCTTAGAAGGCAAGCGCTCTATCCAAACTGAGATATGTTCCAATCATTCACATATCACTTCAGGGCTTTTTTGGCAAGCCTTACTGAGCTACGGGCCCGTAACCATGTTTGAGCCACTATAATTATAACTTTGTCCAGTATTCTAATCAACTTTTATTATTTCTGCCATAACAGTAGAGGTATTGTTGTGCATAACCTGCATACTCACCAAAATATTCACGCATTCTTAGTGAAATTGTTCTATATACACTTGGAGCAATTTTTTCATAATCAAACTCTTTCTTGAACATATGTGAATAATACTTCATAATTGCTCTTGCAATCCAAATATCTATTGGAAATGAATCAAGCTTTTCTAATGAAAAAAGAAGAATACAATCCGCAACCTTATTGCCTATTCCCAGAATATCCATCAGCTCATTCTTTGCATTTTCATAATTTCTGTGTTTAAGATGATCAAAATCTATTTCTCCATCTAACACTGCCTTTGCTGCTCTCTTTATGAACCTGGCCCTGTAACCTACGCTGCACCTGCAAAGTTCGGTTATTCCTGCTTTTGCCAGTCTTTTGGGTTCTGGGAAAGTGTAAAAATCGAATTTGTCATAGACCAACTTCTTTCCAAAATTAATACTAATCTTTGTAAGCATTTGCTTTATCATAGAAATGTTAGTATTGGTAGCACAAATAAACGAGATTAAGCATTGATACGGGTTCTGCCTCATTATACGTAATCCTTTCATCTTTGATAACGCATCTTCAATAATAGGATCTTTCGATATCTTCTTTGAAATATTATACAAATCATCTTCAAGTCTAAAAAATTTCTTAAGATCAATGCTTGCAGGATAAGAAAAATATTCTAATCCATGGTTACCTGCTGATATTTTGACCACATTGCTTCCTTCAATACCATACCAGCAATCACCCAATTTATTCCAGAGAAAGACCTGACCGCTTTCAATTGTAAGGTCAAGATTCAAGTACGGAGCCTTAGCCAACAGCACAGGTATCTATATTAGCACGTGCACTTATAACTGCGCTAAAAAGTGCTCACCTTTGAGGGTATCAATATCTGATTCTAACCTTGGCAGGAGGTCAGGACAGTAATTATAGGCTCACTCGATTCTAAATGGGACCAAACCTGAAGAGGTCAAATTATGCCTATTGACTATTGTAGGGTCGATACCTTTATGCTACAAAAAACCAAATTAGGAAGAAATACAGATACTAAGCTCTTTACTATATTATTGGTCAGCAATAGATATTAAGAGCCTTCCAGGATAAGGCATTTATGCCAAAGCAGATCTTCAACAAGGACGATTTTATCAAGGTGGCGGATAATGCTAGGGAGTGCTTGGTGGTAAGAAGAAAGGACAAAGTGAAGATCAAGCTACGGAGGTCGAGATTGATGTATATCTATGTCTCAAAATCTTCTGATGCCGATCAGATATTAAAGCAAATAAAAATTGATAAGACAGAGCTTTAGACGATTATTTCTTCACCGGTGTTTGGTGCGTGCGCATCAAAGCCAAACTTTTCATGGATTTCTTCGGCAAATTTAACACAGGCTTCACCATCCCCATGTACGGTAAGAACTCTTGGGTTACCCTTTATTCTTGATATCATATCAAACAAGTCACTTCTTCCACTATGACCCGAAAAATCTAATTGTTTTACCTCTGCCTTTACCTTCATAACCTTCCCCCCAATTGTTGCTACATTTCTTTCTAACAAGGCCCTACCAGGGGTTCCTTCACCTTGATAAGACACCATGGCTATACCGTTCTTCTCATTTCTAGCAATCTGTTGAAGATAGAATACACCAGCGCCGCCAACTAACATACCAGCTGGTGAAATTACAACACATGGTTCCTTAGCAGCATTCCTTCGGTCCTTCCAACCACTAATCCATTCCGCCTCCCTTATCGCATCAGAAAACAATTTGTGGTCTTTAAGAAAATCTGGATGTTTAGACATAACCCTGTTGACTTTAAGTGCCATTCCATCCATCACAATTTTATGCTGGAAGTTAGCATTCTTAAAAACACATGCAATCTCCTGTGATCTTTCTACACTAAAAGATGGTACGAAAAGTATACCTCCTCGCTCAACAACTTCATTGGCGAAACTCACTAGCTCGTTTTCTGCTTCTTCCCTAGGTTGATGTTCGCCCATAGAATACGTACTTTCTGTTATTACCAGATCAATATCCCCAATATCTAGATCTGCAGTTCTAAGCATTCTTGAACCCCTTGTATTGACATCTCCCGTATAGAATATTCTCTTACCCTTATGCTCGACAACTATTGTTGACCCACCAAATACATGGCCCGAGTCATGCAGTGTTACATCGACACCATTTAGGGAAAATGATTCTCTGCAGCTGATCGCTCTTGAGTTCTTCTGCATCGCAACCAGATCAATATATTCAAACGGAAGGTAGAATCCAGAGATTCTTATCATATCTTCTATAAGCAAGCTCGAAAGTTCAAACGTGGGCTGTGTTGCATAAGCGGTTATGCCCTTGGATAGAAATAGTGATGGCACAAAACCAGAATGATCCAGATGCGCGTGTGTTATTACTACAGCATCAATGTCTTTTGGTTTTACATGCATGGGAAAGAGGGGTTCTTGGCGACGAAGCATTACCCCATAATCTAACAATATTGTGGTATTGTCAGCATTAATGAGAAATGCAGATCTGCCAACCTCTTTAGCAGAACCTAATACTGTTACTCTCAAGCTTCATTCAACTCCCTCTCATATTAGACCTTTAAACATTTGCAATAACTTAGAAATAGAGGATTAGATCTAATCGAACCAACAAAGAGTGGCTACTGTCATTGTTTTACAGGAAGAGGGCAAAAACTTAATAAGTTCTACAGGTTAACAGCGTGTATGGGTAGGAGCTTTAAAGATTGGTGGGCTGCAGTACCTGAAGATCTGAAGACAAAAGCAAAAGGTAATGATGATTGGAATACCTACAAGCCGATCCTTAATGAGTTAAACTTTGTTTGGGTGATGCTGAACCAACAAGGAAAGTTTGACTTGGTGCCAACTGGCGAAGAAGTGTTAGGCTGGGTAGGAAACGGCGAAATAGACGCAATGCGACAGATTAAGAAGTAAAGAACGGCAATTGGTAAAAAATTTTCCTTTTTTTGTTAATAATATCTTTTGTAAAACGGTGTTATGTGAGTTGGCTAGTCCTTAAATAATATGATAACAGATAGTAATTAAGTGAAATAAAATGCCAATAGCAATTCTACCTGACGTAGATGAACAAACGTGCATAGGATGTGCACTTTGTGTAGAAATCTGCACAGCACTAGGGCCGGATGTACTCAGAGTAAAACCAGTTGAAGGCTGGAAGAGAGGGAAGGCATTCGTCTTCTATCCAGAAAGATGTATTTCTGATGGGGCATGTATCGGCGTTTGCCCAACAAAGTCAATATTCTGGATGAGACCAATGGACTTTACACCAGGTCAACCGGTTGCACTGCATAAATTCGGCAGATTCACAAAGGGCTGGGCAGAAGGATAAAAAGTTCAAGCACCACTTTTTTTTTATTTTGTATCATTTAATATATTAGCTATTTCGTTCATTTCGGCAGTATAAGGTAAATGAATGATCTCGGTTTCATCCATCAGTTCTAGGAAACCCTCTAGAAAATCATCTACAACAGCTACTACTTGATTGAATTCATTCATTTTTATATATGATCTTAAGGCAGTTCCAAAAGTTTCAAATTCAGCAAAATTAGGCTTTGTTCTATTAGCTACATGATGTGCTGCGGGAAATACATCAGAGATTTCTTCAGGCACAATACCCAAGAATGGAGAGTAATAAGCAAATTGAACATCGTTGTGAATCAACTTTCTTAATTCAGTATACTGAGAGTAAAGCGGGTGTTCATCAGGTTCTGGCAATAGCAGTAACAGACTCTTATTACTCCTCGTATTCTTCACAAACCTCCTGAACCTTTTCACTTCTGGTCTGTATTGATCCAAATGTGAAAATAGGAAGATAGCCTTCTCTTTAGAGACAGCCGTCCCTTCTTCCAGATGATCTGAATTTCTTATAAACACCTCTATAATTTCAGCCAATCTTGGGTGAGACATCGCTTTTTGCATAACATACTCCCACAAACGACCCTCCATTATGGCCTGTTTTACCGCATCTACTTCACTCTTAATAGCATTTAAATTGTGTATTGCAAGCTCATGAATACGCCTTTCATCTTCAAGTTCCAATAACTCCTTAACATTATACTTTGCACAGATCTCACAACTACATGGTAAATATGTCAAGTCATTTAACCTCCGAGTTGAATATGGAAGAATATATCGATTATCTCTTGCATAAAGCATGTACGATGCGGAATCAAAGGTATCGCATCCTAATGCCACGGCCATAGGTATAGTTAAAGGATGTCCTGCGCCAAAAAGATGGAGCGGTTTATTGCTGGGTATGGATTTTTTCGCGGATAATATCATCATTGCCAGAAGCTTAAATTCGTACGATTCCATCACCTCGGTGGGACTACCGAGTGCAAACATGTTATATCCTAAGTTATTAAGGGAGTCCGCGGACAAAGCTATTAGATCTAGATGTTCTCCCCCTTGTATTGGACCAACCCAAATAGTTTTACTATTATTCATTAAGCCAATAGTTTCTTTCGCAGATTCAAGGGTTTGGTTAACATAAGATTCAGCAATATTGCGTTCAAGTTTAAAACCAGTTGGTTTGTCTAAAGGTATAGCAATGTCACTGCCTATACTCTCTTCAAAAAAAGCCATTTCTCTTGGAGCGATATCTATATCTCCATACTCTAGAACTTGATAACCACCAGAGTCTGTCATGACAGCACCGCTAAAATTTATTATTTTATGTATGTCTTTGACATCATCACCGTAATACTTCTTAGTTATGTATGCATTTGTTATCAAAAGTTTGAATCCTAATTCATTAAACTTGTTAATTTCGATAGTCTGCTTTACAGGGTGTATAACTGGAACAAAAGCGGGTGTTTCTACTGAACCATGTTGGGTTTCTAACCTACCTATTCTCGCGGCAAGATCAGTGTACCGTGCCTCAAACAACTACTTACTCTCCTTTGTGAACTGGGCATATATTGCTTTTACACGATCTGCAGCCAATCCGCTTCCCTGAACTCCTCTTTCAGTAATCTTGATGTTGTCCATAACTATTATGGTATTTTCAACTACCTTCACAAGACCAGGAAATAACTCATTCAGTCTTTCAATAAAGGCGCTCATATTCAATGACTTTATTAACTTTACTTCCTTTACAAAATTTCCATTTATGATCAATCCATTGAATTCACCAGTAATATCTTCAAGTATAACATTCAAATTGTCATCAATAGAAACAAGCCGTCCTTCATATATACGACCTTCCGCCGTTTCTACACACACTCTCTTTCCTATGAACTGATATATTTCATCTTCAAATTTGGGCACTTTAGCTGTCATCTTGAAAGTGATCATACTTCTATTATAAAGTCACTTTTTAGGATAGCCCTTCTTATATTCAAAAAATTTCCACATATCATTATTTTCAATGATCAAAGACAACCAATCAAATTTCCCTATAACGAATTTGGTCTTTCCTTTGAATGTATTTATTATTTTATCTGCTGTTGTTTCGGGTTTTAAAGCGGTGTTATTGAATTCTGCAACCTTATTCTTCCCAAATTTCTTGACCGCATCGTACATGCATACACCAATTATCTCACTGGATAAATTACTAGCTATCTGTTGAGCTCCATAACCTCTTTTCTTATACACGCTGGTCAATTCATAGGGAGAACGTCTTATTACAGCAACCATAGATGCATCACTCTTTTGCAGAACGTATGGAGCGAGATGCCCTACCAACAAATTTTTCTTATTTACATGATCTCTTAGCGATACAGCTAACTTTCGCAGGTCAACCACATATCCTAAACTATCCTTTGATTTTATGGCATTATTTTTTATCGCAATAGTGTTTATTTCGATAAGGTCAAGAGAAAGTTTTCTTGCAACTATTTTAGCTAATGTGTGTTTCCCTACACCTGGATTTCCAGTTATTACCAACATGTCTTATCAAAACAATTTATCAAAACAAAGTTATGTGAATCAACACTCTATTTATTTATTCAATGTTTGGTTAGAATTACCTTACCTAACATTGAAAATTAGTTACCATACCATTAAATCTAAGCATGAATGACCCATTGATATGATAATAGGATTATTGGGCAAAACAAATGTAGGAAAATCAACGTTATTTAACGCTGCAACACAACTGAATGCCCCTATTGCAAATCATCCCTTCACCACGATTAATCCAAATGTTGGTATAGCATATTCTAGGGTAAAATGTGTATGTAAAGAGTTTGGTGTCAAGGATAATCCTGTTCATTCTGTGTGTATTGATGGCAACAGATTCATACCTGTGAAACTCATTGACATCGCTGGCCTCGTTCCGGATGCACATGAAGGAAGAGGTCTAGGAAACAAGTTTCTTGATGATGCAAGACAAGCTGATGCCTTGATCCATGTTGTAGATGTATCGGGTTCTACAGATAGCGAGGGCAGGCCATGCACTCCAGGAACCCATGATCCCATGTTTGACGTAGAATTCGTTGAAAAGGAGTTTGATTTATGGTTGGCTGGACTATTAAATCGTGATTGGGAGAAGTTGGTAAAAGAGGAAGAAAATCAGACTCAAAAACTCGAGCAATTACTTGCTACCAAATTAAGCGGTCTATCCATAAACGAAAGTCACGTAGTAGAAGTTCTGCGGAAGTTCAAAGTAGGAAAATTATCTGTATGGAACAAGAATGATGTCTTTAACTTTTGCAAGGCTTTAAGAGAAATATCCAAGCCAATTGTAATAGCTGCAAATAAGGCTGATATTCCCCCTGCAGAAGAGAACATATCGAAACTTCAGAAATCTGGCAGGATCATCATACCAAGTGCATCAGAAGCAGAACTTCTTTTGAGGAGAGCTTCGAGCAAAGATCTGATTGATTATAAACCAGGTGATGATCTATTCAAGGTAAAGAATGAAAGCATGTTGACGAGCCAACAAAAGAAGGCACTTGAATTAGTTAGAACTTTCATGGATAGATCAGGAACAACGGGGATTCAGCGGGTAATAAATGAAACATGTTTCAATTTACTTAACATGATAGTAGCATATCCAGTTGAGGATGAAAATAAGTTAACCGATAAAAAAGGTAATATCCTCCCAGATGCATATATGATAAAGGCAAACTCAACGGTAAAAGATCTTTCGACCATCATACATAGCGATCTGGCAAAGGGATTCTTGCATGCCGTAGATGTAAGAAGTAAGCAATTGATTGGCTCAGATCACAAGCTAAATGACGGTGATGTAATCAAGATAGTCTCTACGATGAGCAGGGGATAGAGATGCTTTGCCTAGGAATTGAGAGCACAGCTCACACTTTTTCATGTTCTATTATTGAGCTTATTAATAAAAAGGGCAAGATTCTTTCAGATATCAGAAGTGTGTATAAACCCCCACTAGGTTCTGGCATCCATCCCAGGGAAGCTTCGAGACATCATGCTGATATTAGTTCAAAAGTGTTGCTTGATGCATTGAAAACTGCAAAGATTAACTTGGGTGATGTTAACGTGATAGCATACTCGGCGGGCCCTGGACTTGGACCATGCCTTAGAGTTGGTGCTGTGGTTGCTCGATGTTTAGCTGGATTTTATAAGAAACCGCTAGTGCCAGTAAATCATGCAATAGGCCATCTAGAACTTGGTATTCTTCTTACAGGTGCCAAAGATCCTGTTGTACTGTTGGTCTCGGGCGGGCATTCTATGATACTTGCATACTCGAACAGGAAATGGCGTGTGTTTGGTGAAACTTTGGACATAACTATAGGGCAGCTGCTGGATCAATTTGGTAGAGCCGTTGGTTTTTCGTCTCCATGTGGATCAAAGATAGAGAAACTTGCGACAAAGTCAAATAACTATCTGCAATTGCCATATACTGTCAAAGGAAACGATGTATCATATTCTGGGCTGCTTACTGCTGCTAAGGTGGCTATCGAAAGCAAGAAACTAGAAGATGTCAGTTTCTCGCTGCAGGAAACTGCATTTGCAATGCTTACGGAAACGACTGAACGTGCACTAGCTTTTTGCAACAAGAGGGAATTACTGGTAGTCGGTGGTGTTGCTGCAAATATGCGTCTTACTGACATGCTTAAAGGTGTATGTAAAAGGCAGAATACAAAATTTTTTGTAATACCAACGAACTATGCCGGTGATTGTGGTGCACAGATAGGTTGGACTGGAATGCTTGATTATAAGGCTGGGATCCGAGCCAAGATCGAAGAAGCATTTGTAAGACAGTCGTGGCGACTAGATACCGTAGATATTAATCGGAAGAACTAAAAGTCTTCATCGCGTCATCTATAGTGTTCCTCCACTTGCCAGAGCTGAAAACGCCAAACTTGTATAACTCACTTCCAACATCCCCGGAGACCTCTATGACTACCTTCTTAGCAAGCCAACCTTCAGTCTTAACATGTTTGATATTGTGTATGGGTACTTCAAGGACAACTTCGTTTAATTTTTTGCTTAGTGTAAGCATGCGCACTTTACCCTTCTGGAATATTAGCCTCTGATTGGTGAGCGTGAGATAACCAGATCCAAGCTTGTCCTCACCACAGTCTTCCTGCATGATTATTTTTTCACCCTCTTTCTGCTCTACCATAAGTAGAGTTTAATTTGATGGCCTAAGTTATAACTTTAATGATGTTGATCAAAAAGGGGGCGGAAGCAAATATTTACCTTGTTGACTGGTATGGTAAGAAAGCTGTGATGAAGATTAGAAAACCGAAGAGATACAGAAACAAGATACTTGATGTAGAGATCAATAAAAAACGTACAATACATGAAGCTGAAATGCTTTCAAATGCCAAAAGAGCTGGTGTCACAACACCTTTGCTTTATTTTGTAGATCCACAACGCGGAGAAATAATAATGCAATATATTAAGGGAAAGCTTGCCCGGGATATACTCCCAAAAGATCTACAAGTGTGTAAAAGGATAGGGATCTATACCGCAAAATTGCATGAAAATAATATTGTGCATGGCGACTTGACCACATCTAATTTTATAATCAATAATGATAAACTTGTCTTGATTGATTTTGGTTTATCATATCATTCTGAAAGGGTTGAAGATAAGGCCGTTGACATCCGCCTTATTAAAGAAATCATGAGCAGTGCCCATTCAGTTGTGTTCAAAAGTGCATTCGGGAATTTTATTAATGGATACAGAAGCATCTCTGGTGAAACGCTAACTTCAAAAATTGTTAGGAAAGTAGCTGAGATAGAAGGGAGAGGTCGCTATGCGAAAATCACCTGAATTATACTTTGCTACAACAAATTCAAATAAGTTCAACGAGGTTAAGACTATACTTTCCTATCATGATATAGAAGTAAAGATGGCAAAAATTGATCTATTTGAAATACAATCAGATAATTTGGAAAAAATAGCAATGGAGAAGGCAAAAGATGCTTGTAGAAGACTAAATTCAAACGTAATTGTCGAAGACGACGGTTTATTTATAAAATCTCTGAATGGATTCCCTGGACCTTATTCTTCATTTGTATTTAGGACTATAGGAAACCTCGGTATTACTCAGTTGATGAAAGCATACGATGATTGCACTGCGACGTTCAGATCAGTAATTGCTTATATCGAGCCAAAAAAATTAAAATTAATCTTTGTGGCAAACGTTAATGGCAATATTTCCACAGAGATAAGGGGTAAAGGCTGGGGATATGATCCTATCTTCATACCTGATGATTCCGGAGGAAGAACATACGCGGAATTAGCAGACACAAAAAACGAATTATCACATAGGAAGCTTGCATTAAACAAAATGATACAGTGGATGAAGAATTATGAACACTAATTATTTTCTAGAAAATACTAAAATGGTGTATAATATCACATCTTCTGATATCCTGTAGATTAACAAATCTTGGGTTCTATTTTTTAGATTAATAGCAAGACTTACCATAATTCAGAATGATATCTTTGGCAAATAGTATAAGAGTGAGTCGAAACCATTGCGCTTAATATTTATTCATCATCACAAAGGTTTGAATATTTACTAAAGTATATTCAGGAATTATTCTAACTTAGAGCCTATCTTAAAATTAACAATCATAGCCTAATTGTTTATACCGAAACAGATCTAGATCTGTTCTCTCTAGCTAAATTTGTGAGAAAATCAAAGAAAAAGAGCATGCCGACCATATAGAACATACCAAATGATCTATGGGTAGAGTTCAAACTAGTGTTGCCACCAGAGAAACCAGCAAGAACAGTTGGAAGACCAGCTGTACCATTTAGAAAAGTGTTGAATGGAATACTGTACGTATTAAGAACTGGATGCCAGTGGAAGAAGGTATCTAAAGAATTTGGTTCTGGTTCAACTTGCCATGCAAGATTTCAGGAATGGATTGGGATAGGAGTATTCAAGAAGGTATGGAAGAGGCTGCTGGAAATATATGATGAATTGAAGAGCATGGGATGGGACTGGCAATCCATGGATAGCGTACCGAAGGCCCCATTAGGGGGAAAACAACCGGAGCAAATCCAACGGATAGAGGCAAGCTAGGTACCAAACGTCACATGCTGGTTGATAGAAGAGGAGTACCTCTCTCATCTGTAATTACTGAAGCAAATAAACACGATATGAAATCAGCCTTTCCTACAATAGATAGCATTGTTGTTGATAGGCCCAAAGTTAAACAGAACATATGCATGAATAGGATATGATTTTCCAGAGATAGAGTATGGAGTATGAAATATGGAGTTAGGAAGGGGATATGTGGATCACATTCGTCATAAGGGTGAAGTGTTGAAAAAGAATTTATACAAAGCAAAGAGATGGGTTGTAGAAAGAACCGCATCTTGGCATAACAGGTTCAGAAAGTTATTGGTAAGGTTCGAGAAGAGAGAGGAAAATTATCAGGCGCTAGTAGAATTGGCTAACTGTCTAATAGTATACAGAGCAATTCACTGGTAAGCTCATATGATTTTGGAATTACTATAGCGTGCGCTTTCTACAAAATTGATAAAATCACACCCAGGAAGAGATGTATATATTTATTTTCCATCATTCCGATTTAATTATTGCTAGTATGAGCAGCGTACAATCTATGGAATAGGATTTTCGGATAGGCTCTTAATTCAATATGCAGTATAAATCTAATAAAATTAAAGTATCTATAACATTAAACAATCTTACTAAATCTAACCGAATATATAAAACATTTCAGTCAGGTCTACATGGTTGTCAATGATGAAGATCGGGCTAAAGAATATCTTCGAAAATATTCTAGTTTAACTTCGATTCTATCACAGATACTACCCATTTTACTTTTGACACTTGTAAGTAGTATACTAACAGGGTTTTTGTTTTTGAATATGAAAGAGTCACTTGAATTGTTACCAGGTCTACTATTATTAATACCCGCAGTCATGGGCACTAGAGGAGGTATTTACGGTGCATTCGGCTCCAAGTTAGCGACGGGGCTACATCTTGGTATCGTTGAACCTAGGTTTGTGACTAACAGAAATGTAAACAATGCTATTGCAACAGCGCTGATCAATAGTTTAGTGATCTCAACTGTAATTCCATTTGTTGCGTATGTATTATTGCTTCTAATTGGGCTTAACACAATCCCTCTTTGGGCGTTAGTAGTTATTTCTCTTCTTGCAGGTGTGATCAGTGGGTTGATACTTTTAGGTATAGTTATTCTAATAACATTCAATAGTTTTAGGAGAGGAATAGATCCAGATAATTTAGTTGGCCCCTTAGTGACAGTGACTGGCGACATATTCAGCATTTTAGCTCTCTTAGCGTCTGCAAAAATAGTCTTGGTGTTTATTTCATGAGTGAAAATTCTGATAGAATCTACTGGAGTATTGGAAGCATGCTCAAGACAACAATGCCAATACTGTTGGGAATGACAGTTCTAGGCATCTTAGCAGGGATAATATTGGAGTCATTCGCGCAAAAATTATTCGAATTTCCTTCCATCTTTGTGTTGGTTCCTGCTTTGATCGGCATAGGAGGAAACCTTGGTGCAATCTTCGGCTCCAGACTGTCTACTGGAATCCATCTTGGCATTCTTGAATTCAGACTAGACAACTTAATGTTCAGAAATAACTTGTTAGCGGTTTCAATAGCAAGTATGTTCATTTTCGTGGTGCTGGGATTTGTTGGATACATCATCACGAATGCTGTCGGTATTGGGATGTTGCCTCTTGTAACCGTGATTGTACTTTCTATCTTATCTGGGCTTATACTTATAGCAGCCTTGATACCCACCTCAATAATTGTAGCATACATAAGTTATAGGAAGGGTGTAGATCCCGATGACACCATCATTCCAGTTGTAACTTCTATAGGAGACATAATTGGGCTAATGGCGCTCTTTATAGTGATCGTGTTATTATTATAGCTGTTTCACAAATTGAGTTGTATTAGTTATGGGTTTGAAAAGAACTGGGCATCTGAAGTACAGACCTACAACTGTGAAGGAGATAATTTCAGAGATACGTGACACCGCAGAGCTAATGCTGGATTTATCGTATTCAAGCATACTATTCAAGGAGAAACACTTTGGTGAAGAGGTAATTGAACTTGAGAAGAAGATTGATGAGCTGATCTTCATGGGCAGAGCTTCTGTAATGCTTTCAGCCAGGGGAATGGAGGAGGTGCAGAGCTTGACTGGTGTTCTGCAAATAATAGATTCATCTGCCCAGATTAGCTATGGGGCAGTTGATCTTGCAAAGATACATGTATCAGATATTGGAATGCCTTCAACATTTCTACATACCATACATCTGGTTGAAGAAACATTGGCAACCTTGATAGTACCAGAAGAGTCTAGAGCTGTGAAGAATAGTGTTCATACACTAGAACAAGAAACAGGTATGCGCATAATAGCCATTAAAAGATCTGTGGGTGAATGGATAATCAACCCTACGGGTGATGTTGTAATACACAAAAAAGATCGGATAATTGCAAAGGGACCATTTGAAGCTTTAGAAGAGTTACAAGTCTTCTGTACAGGTAAGCATGAAGTGTTTCCAAGTTTGAACGAATTGAAGGAACCAAAAGTTGTTCGCACTATAAGAGAAACTGTGGTGGAAATGATGACCTTATCTCAGTTATCAATTGATCTTGCATACTCTTCAGTGCTATTCAATAGCAACGAAATTGCACATGAGGTTGCCATGATAGAGGACAAATTAGAGGTTCTAAGAGGAGATCTAGAAGAACAAATTTTAAAATACGCAAAAACAGCGGAATGTTTGAAAGAGTTAAGAGGTTTGCTGCGAATTGCTACAGCTTCTGAAAAGATTTCTGATGCAAGCAAGGATATTGCAGATATTTTGTTGAGCGGTGTAGGTTTGCATCCTATACTTCTTTATGCTATAAAGGAGAGTGATGAGGTAATAACTAAGGTAGAAATTGAAGAAAAGAGCCCCCTTGACGGCAAATCAATAGCGGAATCCGAGATTGAAGTAGAAACAGGTATGGATATTATCGCAATAAAAAAACCAAATATCGGGAGGTGGCAATTCCATCCAAAAGGGGATCATAAATTAGAATCTAACGACATAATTATTGCAAGGGGTTTGAAGGAAGGAGATCGAAGATTGCACAAATTGGCAAAGAGTAGGAACAGGTATGTAGATTAATCACCACCCATAATCCCTAGTTATGTTAAGAGATGCTATTGATAAAGTTGAAAGTAATTTTGATGAAATACTTCTTACAGCATCTGAGATGATAAAAATTCCGAGCAGGAACCCTCCAGGAGAAGAGAGGAAGTGTGCTGAATATATCTATTCAAGACTGAAAGAATTGGGGTACGAAACCTATATGATAAATGAACCTTTCGAAGATAGACCGCAAGTAATAGGGCTGTTGAGAGGAAGAAGTACCGATACCGTAATGTTAAACGGTCATATAGACACTGTGCCAGAAGGCAATCCAGAAAGCTGGAGCATGGACCCATTTTCAGGTGAAACAAGAGACGGTTTTCTTTATGGAAGAGGTGCGGTAGATATGAAGAGCAGCTTAGCAATAATGATGCATGCGGCAAAATTTGCAGAATCAGACGGTAGCCTGTTGCTTACCTTTGCAATTGGTGAAGAGAGGGCAGAACCAGGAACATCATTATTGTTATCATGGATAAATAGATTTGATCTTAAGATAAAATATGGACTGGTAATGGAACCTACAGGAATGCAAGTTGCTACCCATCAGAAGGGAGCTGTTTGGTTCAATATCAAGATTAATGGTAGAGCCACACATGCATCTTTGCCAAGTGAAGGGATTAATGCAATTGAGATCGCTAACTATATGATGCAAACAATTCAAGATTACAAAAATGAAATAGGAAAGAGATCACATAACCTTGAAGCCATTGAGACATGCAGTATCACTAAGATCAATGGAGGGGTAAAAGAAAACATGATTCCTGATAGGTGTGAAGTCGTTATAGACAGGAGGTTAGTTCCAGGAGAATCAACAAATCAAGTTGAAAATGAATTTTCATCATTATTTGATAAAATGCAAGTGGATTATAAAATTACAAAACTTGGCTCAAGAGAACCTGTAGAGCTGTCAAATGATTCCTTACTAGCAAAAACTATTCTGGATGTGATGCGTCAGTTGGAAATCCAAAGTGGTACCATATGTTTTACCGGAGCAACCGATAATGAATATTTGGTTGCCAACGGAATAGAAAGTTTGGTTTGGGGGCCCGGAGAGCTGAGGTATGCTCATGCCATAGACGAACGAATAAGCATTAGTGATTTTAAAAATGCTACTACTACACTTGTGATTACATTGAACAAATTACTTCAAACCACTTCTGTAAACGGTTAATCAGATATAATAAATACATTTCCTTCAATATCAATGAAGAAGATAATCATCTAGCACTAAAATGGTATATAGTAGTGTTAATGAGTTCAAGTTTATTTTGTTATAGCATTTGTGAGATCAAGGAAAAGTATAGAAAATATTCACATTTTGAGAACTTAAATTTCAGTATACATGATCGCAAAAGGCTAACTCTTGGGAATTATATAATCAATTAATAGTTAGGAAGTAATTTTTTCCTCTACCAAATATTCAATCTCAGAAAAAAGTCAGTCTTTCTTACACACATGATTTTATGGTTTACATTCTAAAGCAATTAGGATATCAAAAATTGACAACAAATCCAGTATTAATGCAAGAACTGCTTGCACCTGGTTGTATTTAAGCTGCAAGATGGTCAGATAGTAATAGACAGGGGTTTTCAAGAAATATTACAGACAGAGATGTGTTTGAATGGATTGGACCAAAAACGATCTATAGCAAATTTAGCACGACTCTATTTTCCCTATTTAACAAACGAGAAGATAATAGATTATTCTTTTTTTATAGAGACATTTATTTTGCGGAATTAGAATTTACGTAATCGATACATTGATATTTTTATGTTAACGAATTATAACGAGGAATAGTAATTCCAAGAAAAAGTTGGATGGGTTAAGTTTACTGCTTGGAAAGTCCTTTGTAATCATATATTTTCTGGTAGTAGGTTATTCCTATATCCTTAACGTAATCTATTTAAAATCCATACGGTCGCGCTAGATATGTAATGTCAGAAGATAGAAGTGTCCTTTACAAAATAAGGTGGGAGATATTAGTTATAGCGGCTTCACTTGTGCTTTCTGCAGTCGTAGTGCTTGCCATACCTAATGACTTTACAGATAAAATGCTTAACCAGCAAAAAGAGGAAAGAGAAGCGAAAAAAAAGGTTATTGAAATAGGAGATCGGGTTGGTTTTAATGAAAGTGGAATGGCTGTTACCACTCCCTGATTAAATCACTCTTACCTTGAACATGTAATTAAGTTCACAAAAATTCACCATACTACACGCAAATTTATCAAGTAAACCCTATTTTGTAAATCAATCTTATACATATCATTCCCTTCTTTCACAAGCTTTCCTATCTGCATTAATTTACCAAAGCAATCAATAACAAATACAAATGTGTTAATCCTGTAGGTTCGACTACGTTGTTTATTAGGAATCCTACTAAAGACCCCTGAACGGCACCAACCCCTCCAGTAGATTCTTGCAGGTCTGCATGAGCGCATTTGTTTTCCCAGCAGTAACTCCCAATCGTTCCCGAATAATGTTCATCCTCATATACCAGCCATATGCTCTGAGGACCCAAGTTTCCTGGCAGAGACTTTGTAAAATATCCATATCCAAAAATAAACCATATTATTATTACTGCAAGGAAAAGTACAATGATTACTAATTTGGTAGAAAATCCTTCTTTTCTAGCGTAAGCATCTTCAGACACTTTCTAATTTAAGAAAGAATATTCCCTAAAACCTTCTGTTGTCACTCCACTCCCTATCTTTACTAACACAAATTCTCTCTTTGATGACAAGAACGTTTCATCTAAAAGCCTCTCTCCTTCATGTAATTTTTCATATTCATCTATAGAGATTTTCTTCCTCTCACCTATCTCATTTTCTAGATCCATTTGTTTTACAATTTCAAGGTTTGTTGGTTGAATTATCCCACTAAAGACCATTGCACTGCTACCACTTCCATAAGATGCAAAGCCTACTCTTTTTCCAGCAAGATCTATACCCTTTCTATGCTCAAATTCCAGCTCGCTCCTGAAGCCCATGTACAGTGATCCTGTGTAAAGGTTACCTACTATTTCTGACGCTTTTAATGAACTGGCAAGTTTCGCATTAAAGATGTTATTGTATTGTGGTGTTTGCATAAACTTCTTTCTAAATACCTCGTCCTTCTCCATGAATTCTCTATCAGTAAGTATCGATTCAATTGTACCATTATTGGTGTTTGGCTTGGGTTCCTCCATCCCAACTTCGTTGATAACATCGGCCCATTTTGGAAGGGTTCTCCATTCATGACGTAGTAAGAAAGACAGAGCATTTTTTCCCATCTTGGCATACGGTAGATGAAGAGCTAAGTAGTCTATGTGGTCTATAACCGATTCATTAGTTCCTAGTGTAAAAAGACCAGTTTTCAGTGCCTTCTCCTTGTACTTTATCATCGCCTTCTTCACCTGTATAAGGTATGATAGATTCGAGTAAGCACCATTAACCAGTGGGGTTTGTCGTCCAAAAGGTCTGAAGAAATCATGCTCATTCTTTATCACAGTAGAGGTAACCTTTTGATCAAACACAAGAATTCGAGGATCTTCTTTAACTAGCATCGCGACAGCACCAGCTCCTTGAGTGTATTCACCTGTGGAACCAATATCATACTTTGCTACATCACTAACAACAATTATAGCAGCTCTTCCTTCATTCTCATCCGCCCTTATCCAATTAGAATTATCGTATAGAGCATATGATCCGCTAACGCACGCAAACTTACACTCTATGCCACCACAATGCTCAAAGCTGTCATTCCCATAAATCTGTTCAAGCATGCCAACAACATAGGAGTTCATGGCCTTTGATTCGTCAAGCCCTGATTCCGTTGCTACATACAGCCTACCAACATCTTCCGGTTGAAGGTTATTCCTCTCCATCAGTTTTAGGCATGCATTTGAGGCCATCGTGGCTGGATCCTGATTAGTATCAACCATTGCCATCATCTTCACACCTATACCAAACTCAAGCTTTGCAGGATTTATTCCCCTTGCCTCGGCAAAGTCCTTAGAATCTATGTATAACTTTGGTACGTATATGGCTATATCGTCTATGCCTACGAGCCTAGACATTGGACATCAATCCTTTAGCTGTCATATATATCTATTTAGACAATTTCTTTAGTTCTCTAACAGAAATATGATCAATTACAAGATTTTACATTTATTTATCTTTATAGCCTTAATATTGAAAAATTTATCGAACCATGAGAGGCAATTCACTTCTATAAAGGTCTTGAATCTCTAGCAATATAATTTGGTATTTTTTGGAGAGATTGTATTCTGACGAATATACTGATATTCACTGTTATGGCAGGTCTAGAAAAAAAATTATGTTAGATATAGAACGGATTTTGGATTATAAGATATTTGGATGTGTAATAACTGACGAAGTATTTTCACTACAAGGTAAGACGATCTAGATGATCCAGCAGCAAAAACCAAAAAATGATCCACCATATTGATCTTCTATACCAGATTAAATTAGGCTAACACCGTGGATCGAAGAACTATTCCACCAATTGAGGAAATTAGAACACTTCGGGAATGACATTAATGATGCTATAGTTCTTATACAATATTCTTTTTCTCACATATGCTTATTTCAAATAATAGGTGCCCTAGGTGTTGCAGTGGTAAAATAATATTATTATACGAATCGGAGAAACTAACTTGCAGCGGCTGCGGCTAAATTCCTCACAAGATTATTAATAGAAAGCTAGATTGGGAAGCATTTACAAAAGCGGACAGAAGAAATAGAGAGAAGCCGACTCATATTTTACAAAAGCTGGTAAGGGATTTCAGCAATCATTGGAAAAGCGTCTATGACCGCAAATGGAAGATCATTGATGTTAAGAGTATTTGTTTACAGTATGCAGATATGGGATACTAATATCAAATTCCATCCCCAAGCAGAGAAATATTATACATGTGATGAATTTCCTATCAAGACTTTGGACATATACTACTATAATCCCCTAATGAAGGAAGTTACTATACACATCTATCGGAAGATGTTAACTTGTATATTAATGATGAACAGATCGATAAAAGGGAAAATATTATCTTCCGTGTTAGTTGGGAGTAGTAATCATGGTGACCAGAAAAGTGACGCGGTGAAAAATTAGTTATCTTAACAATAGTGGGTAAGCAAAGTGTTACCATGTATTGTTGAACGAGCGTGGAAAGAATATGCTTGTCATAGTTGCATTGAGGTAAATATCAGGTATAACAACCGGAGTTGTACAAAAAAAATGAAAATACAGAGGTAAGCATTGGATTATAGATAACCAAGCAAAGAAAAAGGATGCTAATGGAAAGAATCCGATGGATATTGCACCCACTGCATCAATACAGCACTAATCCTAGGAGAAGAAATAATCACACATTACAAGCTCGACAATTGTGTATGGATAACCGGTGTAAAACCAGGAAAGAATCACTCTCACCTATACCAAATATTGAATTCTAAATAGTAAATATTATATCTAGTATTAATCGTTGTTAACTTGGATTTGGTTACTGTATTTGTTAATGGTTTTGGTAACATAGGGAGGAGACTTGCGAGCGCATTATCTGTAGATAAGGAATTCAAGTTTTTAGGTATATCAAAATATACTCCTGATGAAAGAATAAGGGAAGCCCTAGACCAGAACTTTAGCATATATGTTCCAGATGATAATATTGCTGCTTTCGATGGTTATAATATTACGGGAACAGTGAGGGATGCTATTGAGCAGAGTGATATCGTTGTAGATGCAGCTAAGGAAGGTTTGGGATTTGCAAATAAAGTAAAATATTACTTACCAATGTCAAAGACAGCAATATTTCAAGGTGGGGAGGACAGGAATGGGGAGAGAAGCGTTGCCGATATGATCCATAATTCACGAGTAAATTATGAAAAAAGTTTCGGTAAAAAATATGTCATACAGGGTAGTTGTAATGTGACTGGTTTGGGAAGGGTTATGCAACCATTAATAGAGAAGTATGGAGATGCTATAGAGAGGTTTGATGCCACGCTTATCAGACGATGGGCCGATCTCGAGGATAAAAAAGAAATAAAGGATTCGATAGAGTGGACCAGTAACCCGCATCATCAGGACGATGTAGCTGATTTTATAGAAAAGCCTCCATTATACGTTGATGTTTATAAGGTACCCTCAAGGATGATGCACTTGCACCAGCTTTATGTTAGATTCAAAAAAGGTTACTCTCCTAGTATTGACGAAGCAATGGATTTATTAGAAAAGGAATTTGGTATTGTTGTTCTTCAAAGTGCGAAAGGAACTGCAAGTGTCAGAAATAAAGCAAAAGAATTAGGGTTTCCTCACGGTGATACCAACGCAGTCCATATACATGCTGATGTGTTTAAGCTTCAGGGTGATACTTTAAAGATAGTCTATTCTGATGATCAAACAGGTATGGTGATACCTGAAAATCATATGCTGCTACAGGCAATGGCATTTAAGCGTAATAGAGAAGAAGCAATTAATAGAACTGATAGACTTTTTAATATGAATAAGCAAAAGAAAATCCTAATGGAAGAATTCCGATAATTGAGAATAAAATATTTGATATTATACACAACAATCTTCAACGATGTTCATGAGACCCAATCTAAATCATAGCTAACCTTTATTTATTACAAATGGGTGATTATTTTCATCTAGAAAGATGGTTGATATAGCATTACCGATTGATATAGCATTACCAATAGCTGCATTGATTGGATTAATAGTGCTCTCCGGATTTTACAGCGGTCTCGAGGTAGCTTTTGTGTCTATAAGTAAAGGGCAGCTAAAAAGGTTTCTAAATGAAAATAGGCGGGGAGCGAAATCCCTTCAAAAATTAAAATCAAATCCTAGTAGGATGTTGACAACATTATTAATTGGTAATAATCTGGTGAACGTAGCAGCAGCTGCAATTGCGACCAACCTAGCAATAATCTTGGTTGGTGATTTAGGCGTTGGTTATGCGATTGGAATAATGACCTTCCTATTACTCGTGTTTGGAGAGATAACCCCAAAAGCATACTGTAATGCACATGCCGAATCCATATCACTCCGATGGGCAGGAGTTATGATGGTGCATGAATATGTTATATTCCCAATAGTAAAAATGTTCGAATTAATTACTAAAGGAATCTTTAAGGTAATGGGAACACAAGAACATCCTCCACCAATTAGCGAAGAGGAGGTAAAAGCATTCATAGACGTTGGTGTAGAAGAAAAAATATTGCTGAAAGAAGAAAAGAAACTCATCGATGAGGTTCTAGAGTTTTATGATATACCTGTTAGAGCCGTCATGACTCCTAGAAAGAACATGTATGTGCTTAATGCACATACGTTAATTCGGGAATCGATCCCCCTTATAAACAAGGGGGTATATTCCCGCGTCCCGATAATAGAAGGAACTAAAGACAATGTCGTTGGAATCGTTCATAACAGGGACCTTCTTCGAGAGTTGGAGCACAAAAATATGGATGCTATGTTGAAGGACATAGCACGAAAGCCATTATTTGTCTCTCAGGAAAAAAGGATCAGCGAACTTCTTAAGGAATTTCAGAGCAGGCGGATGCACATGGCTATTGTTGTTGATGAGTTCGGAGGAACAGAAGGATTGGTTACTCTTGAAGATATAATAGAGGAACTTGTAGGAGAGATTGTTGACGAGACAGATATAGATAGGCTATTGATTGTTACAGTAGATAAGAATACAGTAATAGTGCATGGAGATGTTGAAATTGATGATGTAAACGAAGCACTAAACATCCATATACCCAAAGGAGAAGATTACTCCACACTTAATGCCTTCCTTCACGAAAAGCTTCATGATATTCCGAAGCAAGGAGACAAGGTAACAATAAGCAATGTAGTTATTAGTGTGGAAGAAGTGAAACAAAATGCTCCCTTAAAAATCAAAGTGCAAAGGCTTCATTCTGATTATTTGGACAAATCAGCTATAGAACAACGATAGCATAATTTTCTATTACTATATTTTTTGTATTAAAAGCTAATAACTAAACTATAGAGAAGACGAATCAGTCGTTCTTTAAGAATTATTATTTTTTATAATCTCTTATTATTTTTATTACTTCATCATCACTTATCTAAGCAAAATCCTCATAGAATTCACCAAAAGTGCTAAATTCTGATGGCGTATGTAAAAACCAGAGTTCTATCAACAATTTCTTTAAATTTTCTAACCACTTGGCTTGGAGCAACAGATATTGCAAGTATTACCATCCTAGGTTTTTTGTTTTTTGATCCATGTTATTGCTACCATCGTTGTTGCAACGGTAGCTATACCATCATCAATTATTACAATGGTTTTATCCTTCAAATCATATTTACCGCTTCCATGGAAAACTACTAACCTGCGTCCTGCTTCGGTCTGGACCTCAATATCTGGGAACACTTTTCCCTGTTTTATGCCCAATATTTTGATCACATATTCATTAATGTAAGAGCTGCCATCAAGCATTATAGCAGCTATTACCAATTCTGAATTGTGTGGTGCACTAAGCTTTCTTGGCACAACAACATCTAGTAGTGCATCTAGTGACTTTGCAACAACATCAACAACAACTATACCTCCTCGTGGTATAGCAAGAATTGTTATGTTTTCATTTTTCATTCCGGATAACTTTGCTACTAGCTATAACCCAGCATCATTCCTGTCTGTGAATCGCATACTGGTTCAAAGGGTCAGTCAGTTCATTATAAGCTAAGTCATGCTCTTTTTTCAATTAATATAAGTATAAAAAGTGCTATAAGGTCTTATTCAGTATAAATTCAAAACTGCTTATTTTACAGATGTCTATATTGATTTTGGTTGAACACACTTCATTTTTTGAGTATTCTAAGAAGTATATACTTGCAGTATTATAGCATATTTTTATGTTATAAATTAAATAGAAGATGTCAAAATCGTAGGGCAAAAATGTTACAATTGCTCACATAACGTATAGAAGTGAAAAAAGTATCATGATCTTATTCATTGGTTCTAAAAAATACTTTAGCTAATAACAGGAAATGTTTTTTACCATCTACTATTTCAAAAATATATGGAACGAACGTTAGGAATAGCTATTGTTGGTAGTGTTGTTATATTAGTTGCATTAGCAATGATTCTAGTTGTAGTACCAGATATAACCTTCGTCGAAGTTACTCCGACCTCAGTAAAGGTTGGTGCATTAGGAGGAGAAGCGCCAGTACATTCTGAAAATAAAATACAACAATTAGAACCTAGCTCTCTAGACGATTTGGAGCCCACACAAAGAGAACATCTACAGCAACAGTTAGATGACTTGAAGAAACAACAAACAAGAGATAGTCAAGAACAATTAGAAAATCTACAACAACAAATAGATGATCTGAAAAAACAAGATGTGAAAGAGCAACCAGACTTGGAACGACAGATGTTAGATTATCAAGGGACTTGGAATGTTAGTGGAAATTCTTATGGTTACTCTCTCTCTGCGAGGATAATATTATATGATAATACAGAATACGAGATGGAAGGAAATATAGGTGGTGCACCCTTACAAAGTGTTGGGATTTATAATATTGATACTAACAATGGAATATTTACGATGATTAATGAAATAGGTCAAATTTCAAGTTATTATATAACAGATCAAAGAATTGATTCCTTTTTGTTATCCAATCCTCTTACTGGAGAATTTTATTCATTTATGCGAAATTAAGGATTATGAGAGAAAAACTGATCACTCATTTTGTTTCTAGATAATCAATATAGAACAAGGGTAAATAAGTTATTTATTCTTGTTCCTTTGAAATTGAAACTTTATTTTCGAAAAAGTAAGTATATTTATAAAAAGTTAAGTTTCTATAGGGAAGGCATCATCCTTTTCTGAGTCCTTTGGTACAGAATAGTAGGGCTAGTAAGCATGTTCCTTTTGTACATGTGAATTATAGGCTTTTTTTCCAGAGCAAAGTACCCTATGCCTTTCACATACTTCGTAAATATGCCCATACTTAATTGAGGCATGGGCATTATTCCATATAACAAAAATAACTTGATGCCTCTGATTGATTAACTTCCCAACATGTGCTTCAATGCCCTTAATGGTCTTCCTGTTAGATGATTGTAGTACACCATTACCTGATACAACAATACTGATAACAACACTATACTCCTTACCTTATCAAATCCTCTAACTGGCAATGGATCTATGGTAAATACATCCTTCATATGCTCTATCAATGGCTCAACGCTTATGCTCCTCCGAGAATATAATGCTGCCCATATTCAGAGTTATAGAACTGCAGCAATGCCAGTCTATTATTATCTGTAGTATGCCTATACCTTTCCAATGGGAATACTGGATGCCCTCTATACCTGCTGAAATCACATAACTTGTGATCATCATATCCTTCATCTCCTACAACATACTTTACCATTCCTGTAGGCAATGAAGATGTTATGCTTTCATACATCTTGTTATCAGTAATGTTAGCTGTTGTGAAATCAGCTGATAATGGAACTATCAATGAACCTGTGCTACATGCTAGATGCAGTTTGTATCCGAATATCCATCCCTTGGTTCTGCTGTAGCCCCATCGAGCATCTGTATCTATACCCGAGCGTGGCACTTCATTCTTCTTCATGCTAGATTTGTGCCATACATGTCCCTTTGCTTTCAACAATGAACTATCAACGGATACTATGGCTGGTCTACCAACCCATCTTTTATGAAGAGCATACCCATAACATCTATCCTTGATCTTATGTCAATTGATACGGCCTTGACCTTCTGTCGAATGTTCTTCTGTCTGGTAATCTATTAAGACCACATGCCTTCATTACCTTCCTGTTGTATGGCATATCTATCGAAAAATATTGATGTAACACATTGTTGCTTGGTATTCTTATCCATACTCTAACGATGAAGCATCTCACCATAACTGTAGGAGAATAGTAGAATGGTCTACCCCTTTTCCTATTAGGTTTTGACTAGAATCACGTCAATCAAAAATAATATACGAAGGAGTATCGAGTCTGAGCTAAACACATTACCAATATGAACTGGAACCTGATCTTATCGTTTCGAACTAAATTACGCCCAAGCCTCAAATATATATCAAATTAGATCGAGATGAATAAGCACCAGTATCGTTCTAATAAGATTTAGCGGTTATTAGATATTGTTCTACTTTTTGTTCTGACTTTTTGGAATTCTTGTATCTACCCCGTGAATTATTTTTTCGTGTTGGTCACAAGCCTTGTGTGGTTTTACACTTTCATTCTTAAGTAACTTGTTGATACGTACATTTGATCCCACCGTTAATAGAACTAGTTATCAGGAAGTAACCCGTTTCCTCGTGAGAAGGCAAAGATTATCATATTGAATATCTAATTGCGTAGAAATAAATAATATCTATGATTGAATGAATATTCATAACTTATTTATGGCCTACTTCAATTTTGTGTAACAATGAAAAGTATTAGACTCGAGACTGGACTAGCAATTGCCTCTCTTGGACTTCATATAATGTTCGTGGCATATTTGTCATCATTTTACCATGCCCTGTCACGTCCTATAGAAGGTTTTAATATTATATTTTATCCTTCACAGCTTCTATTGGTTGGCGTGTTCCTTTTTGCGCTACCAGGTTTTGGGTTAGTCATTATAACATATTTTTTATCAAAAAGAGATGCGCCAAGGGAGACTAGCATCTTACTTATAGCTCATGGTATAATGATGCCGTTGGGAATGTTTTATGCGTCGACCCTTACAAGTAACATTAATGAAGCCTATAGATCTTTTGAACTTTTAATCATTCCACAAATATTCTTGATCGTTGGTGTTATACCAATAGCATTTGGTATTCACATTGCGAAACTCAAACCAGTAAAACAACGTTATGGCTGACATTACCTTTCTATTACGAAGTTCTAGAATCTCGAATTATGAGGTTTTTGGTGACTGGTGGTGCAGGTTTTATAGGTTCAGATATTACAGAAAGAGTATCAAAAGATCATGATGTTATTGTTCTTGATGATCCTCATCCTGGACATAAGAAAACATTGATGATTATGATGTGAAAGTTGTCAAAGGTTCCGTAAGGGATGTACTGAGTATGAATAGATTATGCAAACAGTGTGATTATGTCTTTCATTATGCTGTGAAGAGCTTATCTCCAATGTTCAAGGAACAACCAAAACTGGGAATGGAAGTGAATCTGATTGGTTTCATGAATGTTATGAAATCCCCTTTTGATATGGTGTAAAGAAGGTCATTTACGCTTCACATTCTCAATGTATAATGATAACACTTTGCCATTCAGCGAAACTCAACCTATAACAGCCAAGACTCTCTACGAGGCGTCGTTTCGCAGCGAGGAGATAGATGCGCAAACGTACTATGAAAATGACTTTATTTCCATAGAGATTGAGATACTTTAGTGAGTATGGACTTAATGAACACCATAAGGGGCATTGCCAATAATATATCATAGTTCCTTTGGGATATGATGGAGAATAAATCACTGTTAATCTACGGTAATATCACCCAGAGAAGAGATTTTACATTAGTGCGAGATGTTGTTGATGCAAATATAATGACAATGACCCCCAACATAAATTTCGGTATTTTCAATGCCGGGACAGGTATAGGAACGACTTTCACCAACTTTGTATCATTGATCAACAAATTTCTAGGTACGTCCATAAAACCTAGATTTATTGAAAATCCACTCGAAAATTATGTACATGATATAATAACAGATCTAGCTCAAATGTCAAGATCTCTAGGTTTTAGACCAAAATGGAACTCTTGAGAAGGAGATAAAATTCCTAATTGATTATTATAGAAATGCACAATAATTATCCTGTAATATGGATGTAAATGGTATCTTGATATGATGATAATCCCCTCAACAACCATACAATTTATTTCCAAACCAAGTTTAAATCATCATACTTCACACTTATAACGATGCCAGACTCAGGTGCAATGAGGCTATTCTGGTATTTATTTGCGGGAACTAGGGGAGGCGGTACTAGAATTGAAATTATTATGCGCCTAAGGGACAAACCATCTAACAGAAATCAACTTGCAGAGGAAATGAGACTGGATTACAAGTCAATTCAACATCATTTGGGTGTACTTGAAAAGAACAATTTGATTACGCGGCAAGGAGAGAAGTACGGTATTATGTTCTTCATCTCCTCATATTTGGAAGTTAATGCTGGAGCTTTTGATGAAATATGTAAAAAATTGGAAAAAAGTAAATAAACAAATTTGAATTATTAACCATGAATGTCTATAGTAATGGATGCGAGTGCAGTAGTAAGTTTAGCCAATGTTGGGATATTGGTTGGCTTGATAATTCTGTATGCAAAAACGTACAACAGTTCTAGAGCTCAATTTACTCTGGGATTGATCTTCTTCGCTTCACTTTTGCTCATACAGAACGCTATAGGTATATACTCATATGTAACTATGGCTCCTTTCTTTTCAGAAGCTGTTCTTCCATACGTATTGGCCATTAACATTGCAGAATTAGGAGGGCTCTCTATCCTATTAAAAATCACTTGGTAAAATTGTTTAGGTGATTAAATAGTAAGAAAATACCTAATATTCTATAAATTTACGAACAATCCAGACATTGTGAGACGAACCTCTAATTTGGTCAAATGTATGAATATTGGCTTGTTTTTTTAGAATAAGATTTATTCAACTTCATGATTAGCAATATACATGCTCACGTCTGACGAAATAAAAACCGTTGATAAATCATCTATCTGTGATTCGTATGACAAATGGCCTGAATACTGCAAAATTTCATTTGGGAGAAGTACAAATATAGATGACAAGTTGTTTGATAATGTAAATTCAATTGTTTTTTCAGGTATGGGAGGTTCTGGCACAACAGGGGATATTCTTTCAGATTGGATGCAGCTAAAGTGTAATGTTCCCGTTGTCGTTACAAAAGGTTACCATATACCTGCGTTTGTTAATCAAAACACATTATTCATCGCTATGAGTGTATCTGGAAATACTGAAGAGACATTATCAACGCTGATTGAAGCTGCATCTGTTAATGCCAAGGTTGTAGGCATCTCTCATGGAGGTAATATGGAAGCCATTTGTAAGAAGAAGATGTTACCATTTGTAAAGATTGAGCAAAGACTTTTGCCACGTATAACCCTGCCAGAAATTCTGTTTTCTGTGCTGAAGTTACTTACATACACGCCTTTCGTACACGATATACGGCTTCAGATAGATGATTCCATTAAAACAATGATAGATGTGAGAAAGAAGATTTGTAGAGAATGCAGCTTTGAAGAAAACCCATCAAAGCAACTTGCTGAAAGGATGTTTAAAGGTTTACCAACAGTTTATTGTGCCCCCTTACAAAAGGGTGTTGGAATAAGGTTCAAAAATTCTGTGAATGAAAATGCTAAGATAAATGCAATAACGAGTGAACTCTTGGATGCCTGTCACAACGAGCTGGTATCATGGGGTTACAAAAATACAAATCGAGAAAAGCCGATCTTTAAACCTATACTTGTAAGAAGTAAATTCGATCCTGTGGAGATAAAAACTAGATTCGATATATTCAAGGAGATCCTGGAAGGAAATGGTCATGAAGTGAATGATATTCCCTTGTACGGCTCAACACCCCTTGCAAATATAATATCATCACTCTATCTTCTCGATTACTCAACTATATATCTTGGAATATTACAGAAAATTGATCCTACGCCCATCACTGCAATATTCCAATTCAAGGAGGAGATGAAGAGACGTTTGGATTATTTTACAAGAACAATAAAACCAAAACTGACATAGAACTATAGGAATTCATAAAACTCACCAAGGACATCAATAATCAAAAAGGAAATAATGATTCCAAGGTGTAAATTAAGGGATTAGATTTACTAAAATCTTATATGATGTACAAATCTCTCCATGAAAAATAGAGTAACAGTTAGGGAAAAACAGTTATCTAATAATTGAACATCTTGAAGAACATTACAAGAAATATCCTTGGTTATACACATTGGATTAGGGGGGTGGATATTGAGATATTGGAACCTTTAAGGTTCTCTTAAAGCTATCGTATTATCGGGAAGCAATGAAAAACTTTTGAAATCCGAGATGAACTCAATGAGATATAAAAAAAATATTCTGATCAAAATCATTTCAATGAATTATAGGGCCTTGCCTTTGGTTAATTCAGGAGCTGATGAAATGATTTTGATAACACTAAATGAAAGTACTACAGAATTATCCTAGTTATTTGAGGCATGGGCATTATTCCTAATTTATCCCAAAAAAATCATGATTGATGTTAACCAACTTTCTGCTCTTCTTTCATAACTGATTGCCATTCTATGGGAATCCAAACTTGAGCAAACGCAAAGAATCTCTGTAACGTGTCAATGGTTTGTTGTCTTGTTGTTCTTTGTCTTGAAATTTCTGTGTGAAATGGTCAATCTAGAATATTTCTGCTTTTCAAATCTGCTTTAGAATCAAAATAAACTGATGTAATTTGTTTTATTTCATCAATGAATTATAGGGCCATTTGCCAATAATTATTGATACTGGCAGGGAATTACAATCAACTGCAACATGTATCTTTGTGCCTGTAATCCTCTTGAATCCATCATGTCCAAACATTGCCTCTTTTTTGGCAGGAACAGTTGAGGAATCAACTGATATCCTCTGAGTTGTAGATTGCCAGATTTGTATGCAGATTTTATTGCACCTGACAGAATCTTTTTCCATACTTTCCTTTGCTGCCAGTTCTGTGCATGATTTTGAAATACTTTTCTGGCATCTCACGCCACCTGCATCCAGTAACTAGAACAAACATGAATTTATCGTGACACGGTCATTACTCCTTGGTCTGCCTGTTCTTGCAGGTTTTGGAATGTATTTTTGCATCATCCTCCATTGCTTGTCTGTTAATTCTTGAAATTGCATGAGAGTTCAATGACTAATTGCAAATAGATCTACAGAATTATCCTAGTTATTTGAGGCATGGGCATTATTCCATATAACAAAAATAACTTGATGCCTCTGATTGATTAACTTCCCAACATGTGCTTCAATGCCCTTAATGGTCTTCCTGTCAAGTAGTTGTAGTATACCATCAGCTGGTATAGCAATACAGAAATCAGAACGATGCTCCTAGCTTTATCAAATCCTCTAACTGGCAATGGATCTATGGTAAATACATCCTTTATCTGCTCTATCAATGGTTCAACACTTATGCTTCTTTGTGAGTATAAATGCTGCCCATATTCAGAGTTATAGAACTGCAGCAATGCCAGTCTATTATTATCTGTAGTATGCCTATACCTTTCCAATGGGAATACTGGATGCCCTCTATACCTGCTGAAATCACATAACTTGTGATCATCATATCCTTCATCTCCTACAACATACTTTACCATTCCTGTAGGCAATGAAGATGTTATGCTTTCATACATCTTGTTATCAGTAATGTTAGCTGTTGTGAAATCAGCTGATAATGGAACTATCAATGAACCTGTGCTACATGCTAGATGCAGTTTGTATCCGAATATCCATCCCTTGGTTCTGCTGTAGCCCCATCGAGCATCTGTATCTATACCGGCAACTCATCTCAAAACTAACCATTTAGACAATTTTTAGCGACCATTTAGATCCATGAATAGCGACATCTAAAATTATTTTATGAAATTCCAAGAATTATCAGACAAACAGTGGAGTATGATAGAATCACACATACCGCCACATGCAAAAACTGGCAGGCCTAGGGATGATGATAGAAAAATCATTAACGGAATAATCCATGTTCTAACTACTGGATGCCGATGGGACGATATGCCAAAAAGATATGGTGATGATTCTACTGCAAACAGAAGGTTAAACAAATGGCAACAAAAAGGAATCTGGAAAAAGATTCTATCACGTACTATTCACTCAGCACATAAATCTGGCAAAATTAATCTACAAAAAATATCAGTTGACTCTTCATCCATTCCTGATAAAAAAGGGGCAATGTAACTGGATATAATGGATTCAAGAGAATAACAGGTACAAAAATACATGCCGCAGTAGAGAGTAACGGATTTCCAATATCCATACTGTTGAGTCCAGCAAATGAACATGACAGTACAAAATGCATGGATGTTACAGGATCAATTTCAGACTATCTTGATGATGATTCAATACAACAGATAGAATCAGTTTATGCAGACAAAATGATGCAAAATACATCAGAATGTATTTGTGGGATAGAAATATTGCATGTTGCATCCCATACAAAATAAATTCCAAGTTCATCTTGCAAAATAATGATTGCAAACATTACAACAAGACAAGATTTGTAGTTGAGAGATTCCTTGCATGGCTCAAGAATGGATTTCACAGAACAAGAATCAGGTATGAAAGAACGGCAGAAAACTATCTGGCATTTGTTAATCCTGCATCATTTTTGATGTATTGTAGGGTTTTGAGATGAGTTGAATGGGGTACTATATCTAGATGTAGAAAGATCCTCAGGTAGTATGCTTCATGCAGCCATTCCACAAACCTCCTGTAGCTCTTCCCTTCATACTGCCTTAATACCAGAAGGATTGTATGCTGCCATACAATGTAGATATGATTGCTCTTCTTGTGTATGTACAGGGGTATCCTGGCCTTTATCAAAACATTGAGCATGGTTCTAGCAAGTTTGACATACCTTGACTCTTTCATGCATAGGCAGGAGTTATATGTGATACATTGATCTCATGGTGCAATTCCGTGCACAACAGGCTAAAATCTATGGTTTCTACACAGCCGTTAAGGACATACTTTTGAATAATGAAGGAACTCATTTACGGTGGTCAAAGAAATAGATAAAGTCAGGAGCTCACTGCGAAGAAAGCCTCTGCTCTAGATTCTTCATCCTGAACAATTACTCGGTAAGTACCAGAATCTGCAGTTTTCTGGATCAACCATAATGCACTATAAGTTCCATCCTCTTTAATATTAGCAGACATCGGAATGCGGTCTTCATTAGGAGTGAGGATAACTATCGATAATCTCTCACCCGGCTTTCCTTTTCCACTGATCCTTACAAGCTCTCCATCCCTGTATTCACTCTTGTCTGTTTTCACGGTTAGAGCAACTGAGCCTCTTACGACTGAGAATGTTAATGCTAGCTCCTCATCGCCTGCCTTGGCAGTTACAGAATATTTGCCTAACTGGGAGTTTAGAGGCACAAGCATTGTTGCATTGTATTGCCCATTGTTATCTGATATTACAACCGTTGTGAACATTTCATTATCATTGGGATCTATAACCGTAATACCAATGTCTTTATTTGACAATGTCTGCCCTGTTATTATCACGCTCTCACCCTGTTTGTACTCGAACTTGTCGGTAACTATTGTCATCTCAAAGCCAGTTTCTGTCTTGACATTGAACTTTGTTGTAATTGTCATACCTTCCTGCAAGGCACTTACTAGATACTCACCTGTCATAGTTGTAGAGCCTAGTGGTATGAATGCTGTAAATTTGCCATCCTTATTAACTGGAACCGCTGAAAAGAATATGGAAACTCCAGAAGGATTTGCAGCTCTCAATGAAACAGCGGCTCCCCCTTTTCCAACACCAACTATCTTTACAAGATCACCTTGTTTGTATGTTTCTTGTTCGGTGGTTACCATAAAAGAAATTTCTTTTTCCTCAATTGTTACAGTAATGGGTAGATTTGCAGCCCTTCCACTACTATCTGAAACAGATAACTGATGAGCACCATCAACTACATCCTGGGGAATTGTTATTCTATCCATAATTGTTCCGTCAGATGCTGTCTTCAGAGTCTCTATCAATTTTCCATCGAACAGAATAGTCAGCCTCGAATCTGGCATGAAGCCTTCACCTAATATTCTCATGACAAGACCAGGTCTTGCTGTATCCGGTATCACCGCAAATGCAGGTTTCTTGTCGAGAATATCTGGAATCTCTTTAACGTTTGATCCATTAGTTGGAGTTGAATTATTTTTTTCTGCGTTGATATTGTCAGTGGTGGACTTCGCAGCTTCCATTACAGCTTCCATTACAGCTTCCATTGCAGCTTCCATTGCAGCTTCCATTGCAGCTTCCATTGCAGCTTCCTCCGTTGCGGCCTCTTCCTCTATTGCTTTGACTACGTCTAATAGGCCACTCCCAAGTTCGTCGCCCTCTTCGTCAATGACAATCCACTTGAAGATAGGGTTTGATTGATCTGACTTGATACCGAACCTTGTGGATTCTCCGGGTCTTATCGAGTTTGTCTCCGTACTAAACTGTATGGTATTCGGATTTGATGATGATTCTTCCGTACTCCATCCATCCACTGCTTTATAGGATTGAATGTTACCATTTTCCAGTGTTAGCCAAATAAGCTTGGCGTTGTAAATGTTATCTTCACTATTGTTAACCTTTAAAACTGTGATGGTCTTCCAGCTCTTGGCAGTAAGCTTTACTAGTGAGTAGTCAGTTAAATCCGACTGCGTATAGCCCACAGGCAAAATCATTGTAAATAATAATAGTATTATTACTATAGCAGGATATTTTAAATTAAACAAATACATCTTCCTACAATAGGGATGATTATCCTTTTTATTTCTTGTTGTAAACAATAGACTTCCTATAAGGATTATATAGATAATTTCTAGTTTATAATGGTAAATATCAATGATTTGAGATAGTTTATCAAATAAAATATACCTATATAAATGCCCAAAATTGTAGTTACATTATTCTTTATCTCTAAAAAAATTGAAAACTTTCGCTTTTGCCAAATGGATCATTAAAGTGGAAGAAATAATATAATTCTTTTATCTGTACATATTGTACCAATAAAAAAGTTGCAAAATTTCTATGTACTTATACTACCCTTGAATGTTATTACTCTTTATATTACTAAGAACAGTATTTTTAGGTAATTATCTTCACTTGTAATAACTAAATTGTAAGAGCTTGCTCGTAAATCGCTGATAATATAAAATTAGTCTGAATATTCATCTCTTTAATTAATTTGAGGTCCTTTAGACCACTAGGTTGGGCTAAAGCTACCAACAAATAGAACAGGTAAACAATTATTTACTGGTACATTGTATTACAAACTGCGGAGTTATGTTTCCTTTTGAGTGAAGATGATTATATTGAGGACTTGACAACAAAGGTGTTCCGAATGGTTGCGGAGAATGGGAAGGCTGGCATCCATCAAAGTGAATTATGGAAGAAACTTAATCTGACAAGCAGGGATGGTTCTCGGATGTCTATAAGGCTGGAAAGAAGGTCACTGATAAGGCGTGAAAAGGTTCTAGAAAATGGAAGATGGACTTACAAACTAATAGCAATAAAACTCCCTGTTGATACTAATTGCATAGAACAAGCTCCTTGCTTGACGTGCCCGGTTGAACATATGTGTTCGATCGACGGTACTGTAAGCCCCAACACATGTTTGCTTATTGAAAATTGGATATTAAATGAAAACAGTAGGTCAGAACAATTAATTAATGTAAGTGTAGACGGTAAGAAACATGCGTCTGCAAGAGGCTAAACACGACCTATACAGACGGTTAGCTAAAGATCATGGGTATAGAAGCAGAGCGGCATTTAAATTAATGGAAATTAATAATTCATTTCATATAATAAATAGAGGAATGCTCGTTGTGGATCTTGGCTGTGCACCCGGTGGATGGTTACAAGTTGCAAGAAGGTTTGTAGGTGGACAAGGAATGGTCCTTGGTGTTGATAAACGTATTGTTATGCCAATGCCTAATGTAGAGGTTATCGAGGGAAGCGTTGATGATAATTCATTGGCTCAAAAAATCCTGTCAACAATGGGAGCGAAAGTAAATCTGGTATTATCAGACCTAGCGCCAAATATTACTGGAATCTGGCAGCTGGATCATACTAGGCAAATAGCATTAACAGAAAATGCAATCTCCGTAATGGACACAATTCTTGCAAAAAATGGTAATGCTGTATTCAAGGTGTTTGAAGGCGCCATGTTAAATGAAGTGAGAGATTTTCTCAAGGTAAAGTTCAACAAGGTGCGTCTTTATAAACCGAAAGCGAGTAAGAAGGCTAGTAGTGAGATTTATCTCGTTTGTCTAGGTTACAATTTGTCTGAACAAATCTAGAATTTCATTATGTTTTGCATCTGTCCTGAAGCCTGTATAGCATAGACTTGTTCGCGCGGCTGAAAAACCTGAAGTTTTTAGTCTGTCTATGATTTCAGATATAGAAGGAGGAGTTAACCTTGCCCTTTCTGAAACTTTGTCTACAGAAAAGTAAGCGGGAGGCATACTTATCTCTTCCTTAGCCACTGAAAGCAATTTTCTGCACTTTTTATCAATATTACAACTATCAACATATTGTAACATTTGTTCAATAAAATCTTTATCAAACATATCCTCAATCCATAATTGGCCAGCATGCCTCATTTCTTTTTCACACGATTCACAAATTTTACTATTATCGGTATTGTACGAATAAGCTCTATGGCTGCAGGAAAAGCAGTGATAGATGTATCCTAGCTTGCTTGGCATTGCTTCAGCATACCTACTGCCAATATTTACTCTTGCATAAACACGTAAGTAATTTCTGTTGCTGTGAACGAATAAAGGCTTGATTCCAAGTTCAAGTCTGGAGGCAATCATTGATATTAGACCCACTATTAATCGCAAACTAATTTCATTTCCATATTCAACATTCAATGATCGACCATAATACCTTCTTTTGCATACATTTGGGTATATGCCGCAAAGAACAGCAGTATCTGTAGCTGTGACGCTTAAAAGTCCTTCATTGTCCAGAGCTCTGAGTGCACAGTCAATGTATGGTGCTGGTGTCCCAAAGGGATCTAGATCAATTATTCCAAATCTGGACCCTTTGGAAGAATGCCTGATGAGGAACCTACACGCTTCATTCATACTAAACTTGCACTGTTTCTCAACGTTATTGAGCCTGCATGATTCCCTCCCCATCCCAAGGGCAATCGGGTTTGCGTCATTGACGTATATCTCATCAAGCTCCCTGACCTCAACAGCAGTTCTAACCCCTCTTGCACAAACTCCCGCAAGTGCATCAGCCATGCTTTTTTCATTCAACTTTTTGACATAGGATTTGTATGCAATGATTGAAAAATCCCTGCTTAATCTTGCATTTGGATTGAAAAATGCTGGATTTCTAGGAGGAACTTTACTGGTAAGAGAATCTGCAGGTACAACCAGTTTAGTGTTACCTTCCACTATAGTTTGAAGACTTCTCATAACATGCACGAGCCGCGCATAAGATAAGAACGTTTAAGATCATATTTCAGGCATCAAAGCAAATAGGACATTTCGCAATCCCAAATATGATTGATGTATAATAATTGGATCAGGGTCTATATTGACGAGTTCCCTCTTGTAATTTCTGATTTTTATCAAACCATCGTTAGTAATAATTTCTTTTCCGTATCTCTTGCCAAGTTCGATGATTATCCTGTCAAAGTAATCAAGATGTCTTCAATTAACATGTTACCTGCTCTCTCACTTCAGTACCTATCGATAGCTTGATGTACTTTTTCCTTATTCTTGTTCTATCCGTATAGTATGACGATGCATTGCTCGACCTGAATCCAAAAGCATCTATTGCTACGAACAATTTCCTAATCTTGGTTAGTATGAAAGAAGAAATTATTCTGTAAAGTATGTTGCCATCTATCCTAGCAGCAAACTTCTGAAGAGTTGTATAATGTGGGACTAACTGTGAAGTCATCCCAATACTCTCCAATACATCATAATCGACGAAATGATAACAAATGCCAGATAGTTTTGTGCATTCTTCTCATATCTGATCCTGGTTCTGTGGAACCCATTCTTCAACCAGGCAAAGAATCTCTCCACAACATAGCGCGTCTTGCCGTATAGGTATTGTTCTGTATTATCATTTTGTTGTTGTGTCTTACTGTTTTTTCTGTAAGGTATGCAGTCAGAGATTTTTCTTTTGGTGAGGTATTTCCTGATGAATTCTGCATCATAGCCCTTGTCTGCTTGGCACCGCGCAATTTTTCTGATAGATCTCTCATCCAGATATTGTGAGATGCCATCCATCACGTCTACAAATCTTGCAGAGTCATGCTGATTTGCAGGACATTACTACTGAGACTGGCAGTCCGTTTTGTTCCACCGCAACGTGTATTTTTGTGCCTGAAATCCTGTTGAATCCGTTGTATCCTATGACGCTTCCCCTTTTTTGGCCGGAACTGATGACGAATCGACCGTTTTTTGCAGCTGCATCTTGCCTGATCTGTGGGCTGATTTGACTGCAGCGGAGAGGATATTCTTCCATATTCCACGTCGCTGCCAGTTCTGCAGTCTGCGGTGCGCAGTTGATTTGGAGCCGTACCTTTGTGACATCCCAGTCCACCTGCATCCTGTTATCCCGACAAACAGGATTCCGTTGACTGTCTTTCTGTCGTCTGCCCTTGGCCTTCCGGTTCTGGCTGGCTTGGGGAGATGCGGTGATATCATCTTCCATTGTTCACCTGTTATCTCCTGAAATTTCATGATCTGCTACGGGCAGCATTGCAAATAGATCCAAATGATCGTCAATTATTCACTAAATGATCAGTTTTGGGATCAGTTGAGTATCAAGCGGCAACTAAACTTCACCCTACCACCATCACAGAGCAAGGAGCATAGCTTGCTATCCCGCTTGCAACACTACCCAATAGAGTCTTTCTATATTGTGTCCTCCCACTGGTACCTAGAATTATAAGATCGATATCATTCTTCGCTGCAAACTCGGCTATTGGGAAGATAATAGAATCTTTTGATTTCAATGCCACTGCTCTAAATTTCACGTCTTCAGCCTCAGCCTTTCTCTGCAAACTGTTTAGCCACTTGCAAGCTTCTTTCTCAGCATGCCTGTAAATTTTCTTGGTTGAACTTGATAAACCGGGAGATGAGGGGATGAATATGATATACAAAGCTATTATTTCAGAATGCTTCTTTGTAAGTTCAAATGCCCGATATGCAGCTTCCAAAGAGCATTTTGATCCATCTTTAGGAACGAGTATTCTTGTAAGAAACGTACTTTCCTTTTTCAATTTACTACATATCGATGATAGAAGTTTCTATCCTTTGTTGTCCCCTGTCACCAATATCAATCCTACTAAATATCAATCCAATTAATTTTCGTGCAATCATACTATCGAAACTTTCACTCGGTTGATTATGACTTTGCCCACACATTTCTAGTAAACATCTACAATGCAAAATCTATATGAGATAACCGGATAAGATATTAGTATACTATAAGCAAACATTTCGCCTTTCCTAAAAACTATTTTATTTTCCTAGGTTGATGCATCATGAAATGATCACAAATCCAAAAATGAATTTTCGTTATGATATAATAAAGAATGAAATAGGATTAGGCCGAGGTTTTGATATGTATTATGGTTAAGGCAATGGCATATCCTATTCCGTTGTTGACCAAATGGTGTTTATACAGTAGAGTCAAAATTACTAAAACATTCTGTAAGAATCTACCTAATCCTTCAAATTGAAGATTTTAACGGTTGAATTTCTGGGTTGTAACAAATTGATATGCCCTTTAAACATTATTACAAGTCAGAATTACATCAGTAAGATTACGGAGAGTGGTTTGTAATAATTTAGTAATGCACTCACTTGCAATGAATACAAACTGAATATATATGATTTCATAGATGGTAGAATGAGGCACTCTGGTACAGGTATGTGTACTATCTCTAGCGTCCCCCACTTTATCTTTACATGCCTGTGCCAAAGGGCATCGTCATTAGTAATTTGCACAAGAAAACACTTTAATAATTTGAAGTCATTTTGCCGAAATCTACACAAGAATTAATGTTGGGTGTATTATTATTTTCAGAATGTGACGAGAATTATGTATGTATATCAAATTGCATGGTTATTGATTTTGAAAATTCACTCAATAAAAAACCTTATTCTAATATCAACACAATGATGATTTCTATAACTGGTTATCAATAATGGAAATTGTATACTAAAATTATATCTTTCAAGGAGTACATGGAAATGATGAATTATGGGTGAAATGGCAAATGAAACATATATCAAACGATGTTTAAAATGTGATAAGAAGATTCAGTAACCTGTGTTCTACAAGGGATATGTGTTCTGTTCGGAAGAATGCAAATGAGATTTCTTGAGTAACCATCCAATGTAGTATGATTCTAAACTCTATTCAATGAAAAGACCGTAGTGTTAGAATTCAAATGAATAATTCTATGATATTCAACTTGTGTAATGATCTGTTCTGTACCTTACGGAGCTTCTTTTCTTTCTTGTTGGTCTATGAGCTAACTTTTTCTTGAGACCATCACTAATCTCATCAAATATTTTTGCTAGATCCCATCCTGCGTTGGTATAAGTATGCCGTTTGGTTGGTGTTATTATGTTAACACCCACCTCGTACCTTCTTCGCTGCCCCTGCATATTTCTTATTTTCATAGAACATCTAGCCTCCTCTATATCTGGAGATACTTTTCTTAACAATTTGATTAGCCCAGTGAATTTTGTCTTGGCAAGCTCCGCATCGAAAGGATCTTCTGGCAAACCAACAATGAAAGAAGGTATATCTTCTTCGATCCTCTCTGCCAGCAATGCAACTATATCTCTGTATGTGATGATTCCCTGAATCTCGTCCCATACCTTGACCACGGAATAAGTCGAATTCATATCTATAATCGAACCTATAACAGATTGCAGAGTATCTTGAGGTTTCGATGTTATAACATCCCGATCTGCTATGCTTATCACAGGAAAATCTAGCCTGATTATTTTATCAACCCCCAGAGACCTTCTACCTATCCTTTCAGATGGCAGTGTTGCTCTCACCATGTGAGACGAAGTGACTATTCCTGCAAGCCTCTTCTCTTCCATAACGGGAAGATGATCAATTTTATGCTTTATCATCATGCCTTTTCCACTTGATGCCTTGTCATTCGCTCTAAGCACAATCGGATTTGGAGTCATTATATCTGAGGCTTTACCAACTTTAATTCCCGTATCCTTGATACTTTTAGCTATGGATTTTACATTAACCTGACCAATGATCTTGCTGTCTTGGACTACAGGAAGGGACCTCAACCCATAGGAGCTCATTATCCTTGCGGCATATCCAAGATTACTTTCATAGGTTAAACTTGGAACTAACTTGCCGATTAATGATGGTTTTGTAGAAGTGATGTTCCTGATCCCAAGTATATCCCTCAAGTTTATACTTGCAACTTTGTTTGATACAGGAATAAAGGCCTCATATGCATCTTGTTCCATTAAGATTCCTATAATTGTAGAAAACGAGTTGGTTGCCTTTACATCCAGAGATCCTTCGATTATTTTCTTGACAGATTTGGTACGTAGATTATTCAGAGAATTATAAAGTGCGTCACCCATTCTTCTTATAACCATTCTAGATAACACCTATTGATAATATACATCATTCTCTGCTTACCTCGTTATGGTTTCTCCCATTAGGCAACCAAATCTCGAGTAGACCATTATTGAATGTAACCTAGCCATTGTGACATCAACTGCATAGCATAACCTTATAACCTTTCTGAACTCTTTGAATCATAATTCCTTTGTAGAATTGGGGGTGTTAACCAATACCCATTCATTATAGGTACATTATTTTTGAACATCTTCTTCAATCGTTAGATTCATGTCTCCTCTTCTAACTCATGGTGGATAGAATTTTACTATCAATTCATCAACATTTTCAATTAATTCGGTTATTGATACCAATTCTCTTTTTTCTAGAGCATAAAGAAATTCGAATATTGACAAATCCATATAATCCGCAGTGATTGGTCATATATGTAAGGTCATTTTCTTGATAACTTTTATCGTTGCTCAATAAATCACCTATACATGGTGTGGATCTTTTCTTTCTTTAATATTTGAGATTTTTTATTGACTGTTCGATAAGTAGTATCAGCTCTCGAACACATATCATTATTCTTTCGCTTTCCTCTTCTAACTGTTTAAAATTAATACGAATGTTAAGAATTTTGCTTACAATGAAAGGTGTTTCTAAACAGGAAGTTGTATCTGGGAAGTTTAGATAGAATTCTACGATTAATGTGAGATTTGGAATATTTTGTCTAGTACATTCTATGATAAGCCATGGCCAAATCCCAGAGAAAACACCCGCTAAGCAAGCTTACATTTGCTTCGTCAGGATGGACCTCTATACCCTTTGTTGTTGTTATTCCCACTACCGGGTTGTTTATCTTTATCCAGTATGTACAGGACAAGCCTATCATTGGCTTTGGAGTAAGTATTTGAACCCATGCTAGAAGAGTTCTGAAGAATTGATTCAACACAGATGCTATTAAGGGAACACCAGAAATGGTTGCTATTATATTGTCCTTGGCGTAAATTCTAAAAATATTTTTGAGTACTGTTTCCTTGACAATAATCAAGGTTGGAAATATTGGAGTCAATATTACCTAACTCCCTCATCTTCATTTTATCTATGATATATGATACTGTTATTGTATCCACCAAACCAACATCTGGCAAATCAACCAAAACAATTAGCTCTTCAGTATCTAATGATTCTAAAAGTCTTATCTCCAACCACAGTTCATACCCAACAAATTACTTCTTACCATGTATAAACACAATGATAGTTACTTTCAGTTGTCAAAGTTGATTCCCAATTTTAGAAATCGTGTTTACTTTTTAAATAACGAAAGCTTGAAAGTGATATCATGTTAAGGAAAAGAGTTAGAAATAATGACAGAAACTCCGGTTGACACTATTGAAGGAGGGCTAACGGTGGCTTTTGCAGCGAACGTGATGAAGGAAAGAGCCAGAGGTTCTCTTGTAGTTGTAGAGGGTGGAAAACCAATTGGAATAGTTACTGAAAGAGACATGGTAAGGCGTGTCTTAGCTGAAGATAGAAGTCCTTCTGCAACCAAGGTTAGCGATATCGTATCCAAGCCCATAATAAGCGTTGGGCCTGAAGCCACAATATCTAGTGCTGCCAACGTGATGTACAAGTATGGGATATGAAGACTGCCAATTATTGAAGAGGGCACATTATTTGGTATAGTAACCACGACAGACCTTGCACGGGTAATGCAGAGGGAAACCGAAAAAGATGATGTTCTACTTGCCATGGGAAGGTTCAAGATGATCGAAGAGACCAATTTGTAGATTTTTTTATAAAATTGTGTTGGACAAAAAAAGTTCCTATATCTTGTATAGAATGAAAACTTCTTAAATAAATTGAATGGAGAACAAGAATATGAAAAAGTATATGCGCCTGAAGGCGAAGGACGCGCGAAGGAAAGCCATCACTCTTGAACCTACTAAAACTCTTTACGATGCACGTAATGCTTTGCTCAGATATGACATAAGTAGAATCATAATCACAAAAAAAGGAAAACCCGTAGGAATCATTACAGAGAAAGATATTGCACGATTTCTTTATGGAACTGCGGCTACTAGGCGTCTTGACGAAATCAGAGTAGACGAGGTGATGAGCAAAGACCTAGTGACAGTTAAAGAACAATTTGATTTGAATAAATCCGCCAAGTTGATGATAGACAAGGAAATAAGCTCATTAGTAGTTACCGATAGTAAGAACAACCTGAATGGAGTATTCACTAAAAGTGATTTGATGGCTGTCTATGCAAAATATTATGCTGGAAAAAATTTGGTAGGAGATTATATGACTAAAAAAGTCCTGACAGTAACACCAGATGAAAATACGCATATGGTTCTATTATTAATGACGAGCAATAATATATCGAGGGTAGTTGTTGTAAGAGGCCATAAACCTGTAGGTATAATAACAGGGCGTGATATACTTCCTGTGAGTTCACTAGTTGGTCCTGATACCTCTGAGACAATTAAAGAAGTTTTCTCTTCACATAAAGAAGTCCAAATGATCATACCATCGGGCATAAGTGCAATATTCCTCGCCAAGGATTTAATGAAGTTTGATCCCATAACAATTAACAGCGACTCTGATCTTGCTGAATCTGCACAAATAATGACAAGGAATAGGATAACTGGCCTTCCAGTAGTTGATTTAAAAGGTACTCTGGTTGGTATTATTACTAGAACGGACATAATAAGGGCCCTTACTATTTAATAACTTTAATATTAGATTGATATCGGCTATTTTTAGCAATATCAATTGCTTCTTTTCGCTGCTAGTAGCTAAAAACCAGAACCCCAAACTCACGGATTTCATTATAGCAATTGTTGTAACGGTATCCTGAAAGTGTATAAACATACCCCACATTGATGTAAAATCTTCTATCTACCTGTATTTTTCCAATATTAAATAAAGAACATAATTTCCATATAGATTTTCGGTCATGACTATTAACCGATAACTTGTGTGACATTATGTGTTATTGGACAAGAAGCTAAATAAATTAAGTTCTTTTTATTTATAAAAAGATAAACAAGATTTTCTGAAATCCATAATATTCTATCACACTAGAATTACTCTTATCATAGGATCTTTATTCGATTCTTTGATATTTAATACAAGGAACTTTGTTTAGTATAAGACATTATATGAGTCGTTCAATAATTTAATATTCCAATAATGAAACATATATACGATAAAAGAAAGAAGAAGATGATAAGAAAGATACTGGTTCCGGTTGATTCTTCTGAATGTTCATTTGCTGCTGCAAATTATGCCGTAGGTCTAGCCAAAACTCATGGAGCAAGTATTATTTTGATTCATGTTGTCGAGATACATCCATACTCCTCTACAATACCGTTTTACATGACTGCGGGGGGATGAAGCTTTTGAAAAAGATGTTAGAGAAACAGCGAAAGACTGGTTTGCAAAGATCGAAAAGCCTGCCAAAAAGCAAGATGTGATTGTCAAACATGAGGTACTGCTTCGCAGTAAGTCGGTAATAGAATCCATAGTTTCATATGCCGATAAGAACAAAGTAGATCTCATCGTCATTGGTACCAAGGGACTCACTGGATTCAAGAAGTTATTACTTGGGAGTGTCGCTCGGGGAGTGATCGATCATGGTCATTGTCCAGTGTTGCTAGTAAGATAATGAAATTTCAAGAGATATAAGAGCACCAGTGAGGAGTAATGATCGTGTGATATCTAAAAATAGATGTTCTACCAAAAACATATTTGAAGCCCCTCTTCCCTTTGACGATCAAGATTATTACGATGTTATGTTCACATTCGAGCCGCTTTCGACCTTTAGATACAGGGATGTTAAGGACAGGCTGGACTGGTATTATCAAGTTATGCAAAACACTAAACCTGCAAAATTACTGAAAATTTATCAACTACTTGTGAGATGGTAATGATTTATATATCTGAAAAGCACCATGGATATTACAAGTAATTTTATGTGACATTGTGATGACAAAGAATATTTCTATTTTAGACGAATGTACTAATTGTAACAAGGGTCCTATGGTGACAGATGATGTTACAGGTGAGACTTTTTGTAGTCATTGCGGGTATGTCCGTACAGAAAGAATAGAAGCCTTCGGTCCGGAATGGAGGTCATTTTCCAAGGAGGATCATGAAGCTAAAAGTAGAACTGGTCTCCCAACGTCTTTGGCAATGCATGATATGGGTCTTGCCACAATAATAGGTAGAATTAACAAGGATGCGTCTGGCAAACCTTTAACAGCATCTATGAGGAGCACGGTAGAACGCCTACGAACTTGGGACGATAGAAGTCAGCTTCATAAATCAGTCGATAGGAACTACAGGCAGGCCTTTAACGAATTGAATAGACTAAAGGATAAGTTGGCTTTAAGTGATGTGGTAATAGAAAAAACAGCCTACATATACAGAAGAGCGGTAGAGAAGAGCCTAATTCGTGGGAGAACCATCTCTGCATTACTTGGAGCAACACTTTATGCCGCATGTAGAGACACAGAGACACCAAGAACACTTAAGGACATCTCAAGTATCAGCAATGCAAAGAAGAAGGATCTTTCTAGATGTTACAGACTTTTGGTTAAGGAGCTTGATCTTAGGATGCCTGTAGTAAATCCTATGAATTGCGTTGCAAAGATAGCGAGCAAAGCTAACCTGAGCGAGAAGACAAAAAGGAAGGCTCTTGAGGTTTTGGAAAAAGCTAGGGAGCTCAGAATATCCGCGGGAAAAGATCCAATGGGAATTGCTGCAACTGCACTTTATATAGCTACCACGTTAAACATGGAAAACAAGACACAGAAGAAGATTGCTGAAGCCGCTGGTATCACAGAAGTTACAATAAGAAACAGGTGCAAGGATCTTAGCATTGCCCTTGAACTCTAAGGTTTCATTTGTAACTCCAATGACTATAGAGAATCCAATATTAATGGATTAAATTGCCATTTGTCTTCTTAGCTTTTGATAATTAGTTGAGGCATGGGCATTATTCCATATAACAAAAATAACTTGATGCCTCTGATTGATTAACTTCCGAGCATGTGCTTCAATGCCTTTAATGGTCTTCCTGTTAGATGATTGTAGTAAACCATTACCTGATACAACAATACTGATAACAACACTACACTCCTTACCTTATCAAATCCTCTAACTGGCAATGGATCTATGGTAAATACATCCTTCATATGCTCTATCAATGGCTCAACGCTTATGCTCCTCCGAGAATATACATGCTGCCCATATTCAGATTGATAGAACTGCAGCAATGCCAGTCTATTATTATCTATGGTATGCTTGTACATTTCCAATGGGAATACTGGATGCCCTCTATACCTGCTGAAATCACATAACTTGTGATCATCATATCCTTCATCTCCTACAACATACCTTACCATTCCTGTAGGCAATGAAGATGTTATGCTTTCATACATCTTGTTATCAGTAATGTTAGCTGTTGTGAAATCAGCTGATAATGGAACTATCAACGAACCAGTACTACATGCTAGATGCATCTTGTATCCAAATACCCATCCCTTGGTTCTGCTGAATCCCCATCGAGCATCTGTATCTATACCGGAGCGTGGTACTTCGTTCTTCTTCATGCTAGATTTGTGCCATACATGTCCCTTTGCCTTCAACAAGGAACTGTCAACGGATATTATGGCTGGGTCTACCAACCCATCTTTTATGAAGAGCATACCCATGACATCTATCCTTGATCTTATGTCAATTGATATGACCTTGAACCTTCTGTCGAATGTTCTTTTATCTGGCAACCTATCAAGACCACATGCCTTCATTACCTTCCTGTTGTATGGCATATCTATCGAATAGTATTCATGCAAAGCATTGTTGCTTGGTATTCTTATCCATACTCTAACGATAAAGCATCTCACCATAACTGTAGGAGAATAGTAGTAGGGTTTACCCCTTTTTCCTATTAGGTTTTGACCAAGGAATCACGTCAATCAAAAATAATATACGAAGAAGTATCTAGTCTGAGCTAAACATATTACCAATGAAAATTGAAACCTGATCTTATCGTTTCGAACTAAATTATGCCCAAGCCTCAATTAGTTAAAGTATTAACTTACAGCTGTAGGTTCATGACAAAATGAAAAAACTTTCTGATGAACTTCATACATTCAGATGCTGAACAAACCAATTGGTCGCAAGCCTTGCAACCTCTTCCAACGTCCCTGATTCCTCAAAGGAGTCGCTCCAGGTATGATCATAATTTCCTTTTTCGCCCGGAGTTTTTCCAATGCTTCACGGTTCATACCAATCACATCAAAGTCTTTTCCCCTACAATGAGAAGTGTTGGTGCTTTGACATTAAACAATGCTGATCCTGCAAGATCTGGACGTCCACCCCGTGAGACCACTGCATTGATAATGTTAGGACGGCCTGCTGCCGCAACTATTGCAGCAGCTGCACCTGTACTCGCACCGAAGTAACCGATACGTGGATTTTGAATGGCCTTGCTTTGTATAATCCAATCTGTAGCTCCCACGAGTCTTTCAGCTAATAACCCAATATCAAACCTTAGGTGTCTTGTTTGAATATCCATCTTCTCCTCATCAGCTGTGAGAAGATCTATCAACAAGGTCCCAAGTCAAGCTTCATGGAGTACTTGCGCAACATATAGATTTCGTGGGCTGAATCGGCTACTTCCACTACCATGGGCGAACAACAAACACTGCCTGATCTTTCTGGTTCGACCAAGTTTCCTTTCAGAATAACCTGTCTAGTAGATACTTCAACCGAGCGTCCTTCTTCCACTCTTGCTGATCCGTTCATTGAAATCATTCCCCACTAGAGTTACAAAATTCTTAATGATATATAACCTACCAAAGTTCTTACAATCTCTGCTATTAAACTGGCTCCAGAAATACAGGTTTGTTGCCTTTGATTTTTATTCCTCATAACACCTTCCCTAAGAATATTAACCACCGGTTCAAAATTGGTAATCTCAATATAGGACACATTCGCCATCACTATAATGGTAAATATGAGATGAAATGATTTAAAACTAACACATGTTTATTAATTTTAAGAATAGCAATTTTCTATTTTCCTTACAAGTATTTCTCATTGTTTCACACCTGCCTGCCTTTCACAATAAAATAAGGAGATCATTTTCGTTTGAATCACTTTTTAATTATCATTTTTAATTATCAATATAGAAGCTCAGTTAGAACCAAATTTACATCCTAAAATATATTTTAGTCAGAATACTTTCCCCTCGCTAGAAGCGTTTATGCCTTTGATAAATATCTTGAAGTATACATATCTAAGGATGATGATTCTTGCAAAAATCCTCCAAATTAGGACTTACCAAGATTCCCCCACTGGTTGGTAACTCTTGAAGATTCACTATAGGTGAAATGAAATAACCGTTATGGCCAGAAGAATATTCGAAAAGGGTTAAGAGGATGCAATAAAACAAGGTACATCACTTGAGTCGTATATCGAAGTCATGTATGCGTGCGACGATGATCTGCTACGTTTTTATTCGTTAATAGGGAGAGGATGGAGGATGAAACAGACAATTAGTGTGATAGGATTTATAACTATTATATTATCAATTATGTTATTCTCACTTGATAACAATTTATTTTCAAATGAAGAGTTAAAGCTATTACAAATTGAACAGAAAAAAATTGAGATCTTCATCCTCTCACGTAGTTTTATGTTGGCAAATCCTTATTATGAACCAGTAAATGCTACTGCTACGGTTGGAACCTTAGTTGAATGGGTAAATGGTGACATTGTCCAACACACGGCGACCAGTGATAGAGGTATACAGGGAAAGCTTGAAGGACAAATATTTGATTCTGGTCCTATACCACCTAAATCAATTTTCCAGTTAGATACGTCAGGGATGCTGGATGATGCCTATTCCTATCATTGTACCCTACATCCTTGGTCCAAAGGTGTACTTACCCTTGTCACCGAACCTATAAACATTACAACCGACAAGAAACTATATTTTGTTGGCGAGAAGGTTACGGTATCAGGAACTGCAAACATTCCTACATTATCATCTGATGCGTCCAATACCCTACCAGAAAACTTTGTCAATATAACAACTGTAATGCCTATATTTGTCAAGGTATTTACCGCCGAGAATGAGCTGTATTTGTCAACAGAGATAATAACTCTTAGTGGTGGAACATTCAGCTATACATTTACAGTAAAAGATCCTGGCATGTACACGGCAACGGCTACGATAAATGGTTTTTCGGCCAGCGACGTCTTTGAGATCAGGCAGCCGGTTGTAGAGAAGGTGTCAGTTTTGGAGATGGAATTCACAGATGTCACTTCCAATAGTTTAAACTTCGCAAAAGTTGGACAGAAAGTCTTCATAAGGTCTCAGATAAAGAATATACAAGAGATAAATCAGGATTATACCTACGCGGTTCAGATCAAGAATAGCGATCAGGAAACAGTTTTGCTAATAAGGAAGAATGCTTCTATTGAGCCGCTTGCCCTTTCGACACCAGCCATTACTTGGATACCAGAAAGCGAAGATACATACGGTGTCGAGATATTCATCTGGAATAATATGATACTTCCTGAATCACTTTCTAAGCATGTGGGAAAGATTAACTTATTTGTTCAGAAATCATTTTCATTCAATTCTTTGTTCTTATTAGGTATACATTAGATGAACTATAATCATAGTGATATACTAAATGTTATTCTGAATTTTTAATAACTTTCTTCAACCCTACTTAAAGTCAAGGTTTGGGAAATTCTAATACAAATCAATATTTTATTTAATTTGTTTAAATAATGTTGATAAAAACAAAACGGCTGAAAGCCCAGATGAAGTTCAAAGTAAAGCGCTCGAAGCAAACTCACTCAAATTGTATATAAGGTAGCCCATTTGATTATCAATATTGAAAAACATATGTTGTTTTTAAATTATGATAAGTTGAATAGAATATTGCATTTTGATGGGAATGAACAAGGAAACATATACGCAACTCAAAGAACTTTCCTCACTCTTGCCAGTTATTACTTTGGTAGCTGTTCTCATAATGGCTCCTAGTATTGTTGAATATAGACCTGCTGCATCAGAGGTTGATGTAACACTGGTAGTTTTCTTGCTCCTGACAGCTGGTGTAGGAACCCTTTTTGTTTTGTTAGAAAGGCGCAAGAAGTTAGTATCCTACCCCTATAGCAATTTGATTGGAGAAGATGGGAGACGTAGTTGATATTCCAAGACAGAGAAGAAGCAGCTAGGATGCTTGCTGAGAAGCTAGTTTGGCTGAAGAAAGAAGAGCCTATAATATTAGCCATTCCACGCGGCGGTGTAATTACTGGTGATGTTATTGCCTCTATGCTTGATGCTAAACTTGATGTTATAGTTCCAAGAAAGCTTGGTGCTCCTTACAATCCAGAACTTGCAATAGGTGCTGTAATGCACGATGGTAGCTATTTCCTCAATACAGATGTAATTAATGCGTTGAATGTGTCAAAAGATTATATAGATGCAGAGAAATCCGCACAAATGAAGGAGATAGAGAGACGATTGTTTCTTTATAGAGGAAGTAGAAATTATGATCTAAAAAGCAAGACTTTGGTTTTGGTGGATGATGGTATTGCAACAGGAGCTACAATGTTCGCGGCTGCTCAGTGGCTGAATAAGCAAAATCCCACCAAACTTGTAATAGCTGTGCCAGTAGCGCCAAAGGATACTGTCGATAAGCTTATTGAGGTGAGAAATGTAGTGGTTCTTCAATCGCCAGTAATGTTTGGCGCAGTTGGAGAATTTTACCACAATTTCATTCAGATTAGCGATAAAGAAGTGCGAGAACTAATGAGTAAGTATGGGTATAAGATATAGTTTCCAGATTATATAATATTATATTTATGCACAAGGATCCAGATGTGGATTATGATGTACAATTCGTATGGAATCCCTGTAGGCAAAAAAGAATTTAAACCCTCTTCATTTGTATGAGCCACTTTGAATTTTTGGATATATACTCAATGCTTAAGACAGAAGAAAAGTTATAGATATATCGAAAACAGTTTGAAATGGTGTTATATCCTTTTCATAGCCACCCAGATAAAATATGTAAGCATGTCATAAGTAAAACCATTGTGAGTGACTAGAAATCTTGTCTAACAAAGTAGATGAATTGTGTAGATTCGGAATATGCCAAAAGAACTTGTTTATTTTGTGTCACAACTTGCTGAGTTGGTAAAGTAACATTCTTTTCAGAGTTGGAAATTACAAAAAGCAATATATTATTGCTCAGCACTGTAAAGATTTATGGCATGGGATGACTGGTTCAGGAAAAAAATGCGAAATTTAGGTCCATGGTACTATGATATCGAGGAGATGATGAGGGAAATGGAGAAGATGTTTGAAGAAAGTATGAAGGAGTTTGAAGGAAAGGTTCCCAAGGGGCTTGTTAGGGAGAGAAAGTTACCAGATGGTACTGTGCGCAAAGAGTGGGGTCCGTTTGTATATGGATATTCAGTAACTATAGGACCTGATGGAAAACCTATGGTAAGAGAATTTGGAAACGTAAAACCTTCACTTGGAGCTAGGGGTTCAATATCATTAAAGGATGAAAGAGAACCATTAGTAGATCTAGTCAGTACAGATGAAGAGATTAGAGTTGTAGCTGAAATTCCTGGTACTAGCAAGGAAAACATAAAGGTTACAGCTTCAGAAAATGATGTTGTTATAAACACTGATACCCCTGAAAAGAAGTATCATAAACAGATTGATTTACCGCATGCAGTCGAAGCAAGCAGTGCTAAATCAACTTACAGGAACGGGATATTAGAAATTACTCTTAAAAGAAAAGGTAAGAAAGAATCAGGTGTATCGATAAAGGTCGAATGAATTGAGCAAGGTAAATGTTGATGTGGTAGAGACTGGTAGTATAGATACCAATTCACCATATGTTTTTATTGGATTGCCAGATGCTGGTTTAGTTGGAAAAATAGCTGCAACTTATTTGGTAGATTGCTTCAATTTGAAGGAAGTTGGTTACATTGATTCTGAAAGATTTCCCCTGTAGTAATTGTTCAACGTAACGAGGTAAAATATCCTATTAGGATGTATGCAAAGGATAAATTTGTGGTAGTTATATCAGATATTCCATTAGCACCTTCTTTATCGGTCCCCTTTTCCTCTAGGTTATTAAGCTGGGTGAAAAAACTAGAACCTGAACTTGTGATAAACATCACAGGTCTACCTGTTCAAAACCGTATGCAGCTAAAAAAACCTGAAGTTCTGGAGCTGACAACAAACAAGGCTATGATAGAGCTTCTTCGCACCCGTAATGTGTCTTTGTTCAGTGATGGCGTTCTATTTGGCCCATATGCAACCATAATTAAGGAATCTGTTTCACAGAAGTACCATCTTTAACTTTATTTGCACAATCACACCTTAACTTTCCTGATCCTATAGCGTCTATAGAAGCATTCAACTGATCCCAAAACTGATCATTTAGTGAATAATTGACGATCATTTGGATCTATTTGCAATGCTGCCCGTAGCAGATCATGAAATTTCAGGAGATAACAGGTGAACAATGGAAGATGATATCACCGCATCTCCCCAAGCCAGCCAGAACCGGAAGGCCAAGGGCAGACGACAGAAAGACAGTCAACGGAATCCTGTTTGTCGGGATAACAGGATGCAGGTGGACTGGGATGTCACAAAGGTACGGCTCCAAATCAACTGCGCACCGCAGACTGCAGAACTGGCAGCGACGTGGAATATGGAAGAATATCCTCTCCGCTGCAGTCAAATCAGCCCACAGATCAGGCAAGATGCAGCTGCAAAAAACGGTCGATTCGTCATCAGTTCCGGCCAAAAAAGGGGAAGCGTCATAGGATACAACGGATTCAACAGGATTTCAGGCACAAAAATACACGTTGCGGTGGAACAAAACGGACTGCCAGTCTCAGTAGTGATGGGTCCTGCAAATCAGCATGACTCCAAGATTTGTAGACGTGATGGATGGCATCTCACAATATCTGGATGAGAGATCTATCAGAAAAATTGCGCGGTGCCAAGCAGACAAGGGCTATGATGCAGAATTCATCAGGAAATACCTCACCAAAAGAAAAATCTCTGACTGCATGCCTTACAGAAAAAACAGTAAGACACAACAACAAAATGATAATACAGAACAAATACCTATACGGCAAGACGCGCTATGTTGTGGAGAGATTCTTTGCCTGGTTGAAGAATGGGTTCCACAGAACCAGGATCAGATATGAGAAGAATGCACAAAACTATCTGGCATTTGTTATCATTTCGTCGATTATGATGTATTGGAGAGTATTGGGATGACTTCGACATAAGATCAAGGATAGATGTCATGGGTATGCTCTTCATAAAAGATGGGTTGGTAGACCCATTAGTATCCGTTGACAGTTCATTGTTGAAGGCAAAGGGACACGTATGGCATAGAGATCTCACGGGTGCCAACCTCTCCAGAGCTAACATTTCAGGAGCCGATCTCACGGGTGCCACAATAATAGGGACAAGAACTGATAATGTGCGGGTAGACGAGGGTACCATGACAAACGGCATAATACTAGCGCCAGGAGACTCCAATAAGGAGATCGAGAAAGCATTATCTTCGCTTGACCCAAAACTAAGAGACAAAGTGCTGAGGGATAATCCAAAACTAAAGGAAGTCTATCGAGAGTGACGCAGTATGCCCAAGTTTGCCCTTTATCCAGGGCCTTATCCCGCAATTCAATATGATAGCCAATGTCTAGTGGGAATGATGACGAATTCTGCGGGCTGCCCATGAGCATACCCGGTATCTAGGTCGCGCCTGTACAGGTTGCGGGCCTCACGAGTCCTGTACAGTAATCCAGGGATCACGATCCTTGCCGCCATTGCAACGGGCCCATTCACGGCAAGATTCTTGGATGTGGCATGGCATCGTTAGCCTGGACAGGCCCTGGCTGAACCGGGCAGCCCGATATCTGGCACGGCCCGTAGATCATTGCCATGACCGAACCTGATTTAAAAAAACAACACGAGCGGGTAGTTTTAATGGAAATGTCCAATTTGTAACGGCCCAGACCGGTGCCCGGGGCAAAGGCGGGCCCGCGCCTTATGTGGGTTGGGAGCGAAGAAAATTCCATAGACCAACCGTCAAGGCGGGCATGTGAAGAATACCGGAGAGAATGTTCCCGGAAAAATACCGTGGTGCCAAAGTTTCAAGTTTGAAAAAAAAATAAGTGATAAAGGGGGGAAGAAACTTCGCGGGGATGATTAGAACCTTATCGGGGGTTTACTGTACATCAGGTATATTTGTTGGAAAGGTTAGCACCGAATGCTACCGGCAAGGTAAAGACGAGAAGGTAAGTAAGAGTCAATAGCATATTGGCTTTATCTAGGAAGCACACTAATTATAGTTACTATAAAGTCATCCCAAAACTATTTGGCGGCTGGTGAAACCCCCATGATCGCCCGATCTATTCGCCACCACCACATATTGTAATGACATTTTAGCATATTGTTACCAATGACCAGTAACATATTAGAAAATAATGCTGCACGGACTTGTAGCTGCTGGCTGGAAGACCTGTTTCCGCCTGATAAAGGAATCTAATGGCTTCTGTCCGGTGGGCGATAATTCCCCGTGTTAACTGTCGGGGCTTTTTGAGTCTTCGCTAGCTTATCATGGATTCGGGTGCGCGAACATGATCCCGTTTATATCACGGTGTTATCAACTCTAGCATGGCAGATCATGTTTTCCAAGTTTTGTAGAGGAAGATCTTGATCCAGCAAACCTGTTTCGCGGCCGGGCAAAAAATGAAAACTTGGATCTAGAGTCTGATGATTATTAAGCTTATATACAAATGTCAATCAGCCTATAGCGATGAAGATTCTATCTGCTAAAAAACTGAAACTGTATGGAAGTCTTCGATATTTGTTCGGCGACATTGATACAAGTACATTATCTAAGAGAATCGAGTCACAGAAAAGGGCTTATTTTATTCGTGAATTTGGAGTGAGTATTCCTTACTATTTTAGTTGGTATGTACATGGTCCTTATTCCACGGATCTTGCTCGTGACTTATTTGCCTTCGAGGAATTCAAACCGACTATACCTGAGCCTAGAGTTTACCGGGATTCTATTTTGAAGGACAATTTACAGAGTATAGAGAAGGCAAGAGAATTCTTTGATGAAATTAAGAGTCCTCCCCTTCCAAGTAGGACTGACAAGCATTATTGGATCGAGCTTCTAGCAGGATTGCATTATCTATATACACATTGTGGAGAAAAGAAAATTACTAAAGAGAAGGTCTTTAATAAAATAAAATCGTACAAACCGCAGTACGCTGTAGGGGATAAGGAAACTGCGTGGAAGTTACTGAACAAACATGGTCTTGTCTCGTAAAAAGAAATCGGTGTCACAAAATAAGCGTTTAAAATTCAAAAAGTATGTTTACGACGCGGTACATGGTTACATTGGAATCACTGAACCCGAGTTAGATATAATTGATCATAAGGCGTTTCAAAGAACGCATCACCTTAGGCAGTTAGGTCCTGCATACTTGGTGTATCCAACGGCTACACAGACACGATTTTCACATTTACTGGGTGCAATGTTTGTTATGACAGAGTTCTGTAATAATATTCGCTACCAGGGAACGACTGCACCCGTAATAACAAATGCTGACGGGTTACAAAAACTTAGGTTGGCTGCCCTTCTTCATGATATAGGTCATTATCCACTCTCCCATGTTGTTGAATACGTTATGGAAAATGAAGATCCCAATGCCTGTCATGAAAAATTTGGGCAGCATATAATAACAAAGACCGGGATAGCAGACGTGTTAAACAAGAATTCGTATAAACCCGCAGAAATTGTGGAAATAACCACCGGTTTAGCTAATAAGCCATCCTACGCACCTGTGTTGTATAAATTCTTGCTGGACTCTGATTTGGATGTAGACCGCGTTGATTACCTACTCCGCGATTCCTATTATACCGGTGTTGGGTATGGAAAAATTGATGCGGGCAGACTTTTAAATACCATAACATATGATTCCAGGCATGGCGTTGTATTCGAGAAGAGTACGGAAGCTTTAGAGAACTTTTTCCTCGGTAGATATCATATGCATAAATCCGTATATTATCACAAGGTGGTGACGGGTTTCGAAATTCTGATAGAACTCATTTACAAGCAATTCCTAAATGAAAAGCTGGTCCCAAATGCTACGGAAGTTTTTCAACTCGATGACGATGGGCTATATAATTATAACGATAATTTATTTTTCAATGAAATTACTTCCTATAATGGAGATTCAACCATTACCAGGGAAATGATAAAGATGTTCTTAGAGCGTAAACCCCTAAGTTCGGTTTTTGCGGAGTTGAGTCTTGCCGAGAAAAACGACACTGCAAGCCATCATCAATTCGTAGTCAACACACTTTCCTTAAGCGAAAGCCAGCTAGGCAGTATTGCCACTGATGCAGGGATTCCACCTGAATGGATCTTTCCAAAGACCATGGAATACAAAAAACTTCTAAATGACGATGATTCAAGACTTGCAGTCCACGTTATTCGGGATGGAAAAATTATCGCCTTATCACAAGATCCGCGAAGCATGATTTCTATTCTCCAAGATTACAATTTCAACGAACCACGAATTTACACCAAGAGGAACTATAGAACCAGAGTTAGAGATTCAATCACCAAGTTATTTCCACGTACTTCAAGGGCAACTTGATTTGCTTGGTTATAAGGTGCGATTAACCAATGCCGTCTTTGCCAATACGATTTTGGCAGGGCCGATTGGGCAGTACCCAAAAAAGGCGTGCCTAGGTGTAGGCGTCAAAAAGCTTCCAAAGCAGAACTACACTCTATTCTTCTATAACGTAAATCTCTAAAAGTCCATTTTTAGTTTTCTTGATGAACACACCGTCACTTAGCTCCCGCACTTCTTCAAACTTAAGATCCAATGTTTTTGGTTCTACATGAAACTTGGCTAAAATATCCTCCATCCTTGCTTTCCTCCATTCATCAATGTCAATTGGCTCCTTAACGCCAGCGATAGAGAACCTGTGGATAAACTCCATTTTAGGTATTGGATATCCTGATTGAGGAACTTTTGCAAAAAATTCAAAATTTGTTAAGTCAAAACCTAACTTCCTGGATTTAGGGAATTTTGGCTCCTCAACTGCCCCGGGGAAGATTTTGAGCGAGGTATCTAGAGATAAGGTGGGGTACTCTGGTGCTTCTCGTGTTAGCATTAGCTTAGGAGTATCAACAGGCTCCTCTTCTAACATCGATTCCATTTTAGATCACTTACCCATTAGTTGCTTGCGTCTTAAATTCCTTTATCTTTTCATTAATCATTTTTTGGAGAACATCCACATTTTCTGGTGTCATTACTATCTGCACCTTAAGATCCCTTTCATAATCCCACTCATTTCGGCTTATATCTTCTTGTTTATAGCTATTCTTGTCTGGATTCCAGACATACAATTCTTCTGGCAGAGTAAAATGGCCAACATAAAAATCAAGGGTAATGGCTTTGCCATCAGCATATCCCACTGCAGCACCATCCGCATAAACCATACGATAATCCTTGTCCTTCATATAACGTACTCTTACTTTTTTGCGCACTGTTCCACTCTCAGACATACCATCTAATACATGTTGGCGTATTTAAAAACTTGAACGTATAATCGGAGTAGCAACCATTACAGATATTCTATAAGAAATAAGAAATACTCAACTCATCTCAAAACCCTACAATACATCAAAAATGATGCAGGATTAACAAATGCCAGATAGTTTTCTGCCGTTCTTTCATACCTGGTTCTTGTTCTGTGAAATCCATTCTTGAGCCATGCAAGGAATCTCTCAACTACAAATCTTGTCTTGCTGTAATGTTTGCAATCATTATTTTGCAAGATGAACTTGGAATTTATTTTGTATGGGATGCAACATGCAATATTTCTATCCCACAAATACATTCTGATGTATTTTGCATCATTTTGTCTGCATAAACTGATTCTATCTGTTGTATTGAATCATCATCAAGATAGTCTGAAATTGATCCTGTAACATCCATGCATTTTGTACTGTCATGTTCATTTGCTGGACTCAACAGTATGGATATTGGAAATCCGTTACCCTCTACTGCGGCATGTATTTTTGTACCTGTTATTCTCTTGAATCCATTATATCCAGTTACATTGCCCCTTTTTTATTAGGAATGGATGAAGAGTCAACTGATTTTTTTAGATTAATTTTGCCAGATTTATGTGCTGAGTGAATAGTACGCGATAGAATCTTTTTCCAGGTTCCTTTTTGTTGCCATTTGTTTAACCTTCTGTTTGCAGTAGAATCATCACCGTATCTTTTTGGCATATCGTCCCATCGGCATCCAGTAGTTAGAACATAGATTATTCCGTTAATGATTTTTCTATCATCATCCCTAGGCCTGCCAGTTTTTGCATGTGGTGGTATGTGTGATTCTATCATACTCCACTGTTTGTCTGATAATTCTTGGAATTTCATAAAATAATTTTAGATGTCGCTATTCATAGATCTAAATGGTCGCTAAAAATTGTCTAAATGGTTAGTTTTGAGATGAGTTGGTAGAATTGCAGTGGGTTCATTCTGATACATACCTTTTATGCCTATGCATGAAATATTCTAGATACGCCAAACTCGCCAAAACTATGCTGATTGTGTTTTTGAAGGCCAGAATGCCTTACTACATACACAACAGAAATAAACATGTGGTAGAGATCATCAAACCCGATTGCTTTCTGCTGATATATGATTTCTTTTCAAAAGTGATTCATCCCTCCTGTGGAAGCGGGCCGGAGGCATTAGTGACGATAGCGGTGCTCAATGGATTTTTGTGTAACGACTTTAAACAGGGTCTCCTCCCCCCGCGATCGAAGAGAGGATATATACAGAAACGCAATTTTGGACTATTGGTGGTCGCTAATACTATCCATATGTATCAACATATTGACCAAACTTCATAGATAAACTTGTCATCTCCGTAATTCCAACTTATAATAGAAAAGGACAAATCATAAACCTGTTAGTAGGCAGAGTTCACGTTGGAACATAAGAAAAAAATGGATGGTTCGGTATTTTGAAGATCCGACATATTCGTGACAATAACTACACATGTTCTTAGGATAGATGAATCAACTGCTATTAATTTAATCGAAAGCTTCTTGTCTCAAACACTTTTATCTCATATCCAAGGTGATAGGAGAAAAGGAGAAGATCCTGTGTAACATGGACAAAGCCCCATCTAGTGATACAGAATGTCAGAGGGTTCTGTTTAATTATAGAAACAGTATGATTTTTTAGTGCGACTGGGACTATCTATGTGTGCTTGCGAACTGGCTCAAGTGGAATTTAAGAAATCCTAATCCCTATTTGAGGTTCCAAGTAATAGATGTATCTGAACACGGAGATAAGGATAATGCGGTAAAGTCTCATTTAAAGAAAATCTTTCTTGATAGCACAGTTGACCTCAGCTTTGTTGCAAATCTCACCAAACGAATTGGTTGGTCTAAAGCAGAAGTGTTTATTGCTAACTCTGTTCCTTCTTCCCCGAGAATGCGTAAAGGTCGCTTCGGTGAGGTTCTTACAGCTGCTCTTCTCCTTGAATTTTTCAAGTATGTTATTCCTGTACAAAAGTCTCAATACGCGATGACGGCTAACCAAAGTCTACCTAGTACTGATGTGGTAGCCATAAAGAAAACAAATAAGGGAATATCAGAAGTGTGTTTTTTAGAGTCCAAACTACGTACTAAACCTGATACAGGAGTTGTAGTAGAAGCATATAAACAACTAAGAAATGATCAATCCAAAAGAATTCCCGATATGCTTATGTTCATAATCCATCGTTTGTACGACACCGGAGACCCACTTTATCATGATTTTCTAAATTATCTTAAAGATCGGGATGATACTAGCGTTAACAGAGAAACTCTTCGCGTTGGAATTGTATGCGAACAGGAATCTTGGAAAGACTTGGCGTTGGATAACCTGCAAGATGAAATTGATGATTCCACACCACAGAGAATCACCACTGATATTATTCGTATTACTTGCCTAGAGAATTTTATGCGAGAATTCTTTAATCACTTGGAATCGGGGAGATCTTAGATGACTAAGAGTGAGCCAGATTTTATTAAACTAATAAGTAACATTTCTGACAATGAAACATTTAAGACTGAAGTAGCTCAGATTAAATCCAAAGCTCTTTTTAAAGAAGTATCCCAGTCCTATGCCGCAGATCGATTGGAGCTATGTAGAATCTCGAGTCGTAAGGAATGCCATAGCTGCTAGCTTCATGCTCGAAATGCTGTCTATATCCGATCCTTCTAAGCTAGATGAAATTGAGAAAGCAAGCCTAAGGCTTGCACTTATTTGGGAAAGTCTCGGAAAACTCGGTGAAAAGACAGACGTGACAAAAGCTTTAATGAATGCGGCTATAGTGTACGAATTGGCTGGGTATCAGGCTAATGCTACATGTCTAGCTCGACAGATTTATCGGAGTTTTTCAACTAGCATGAAGCCATCAGTGGAGATACTGGCTAGTGCCTTTTTGCAAAGGCTTTTCCTACGTGTGTACTCATTAGGAGATTTGCTTCGTAAAGAGCCTGAGGAGATGACTGACCCATTCCAAATAGCTGTGGCTTCGGCGGAAGCTTTAGCTGCCGAGGGATTCATGAAAGCCAGTAACTATTTCCTCAGTGGTGATGTAAAATCAAACGCGAAAGCCAAGGAGATCTTTATTGATTCTGAACGTATTTTTGCGGATATTGGACGTTTTGAAGACTATAATATTATTCGTAGCATCAGAAGTTTATTGCCCGTAATGGAGCGTAGGTCAACTTGGATCTTTCTTGCTGGTGCATTAAAAAATAATCAGCTGTGGCATCGCTATCTACTATTGTTAGCAAGAGGAACTGGAGCCTCCGTTCTCAATAGCCCTTCTGTGTCTGAACTCTGGCCATCACAGATACATGCGTTGAAGAAGGGTCTGCTAACCTCGGCTTCTAGCAAAATTATTAGGATGCCAACAAGTGCCGGTAAAACTAGAGTAGCGGAACTATCTATCGTTCATACACTAGTGACAGAGCCCGGCGCAAAGTGTGTCTACATAGCACCTTACAGAGCCTTGGTGTGGGAACTTGAACAAGTGTTCCTTGACCTGTTTGGAGATCTAGGATTCAGTGTGTCTTCTGTTATCGGTGCTTACGAAACAGATGATTTTGAACAACTACTAATTGGTGATGCGGATATTCTGGTGATGACTCCTGAGAAACTTGACCTCCTTCAACGAGCTCAGCCAGAATTCCTTAACAAAGTGCGGTTATTCATCTTGGATGAAGGACATATTATTAATGATAATAAAAGAGGAATTAAATTCGAACTTCTTGTCACTAGACTGAAAAGGAAATTAGCAAATACGCGTTTTCTTTTTCTATCTGCCGTAATACCACGAGAAACCTTAGAGGAATTTGCTAGATGGTTCAACACAGAGACAGACGCTATAATAGAATCTAAATGGCGACCCTCAATCCAACGTTTTGCCAAGTTTAATTGGATGTGATAAAAATGGAATCATACGATATGATGCAAGCGAGGATAATCCAATTCTCAGAGAATTCCTGCCTGGTGTTATCGAACAGAGAGAATATGAGTATCATAATCCGAAGACTGGTAGAATCAACAGAGCACGCTTTCCAGAAATATTGAACAGATCGCAGACTGCAGCCGAACTAGCTTTCAAATTTGCAGAACTTGGAGCTGTTCTGGTTTTTTGTTCCCAAACAAACTATGTAGAGTCCGTAGCCAATGCTTTGTTAAAAAGATTGGACTATACAATACTAGGAGAGAAACCATTACCTGAATATTTTCAGATTACAAAACCATTGCGCTCTATAATGGTTGCCGAAGACTGGTTGGGCTCTAATCATCTTGTCACGAATTCGCTCAAGAGAGGAATTGCAATACATCACGGGGATCTGCCTGAAGCTGTCCGTAAATCAATAGAAACAGATTTCCGTAATAGGAGATTCCGTGTTATGGTAGCAACAAATACATTGGCACAGGGCGTTAACCTTCCGATTAGGACAGTTATAGCGCATACTTGTCGCAGATATATTGCCAGTACTAGTTCTACTGAAAGAATCCCAAGTAGAGATTATTGGAATATCGCAGGAAGAGCTGGTCGTGCGGGGGAAGAGACTGAAGGTACCATAATTCATGTGGTTATGAACGCAACCGACGAAACAGATTATTTGTATTACAAAAAACAAAGAGACGATCTAGATCCGATCAACAGTGCTCTGTTCAACTTGCTGGATGACCTAGTACATGATCGGTTGACTGAGGATGCTTTGCGAAAGAAATTAGATCCCGAAATACTAGCACTCCTGGTCGAAGAGGGGGGTACTGAAGGTTTACTCAGCTCAGTTGAAATGATCCTAAACGAATCGCTAGTTAAAGAACAAGTTCATCGAACTAGAAAATTGAATATAGCACCTCTTAAGAAAGCTTTTCGAGAAACTATAGATACAATCAACCAAATCTGTCCCGATACTTCCTATTGGTCTATTTACAGTTCTACTGGATTAAGCAGTCACAGTTGTGAGCTACTAAGAGAGTATATTGCGAGTAGGCAAGAGGCTCTATCTTCGTCTCTCAAGGAAACTAATGCAGAAAATCTCGTTTCGCTTGTAACAACAATCATGGAAGCTATAGGAAAATTGCCAGAAATGGAACCTGAACGGCAGTATGACGGCGATTATGTCGAATTGCTTAGAGGTTGGCTGGGTGGCGAAAGCGTTTACACACTTTCTAGAAACTCCACGTTACCCACTGGGGATGTTGCGAAATTTATCGAGGAGTTTTTTGCATATTTATTGCCCTGGGGGATATCAGCTTTTAACAAGATTGCGATGTTTCTATTCAAATTAAGTAATAACGATATTTCGGATTATACGAAATTCCTTCCCGCAATGGTGAAGTATGGAGTACACTCTCCTGCTTCTAGTTGGGCAATGACGGCAGGCCTCCCATTCAGGAAAACCGCAATGAACATTGCTGCAAAATATATGAGTGAAACCGAATCACCCAGTTATCAAGAGTTTCTTGAGTGGGTAGGAAAGATTGACTCCGAAACGCTACATAGAAAGTATAACTTAGAAAGTCCCATTCTTGAAGATGTTACTAGGGCACTCTCAAGGGCTGGTCATAATCCTTTGCTAAGAGAAACTCTCTGCCTAAAGAAATCATTGAAAGAAGGTACATGGATTCACGGTATTTCATATGACAACCGTAGAATAGTTGCACAGAGTACCAAGATAAACCAGTTTGTACAGCTAGTTAGAGATTACGATAATCTTATCGATCGTAACGCCATCAAGGTGTTATTAGATGGTCACGAGCTTGGCTTTGTAGATAAGCATCTGGCGCAACTTGTTGCAATATATATGGATACTGGACTCAAATTCAGTGCAACTATCGTTAACATAGAAAGACATAGAGTACCACAGATTAAGATACGAATTGATGTTAAGGACTGAAACGAGTGCCCCAAATGAAGTCCTTCAATCTTACCAACCAGTTCTTAACGGCATACCATCCTGCCTTCAACTACTTAACAACTCTAGAGTTAACAGAACCCTCCGATCGCTATACTAGTGGCTTTATTTTTTTATTTTCTTATATTGATGTGATCTATTGCAAAGATCTATTAAAGAAGATCAAAGAAGATACGCTTAGATGAACGATCCAATATATTGCCTGCACAGTACGTTCAAATCCTAAGGCACCACTTGCCTTCAGGTATAGTCGGTTTAGGTTCATCAAAATTGACATGGTCTAATCTATTATCAAGTGCATCATAAGCTCTCTTGTCTTCATTTCAATAATAATTGACCACTTGATCTTTTTATTCTTGTACATAACTCTCATTCCAAGAAGAAAACTTATCGTGAGTTGATAAACTATTATGGAGAAGAATTAGCCGCCAAATTAAGAGAGGATGCTCTTACATCTGAAGATTTTGAAGGCAAGAAGGGTGAATTGTTCATCAACCGCTTGGCGAAAAAAACAATACAATTTCAAAAAAAAGTCAATAAACCTAAATCTGAAATGCAGAAATCTGTTCAACTCCTTGAGAAGAGGATGGAAAAGCTTGGTTTAGATAAATACTCCGAAAGAGGTCCAGAATTTTTAGTCGCACCATATTTCTACTTTATAAGACTTGATCATGTATGGTATTCATATTCGCTAAGGGTAGCTAAGGCTGCATTGAAATACAAGGGGAGAGATAAGAAACTTTATGCTGTAATTGCCTTTCATAAGGATCTACTTGATGATCCTAAAGAGTCTGCAAGCAGGTTAATAAAAGACTATGCTGCGATGGTTTGCTTTATTGGGTATCTGATTTGAGAGAAGAACGAGAACCACAGGATGTCCTTCTGAAATACAGGAATTTTTTGGAAATCCTCTCTAACGGTAAAAAACCTTTGTTTAATTTGTATGGGGAGTATTTACCCTGCTGCTGAGTAAGGTGCCTTCTGTAAGGCTTGAGTGTTGTTGTAAAGGAATGTGTTGGGGGGATTTTAAAAATATCAATGCAGGATCAACAGGATTTGCAATGCCGCGTTACTATCTACCACAAAGTTGGATCAAACTACCATTGCCTACAGCTAAATTACTTCTAGTTGTCGCAACAGGTATCATAATTGGTATCCTGATCTACTCCAATATTGACGGAGCAATCGCTTGCCCAACAGAGGGCGACGGTGTCAGGGCATGTGCCAATGCAAAGTCCTATGCTTGGACTGTAATAGGAATACTCCCAGTGGGATTATTCTTTGCGCTGTTTAGCATGTTTGGTGGATTTGCAGATACCGGTAAGCGAACCAAACCCTATCTCTTTTTTAGTCAAGTTTATGGTAACTTCATCAAACGGTGTATAACTGGATAAGCAAGTACGTAAGTCTAATGAAGGAATATGCTGAGAAACTCCAACCAAACGTTAGCGATACATGGAGGGCTGATGAGTTGTATTTGAAAGTAAGAAAAAATACGACCATTGTTGGAATATCTGAAGGGGTTATCAATTAAACTGCCTTGTTGCATAACTATGAAATCCATTACTGAATAACGAAAATATTCTATAATTGTGGTGAGAATTTCTGAATTGGGTTTTTAATTATTTAATCATAAGACGAAAAATTACAGAATTTTTGAGTTGTGCAACAAAGCAAATTAAACAAAAACAAAATGCCAAATCCTAAAACAGAGCGTATGAAATTATTGAGACCTTGCATGTTTAATCACCTTATGATAGTTCGAATCCTAATGTTCTAATCAATGAAATCGGCCAAATTCTATTATTCCACAATCTCATTTTATCTTCATTCGTAAGGCTTTGCTCAAAAAAATTCATCTATAAAAATAATATCAAAAATGTGGCTTCATAGACGTTAACTGTGAATTACTTTAACAAATGGCACTTTGTTGCATAACTCAAAGATTCTGTAATTTTTTGTCTTATGGTTAAATAATGGAAATGTAATTCAGAATTTCATACCACAATAACAGAATAATTTCGTTATTCAGTAATAGGATTTCATAGTTATGCAACAAGGCACAAATGGACAAAGACGGTAATGAGAAACAAATCTCGAATGGGTAATTGTCTGTTCAAACAAATCTGAAAAAGAAGTGAGGCATATATTCTCAGTCAATACTATTATCTCTCTCACAAAAAACCAAGTAATCTTTAAAAACAATCCACATGAGTAACGAAATTTTTACCATAGCACAAGCTAGACTGTTCTTAATGATTTGCCTGGGAGTCGATGATTTACTGCCTTGTACAAAGGCGACCCTGTAGACTGACTCACAGTGAGCGGAAAACAAAATATCGCAACAGACGTGATGGATGGCATCTCTGAGTACCTAGACGAGAAAGTTAGTCAAAATAAATAAATAAATAGCAGTTGTTGGTATCTTAACGTATGGGAAATGATAATGATCAAAACTCAAAAAAGGACACTAAATCTCAATACAAGATTGCTGAAACAGTAACAGCATCTAGCGCAAAACGTGAAAAACCTAGAGATAACGATTCACCAGATTCAAAATAGATTAAATCTCAATGGCTCCAATACCATCTCTTACGGAAGCTTACACAGTCATAATTCTTCTGGCTCCAGGATTTCTGGCTTTTAGATTGTTTAGCTGGAGGGCTTCTTACGAGTTCGTTTTCAGTAGTTTGCAAATAAGCCTATGGAGTATAATTTCCAGCGTAATCGTCTTTATCCCGTTTGCAGCAATTTTGCAATTTCAATCGATGACGGATTTGGAAACTAGAGTTTTGCAGTATGATGCTATGATCCTTTATTTTGTGTTGGCAGTAGTAATCGGATTTGTATCTGGAGAGGTGACCCGTCGCACCTGGAGAAAAGGCATAACCAGCGGTAGTGTGTGGGCAAATTTTGCTTTCAATAACGTTGGTGACTGGGTGGATGTTCATACAACTAATGGAGCAGTTTATCGAGGATGGATTAAGCAAATGTCAACTCATGAAACATCCAAGCGGGAACTAGAACTAGCAGTACCAGAATTATTACAAATCAAAAATAACAAGAGAAGCTGGGTGGGAGTTGGAGATTCTATTGTCTTTACAGAGAAAGACGTTAACCGAGTTATTCTCTTAAAGCATCCAACTGATCCCAAAACTGATCATTTAGTGAATAATTGACGATCATTTGGATCTATTTGCAATTCTGCTGTAGCAGATCATGAAATTTCAGGAGATAACAGATGAACAGTGGAAGATGATATCACCGCATCTCCAAGCCAGCCAGAACCGGAAGGCCAAGGGCAGACGACAGAAAGACGGTCAACGGAATCCTGTTTGTCGGCATAACAGGATGCGGATGGACTGAAATGCCACAAAGATACGGCAAGTCAACTGCGTACCGCAGACTGCAGAATTGGCAGCGACGTGGAATATGGAAGAAGATCCTCTATGCCGCAGTCAAATCAGCCCACAGATCAGGCAAGATGCAGCTGCAAAAAACGGTCGATTCGTCATCGGTTCCGGCCAAAAAGGGGAAAGCGTCATAGGGTACAACGAATTCAACAGGATTTCAGGCACAAAAATACACGTTGCGGTGGAACAAAACTGACTGCCGGTCTCAGTAGTGATGGGTCCTGCAAATTAGCATGACTCCCAGATTTGTAGACGCGATGGATGGCATCTCACAGTATCTAGTAACATACAACTATTCTTTTGTACCACTGAATAAATCAAGTTATTCTAAAAGTCTTCATGGTAATGTTGGTAACGTCTGATAACGATCTAATATAACAGCTCAAGCTAAAGAAGAACATCAGAATGGAGCGAGTTAATAATTCCATATTCCAATAAAGGTGCAGTTGGCGTAACGTTTTGTTTTGTAGTTACAGGACTGCTATACTTGTAGCGTTTGATGTTATTACTATCAATGAACCACCATCACTATTTCCACTTCCACAACTAAGATCAGAAAAAGATGAAGAACCTAAACCAATACAAATAGAAGAACTTAAAGCAGTACCAAAGGAAGAATCACTAATACCAGTACTTGATGAACCAAGTCTCAAACCCAAGACGCCAAAGGAAACACCACTAATATCTGACGAATCGAAAGGATCTATCTCCAGTAAAATGAGTAAATACGAATGTACAAAAATTTCGGAGCAAGAAACTAAATGTGAGATTGTTTATGATGATAAATATGAACCAATTACTCCTATCACTCCTTCCTCAAACTATTCTGTAGCGGAATTAAAGAGGTATGCCTTTGATTTAATAAATCAAGATAGAAAGGCTTTCAACGTGCAACCTGTGCTATTAGGTAACAAAGCTAGCTGATGATCATGCAACTTATCTAGGGAAGACGATATATCATTGTAGAACTACACCGCATATGGGGACAGAACTTTGCAGTGAGAGGATATGACTATAATGTTCCAGATTTTGGAATATACTGCCCTAACAATGATTTTCATTTACCAAAGGTTAAAGACAGAGTTCCAGATGTATGCAAAGGTACGCATGGTTACTGTAAAGTAATCGATCCAAAAAACGCTGTAGCATCTGCACAATATAATTTCATGTATGATGACGCTGAGTGGGATTGGGGACATAGGGATACTATAATCGATAAACAGTTTAACTGTGTCAGCATCTGTATTGTATATGACAAGTATTTTTTTGTTCTAGTTCAAGATTTTGAAAGGTGGTGTAGATGATAAAGCTGAAGTCAGGAATGAAGAAGAAGAATGAATAACTAGCTGCATTGCTGAAGTAAACATGGTAGTAATATTGAACAATAATATTGAACAAATTGCGAAGAATGCGAGGATCCTAATTGTAAGCGTATTAGATTCAAACCAAAACTTGATTCATCTATAGATATGTATGTAGAAGATAAACAAGTTAGAATTTTTGATTTAAGCAATCCAACAATATCCAAGCTCTACCATTAGGTAAATTATATTATAAGGCTCTGATTCAATCACTTGGTCAGATTAAATTGCTAAAGTTCATCATGACCTGACCTTGCCTTCATGATTCATTCATTATTTTTACTCACTATATAATGGTTATCAGATTTGTCAAAATTTTAAAATAGCTAGTTTACGTTTTCGTATATTCTAGATCTGTTTCGGTATAAACAATTAGGCTATGATGTTAATTTTCGGATAAGCTCTTAGATATATAAAGGAAAAGAAAGAGTTCATTTAGATTATTGTTACCAATGATTGGTAACATATTAGAAAATATGCTAGCTAGGATTTAGTAGGTTAGCGGGAAGACTTGGTTTCGCTTGATAAAGGAATTTAATGGCTTCTGTCTAATTAGTGGATTATACTTCTCTCTGTTGTGTCGGGTGGTGACTCTGATACTCCCGAGCAGATGGGTGGTCTGATCAGACAGAGTTCAGACTAATTTGTAAAAAAAAATAGGAATTAATTATCCTTCTTAGTTACCGTTAGTCGGCGCCGCAGTATGTATTAGGGTGCACATTGCATCTTTTGATGTTAGTAAGGAAATCCCTACGACTGTCTCTTCATTCCCATCTGCCGGTGATTATCCAGATGTGGATGACAGGCAAAGATTTTTCGCTGAGAGGATTGAAGGTCTGATTTCTAGGGAAAGCACAAAATGGCCATGGTTTCAAAAAAAGAAGAAATG
>CBDAOC010000014.1:0-74696 GCA_965197925.1 Nitrososphaerales archaeon
CCTGATGAATCATGTCTATCAGGGAGAAAGTAATGCAGTTAGAGTTTTTCAATCCCATAGAAACTACAGATATAGAAAAAGAAGGTATAACTGTAGTGACAATTGATGATACTCATGATGAAACTCTGTGTAGTATAGTTGACTATATGTCTACATCTGAGGTGTATACATACACAAACTATAAAATCCCAACTTACATATTCACACGTATTAGCAAGTTATGCTTGCTTGTGCCTATTTTATAGAGATTGTTATGCCCACTATAGTTGACAATGTTGCGATGATACCTAAGACTATTCCAGAGTGGTTAAAAAAGAAGTTTACCAAGTATAATAAGTATAGCCCAGATAGCTGGGCTATGGTAGATTTAATTATAGATGCGACTTATGATTTAGAAAAACAATTTGACGGAACTAAAGCTCAACTTGCTACTGCTGTAAAAGTTGAAGTTGAAGCTATGGTTAGTCGTGGTGAAATTGAAAAGGATGGTAATTACTATATTAGTGATTACTATCACGTAGAATCTTCTTATGCTAAAGAGATTAGTATTGCACAGTCTCCTGCAACTGAAAAGAAGCAGGAAAAATCAAAGCAGAATAGTAGAGTCCAGAACGTGATGAAAAGGCGTAGGAAAAAGTCTAAACCTGCTTCTGGAAACCAGCTATTCCTAAAATCTTTAGGAGAATAGCGTGGTAGTTAAAAACTTCAAAATAGTAATAAATAGAGTTGAGTATTGCAGGTGTTCTGCGGAAATAGATGGTAGGATAACTAACATCGTTGTGTTCTTTGAACTTGGTGTAGTTACTATCAATCTTCGTAATTCCACACCTCGCTATTTATTACTCAATGACTACGAACATTTTGAAGGAGATATGGAGGAGTTTCTTGAAGCTAAACTTGAGACTGCTCCAGTTTTCACAGGCTTTGATTTTTTATTACCTAAACAGTTGAGGTTTTTACCTTATGAATATCATGGATAAAGAATATCATCCAACTATGATAGTTGAGATTGATAATGGAAAGGCAAAAGTTGTGGCAAGCATTGAGAACATTGAGTATGTCAAACTTGAAGAAGGCTTTGATGTGAATATCATGAACTTTAATGAGAAGTCTGGTAAGAATGACATACAATCTAAAGAGAACATACCTAATGCACACGCTGTATTAGGAGTAAAGCCTAATTGGGTGCAACTTGTAGTCCACAGACCGCTTGAAAGTGCAAAAGATCAAGGAACTTGGATAGTTTCTGAACGTGAGAGCGGATCTGTTATTATGAGTCAAAAGTATGTTCCTAAGGAAGAAAAGAAGCAGTATAGAATTAGGACTAAAGACGAAGCTGTTTTATTTGCTCTTGAGAGAATTGAGAGAATTGGCAAAGATGAGATCGTAAAGCAAATGAAAAAGTATCGTGAAGTAGGAAACTCTGCATTGTGGCTTCCGTCAAAAACTCAAAACGGAAAAGAAACTCAAGTTAGTGAGGAAATGGATAATGAATGATTTTGACATTGTATCAATGGGATATGATTGGTATCTTGGAATGGAAGAGCTTGAGACATTGAGATTTATGCTTGACAAAGGTAAATCTGAGTGCTTTTGTGCTTATGTTATAGGTTGCCACACGAGACATATTGATATAATGAAGCAATATATTAAATATCTACCAAAAAGAAAGGAGCGAGTATGACAAAGAGCTTGGTGCTTTTCGGTTTTGATATTGGAGTGTTTATACTAACTTTTGTATTATACTCTCTATATCATCACGAGTTATGCACATTGATAATGGGCCCGATATACCTTGTCAGAGTTATGATACCGAGATACAAGCAGATATCAAGCGTTCTTGATTTACTTTTATCATCTCATGATGAGGAATAAACCGAAAATGACGGTAAAAGTCACTTGTGGGTAAAACCACACAAACGACTGAAACGTGCGTTAGAGAGGCGTAGAGAGGCACTCACGGTGACGCTGGGCGTGTTTGATGTTTGATTTCAATTGGAATTACAATGTGGCCCATTCGGGCCACATTGACAAATTAGTGATTTCGTTGTATAATTCAGTTATGTTTTTACATTTTAATTTCTAACTAAGGAGTCAATAATGGCAAAGTTGAAGCTCGGAGATCTGATTGTAGATTTTGAATCTAACCCTCGTGGCAAGAAAGACCCAGTCGCTATTCTTGAATACGCAGACGCTATTAGAGATTATGAAGAATCTGGTGTTGGTTTTGCTAAGGCTTGGGGACAACGAATTGAAGTTACAAAGGATAAGATTGTAACTCAAGGAAGTCACACAGTCCTTGCACTTCGTGAAGTTGGAGAACACTTTGACGATGATACAGAGATGGAAGTGTTCTATGCAAAGATTGATGGTAAAGTTGCTGAAGGCAAAGACGATGCTAAATGGTGTGCTGCACAAGCTAACAAGAAAGGTATTGATTTTACTCCTGAAAATAAGTCAACAGCAATCAATTTTCTGTTAGACCAGATGCATCCTTTCAATGATAAAGATATGAAGTCAATGGGTATAGAGAAAGAGCTGCATAAGCGTGACTTTATCACTGAAAGACCACTTGCTGTAATGGTTGGGTGTTCTCGGACGCAAGTTAACAGAGTTCGTGATGAGTGGCATGTCAAAAATGGATACAAAATTGAGGAAACTAAGGAAGACGAGAAAGGTGCTGAAGCTGGAGAAGAGAAAGCTGATGAAGGAAAAGAACTTACTAAAGAGGAAAGACTTGAAAAGAAGCTGCAGGAAGCTAAGGAAAAAGGTAAGAAACCTAAAGCTAAAAAGCCTAAGGATCACCAGCCAAACCTTGATGAAGATATTGATGACCTTAATAGCTTTGATGCTTCCGAAGAAGGCGATACTCCCGAAGTCAATCCAATGGACTCCGATACTGTAACTGAGGTAACTGATGCCCCAGATCCAAATGTATCCGAAGATGATATAGATCCAGGTCTTGACGAAGGCGATGATGATATTGATCTTGATGAGGATATGAGAGAGAAACACCTTACTCAATTTGATGACAGACTATCTGAGATGCTTGAAGAAGACCCAGACATGAATATATTCTCTGATATTGAATTCCTCATTGCAGGAAAGGATAGTCAAGACAAAGGTGTTTTAAGAGATCACCTCAAGGACTATAGTTCTGAAGAAGTTGAAATGGCTATTGGCTTCATAAAATGGGCAGTAACGTCTGTATGTGATGAACTTGCTGGTGAAATACCAGAAGATGATGAAGAATAAGGAGTAACACTTGATTACCAAAGAGTTTTTTAACAATCTTATACAGATTGAGCGAAATGCTCAAGATGAGAAGTGGGGAAAACAGAACCACAGCGATGAAAGGTGGGTATGTATAATACTTGAGGAATTGGGTGAAGTCTCTAAAGCAGTAATTGATAGAGACGAGGAGGGCATACTTGAGGAAACAGTCCAAGTTGCTGCGCTCCTACAGAATTGGATGACATCGCGAAATGAGTAGTATTCCACTGCTATAAAGCGGAGACTTTAAAGTCTCCGCTTATTTTTTTGAGGCAAGATTATGAACATTGAAAATATGCATGATACAAGCATATGTCGTAAAATAACTATTATCCAGCTTTTTGACGAGATTGATAATACAGACAATAAGAAGCTTAAAAGTCAAATTCAATGGATATATGACAACGATAGTGTAGAGTATGTTGTAGCTTTTTATGATAAAGATGAAAATATAGTTGCTTCGCAGATATGGACAAAAGATAGCACTTATATTACATATCAGCATCCTCTTATTGGATTGATATTAACTCGTGGATTAAGGTATCCTCCAACACATGACCAGATAGAAGATCTAACAATGCGATATGAAGAGTCTACTGATATCGCAAAAGTATAGAGGGATAGTATTTATGAAGGTAGCATATTTGACTGCTCAATCACGAACTGACGATTTAGATAACCCGATACTTTCTTATGCAGCAGTAAAAACTCAAGTTTGGGAGCCTCCATCAGAAAATGTTTTCACACTAATACCTAAAGATGAAAGTGATATAAACATTTTCAGATCCAGAGATGTTGACGGATTATTTGAGTTATTGAGAACTGTAAATCTTATAGTTTTATTCGGTATTGACTATCACGGAAACGTTCTTGATCCGCATCATAAATCAAATCTTTATATTGACTTTGGCATATTTGATATATCAGATATGCTTTATGGAGAGCTTGAGTATTATGTTAAGCATGATACTATAGCTAAGTCTGTAGGTCTATCAAGACTTGTAACAAGCGGGATGTCTTATATTAAATGGTGGAAAGACGGAAAGGTTGGATTGATAAGCAGAGGAATGAAAAGAGATGTTGAAATAATCCAAAAGGCTTTCAAGCAAGTTATGATGTGTAAACAGTGGAAGTTGGATCACCCGTTCACAGATGAACATGTCCTTTTAGACATTAGATTATGGAGAGATGTAGCTCGTGAAAAATCTCTTTTACCATTCAATACCAGAGTTGATTCGTCTGTCAAATTATACAAGAAGCTTGCAGAAGATACTGGAGATGGTTTAGAACGTTTATGGGATTGTTCTATTGATGATTTTTGCTTGGATAAAGGGTTGCTTGAGAGTTATGTAAATGACAAAGGTAAGACTGTTATATTTCATCCAAGTATAACTGTAGATGATATGCCACTTGATTAGGAGATGTTATGTTCTATCAGTATAAATGCACTATATGTAATAACAAGAGCAAGGTATACAGCATGATTGATGACTGTATAAGGTATGCTCAGCGCCATGCTAATAAGCATAATCACATATTAAACATACTTTTCAGAGGTAAATATAGCAAGTCTGTATTTCCTGAGAAAAGAAAAGGTTTTGAGTTTTGAATAGAATAGAAAAACAGGCTATCTATTAAAGACGATAGCCTGTTTTTCTCTTTAATACCAAGCGAGGAGTCAACACAATGGTATTAGAAGTTGATTGACAATACCGCACTATTCTCTGTGAAGAATAAGTCTCCAGTGTGGCTATCGTCATGATATTTGATTAGACTTCTCCAGCCTAAGCTTGAGTTTTCTCCAATCCCCATATTTAAACCTACTTCCAAAGTGCCTTGTAAGTCTTCAAACTTCGCATGAGGAGTCCCTTTAAGTTTAGCAAACCCAGAAAACTTATCAGAAAAGTCTCTTTCAGTAGCTAATCCAAAATACCAACGAGAAGTAGTAATAGCGTTAGTATCAGTTTCAGTATCTACTTTTACACTTTCCGCATAGTTTCCAAAACTGAAGATCAAAAAGTTATCTCCGACCGCTACAACCTTTCGGAAATAACCTCCGCCCTGCAACTGCATATCAATCTTCTGTATAATGTTTTTCTCAACATTAGCAAAAGCTTGGATCTCAACAATCCCAAAGTCGTGTCCGCCCTGTGCATGAGCTTTAAATGTCTCTGAATGAATCTCTGCTTCGGATGCTATCTGTGATGCGTGCAGACCTACCCACACCTGCTCCCAGCCTTTAACTCCTGTAATACTGAAAGATCGTGCTTTATTGAATACGCCTCCGAAGTCTACACGAGTAACGTTGTGAGGCAGTTCTTCCCACTGAGCCACGCACATAGAAACTAAAAAGAACATCATAGCTAAAATACTTGTAAATAACTTCATCTTTAATCTCCTATAAAAGTTTTGAAAAGTCTGGATTTTCCATTTGATCTTGATTGATGTAAAACTCTAATATCCCGTCTGAACGTTTTACCTTGCCGATTTTACCTTCTGTAAGTAGTTCATCTAAAGCGCATCCCATGTCGTGAAGTCCGCCTATACCAGTATCATGCATTATCTTCGCCTTAGTATTCATAACTTCATCTTCAAGGTACGCGATAATACGAGTTTTAGGAGAACCAGATCTATATCTGGGAATGTCTACCCTTGCGTCTGGGTCTGAACGATATCCACATCTTGAGCACTTCATCTTTAATCTCCTAATGTTTATCAAATGCATCACTTTTACCAGAGTGTATAACAACTGATATGTCGTGATACCTTAGTATATGCTTGCGTGCAGCTTGTGATAGCAATACTTCAGCCGCAGCTCTTTTCCAGTCTAACTTCTTTACCGCATCTATAAAATCGTGAAATGTTTTGAAATGCGGAAGCCCAAGATTAAATAACAAGTTAACAATAGCCTCTTGTCTTGCGTTGTTGATCTGTTCCCATACGTCCCTGAATAGAACAGATGCTTCATACTTGACTTCTTTTAAATCAGCGCTTAACAAGAGGCTTATATCCTCGTCTTGTAGAGGATTCGTAAATATCTTATTAGCTACATCAAGATAGTGTATGTATATCCTATGGTCAACAATGGAACACTCTTGGACTATTACTTCATAATTTGGTTTAGAAACTATAGCTATAAGCTCATCAACGGATATGCCGTGAGTTTGTAAGCTTCTACCTACACCTATCGTAACTTTGTCGGATGTGTCAAGATATGGAATAGATTTTTTACCTTCATAGTATGTTATGTGAGATACTATGTTAGAAAAAGACATTCCAGATTCTTTATGTATCTGCTCTATCTGCGTGCTGTGGTCTTTAACTTCGGTCTTTACAACTGGAGATTCTACAGATTCCATAACCTTATCTATGACAGGCTCTTTTACATAGTCAACTATATGTGATACTCTATCATTTAACTCGTGCAGAAATAAAGATAGTCCAGCTATAGATATAAGACACAAAGACATAACTACGATTGATAGAATATCTCTCTTATTAATCAAAATCATCTTCCTTGATCAAGTGCTTGTGGTCACTATGATGTTTATCAACTACTTCTTTTAAGCTGTGGGATATATCGTAAATCTCTTTTAACACTTTGACATCCGCTCCGACATCATGAAGTTGCATTGCTTTTTTAATCACAACAAGCAGTATCTTCAATATAGTAACGATCATTTTGAAACCTCCTTATGATAAGATTATGAACAGGTTGGGGAAGCAGTGAGGGCAGTGTAGCTTCCTTACACCAGTTAGAACTACACAGCAGGCGTCTATGACTACGCCAAATAGAGGACACGACCCTTGCCCTCTGTATCTAACTCAACAATCTCAACCTGATTGCAGGCAGTGGAATTGAACCACTCTTTAGAGGCTTATGAGTCCTCTGATAACACCAGTTATCTTGCCTGCCACAATGAGAGGCTCAATGCCTCTCATTGCTCATAGAACATTTCGGCATGGCACACTATGCCTAATCAATCTCGGCAACCAGAGAGGATTCTCCTTATTAATTAAAACCGAAATTGACTATTAATATTATACCGCGTGTGAAAAATAATGTCAAATTATTTACTAATCCAAGTTTTCCCACGCTTCGTCTTCTGTGTCGCCATCTACTATTTCAGCATTCTCGGCAATTACAGACCCATCTACAGTTGAAATAAGTGTTCCGTCATCAAGTAGTTCAACAGAGTTTTTAGGAATAGTGCCGCTGAATGTAAGCACCTCTGGCACTTCCTCATAAATCTTATGACCATCTTCATTAAGTTTAGGTGCGCCCGCAGGTGTCAATACCTGTTTCCGAACAGTCTTACCAGTCGTGACCTGATGTCTATAGGCAACAAATCCTTGATCTGGGTCTTCAAACAGATACTCTTTTCTGTTCTTCTCTGCCTGTTTAGGGTCAGGAGCGCAATGAAAATTGTCATTGGGATCTGTTTCGCAAGTAACTATTGTGTTAACAGTGGGTGCTATAGGGTTAGAAGGATTAGTTGGTTTAATGGCATCTGAAATCGTATCAACAACATCTTGAGTTGGAATATCGTATGTGTCAACTCCTGTTTGTTCTATTGTTGAGATAATCACATCTGTAAATACCTGTGTGCTAACGTCTTTATCAGTCCCTATTTCTTTAGCAACTTCTGCTGATACCATAGGAACACTTACCTTATCAGCTTGTTGTGAAACTACGAGATGATCTATAACTTCTGCAACAACATCATCAAGGTTAACTCCTACTCCGTCATTTCCATCTTTACCATCTTTCCCATCTACTCCGTCATTTCCATCTTTACCATCTTTCCCATCTACTCCGTCATTTCCATCTTTACCATCTTGACCAGTTTTACCTGTTTCTCCTGCTATCGCTTTTATACATAGTGTATCAAATCCGTTTGCAAGACATACAAAATCATCCCCTTCTTCTGTTATCCACCCATTGAAATTATTAGGTCCAAGTGTCCCTGTGTAAGGAGTTTGGCATGATGCAAAAATAGATATAGCAAACAAGACGCAAAAAATACGTAAAAACATTATTGACTCCTATTTTAGATTAAGCTGCTGCAAGTTCTTCTAACTTATTAGCATCGTCAGAACTCTGGGCAATTGACTTAGCGTCTACAAACACGTTATCAGCCGTCATATTCTTAACTCTGATAACTCCATGCTGGGCGTTATCAAAAAGTATTTTCTCTTCTGACTCTATAGACCACTTATCTTCATCAGCTAAAAAGTCATAACATCTTGAAATAGTTTCATTACTTTCTAACAAGTTTTGTCTCTGATGAGGATAATCAGAGTTTATACCTACCAGAAGTTCATATAAGTCATCAGATGAATTTATACTAAGCATTCTATATGAGTGCTTAGTGCCTGGAAACATCTGAATTCTTTTATTGTCTTTAAGGTAAGAAAGATTATACAATAAATTATTATCACAGTATATATCAAAGGCGATGTCAAAAGACATAATCTCAAGGTTAGATACTTCTATTTGAGCTTTATTTCTATACTGCTCAATCTTATACCATTCGCCTGGAGGTATAGATACCATAACTTTTGTAGTGATGCTATCGGTAGATTCTTTTTCAATACCTTTCATTCGCTCATATTCTCCATGAGCTCCTATAGTCGTGGTATTTTCAAAAGAAACACCGCTATATTCTGCTCCGACTTTGAATTCATTCTCAAAAGACCAACCTTCTTTTCTTGTCTTAGCTGAAGATTCTTTTGCAGTAAATCCTTTGACGAATTCAACTTCAAAGTGAGCATGTTCATCTCCGTCTCTGTTGTCACATTCTAATACGGATGCAAATCCAGGTTCTTCTCCAAGAGTTTCACTCTTACCGCTAAGAAGCTTGCAGTGAGGGATGCGTGCTGGGTCAAGAAAAACAACACGATCTCTTGCGTTATTCATGTAATGCCTACTAAAAGAAGTTTTATCTACTTCATGGTAAGGCTTATTATGATACTCATCCCAATTTCTGTGATTTCTATAATCTCTGCTCTGCAAGTTCACACCTAAGTTCAATGCAAGAATGTCAATTACTGGTATCCATGCATGCATTACTTTGACGTAAGCTTCATGTGGAGTTTTAGTCTTAAAACCCATGTTAGACTCCTTTATCTTGTGGATAAATCTTTCTAAACTCTATTGTAATACCTACTTTTTCTTCATTGTGAGTTATAGAAGCAGGCATAACTTTATTGCTATCTAAAAGATCAACAACTTCATGTTGAAGCTTGTTGAAAAGCTTTAAAAGTTCTTCTCTGTCTTTATCAGTAATCATTTTTGACTCCTAAAATATACTATCAACAACATCTGGTAGATATTTCACAGCACGCCAAGCTCCTAAGAGAGCAACTCCGTGATTAACTTCCATTTCAGCAGACATCATATTATGCCAAAACAACTCTTCCCCTGCAGTGCTGGTAAGCCACAAAGTAAGACCGATAGTGAAGTTTAGATGTGCATTGTCAATAATCTTTCGGATAATTTCTCGCACAAGTTATTTCCTCTTAACAAATCAATAGCAATATAGAACTTATTTCTATACTCATACCAAAAAGCAAGACTGTCTTCGCTAACATAATCAAAATCTATACCAATCAAACCAGCATCTTCTAACGACTGCATTTCATTTACTGTGTCAAAACCTATTAGTTCAGGTAATTCTTCAGTTTCCACATATTCTTTTAATATCTTGATAGAATCACTATCAAGATTATCTAAAATATGCTGGACTTCTTTAATTTGCTCTTCTGTATACTGCAAGTTTTATGCCCTCGTTATTACTACTTTATACTCTGTAGCGGATTGTCCGTCTTGTGAAGTAACAATAACACTTATTGTGTTAGCTCCGACTTCTAAATCTTCTCGTTCATTGAAACTAACAGTAGCATATTCATGCGTAGCTTCAGCTTCAAGAGTTACATATTCTATAAAGTTAGCAACACTTCCTGTATACTCCAACACATCAGCGCTAAACTCAGGCGATAGAGTTACTTCTTCTGTCTGTTCCTGTATAGGAACACTTCCAGTTGTAACTGTTAGACTTTGCAAACTTGAGTCAAACACGTCTGTATCTTGTGGCATTCCTATAGCACGTTTAGCGTCATAAATAGAAGATGCTAATCCATATTCAGGAGCGTCTGTAATAGGGTCTGTAGTAGAAGATCGGGCAAGTTTTATTGTATTCTCTATGTTATCCCAAACATAGACATGCGTTACGTATTCAAAGTTTCTCGCCATTTCTGAAATGGAAGTAGTTGCTCTGTCAGGAAGTCTTTTAGCAAACTGCTCCCAAGTCACAGGGCTATATCCATTAGTTGCATGAAACCAGTTCCACTTACTATCATCTACCCTATTAGCTGGATTTTGGAATGTGCGAACTGTATGATAGATAAACAGAATAAAAATGTGTTGCTTGACCGATAGATCCGCTCCACCTAAAGCACGCAGTGAAGTATACAGATTAACAGCTTCTAATTGTTCTCTTGCCCATCTTATCAATTCATGCCAACGCATCATAGACTTTGAAGGTTTCATAACTCCTGCTACAGTTCCGCCTATTATACCAGCGTGAGACTGTAAATAGATGAGATTGTTATCCCACAACTTGCCCTTGAAAAAAGGCGTTATTTCAGGAGTCCAACCTAAGTCACTACCTGTAGTATTTATAGCGTAGTAGCAGCTACTCATATCTGTTCCCTCCCAATCTATCACAGATATTCTATCGTGAAATACAGAAGGGTAGATATTAACATGTCTGCGTATCAGGTCTTTATGAGCATCATCTATATCATCAACTTTTGACGCAGATAACTGCATTAATAACCAGTCATGCGTTATATTTCCACGAGGCGTAGTATGCTCTGCCAACATAGTTGCCATGAATGGACTACGCATTTCATCTCTAACTCTACCATGTATCTCTGCCTGAAAAGCGTTCATAATAGTCTCCTATGAGGCAGTTCTTAAAATCAGCAAATTAGGATTCATCTCTATCTCCATGCGAGTTTCTATGATCTGGATAAACGAATCTGGAGACCCTGAATATCTGTGCGTAGCGAATATGAAATCATCTACTCTTGCATCCCATAATGCAGAAAGAGTGTATGATCTTTCTTCCGCAGGTCCGATGCCTGGCAAAGAGTTTCCTCCGACTACCAGAGGATTTAATGTTCCTCTCTTACACCATATTCTTATACCATTCCATGCTCCTATAGCACCATCAGTGGCTTGATTTCTTAAATCTACACCAGCAAGTATGCGAGCGCTACCATTTTGCTTCATAGTAATACCTTCCTTGAAGTCAAAATTGGCATACGTGTCTATATCTGCACCTTGCGGGTTTCTTGTAGTTGTTGTATTGCTGAAAGTGTCTAAACTATGATGTTGTGGAGTATCATTCGTCTGATATAAAGTATAGTTTCTCGTTCCCTGAGAAAAATATGGTCTGTTTCCAAATCCTACATTGCTATCTGAGTGATGATTAACATATCTTCTTGTAGGTATACTTTGGACAACAAACTCTCCATTACCGCTCCTATGCAGAGTTATCCTTACTGTAGCGACTTCGCTTGGGTATAACACTGCAAGCAGATCGCCTACAACATAAATATCTAAATGATGAGATGCAGATCTATTGTGTATAGTCCATAGCGTATCAGTTTCTGGAGATCTGACATGAAACTCTGCTTCTCTAAACTTCAAAGCACCGAAAGTGGTCTCAGTCGTGCCGAAATGCAGAGTATCATAAGGAGATGTGAAATCTGGAACATACTTACTATTTCCAGGCGCACTTACTAAATTGAAAAAATGGATAGTTTCGCCTGCACCTTGTTGAATAGGAACGTAAACTATAGTCCCATCTGGATTTACGACTTTTTTCCAAAACTTTCCGCTCTCATAAGTTATTCCAGCTCCGTCAGGAAATACGATACCCTTTGTTAGCGTTCTAACATCAAGCGCACCAAAAGTAGGCTCTTGGGTTACTTCTTCTCCTGTTTCTATGTCTATTCTAATATCTTCAAAGTATCCAGAAAGAGCGTCAGGGTCAATCTCTGCTCCAGACGACCTTGTGAAAAATACACGCCAAAGATAGACATAATGTGTTCCGCCTATAGGGGAAGCTACAGTGCTTAAATCATCAAAACTTAAGACTACATCAGAAGTGCTATCTCCATCAACTTGGCGAACAGTGATTGTTCTGTTATCAAAAGATGCGTCTGCTGAAGCATCTGTTCCAAAATCTGTTTGGACAAGCGGTTGCTTTGTTCGTAGCCATGCAAGGAATGCTTTTACCTCTGCGTATTCGTCTAAATCGTCTGGTTCAACTTGTTCTTCTAAAGGTATTGTTAGAGAAAATACTATCTTAGATCCAGACTGGAACGACTCAAAACGCTCAAGACTTACTCCTGTGTTAGCTTCGTTTGACATACGCCTCATCGGCTCTATGCCTTGCACTTGTGTTTTGAGAAGTCCGCTACTGGATACTACACGGGTTTTTTCTCCTCTGGAGAAGTCCCCATCATCTTCTAAAGATTGTATGTAGTTTTCCCAGCCATTAGCATCTAACGGATTCCAGAAACCAAACTTTGCGAGAGATTCTGGAGTGTCTCCATGAATCCAATCTCTTATTCTTACAGGGGCAGCATTTCCGTCATCGTCAATAAATCCGCCATGTTCTGCGTAATGCTCTCTCAAAACAGTCAAAACAGCAAGTTGTGCAGAATCGTCAACGTCCCCAGTTCTTGGAAAATAGACTTGCACATTATCATCTGTATTATCTACATATGCAGTAACACTTGAAATACTCGGATCGTTATGATTGTAATTGATAGACACATTACTATAACGAGTTGTTGAGTCTATAGTTGTTAATCTTGCCATTTTTACTCCTCAACCATCATAAATCCTTGAATTCCTGATTCTTCGGTGCCATCAAATCGCAATAATTGTATAGAAAACTGCTGCGTTCCATCTGAAGTCAAAGATTTATACTCCAGATGCACAGTATTCCCTATTGCTGACGCTGCTGGTTCGTCTTCATCTGTAACTATCTCGTCTTCCGCTGTTGAGCTTGATGTGGATTCTTGAAGTAAAATATCATCTGTTCCAGATTGAACTCTCACAAGCCTTGCTATAAAATCTTCATCGTCATCAGCTCTTGTATGTGCTTGGAATTGTATATCTACTGTTCCGTTTACAGTGAAAAATTGATTATCTTCAAACGTTTCTCCTGTTCTAACAATATCTGCGTTTGCGTTTACATCGCCAGATGCTACCATAGAAACTATATTACCTATTCCGCCATGCTTTTCTTCTCTTTGTGTCGGATCAAACCTGAATCTTCTATTTCCTGCTCCAAGTTCAAAAGCCGCTGCGATTTGCCCGATTCTCTCTGTTTGATTATGTCCCCAGTAGAAAGTCCGTCCAGGCTTGTCTTTGATATAGGCAGGCCTATTCTCGTCTTGTTCGCTCCAGCTACTCTGTGGATCGTGTTCCTGATCAAAAGTTACCACTACTGTTTCGTTATTCGTGAAAATGCCACTATGCGTATCACGTGTAACTGTCAATGTAGCATCATCTCCAGACTCTGTCACAGAATCCAGAGTATACCTACTTCTCGCACCAGAAGTTAGGCCGTGCATATTTATTTCTGCACCGACTGGGAGATCTCCAAGCCATTCATCATCTATGTCATTATGAATGTTTAGATTTATAGTTGTAGCGTCAAACCTAATATCTCCACGTTGCAGAGTTCCTGCACCAACTATGTTTCGTCTACGGATAGTGTGTCGGATACGCTCCGTTACGAAGTCTAATACTTGTTCTTCTGTCATTCCGCCTGCAGCACCACGTGAGAAGAAAAGCTTACTTCCTGCAACGATTGTGAAAATAGGTGTGCTACTACCTGTTAGACTTGGAATCCTTTCAACTGCCAGCTTGATAGTCGTGTTATCTTCTGGGATAATAAGATGCCCTGATGCAGTAAAATGTTCACCTGTGCCTGTAGCTCTAAAATATGTTGCATCTATTCTTACTATAGGTTCATCTGTTCCTATTGTGTCTCCGCTACGATAAACCGCTAATCTTGGAATAGCTCGTGCAACAGAAACATCCATTGTGCCTATCCAGTCTATATCATATACGTCTGCTCTAAGGACATTGATTACACTTTGTCCACCTGTTACTGATAAGATATTTGCTACGCCTTCTCCAAACTCAACAGCAATTGGGCTTGTTGCCGCCGAAAAAAGCTCTGCATCATTTACTGTAGAAGAAATTGCACCTGAACTTTGCAAAGTAACGCTTTCTGATCTTGCTCTCGGTAGAACTTGTAAATCAGTTCCAATACCAAATGCAAGTTTTGCTGCTGTGACAGATCCATCACGATACTTTGCAGTTGTTAGAGAGTCATCAGGAACTCCTCCAATAACTTCTAATACCCATCTGTCATTTGATCCAACTGTAGTAAACTTAAAAACATCGCCTATGTTAGCAGAAGTAACAAACTGTGATGCTGTATTATTTACAGTATTAGTAAGACCAGTTGCAGCTGCATCAAAAATATGTATATCGCCTAATGAAGGAGATGCTGGGAAAGCCGCACCTGTCGTAAGGGTTGTTCCTCCAAGATTAACGCTACTTGCGAACTTTTCTTGAGTAATAGACCCATCGGAATAATGGCGATTTTCTATCGCATTCGTTTCAATCTTACTTGGAGTAACAGCATCTGGAGCAAGATGTGCAGGGATAATAACACCAGCGTCAATCTTATCTCCGTTAATTGCACTATTTGCTACTTTAGCTCTCGTTATAGACCCATCAGGTATTTCAAATGGAGGTCTAACATTCGTTCTCCATCTATCAACAGTATCATCATAGAATGCTATAACCAGTTTGCCTACAGTTATCTCTCCTCCAGTGAATGCAGTATCATCGTTTCTTCGTGCAACTGTCGTTGAAAGTGTATTAACACCTATAGCCACAGCTCCAGTGTTAGCGTTCTCTGCTATAAATGCTACTTCTAAACCATCTTCGTAAGTTTGAACTCCAGGTATAGTAAGAGTTACAGAGTTTGTCCCTGCTATAAGTGCTGGATCGCTGATGAAGTGTATCTGCTCTCCGATACGCTCATCTTGCAGTGATGATAAATCTTCTGTTAACGGATCAAGTCCGCCTGATCTCATGAGCGTTAAAACTCTTGTAGTAGTATTAAATGCTACTCCAGTAACAACTCCGTCAGTCGTGCCTGGAGTTGACGGTAATGTTAGCTGTGTTGTGCCTCCATCTTCATGAGTAAAGGTCAAAACAGTCCCAGATAAAGATGCAGCTATAATAGTTTCCTGTTGTTCAGCTGCAGTAAATCCAAGCAATGTTCTTATTTCTGATGCAGTTTGATCTGCAGTTGCTCCAGTTTCTATACCTGCTAATTTATTATAGAGATTAGAAGGCATTAAACCTGCATTAGAAGGCCCAGCAAACTGTGTATTAGGCACATCCAGTTTTTGCTGTATAGCAGCTTGTTCATTAACAGATAGAGCTTGATCCAAATTACCGAGATCGTCATCTGCCTTACCAGATATATCCTGCCGAACATAGATATTACTACGCCACGTATTACTGCTTGCTTGGTAAAATGCTATGACTAATCTTCCTATTGCTATTGCGTTCTGAGTCAATATATTCCCGTTTATATCTCTTATACTTCTAAAAGGCAAGGTATTAACTCGTAGAGTCATAGCACCTGAGTTTGATGTTTCTGCTACAAACGACACACCCATTCCGTCTCCATAAGCAGTAACTCCATCTATTACCCCTGTTAACGCATTAACACCTGAAAGACTGCCAGGCGGAATATACTCTATAGATCGCTCATCTGCAAACTCATCTACTAAATCAGATAAATCAACAGTTAGTGGAGTCAGAGTTCCAGATCGTGTAAGTGTGAGAACATTAGTAGCTGCATCATAAGTCGCATCAGTTACAAGTCCGTCTGCTCCACTCGGCAAGGTTATCGGTATAGTTGATCCGTCTTCCTGTGTGAACGTCAATATACCTGCAGCTAATACTGCATTTATGAGAGTGTCGCTTTGTTCTGCAACTGTGAAACTTAATAGAGTTCTTATCTCTGCTTCAGTGCTAACACCTGTTGATCCTGCTTCAAGCACTTCTGACCAAGTCGGTCTTTCATAAGCAGGGACTTCGGCAACAGACCGAGTAAATGCAGTTACTTCGTCTATTGTGCCGTAGTTAGGAGCAGTATAACTACTAACATATCTTAGTTGATTGTTATTAGTATCAAAATATACAAGTGGAGATCCAGAATTGTATGAAATACTCCCGTCTGCTATCGCTTGATAAATCTCTGCTATGGTATATTCGTAGTCTTGTTCATAAGGTCCGTCACCTGTTCTACCTGCCCAAGTATATCCTACAGAAGGAAAGAATATGTCTAAAATGACATTACTTGCAGCGATAAGCCAGATTTTATTTCCACCAGATGTTGCAACATACTGTAGTTGACGTGTAGTAGTATTATACCACCAATCGTGGACATCTAAGCCATCAGCATTTGGTCTTTCAGCAGATGTTCCTTCTCCTTGAAAACTTGATGATTGTGAACTTGTAAATCTTGGAGAAGTCCCAGTAGGAATTGTAGCGTTTATCTGGTTATGGAAAAAATAAGTATTAGCAGCATTGTAGTTGCCTGCCATGTCCAGATAGGATTCAACGTCATCAGGTTCGTCAAGATTTTCTGTTCCTGCTAATCCGTTGTCTCCTAAAAACAAAACACTATCACTATTCAATACCCAGTCTATATCTACATCTTCCCAGTTGTTTGCTAACTGATAATCGCCTCTATAGAGTGTTCCATTTGAATTATAGTAGTAATACTCTAAAGACGCATCTGGAGGGTTAGCCACAAAATAATCTCCAAGAGTAGACAGAGTCATTACATTTTCAGAACCAGTCTCACCATGAGTTGGTCCTAACCATCTCCTGTTAGTCCCAAAGAACTCTTGGAAAGTCAACGCATTTGTTCCGCCCAACTGTCTAAATACAGAATCAGGATCGTCCCAATACTTAATACTATCAGAATCTGTCTCATAATAAAAAGCATCTACAACATCTGCGTTTCCAGTTATAGCAGCAAAAGTGCCAGCAAAAACTCCGAAGTATGTCTTACCATTTATTGTTGTTCCTACTCCGATAGTATCATTTACAGCTCTATCTATTGGTATGACTCCGCCAGCATCTAATTTCCTAAATCTGTTAGTCATAGTATTGTAATATACTATAGCAACAGAAGAAGATGTAGTCGCAGGGTCTCTACCACTTGGATTCTGATAAGAATATCCCGTGCGTATAGAGCTAAGAATCTCATGCGTCAAAGACGCAGGAACTGCAGGGACAGCAGCCACTGTTTGAGACAAGATTTTCCAAGCAGTATTGTCTGATGCTCTGAAATGGACTTTATCTTGTATATCAAAACTGGCATCGGGTAGTGCTAATCTATGATAATCAAAATCTCCGCCTTCTAATGCCTCTTCCCAAATAGGCATTTCATATGACGGAACTTCAGGAACTGTCGGAGTAAACGAGTCTACTTCGTGTATTCTACCATACGCAGGATATGTGTAATCTGTGATATATCTCAACTGATTGTGAGTTGTATCAAAGTATACAATAGGGGAGTTTGGGTCATATTCTATATTCCCATCTGCTATAGCTTGGAATAACTCTGCAGACGTATATTCATTTAATTCAACTATGCTTATATCACTTTCGCCTACCCATGTATAACCTACAGATGGGAAGAACAGATCAAGTTGAGTAGAAGTAAGAGGTATATTCCATGCACCTGATATAACTACCTCAAGTTCATGGGAAGTCGTATTATATCCCCAATCGTGTTCACTTAGAGCAGAAGCATCTGGTCTTGTAGTGCTTGTATGCTCACCTTGATAGCTTGATGACTGCGTGCTTGTAAATCTCGCAACAGTTCCACTTTGGTCAGATCTATTCGTGTCATTATGAAAAATATAAGTCTTGGTAGGATCGTAATTATCTTCTGTGTCTAAATATGTTTCAACTTCATCAGGTAAGTCTATGTCTCCTGTTCCTTCAAGTCCATTTATACCTAAGAACACAGCGTTTGGATCATTCAATATCCAGTCTATATCTACATCTTCCCAAAAGTTTGCAGGAAGCCATGTTGATACATTGAATTCTGAAGTAACTGTATTATACCAGTAATATCTTCTTGCCGTATTTCCATTATTATTATCAAAATAGTCATCAAGGTCTGATGGCGAATGAACTGACTGTAGCCAGATAAAGTTAGATCCGAAATAGCTGGGGAAGTTAAGAGCTCCTACTCCTCCAACTTGTCTGAACGTGTTATCAACATCATCCCAGTAATGTAGTTGATTAAGGCTTATATGATAAAACCATTGATCTGCTGCATTAGCACCAGCGTTTAGTGCGGCTTGTTGATTCTGGAAACTACCTGCAAAGGTTCTTCCATTAACAACAGTATTAGTAGTGAGTTCATTGGTATCAGTGCCTTGAAAAGCACTAAATGCTCCAGCATCTAACTTCCTAAATCTATTTCTCGTAGTATTGAAAAAGATATATCCTGTAGTAGCAACAGTCGGGATAGGATCTCTGTTAGATGGATTGAGAAAGTTATACCCTGTTCTTATCCCAGAGTTAAGCTGAGAGTGCGTGAATACAGCAGGGACTTCAGGAACAGCAGGAACAGTCTGTGATCCTATTTTCCACGCAGTATCATCAGACGATCTATAGTGAACTTTGTCTTGAAGTGAAAAAGCAGCATCAGGCAAATCATCGCGATAGTCAAAATCGCCTGCTCCGCTTCCTCCTCTTGGTAAAAATGCTTGTCTATATGTCATTTATCTTGCTCTTGGATCAATAGTATTATCAACAAGGTTATTCAACCACATCCATACACCTGAAGTAGAAGCTACAACTCTGTATATCCGACCTCTAACAAGATACCTTTGCAGTGAGCTTTCTGAAGAAAATGTATGCAAAGTCTTCCAAACAGTCTCTTCACCTGGAATAGGAGATCGGATATCAAGATTCACCGTTAATCCAGTTGGCCACGCAGCTCCCATAGGAGCTGCAGTCTCAAATTCATGAAGACCTTCTCCATAAACTTTATCATTTGATTCTTGATCTGATTTCAATATCTGTGGCATCTAATGATTCTCCGAACTGTGACCTTCTTCTATCTGGGATTTATATCCATCAACCTCAGCTTGTAATATACGAATATGCTCTTCTTTGTCTTCAACAATGTTTTCAGCTACGGTAAGCTTATTCTGAAGAATAGTAGCATTACGTTTAGATAAAGCTGTTTCTTTCCTAAGCTTATCAAGTTGAGCTAAGTCTTGAATATCAACCATTTGCTGGTCATACAAATCTTTCAATTCTGAATATGATTCATCAGATCTTCTTAATTTATCCTCATAAATCCTAATCTTTACACCAGATTGCCCGTTCAATCTCTTTGTTTCACCTAATTCTTTGTGGAGGCTTTCATTTCGCTCTCTCGCCTGTTCTACATTATCAGCTAAGCCCTGTTCAATTTTGATTCTCGCTTCATTCGTAGCATCATACTTAGCTGATATTATACCATACCCATTTGAAAACTCTGTGAATAGAAACCTTACACGAGATTCAGTCTCGCTATATCCAGTGAAAAAAATCTTTATACGCTCAATAATACCTATTTTTCTATTAAAGCTTCCAATATCTTGGTCACCAGAGAAAGGAGGCTTCCATTCTCCGTCCATGCTACGACTTTTAACTTCTTTATCTTTCAACAATTTACCTTCACTCATAATAGACTCCTTATTATGAAATCAAATTCATCGGTTGTGAAAATTGATACGACATAACCATATTATACAACAAATCAAAAATAATGTCAAATCATGTCAAGCGCTTGCGTATCCTGCCGACTGCGCGTTAAATGCAGGCGTGTGTATAGGGTAATAATCATTCTCATGCTCTGTTCCCATAATGTAATATCTCATACTATCCATTCCATGATCTCCATATTCTATAGGGTATTCATCTTTCTGTGTAAACGTTCTTTGATCTTCTCTGCGATATGCATACACACCCAGCTCATCTCTCAAGCATTTAGGATGCCCAAAAAGGTTTTGATCTTCACCTTCTTTTTCAAATCTTGTCAAAGCAAACTTGTTAAACTTTAGAGTCCCAGATTCCAAATGATTCTTTACAGCATCAATACCTGGAAGAACATCTTTTTCAGCAAGGTTTACTGGAAAGCCTTGGCGCATCATCTCATCATTGTGCTCTGCGTTATGATCACAAAACATATTTTCAACTTCAGGAATATTCCACTGCCCTCTAACAGTATGTATTCTTTCAATAAACTCTTGCAATCTTATTTTACTTCTGTATATCTCTTTGAAATGATAGTGAACTCCATTAGGGTCTAATGCCCAGAAGTTACATGAATACGGGCGGGAATGCCCATAGTCAACAGATACATTCCACCTTGTATCAGAAGAAAACTGATCTGTATTTGGTATTTCAACATCATGTAACTCTGAAAGATACATATCATACACGACACCTTCTTGAGCACACCACAAACCAAGATATCCTCTTTTATACCTTGTTCCTTTCATTCGCTGAAGCTTTGATATCTCCAATTCACCTTTTTCCGTCCAGCATTCATTATCTCTATCCCAGTATTCAGGATTCTCTTTATGAGTCATCTTATATCTGAATATATGCGGGGAGTTATTAAGGAAGTGCTGCTCAAAACTTGGATTGACATCACCAAACACTTGAGTTCTCTGTCCGCTACGAGTTCTTCTTGATACGAGTTCCCAGTGACTTTCGGTAAACTCTTCTGCTTGAGGTATGCCCATCGCATGAAACTCTGTAGATAAGAAGTCGTCTGGGTGATTCATTCCCAAAACATCTACACGAGATCCATTACGATATAAAAACCTTTGTGGGTTCTCACCGCCATAACCTATTACATAATTAGTCTTGCTAAGCGTTGGATTGTATCCAAGTATCTTATAGTATGTTGGTATAATAGAACCTTTAACAGACTCTTTTGTAAGTCGCAGAAAACCACATCTACTTCCAGGCTCGCTGAGGCATTTCCAATGTATCTTGAAAGCAAGTATCTGTGATTTTCCAACAGCAAATGGGCCTTCAACAAAAGACTCATCAGATGCATCACGAATAAAATCCCAGCCTGGAGTCCCTTCTGCAGGAAAGAAGAATCCTCTGATGTCTCCAGCATCATTAAAATGACCTTTGAGCCACCTTGCAGGGTATACTCTATCCTCTATAGGATCAGGACTCGTCAATCCCGCTATCTGCTGTTGCAATTCGTCTGTTAGTATTGACGATTTCGGCTTCTTGCTCATCATAGTTCATCAAAGCCTCTTTACCTTTTTGTATAGCTGTCCAAACATATTCCATAGCTTCGCGAGAATCAATGCCATAATATCTTTGAACAAACTTTAGGAACTCATCAGCATTAGCTATGTCTCTTCGTTTAGCGAAGTTCGGATTTGTTCTCTCAAGATACCAAGCACCAGAACGCCAGTCTTGATCAAGTATTACTTTTTCAAGTTGATGTATTTCAGCTCTTGCTACTTCCATTACGACTTTACTATAGAATACAGCAAGCAACTTCTCTTCTTCTGTGAAAAGATATTGACCTCCAGCCTTTTCCTCATACTTCAATACCCTTTCTATTAGTTCTTCAGATTCTTCATTCCATCTATTATATCTTCTTCTCGGCAATCCACAAGCATTACACAGCCTTGTAATATCACCACCACAAGATTTAGCATATCTTATTAAGTCCTGCATAACTACGTTCATACGATATATGCTTGCCATAAAAACCTCCAAACTGAATTTATCATTATTATACTTTAATTAACATTAAAAGTCAAATTGATTTGTGTGGCCCATTCGGGCCGAAACACGGTTTAATTTGACAATTTTTTGGTTTTATGTTAAAATATATTTAATCAAAATGAAAAATGGGGGACATTATCTTGGCAAGACAAAAACTGGAGTTTTCAAATGATGATATGCGTAGAATGCTCGTGCTCTCTATGAGAGGTGTAGAGCGATACCGAATAGCTAACAGATTTGACGTAACTCCAAGCAAGGTCACACAGGTTTTGGAAAGCGATAAGATACTAAAACTTCGCAGCCGTCTATGCGATAAAATAGACGGACTTTTATTCAATGAAGGAGAAGGAACTACTAATGAACAACCAAGTTAATAACGAAGTTATGTCTATTGACGAGTTTGTAGATAGGCTTGATGAATGGAATATGGCTCAGTATACCCACGATATACAAGGCACCAAGATGCTTGGAATTCAAGGAGCAAACTTTGTTGCGTATAAGTGTGGTATATCTGTTGATTCTGATACTATAGAAGAAACAGATACATATATTGAGTCTATGGCAGTTGCGAATTATCGTGGAACAACTGGTAAAGGCACGAAACGCCAAGTTAAAAAAGGTTCTAACGCACCTCTTGAGATGTCTCATCAGAAAGCGAGACGTAACGCTATATGCAACTTGATACCAGAAGATGTAATAATAGGTTCTGCTGAAAAACCGCCTGTTCAGTCTCCATACATTAAAGCTGCTAAAGCAATTAAAGAAGCACATTCACTTTCTCAGGAAGCTGCAAGAGACGATGCGGTGAAAGCAGATCTTACAGAACTTGGTATAGATGTAACGTATGTGCTTGAAAAAGCAAAAGAGAGCAATGGTGACGATACCACAATCTGGGGAGTTCTTGACTGGCAGAGATTAGAGCATATGTTGAGAAACCCGAAAGAGTGGGGTCTTTCAAAAGGTGTGTTAGTTGACGAGTCTGATGCAACTGATGTAGTTGGTGAGACTGAAAAGGTTGATGAACTTGATACAACTGACGTAATTAAGGAGGAAGATTAGTGTCTCAAGCATTTGAACAGATGAACTTATTTGGTGAAGAAGAACTCCCCATTCAGAAGAAACCTAAGTTTGCTCCTGCTTATATTGCTGATGCTCAAGAAGAAGACAGCGAGTATGAAGAAATAGAGCAAATAGAAATGGAAGAGTCTGTAACCGCAAAGACTTGGCTAAGGTATTTCGGAGGCAAACAAGCTGCTGTAAGAGATATTTTAAAGTTCTTCCCTACAGGTATAACAGATATTGTATCGCCTTTTGTTGGCGGAGGTAGCGTGGAGCTTGCTTTAGCAGTTCGTGGTGCAAAAGTAATTGCATACGACAAGTTTGATTTGCTTGTGAATTCGTGGAATGCTATATTAGATGATGCTGAGTCTTGTGCAAGGCTTGCAAGAAGAATATACCCTATGAATCCTGAAAAGATAAGGTATATGGTTAAGAATCATCTATTCTATAATATCAAAGACCCAAAAAAGCTTGCAGCTTTTGTATGGGTTGCCAACAAGCAGGACTGGAGTGGACGGCTTTTATCTGCAACTGGTTTTGCAGATCATAGACCAGGTATGACTTTAGATAAGGATACTGGTCAGGACATATATGAAAGTCGTAGAAAAATAGTCAGAAGAGCTCTTGATCCTATGTTTTGGAAGAACTGGCATAATCCAAACATTGAGGTTAGAGAAGGTTGCTGGACAAAGTCTTTGAAAGAGTGGCATCCAGATGCGTTCCTATACGCAGACCCGCCTTATGTTGGGCGTGAATATGTGTATGGAGTCTATAGAACTAAAAAGACTCACCCAGACTATGAGGAATTTGACCATGAGAAGTTCGCAGAACACATGATACAAAGACCTAATGGGTTTGTGTTGAGCTATATGAGAGACGAACACGGTATGATTGAGGATCTATACAAGGATTTTGAGATAGTTGATATGAGATGGCATCAGGGTTCTGTTGCATCTCGTAAGGTGCGTGATAGCAAATCAACGAAAGAGATAACTATCATCAAGCCGCCTGCTATAAATCCATTGAATGTAGCATAAAGGAGTTAATTTATGAACTTTCTTCCACTAAAGCCTGTATCTAATAACAAGATGTATTCATCTGCAAGCAGCAAGTGGAAGAGCGCACAGTATCTTAAGTTTGAAAGAGACGCCACGCGAATGATGAAGTTCAAGCCTATTACTTTACCAAAAAAAGGCGGATTGAAGTTCATTGCTACGTTTGGCGTTTCTTTTAGATTTGACTTAGATAACGCTCTAAAGCCATTTATAGATATTCTACAAGATGTTTACAAGTTCAACGACAATAGAATATCTATAATTGAAGTTAAAAAGGTCAGCGTCAAAAGAGGTGCTGAGTTCATTGAATACGATTTGAAGGCAATATAGGAGTATATTTATGACTGTCGGTGAGAAGATTAGATTCCATAGGAAATCAAGGAACTTGAGAATGAGACATATTACAAGCACTTCTGGGAGTTATCTATCTGAGATAGAAAATAATCATGTAAGCCCTTCTGTTGACATTATATTAAAAATAGCAAAAGATATGGGAATACCTGGTTATTGGCTTTTATTAGGTGTTGACAGAAAACATAACGGAGATATGATATGATTCTCAACTTCTATTTATCCAAGCGAGTTCCTGACAGTATCCCAACTCCAAGTAGGTATAAGAGAAAAAATAGCGAGTATGAAAATCACTTGAAGGTATGCAAAAAGCTCGGTATTGATCCAAGTGGTATATCGTATCATAAAGCTATTGAAAAACTCTCAAGGAGTAAAGTATGAATTACTGCGATGAGTGTGGAAATAGAATACCTCCATACTATAATTTTATCTACGAATGCACAGAGTGTGATAGCAAGAGTGCTTATGTTAACACAGAGGATAACAACAAGCATAATGCTAAACATCACTCACGAACTAAGCGACATATCGTAGATATATTTGAAGTTGCACCATCTTATTTACCTATAGATAAGATTTATGTAGAAAGCATAAAACCTAATAGGAGATAGAATATGAGTAAAGTGAAAGTAGTTAAACCTGAAGAAGGACTTAATGATATGTTTGAAGACAGTTTATTGAAAGACACTCTTGCTATAACTGTAAACTGCAGAGGTATAATGGGTAAAGGTATCGCTTTAGAATATAAAAAGCGATACCCGAAAGGTTACAGGCTTTACAAAGAAAGGTGTCTTTCAGGTCTTGTAAAGCCTGGAGAACCTTTCTTTCAGGGAAACTCGTTTATTATGTTTCCTACCAAAGACCATTGGGCTTCTCCAAGTAAAATAGAATGGATCAGAAATGGTTTGATGAGGATAAGAGATGCTGAAATCAAACATAGGCTGATATTGCCTGCTATTGGATGTGGTAACGGAGGTCTGAAGTTTGGAGCTGTATTACCGTTGATACACAAATATCTTGGTCAAGTATCTTATGATGTTCTGGTCTACCCTCCACAGATACAATAACACTTAACATGTGTTAATTAAAGTATGTGAACGCGCTGACAACGGCGCTGACATGCGCGTCAGCGCCGCCGCGCCAATGGCCGCAAGGGTTGGTGAGAACGGTGCTGATGCTGACACGAGGTCACGCATGCACTCACATGAGATATTTCAAAATCCAAAATACTTAACATATGTATAGTGTAAAAAATTAATTGTGATTCTTGTCAGCGCGTCAACACCTTCTTCTAAACCCTTATGGCCATTGGTGTGGCGGTGCTGACATTGATGGCCATTGAGTTTGTGCCACGAGCTCACGGCCCCATTGACGTGGCGGTGCTGACAACGGTGCTGACACGATGTCAGCACCGCGGCCCAAGCGGGCCGCACAAGGAGATGCGAATGAGAAGAAAAATGGATTGGATAAGATTAGAGGTTCGTAGATATGGTTTTAGTCAGTATTGCATTAAAGAGGCTATGAAGATTCTTGTGACTTGTCATATTTTAGATTAACCACATCTCTAATTTGATTTAATTTTCATTGTGTGGTATAATATATTATGTGTAGTTGACAATTAATCTTATTTATGGAGACTTATTGAATGAGTTTGAAAAACGCTTTAGAATATCTACAAGCCCTCGGTCACGAGACTACAGAAGTTAGAATATCATGTAAAGACAAAAAGGCATTAGGGCCAAAGTCTTTTACTGGAGATATATGTTTTGGTTATTACAGTTCAGATCAATACGATAAACTGATACTTGATATTGAAAGTTACAATAACTGTGAAAACATTGAGAGTATTTGGGTTACTATACAAGATATTGATTCAGCATTGCTTGCAAGATCAGCGAATAGGATAAAGCATAATGCAGGCACTGGAGATACAACATCAATCAAAGACATAACTCATTTCACTCACTTTCCTATTGACATAGACCCATCACGACCTTCAAAGATCAGCAGCTCACAACTTGAACTGAAAGTCGCAGCTGAGGCAGCTCAAAGAATATGCAAAGAAGCTTTGTTGGGATATGAAGTAATAAAGGCTATGTCTGGAAACGGGTATCATATATTGATACCTATACATCCATTAGAGAACACTGAAAAGAATTATGAGAGATGGAAACGTGTAGGTGATATATTTGCTCACGATGTCATGGGAATAATAGAAGGTATTGATGAAGATACTTTACCTTATTCCAATCCAACACTGAAGTTGTATGGAACTACATCACGAAAAGGTGATTCAACTAAAGAAAGACCTCATAGAGTAAGTAGCGTAAAGATTCCAGAAACAATCATACGATATGATTTTGACGCTATAGAAACTCTAATACTTGGATATGAGGATAAAGTAAGAACTGGTAGAAGTAAAAGCAAGGCTAAGTCAAGTTTTGATAAAATGACTTTAGAGGATTTTTTGAGAGAAAACGGAGTTAAACATGCTGTTCCAAAGAATACTCCAGACGGTATTGTATTCCCAATGCAATGCCCTTTTGACGAGTCTCATGGAAGAGATGCTTTTGCTATTCAAAGATTAGACGGGAAGTGGGGATGGGAATGTTTTCATTCATCATGTGAAGGTAAAGACTGGCATGAATTCAGAGCTCTTGTAGCTCCGAAAAGTTTAGAATACGGCAGACCTATTGAGGGAAATCAAAAGAGAGGTTATGTTGACGATAACAATATAGTTATTGAAGATATTGAAGATATTGAAGATATACCTCTTGATAGATTGGATTTTCCACAAGATGAGTTAATGGACGGGATTTTTGCCTTTATGAAAGCTGCTTGCAAGGATAGACCAGATCTTAGACCAGAGTTCTTACATGCAGTTACTATGAATAACATCGGAGCTGTTATCGGTAGGCGAATATGGCTTGAAGACGACCCTCCAGTTTTCCCTAATCAGTATACTGTAATAGTCGGTCGGACGGGGTTTTCTCGTAAGACAACAGTTACAAAACTTGGAAAGTCTGTTCTAAAGATCGCTGATGAAAATGTTATCAGACAAAATGCCCTTGCGACTCCTGAAGGTTTGATTGATCTATTCGTGTTCCCAAACGGACTTTGGCCTGGATGCGAGATACCAATAGATTATGAAGAAATATATGAGGAGATAAAGTATGAGCATAGAAAAGGAATTGCTAAAAGCCATGACAAGTTTGATGATCTATTGCGTAGTAGAGTTGAGAACTCGGATCACGAAGAAGGTCTTAGGATGCAACTTGTTCAGAACGAATTGAGTGTATTATTGAGAAAGAGCAAGAGAAGTAGCGGTATGGGGCTTGTGGAGTGTTTGACAGAGTTTTATGATATGGAAGATGCAGTTTCAAGCCCAACAAAATCCAAGCCTACTTCAGCACCTTATCCATGTCTATCAGTTATAGGTTCTACTACTATGGCATGGCTTGAGAAAAATGTTGATATTGATGATATTCAAGGCGGCTTTGTTAACCGCTTTTCTTTTTATCTTGCTGAAGATATTGATGAGTCTGCAATTAAGATGTTTTATCCTCTAATTGATAAAGGTCTTATTCAGAAAGTAGCAAAAATTATCAACGGTATAAGATTGCAGTTTCCTAATCCAACTGGGTTTGATATGAAAGAAGAAGCAAAGGAGTATGCTGAAGATTGGAATTCAAAGATTGTAAGGGAGGTAGCAGAAATAAAGAATGAGTCTGTTAGAGAATCACTTTCGCGTTATGCTTTACATTTCAAGAAGTTTTCTCTGATATACGCATTATTTGATAATGCTATAAACGATACGACTATAAAACTAACTTCAGTTAAGAAAGGATGCTTATTGGCAAGTTATCATATAGCAGTTGCTAAAAAGTTATTCGGGAGCTTTACAATATCTGAAGAACAAAGGGCTGAAGATGTAGTTTATCATCTGATTAGGTCTAAAGGGACTCGTGGAATGACTCCAAGAGAGATTGCGTCATCAAGCAGGCATGTTGCAAGTAGTAAAAAGGCTTTGGAGGCATTAGTGTCTTTAGAAACAGCTGGGTTTGTTGGTAAGTCAAGTATACAAAACAATCCAGGTAGGTTTAGGTGGCATGCGCTAAAAGAGATTGATCTTGACAGATTATAGGAGTTAATTTATGGACTTTTTTGCTCAATGCATTATATGTGATCAAGGTTTTATGGACTTTGATCAACTTGATGGTCATATGGTATGCGGCCAAAAGAGATGCCAATCTAAGAAGTCTCGTATTATAGATATGGTTATTACAGTGTGTAAAGATTGTGGTATCAAGTTTTTGTATGAGAAAGATACATACGAAGAGGAAGTATGTAAACATTGTGAATAGAGGAGATTATTTTGACTAATAATAATGAGACAGTATTGTTTAATCAATGCCCAATTATAGGAGTTCCAAAGTTCCTTTATATTGCCAGCCCTTACTATCATGAGGATAATGATGTAGTTATAGATCGTGTTGAAAAGGTGACTGAAGTTGTTGAGTTCTTTTCTGTTACTAAAGAGTGGATATTTCCATATTCTCCAGTAATGTATGCTCATCCTATTGAACTTAACGGAAAGAGACCTAAGGCAGGTAATATCATGTATGGCTTAGGAGCTTTAAATGTAGCATCTCATATGATGGTATTGATGTTAGATGGCTGGAAAAAGTCAGAAGGTATAGCTAAAGAAATTGCATTTTGCAAAGGTAAAGATATACCTATCATATACATGACTTTTGAAAATGTAATGAAAGATAGCCCAGCATTTAACCATTTTTAATTTTAAAGGTTAGATTTATAGGTTATTGCGTTGTTTGAAAATTAAGTTTGACAAAATGTTTGTTTTGTTGTATAATGTAGTTTGTAAATAAGATTAGTGTTTTTCACACAATTTTCAACATAAGGAGATTTACATGTTTGAGTATACTAACCGAGTTGGGAATAAATGCACGACTGAATTTGGAATTAGTGAATGGTTTGACTATATGATAGCAAATCCGAATAAGGCATTGTTTGTTCAAGGCGATGATACGACAATTGCTGGACATTTCGGAATCACTAATTATCAGATCGCAGCGCAACTTCGCGAAAGCCCTGAATACCACGCAGAGGCTGATGCTTATGCTGAAGCGCACGGTATTGATGTTAAGTTACTTGAAAAGAAAGATGTTCAAGCTTCCAGGCCGACTGGTTCTGTCACGAAAGCAGATAGAGAGTCTTTGGGGGAACGAGTCATCGTTGATCTTGAGGAACTCTTACCAGAAGGTGATGAAGGCGAAGCTTCTCCAGAATGGGCAAAGGAAAACCTCGCAAGCGTATTTGCCAATGCAAAAGAACAGGCGTGGATGCCGTCTGCAAGACCGATACCGCCCGAGAAGCCAACTACCGCTTCTGCTAAAAAGCAGGCGGAGGAGCGAGTTGCAAAATTGGAAGCTAAGCTTCGTGCAATGGGTATTGATCCAGATGCTGAAGAAGAGATTCAGGAGAATCTTGTATTTCAGGAGAATGCTGTATAATGAGTAACTGATTAGGGGCGAAAGCATCGTTACGAGAATTGAAAGTTTTGAGGCACCTTGACAAAAAAGGTGCCTCTTATTTTGAGGTATTAGAATGAGTATTGATAATCTCGGTAAACTTGCAGCTGATAGAGAACTCAAGGTATTATCATTTATTAAAGAGATGAACGATAATAAAAAGAAAGTTAAGTTCTCTGATATATGCCAACTGTTTTATGATGACAACTATGTTACTGTAGCAGCAACAGCACTTGATGACTTACTTGCTATAAAGTTTATAGAAGTTGAAAAGCATTATCTCTATATCAACAGAAGGTCGTTCAGCTACAAAATAACTTGGAGAGGTTTAAGAGCTATTCGTGAAACCGAAAACACTGTAAATAATAGCCCTGTGGTTTAACGCACAAATCACTCAAACATGCGTTAGAGAGGCGTAGAGAGGCACTAACGGTGACGCTGGGCGTGTTTGATTTATGGCGGCCGCGTGTGTCGGTCGCCATTATCTACATAAGGAGAGCATAATGAATATTCCTGAATTATACAACTTTCATCAGAAGATGGAAATTGTCAGCAAACATCTTAAGGAAAACCCAAATGAAACAGATAGCGTAATAGCTGAAAAGTGTAACTGCCTTACTGCTTTTGTTGAAAGACAGAGATCTTTTATTGGAATTCCTAAAAGCACTAAAAATAAAAGAAGGACTCGTGAAAAAGAAAGAGTTGTTGAGGAGATCACAGACCCTGACGATTATATTGAGAATAGATCAAATCCAAAACTATCTAAAAACAAAAGGACGAGAGCTGTTACTCGTAAATATGGTGAGAAGATTATCAATGAATATATTGATGAAGGTGAGGATATTAAGGATATTAGCGAGAAGTATAAAATAGAGATTAAGGCGTTAATTATGTTTTTGAGACGAAAAGGAGTCTATAAAATTAGGTTAAAATCAGATTATTAACTTGTAGATATTTTATCTACTAAAGGAGATAAAAATGTTTTGTAATATAGTGTTTGCTTTAGTTTTGAGTATAGTTATAGTAGGGTGTGGTCCAGTTCAGCAAATGACTCCTAAATCTGAAAAAGATATAGTAGACGATGCTGTATTAGTCATACCTAATGTAAAGCCTGAAAGACCAGATGATAAAGTTTTCCATACTGCTGAAGAGTTTTTAGACGACAGCGATTTGTATATCTATTGTATAGAATATACTAACTGGTATAATGAGTATAAAGAAGAAGATTTTAATTATATCATTATACAGTTTCACGATAATAGTGAGATCCATAGAGTAATAGGCGTATTAAAATATCATAACTTATTTGAAGCTGTCCTAAGTCCATTTGGAAATGGAGTTATGATACAACCTAAAGAGTAACTAATTTCACAGAAGTTTCTAAAGTCTTTAATTGGTGAGAAACTTCTAAAACTTGACAAGCTCTTGCTAAGTGCATACGATGCGGTATACGTATAGCCATTATATCTAATGATTTGATATAAGGACTTGACTTTAATGTGAGATCAATTATTAGATGAATATCTTTAAATCGCTCTAATAACCTATCAGCTATCCATTGTGCCCAATGTCGTTGATGAGAATCTAATGGAACATCAATCTCAAGAAAGTGATTTCCATGAAGTGTTATACTCTGTTTATCTATTGCGGGTGCTACTTTACCATCTCCATACTTCACTCTAATGTTGTTAGCGAGTTGGTAATAATCATTGTTGATAGATATATCGCTTATAGGCACAGCAAGAGTTTGTTCGTCAATTGATATAAAGTGATCTACCCAGTATACCTTATCAGTAGCTGCATGATCACTTATATCAGTTTTTCTTTGTCCGCGTGATATACCGTGTAGTTGGTCATCGTCTTGGTCAACTGAAGTATAAGATATTAACTCATTACCAATCATTACCATTCCTGAATTAGCTATATCAACATCTCTATTGTAATCAGTCACATGAAAGAATGTATCAGAAAGCGCTAAATCATTCAACAGCTTTCCAGAAATAGCGTCTCTTGGCTTAATAAAAAACTGTTCAAGATCAAACCCTAATATACTTCCCGTCAAGACAGATATATCTCTAAGCACATCATACGGAGTTCTTCCGTTAGTTTCAAGAAAAGATATTCTCTGGTTTATCTCTTCTGAATACCTAATCCAATTCCAGTTAGTATATCTATCTAAAGGAAACTCCCCTCGCTGATCTATATCATCAAAGTTACCGAAACCTGAAACAAGGTTTAATTCTCCTCCATCAAATACTATAGGAGAAGATAAAGCTCCATGCCTTCCGTAGAAATAGTCTGGATCATCTTCTATAGGATTAGGGTTATCTCCAGTTGATGCGCTTCTCCAGTTTAATCCGAGAGGAATTATACTTGTTGACGGATGATCTATTCTATACAAAAATCCTATCTCTTGTTTCCAATCGTCAGACAATTGTCTTGGGTCTTGTGTATCTCTAAATATAGCGTGGTCAGAATATGCATAATGAGAACCGTCTATAAAAAACAAAAAATTACCTTGTGCTTCCAAAGACCGAGCAGCAGTTGTTATGTCTTTATATGCTTTTATGGTTACAATCTCACATGTATCAGTATTTACTCTAACTAAAGCAGCTCCTGCTTGAGATGCATTGTCAACAAAAGGCTGATCAGTCAACATATCCATTTCATCAACAGTTTGCCTATGTTTTTGTATTTGGACAACTACATAAAGATATTCTGCTATAGAAACACATTCCATACATCCGTTAAAGGCACCTCCAGCGTTTGATCCAAGATGATTCATCAATACAGTGTTTAGTATATTCATATCAACTATATTAAAGTCAAATGTGCATACGGAATCAGCACCTACAATGTTCATAGTTGCAACTCTTGTATCAAAAGTGAATATGGCGATTCGCTGTGCGGAATTCATAGGAGGACCACTTGTGATTCCATGAAAAGCGGAATCAGATGTAACTGTTATTCTACATCTTGCATTAGTATCATCTGGAACAGATACCTCAATGCTATACTCATCTCCTTCTCCCATAAAGTTAGTAGGCGTTATTGTTTGAGATACAATTTCATCTGTGAGACCTATTATCTCAACAGTTATATCTCCAAACTCAAACATAGTAACATCTAAAGCATCACCGCTTGAATCTACCCAATTAAACGTTATGGCGTAGCTTGGTTGTCTTGGGACTGGGTTTCCAGAAGGAGTATCTATTCTAACGAAAGGTATAATAGGAGTAGGAGTCGGCATACCTGGGACAACAGTTGTAGCTTGCGTCACAGTAACAGAAGTCATTGTTGTTGATTCTGAGTTTTTTCTACCTCTTAATGCCATTATGATAATACCTTTACAAAAGTTGCTAACCTTGAAGATGTTGTTGATGTGAAAGTCACTGCCCCTTTTAGTGTTGATCCAGTTATCTCAAAACATATTCCAGCGTGATTTTCTCTTTGATCCCAATCAACCTCTATTACAGAGTCTCCAGCCATAGCTCTTGCTATCCCAAGTTTTTGTGTTGACTGGTTATAGTATGCATAATATAAGTCGCTATTATGCCAAACTATGTTTCTCCGACTATCTGGCAGCATAGTTGTAGAATAGTTTTTATTAGGTATTCCGCCTTCAAAATCATTGTTTCCGAGAACGTAGAAATGCGCTAATTGAGGTTTATACTGCGATGTAGTTGATACATAACTGTTACTATATGTGTTTGAAATTTGATTCCATAACGCTATAGTGTTTGTGCAACTTAGCTCCATAGCATCATAAGACGCTGCTCCACTTGTTAGTATAGCAAAATTGTCTCCGTCTTTAGCAAACCTCCAATACTCTATACCTGTTGTAGGAGCTCTGTGTATTCTATCCTCTACCCTTGTGATTTTATTGTATCTTATTATTGAGCTTCTATTTATTACGTCTCCCCTTATAGCGTTATAGAGAAAATAGTAATAGTCTCCTTCTTGAATAATATCAGTGATATGACCTTCCCAACTAATAGGATTAGAGCTTCCTATATTGCCAATGATATTATATCCAGGTCTGCCGTTTGATGAAAAGTTGCTGGAAACAATCTTTTTTACTATTTGTATATCTCTGTTAGAAGCATCAATTCCAACTTTGTCTAATACCTTTTCAACAGCATCTAAAACATGTATATGTCTAAATGGAGACTTCATCTCTATCTGTGGATAAGCGTTATTGATATTATTTATTAAGCCTCCTTCAGACTCAATCCCACTGTCCGATACTATAAAGTTCCGAGAGTCAAGTTCACCTTCTTCTGAAAGCTCATCAACTTGATTGATTTCATTATTAAAACCTCTGTTAACAATTATAGAATCATCTGATGGAGGTAATACTGCACGAAGTATAGGATATGCTCCATTGGCAGACTCTTGAGCTATTCCAGCCAATAGCATAAAATGTCTATCTATACCAAAATCAGTTATGTCTCCAGTTGTTAAAGCCCTAAGTCTATCTCCACATACAACATCTATTTGAGCTGATTTTGCAGCCTGCTTTATTCTGATTATTTCACCTACGAAGATAGTCTCTAAATGATCCACTCCGTCCACTGAAAAACCAGACTTTATCTCAACTGGAGAATGATATCCAGATTGTTGCCCTCCATTTCTTACAAAGAAGTTATCTTCATTATTTGCAGCAAAATCTCCGTCTGCATCATTGATAATAAATCCAGACTCTCCCATTCTATATTCTGTAAGGTCTGGATAATCAACTCTCTGTGTTATATTTTTTATCTCTTTGATATTTCTGGGCGCAGATATAGATCGTGTTATGTCTTCTCCATGAATAAACACTTGAACTATAACTGGATAGTTTTGATAACTAAGTTGTTTAAGATTCATAATTAAGCATTCGGATCTTCAAATATAGTTACTGTTCCAAATGAAAAATCACCTACGTAAAAATTACCATCGTTATAGTCTATATGTTGATATACTCTGTCAGATGAATTTGCCTGTATCAACTCGCTTTCAGGAGTAAACTCATACTGTGTTTGCCTTACTCCGCTTGTATTGTAACATCTAAATAAATACTGAGATGGAGGATCTGAAGATAATAAATAAGTAAAAATGTATATTCTATCATTAACATCATCATAGCATATTCCGCTTGGGGTATGAAAAATAGGAATATCTGGATCAAAACTACTTGAAGATGAATGAGAACCAGTTGCTGTATAAGCTCTTACTTGATATGTATCATCTCCTCCATCAGCATCATCATCAAAATGTATACTGTATACTCTATTATTTCCAAATGTTATATCTATAGGTTTATATCTTCCGCCAATGTTTACAGCTCTAATCCTTGTTGATGGACTAAACCAATCTCTTTCTACAATCCTAATTGTATTTCCAAAGTTAGTAGTAATATAATAGAAATCAAAATTAGGAGATCCTTCAGCACATAAACCTCCGCTGTTAAAGGTTCCCAACACATTTTGACCAGATTGTAAAGTAAAATCAACTTCGCTATGAAATTCAAGTGTATCAGACCTATACCTCAATAATTGACCATCTCCATCTCTATTTTCATAAAGTATATTGATAAAGCTATACTCATCTCCAGTTTGAATGTTAGCGATTCCTCCAAATACTGCCATTCCGAAAATCTCCGCATTTCGGGTGTTATCATCTTGTCTAACATCAAATCTTGCATAGTCAAGTATATTGGCAGTTCCAGTTAAAGTATGTTCTCCTCCACTATTAGTAGCTACTACAGTTATAGTTCCAGAATCAATAGTAAAATCTTTGTCGCTTGGAATATCTCCAAAGATTAATACACCTTCAGCATTTGTTTCATGATTTAAAAATATCCAAGGCCCAGTTACTTTAACATCTGTTGGATTATTTGCTATATTTATCTGTTGTTCAAATCTTGTTCCTTTGGAAATTGAAAGCGGCCCAAAACTCTCTATAACTGGAGAAGGTGTAACTACACTATACATTACAGATCTTGTTATACTTTGAGTTCCTTTATTAGCATGTATAGTAAATGTATTTTCTACCAAAAGATTTTCTGGATGACCTTCAATATTCAGTATACCAGTAGCACTATCAAAATCTGTTCCAAATCCTTCTATGTCTCCAGTAATATAAGCTTCATCTGGATTACCAGTTATAGCTACTTGGACAGAAAAATCTTGATCTACAAGCCACATCTGTGCGCTTATAGCACCGATTGATAAAGTTGATACTTGCCTTGGACCTAAACCCATAATATACCTTTAATTATCAGGTCCTCTTACTGTTCCTGGAATCATAGTTAAATTATATGCACCAGTAATACTATCTATATGAGATTGAACGTTTACAAATCTAAATAAGAAATACTTTGAAGGCGTAGTATTGCCATCATCTTCAAAATCAGTATTTTGACCAGCTACTATCTCATTTTCATTCGGAGCAACTCCGCTATCTATATCAAGCTTTACCCAGTCTCCTTCTACATCATTCAAGTCATCAGTATTAGGATCTCTTGGATCTCCTTGACTGTCAGTTAAGTTATTCAAATCAACACTTTGTGGAGCAGGTGATGCATGTATATCAACAATACCAGATCCAATATACCTATAAACCTCTGGATTTGAAAGATTAGCCCCTTCCTGTATAAACTTTGCCCAAGCTATTCCAGTAACTTCTTCATCATACTCAAAGTATACATCCCAAGCTCCGACAGTTATTGATCCAGATATTTCGTAATCTACTATATTAGGTATCTTAGTATTATACGGAACTTGTATATCAGCAAATATAGCTTCTTCCATTACAAGTCCGTTTACTTTAGTTACTTCACCTATAAATCCAATCTCAAAAACACCTGATCTATCTAATTTAGGTATAAAGATTAGTTTGTAACTTGCACCTGAACCAATTAGATAATACTCTAAATCTTCTATATCATCTCCAGATATTTTGCTAATAGAAAAGTTTTCTTTGTATAAAAATATAAGAGCTTCTTCAAATACTATATCAACTTCTACTTGATACTCTCCAAGATCGTTTTCAACATATTCTATATCAGAAGAATCAATCTGAACTTCTGTTATAGTATCATAAGCTACAGTAACAGCATCAACTATTACATCTACTGATACTGGATCTAATGTAACTTGACCAGTTACATCTATAGAAAAAGAACCTTCAACACTATCTGGTATAGTGAAAGTCAATATGTAAGCTAAACCTGTTCCTGAAAGAACAAAGCTAACTCCTGTTATTCCATTGCCTCCGACAGCAGATATATCAATATCCGCTTCTTCAAGATCAGTTACTTCGTGTGCAAACGATAACATTATCTGGAAAGTTCCAGTCTTAGTTCCTGTATGACCTGTAAGATTAGCATTGATACGAGTTATAGTATTATACTCTATATCTAAAGATTCAAATGATATATCAAGCGAATTGCCGTCAGCATCAGTTACTGATCCGATTAATCCTAAAGTAAAAGAACCTCTCCGCTCTTCTGGCAAATCAATACTCAAAGTATAATCTGTTCCAGAACCAGTAATAGTTACTCCGCCAAAAGATGCGAATGTCGGAGCTATTATTAAAGATGATATATTTATATTAGAAGATGAAAATCCAGTAATAGATTCTCCAAATCTTATCTCTACAGAAAAGTCATCAGTTTTTAAATTATCTACATAATTAACAAGTGATACATCTACATTATTCTCTGTGTTATATTGTATAGTTACTGGATCAAGTGTTACTTCTTCTGAATCACCTCTAAATGATATAGTAGTAGCAACATCACCAGTTAACCCTGACGAGTCTATATTTGATACTACAAAATATCTAAAAGCCCCTCCTGAAACTCCAGGTATATTTATTTGAGATCCTTTTGAACTAAACGATACAGTTTGAGTATTAGAACCTTGTTGTATCACTATAACTGGATAATCTGTAGCATTGACTGAGTTGATGAAAGTCGCTTCATCTGTTCCAGTCATATAAGCTATAACCAGTATATCAGTAGTTCCTCCAGTCTGTAAATGATCTACATCATCAACTGAAGTAGCAAATCCTGAAAGACTTACTCCTCCCCATACTCTTGGCAATACTACTTCAGGTGTAACTTCGCCAGTTATATCAAATGTAAAAGACCCTATAGCATCATCTGGTAGATTTATAGGTATAGTTCTATCTGCTCCAGAACCAGTTATATCTCCAATAGTAACTCCAGTTATCCCATTGCCAGTAGACGCAACTATAGCAATATCAGAAGCTTCAAAATTAACAACAGCTTCTTCAAAAGCTGCTACTATATTAAAGCTTGATTCTTTTATTCCAGTATGTCCAGATAGAGTTACGTTTGGCATGAGTTATTATAGGTAATAAATACCTTTACCTGCTTTATGAGCATCAACGTGTTCTAAAAGCCTATTAAAATAGCCATCATATCTATCAGCTAAAACATCTGTAGAAAAGTTATCCTGCACCCATTTTCTGCAATTTTCAGGTTTTATTTTACCTATATCCTTAACTGCTTCTATGCCTTGCTTAAATCCTCTTACAAGATAACCAGAATATCCTTCTTTCACAGTCTCTCGGAATGCTCCCCAATCTGTTGCTATAACTGGAGTTCCGCAAGCTCCAGCTTCTATAACAGTAAGTCCAAATGGCTCTACATAATGACTCAAAGAAAAAACTGCCATAGCGTTTTTCATTAAGTCGCTTCTTTCTTTAGGTCCTACTACTCCAAGTAATTCTACATGATCTGGAGGATCATATCCGAAAGTGTTTCTAAAGTTTCCTTGACCAGCTATCTTTAACTTTATTCCAAGATGCTGGGATATTCTTATAGCTAACTCAATTCCTTTAACTGGAACTATCCTTGATATATGCAACAAGTAATCTTCTTTTTTATCTTCATATTCAAACTCACTCATATCAACTGGGTGTGGAATTATATCATCTTGCCATTTAGTCGCTCCATAAGGGTTGCATGTAGGAGTCCACTTATTCATATCATTTCTATCTTCTTTTGGAATTTTTTCCCATCTCTCATGAAACTGTCCATACTTAAAGCTCATCCAAGAATTAGATGCAAAAACTCTATTATTAGCAAATATACAATCATAACCTACAGCTGGCTCTACATGTATCATATCTACATCACGAAGGTCGTTAGATATTTCTATCTGCGTATTACCAGCAAAAAAGCATAGCATATCTCTTGCATTTGCCCTTTTTCTTATTTCATGAGAAGCCCTTGTTCTAAACATATTATATGCATAGTTTCTATTTCCTATAGCATATAAATGCTCTTGTTCTTCAAAGTCTTTTGTATAAGTTTCCTCAAGTTCTTTAATTGTCAAAACATCTACGTGTTCTGTGCAATTAACTTCGGATGTTTCTGCTCCATAATGTATAACTTCATGCACTTTACTCATCAACATATCAGATACACAAATAGCATTATGAGTGAATGGGCATGTAGAAAACTCTTTTGAAGATATACTTCTTGATAAACCTAATACATGAATAACCACTATTTGACTCCTTATCTTGGGTAAAGAGGATATACAATATGCTCTGATAAATTAACAGTGCTATCTATAATTATATCTTCATCTGTCAATAACCCAGATAATATAAATGTAAGATTATCCGTAGGAAATCCCTCAAGATAATTCTCATTAGTTATATCCCTTTTTATCAGCGAATATCCGTTTGATCTCATAATATCAATCAATCTATTAGTAATATAAGTATTATGAGACTCTATAGCAAAACAATCTGGTTTTATTGAAAAACTATAAGATTCTAATATATCTAATTCAGAACCTTCAACATCCATTACTATAACTTTGACTTTATGGTCTATAGTTTTTAGTAACTTATCAAGAGTTATAGATTTAGAAGTTTCTTTTTCGTTTCCGCCTATTTTACCGTCTGGTTGTAAATCGTCATGGTATATTATACCATCATTTGTATTATATATCAACTTTCTAATGAATTCACAGTTATTTAAGTTAGAATATCTACGACTTACATATTCTATAGACTTTTGGCACATATCAACTCCATAATAAAACATAGGAGAATTAGATCTTATTTGTTTTGGCAAAGTTACATCTTCCATTCTTTCATTTAGTATATTATCCATACTACCCCAGTTATTTTGAGTAACATAGATATACTCACAGCATTTAAATAGACCTATTTGAATAAGGCAATCCATATTATGTTCCTGTTAAACTATTTAAAGCTGTTACCATAGTAGATCTTGCAGAATTTGAAACTGGTGAAGAAGCTAACTCTGAGAATAACTGGGCTATTCTATTTTGAAATTGAGCGTCAGTTGATAAGTCTAATTCAATTACAAGAGTAGTTCCTACAAACCTTTTTCTTGTTCCAACTGCAGTATTTAAGTTACTATTTAATAATGTTCTAAACTCCGATGGAGATAGATCATTTTCAATATAGTAATCAGATTGTATATTGTTAGTTACTGTTTCATCTATGTAATAGTTATTCTGATTAGTTATAGTATTAGTAACTGTTCTGTCAATATAGTAATCTTGTTGATTATTGTTAGTTACTGTTTCATCTATGTAATAGTTATTCTGAAAGTTATTAGTAATAGTATTAGTTACAGTTTCATCTATGTAATAGTTATTCTGATTAGTTATAGTATTAGTAACTGTTCTGTCAATATAGTAATCTTGTTGATTATTGTTAGTTACTGTTTCATCTATGTAATAATCTTGTTGGAAGTAGTTATTAGTGGTAACTGTCTCATCAATATAATAATCTTGTTGGAAGTAGTTATTATTAGTTACAGTCTCGTCAATATAATAGTCATTCTGTATATTATTAGTAACTGTCTCATCTATGTAGTAGTCGTTCTGGACGTTGTTAGTAACTGTCTGAGTCACATAATAGTCATTCTGTATATTATTAGTAACTGTCTCATCTATGTAGTAGTCATTCTGATTAGTTACTGTTTCATCTATATAGTAATCTTGCTGATTATTGTTAGTTACTGTTTCATCTATATAGTAGTCATTCTGAAAGTAATTATTGTTAGTAATAGTTTCATCTATGTAATAGTCATTCTGAACATAGTAATCGTTCTGGACAGTCTCATCTATGTAATAGTCATTCTGAACATAGTAGTCGTTTTGAACATAGTAATCATTCTGTATAACAGTTTGAGCAACTGCTTCCTGCCCAACAACAATCTCAAAATAAGTTTTTGAAACCTCCCCGCTACCCTGTGTAGCCGTGAGCTCTATCGTTACTATAACTCTATCTGTTATTTCTCCAGCAGTTATTAGAAGATCAGTTCCAACTACTGGAGACTCTACAGTCGCATGCTCTGTATTAAGTGAACGAGCGTCTATAGCAGTATCAATAGGATGTAAAAGATACCTTCTTATATTAGGAAGCTTATACTCCTCTTGTGATACTAAATTAATTCTTTGTATCTGCTGTGACCACTCGTTTACTAATGCCATAATTATTCTTCTGGATCATCTGTCCTCAAGTCTATAAACTGAAGATTTTCAATAGCAGTTATCTCATCTTGAGCACGTTTAATATAAGATTCAGCATCAACTTTTTCGGTAAAACTTGCTAAAACATTTCTGTCTTCTGCAAGTCTTCCTGATACAACTTTCCATTCACTATTATCAACATCCTCAATAATGTCTAATTCTTGTAAAGCATATAGATCAGTTGTTCTTCCATCTAATAAAACAAACATATTATATCTCCTTATAGTTCAATAACTGTAAAACTTATTTCCTCCCCAGACGCTTTGAAGTCTGAAAGGAAAGCCATTAACATCTCTGGATTAGGGAAAGTTGCTGGGTGAACTCGTTCAGGATATCTCGGATATTCTCCACAAAAACAAAAGTTATCTGTAGTTCTATCTTTAATAAACCCAATCAATCTATTATACAACATCCCATCCAAATTGTCAATTTGCAATTCCGATCCAGGTATTAATGTTCCGTCTTGTTGAAATGGGTTTAACTCATCACCTCTAAATGTAGTTTTATACTCAACGTCCCACTTCCATCTGTCGCTATTTATGCCTGGAATCTTTGTAATTCTCTCAGCAATATCCTTTTGTAATATACTTGCCCTGTCAGATAATTTATACTGTATCTGTGTAAATCTTCTATCGGCAGACATAACTAATGCTTCATCTAATACCATTACCTCAAATATCTGACAAGTTGTCTGTCCTGATATAGGAGTAAATACAATGTTTAGATTTGATGCTGTTCTGCGAGATCCATCATCATTAACTCTGAATAATATATTCTGAAAACCGTCAGAATCTATCCTAACATATCTGTTACTTGAATTGAGTATAGTATTGGGAAAATCAAAAGAAGGTATTAGAGTTCCGCTATTAAACGTAATAGCCATACTATCTACATATAGAGTTTTCAAAAATATATGAGTAAATCCGCTATTGCGAACATCAATCATAATAGAGTTCAAGTCAGCAAAAGTATTATAGTCGTTATCTGCTATATCTGGCAAAGCTACGCCTAATGAAGTCATATTGCGATCTGCTTCACGATAATTTATGGGATACTTCCAAAAAAATGTATTGTGTTTTATTTCTAACGGCATATTGATTCACCCCGCCCAGCGTCCCTGTGAGTGCCTCTCTACGCCTCTCAGACGCATGTTTGAGCCGCTTGTGGGTAAAACCACACAAACGATTTTTACAGTGTTTTTCACGTGGCCCATTAGGGCCGAATTTGCTATCCACTGCGAGATGTTAGTCTTCTTTCATCTAACATTGCTTGTATTTCATAATGAACTTCAGCAGCTACATCTTTTGAGTCCATGCTCACATAAACATTAACTATAGTATCACCTGATCCTGAACTTATATTACCAAGACTTCCTATTAGCTCATCAAACTTGCCCCTAAAGTTCTTATCAAAGTGACGTTGCTGATCTTCAGCTGATTGAGTTGCTTTAGATTTGATTATATCATATGCCATCTTCTCGCCATGTTTACCAGCATACATATCATTCTTATAGCTGTCAAACACTCCGAAGTTTTTGCGTATAGTTTCACTAAAGTCTGATAATAATCCGTCAACACCTCTTCCGAGCATGTCAACTATTCCGCCTCCAATATCTTTTGACGCTCCGCCTAAGGCGTTACTAAAAGCACCTGGAGCTAATATGCTTGCTCCAGCCATAGCTATCCCGCCTCCGCCTAAAGACCCTTTAAACATATTGAATAGACTTTCAATTTGAGATTTTGTTGCTAATGCAGATTGTGCAGTTTTCTGCATAGTCCCGATCTGGAATAGTTGAGTTTCAGCCATAGCTGCCTGAACTCTTCTTTCGTTAGATATTCTTATCTCTGTTTCAATATAACTTTGAGCTATTATACGTAGACTTGATTTGATAAATGCCAATACAACTTCTTTAAAAGTGCTTTTCTGTTCAAATAGTAAGTCAAGAGTAGCCCCAATCATGTCGTTTGCAAACTTACGTTGAAGATTTGACATTTTCTTAAACTGCTTTTCATATTCCTTCTCTTTCTTATCACGTAGCTTTCTTATAGCATCCCAGCCTTTTTCATTAACCTTGTATTCCCAATCTCTCAAATCCTCAGCATGTTTCTTGCCTTTTTCCGCTATATCTGCATCAATACTATCTTGCCGTGCATTTAGAGCTATCTCTTCTGCATGTATCTGTTCAACAGCATCCTTATGATCCTTTACACGAACTTGTTGATATGAGCGATAAGCTTGAACTTCAGCGAACCACAACTCTTGAGTTTTAGCGCTATACTCTTTGACTATAGCAAGTTTTTCTGCTTCTGTAAGAGTTGTGATATTATCAAGTCTATTTTGTAAATCACTTGCAAGACTTATTAGCTTTTGATTTCTTTGTTCAACATCTTTTATTCGCAAAGCTTCTTGGAATTGTTTTACAAATCCTCCTTGTTGATTCTTTAAAGCTCCAGCGATATTCTTACCAGTCTTGTCAAACCCATAAGTCATCATATCTCGCTGATTCTCAAACATATACCTCAACATATTAGCAGGGCTATACTTCTCTTGAGCTTCCTTAAAGTCCTTGCTGAAGTCCTTTTGAGCGTCCTTTTGTATTGTTCTTATTCTCTTAAGATGCTCTTTAGTTCTATCTTCCTCCCATTTGTTTCTATCTTTGACTCCTTTTTCTCTTTCTTTACGGAAGTCAAGCATTATATCAATCTTATGTTTAGTATATTTTTTGTGAGATTCATAGTCATCATGGTAGTATTTCGTCAAAGATTTATTAAGGTCTTCAGCTATATTCCTTATCTCCTCATAATACTTCTGATTTATAGCAAGTTTATCTGACTTAGATAAATCTTCCTGCTCCAGTTCCTTCTCTCTAATTTCCTGAGCAAGCCTTGCCATATTAACAGCAAGACCTCTCATTTGACCTGGCGAGTCAGATTTTTTGAATGCTCTATCAAGGTTTTGTATTTCATACTCTAAACTCTTTATCTCATACTCAAGGTCTCTTGAGGATTGTGCTGCTGTATAGAACTTCTCTGCTATTCCAACAGAGTCTAACGCTGATTTTATTTTCATTAAATCAGATTCATATGTTGTATATCTCTTGACTATACTTCTTGCAACTTTACCTTCCTCTACACCTGCATAATTTGCACGCATCCTTTCAAGTATGGATTCAAGTCTATTAGCTTCCTTTGTAAGAGTTTCAGTCCTTGTAGTAACTGCTGATCTTATTTTTTGTAAGTTACCAGACGTTATATTCTCAATAAAAAGTATCTGCTCAGCTGCAATAGCTGCAAAATCTTTTCCAGTTCGTGAAAACTCTTGCCCAGCTCTTTTAACTTCGTCAAGTTGGTCTTCAAGGCTTGTTTTTATTTGCTTTAGAGTCTGCTCAACAAGTATATTTTTATTGATATCTCCTATAACATCTTCAATATCCTCAAGTGCATTCTTAGCTTCCTTTGTAGAAGTTTGCATATTAGCAAATGCAATACCTAATCCTATCACTGCAGAAGCGGCTATACCTATTATCCCAGCACCTCTTAATAGAGTAATGCTAAGCGCTCTTGCACTCATTTGAGCTGCGTCAAGAGCTTTCCCAGCTGCTTGAGCTGCAACTGCTCCAGCAGTAAGATTTTTGATATAGTTTGTTACTATATTTAAACCAAGTTTGACATGCCAGATAGTTATCAATGCTATAGCTGCAGTTATAGCTCCACTAAATAATGTAAATACGTTAGCAAGACCTATAATAACACCTATTGCAGATTTTACCCAAGTAGGCATTGATCTTATTATATTAAGCCACCCTTTCATAGCGTCTGTAATTATCATAACTACAGGAAGCAAGCCCTTACCTATTTCAGCTTTCATTACTTCAAACTGATCTGTAAGTAGTTCTATTTGTGCTGAGTATGTTGACATATCAGCACCTTGAGAATACTTATGTAAAGTTGTTAATACTTCAATAAGACCTCTTGCCTTTTCAACTCCTATACTATCAAGATGCTGTCTAAATGTCTCAATATCACGTATTACGACACCGAATGTTTGAGTCGCTCTTGCCCAAAATGTTGGGACCTCTTCAAGTATAGGTCTTAAATCCTGAAGAACAAGTTTATTACCAGCTATTGCCTGCGATATCTGTCTTAATACTCTTTCAGCTTCAGCAGTCCCCTTGCCAAGTTGAGCAATTGATTTAGTTACTCCAGTAATGATTATATCTACTTCTTTTGCTGAAACTCCAGCTGCGCGAAGTTGAGAGTTGTATTTTATTATGGCTTGAGTGCTAATACCAACTAAATCTATACCTATCTGTATAAGATGACTTAACCTCCTGTCTCCAGCAGCTGCAGAAGCCTCAGTAGCTCTTACCGTCCGCTCAAACTTCTCCATTTCTCCAGCAGCTTCAATAATACTTGCAGTCATTCTCCTGATTACACGAGCTGTAGCATCTACGCCAAACTCAAGGTCATGTAATATATTTGTATATGTAAAGTATTGGACATTTACTCTGGAAAGGTCTTTGACAAGCTTGCTAAATGTATCAGACTGCTGTTTATTTACTTTTTCAAGTCTTTGAGTTTCAGCACGAGCTCTTTTTGAAGACTGTCTAAGCTGATCCATCATTGCAGACATTTCTTTAGTGCTTGCTCCAGCTTCACGAGCAGCATTAGCATATCTACGCATAGCAATTGCTAATTGTTTCTGATCTGCAATAGCTTTCCCGCCAAACTTAGCTTGATACTGAACAGATAACTTTACTCTCTCAAGTCTTTTCTTTTGAGCATCAGCAAGCTGTTTTTCTGTTCCTAAAAGACTTTTATTTTCATCAGACAACTTGCTTATAAGAGAAATTAACTTCTGGACATTTCCAGACTTAACAAGCTTAGTAATATAATCATCTGATTTAATCATTCCTCTATCATTAAACTTAGCGTCTTTGAATAAAGCTCCTTGAGTATGCTGTTGCCCTCCCATTTTATCTATTCTTGATACAGTAGCTCTATACTTCAGAATAATTTGATTTAGTTTTTCTTCAGCTCTTCTAATACGATCTATATTCTTTATTCTTGCCAAAGTTCTTTTATCGTTAATATCACGAGCTTTTACAGCAATTTTATTGTCTTGATCTATTTGCTTATTATACGCTTCAAGTTCAGCCTTTCTTTCACGCTCTATAGTTTTTAATTTATCACGGACTTGCTTATCATTTGAATCTCTTGCAGAAAGAAACCTCTTATTCTGATCCTCTATAACTTGATCTGAATACTTTTGTTCAGCCTTTCTTTCACGCTCTATAGTTTTTAATTTATCACGGACTTGCTTATCATTTGAATCTCTTGCAGAAAGAAACCTCTTATTCTGATCCTCTATAACTTGATCTGAATACTTTTGTTCAGCCTTTATTCTTTTTTGTATATTCTTTAATTTATCACGAACTGTCTTATCATTTGAATCTCTTGCAGAAAGAAACCTCTTATTCTGATCCTCTATAACTTGATCTGAATACTTTTTATTAGCTGCATTTAGGGTTTCTTCTGCTTTTATCCTCGCTCTTATACCTTTTATAGCAAGCTTATTATCTGCTTGTCTTTTAGCATTTCTCTGTTTTTCAATTGCAGCATTAGCTTTTAGTATTGCTTGCTCTTCTTTAGCCTCCTCGTTAATTTGCCTTCTTATATGAAGCAAAGTCTGCATTTCAGACTGTAATAGCCCCATAGCACCCTGAATTTGCTTTGGATCTCCTGAAGACATAGCGCCAGTGACCTGGGGCATGATTTCAGAACCAATTTTCTTATCAATGTCATATCTATGAGCTGTGCCAAGCTTTGATTTTATTGATGTAAGTATGTTGTCATAATCTCGCATCAACCGCAGAAGCCTATCTATATCATCAGTGCTTTTCTTAGCTCCAGTTTGTTGAGCTTTATGCTGTTCAGTAACCTCCTCTTTAACTTTCTTAATAACTGCTTTCTTTGCTTTTTCAGCATCAGATTGTTTATTAGTTACCTCTATTTGATCCTTTCCTTGACTTAAAGCTTCTTTTCCAGCTTCAGTCAAAGCTTTCATAGAATCAGTTTGTTGTTTTTGATATTGGACTAATCCCTTACTTGCTGCAGCCCAGCCTCCAATACTTTTAATCATTACCTGAGATGCATCACCAGTTCTTTCAAGACCTCTTTCTGCAATCTTTATAGCAGTGTTCATCTCATCAAAAGTTCGGGTAACGTTAAATTCAAGAGTTTTACCAAGCTTTTCTGCGTCAACTTGTCCACCACTCAGCGCTTCTCTGATTTTCTTCCCAACTACTGAAGATTCAATTGAAACTTGTTTATACACCTCGCTAAGCCTCTCTGCTTCAGCTTGATTGAGGTTTATAGAGCGTGTTAATTCCTTAAACCCTTTAATAGTTACATCTAAAGCGTGCTGAACGTCATACTTGTTAGTCTTGCTAAAACCTTCAGCATACCTATTAGCTTCTGTTAAGCCTTTAATAAGCTTATCTAACACAGCGCTAAATAGATCATCAGCTTCTATGTCAAATTGAATCTTGTCGCCTGCTGGCATTAAATATCACCGCCTTTGATTCATATATTAAGTATTAATAGAAGATTGTAATTCTTCTTCTGCTTTACGTTTATCTTCATCAATTTTATCAAGTCTATTTTGTTCCTTCTGTGCTACTAATCCAACATGGAGGTTGATTGCTATGCGAGAATGCCAACAATCAACCTCTGCTGCTATTTCATCAGCTGGAGCAATTTTATATCTGCGGCAATACCAATCAAGCATCATCACCTGTTCCAGATTCTCCTTCTCCTCCAACCAAATCAGGAAAAGAGTCCACAGAGTCGCCAGACCCCATGACCCCTTTAGTTCCAAAATTAAAGATATCGTCTTTTATTCCCTCATCAAGATCATCAACGTCTTCAATTTCAAAATCTTCAGGAAATACAATAGTCATAAATACTGCTTTATTTATCTGATCTACCATATCAGATAAAGCATCTTCATCATCAGCCAAAGTTTCTTCTAATTCACTTCTTATTGATTCTTCTTCCTCACCCTCAACAAGCTTTCTTCTTGCTGATACGCTTGTTTTACCGAATAGACTTCCAAATATCTCTGCAGTCTCTGTAGGAAGAAGTCGTTTCAGGACAAAATCAAACTCCTCACCGTCTTCTGTCAATACAGTATACACAAAAAGAGCTCTTTTCTTAACAATAGACTTAGTTTGAGCTTTTGTTGGTATATTTAGTTTCCTCTTGACATCCTTATGAGGTTGAATTACGACAGTGTCTTTTCCACTCTCTTCAAGCTTGGTTATCTTGGACTGCATATTGACCCCTTTCTTTTTGTTGAAAAAACTCAACTATAAATATGAAGTCTGTGATATATTTATCTCTCACAGCACCTAAATTATTAGAACGCTTAATATAAGCGTTCTGTGATCTACTTTTAACCTTCTCAAATCCAGCACGATTAGAAATAACCGTCATCTCTTGACCATCTGTTGTTATAGTTTGCCCTGCGTAAGTCCTAAACATTTGAGGATCTAACAGATAATCAAGTGCGTCTCTTATCTTAGAAGACCTGACAGCATTTGACTCAAGGAATCTATAAGGAGAATGAGCTCTTCCCATAACAAGCCGTATGATTATCATTATAGCTTGATTAGAAGCATTAACATCAGCGCTTTCGCCTTCCTCCATCAGCTCATCAGCTCCAAAATCTATCAATAATGCTGGAGGTTCTATAGTCGCCTCATTATCATATGGGTTATTCTCAATGTTTAGTATGTTTACATCAGCAATCTTTACAGCATTCATTATTCTTGCATTCTGCAAAGCTTCTATATCCAATTCACCCATCATTATATCTTGTGTATAGTCAACTGTGCCTCCGTCTTGCCCATAACCGTCAGAATACCCATCATCTCCACTTTCTAATATCAGACGATCTTTATTTATTCTTTTATTGCCTGCAATTTCAAGCATATCGGCATATTGAGAAGGAGGAAAAGTTTCTGCAAAAATAGTTGGATCTCTATCACCTTTTTTCATATTAGAATTGATAAAATATGGATTCATCAATTTCAAGCATTGTCCAAAAGTTCTTGCAAAGATATGAGTTCTGATGTCTAACATTCTAACCTCTTCTAAACGTCAATGTTCCTGTTCTTGATTTAGAGTATGAAGTTTGGACTCCAACGTGAGATGCTTGTTTTTTACCTTGTTTTATTACACGCTGCACATGCCTTCTGAATACCTTATTATACTGGTTTCTTAACCCTTTGTCAAGTGTCAATCCGCCAACAACTGGGCGAGCAGGAAGGTTTGTAGAAGATACACCAGTCTCGTGAAGACTTGCGTAATGCACACCTGATTTTAATGAGAATGACTTTGGACCTATCTGTAATACGTGGCTTGGATGAGATGAAATTGTATACGAGTCTCTTAGTTCTCCAGTTCTTTCAAGTATACCTGCACCTGGAAAATGGATATTCTTATAGTGAGCATAAACTTCATTGAGGGCAGCCCAAGGTGGCCTGCCCTCAACTTCAAACATTTTATCAAGGTCTCTTAATACTTTAGGATAAATATAATCCTCATAGAAGTCTCTCAAATCCGATAACTTCTCATTAACGTATACTATAGTCGCTATTGGAGCATCTAAAGATATATTTAGTTTAAGCATTAATACACCTATGCAGCTAAGTTTACTACTGGTGAATACGCACTATAGTCACATACAATTCGGAGATCATCTGGAATCGCAAGTCCAATACCAGAAACAAATGATTTCATAGATAAAGGCTGGACAAGGAGTCCTTCTGGAGTTTCAATCTCTGGCAAAACTGTAAGCTGTGCGTTCTTGAGAATGAATGATTTTCTCCATGCCATTCCTCCGAATGGATAGTGATTAATGTTAATAGCAGCAGCATACGATGAGTTATTCTTGAATATTCTGGAATAGTCATTCTCAGGAGTTGCTATAGCTTCAGAAGTTATAGTAACATTTCTACGTTGCCTATAAGGCTTTACATCTTCCCAAGGCACTCCAGTAACTGCTCCAGTATTATCAAAGTTTTGATTGCAGCTGAACGTTGCAGTTCTTACTGGGGCCCTAACTCCGCCAACAATTATATTTCCTATAAGACTTCCGCCAAGTATAAGCTCCGCCTGCCAACCAGTCATAATCTCTGTTGACGCAGCCACAAGGTTTGATGCATCTGTTTTAATTGCTGACGCTTTATCTCTACCATTCAAATCCCTATACAAGAATCCTCTACGACCTTTAAGTGGGACTGTATATTGAATTGCTGTGTTTCCTCTTGAGAACTCAAAGTCCAATCCAGTAGCAAGTACCCCAGTATAGACGTTCAAGATAGTTCCTTTTGCGACTTCCATTATCCAGAATCTTCTCAGCAGATTATCTTGTGAAGTAAACGTGACGACTTCAGCTGTATCTAAAATAGTAACTGTAATCTGACCAGCAGAAAATCCTCTACTTTTTATAGATGTAATAGTCTTATAGTGAACATCAGTATAGAATGTAGTAGTTCCGCCAGTTTTAAAGAAGAACTCTTCTTTTAGAGTGGTATAAGACTCAGGCCCATACCCACTAAGACATGTTCCTTCAACTTCAATAACTCCAGTCCCTCCAGCTGCTACCGCAGCGTTAGCATCAAAGGTAATAAGAACTCGTGTTGGATTAACTGGAGAAGCACCTGCAGTAATAATTGTATGATTAACTTCAGCAGTTGTCCCTAAAGTAGCTTGCGCTACAAGAGGAGAAGCTGCAGTTGCTATAGCTCCAGACCCTACTCCAATTCCAGTTCTTTTAACATGATCAGGATTTAGCGACTGCATCAAATTAGCAAAAATAGTCTCATCACCATCAGCAGATGCAGAGAATAGTGTGCTTCCAATGACATCGGTTTCGCCAGCAGCATCTTTAGTATCTCCAGCATTACCTACAAAATAAGGGACTGGAATAGTCTCTCCGCTATCCATTATATTGAAATCAACACCGAGAGGCTGAACTGCATGAAAACCTTCTACAATAGTTCCTTCATTTACTGCTTTTTTAGCTACTCCAAGAAAAGGCCCAGCAGAACCAATTTGGGCAAATCCGTCAAGAAGTCTTCCAAAGTCTCCATTCTGTGTTGCGGCTACAGTTCTTGCTCCGCCTTCAGACGCAGCCAAGTCTGTTAATCCTCCAAGATAATAATATCCATCTTGAGGGATACCAGGCGCAGGTGTTCTTATATCATTTGTTTCAGCTATAAGCATCTGACTAATAAAACCTGTAGATGGATTTATCTCACTTATAGGTTTCAGATTTAAAGGTATCGGCATTTTGTCTCCTTTATAGCTCCACACAATTAAGTCGTGTTAGATAGACTCCGATACCAACAGACTTTACATTCAAAACTCTATCTTTCATTGTAAGAATATAGTTATCAAGATCATCTCCACTACTTGGTCTTCCCAAAACTACCTGATCTCCGCTCAATATGTAATGCGGAGATATAATCTTACCTTTGACATTTATGGCATACTGTTCTTCTGATACATTGATACCTGAATCAAAACGAGTAGAGTGAGTTTGATATATTCTTCGCGAAACTATCCCATAAAGAGTTTGATACAATATAATAAAACCAAACTCTGTGCTTTGATCTATTCTGCGAACAGCTACAATCTCTTCTCGTTCTTTGAGGTATCCAACTCTTTCAAGCATTAGTAACAGTTACTTTTTATGTCTGATATCTGAATTGCGCCCATTAAATTATAGATAGGATCTAACTCTTTACAAATCTCTGGGCCAAGTTCATCTATCTCGTTATTAATTAGTTCAAGTCTGTTTTCAAGTTCTGTTTCAGCGTATTGAACAGACTCGCCAAACTCAGCAACTCTAACAACAGGTGCATAAGTAGGATTTGATAGAAGTTTAGCACTTGTCCTTAGCAATATGTAGTTATAGATAATACTTGCTTTACCTATATGATCAGATGATATAGAATAGTTTCCATCATCATCTGGGCCTTCAAAAAGATCAGGACATAATGCAATAAGTTGATCTTCAACTAACTGAAGATAAGAGATGGAATCAATCACTTCACGAGGCAAAATGTCCTCGCCTTTACCGACTCTTTGTCTGGCAACTTCAATATAAGCATCATAATTAGTAGTGCCTTCTATTATGATTTTTCCCATCTCTTTAACCTCTATTATTCTAACTCTATAGGTTCAGGATCAACAACATGAGAATCCCAGCCTACTAACCAAATGCTATTCGCATCTGGAACAAAAAATCCAACGTCTGTATGGAAGTGTCTGGACATCAAACGAGTTTCTGGATTACGAGCCATTTCATCTTGCTGTAGACCTCTTCTAAACCATACTTTAATAGTATGTCTCTCATCAAAGGTCATAACATATCGTTGAGCTGAGGCACTCCGTCCAGGCAAGTCTTCATTTGCAGCTAAGTCTTTAAAGCGATTCTTTTCACGAGATACCCAACCGTAGTCAGGTATGCTTGGCTGATTATTCAGAACGCCTGGATTATTACCTCTACCTCTTCTTGCGAAGAAGTCCATAGTTACCGTTCTGTTACCGCCTACCCCAAAGTATACATCTTCCCACTCACTTATTGCAGCTGGAGTTCCAAGCATTCTACGCATCTGATAATTCTCATAAACTTTTCGGAACTCATTCCAATTGCTTGCGGTAAGTTGTGAATACTTCTTAAAGTGGCTTGATGGGCATTTATCATATATCTCACGAATGAGAGAGTGAAAAAGTGATTCACGTCTACGTAGGGCAAGCTTCATAACCTCTTCGCGTATTGCAGCGGCGCGAGTTTGGTTATCCAACAAATACTCATCTGTAGCACGAATCGTAGCTCCATATCCTGTGAACTTCAGAGTATCTTTCGAATACCCGAGTTCCACAATTAACGGAGCTACACCTTCGGGGACAACTTCCATCTCGTTTACATCACCTTCTTCAGTAGTATTGTATGGAATACGAACTACTGAACGAGATGTATTGTCAACTGAAGCTACTATCCTACGATAGTCAATCTGAGGCTCCCACTGCTGAGTAAGAATCATAGGTTGATCATCATATGGATTCTCAGCAGAACCTTCATTTAAACCTGATACAGAACTTAGCCGCTCAGTTGTTCCTTGTGGCATTCTGCTATCAATGTTAACTCTGCCATTATCAAGATCACTCGGAGAACACCCTGTCTGCAGAGTGCGACAAAATGAATCTTCATTCCATTCCCAGAATAGTTTAGCTTCGGTGGATTTATTAAACTCATCAGATGTAAAGTTTCCAATATCTTCAGCAGCACATGAGCGAGAGTATCCACGACCTACTAAGTCAACTTTCTTTTTATGCCACATCATCACTTCTACGACTGATGCCCCAGCTTTACTTCTGTTCTTAGGAGGAATCCTTGTTTCCAAAAACTCCATTTCAGAAACACCAGCATTCTTTGCTGCAAGACGATACTTATCTGGATTAGGAAAGTAATCATCAGATAATACAGCGTGATGATCTGGAGCTCCGCCTGGTTTCCCAGTTCCCTTTGCCATTTCTTTTCTCCTTTTTGACTCCTTTATTTAGTTCACGTATAAAACTAACCGCCCATGCTATGCATAACGATTACATCTGCTTCAGAGTCTGTATTAGCTGGATAAACTCCTCCGCCTTCATCTACATATCCAATGCCTTTCAACGCATTATTGATTGCAGTAGCATTAGCAGCATTAGCTACTAAAGGGCTTGGTGCATTAGGAGCAGCTTGGACATATCCATTCTCAGCAGTTCCTCCAGACTCAATAACACGGGTTGCTCCTACAATCTTTGCTCCTGTTGAAATAGCAGCAGTTCCAGCATTCTTAAACTTTGTTCCAGCAGATTCTACCTTTACTACAGCTTTTCCAGAATTGAAATACTGGAAAGAACCTTTGATCCTGTCATTTGCACCAGCAAGAACTGCTTTACCATTCTTAATAGTTATAGATCTATCTTTATATCTGATACCTGCATTAGATTCGTCAAAAATGTGAGCTGCGTTTCCAGTGAAACGATCTCCTCCAGTCTTATCAAAATCATAGAGCCATAGTATCTCATGTGGTCGTTGAGCCATTATTTACCTCCTCCTAAACAAGTTTGGTATCATTGTCCGCAGGTTCTGGCTCTTGATCTGCAACCCAATCTGGATTACCTGGATTAAGAACTTCATCAAACTCCTTGCGGTCTTCATCTTTAGTCTTTCTTTCACCGCCCTCAGATTCACCCGCCTTCTTGATAGCAGCAAGATGACTCTTCATCATATCTCGCTCATCCTGAACTTGTGCAAGTGTTAATCTATCCCACTTGTCTTCCTGCTCACGCAAACTCTCACTTGTAACGTTATTACCTCTCAATTCAATATAAAGCTTCCGAGCCTCACCGACTACACCTTGCTTCTCAGAATCAACAGTAGTCTTTTTGATTTCTGCCAATTCCGTTTCAAGAGTCGCTTTTTCAGCCTCAAGCTTCGTGAATCTGTCTTCAATAGCTTGAGGAATTGGAGTATCTGTTGGAGGTGCAGGTGCGAGAGGTGGCGGAGCAGCTGGCGGAGCAGCTAAAACTTCTTTAACGACTTCTCTGATCTGGTCTAAATCCGCTTTTTCAAAAGGCATTTGTATGCCTCCTATAATAGTTCTTCCTTGATTACTATCTGTTTTCGCTCTTTGGATGTCAAGGCTCATTCCAAATACGCGATTGATGTTAAACGCTTGCTTTCTTGTTAGCAAGCCTTCACTTAGATGATCTTCTGCACGAGCAACAATGATTGCATCTGGATTACTTCCTGCATAGCATGTGGATACTTCACCCAGTTTAGCGTCTTTGATTTTAGGGATGATCTCAAAGACTTCATCTTTCCCGTCCTTCTTTATTACGATTTTATCTCCAGGCCAATGCTGGCAACCTTGTGAGTAGTCAAACATATCTACTTCGCACTTGTTGCACCAATACCAACCATCATACAAACCGACAGATACGGCTTTTATTCTCTCTTGCTCAACCATATAAATCAAGTTATCCGATGTTCTGTATGGAGCATCAGCATGGACGATTTCAAGACCTCGCTCTATCTCCAAATCACAATCAACCTCAAACTTGTCATTCATAACTGCATTTGAAGTCCCACCATAAATAACAGCTTTATTATGTGAGTGGCAGCCTGGAACTCCAGCGTCTGCCATATCTCTACAAGTAGGAATAGTAGTCTCTTCACATATACTTGTGCGATGACTATCAGCAGTTGGAGATGTTATCCTTACTCTACAGGAATACGGCTTGCTCTTGTCTTCGGTTGGCGTTTGCCGTGAAGTGATTCCTGCTTCTCTGTATACTGCGATTGGGATTGGCATTGTTCTTGTTCCTCTTTAGAGAATCGTTGTTTGCCTTTGGCGAGTTTAGACTTTGTCGCCTTCGGGACACCGCGATAAGTTTCTTCAGGATTCATTTTCTACCTCAAAGTTTTGAGCAATAGCCTTCTGAGCCCAAGCTCTTGATATTGTAAGATAGTTTACCATCTTTGTAGCATCAGGACAATCAGGGACAACTTCTGCTAAAGATTCTCCAAGCTCAACAAATAGCTGGCTGGCTTTTATATGAGCCTGCTCCTGTTCTTTTGATTTTGTCGGTGAATGTGTCAACTCTTTTCTGACATACTCTTTAAAATCTCTGCCTTGCATGATAGACTCCTTATTTTAAAACTTCATAGTTTGACTGATGTAGTTGCAACATCTGTATTTCAAGTTTCATACACTCAATGTTAATAGCATCAAGTATTCTTGATAGAGTTTCTGGCTTTAGATCGTTTTTCAAATCTTCAATAAGAGAATCTTTAAGATCTGAAAGGTGATCTAATTGTTTCCGTATCTCTTTGGCTTGTTCTTCATAATTATTTTCGTTATTCACTTGTAGACTCCTTATTTTACATTCTTGAAAATCATCTGCCCTCTTCTTCTGTCACGCTCTTTTTCCCAATACTCTTGTGCTTGTGCTTCAGACATTCTGCCTGTATTCACCGCATCTGTCAACCACATATTCAAACTTAGCATGCTATTATCAAAAGACATGTTAGCCTGTTGAACTTGAATGTTGATTCCAGCGAGAAGTTTCTCTTCTTCAAATATACTCCTACGAAGTCTAAACTCTACCAGCTGATTAATGTTGCTTCTCATCAAAGCTATATTGCATTGTCTTGTCATTGACTCATTGATAGAAGTCTGAGCATGATTGATAAGTAACGCATAGTGATTCATTTCATACATTGCTCTTGTCTCTGTGAATGAATCTGATCCAGAGAATAATAACTGATTAGACTTCAATGCCATCATTATCTGTCTGTCAAGTATGTCAATAAAGTCTGGCACGCCTCCGAGATTTGCTTTATTCATACCAGATAGTAGTTCAGGCTCCATAACCTCACTACCATATGATAGAACTTTACCTGGGCCCATCTCCTCAAGCTCTTTCTTCAACATCGCAAGGACTTCGGTTACAAACGCTCCTCGCTTGCTTTCGGTCTTTACCATTTCTGCGATAACTTCTCGGTCTATTCGCATCAACAAAGCAGGCCAAACTAATGTTTGAAGGACTTGTTGATAACTCTTGAAAAACTCAACAACCATTATCAAATGAAATAGAGCTGCGTCTACTAAAGGTTTGCCGTATGGGTTTCCGACTTGAGCATATAGCGGTTTATATTCAATAGTAGGATCAAAGTGAAGAGATACAAATGGCTCATTCCGTTGCCTTTGACCCAACTCAAAAAACTGCCCAGTTTTAGATTCTGATCTTTTGTATACTGCCGAATATGGATCTAATCCTACAAGTCGTTTTGGTATGTCGTCTTCATATGCAGACTCATAGAAATATGCACCGTGTAAGAACATTGACTCTGATATCTGATCTATAAAACCATCAATGCTTACATCATACAATCCCATATCATCAAACCATCTGTCCAATATCGGATGAGATTCTGGATAAATATCCCAGCCTGGCTTCACATACTCTTGAAAATCTGTAATAGCTGCAGATACCTGTGGATTAGAGTTTGCCATTACCTGGCGGACTTGATGTGTTGGTAAGTCTGCAAGGTCTTTGGTAGTTAGTTGTCCGTAACTCTTTATGCCATTTTCAGGTCTACTGACGACATTAGCAAAGCCTGTGAAAGGATTCTCATCAAATACACGAGCTATCATACCGCTTTGAGCTATAGCTCTTTCGTCATACTGTGTTTCGCCTACAGAAAGCAGTTCGCTAAATTCCTCATGCTGTTTTCTTATGTAATTGTCCTGAACTCTTTTATCTCTCGCTAATACAGCATTGTTATAGCGAACTTGATTATTTAGTTGGATGCTTTCTCGTAGTGCCATTTTATGAGCTTTCCATTTAGTTAGGATTGATTAGGGATTTATGCTTACATAAATCATAACAAATCATAAAGAAAAAGTCAAGCTATTAATTCGGCCCGCGCGGGCCGCAATAAATGTGAAAGTGGTAAATACCAGTTAAGTATAATGAAGTCATGGAACTTCATTATTATTTTTTCAGATGTGAGATTTAGCTTTTTTAGTTTTCAATTTCGTAGAATTGGCGGGGTATAAAATCGCGTCTCTTTTCACGTTTCGGCTTCAGCAAGTTAACGTTATGTTAATACACGCATAAACACGCATAATAGGGGATATACCGAGTCCATGACGCTGGCCGCACTCATACCACACAACAGGGTATGAAACGCGCCCAGCGTCATGTGAAGCGGACTAATGGAGGTATGGAGGTGTTGTTAACCCTGCATCATAACGTGAAATGGAGGGGTTAACGTAGAGTTAACATGGATAGCATAACTCGCGAACCCAATGGGCATGCGGGTTTATAGCATAACTACTACACAAATAATAACACATATATCATAACACATGCACAAAAGCGGGCACTTTTTATCCGACTGCACAAAATGGGGCAATCGCTTGCGAACCCAATGGGCATGCGGGTTAGATGGACATTGCACAAAAAGGGGCATCATAACTGCACAAAAGCGGGCAGTTTTTAGAACCCTGCAATATAGCGCGCGCGATTATACAATTAACGTTGCGAACCCAATGGGCATGCGGGTTAGATGGCTATAACATAATAATAAATATGAAAAATGAAACAATAATTATTATTTTATGGCAAATACTTTACAGTGTTAACCACTCACAAACCCAATGGGCCACTACGTTGGCACGAACCTTGCATTTATGGTGGCATGCGGAGGTGAGTTGCCTCCGTATGATTTGACATCAAACAACGGAATCATAACAATAGCAAACATGATTCCCTTATGTATGGACAGTCCATACAAAATAACACAAGCGAAAGCTTGAAAAGGATTTAGCAAACATGGCACGTTTAACGTATACCAGTGGCACAGCTTACAATCGGAAAGAGTCCATCATGATAACCACACCTTTTGACATTAATGACTTATTTCAAAAAGTTATTGATAATCCTGCCCTGCCATTAACAGGTAAGGATAAAGGGTTGAATGATAGTGTATACGGTGTTATATCCAAAGGGTTTGACATCAAGTATAATCATGCAAAAGTATGCGAACTGCTTGAATCAAGCGAGTTCCATAATGAAGTAGATAACCATGTAGAAGCGACTGTGTTGGCAAGGTTAAAAAAGCAACCTCGCGACATAGGCAGTGGCAGTGGCGGCCCGCGCGGCGGGAATAACGGAATTACCAATGCATTAAAAATTGAGATAGGTGAATTGGTAATCGGAGCATCATGTGTTAAGGTTGGTATAGAACCCAGTGATGCGAGTGATTATGAAATCACTAAAGAATGGGTTGTTTCTACAATCACAGGGAAGAATGAAAACAAGCCAAAACGGCGCGTTAAGAATGATAAGGAACGCGTAGAAGAATTGACAGTTAAAGTGGTTATGGCACTCCATAGCGCTGGAATTTCCAATCATGATATTGCGAATGATAATGATATGGATTTGACAATTGAGCAGGTTGACGAAATCGTTGGATTTAATCTATAAGCAATCCGAACCTAAAAAACCGTTGACATCAACCGTCAACGGTTTTTTAGGTTAAGGAAGCGTAGGAGCGAACCGAACCCCAATGGGAAGCGCAGGAGCGAACCGAACCCCAATGGGAAGCGCAGGAGCGAACCGAACCCCAATGGGAAGCGCAGGAGCGAACCGAACCCCAATGGGAAGCGCAGGAGCGAACCGAACCCCAATGGGAAGCGCAGAGGATACAAGAAACTCTTTTGGGATTATGAAAAGAGTCTCCGAATTAACGGACTGATGAGTATCCATCAGAATCTGCATATCGGATGCGGATTTATGGATTTTCCAGAAATTATGCATAGATAAAAAAGGAAAAAGATGTATAAAATAGTTCAGGGTGATAGAAAAGACGATTATAGAGTCCCAATTGGGATGCAGTCGGATTATGACGCTGATTCTATTGAATCAGCAATAGAATCAGCAAATAGGTTTTGTATGGATTCGTATGGAATAACTCTACAATGGGAAGATATGGAAGTAGATAATTCTGGTATGTTCCCAGTTCACGCAAGAGCTTATGGGATAGATGAAGGCTCTTATCTTGAAATAGAGGTCCGTAGCGGATACCCAGTATTTCCCTCGTAGCAATCTTACAAACATCGGATGCGGATTATTCCGAATCTGATAAGGAGTTTACGGATTATGAAACGTCTACGTCCTGAGGAAATACAGGACAGGATCAAACGGCAAGAGGATGCGGAGCGTGAAAGACGTGATATCAAACCAGAGCATCGGATAAAGTCTTCGGATGATATCAAACGTAAAGAGAAGATCAACAAGGATCGGATAGAGTCTCGTAAAGCAGAATATGAGAAAAAGAGACCCGATCCTATTGATCCGAAAACTACATCGGATAACCCAAAGCCGAAAACTGCATCGGATAAGTTTATACCAGCTGGTATCTCTTTATCCAAGCACACTCGGCAGTGCTTGAAATCAGTCGGAATTGGGAATGAATATCAACTCGGTGTCGTAAGCTTGGAATATCTTGAATCCAAGCATAAAATCTCTCGGATGCCAGACCTTGCGTATCAGGAATTCAAGGCGTGGTATATTTGGTATAAGAATGAGCTTGAAATAGAAGAACTTGAAGAGAAGCTTGATGCCAAAGAGAAAAAAGGGATTGAGTATCAGGAGAAACTCTCGGGAATCAAGTCCAGTATTGAAATGGAGAAGAATGCTGGAACTTTGATATCGGGCGTATCAATTGACAGATCCAAACGAGGCAGAAATCGTGGGCTTTATACACCTCCGAAGAAGCACCGTGAGATCGCACTCATAAATCGTTTAGAAGAGAAACTAATGCAACTTGAAGCTAAAAAGGAGTCAAAATCATGAAACGGATAGATCGTATTGAACAAGCTATAGAACAGCTTAGAAGCGATAGCGTGAGAATAGCATTATCGTATCGCAGATGTCTCATAAATCATAGTGAAGCATCTCGGATGATATATGATAGGAATGTAATAATCCGAAAACTTCAAAGAGGTGAATATCTTATTAGATAGCTTTGAAAGTCGGATAAAGGGGCGGCTTGGTCTGAAGATCACCAGAATACTGGTGTGATTCAGGCTGAGTCGCCCCTTTTTTATTTAAAGACATCTATTACAAAGGAGATAGAATCATGTATGAGATATGTAAAGCAGTGGCTACGATCTTAGTCTTTGCCTTAGCAGTAGTCGTGATGCTGGTTGCCTACATAGTCTTGTAGGAACTAATTTAGACGCGGCGGATTAATTATTAGAAATCGCATTATGGATAAAGATCGCGAAGATCTCATAATAATCGGATGCGGATAGTCGGATACTGGAGTCGGATATTTGGCAAAAGGTATGATAGCAAAGGCAGATTTCAGCTGTAAAGCTACCTTTGCTCGTCTTTTTCGGCCCATACGGGCCGCCAAAAGCGGTGCTGACGGTGCTGACGGGAGCGGACAAAATTTGTGTCAGCACCGTCAAGTCAATGGCCACAAGGCTCCCACTTAACGATGCTGACACTTTTAAGATATTTTAAACTATGTTAAGTTAAGTAAATACTCATTAAGTATTTTGGAATAAAACACTTATCATAGAATAATATATCTTTACAACTCACTTAACGGATGCTAACCTATTTTAGCAAAACACTTATCATAGAATAACAACAATTTGTTGATTAGTCAACTTATGATAACCGTTGAATTGTTTGTGTAGTAAACAGACGATAACCATTGTATGTATTTGTAGTAAAATCCCGTCCAGTAAACATATGATAACCTATTTCTATTCTGGCACGCCTCAATAAAAGATATATTTTATCTTTTATTACTTACTTGATAAATATGTTTATTTATGGTATAATATGATTAGTAGGTTTGATTAGGGTTTTGGGTGTCATAATGTCGGATGCGCGTCACGCGTCAACAGCGCTTCACGGATGCACGGCCCCATTGACGCGGCGGTGTCTATGCACGGCCCCATTGAGTTTGTAAATCCGACCTGCGGCCCCATTGGTGTGGCGGTGCTGACAACGGTGCTGACAACGGTGCTGACGTTAGCATAGAATAAGTATTTTATGCTAACTATATTGAGAGTATGAAACTTATGATATAATAACCTATAGGAGATAATAGCAGTTATGAAAGAGCAAAACGAGCGCAGATCAGAGGATATAAGCATTAGGTTAGTCCAAGACCTTGTAAACTATGGTCATATGGAAATACAAGATGACTTGTCCATCTTATGGATTGGCGAGATTTGGCTTCCTTCAATAGGATGCCTTGATGTTATTGAGAGAATGAAGAATGGAGAGAACTTTGAGAGAAAGAACTTTAGTATTAGAATGTATGCTGATGACATATATTCAATTGATATATTAAATCTATAAGGAGACATATAATGCAAGGTATCATTGAACGAGGTGAAAATGGAGATTTCAGGCTTGATGTGGTCAAAGATGAGCATATTGTCAGATCATACAGAATTGTTGGAAGCTCTATAGACAAAAATGTTAAGATGATGGTTGGTAGATATGATGGCAATTTGGAAGTCGGTGAAGAATATAAAGAGCGAGTATTGGCAACTGGGACACATAGAGAAATGTATTACAAAATGCTAAGTATAGCAGCAGATGCTAACACAAGCATGGGTGTTATTGATATATTAAATCTATAACATGACAAGATGACTCTTCGGAGTCATCGGAGTATATTAAATGGGCTTATTAACAGAGGTTATACTAAACTAAGCAGCCTCATTCATGTATCAACAAGGAGATATAGAATATGTTAGAAAAGCAACAACTGAAACACTTGATGGACACAGGATACAAAGTCCAGCAAGTCAACTTATATTTCACTGCTGATCCAGTCCCTGATAAGACTAAGATAGCAGCAGATATTAAGTCTTGGCGGATAACGATGCATATCTCATCCTTCAATGACTATTCAGCAATGGCGAATCATCTTGAAAGATTAGTTGAAAGCTATTTAGATGCTAATCTTTACATAACTGATGTTAAAGCAGTTCGTATCGGTTTGATATGGGAAAGAAAAGAAGAATATGGAACATCAGTTGAGTTCTGTGATTGTATCGTCCGTTCATCTTCGGAAATGTCCGAAGTATCAGATCAAATCATTAACCTTAGTTGGTTATAGGTAAGATCAATCCACCTGTATTCAGGTGTCAAGGAGTATTAAAATATGTTAGATCAAGCTACGTTAGACCTGATGGAAAAGAACTTTGGCGCGAATGAAACTAAGATGTCTCAAGACAGATTTCGTAGATCTGATATTGATGAGAAAATGCGTATTAAGCGCAAGAACAACCGCAAGCAAGCTAAAAATGCTCGCAGACGTAATAGGAGATAGTAACTATGGAAACTCGCAAGTATATCCTAACAGTAAAATGTAAGGATGAAGAACATGCTGACTGTAACTTCAACGACTTAGAAGAACTGCTTACTGACCTTCGTGACGAACACAAAGTCATTGAGGGATATAAGCTTGAGATAGTTGAAGAGGAAGAGGAAACTATGTATTGCACAATGACTTATGAAGAACAAGAGCATTATGGGCAATGCGTGGATCCTCAATGTCCATACTATCAGAATATGAGTGAAGAAAAGAGAGTTAATGCTATTAGAATGGGTATGATGAGTAACTCTAACATTCAATAACTAAGCAACTCACATATAGGAGATATAATGCCAAGATCAACTTACGAAGTAACTCAAGATTTGATTGATAACCCTAAAGTTGAACCTCATATTGGTTGTGATTGTTTTCTACATCATACACTGAAACCTCACTTTGGTGACGATGTAGTTTTTGGATTTGAAATTGCTAATATCAATGATTACGAATTTAAAGTTCTCAAAAACCTTAGGTTGTGGCAGATCAGAGCATTTCAATATGAGCCAATAGAACCTATCACTATATTTGTTGATACAGATGATCACACTATAGGTATAATAGGAGAAGACGATGCCTAAAGCAGCTTTTTCAAACTATCAAACAGCCCCTGCTTATGAAAACATTGATATTGATGAGATGGTAATCCACGTTATAGCTCCTCAAGAATGTGATAATCCAATTGTATACAATATAATCTCTAAAGAAGAGTTTATATCTGTTCAAGAAGAAGATTATCATGTGGATCTCATCATAATATCGTTTACATCCATAGATCACGGAGGGTCATCTTGGTTGTATTACAATCATTTTGAGAGCTGGAAAGACTTTATAGAGTTTTCTAAAACTGTAAAGTTTGGTATGTAAACTAAGCAACACGAAAGACCTGATGCTCAATCAGGTCTCGGAGGCATAGCCTTCCTGATGAGTAGTTGCTAAAACGTGAATACACGTTATCTTTTCATTAGCTGAAATAACTTTGACATATAGAATAGGAGAATTATCTAATGAGTGAACAGACTAATCCCGCTCCGAGTAATTTTCATATTGATGAGTATGCTACATGGATAAAAGAGTGTAAAAAGACTTTCCACAAGCAAGTTAGAAGCAATGCTCGTGGAAGAGGTGAGAAGGTATTCAAATCCTTTCACGGATTTGATGAAGACGGAAATTCCGAATTTGCTTACTTTCACCTTGAGAAGTGTAGTCCAACTCACTATAACATTCTTATATCAGCACCTTATCTCAATGACGATATAGATTTAACCAGTGTAAACTATACATCAAGAGGATTCACATATATTGCAGCTCTTGAAAAAGGTTTACGGTGGGACGGTGGCAGAATAAGGCATAAGATTGAAATGGCGATCACTGGTGGCGATAGAGATGATGTAGATATGTTTGAGGAGGACAGTGTATAATGTATTTAGAATGGAGTAAGGAAACTAATCAATTATGGATCAACGGAGTCCATCATGGGCCTCTGCATGTAGTTAGAGTTGACCACGATAATCAACTTCTTATTCTTAAAGCAGATGGTTATCAAGTAGATGGATACTATATGACAACTGAGTTTCAAGTATGGAAGATCAGTCAGTTTGTCGTAAACGAGAATTTCATTAACATGCAAGGCGATCAGCTTATTATCTTTCCTTCAAGAAGTATGACTTATTGTAATGCTTCTAATATCATAGAAAACACCAAAGATTATGAAGATTACTTGAAATACTCTCAAATGGAGGTTATAGTCAACGTATAAATAACAAAGCCCCACTCAACGACAACCTGTATGCAGGTTTTCCATAAGTGGGGCTGGGCGAGAGGCAGGGAAGCGAAGATGAGGGACTCGCCAACGAAGCCCCCTCAGAACAGAGTGATGCACACTCAGAAACTCGCAGACTTCTTGGATTGGGAGATGATGATATGTCTGAATTAGAAAAGTATCAAGACGAATTCCCGTCAACTGTTGATACGAGTAGAACTCCAGTTGAAGAACAAATTGTTTCATATCTCCAAGATCATCCAATCGGATACGCTTTTTCAAGTGAAATATCCCAAGTTATCCGTATACGAGAAGAGGACGCATATGAGATATGTAATGAATTGGTAAGAAACAGAAAGATTAGCTCATTCAACATTATAGTTTCGCTTATTGGTGATATCTACGCTTGGTATATATCAACTAATCGCCAAATCCCTTTGAATGATGACGGAACTCTCGGTTATGAGGAGTTTCATAATTCAATCGCACAAGCTGTATCTAATCAAGATGCAGCGGTCGGAAGGCGTGGGGAATGACGAGGCATCCGACAACGAAGCAGCCTCTAAACAGAGTGACGCACACTCACAACAGAGATATCCAACAGCTGATGAACTTGATCATAAGGTTATTACTCTACTATCAAGAGAATCTGACAGATTAACATTGCAAGACATTTTAGATGAGCTTGATTCTGACGAAGATAGCATATCATATTCAATTGATAGAATTAGAGATAGGATAAAGATTGATGTTGCTAATGGAATAACTTTCTACTCAATTCCGAAAGATGAGGATAAACCTATGGAAAAGACTTCAGGTATCAGTCTTGCTATAATGGAAGTCATTAAGGATTCTGGTCCTCAGACTTTAGATCAGATAATTACAATAGTTCAGGATATCAGTATTAATTCACGTCATCAGATACACCAGTCTGTTAACAGATTGCTTGAGTCCAATGATCTGGAAACTGCTGATGGAGCTATCACTATTTATCGTATTCCACAAGACTCTGATGAAGATCAGAGTCGGGCGAGAGGCAGGGAAGCGAAGATGAGGGACTCGCCAACGAAGCCCCCTCAGAACAGTCTGATGCACAGACATTAAGAGATGAGATATTGGATATATTTGAAAACAGATTATCTTATGGTGACAATCTAACTAAAGAACAAGTTAATGGTATGACTTGCATAGTTAGAAATTCAAGAGATAAAGTTGCAGCAACTTTATCTCTTCTAAGTCTTGACGGTAAAATCGGTTACTATAATGAGAAAGGCACAGCAAAGTATTTTTCTGTTTTAGGATTAGACATTGAAGGTATCAAGTCATCTATTCAATCGGCCTTGGGATCTAATCTTGAAGGATTAGAAATTGAAGAGTTACACTCCAAAATGACTCAAAGAAGACCTCACATCTGTGTTGGGTTAAGAATACTAATCAAGGAGGGAAAGGTGAAAAAAAGAGACGGAATACCTGATTACTATAATCGTGATGTATACTATTTGTCGCAAGACTCGGATGACTCCGAGTCGGAGTAGCATTAAAGTGATATGTAGGTTGCTATTCAACGAAGACGCCTACTTACTTATTTGAAATTAAAAGGAGATTTTATATGAATTCTTTAGATAGACTTCTTTCAAAGTTTAAAGATGAAGATGATAATGACCGTATATGTGAGCTATCAACTAAAGTTGTAAGTGATAGCATAGATATCAATAGCCTTTCTGAAGCTGATAGAAACAAAGTTAGGGATGTAATAAGAAAAAGAAAGATAGCTGTTGATCAAGTTATTATGTGGTCTTAAGGAGATTGTTATGCGTTTTAATAAGACTCACCCTCCAAGCCCAGTTGAATCTGAATATGCATACTCTTTTAATCAAGTTGAAGAGAAGTGTATAGAACTTGGGATCAATGTTGAAGAGGGTATAAAGGATACTGACTATTATCTTGCTTGTAAGAAGTTACACGGATCAGGTATAAAACCTGGAACTGTTTTTTCTCAGTGGAAGACATTTGCTGAGTATCTTAAGCACACAACTCGGTCGCCTTGGGGACAGATACAAGAGGCTTACGAGATGTGTCCAGGTATAATTCAAGTCCATACTGCTGGTCATGGAGGTTTATGGATATCGGATGAGTATAAAGCTAAACTTCCTAAACATCATAGCAGCAAGCGCTGGTATGAGGAAGACGTTGAAGCTTCTGAATGCTTACAACATCTCGGTTTATTATCTCTTGTTGATAAAAGAACTATCATAAGAGTTAATGAGCGTGATATTGAAAAAGGAAGATTATCACGTAAAGACCTTTACAATGATTCAACTTATGGAAATCATAGAGAAGGTTTTTATGGCGGACCTATTGCTGAAGCTTACAAGCGTATATCAAAGGATAAGAATCTTGAAATGATATGCTCTGTAAGAATTAATAATGGTAGATATGTTGGAAGACTTTTCCCAAAGCCTGGAGGTTGGCGTATTGCTAAACTACCAGAGACTGCGTGTAAGTTTATGATTGACTTTGACAATAACATCAAAGTCAATCCTATGATGTTTGTTCTAAAACCGTATAGATATAGGAGTAAGTAATGAATTATGAAATCAAGTTAGAGAAAACTACTGCTGAATTGTTTGACACCTATAACTCTGAGTATCATAAAGACTGCAAATGTTATCAGGTAACTGGTTTTCCAAAGTCTAATATATTTGACTTTGTAGTAGCTAAAGACTTTAATTTTACATCTAAATGGGTTATGTATGAGAAGGGTAGTGGATTGCTGGTTACGAGAACTTCATTTAGAACAAGAAAGGAAGCTATACTAAAAGGTGTAGAAAGACTTCAATCAGTTTCAGATGAGTATTTAATCAGTTGTCGTAATGATAATCTTTCACGCTATGAAAGATATAGGAGCAAGTAATGACTTCTGACGAGCAGAAAATCAAGAATATCCTCAAGGTTATTAAGTCTGTTGAATATAAGCTAAGCACTGACAATATGCTTATGGGAGTTTTGTATGACGAGAGAAAAGGAGAGATTATATTTGAATATCATTCTGGTGAAGATGTAAAAGTTGCTATCCCTAAAGATAGCAAGTGGAAAAGAAACTTTATGACTGTTATCAAGATTTATAGGCGTATTAAGAGTTTGTTCAATAATAGGAGATCGTAATGCATGTAGCAAAGTTTACTTACGAAAGAAGCTATGATAACACAGACACTCGTGCAGGAGTGCTTACATTAACTCATATCAATGATGGAAAAGTCGTTGAGATATGGACTATGTGGAATGTTGGAGCTGATGGCTTTAGGATAGAGAACGAGCTATCTGGAGGGGTTGTCTTTAAAGCTGGCTACGGAATGCATGACTTATGCTGGGGTTGGCTTATCAATAAGGCTGTTGAGATAGAAGAATTGAATGACTAAGCAACACGAAACACCTGCTCATAAAGCAGGTGTCGGCTAACGCCCTGATGAGTAGTTGCTTATCAGTTAATATAAGGAGAAAGCTATGAGTAAAATAGTTTATGACAAGTCAAGTGATGTATACAAGAAGTGGCTGCGGATAACTGCAAAGAATGTTTTATCTACTTGCGGTTATGGTAGTGCTACTATGAAACAGGTTAATAGAGTAGTTAAGCACTACAAACCTGAAGTTCAAAAGGATATATCTAAGACTTGTCGTGTGATGCTAATGAGAGCTAAAAAAAGGAGAAAAAATGGGGAAAAGAGTTGAGTTTTATAGGAGTTCAGATACAAATCTTCCATGCGTAAGATTTTATGATAATGATAAGTGCAATTCTTTGTATCGTGTTGAGCAAATAGTTGATAATCCTGAAAAGCGGATGTCATCTAAAAAAGATGACTTTCACATACAAGGGTATGAAGTATCTCATCACTATACAGAAGAAAAAGGTAATTGGTTAGAATACAAGAAGTTTGGGACTCCATACATAGCTCCATATCCTATTTGTCATATTTATCTTGTAGACCTTGCTATAAATATGACTGGGAATAAACAGTTTATATCTGTCTCTCAAGAATGTGATGGAGAATTTGTTGATTAGTTTGCTATAACTTCGGCCCAAACGGGCCGCATGTTTGCATTTAACCGTGTTTTGTGGTATAATAATTAATAATGTTTCAAAAATGGAGGATTGAATTGGAAAATTACCTCAAGATGGAGCTTGCTAACGGCAAGATTCACACTCCTCACTATCTTCACCCAGCATTACCAGAGACTCTCAAGCTAACTCGTGGACGTATTATGTATATGCGTGACCAGATTAAGTCTTGGGACGATATAAAAGAGTGTGCAACTTACGCAGCTAAGCGAATGATTAGAAGAAAAACTGCTATGACAGAGAAACAGCTCGTTGACTACACTATGGGTGTTTTGAGAGCTGAAAGCATAGCACTAAAGGCGGTGAATCAATGTTTGAGCCTCGTAGTTTCTACAACGAATGGATAGAGCAAGCAGACCCAGAAGAAGACTGCATACAACAGTGTGAACTTATTGCGCTCATCAAGCATCTTGGACTGGAGTTTGATGATGCTTTTGATAGAATAACTATTCTGCTACCTAAAATGTGTCCAGACATAGCAAGGTGGTATGGTATAAAATGGGCAAAGCCTTTGCCTTGTGAAGTAGACTACTGGAAAGAAATACAAGCTGATATTGACGCTGAAAAGGGGGATCGTGAACATGATGATGTCCATAAAGGAAGATACGCATATGATCCTTATTCACTTGTTCGTGATAGTTTCAGATCAGATCAAAGCACTATAGCACAAGGAGAGCAATACTGATGTATAAAATGGTTAACTTGAATAATGCACATCAATGGTGTTTATTGTCAGAAGATGAGATGGCAGAACTTGTCCTTAAGCGCGTCAATCATTGTGTCGGAGATGGAATTCCAGTTGAAGTCAAGCAATGCAATATCACTAATGCTTTGGTAGTAATCAGAGGAAGACCAGCGACTGTTGATTATCATCTTCTATTTCCAAACACAGAGATTAGCTATGAAAGCGAGGACCAAGAGAAATACGCAGAAAAAGTAATGGGCGATGCTACAATGCCTTGGTTATAGACTAAAGCGACTGTCTGGTGTCGGAGACGGAGATTGAGTCGGAACTCATAAAAAACGTATCCCGTTCTCTTGGTGGTTCAATTCTGCCAAGTCGCATCTCTCAAGAGAATCTTAACACAGTTTATACCTCTATTATGGAGGTTATATTATATGAACAAGCATATAGTGATGTTATATTCAACAGAGGGTGATCAACTCACTGTGGATAATCACTTGCTTATTTCTTCTTTGGGCATACCTCACATCTGCATTCACATAGGAAATACAATCCGATCTGTATTCGCGATAGAGGCTAAAACATATATTGAAGCTAAGTTCAATATAGAACTGATAAAAGAAGAAGATAGCATTGAAGGTATACCGTTTGAAGGTAACTCAATGATAGTTACGCCACAATCTGAGGATTTATTAGTAGTTAGAAAGTTTATGAACTTCTTAGATGATGACAATTTTGACATCATCAAAAAAGAAGTTTTGCAGTCTATGCCCTGTATTTCTATAGAAAGATTTTGTTTGCTTCTTTCTAAATATATGAAGATTATATCTAAAGAGTGTGATGTTTATCTTTCACGTTTAGATGTGAGCTTTGACTATAAGTCGGAAGAGTTTGTAGATAGCGTATGTAATAAAGCTGGTAAAATCTATAACAATATGGAATTAGCTTATACGCATATCTTCAACAAAAACAAGTCTGGACAATATAGGGGAGCTTCAGAAGAGTTTCATAAGCTACACAATATGAATTAAATCAGGTATAAACTGTGTTTGGATAACTATTATGAACAATTATGTCATTAACCTTGTTAATGAGCTTAAAGAACTTATATTACAAGAACTCACAGAAGAGTTTGAGTTTGCTGAAGATATAGCTAATAAAGTAATGGAAATACCAGAATGTCCAAGAGACTATGGATATGTATCTGCATTTAGCATTGCATCAGCTTTGAGAAAACTTGCTATGGACGGCAAAGTGGAATCTATAATGCATGAAAGAAACAAAGCTGATGGAACTGAATATGTTAACGAGTATTGGCTTTGGAAATATAAGAAAAAGGATAAATATGGATAATTTAGATAAGAAGTGCATAGGTTTGTGTAGAAATATAAAAACCAATGTTGAACTTATATCTGCATGTATAGAAACTGGAAAGATTCCAAATTCTAATATGAGTAGAATATTAAAAATGCTAAACAGATCAAACTCTATTATAGAGAAGATACTAAAAGGAGCTTAAACTATGAATATACTTGACAGGCTACCTGAACTTGAAGTCACACTCCGTGACTATCAAGAATCAATGCTTGTTGGGCTTGATGAATCTGAATCTAAAAGAACTTTAATGCAGTTAGAGACTGGCACTGGTAAAACTGTTATCTTTATGACTTATGCTATATTGAAAGCAGTTTTGAATGGGAAAAGAGTTTTGGTTATTGTAGGTTCTGAAGAACTATTAGAGCAAGCAATAAACACAGCGAAGTTCATAAAACCAGATATTGATATTGGAAGGTTTATAGGATCTCACAGGGACTATGACTCTGAAATAGTCGTAGCGTCTCTGCAAACACTTAAAAACCTACACAATCTCATAGTGCTTGATGACGACTTTGAAATAATAATATATGACGAAGCACATCATGCAACTTCTCCAATGAGCAAAAGAGCCTTTTTTAGATATGGAGTTTGTGATCTTGACGATGCTGGACATGATAATGTTGAGCTTATTACGCCTCATAATTCTCCAACTCGTGAGCTTATAGGAGTAACAGCTACTCCAGATCGCACAGATGAAACTCCACTTGGTAAGATATTCCATGACCGTATAGACGGGCCTCCTATAGAATGGTTTATCGGTGAAGGGTATCTATGCGATCTAAAGTTTATGACAGTTGACACTGGTATTGACTTGAGCGACATTAGATCTTATCATGGGGATTTTTCTGAATCTGAGTTAGCTAATAAGTTGATATCCGCTGGTTATCTTAACGAAATTAGCAGGGTTATTGAAGAATATGCAGAAGAAAGAAAAAGCATATTACTTTATGTTCCTGACGTTGCGACTGCTAAAATAGCAGCTGCAGCTATTCAAGATTCAGGTATAGCTTGTGACTATGTGATAGGAGCTGAAAGAACAAGGCGGTCAGAGGTTATTGACAGATTTAAGTCTGGCGATATCAGAGTTCTCGTGAACTGCCTGGTCCTCAAAGAGGGCTTTGACGCTCCGAATGCTGATTGTATAATACTTTGCCGTCCAACTAAGTCTCCGCTACTATTGAAACAGATAATAGGTAGACTTACAAGAATTGATGAAGGCAAGGTAAATGGTCTGTTTATTGACTGCGGTTTCAAACGAAGAGAAGATGATATTGTATCAGCTTCTGGGTTATTTCATCAATCTTATCTACAAGAGTCCGAACAAGAAGACCTTAGCATCAAGGAACGAATTGAACTTCAGATAGAACGTGCAAAGGTAATGCACCAGTTGATATATCTGATTGATAGGATTCGTCATAAACTACAGATTGAAGAAGCACAGGAGGGTGAAATGAATGCCAAAGCCCAGAATGAACAGGATAAAGAGTTTGTATACGAAGATATCCCAGACGAAGTTAAGTTATTGGTTGATACCAGACTATTAAAGAAGTTTGGTCTTATGTATACAGAGTTTGATATGTTGTTCAGAGAACGAATAGCAAAGATCATTCAAAGCCAGAATAGTCCTTTCATGCACGAGAAGGCTCATGAAAAACAGCTTGAAACTCTATCGCAAATGACTGATATTCCTGCTGAAGAGTTGGGTTTTATGAGTTGGTTAGAAGTTCAAGCATTAACCCAAGTGATTAAGAATCAGAGAGTTGTAACTAAACGCCAAAAGGAATACCTTGATTACCTTGAATATAAAGGTGATGTTCCTAAAACCGAAAGGCAGGCGTCTAAGTTGATAGGAATCTTATTAACTAAATCAGCAGGAGGCACATATACTCGTGGAAGAGCTTAGAGATATAGACTATTGGCGAAAGCGATGTGTAGTTGGAGAATCAAAGCATGCATTAGCTCAAGCAAAACTTGATGCTTTGAGAATTCGTTCAACTGAAGCTGTTTCAAAAGCAGTTAGAGTTGCCAATGTTTCCAAAGAGCTTACGAAAGCTTCAAATGAACGTGCTGACGAAGCTGAGTTAGATAATGAAAGGCTAAGCCGACAGATTAACCGCATCAAGAAGAATCTAATGGAAGGTCAAGGGTTGAACTCTGAATTAGAAGAGTTTATATTAAATCTTCCAGATGATTCTGATGCATATAAACTAATAAAGAGAACGCTCATTCGTGCTGTGCATCCAGATAAGCACGGAAAAGCTGATAAAGAGTGTCAAAATGCAATGACAGAAATATCAAAGCTTATTAACATTCTATTTGAGGTGTATTGATATGAGAAAGACACAAGATGGTTATGTTCCTCCTCAGGATACTTATTTAGTTGAGAATCCTACGAGATGGAAGTTTACTCCAAATAAAACTCCAGAAGCTTTTTTTGTTGTTGATACTGACGACTTTAGAGGTCGTATCATTAAAAGAGTCATAGAAATAACAAATGGAGTTTACAGGCAGATATCGTGTGATATTTTAGGCACTGCATGCTCTGTTCTGCTTGATGATAGAGATTTCGGGCATATATCATATAATCTGCTTTTCCCAGAGCATAAAGTGACTGGAGAGAAATAATGCATGATATACATGGGATTAAAGAAATTGTAGAGTCAAGGGAATCAAGCATTACAGGTATGATATTAACAATGAAATGCGATAAAATGACTCAAGATCAGATACTTATGAAGTTATCAATGAATAGGAATATGTCAGTTGGTCAAATACAACAATTGCTAAATAATATGACTTTAGCAAACGGAAAGCTCGCTTCTGCGATACTTGAGTATATTGACACACAGCAAGAATTAATCCAGCTCGTTGAATCTATTTCATAGAGATGATGAAATACCCAGCATTGATGGCTGGGTATAGAGGT
>CBDAOC010000015.1:0-97838 GCA_965197925.1 Nitrososphaerales archaeon
CTATGGATTTACGATCTTAGAACAAACATGCATTTTACCCAAAAAGAGCAAAAAATGACTCGGACAGATCTTGATGACTTTGTCAAATGCTATAATAGTGAAAATACCTCAAAACGAAAAGAGGCTGACCGATTTAAATCATATTCGTATGATGATATAATAAAGAGAGATAAAACTTCGCTAGACATATTCTGGCTAAAAGACGAGTCGTTAGATGATTTAGAAAACCTGCCAGAGCCAGAAATTCTTGCGGATGAAATTTCAGATAACCTGAAATCAGCTCTTGACTCTGTAGCGGAGTTAATTGAAGATCTGAAGAGCAAATAGGATGCAAGCATGTGGATTTTGTTTTATATGAAAATACTGTGACAAATATTGCAAAGTTGTGTTCTGCGTCAATTCTGCCAAAGATTGATTCAATCTTGGAGACGATGCGTTTTTGTTCGGGAAGTGGAGGAATCGGGATCATTGAATTTTTTAAATAGTCTGAAGGTACTCTAAGCTGTCCTGCCGTTCCTTTCATATTTCTTTGAGCACAATCTCTGAAATTGTCTTGAATTAAATAATAAAAGTAGAATTTTGGAGACAAATGATTATCTTTTAATCTTATTACATGAAATTCAGTAGAGCCAAAACCAATTTCATTTTTTAGATCATGAACAATGGCAATTTTACCATTTTCCATACAAGGAGTTATTTTGGCAAAAATAATATCCCCGTTTTTGAAACATGTATAACCTTTCTTGACTTCAGTATATTTTCGTGTAATTGACAAGTCAATGTTACCTGTTAATTCTTTAACACATTTCATTGGGATAAACGAAACTTCTAAATCATCATCAATTGTCCCATTTTCAGGTTTTTTTGGATTTATTTTGGCAATATTAGTAAGATGTTTTGAGGTCCATCCTTGAGGAAGGCTGTTTTTCTCAAAAAATAGTTTATCTGATGAATCTTTGTGTATCCTATTCAAAAGAGCCTCGGCCGGCTCGTCATTTGGATCCTGTGGCACAAGCTTGCCCTCAAAAGCTGACTTTAAAACAGATTGCCTACATTGCTTCAGTAATACCTTCGCATTATCCAGAGATTTCCTCTCTGCATCAATCTGTGCGAAGATTGATTCAATCTTGGAGACGATTCTTTTTTGTTCGGGAAGTGGAGGTAATGGAAAAATAATTTGTTTTAATTTGGTAGCATTAACATTTTGAACAGCAATTCCTATTTTTTTTTCAGATATTGATTTCCAATAAAAAGGACTTTGGAGAAAATAATAAAAAAATTTAGAATTAATCATAGATCTAAATCTAATCAGATATGATGCAAAAACAGTATTAGATACATCATCTAACAAGTAACTGAATCCAATTGATCCTGCACGAGAAATAACAATATCATTATTTTTGAGTAAATATTTTTCAGGTTCTTCAGGTATTTTTTTACAGAAAGGAACAGTTTCCCAATTAATTTTGCCCGATGTAATATCAGTTGTTCTCAAAAATTGAATTTTTCCAGAATTACTTGCACTAGTTGTCCAACCATATTGAGGGGCATGACATATTGCTTTAATATTAGTCCATATCCAATTTTCAGGTAATTGGATTTCTTTTTTTAAAATCAATTCACTCATCAGTTAATCAAAACCTCATGTAATTATTCTTAAATCTTTTCATGCTCATTACCAAATATTTCATAAAATTTTACTCTGTCACCTTTATGACTAAATGGTACATTATCTAATGCATCTAAATCAATTGAGATGGAACTCTCAATGTTATTTTTAATCATGAATAACCATTCTTTTTGTTCTAGTGTGAATATTCGTCCTGATGACTCTTGTTGAATCAACCACTTTGCAAATTTTTCACGTATAATTTCTGAAAATGGCAAGAGAGATTCTTCTTTTCCTGAAGAATGATGAACAAGAGATATTAAATCAGTCAGTGTTTTAACAGGATTGTTCTTTATCTTTGATTTATCTGGTCTTTGTTGACCATTCAGTATGTAATCAACTAGAAATCCTTCTGGAGTGTCTGGCATCTTTGCATTTCCAAGGTTCTTGACATGGGCCAATCTGTCTTGTGTTCTCCATATGGTAAAAGTTCCAATCAGATGTCCTCGTATGATGCTATCCAATAGTTTTGTAGATTTGTCCCGAGTCCACACAAACTCTCGCTGAAATTTTGGAGTCTTGAAGAAGCCTTGTTCGATGTTAGTCAGTAGAGTTTGATAATTGCAAGTATTGGGTTTTGGTTGAGACAGCTCAGACAATAGTCCCTTGCTTGCAGTCTCTAATTTAATCATTAACCTAACTTATGGGAAAATTCCTATTCAAAAATCTTTTTTTTTATCACTGCAATCTTGCCTGACATTGATTTTTCAATCTTCCACATGAGATGATCGCCTGCTTCTAGCTTTAGTTCTTTTGCAATCATGCTAGGTATGGTGGTCTTAATTGAGTTGGTGCTGGCAGCTGCTCGCATCACGCTTGTCATTGGAGTTTTGCTCATGTTTGACAGTGTGATTTCTGTCTTAATAAATATGGATTTTTAATCTAATTAGTCTTTTATATATAATTAGACATTTTAAGCCTAATACACTAGAACTTTAATTATAGTGCAACTTCTGAATGCTGAATCTCCAGTAATTGCTCCAGACTATGACCATCCATGTGGAAGAGGCAATAACACTGGTAAGCGATTCCTGCCAACGGCAAGAATAACGAAAGAGATACGGGATACAATTCAGGCCAAGATTTCAATGGCGACCATATGTGTTACGGGCGTACTTTGACACACAACTGTTACCTGCGGAATCAAGAGGTAAAATAGCTCATGACTTTCGTGTGTTCTGGATGGGACATAAAGGAAGTATTGAAACAAAATACACAACGGACAAAAGCATATTGCCAGAAGCATTAGTCAATGAAATGTATGAATCATTCAAGCAAAGTGAAGAATTTCTAGATCTTGAAGTTAAGGAAGAGGATCCTTTATTGAAACATAAGGAACAGATCCATACAATGATAGAAGGAGCTTCTCCTGACGGAGTGCAAAAGATGCTCCAGTTACTGGGAGTCTGCAATACTTGATTCAGAGAGTAGTTACAGGTGAAGCCGAAGTACCTATCTTGCAAGGTGGAAGTTTGTCGGAAGCTTACCAAATGGCAAAGTGATCTTAAAGGGAGTCGAACCCCTCCATGGGAGGGGCTCCGCGGGGAATCGAACCGAATGGGGATTCGACTCCAATAAGTAGTAGAAGCTATCGGGGTGGCTACAAGACCTCTGCCTAACTTTTTTCTTGACTATTCAATTTTAAAAACTGGGATTCTGTTTCGTTTGTTACATATCTGTCCTCAAACAATTTTCGATCCCAAAACTCCTGAAACCAAGGTTGATATCTTAACCAAGTATTTTGATCTGATTTGTTTTGAAGTCTGATGCATCCCATCTCTTTTTTCAGTTCTGTCCTGTCGCGATATCTGATTTGTCGATCTAAAGAATCTACTAAAAGTTCTGCATTGTCGCCGTCCCAATGTTTGACTTCAATTGTCAAAAATTTTCGTAGACTTTCCCATTTCATGAAGTCTCCTCGTCTTTGTACATTCTACCATCGTAAGTTTTCCAATTTTGTTCTATTTTAGGAATAGTTTCCGGGAAAAGTGTCAATGAGTTATCTATGTGAACAGCTTCAAACCATTTTTCAAATATTTTTGCAAGTTCTTCTTTCATATCAAATAACCCTGCGGGTAGTTCATGTTCAATTTCGAAATCAGAGACTGTACGATCACCCAAACCAGTTCTTACATGAGAAGTTAATTTATCAGGAATGAGAATCGAATCATTCATTCTAATTCTAAATGTGGTACCGACGTATGATGAATGTTTTTGAAGAAACCTCCGTAGTAGATGTAAAAGTTCCGAAACAAGAAAAATTGGTTCAAATACATCTATTTCATAACCACTTTCAAGTTTTCTACAACAATATATCGAACCATCGTTGTCAATCTCAACAAACGTTCTACTCGTATTTGCTGGATCAGTTATTCTTCCTTCTGAAGTAGGTAAACTCATAGTCGTTGAGAGGTGATCATAAGTTATTATACTAGTTCCTGGATGAACAAAAAATTGTTCAAATGTTTCTCTTGTTAACTTGACAGAACCAGGAACTCGGACGTGAGGTACCAAAGAGATGATCACACTGTTGCTCCAATTGAGCCTACTGAAGATTTGTTTCTCTTTTTTATGGATGAAAGATTCCTGATTTTGTTTGTTCCTAAGACGGGATTCATATCGCAACGCAATATCGTTTTCTTTCATTTCCATTAGATTGTATTTGTGTGGTGTGGTAATAGTGTTGTTCCTTACATAGAACTTACTAATAGTAGTAACTTGGTGGATGTAAAATGGACTTTTTGGTATTTTGACAACTAAAAATTCCTTTGAATTGTAGCCTGTATTGTCAATTACATCTATTGTCATAGGAACCTCAGGAGCAGTAGATGAAGAAACAATCTGTTGAATCTTCTCAGAATTTAGTCCTTTATCAATACCTGTACTTTGTTTTGCCCTCCCCAGATCTTCCTCAATTCCATAGATTATTATTCCGCCTTCCGCGTTTGCAAAAGAGGATATATCCTTCGCAACTTCACTAGGACAAATCTGACTTTTGTATTCTAGATTTAAGGTTTCAATCTGATTGTTGTTCCAAAGGGATTCAAGTTCTTGTAATTTCGAAATCGCAAATAGACTCATAATATTACCTCATTTTTTCCATATGTACTTGGAGGCAACCATTTTATCCTCCAATTTTCTGGATCTTTGAATTCTTTAGCATTTAGAGATTCTTCAGGTATTAACGGTGCATAAAAAACATCATCATTCTTTCCAATCTTCAATGTTTTTTCATCGTCAGGATTATGTTGTGTCATAAACAAACCTTCTCTCAAATACCTTATTTGAGTTTTAGTAAAACACGACGTTCTGTATCCAAGTTATGCCAAATCTTTTTGTTAAATAATAAAGATATGTGAGTTGTTTTATTCTCTCAATGTCTTTATTCAAATCAGGAGAGAGAACAAAATTGTCACGTGAATCTGCATGGGTAACTCCATGTCTAGTTTCAACCATCCAATCTTTAATTTCTGTAAATGTATAATCTAGTCCTTTGATAGGAGAAATGAATTCATATAAAAGTTTAGCCAGTGTTAAAGTGGACGCAGCAAAAGCTCTTTCAAATAACCTAATGTATTCATGAAATTTTGCAACATTGTCAGATTGAGCATTTGCTGTTGCTAAGAAAAATACACCTTCAATTCTATCCAATAGTTGATCTTGATAGATTGTTTCAAAGAACATTCCAGAAAAATTTATTCCCAACCCCAAAGTAGCATCAAAGCCATTTGTGCTATCTAAAAATTCCTTTTCTTCCTCAGATTCAAAAATAAATCCTTCCGAAGGAGTGGGTTCAGACAGATCTACGGCACAGTTGTCAGCTACAGATAAAGTTAGAATAAATTTTAAACGCACTGCTTAGTTCTCTAGATTCTTCAGGGATGAGGATTTCATTTTTTTCATTTGTTTTCGGACTATCATGTAATATTATTTCGGCATGCATCAAGAGTTGTTGCTTCCTTTTTTCTTCAATTGGTTGTTTATGCAGAAGTTTGATGCCAATCACTCTACCATCCTGTGATTTGATTTTAAACGCTGCTAAAGTTAGTAAGCAGAAATTTCAGATGACTGGAATATATTTCAAAACCGGCAAACCGGAAACGTATATGGATTTCTGTATCAGCATTCGTAATGCATCGGAGGGTTTTGGGATGGCTTGTATAAGCGTCAATTAAAAGATGCATCACATGCAGACTTTTTATAGGATGGTTTGTTCACCCTGTACATTCCAGATTTCTTTGCGACTTTTCTTAAGTGTACATGCCTAAATTTTGCTTTGCCCGCTGCCCCGAACCCTGCTCCTTTCGCTTTGTACAATGCCCGGCTTGGCATCATTCACATTAACTCCATTATATCATCTGTTACCGTCTATTTTAACATAGAAACTGCGTTATTTTCCATTTTTGAGGGGGGTACACTTGCATGAAATTAGGTTCAATTTTGGCCCATCTAGTCTACCGAAACTCCAAAATTCTTGTACAAAGTTTCATCCGTTTCTTCGTCATCTGCGCCTATAGTCCCCTTGCGCATGTTTCCTAGGTAATTATTGGTGAGTTTGAGAGTGTCAATGAGATCAGAGTCGTTATTGACCCGTACCATTAGCTCTTTGGCCCTGGAATCCGGTTCATAGTTGAACCTTTTACATTTCGTATTGAAGTACCCAACGGCTGTCCATTTACCCCTGATTTTGCAACTCATCTCAAAACTAACCATTTAGACAATTTTTAGCGACCATTTAGATCCATGAATAGCGACATCTAAAATTATTTTATGAAATTCCAAGAATTATCAGACAAACAGTGGAGTATGATGGAATCACACATACCACCACATGCAAAAACTGGCAGGCCTAGGGATTATGATAGAAAAATCATTAACGGAATAATCCATGTTCTAACTACTGGATGCCGATGGGACGATATGCCAAAAAGATATGGTGATGATTCTACTGCAAACAGAAGGTTAAACAAATGGCAACAAAAAGGAATCTGGAAAAAGATTCTATCGCGTACTATTCACTCAGCACATAAATCTGGCAAAATTAGTCTAAAAAAATCAGCTGACTCTTCATCCATTCCTAATAAAAAATGGGCAATGTAACTGGATATAATGGATTCAAGAGAATAACAGGTACAAAAATACATGCCGCAGTAGAGGGTAACGGATTTCCAATATCCATACTGCTGAGTCCAGCAAATGAACATGACAGTACAAAATGCATGGATGTTACAGGATCAATTTCAGACTATCTTGATGATTCAATACAACAGATAGAACCAGTTTATGCAGACAAAATGATGCAAAATACATCAGAATGTATTTGTGGGATAGAAATATTGCATGTTGCATCCCATACAAAATAAATTCCAAGTTCATCTTGCAAAATAATGATTGCAAACATTACAACAAGACAAGATTTGTAGTTGAGAGATTCCTTGCATGGCTCAAGAATGGATTTCACAGAACAAGAATCAGGTATGAAAGAACGGCAGAAAACTATCTGGCATTTGTTAATCTTGCATCATTTTTGATGTATTGTAGGGTTTTGAGATGAGTTGTATATAATCCCAAAATCATGTGATGGTCAATCATTTCATAAAATATACTTGTGGAACAATGTAAACCCGATTTGTGCTTGTTTACCGAGCTAGATAACTAGACTCGTACATTTCATAATCTTACTATATTACTTTGAATATATTGATTGTAGAAATACTTTTTAACATCCCCAACGGCAAGCTTTCGTAATGCACCCGGCATTCGGGTATGTATCCATAGGTGCAGCAGCTTTGATTCTCATAGTGGCTGTAGTATTACTTCAAGGAGGTGGTCCATTCCTCTCCGAGGCAGAAAGACACAATAGGGCTGGGATAAATTTTCAGAACGAAGGCCAGCATGAAAAGTCCATAGAGGAGTTCACAAGGGCTATAGAATTGATGTCAGAGGATGAAACCCTCTCAAACAACGAGGAGGAGAGTGCGAAGTTAGCCGAAACATATAGGAGTCGATGTATTTCCTACATATTACTCTTCGAGTATCAGTCCGCTGTTGAGGACTGTGATCAAGCAATTCAACTGGCTCCAGAAAAGGTGGACTTGAGTATGCCCATAATTGGTTTACCGAAAGCTACAGATAGGCCACTTCTTGCATTTGCGTATATCACCAGATGTGGTCTCTATGTTAGCATGGAACAACCTGAGCGTGCTCTTGAGGATTGTGAGGAGGCTATACTTCTCGACTCCAAGCTTGCTCTAGCATACTTGAACCGAGGAATTGCTTACTATTATTTGGACCAGGTTGAAAAGGCAATCAGTGACTATGATAGAGCCATTCGCCTTGAATCGAGAAATGCTTACAATCCTCCTCAAATGTTGCCTTACCTGAAAAGGGGAAATGCTTACCAGATGCTGGGCCAATTTGAGAAGGCGTTGAAGGATTATGAGGAAGGTCTCCTACTTGACCCTGATTCTTACTTGATACAAGACAACAAGTGTAAAACCTATCATGGCCTAGGCGAACTCCAGAGCGCTCTAGAGGCCTGCAATGAGGCTATCAGTTTGAATCCGGAAATGGCCAATGCTTACGCCCACAGATGTAGGCTTTATGTTAGCATGGAAGAGCCTCAGCGTGCTCTTGAGGATTGTGACGAAGCTATCCGTCTCGATCCCCGCTTCCCCTACTCGAATCGAGTGATGGCCAATGCATACGAGAATCGGGCATTAGCTCACATCCTATTAGATATGGAATCAAAAGCTTGGCAGGACTTTGACAAGGCCGTAGAACTGGGTTCCGATCCAGACTCACTTGGGGAGAGAATCGAGGGATTACAAAAAGCTCGCTAGGCTTAATGTTACTGACTCCCAAATTCAGGAATTTACTCATTCTTTCGACTTGAATTGAAAACTTGCACTTTCATTTTGATTAAATATTCCTATACATCCTGCTCGGATATTTATTTAATAATATAGATGAGGATGATAGTGAGGTATTGTTCTCATCTCCAGTAGAATTGGTATTTGACCTATTACTGTTCAAATGGATACCCAAACAGGCTACTGCGAAGAAAGATTTCATTACAGGGAGTGATCAGGTTGTCCGATGGCGAAACCAAAGATCTGGGTAACATGATTTTTGACGCATTTATTGAGGAAGGAGCTAGCCTCGAACTTTTCATTGGAGGAACATAGTTTATTGGCTGTTATTCCATACAAAGAGAGACGATGGCAAGGTATCGCAGAAAGTTCTCTCGGAATGTCGAATGAGAGCAGCAGGTGCTTTTATCAAGACATTAACTATTGTTTTAGCAAGTTTGACATATCTTGATTCCTTCAGGATTAGGTAGTGTCCACAAATGTATCTCATGGTACAATCAGGTATATTATCTACCGAAATTATGGTTTCTAAATTCCATTACTTTTAACTACTTACCCATCTTTCTTCATCTCAATGGCGAAAATGAATAAGGTTTCGTTGAGCAAACTAACAACATTTAACATTTTGGGTGTTACATTGCTAATGGCAGGAACAGCAGCTTACCAATAGCAAATACAGTCGAGTTTGAGTGCTCCCATCCAGGGAATAACATAGGAGGCTTTGCTACCGGAAGTGCCGAACATGTAGACGCTAACGTTTCGGTTGACGGCTTTTGTATAGTGTTCCCTAATGGCAGTGTAGATGACAATATTATCTTAGAAGATGGCGATAGACTATTGTTTAAAGGTCTTCTAGATGGTAACATAGAAGCAACAAACTGTGATAGAGTTATTGTCACCAGAGGGGCTACTATTGATGATGGAAACGTCATTGTTGAAGATTGTGAGAGCTCGAGGGCAGGTTCAGATGTACGTATCGGAATTCGAAAAGGAGTAGGTACCAACCCTGATAACACGACGATCATGGGAAATGTAGAGGTAATGGGCTCTGATTTGAGACTAGGTAAATGGGCTGTAGTAGAAGGAAATGTCAATGTAGTGGACGGTGTTTGTTCAATTCACCCTGATGCTACAGTAATAGGTAACCTAGAAGGAACTTGCGCGTAGACACGAAATATCGTCAACTCATCTCAAAACCCTACAATACAAAGTCATCCCAATACTCTCCAATACATCATAATCGACGAAATGATAACAAATGCCAGATAGTTTTGTGCATTCTTCTCATATCTGATCCTGGTTCTGTGGAACCCATTCTTCAACCAGGCAAAGAATCTCTCCACAACATAGCGCGTCTTGCCGTATAGGTATTGTTCTGTATTATCATTTTGTTGTTGTGTCTTACTGTTTTTTCTGTAAGGCATGCAGTCAGAGATTTTTCTTTTGGTGAGGTATTTCCTGATGAATTCTGCATCATAGCCCTTGTCTGCTTGGCACCGCGCAATTTTTCTGATAGATCTCTCATCCAGATATTGTGAGATGCCATCCATCACGTCTACAAATCTGGGAGTCATGCTGATTTGCAGGACCCATCACTACTGAGACTGGCAGTCCGTTTTGTTCCACCGCAACGTGTATTTTTGTGCCTGAAATCCTGTTGAATCCGTTGTATCCTATGACGCTTCCCCTTTTTTGGCCGGAACTGATGACGAATCGACCGTTTTTTGCAGCTGCATCTTGCCTGATCTGTGGGCTGATTTGACTGCAGCGGAGAGGATATTCTTCCATATTCCACGTCGCTGCCAGTTCTGCAGTCTGCGGTGCGCAGTTGATTTGGAGCCGTACCTTTGTGACATCCCAGTCCACCTGCATCCTGTTATCCCGACAAACAGGATTCCGTTGACTGTCTTTCTGTCGTCTGCCCTTGGCCTTCCGGTTCTGGCTGGCTTGGGGAGATGCGGTGATATCATCTTCCATTGTTCACCTGTTATCTCCTGAAATTTCATGATCTGCTACGGGCAGCATTGCAAATAGATCCAAATGATCGTCAATTATTCACTAAATGATCAGTTTTGGGATCAGCTGTACATCAAAAATGATGCAAGATTAACAAATGCCAGATAGTTTTCTGCCGTTCTTTCATACCTGATTCTTGTTCTGTGAAATCCATTCTTGAGCCATGCAAGGAATCTCTCAACTACAAATCTTGTCTTGTTGTAATGTTTGCAATCATTATTTTGCAAGATGAACTTGGAATTTATTTTGTATGGGATGCAACATGCAATATTTCTATCCCACAAATACATTCTGATGTATTTTGCATCATTTTGTCTGCATAAACTGGTTCTATCTGTTGTATTGAATCATCAAGATAGTCTGAAATTGATCCTGTAACATCCATGCATTTTGTACTGTCATGTTCATTTGCTGGACTCAGCAGTATGGATATTGGAAATCCGTTACCCTCTACTGCGGCATGTATTTTTGTACCTGTTATTCTCTTGAATCCATTATATCCAGTTACATTGCCCATTTTTTATTAGGAATGGATGAAGAGTCAGCTGATTTTTTTAGACTAATTTTGCCAGATTTATGTGCTGAGTGAATAGTACGCGATAGAATCTTTTTCCAGATTCCTTTTTGTTGCCATTTGTTTAACCCTCTGTTTGCAGTAGAATCATCACCATATCTTTTTGGCATATCGTCCCATCGGCATCCAGTAGTTAGAACATGGATTATTCCGTTAATGATTTTTCTATCATAATCCCTAGGCCTGCCAGTTTTTGCATGTGGTGGTATGTGTGATTCCATCATACTCCACTGTTTGTCTGATAATTCTTGGAATTTCATAAAATAATTTTAGATGTCGCTATTCATGGATCTAAATGGTCGCTAAAAATTGTCTAAATGGTTAGTTTTGAGATGAGTTGATCATAACAGATCTATCTAATATTTTTATTCAGTAATTAATGATATTACAAGTGTTGCACATCCATCCTTTCCGTCAATCTAGTTTTCGTGGTTTTTGTTCAAGGTATTATTCTTTCATTAAACAATAATGAGGTTACTTGACCTCCTGTTCCATCCAATTCAACAGTTTCTCCTTTGCCTTCTGCTCCTTCTCTGAAAGCCAAGAAGAATCATCGATCTTCCACTGCTCTCTAGGAATTGCCTCGAATTCTTCCTGCATGAAGAGTGTGAAGTGAAGTCGTAGATCCATGGGTGCAACTACATAGGAATGCTTCTCCATAAGCAACTTTGCTATTGTATCAAATATACCGTTGTAATCCCTCTCCCTTGGAATTTTCTGGAGCATTTCATCAATCATATGCGAGATTTCATTGATTGTTTCCATATATCCCATTCTACACAATGAATTTTAAAGTTGTTTATTATAATAACAGAGTAAATTTATAGTTAGCTAAGAAGCTAATAATTGTCAAACCATAAGACACAACCTTATATCATAATTAGCATCTTCCCACCGGATAATATTTTTGCCTTATGGAACTATTGATAGGATCTTTATGTCCACTAAATGACATTACTTGTATCTACTGTTAAAGGCTCCTATCGAATAGACTAAAACATCATCCCTCGCAATTAGAAACCAACTCTCCGTTGTGGCAAGTCATCTCCTCACCACCATTAAGTGTCTCCTCTCCATCTCCACCATCCAAAAAGTCCGAGTCATCCAGACATACTAGGGTATCATTATCTAAACCACCGAACAGTCGGTCATGGTCATCGCCCTCAGATAGAAAGCCCTCACCCGGTCCATCATAAAATTAGTCATTATTTACACCACCTTATAACTGATCGATACCTTCACTTTTGGTCTGAAAAGTGGTCAGTTGTTCTATATCCCCAATAATAGGAGTGAAGCATCAAATTTCAATCTACCAATTAATCGTTGTCTACACATTAACACCAATTCCATCTAATATGGTTTGTACCAAAAAATGCTTGGGTTAGTGTTTTCTCCCCAGTTTGGGCATAGGTTCCAACTTTTCTGCATCTAGGGGCAGGTCATCAGTATTATCGCTTTCTATTATTCCTCTAGAAACACGGGGAAAATCGTCAATCTTGAGAATGAAAGTTAATATCTATAGATATTAACCACAACAAATTGGTCATATTCATTGCAAGTTGCTACATAATGTTCATAATTCTATTGCAGGGGATAGGGGAAGGTACTGCAAAGCAGAAATTTATTTATTAAACATCTCTACCACATATGGTATGGATTATGATAGTCTTTGTAAAGAGATATTGAACTTAGATCCTAAGGTTCGTTTTGTAGGTGTATGTGATGAGACTGGAGAGAGAAAGCATGGAGGTCAGAGAGAAGGTGTAGTGAATTTGCTAAGTCTTGAAGAAAGCAAGAAATCAATGCTACAAGCGGTGGCTAGATGGGGATTCCGTAACTCTATTGAGCCTAAGATTGGTAAAGGTAAGTATTCTATGACTGAATATGAGAAAATAAAGCGCATCACTGTGCCCTTGGATGAAACTCATTTACTTCTGATAACAGTGGAAGTGGATGCTGATCATGCAAGGCTAATAGACAAAGTTATAAAGATAACAAAAGGCTAAATTAACAGTTAATGATGGCGTGGTTCTGAAGTTTGTAGCGTTCATATTATGCCTCCGAGAGTGTGAATGTTGAACGAATCTTTGATAATATTCTAATCTTTCATCTAATAAAATCCTTCAGCTACGTGAGGGTTCTGGACTAGCAATTCTAAAAGTTTGAATAACCTTGTATAGAACTTTCAATACTAATCACAACCAGAGCCGTATTCTAAAAGAAATGCTTGCAAACAACGCCATTTGCAAGGTTATCTTTGCCGTTAAAAAACCAAGTATCGAAAGTGCCTTTTCTTATTCGGTAATCAGAGAATAAGCTCAATACAATAGGTCAGCCCCACATACGACTATCTGAAAATGCAACCGTTTACTATGATGAAATCAGAGCCAATATCTGGACCTGCTAGAAGATTATGATTGTGTCTCACTTTTCAGTTACAATCAATGCTAGGGTCGAGCGAACCTGAGGAATCTTCCTAATTTTCCATGTTATAGTGTTCTTTAGTTCTTCCATGTTAATTGATCCCAAAGTTACTATAATATCATAGGCCCCGTATATTACCTCGACTTGTTTAACACCATCAATTCCCTTCATCTCTTTAATTATTTCCCCCTCTGAACCCTGATCACAATTTATCAGTACATAGGCTGGTGGCATATATTTTAAAAAGAAATGTGATATATATGGATTTAATAGTGTTAAAAAACTAAAATAGGGAGACGAGACGGCGGAATTCGTATTTCCAGAAAACCCTTCATGTCCTTTGACTATGACATTCATTTTTTTACATGACCTCCTGAAAACTATTTCCATATTGCAGTTTAATATTTCCCAATAGAACTTTTCAAAAATGTAAATAAACTCTTGTACCCAGTTTATATAGAAATTTTAATATATATAATTAAATTTTATTACATTTATCCATATTTTTAAATTGTTGGTAAGATATGATAAAGGTTTTCAGTTTTACTCTTAGCTTCTAAATTATAACATCAAAATTAACAAATATAAAAGAGTTGGTGGTAATTATATGATATGATTCACTTGTTCAAAAAACCGTTTTACCTCATAGCTTTTGTGGTTTCGTCATCTGTAATTACAGCTTTCATGGCAGCATATAGATGGCTATCTGGTGTCTTTAACGTAAAGGATTTAGCTATTATCATAGCTATGTTTGCGGTGTTATTCTTTATGGTCTTTATTATAATGAACCTCAAGACTATAAAACCTCCAAAAAACTACACTCTAGAAGTATACAACACATTAGGGGAGAAGGACGATCTGAACTTCAGAAAGGACTTTAGGAATTACGATGTTGCTTCCAGTTACATGCTGATGTATAGAAAGATGTATCCCAAGTATACCTTCATTCTTGTATCCTACAATAAAGGTACCAAGAAGACAGTTCATAGGTACATCGAATAGCCAAAAAAATCCTTGAGTGACTTTATCTTCTATGTAGCTGATTGATTTATAATGTTGGAGCTGTAAAAATTATTCTTTTCTTCCAACAACAACTTTTACTATCTCTGAATATACAAAGGTGACGGGTGTTAGTATAAAGATCAGTATCCAATCTGACAGTCCCAATGCAACCAGATCGAATATTTCCATTAATGGGACATGATTCATGATAAAGAGGGTGACCAGTGATTGTCCAATTACTGAATATACCAGCAGTCTGTTGCTGAAAAAGCCGAGTGTTGTGATACTGCGCCTTAGTGACCTACAGGATAGTGCAAAGAATATCTCCTCAAAGACTATAAATCCGAAGACCATAGTTCTAGCTTTATCAACGGCAAATTCTGTCCATCCGTTAACTTCAAGAACATGCCAAAAGAGAAGTATCGACATTGCTCCTATGAGAATGGATACTCCCACAAACCACGGTAGCGTATTACTAAAGATGCCTTCCTTTGGATTCCGCGGCTTTCGTTTCATCACGTCTGGTTCCGTTGGTTCCATACCCAATGCTATTGCAGGAGACCCGTCAGTAGCCAAGTTGATGTAAAGTATGTGTTTAGCCAGCAAAGGAAGTGGCATACCCATCATAACTCCAAGAGCAAAAAGAATGATCTCGCCTATGTTTACTGGTAAAAGGTAGACAAGATATTTCTTAACATTATCCATTATTCTCCTTCCTTCTCTAACAGCAGAGACTATGCTTGCGAAGTTATCATCTGTAAGTACAATCGACGCTGCTTCCTTGGTCACCTGGGTTCCTGTTATCCCCATTGCAATTCCGATATCAGAAGCTTTCAGAGCTGCTGCATCATTAATTCCATCTCCCGTCATTGCAACTATATGGGACTTGCTTTTCAATGCTTGTACGATTTTTAGTTTATGTTCTGGAGACACCCTCGCAAATACCTTGATTTCTTCAAGCTTCTTCTGTAGCGATGGAATATCAATTTCTTCAAGTTCCTCGCCAGACATACTTGAAGTTCTATCCGTTATTCCGATCTCCTTTGCAACAGCCTCTGCTGTCAATTTGTGATCACCGGTTATCATGATAACATCTATGCCAGCACTTTTGCATTGTTTAACAGCGTCTATTACTTCGGATCTTGGAGGATCCATCATACCCACGAGTCCAATAAATGTTAGATCACTTTCCACATACTGTTTATCAAAGTTATTCGTATCAAGTTTCTTGTATGCAAGCGCCAAGACGCGCAAGCCACTTGATGCCATCTCGTTGTTCACGGATAGAATTTTTGCTATCATTTTCTCGTCCAATTTGCCTAGACCACCCTGTACAATAACTGAGCAGCAATGTTCCATAACAGTCTCAATGGCACCCTTCATGAATGAAAAATACTCATTATTGATTTTGTTTACCGTTGTCATTCTCTTTCTTTCAGAGCTGAATTGAACTTCGGAGACACGAGGAAACTCTACATCAAACTTATCCTTCAATAATCCAACCTTACTTGCCAGAACAACAAGAGCAGCTTCTGTTGGGTCTCCAATTGATGTATGCTTCCCATTAACGAACTTAACTCTAGCATCATTGCATAAGGCTGCTGCCTTTACCAATAAAATAAGACTGGTCTCGTTTAATTCCCAACCAACTATGCTTCCTTCGTTACTATAGCCTACACCAGTAACATCGGCAAATCTATCACATAAGTAGATTTTTCGCACGGTCATCTCACCCTTGGTTAAAGTGCCGGTCTTATCACTGCAGATCACCGTGGTGGAACCCAGAGTCTCCACTGCTGGCAGCCTTCTTACTATCGCGTTTTGTTTTGCCATTTTGTAAACGCCAATGGTTAGTGAAGCAGCTACCACAGCTGGCAATGCTTCAGGTACTGCAGCAACAGCAAGGCTGATTCCCCAGATCAGCATCTCAAGTATTGCATGCCCGCGCAGAAAAGCTACTGCACTGATAAGACCAGCAACTACTAACATGACAATGCTTAACAGCTTACCAATCTCTCTTATCCTGATTTCAAAAGGTGTTTTTCCAATCTCTATTGTCTGAACTGCACCTGCGATCTTGCCGAGTTCAGTATCCATGCCAGTAGCGAATACAACCGCCTTGCCCTTACCATGTGTTACCGATGTGATCATATGTAGTATGTTTCTTCTATCGGCAATCTGCGTTTCCTTTGGCAATCTTTCAATACGCTTCTCTACAGGTATAGATTCACCAGTAAGTGAAGCCTCATCAATTTCAAGGTCAAAAGGTTCGAGGAGGTATGCATCTGCAGGTATCCTGTCACCCACTGAAACAAGAATCATGTCGCCCGGAACCAATTCTGCCGCATCAATAGCCCTTTCTTCCCCATTGCGAATAACAATAACAGTTGGCGCAGCCATTTTCTTCAGGGCTGCTATTGCATTCTCAGATCTAAATTCCTGCACAAAGCCCACAATCGTTGCAAGTATTACTATTGAAATAATTACAATTGCATCGATCAACTCATCAACAAGTGCGGAAATAGCCGTTGCTACAAGTAGTATTATTATGAGTGGCTCCTTGAACTGCTTTGCAAATATAGCTATTGGGGATCTTTTCTTCTCCTCCACGATCTCATTATAACCGTACAGGGAGAGTCTTTGCTTTGCTTCTGCATCTGTTAACCCATTAGGTCGAGTGTGCAAAATTTGTAACATTTCTTCCGCTGATAAAGTATGCCAATCGACATTCTTGGAATGAAGTGCAGTATGGGCCATCTACCAGGTGTTCACTTCAAAGGTAATAATTATTTCTCGATTCATTGCCACATGAGAAGAAAACATAAGGATTAAGGTCTTGCAGTTGACACAAGGTCAAGACAGCATACGATCATAAGAGAATGAATGAATTTTTTATTGGATGCTACCCAAATAGGGGTTGATTCAGATACTAAATTATCTTTGGTTAAGATGGGATTCAAGAGAATGGCGCAGGAAGTTACCTTACAGTTCTTCCAAGCCAATCCAAGATAACTCGAGAGAGCATAACCTCTTTGTTAGTGAAATTATGATCTGCTCCTTTTATGATTCTCCACTTGAACAGTGGAGAATCACTGTTATTTTCCAGTATTTTCATGTGTTCACTCGCAGGCTTTGTGAGATGTACATCCCTTTCTCCAAATACGGCTAATACAGGAGATCTGATTTCACTAAACTCTTTCAGGTCAGAATCATAATTGTAAAGTCTTGCCTCGACGTTACTTAGATCAGCATAGCTCAAGAATCTCCTTGCAGTATGGTAAGAAATCCATTTCGGAGTAAGTTCATCGCCCTTTTGCTTTTTGATCATCTCTTTACATATTGCAACAGCTTCATTGAACTTTCTACCTAATCTTCTTCTTGCTAGATTGTAATCATCAGCGGGAGCAAGTATAGCAAGGGCTTTTACCCTAGAGTCTAACGTTTTATGTTGATAATATGTTATCTTCTGACATCCTGTACTATGTCCTTGTAAAATAATACTTCTATAACCCAAATTTTCAAGTATTTCTACAGTTCCTCCTAAATCATGAATACAATCCTCAAATTTCTCCCTAGCAGTACCGAGAAAGGTCCTCCTATCGTTATTTTTGAATATGAATAACGGAGCCAGTCCTCTATTGGAAGGAAGAAATAAATCAAATTTAGACCCTTTGATCTGTTCGGCTAGCCTCCAGTAAATATTAGAAGAAAAAAAGTCATCGTTCATTCCAAAAACGTGTAAGATAATATTCCTATTCTTCCTTTTAGATCGAATTAAGAATCCGTTCAATTCTAATCCATCTTTTGCCTGGAATTTGATAAGTTCTCCTTTGATTTTATTGATTTTTTTACTCATCGCCAGTAACCACAATCAGTTAGTGTGGAACTTATAATGGTTAACAATTCAATTATGTGGTTTGAACCTTGTAGTTGTTAAATTACCTCCCTCCTTTTAACACATATTCGAATAAATTTCTAGCATAGAATTGTTTCAATAATCATCAAAAGCAAAGTCCTTAAGCTCTCGGATAGATTCTGTCCCCGTATTAGTGTTGTTGGATTGTCGGGAACCACAACTATTGATGATGTTGAACCTGAGGAAGTTCCTGAAGCTACAGTGCCAATAGGCATCTTCCCCGTGTTCTTAGGAATAAGTTTCCAATGCTTCTGGTCATATTTCTAATATATTTGAGATTTTATGTCATACAACGATCTACTTGGGTGAACGACGATACCTTTCCGGATTCCTAAAAATCATTGCTCCCTTGTCAGTTCTTTAATTAATGATTTTCCGACAACCTTTTTGGGCATTCACTATACAAACAAATAAGATTTTAATAAATTCCATGACTGAGGTTATTCAAACAGTAATCACTTCATCGATGGTAAGATTCATCGCAGCTTCGCCTATATCGCTCGAGTATTCCGCAGTCCTTCTAATATCTTCAAGTACAAGCTTATAATTACCCACATTGTTCTGACGGCTTTTTGTAATTATTTCAAGAGCATCTTCTTCCAACTTATTAACAATACTCGCCTTCTCTGCAACCTTATCTGCAAGTGCGTAATTGCGCCTCAGGAGAGATTCAATAGAATCCTCAAAAACAGACAAAGCATGATTACTCATTTCAACCATTTTTTCTGTGAGCTTCGGACCGGGTTTTTCCTTGACCTCACTTACTCTAGAAGCTATAGAGGTGGCATGATCGGCAATCCTCTCAACACTTTTAACAGCAACCCTATAGATTAGGCAGTCAGAAGGATTCTTCAAGCCAACCTCTCTTAGGATTTTTCCATTCTGAGTTGCCAACACGAGGATGCGCATTATATAGAGGCCAAAGCGGTCTACTTCATCGTCAGAGTTTACCACACCGCTGGCCAGTTCGAGATTAAATTCTCTCAAGGCAGCAACAGCTTCTCTATGCATTGATGAGGTAATTAGAAACATTCTTCTCAGTGCCGTACCCACAGACAATTCTGGCAGGCTCATCAACACCTGTATTGTGATGTGGTCTGACGAGTCTGCGATTATCTCTGTTCCGACCAGATTTCTTCGAACCACCTCTCTTATAGCATCTCTTTGCTGTGGTGTGATTCTACCCGTCTTAGACCTTATGTGTATCACATTGTAACCTGTTAGATAGATAGAGATTATCATCCTCTTCAGGGAATTGGCACTTTGGTTTTGAGATGTTATTACTGCCGCTTCACCTGTTTTCGAGGACTTCGTAACATTGTTCGGCAGTAGCAGTAGAGAGTTGTTGACCTGCCTAACGACTGTGACAGCATCTCCAGCCTTCAAATCCATTTCCTCCATCCATTTTTTAGGGAGTGATACAATGTATGAGGACCTGCCCGTGAACTGTATCTTCCTCACTTCTTTATCTGTAACAATCACAATACTGCTATGTGAAGGCGAGGCATTTATACACGTTATGGTCATATTCTATATAGATCTATAGTAGATCATATAGTGTCATAGATCCAAGATGATTCACTTGCATTAACATGATATACGACTTTCTGCCCTGCACAAAATGTTGTATAATAATTTTCATAGGGTAGTAATGTTAGCATTAACCCTAGGAGCACTCATTGGCGTTATTGTGATACCTGCGTCAGCCGAACAAATGGAAGATATTTCTGTGGCTATGAAACATACAAAGAAGGTTACACTAGTAGCCGTGAATAACAATGGTGATGAACCAGTTTACGGTATTAAGATATCATCTAAAGGCGTAAGATACATCAAGCTATGGGAATGGGATAGGGAAAGAATAGATAGGGCGACTGTTCTAGCATCGACTGATAAAAGACCAATAGACCCAGGCAGCAGCATGGTCGCGATTCTAATACTCAAAGACAAGGAAGCGCCATTCAGATGGGATGTTCTTGATGTAAAGGGCGATTTTCTCGCAGGTATGATGATTTCAAATCCACCAGAAATTTCAAAGCAGCCAGAAAGAAATCCTTTCAAACCAACTCAACTTTCAAGCAACGTAGTTCTTCATGGTGCGGGAGCAACCTTTCCTTTTCCTCTAATCGATAAATGGAGAGTAGAATATTCAAATGTATTTGATAAAGTTGCCATTAACTACCAGTCCATAGGTAGTGGAGGGGGGGTAAAACAGTTCTCTATTAGGACGGTTGACTTTGGAGCAACCGATGCCCCACTAAAGTCTGAACAGTTTGAAGCACTCAAAGATCCAATTCATATACCAATAGCATTAGGTGCAGTTGCGGTCACATACAACATACCCAAAGGAGATGGCATCCAGATAGAAAATGGGCTTAAGATGAGCCCTGATATCGTTGCGGATATCTTTCTAGGCAAAATTAGCAAATGGGACGATACTAGAATAGCTACTTTGAATCCCGATATCGTGTTTCCAGATGAGAATATTATTGTAACACATAGATCTGATGGATCAGGCACAACATTTGTCTTAACTGACTACTTGTCTACCGTAAGCAAGGAATGGGAGGATATAGTAGGCAAAGGAAAAGCAGTCCAATGGCCTACTGGTATCGGCGCTGCTGGTAATGAAGGAGTAGCTAGTGTTGTTAGGAGCACACCATATTCACTTGGATATGTAGAACTTGCATATGTAACACAGACAGGCATGTCCGCTGTAGCATTACAGAACCAGGAGGGTGAATTCATACTTCCATCACTTGATTCAGCCGGGAGGGCAGCTGGTAATGCTGTGACTGAATTACCAAAACCATGGGAGGATTGGTCGAAAGTCAGTATAGTGAATGCTCCGGGAAGTGATTCATATCCAATTACAACCTTCACCTATTTGATCCTATATTCAGACCTTAGTGAGATTCCGAGTATGACTTTTGAAGAGGGACAGGCAATGGTTGATTTCATATACTGGGCCGTTACTGATGGGCAGAGATTTTCATCGGCACTGCAGTATGTGCCTTTACCAGAAGAAGTTGTACAAATGAACATTGAAGCGCTGAAAAGATTACACATAAGCGGAACAACATTTAAAATACCAGGTTAGATGTTGAATGCCCTCAATTTTTTCCGCTTCAAGACGTAAGAGCTTATTTAATTTTGATCGTGTCTTCAAATGGGTGGCCGCTGGGGCAGCTGCATACGTACTGGCTGTAATAATTATAATGGTTCTAGAAATATCAATTGGTTCTGAACCGGTTCTTTCTAAATTTGGTTTTGATTTTTTGATTGGTACTGACTGGAATCCAGTGAAGGATGTGTATGGAGCACTTCCTTATGTGCTTGGTACCCTGGTAACGGCCGGTATTGCAATGTTAATCGGTGTACCCATCAGCATAGGGATAGCAATGTATTTGGTAGAGATGGCTCCCAAAAAAGTTAGAACTTTTCTTTCCTTTTTGGTAGAACTTCTAGCCGCAGTTCCAAGTGTAATTTATGGACTATGGGGTCTGTTTGTATTGAGGTTTTGGATCAAGGACTACATAGAGGTACCACTTGGTGATTATCTTGGATTCATACCACTATTTTCAAGTTCTGGTACACCCTTAGGTCTCAATGTTCTTACTGCTGGTATCATACTAGCAATAATGATCATCCCCACTGTATCTGCGGTTTCAAGAGAGGTCATTTCTGCTGTACCCTCTGCACAGAGAGAAGCAGGTTTTGCGATCGGTGCCACAAAATGGGAAGTGTTCAGACATGCAGTTATTCCGTACGGTAGGTCGGGTCTCTTCGGGGCATCTATATTGGGTTTAGGTAGAGCTGTGGGAGAAACTATGGCAGTAACGATGGTCATAGGGAATGCGATAGGTTTGGCTGCTTTGCCTATATCGCTGTTAGAACCGGGTCAGACAATGGCTAGCATTATTGCAAATGAGTTTAATGAAGCAGATCCCTTTACTTTACATCCTTCTGCACTAATAGGAATTGGATTGGTTCTGTTCATCGTAGCTATGGCAATCAACACAGTTGCGTCATTCATGATCTCCAAAATGGTAAAGACAAGAGGTAGCGTGGAATGACTAGAGAGGAAGATATGAAAGAAAAATTTGGAGGTAACCTAAAGCGCAGAATGCTTGTAGACAAGATGTTTCGTATAGGTGCATTTGTGTGTGTTGTAATAGCCATCATACCATTGGGAAGCATTTTGATAGAGGTTTTCAAGAATGGTGCTGTAGCACTAAGCCTCGAGTTTATTACTGCACCACCGGGCTCGGTGGGAGAGGGTACAGGTGGAATAGGACCTTCTATACAAGGTACTATGATCTTGATAGGATTGGCTTCAGTAATGGGGGTGCCAGCAGGTGTAATGACAGGAATTTATTTGTCTGAGTTTGGCAATAACAAATTCGCCAGAACTGTCAGGTTCTTCAACGATGTTTTGACATCATTTCCCTCAATAGTTATCGGAATATTTGCGTTTACGATAATTGTAATGACTATGGGATCGTTCTCCGCTTGGGCGGGTGCGTTTGCCCTATCAATCATAATGCTACCAGTTGTAGCTCGTACAACAGAGGAATCTCTAAAGCTTGTGCCACAGACAGTACGAGAAGCAGCACTCGCGCTCGGCGTGCCACAGTGGAGAACGACGTTCAGTGTTTTACTAGCGACTGCAAAGAATGGCATGATAACAGGAGTGATGTTAGCCGTTGCGAGAATTGCTGGAGAGACTGCCCCCCTAATCCTGACCATTTTGGGAAGTAGCCTTTTCCTGCAATCTCTTAATGAACCACTCGATGCAATCCCATTAAAGATCTGGAGGCTTTCATTGTTACCATATGATTATTCACAGATGCATGGATGGGGTGCGGCATTAATACTTATACTGCTAGTTCTAAGCTTGAATATTGGAGTAAGAATGGTTACGCGCAGGAGGTTGTTTGTGCATATTAGAAAATAAGAGGATGACCATTAAATCTGAAATTCTTCAAAAGGAGGAAATAGAGCCTGCCGATCCAGAATTAATTCATAGGAGGTATAAGGTGGTTCTAGAAAACTTTAGTGCCTACTATAGTGGAAAACCTGCGGTTAAGGACATAAGCATGAAGATAAAAAAGAATTCTGTTACAGCAATAATAGGCCCTTCTGGGTGTGGTAAAACAACCCTTATCAGGTGTTTCAACAGATTGCATGAACTGGTTAATGGTTCTTCAATCAGCGGGAGGTTGCTAGTAGATGGACACAATATCTATGATAATAACACTAATCCCATTGCCGTCAGGAGAAAGATCGGCATGGTATTTCAGAAACCTAATCCATTTCCAACCATGAGTATTTATGATAATGTTGCTGCAGGGTTGAAACTGAGCGGAATGAAGAAAAGGCATAAACTTGATGAGATAGTCAGAAGATGCCTTGAGATGGGGGCTTTATGGGATGAGGTTAAAGATGATCTTGATAAGCCCGGCCTTAGCTTGTCTGGTGGGCAACAGCAAAGATTGTGTATTGCTAGAGCATTAGCGACAGAACCTGAAGTTTTGTGCATGGATGAGCCAGCATCAGCTCTTGATCCTATATCCACTGCAAAGATAGAGCAGCTGATAGACATATTGAAACATGAATACACAATAGTTATGGTGACACATAATATGCAGCAGGCTGCAAGAGTTTCCGATCACACGGCATTTCTTTATCTTGGAAAGCTTATTGAATACAATCCTACGAAAGTAATCTTCGAGAGCCCAATCGAGAAACTAACTGAAGACTATATTAGTGGTAGATTTGGTTGATCTAGGAGGCCACCTTGGTACGTAGACTAATGGATCTAGGTCTTAACAACCTTACCAATCTCGTTCATGAGATGGCCATGTTGTCAGAAGACTGTGTAAGCACAGCAATCGGAGCATATCTTTCAGGTAAGAATGTCGTTAGTTCCATTTTCAGTGAATCGAATAGACTTGCTATTCTACAAGAGGAAGTTAACGACCTTGCCGTTGAGCTTTTTATAAGGTATCAACCGGTAGCAACGGACTTGAGATTCATCAGATCCTGTCAGGAAATAGCATATGGATTTGCAAGGTTTGGAAGATACGCTTACGACATCTCACAGGTCAGAGACCAATTTGGTGAAGTTTCCCACTGTGATCATTCTATGCTTTCTACGACAGCAGATTCAGTTAAGGAGATGATTCGCAACAGCATTATGGCACTTCGCGAGAAGAATATCAAAATGGCCGAAGAACTCAGGGTAGTAGATAACGTTGTCGATGCATCTTATTTGCAATATCTTAAAGAGATTCAAGAGAAGCAGACGGAAATGAAATGCGCTATATCAAATATTCTCATTTTGCGTTACTTAGAAAGAATAGCTGATCATGCTGTATCCATTGGTGATTTGGTGAAGTATATAATCAGTGGTGAAAAAGCACATCCATGATTTGTTAACGCTATTCATCCTTCATTTTTTGCAAGCAGTTATTGCTTCTAGATCAATATCCAATTCTCTTCTCTTACGGGGTCACTGGATTCATACAAAACAAATAACATTACAAATAACAGTACAAGTATCTTAACTAAACTTGAGAATCCTCATTTTTCACATTTTAAATCTTGTTTAGACTCATTTTTTCTAATAATCATGCGCGTCAAAAACGCAACAACGTTTGGTATCTGTTACTTTACCCTTTGACTAAATTAACTTCTTTAAGACCATTGTCTCATTAAAACCATCAATAATAGCTAGAATTTTTAAATTATGTAAAATATTTCTTAAACATGAATTCGGCCAGTATAGGTAATTTTTTCAACAAATATAGAGATTATTTCCTCTTCAACAAGAATCTGATCTTATCTGGCACGAGCGCATCTTTTGTAGGTGCCTTTGTTGCCCAGCTTTATGCTTCTCTTAACACCAATGCACTTGCAAATTCTATTGTTGCTTTGGTAACAGAGTACGGAATTTACATTCCTTTCTTCGCATTTCTTTTCTATTGGGATAATAAGCATCGATATTTAGATCCTATAACAGGAAAAAAGAATTCCAAGAGAATAAGAAATGACATTAAGAAACTATTTGCCGCCTTTTCCTTTTCTGAAATAATATTTGCAATCACAAGGACTTTTATCCATTATGAATTTCTGCAAGAAGGTATTGAGCCTTATCAGGCATCTATGATTGCTTCATTGATAGCATGGATAGTCTTTTTTGCCTCTATCAATGCTGGAATAAGGATTCTAAAGTTGTTCCATAAGACCTGATAAATGAGGTTGAAATGAACTATAATTATGCCACCAATAATGTCATTAACTATCAATAATTGCACATTAGCAAAAGATAAATTCCATTCCAATAATATATATAATTGAAATAAATGTGGATAACGGATTTACGTAACAGGTAGTCTGAATACCTTCTCTGACAAAGCGTTCCATCATAAAATAGATTAACTATGATCAAGACTTAAGAAGATGGGCTTGGCGGATATGTTGTTTGAATTATGAATATAGAGTTCCAATAATGATGATATCATAATTGATAAGAAAATGGATTACAAAATAATTTCAGATTACCATAAGGCAAAATATTTCAACAATCATGACAAGTACAATTAGAGAATCCTGTTTTTAATCAAACCTCACTGGGCGTAACACCCCAATATCACTAATATAGAAAATAATAGCATAATTTGGTGAGAGCTTGCTGAAAATTTCTTCTACTATATCCTGTAATTTATTTTCCTTTAACACTACCTCAATCCTCACATTCTTTTCACGCAGGAAACCCTGTCCCCTAAGTCCTCTCGGATCATGCCCTTCTACCTCATATGTAGTATATCCAGACACTTGATGTTTAATGAGAATTTCAAACACTTTTTTTTGTACAAGTGCTTCACATGTTATTGTAAGTAATTTTACATTATAGAGTTTCATTAGAATACTTCCTTAAAGTAATAAAATAAGTCTATCGTTCCATCTTACCCATGAATAAAAGTTGATATAATGAACATTATAGGTAACAACACTACGATATTGTAAGGAAATGTAATTCCTAACGCAGAGGTAATGTACAGACTAGGCTTTGCCTGGGGTATCGCATATCTCAAGACGGCAGGAGCTGCTATGAACGATGCACTTGCAAGTAACAAACCATACATTACTGCCCCTCCTACACTTAGTCCGAGTAAAGTGGATACAAAAACACCCATGATTCCATTTATGGTTGGAATTATCACTGAAAAACCTACCAAAAACACACCTACTTTCTTAATGTCATCTAATCTCCGACCTGCAATTAATCCCATTTCGATTAGAAAGATAACGATGGCGCCCGTAAATAGATCATCAAAAACAATCTTTATGGATTCAAATCCCTCTTTACCTATAACATATCCAATTACAATACTTCCAAGTAAAATGACTATGGCCTTCCCAGTGATTGATTGGTGTATTACTTCAGATAGTTTTGTATTGGGTGATTCAGATTCAATATTACTTAATTCCTCATCTGTATCAATTTCTTTCTTCATTACCCCAACATTCTTGGCAAATGCTTGTTTTTTTTCCCGCATCTGTTTTGCTACTGTGATGTTCGTCAAAAATATCGCTAAGATGAAACTTACAGGTTCTAACACTGCCAATATTGCAGCAATATACCCCTCTGATTCAACACCTTGAGTTCTTAAGAAGGATATACCTACAGAAAATGTTATGGCACCTACAGCACCGTATGTGGATGCTAATGCATACGAATCAAATATATTGAATTTCCCAAGTCTCCTCAGGATCTGATAGTGATAAAGTGTCATAAGTAGTGATAAGCCAATAGCAACCAACATTGGAATTAACATGTTGACAAAACCAGTAATTCTCATCTCTATTCCACCATGAAGACCAATAGCAGCAAGAAGATATATTGGCAAAAATTCCGATATTGCATCTGGAATTTTAAGGTCAGACTTTATTCGTGCAGCCACTATTCCAAAAAAGAAAAATAATACAATGGGAGTTAGAATATTTGATTGAATTAACGCTAGTATATCCATTTTATCAACTCAGAATTCAAATCGTTATATTTTTCAAAAAATTGTTCTTCTGCGTTATGAGAACAAATTCTATAACCGTAAAAAGAATATGTTTTTGTTTTTCCATACCAAATTGCTATTTTTTTTATCAAGTGCCTTAATAAAAAGAGTTCCCCACCTTGCAGGAACGAAAAGAAAGTTATCGCAAGGTCATTAAATTTTCAAACAATAATAAACTATATTCTAGGATTTTTCATAATTTACCAAATTGCTCATTTTAAGTCTGAAATCAATTTCCATGACAATAAAGAATGTTAACCCATAGGGATTACAAAAAAGAGGTAGATACTAACCAATAATGCATTAAGGTAATAATGAAATTAGGTTAAGAAAAAATTAGTTGACTAGGGGCTGTCCGATATGTTGGCTTGGACGAAACGCGGTCCGCGATTGTTCACTCTTCTATAGTGAACAAATACTGCTTGTCCATCGGGAATTCTCTTACCAACACGATCACCAGTGCTACTCACCGTAGTTGGGTTGCTCCCCCGAAGGTGGTCCTCCTGTGTGGTTATCAGTAGCCACAAATACAGTTACCTCGCCATTTGCAGTAGGGGGGGAACACCTGAAGATGGATATACGCTTATTGTGCGGTCTCGAGTCCCTCCAGTGGTATTTCTCCAAGCACGGTAAGCTGTGCAATTATTAAGTGTCTCACGATTTCGAGTTATTCCTATGACGCCACCAGAACCAGCTGCAAATGAAGTTGGCACCACCATTGGAATTCTAATATCCAAAGGTATAGAGGTTATAGGGAATACCGTTGGTTCGGCAGATTCTGTGGGTAAATCTTCTACTATACCTAATTCATTAAAGGCATCCCGTATTGATTCTATTTCATAATTCTTCAGGAATCCTACGATCTTATTCACATCCGATTTTTCTTGTGTATAATACCTGTTACGCCTACTCATTTATTGATTCAACTAGCATATCTTTGAGCAGTATATTAGCTTTATTCTTACTCAGAGTATCAATGCATTATGGTTCGTAGTTCTGTCTTGGTCGTCAAGCTCATTGCCTTCAATTGCTAAAAGTTGAATTCAGGAGTTTTTCATCGAGATGGTGTTAATGATATTAATTAAAAATACAACATAGATGATATTAATCAAAAAATTGTACCAGTCTAACCTTTCTTTCTTCTACACCTAAGTTACAAAGTTGAGTAATCTCGAATCTAGGGAAATCCTGAAATTCAAGAAACGTTGTTTTCACACAAAATTGAATTTTATACAGCTAATTTACCGTTTCACAATGATGAATTAATTCACCGTTCTCACAAACATTATTCCCATCCATACCGTTGAGTCTATCATTCCTTTCTCTACCATCTAGATTATCATCATCATAGCCAGCAAAAAGCTGATCATCTCCAATCTCACCATACAATTCATCATTACCTGCCCCTGCGAATAATGTGTCGTCATTATCTCCACCATATAGTTGATCATGACCATCATTTCCATAGACTCTATCAGCACCATTTTCTCCATCCAATATATCATCTCCTGATCCTCCAAATATCCTGTCATCACCATCTCTACCACAGATTATATCATTGCCTCCTAGCCCTATGATTATATCATTTCCACCCCTTCCATCAATTATATCATCATCAGGCGTTCCAACTAGCTCATCATCACATTCCGTTCCCACTATAGTTGACCCTGTTAAATCACATTCACTTGTGTTTGTCTCGGTCTCTATCTCTACGATTGCTCCCCCCCCTCCTCTACACAATTTCTTATGGTTTCTGCTGAACACACATCATTCTCAGAATCTCCTCCATCTGCAAAATCATTCCCTTCGCCACCAATTAACGTATCATCATTCCATCCACCGTATAGGTTGTCATTACCAGGACCACCATCAAGATTATCATCACCCCAGCTCTCATGCAGTCTATCATTACCATCCTCACCAAATAGGAAGTCCGAACCGGTTACGCCATAAAGGATATCATTACCATTGCCTCCATAGATGTAATCCGTATGTCTATCTCCGTCCAGTGTATCATCACCATCATCACCATACATTTCATCTATCTCTGGTCCACCAAGAAGATAATCGTCCCCTATCTCTCCATACATCTTATCTAAACCATTACCACCGAAGAGGGAATCGGCGTCTTCATCACCATAAAGTATGTCATGCCCAAATGCACCACTAGATAATCCTCACTAGTTCCCCGAATAGAATATCATCTCCATGCCATCCATATATAGTATCATTTCCACCTTCACCACATATTATGTCATTGCCTTCTTGACCATAAATGATATCATTGCCACCCATTCCACGTATGACATCTGGTCCATCTGTGCCATAAATCACATCATCTCCAGATGTCCCTACGATGATTACACTACTAAAACAGGCCATATTATGATTACTATATGCTTGGTGGGGAACGAGGGCAGATAGAAGAACAATTGATAAACAAAGAAACATAACTTCCGGCATATGTTTTTGTACGATCATCTTTTATAAGATGCCCAATATTCTTAATTGGTATTTGTCTGTGTGAGATAATACCAACCATATCTCTATCAATACTAAATCAAAGAAAGAGTTGATAATCAGATGAAGTGTGAGTAACTTACCATAAGCGATTCCATAGTTTAAGTTTTGACCTATTGTATATTTTTCTTATTTTTTAATTAAAGAATCCAAATTACGTTTATCTATATCTTTGATTTTAACAGTGAAATTGAAGCTCAAAAGAAAATTGATATATTATTTTGTAAAAACAGAGGGTCATAATGTCTTCATCACAAATCAAACGGTTCAACATTCCCTTCTTTCACTTTGGCAATCTGCTGTTGCAGATAATGTCCGTAAAAATAAATCCCTCACAAAACCTAGGATTCCCCCGGTCAAGGACACGATCTATAGATGCAGAGGCGGAACATAAATCGCATTTGGTGCCGGAGAATTTTTTGATGCAAGCTGTAACAGCTCACGTTTTGAATGACCAACAGAAACAGGTAGTACGAGACCCAAGCCTCAAAGGTGGAGTAAAACTGTACAAACTACCTACCTTCATATCTCTCCATTCAACAAACACCCTCACATCTCTCATTACATTGATTTCACTCTGGTTTGTTCACTACATAATCGGAGTATAGTCCTTATTCTTCTTCCGATTAAAGTTGGCATAATTATAATTTTAATGCTCTACATGATCTTTTATTCATGAGTTCGTTGAATAACACGAGCAGATATCATAATATCTTCTCTATGAAGAATTCTTCTCTTATTTTGAATCTTGGTTCTGCCCCATATAGTATTTCATAAACCCTGTATGCATTATTACGAGTTGAATCGTATCCAATTTCAATTATTCTTCTGAATGTTTCCAGGTTGTGTTTGGCCAATATCGTGCCTATGCCCAACTTTCCTTCTTTAATATCAGCAACCACACCGCTGGGCATAGTTCTTACATCTATCTCAGTTATGGCATGTACGATATCGTCACCCCTTAACGATAAAACTACTTCTCGCTCAATCCTGTAATTCCTAACGATCTGTTTCTTCACTTCAACGGTAATTGGAGAATCAAGCAAAATGCTCAACACTTGTTCTAAAGTCCCAACCTCTGCCAACAAGATTTTATGCGATTTTTTAAATTTAATGTTGGACTGCTCTTCCAATCTTTGCAAATGGAATATCATCTCCCTTCCAAAATCACCCTCGACCCTTATCTTCATATCATCAGCCCTCTAAGCACAAGAAGAATTACCGCAAGAGAAACTGTTCCCACACTCAAACCCTTCAAAATTTTTTCATGGTGATTCATTTTCTCTGTTAATTCCTCACGAGACAATGTTCCATTATAATTACCTCGCTTCAGTTCCTTATATGGTCTTGACGTTTTTATTTCAACATAACTGGTGAACCCTGTAGCGGCAGCGACTGCAACCGCAATTAATGACAGACTATTGGTCTGTATTATATATCCAGCCAGTAATGGGAGAGCTCCCCAAGAAAATGCAAACCAGTGATCTGTATGAAACTTGCCACCAAACCATTCCACATTGTATGCGAATATAAAGAAACCTTCAGCTATTGCCACCACCCATAGCATTGGTACGTAATATATCATATAGTAGATACCTATCGCGTATGCACTCACCAAAGTACCCAACGACAAGAACCAAAGCTGTTTTTTATCAAAATAATTACCCCATGGTTTGGCTCTTCTAGAACCAATACTGTCCAGGGCATGAGCAGCAATTCCTAAAGCCAAAAAATAGATCAGGGCAATAGCAACAGTTCTATCCCAGAAAATTGTTGGGGCCAACATGGAACCTATTACTGTAAAAGAAATACACATCCCTGTATAGGGAAGGAAAAGTAATCCCATGAAAAGTCGGAACCTCAAGGGTCCAAACTTGGGTACGAACCACTCATTGATCCTTAAACTATCTTCTTCACCGGTCATTTACATTACATTACTTATTGGTGTTTGAATAGTTTTACCCCATGGGCACCACACCTTGTTCAAATTGATGATAATTGGACTCACCAACGTTACTAGAGTAATAATAACTACTAATACATATGAATCAACACCAAGAAATCAACTTATAATATTGTGGCAAATATTGTGAAAGTAAGATGAAGCCTATTGTCAAGCTGGATAGCTTGAAAAAATATAACATAATAAAAAGGGAAAATATGTTCGTTGTTACTGTTGCCAATGGTAATAGGAGCAAACGTGCCCTCCTTAGAAATACTGGTAGGCTTCTAGAGCTTATTCAACCCGGATATACTGTATTATGCTTAGATCGAACCAGTGGTAAGACAAATTGTGAAATCATAGGAGTGCTCGTAGATGACAACAAAGCAGCTATAGTCGATCCTACACTCAGTTAAGAGTCTTTGATATTGCCGCAAATGAAAAATTCATTCCCTGGTTGAGTGGTTGGAGGGTTGAAAGGAGGGAGGTTAATGTAGGCGGTTCAAGGTTAGATTACAAAATAACAAATGAAATTCACGAAGGTTATATGGAATTAAAATCCGCAGCATACTACGACGGGTACTATGCTACGTATCCCGATTGCCCAAGCGAACGTGGTCTGAGACATATTATTACGCTTGAAGAGCTAAACACACATGGGTATAGAACTGTCATGGTTTTTGTCGCCGCACATCCTTATGCAAAAGCGTTTAAACCCAATATGCAGGCACATGAACAACTTGCATCAAGACTAAGTTCTGCATATAAGAAAGGCCTTGAGGTATATTCGGTGAAGATCTTCCTTGATATTCTTGGAAATGTTTTTCTCTCCGATCCAGATTTTCCTATAAGATTATAGTTTTGCCTCCCATTTTTCCTTAGATCTACATAATCCATTTTCAGTAAACATCAAATATATGTCAAGAAGATGGCTTATAGGGCCATGGCAAAAAAGACTAAACTTGTTAGTAAGGTTAAGAAGCCAAGTAAGGTGAAGAAAGCTAGTAAGGTTATGAAGGATAGGGGAATTAGCCGGGATGATGTAGAGCTTCTTTTCAAGATGGCAGAGATATATAACACAGAATATGACTTTAAAGCAACAGAGTGGTTTTGGAGAGTGTTTATAGAAGACGAATTTATGGCATTCAGAAGCAAATATCCGCAGGGAAGTTGGGGAGCACAATTGTTTGAAAGATTCACATCTAGGTTTGAACATGCAGGGGTCTTGGTAGAGCATGGATTTCTTAGTGAAGACCTGTACTTTGACAGATATGGTTCTTTACAGGCTGAATGGGCAAAATGTGAACCCATTATATCTGGTCTCAGGGGGGAATGGCACGAACCCCGATTCAGGGAGAATTTTGAACTACTTGCAACAAAGGGCCGTCATTGGGTGACGAAACATCCTCCAAGAATTAAGCGTGATTAACAAAAGGCAATTCAAATCATTAATACATGGAAATAGGTAGCGGTAACAAGATGAAGCTTCTGGTAAGTGGAGCATCTGGTTTCATAGGAACCGCTCTGGTTGACCACCTTGCACATAGTGGACACGATGTAATTTGTTTGATAAGAGATGATAAAAAGAGAACTCAACTGAACCAAGGTGCTGAGTTTATGATTGCTGATATAACCGACAGGAACACACTGCTTCAATCCATGAATAATATCAAGGTTGACGGATTGTTCCATCTGGCAGCTAAGAATCCTTTGGAAAAGAACAAGAAATTACAAAAGGCGGTCAACATTGATGGAATGAGAAACATGATTGATGCATGTATAGAAAACGATGTAAAATTATTTGTTTATGCCCAAGGAACTGGTGTTTATGGTGACACTGAAGGGGAATGGATCGATGAATCTACATTAAAGAATCCGAACACCGATTTTGCAAGGACAAGGGACAAGGCTGAACAGATGTTATGGAGGGCAAGCAAGGAGAACGGATTGCCGGTCACAGTAGCGGTACTTGGAGATGTATATGGACCCTCGGGGTGGTTTGCAGATATTATTGTTAATAAGATTAGGGATGGCTCTTTCAAAATTCCAGGTTCTGGTGAATACTATAGAAGTTTGGTTCACATAGATGATGTTGTAAATGCTTTAAAACTCATTGTTGAGAAAAATGCGGTCAACAACACATTTATGATTACAGATGATGAACCAGTCACATTCTCTGAATTCATTTATTATATAGCAGATCGAATGAACTTGAAGAGACCGGGCAAAGTTCCAGCATTCCTTGCGAAAGCTGTTCTTGGTTCCGATATGGTTAAACTGCTTACTTGTTCAATAAAAGCCAGAAATACAAAAGCAATGAGGGAACTAGGTTTGGAGCTACTGTATTCAACATACAAGGAAGGAGTTCCAGCAGCTTTGCAGAAACTATAATTCTTGAGGAGAGAGCCCTACCCTTTGATTTCCTTTCTGAGTTTATCTCTCTATAATGAGGATATGTTCTTGGCTTTCATGTGGTGTTGTCAAATATAGAAGTAGATTGCCAATTTTAAATATAATATACTAGATATTTGAGGCTTGGGCGTAATTAAGCCGGTAGAAACGATAAGATCAGGTTTCAATTTTCATTGGTAATATGTTTAGCTCAGACTCCATACTTCTTCATATATTATTTTTGATTGACGTGATTCCTTGGACAAAACCTAATAGGAAAAGAGGTAGACCATTCTACTATTCTCCTACAGTTATGGTGAGATGCTTCATCGTTAGAGTATGGGTAAGAATACCAGGCAACAATGTGTTACATCAATATTTTTCGATAGACATGCCATACAACAGGAAGGTAATGAAGGCATGTGGTCTTGATAGGTTGCCAGATAAAAGAACATTCGACAGAAGGTCAAGGCCACGTCAATTGACATAAGATCAAGGATAGGTGCTATGGGTATGCTCTTCATAAAAGATGGGTTGGTAGACTCATCCATAGTATCCGTTGATAGTTCCTTGTTGAAAGCAAAGGGACATGTATGGCATAGATCAAACATGAAGAAGAATGAAGTGCCACGCTCCGGTATGGATACAGACGCTCGATGGGGATTCAGCAGAACCAAGGGATGGGTATTTGGATACAAGATGCATTTAGCATGTAGCACAGGTTCGTTGATAGTTCCATTATCAGCTGATTTCACAACAGCTAACATTACTGATAACAAGATGTATGAAAGCATAACATCTTCATTGCCTACAGGAATGGTAAGGTATGTTGTAGGAGATGAAGGATATGATGATCACAAGTTATGTGATTTCAGCAGGTATAGAAGGCATCCAGTATTCCCATTGGAAAGGTACAAGCATACTACAGATAATAATAGACTGGCATTGCTGCAGTTCTATAACTCTGAATTTGGGCAGCATGTATATTCTCGGAGGAGCATAAGCGTTGAGCCATTGATAGAGCAGATAAAGGATGTATTTGATATAGACCCACTACCTGTTAGAGGATTTGATAAGGTAAGAGTATAGTGTTGTTATCAGTATTGTTGTATCAGGTAATGGTTTACTACAACTACTTGACAGGAAGGCCTCTTAGGGCATTGAAGTATATGTTGGGAAGCTAATAGTAATAATTTCAAAATAATATTATAATTGAATTATGCCCAGGTCTCAGATATTTAATATATGGCCTTGATGAGAATACCAGAATAATTTTTAAAGGGATAATTGAAAGTTATTGCGAATATTCCAGAATTTATAAAGAACATCCATCGGGTAAAAGCAGTATTGAATGTAAACAATGAGATAGATTTTGTTTTTGGTTGGATATGGGGAGAAATAAATACGGCTATAAGGATGTATTATGGATTAAGCTTCGAAAGAGAAGTCACATAAAAGGAAATGAATGAAGTTTTGCAAATCATCTACAGCCGAGCACTAGAAATGCGTAGTACTATTACCAGTGAATAATACATTGTCCTAACAAGGACAGCTTCAGGAACCCTATCTTCAATTTACGAACAATTCGAAAAGGTCTAAATTGCATACTTTCCCGATATTATGGCAGCTGTTCCAAAGGTAAGGCTCTTACATTGAACATCACTAAACCCATATCTCTCCATTTTTGTTGTAAGGTCGTTTATCCAATTACTCCTCTTTATCAATGTGTCAAGTTCATTGAACACTGATCTCCATGAAGGTAAGAATATCCCCACTATACGTAGTACCTTGAAGTATGCATTCCATAAGCATTTCATTAGAGAATTAGTTGGATAAGTAAAATCATGCATGATCAACATTCCCCCTGGCTTCAAAACCCTAGAGATTTCAGATACAACCTTATCCATATCACAATATTTGGGTAGATATGAAGCCGTAACAAAATCAAACTCTCCATCTACCTGTGGAATTGCCTCTGCCGCGGATACATAGAAACTCAGGTTTTTGATATTGCGTATCGAAGCTTTTTCTTTGGCGATTCTAATACTGCCTTCGATGATGTCAAGACCAACAACATACCTTACCTTTCTCTCCAACGCAAACGAAAGTATTCCTGTTCCACAGGCAAGATCAAGAACTTTATAATTACCATTAGGGATCAAATCGAGAATGACTCTTTTCCACGCCATATCCTGACCGAAAGTTGTTGTGTTAACAACGGCTTCATAGCTGGAAGAATTATCTACAAAGAATTTTTCCGCCATTTTTTGACCGTGATGCGCCGCTCGTATCAACTATTAATAGATAACATTTATGCATTAAATTATTTGTTGTCCTGAAACACTGCTCGAATAGACGGCCTGGTCAGATAGTAGATTGCAGCAGAAAACAATATCAACCCGTATGCCAAACGTTGATGGTATTTCAAATGCTCTAGTGTAAAGTATGTTCATGATAGAAGTTATTATTCCAAAGAACATGAAAGCTAAGCCTAGTAGTAAACCCCACCCCTTCCTTTTAGCAAGACCATACACGAGGACGAAGATGAATAGATCCATGCCAAGAGAGAAGGTTGAGCCTATCGAAGCAATGCCAGCGAATTCTGTAGGTAGGTATTCAAGCATAGTTAGTATACTAGTAGCAATATTGTAAATACCACCCAACGTGAGAAGTATTATTATGAGATTTATGCCCAGATTGGCACGCATGGGTTGCATAACTATAACGATTATATGAAAACAATTCAAAAACATCACTTTTCATCTAGATATACTAAAATGGTTATTTACATTTTAGTATATCTAGATAATAAAATATATTATTTCAATGAAATTTGACTATGCCCAAATCCTTCTTTTGATACTCCAACACCTTCTTCACCCATAATTGTTTTAAAAGATGTAACAATGTGATTGAACTGGTCAAGCGAATTCCATTTTCCATAACCATTCTTCTTCAACACATACGGTAATGGATCATCAAAGTAAACAGGAGAGCTCGTTCGGTAACCATTGGAACCATCACCCAGAAGGAAATGATCCAATATGACATAATTACTGCAGGAGTTAATGCTCCTAGCAAACCCAAATGGATCCTTCAGTGGAAGTAAAGGGGAAACCACAGCGACAGCATTCAACTCATTACTCTTTATATTAGAAAGTGCCTGCATCCTAGATTTTACTGAATACACATGCCTGAAATTTACGCTGGTATTAAACAAATCTAGATCCTTGTTTTCCATATCAGTCTCTATAGATACTTGTAGAGATACATTGCAAAGATGATGAAGCATCTTGATTAAGCCCAGGTCCCTCAATAAATTTGGGGTATGAGTCTGTATTACCAGACTATCTGGTGGCAACTCAATCATAGTTTCAAGGAGGCTATTTGTTATCCTTAATTCAGCTTCAGCAGGGATGTACGGATCAGTAACACTGTTCATGAATATCTTTAATTTTTCATGACGGTTACGAATTTTTCCATAATCAGATCTATATAGTTCAGAGGCATTGATCTTAGCATCGACATAGGTGCCCCATGATCGCATCTCACCCTTCACTCCCCTGATGATTGTTTTCGCATAACAGTAGTTACCACATAGACCAAGTCCGAGTTGGCACTCACTATAAGGATTGATCGTGTGTGTATAATCTGAAAGAAAACCACCAGTAGGAGTGAGAATTGTTTTTGCCCTTATCTTGTTAATCTGCATTAGCTGTATTTGGTGCTGGACAATAAAAATTATAGGGTATAAGAAACACAAGCAGGACTTGACTAAATGATACCTTCTGAATCAATACAACAAAGCAATGATATATCATGTACATATAATATCAAATTGGTAATCAAGAAAAAAGGAAATCTTCGCACAATTTTGATTATTGGCGGATTGGCATTAGTATTTTGGGCCCTTTTCAACCTTTATCCCCAACTTCAAACATTACATGGTAACAGTACCAAAGATTATCACCCTGAAAAGCTTTGGACTTTTGGCGTTGGTATTGGGAATGGAACGAAGGCTACCTATAATGTGTATCACGCAGCACTTGGACAAAATGTCACAACGAGTTATACAGTTGTAGATACTGGAGGCCTAAACGGAACATGGAAAATTGCAATAGACGCAAAAGCGGGTGATGTGGAGGAGAATGCCTATGCCTTTACAACAAAAAGCATACTACCAGTGGGGGGCTCTAAGATTATTGGGGAGCTTGATAGGCTTGAAGTTGCAACAAAGATGTCAGTTGCTGAATTCCTCATGGGGATAACGGATCAACCATTGGTGGTTGGCGCTAGCTGGCATATGGCATTCCTTACCCCTGACAACACCTTTACTAGGTCAAGCATTATCAAGCAGCAGGTCGTAAATGAGGATGAGGTCTATATACTCAGTTACGGACCTGAGAGTACTCCCAGCTATACATGGATTGACAAGAATTATCCCATACCCATACGGGATGAATATAAGGATCCGTTGACCGGCAAGGTCATTTCTATTTATGAATTGATTGAATATAGAAAAACAATTAGTTAACTGGATCATATTCAATGTGATAATTTGGCAGCAGTTTTAGTACATTCATAAAAGATTCAATATCCATTAATTCATTTCAGTATGTTAATTTTTATGAGCCTCGTCTTCTATAGATAAGATATGCAATAAATCCACCCAAAAATGCAAATGATATAACCAACGCTATAATTTCATTTTCTGGCATATATCAATCAGATTGTTTTCTAAAAATAAACTTTTAGATGGAGGACTAGTATTTGATGTAGTAAATTCCTTTTATAATTGTATATTTAAGCTCATTCATTGACGGATAATAACTCCATATATCCTATTTGCAGAAAGAAATTGGTTGAACATTCAGAGGTGCAAGAGGAGATATGCAAAATCATCTTGGTGAAGGAATTCAATAATTACTGTCCTAGATATGATATGTAGCCTATAAATAGACAATCATCAGTGCTAGCTAACATGTAACTATTTTCCATACTTGTATAAACGATGATTTTAGATATTAGAGAGAATATTTATCACTGTATGGATGGAGAAAACAATACTTGTCAAATTTGTGGTTGTAGGAAACATAAGTATGTAGGATGCATTCTTCACTGGATATTCCATAAGAACGAGAAAAAGTAAATTTGATTGATTGTTTATATTGTCAATTTAATATTAATATTATTATTGTTGTTATTGCTCTCATTATTACTATTTCTATAATAATTATCCTCCATCTTCTATCCTCTTGGTGATTTCGATAGCAAATACACTACCCAAAAATCCCAAAAATAGTGCTGGAACCAAGGTCGAGATCATGACATGCTGGTATGTAGCCAAGAATAGATTTATCGTAGTGACTTGAATATCAACAGGTACACCCAATGCTTCTCTAAAAGCATGTGGCACAAGTGGAAAGTAAAGTACATAATAAAAGGGAGCAAAAATGATACCCGCTAAAACTAATCTTATCTTTTCACCAAGTTTGCTTCGCAATACAAAATCAACTGCGACCGCAGGCAGTATGACAAGCATGTAATAGGGCATAGCAGGTGCTATTCCGTGATGGGCAACAATTGTAGCCGTTCCGTTCACGAAAACATATAATGCGGTTAAAATCGTAACTGGAAATTGAATCTGTAATATTCTGTATGAAATTATTATCATCATAGAGCTAATTATTGGCATTACTACTGCAGCTGTAGCTGCTCCCACAAACGGATTGGGATTAAAGTCATAGTACTCCCCCTCAGAAAAAGGTAAAGTGAATAACATTACCATCCCCGATGCCGACAACCATAGAGCCGTTAAGGAAATTATTGAACCTATCTGCAATAAAGGTGAACTCTTTTTCCTCTTAGTGATTTTTGCTAATCCTTTGACACCTGCCATTGCGTTGAGTAGCATTCCAACAACTAGGATCAAATGCGGGGGGCTCAACAGGCCATCAAAACCATAGATTGAGTGCCACCATAAATCGAATCCACCAGAAAACAACTGTAACGCAGAACCAATTAGTGCATACAGCAAACTATTGACATAAGCCGTCGAAATCTTCTGTTTAATCCTCAACACTAACCCTAATATTCCCATTGACAGTGTAAGAAGAACACCCAAATACACCAGAGAATGGGGCGGTGTCAAGAATGTCTCAGGATTCTGCAAGGCATGCCATGTAACATCCCAGTGCCCCCCTCCAATCTGAAGCAATGCACCCACGCTTACCAGTAGGTAGATTATTGTTAAATTCCTGGGAAGTTTTACGAATTTCTGTTCAGTCAAACGTAATTAAAACTTGATTTACCATTTAAAAAACAAATCATATTTTGAGATCAATTCCTGCTGTTTGCACTATATCAGCCAACACTGTTTTGTTTGCAGCGGTAACAAAGGATAATCTTGAATTAGTATTGAACTCAGCTTCCAATTCACTCCCTTCTTCAGATATAATTATACCACCTGCTTCTTTCACAATCAAATAGGCCGCAGCCATATCTGTAATCCTGAGCTTATTTCGTAGATCAATGAACACATCCATTAACCCTCTTGCAAATATGCATAACTCTAGTGCGTTGGCACCCATATGTCGCAAATGGTTTGCTTTTGATATTATTGGTTTTAATAGTTCAATCTTTTCTGGTGTAACCCCTGATATATTCATTCCAACTACATACTTATTTTCTTCAAACTTTTCTTTAACATGTATCTTTGCACCATTGAAAAATGCTCCACTGCCCTTAGATGCAGAATAAACATCACCCCCAAATAAGTCCATTATAACACCAATCTTTACCGCACTTAGTCTATTCTGATCTGCATAAGCAATCGAACAACAGTAAAAGGGGATCCCCCTGAGCGCATTTGTGGTGCCATCAACAGCATCTACTACAATAAAACCCTCCTTCCCATTTGCAATATCTATCCTTCCTGTTTCCTCTGCAAGTACTGAGCATTTCAGACCATGAGTCTCCAGAGTATCAAATACAGCGCGCTCCGCAACTATGTCAATCTTTCTAGAAATATCTCCACCAGCACCAACACCATAAGATTCATTTGCTTCTTCAGTTCCAACAAGCCTGCTAACCTGTGACCTTACGTTAGAGCATGCCTCTATGAAGATCCTTTGCATATCAAGCATAAGAGTCATTAATTTTAAGTGTATATTAAATTTAAGCAATCCATTGATAATATATTATTTTAATCGAATCAGGTTAGATAGGAGATTGTTTGTGAATGTGTTTTCTTGATTCAAAATAATTTTGGTAATGATCATGTAGGATAATTAAGGACTACACATAAATGAATAACTGTATTTTTGGAGTGCTGGAGATATCAAATATCCGCTTATTGCCCACATAATGTTAACCATCTAGGTACTAGATCTATAACAACAATATAGAGCCTATTACACATTTGTAATGAACCTAACTTCTCAAGAAATTCTAATTTCTTCAATCTAACTAGTTTACTTGATTCGATCTCACTAATGTTATTATTTCATCTAAAGAAGGACCCCTCATTATGGTAGCCTCAAACTTACTTTCCATCATTTCATTAATTGCCTGACCGCCAACTATTACACAACCTGAAGATATAGTTCTAATTCGTCTGACAAGGCTCTGCCCCATTCTAACATTGTCTTGAAGCGTTAACGAAATTAGAATGGCTTGTGGATTTAAGTCCTTGATGTAATTGGTGACTGATTCTGCTGGAGCTGATGGAGAAATGTTGAAGACTTGATAACCCTTGCTCAGCAATACAGATTCTATAATACCACATCCAAGATTATGTAATTCAGCAGTAGGGGTACAAATTATCACCTTACTCTTATGATCTCTTTTCGCAATCCCACTATTAATTGCATTTATCAAGCTGCGAGCGGCATTGCTGCATACATGCTCAGTAGCTACATCGAGTTTTTTCTGAGCCCAAAGGTCACCTATCCTATACATCACTGGCTTGAGGATATTGTCATAAAATTCAGTCAACTTTGATGATTTTGAATTTTTTTCATAAACGCTAATCAGACCCTCAATATTAGCATGGCACAAAAATTCCAAGACGTCATCACGTAATCTCTCAACCGCTTTCACATTTCTTTTGTTTTGTGTTAGGCTTGGAGATGACAGGAACGCAAGTATTTTTGAATTATTTCTATACTCAGCTGGAATATCCCTAAGAGTAACTTTTGAAGTTCTTCCAAGATACTTTATTATCTTTTGTCTTGATGTGTTAGTATTCTCGTTCCATTCACTCTGAACAAGGTAGGCATAATCAAAGCCTTTGACCTTTTTGTTCCTGATATAAACCATAAAAATCCTTTATTATATCATATATTAAAAAAGTTGCTTATTGAATATTATGGTTTTAATGATTAATGGATATTTTTATGATTTCAACAAATCAGATCCGAAATAGATCCACTTGGTTGATTACTTTGTTCTTCAACAAAATCGTTTGAAAGAGGAGATAATATATTATCAATCAAACGTTTTATCAACAATCTACAAATACACTATCAGTCACTTTATGTATGATTTATTTTGTGTAGAGTTATATTAACAACGCAAGATATCTTATTTGTGAATGCAAACGGCACGCAAGAAAATTCCCGACTAGCATTATTTGAAAAGCTTGTTTATAAGATAGCCCAAAAGTGGGTAGCAGGGTATTCCATGCGTGATGCACTGAACTCAGCCAGAGAAACCAATGCTAAGGGATTGAGTGCGATCATAAATTACTTAGGAGAGCATAATATGGATGATTGTGTAATTGACGCAAGTGTAACCGAATACTTACTTTTACTGAAGAAAATGGATCAGTTGCATATCAATGGAAGTATATCTCTAAAACTTAGTCAGATCGGTCTCGATAAAGACTATGATAGATGTGAAAATAATGCGTTAAAGATAATAGAACGCGCAAAGTCACTTAACAAGTTTGTATGGTTGGATATGGAATCTTCATGCTATCTTACTGACACGATTCGAATCTACTTGACATTGCTCAATCATTATGGTAGTGTGGGTATGGCATTCCAGGCATATCTGAAACAAGGCATTAATCGCTTGACAGAGATATTGATGCATAAAAGCAAGATAAGACTTGTGAAAGGGGCATACAGGGAGGACCGTGCTATTGTCTTTAAATCGAAACGCGTAATTGATAAAAATTATCTGAAGGTTATGCACTTATTGTTTGAGGTTAGCGATAATTTTGCAATAGCTACGCATGATCAGTCAATAATTAACCATGCATTAGAACTCAATGACAGATACCATAAGCAATTTGAATTTCAGATGCTGAAGGGTGTTAGAGATGATATCAAGCCAATATTAATAAAAAAGGGATTTTCCATTACTGACTATATACCATATGGCGAAAATGTTGCAGCATATTCGGTTAGAAGAATAAAGGAAAGACCAAGCAATTTACTCCTCCTAGCCAGATCGTTATTTTAGTCACAAATTGTCTGACTCTGTTCCTTCATGAATAATGTTAGATAATATTCACTACCAGCTCCCTTACCGCTTATACCGGAATTCTTCCAACCTACGAATGGTTGGCACGCGACGATCGCTCCTGTAGTTGCGCTCCTAGCCCTGTTTACATAGATCACTCCCGCCGCGATCTTGTCCAGAAATTCTTCCACTTCATTTTGATCTTTGCTGAATATTCCTGCAGTCAAACCATAATCATTATCATTGCACAACTTTATAGCATCACTGAATTTATTATAATCTGCTACGCACAATATGGGAACAAACATCTCTTCCTTAAACAGTGAATGATCTTTAGGAAGGTTATCCACAATGGTTGGTTGAACATAGTAACCATAATTCAACTCATTATCTGTTACTATATTACCACCGGTTAGTATCTTTCCATCTTTCCTTGCTATATCACAGCATTTTTTATATTTTTTATAAGCTTTCTCATTTATCAAAGGTCCCATGAAGTTATTTCTGTTTAAGGGATTGCCAATAATAAGTAAGTTTGTTCTTTCGGTAAGTTTTTTAACGAATTCTTCCTTCAAACTTTCATGTATATAAACACGTGAACATGCACTGCACTTCTGCCCTGAATAACCAAACGCTGCCTTGAACACACCATCAACTGCTTTATCAAGATCAGCATTGTCAGTTATTACTACAGGATTCTTGCTTCCCATCTCAGTTATCACTGGTTTTGGTCTCATAGAATTGGCAAAATGGTGTATCCCAAGCCCCACTTCTTTTGAACCAGTGAATACAATACCATCAATGCCATCACTTTCAACAAGTGTTTTACCTACCAAATTACCAGAACCAGTTACAAAATTAATCACACCTGATGGTAAACCTGCCTCCTCAAGTATCTTGCAGAACTTGTACGATGTTAGCGGTGTATCACTTGCAGGTTTCAGCACAACGGTGTTGCCTGTAATTATAGCACCAGTGCACATACCATCAGTTATGGCCACGGGAAAGTTAAACGGTGCAATAACTGCCCACACACCATAAGGTTTCATCACGCTCTTGTTTTTTTCATTGGGATAAGCACTCTTCATCCGTTTAACGAATCCACTGTTAAGTTCCATCTGTTCAGCATAATATCGCATAAAGTCTATAGCTTCATCGACCTCACCTATAGCTTCATATCTATTCTTACCATTTTCAAATGTTAGCAGTGCGGATAATTCATACTTACTTTGGCTCACTGAATCTGCAGCCTTTCTGAATATTTTCACACGTTCTGTGTAATCAGTTGTGCTCCAACTCTCTAAAGCTCTACGAGCAGCTGTTATAGCACTTTCAGCATGTTGCTCATTTCCTATTGGAAAGTGTGCCACAATAACTCGAGTGTCAATCGGAGAAAGAACTGAAAGTACTCTTCCAGCAGTCACGGGCTTGCCATCGATTATCATTGGATAGGTTTTCCCAAGTTCCTCCTTTACTCTGAGAACTGCGTCTTCGTATCTTATATCAAAGGTATCTTCTCCTTTGTTTATTAATGTCTTAATTAATGTCGATTCATTATCAAACATATAATATCCCATCACTCACACTCTTAAAAAACCTTGCAAGAAGTGCAAAAATAATATAATAAATTTTCTTTTATATTCAAGATGAAAGAAAATATATTATTTGTTTTTTTAGATCGTCCATATACCAAATATCAAATAAAAAGAATATTTTGTATCCTAGGCCTGAGAAATTACATTCCGTTCAAGTAAGAGCCTATCCTAAAATTCTAGCTGATAGTTAACGATTGGTAGAAATGATAACATTTAGAATGCAAGAATATTAGTTCAAACTGTCGGGTTTAGTTTTCTTACTATTGATTTTATTAGTATTGTAGATAGTAGATACTAGAGACAGTTGCATTAACGTGTTTATGACACTACCAATATATCGCTCTATACACTATTAGGCAGTTAGCAAATTCTACTAGCGCCTGATAATTTTCCTCTCTCTTCTCGAACCTTACCAATAACTTTCTGAACCTGTTATGCCAAGATGCGGTTCTTTCTACAACCCATCTCTTTGCTTTGTATAAATTCTTTTTCAACACTTCACCCTTATGACGAATGTGATCCACATATCCCCTTCCTAACTCCATACTCTATCTCAGGGAAATCATATCCTATTCATGCATATGTTCTGTTTAACTTTGGGCCTATCAACAACAATGCTATCTATTGTAGGAAAGGCTGATTTCATATCGCGTTTATTTGCTCCAGTAATTACAGATGAGAGAGAAATACCTCTTCTATCAACCAGCATGTGACGTTTGGTACCTAGCTTGCCTCTATCCGTTGGGATTGCTCCGGTCGTTTTCCCCCTAATGGGGCCTTCGGTACGCTATCCATGGATTGCCAGTCCCATCCTATACCCTTCAATTCATCATATATTTCCAGCAGCCTCTTCCATACCTTCTCGAATACTCCTATCCCAATCCATTCCTGAAATCTTGCATGGCAAGTTGAGCCAGAACCAAATTCTTTAGATACCTTCTTCCACTGGCATCCAGTTCTTAATACATACAGTATTCCATTCAATACTTTTCTAAATGGCACAGCTGGCCTTCCAACTGTTCTTGCTGGTTTCTCTGGTGGCAACACTAGTTTGAACTCTTCCCATAGATTGTCTGGTATATGCCATATGGTCGGCATGCTCTTTTTCTTTGATTTTCTCACAAATTTAGCTAGAGATAACGGTTCTAGATCTGTTTCGGTATAAACAATTAGGCTATGATGTTAATTTTCGGATAAGCTCTTAATCAGTCAAACTAACCAGCTGTTTCTAAATGGGAAAGTCTTCTAGAATTGACCGGACTTTTATCGAGGGCTAATAAATGGGGAGTTATACAATACTTTATGCAGATCGCAAGAATATAACTCTCTTTACTTCATCCCTGCTGGTGATCACCAACTAGGTAAAGAAAAGATAAATAGTGTATAGCAAACTTTAGATCGAAATGAGCAACAAGGACGAAAATATATTTTCAAAAGAATCTTTAATAACGACTGAAGCGGGAAAAGATATTTTAAAACAGGCAGTATTTCATAGCAAGGGATACAAGCAGTTCCAACATTACAAGGAGAGGACTGAGGAAGAATTTCCCAATTTTGTAAATAGATTTACTTCTGATCTATACTCTTTTATAAAAAATGACCAGAACCCAGCAACAACTATCTCTGACTTCATATCGGAGGTCGGCGCAACTGAATTACTGTTAGAAGATTCAAAAATAAATGATGTAAAGGCTCGACTTTCCGACTTCGATAATTTAAAAAACACAGTAAAACGAATACTCAATTCCAATTTCGTTAAGATGACTTATCCAGTTTTCCACGCATTACTGGACGGGACAATTTCTTCCCTTAACCTACAAATTGCTGATGAAACCAGAAAAGCCTTGATCGATGGTCATGTAATTGCTATAGACCTTAGCGAACCAATGGATAGGATAATTGATAAGGATGAAGACATTGATTATTTGGATGATTATAGATTGATTAATCCTTATTTACTTAACTTGGCAAGATCCAAAATCAGCAAGTGTGGAGAAGAAGTTTTGAATTCGTTTGAGCGGGGATTCAAAGATGCTAGGGTAGGGCAATACCTGGATTACAAGTTGAAAATCAATCCATCATCGATAAGTTATGAAAGTATGTCTGAATGTTACAAGAAGTATAGAGCCGTGATGGGCACAGCCGGCAAGAATATGGCCTTAACAAAGCGACCTTTGGAAGAAATATTCTATGTGGGGATGGCTAGAGCCGGAGAATCAGTTGGGTGCGGGAATGAGATCGAGGATGCTTTGAGGAATGGCGCTATCAAAATTCCTTCATGGCCTTTTTATTATTCAATCAATACCAATGATGTTAAAAGAGCATTTGAACTCACTATAAAGAAGAGTAACTTATATCTAGCAGACGCCAGTATTGCGCTGGATATGCTTTCACAGGACTTTGAAACAAAACCATTTCTTGAATTTCTATTTCTTACTGTAAAACATTACAACCAGTTTTGGTACAATCAATTGAAGAAGTTAGATCCATTTGCAAGTTTTAAGCAGAAGTTGGACGGAATAGTAAAGAACTAGATAATTCCTTTTCAACTATCATATATGCTTAATATCTCCAATAAGTGATTATTTCCCAGATCATTATTTTTCTTCAAGAAATACTCTACTTAATAGTATAAGATTCAACCTACTTGTATTAACTCTGATATATTACCATTCTTAGTATACTGGGAATAACTTACCCCGTCCTCAACCAGTTCCATTAACTGTAATACTTTTATGATAGAAGGCTATAACTTAGCATTAAATCGGTGCTTTTGGATGTTATGGTCAGAAAAATACAGACCAGGGAGCGCAAGTCAGATGGTTGGTAATGAAGGAGCGCGGATAACTTTTCTTGAATGGGTTGTCAACTGGAAGGTTGGAAGCATACCAGTTTTACTTGTTGGTCCTCCTGGGACGGGAAAGACAACGCTTGTAAAGGCAGCAGTTAACGAACTTGGTTATGATATTGTTGAACTTAATGCAAGTGATGTCAGAACCAAAGATAAACTGCAATCGATAATACCACCATTACTGAGGAATAGAGGCGTTCATGGCAAAAAAATTTTATTGTTTCTTGACGAGGTAGACGGCATGAGTCCCCGCGGTGATCGTGGTGGCTTTGCAACATTGTTATCTTTGCTGAGGGATCCTACAATACCAATTGTAATGGCCGCTAATGCTGAGGTTGGTGAACAGATTAAAGAGCTAAAGCGTGTGGCTACATTGATTAGGTTCATGCGAATAGCCCCAAGGTTACTTTCACTTTACCTTGATCGCGTTTTGAAGATGGAGAATGCCAAGATAAGTATTCAAGACAGAACAAGGCTGATCGGTGCAAGCAACGGAGATGTACGAATATTACTGAACGAAACGCAGTCTCTTTCCGGTGGAGGATTTTCAGAAAGTTTTCATGAGTCAAAATTTTCAATAAATATCGATATAGCAATCACTACCTTCTTTTCGGCAGTTAGTGTTGAAGATGCGCTTGGGATAATGAGAAGAAGCGAGGGGTTCTTCAACGATCCCAGGTTTGCTGGGTATGATACAGAAAAGAGAAGAACTGACAAGCTTGCGGCACTATTTTCCAGCATCGTAACTAGCAAGGTTGATATTGAAAAAATGGCGGAGATGCTGAATGCTCTTGCGTATGTAGATGTTATGATCGGTAGAATGGGTAGAACGAGGCACTGGAGACTGTTGCGTTACATAGACACCATACTTGTGTACAAACTGTTTGCTCAAAGTCGTGGTTTGACCTATACTCAATACGACATTCCGTTTGTACTGATGAATAGAGTATTCAGAGAGACAAGGTTGTTCAGAACCATCATCGCAGAATTAGCAAAAAGCATACATGTATCAAGGAGAAGAGCAGCATACTATCTGCCATACCTGTTCCTCATACTTGCCAACTCCAAAATGGATTTGGATGAATTCTTATCAACGAACGACATGGACACTTCACTGAAAGAGTTGATCAAGAACGAGATGGGTAAGGTACTTAGGGTGAGCAAAAAATGATCAAGATATTGATAGGTAAATGGTTCAATTTACCAAGGGTGGGACCGGATGTTTTTTCTAAAATCATGCGCCAAGCAAGATTGGGTTATGACAAGCAGAAGAGAATGTTCTTGGTGGGGCCAGACACCAATATAGCCCTATTAATATCAATTCTAAATGAGGTCCTGGAAGATAAGGTTTTAATCGAGCTGCCATGTTTGGTGTGTGAAAAAAGTGCGGGTTGTAATGAGTGCGATTATCTAAACATTTGTGACAGAACTACAGTGTCAAACCAATGTATTTGTATGGAGTGCTTTATGCAGAAGGATGCCTATGAACACTATTGTGATACCTTCTCTCAAAAGTTGATCGCGGCAAAGGTTAAAATCTGATTTACGTTATCATAGAATGTATAGATGGCCACCTTATATGAGGACAATATTAGAAAGTTGTTGGACGAAAAGAAGCAGAAACTTGATGAATTGAAAGACAATTCTAACACATCCAAACATGAAATAGACAAGCTTGAAGACGAAATACGTGTTTTAACAATGTTATACGAAAACTATAATATTGGTATGGCTGTGTTCAGACGTGCCAAGAGAGCAAGAGAACGTAATCATTGATAAATAATTTTTGTGAAACTTACATGTGATTTATATACTCTTAATAAGTTTTTATTTATTATTATGCACGATGAGAAGATAAAGAAATTATCTCAGGTAGATAAAAGTGCCGAGAGAGGTGGCGGGGAGGAAAGGATCAAAGCACAGCATAGTAAGGGTAAGCTAACTGCTAGGGAAAGGATTGCTTTACTATTAGATGCTGGTACATTGGTTGAAATCGATAAGCTCGTAACTACACGCTCGCATGACTTTGAACTTGACAAGAAGAAATTCTATGGCGATGGTGTAATAGCTGGCTATGGAACCATACAAGGAAACCAAGTTTTTATTTATGCACAAGACTTTACAGTTCTGGGTGGTTCTTTGGGGGAAATGTCAGGTAAGAAAATAGCTAAGGTTATGGATCATGCGATTAAGGTTGGGTGCCCTATTATAGGAATAATTGATTCTGGCGGTGCAAGAATTCAGGAAGGTGTGATGAGTCTTTCTGGATACGGTGAAATATTTTACCGTAATACATTGGCGTCGGGGGTTGTTCCACAAATAACGCTAACTTTGGGACCATGCGCAGGCGGTGCTGTCTATTCACCAGCAATCACAGATTTTGTGATAATGGCAGACAAGATAACCCATATGTTCGTTACTGGTCCGGAAGTGGTCAAAACAGCCTTGGGAGAAGATGTTAGTTTTGAGGATCTCGGTGGCGCATTCACCCATGGCAAGTTCAGTGGCGTAGCGCACTTTGTGGCCAAAGATGAATATGAATGCATGGACATAGTAAAGAAACTGTTATCATATCTTCCACCAAACAATACTGAAGATCCCCCACTAATCACTACTACAGATGACCCAAACAGGACTGACAGCAAGCTCGCTACCGTAGTGCCTGAGAACCCTTATGAGCCATACGATATAAAAGAAATAATAACATCCATTCTTGATAACAAAGAATTTTTTGAACTTCACGAATTATGGGCTACAAGTATTGTAGTAGGTTTTGGCAGATTAAATGGAAGAACAGTTGGGATAGTAGCAAACCAGCCCTTACATCTGGCTGGTTCGTTAGATATAGATTCATCCAACAAAGCAGCACGCTTCATACGAACTTGTGATTGTTTCAATATCCCAGTAATATCCATTATTGATACCCCTGGTTATCTTCCAGGTTTGGAGCAAGAACAACATGGTATAATAAGACATGGAAGCAAGGTGTTATTCGCTTACTGTGAAGCAACGGTTCCAAAACTTGCCGTTGTCGTTGGCAAAGCCTATGGTGGGGCCTATATTGCCATGAGCAGTAAACATCTTAGATCAGACATGAACTACGCATGGCCGACCGCCGAGATTGCAGTCCTAGGTCCAGAAGCAGCTATAAACATAATTTTTAGAAAGGAGATAAAGGAAAATAAGGATCCAGAAACTTTCCGGAAGAAGCTAATAAGAGAATACAGGGAAAAATTTGCCAATCCATACATAGCCGCAGAGCAGGGATTCATTGATGCAGTAATAGATCCGATAGAAACTAGACCAATGTTGATAAGGGCACTAGAAACACTATCCAACAAGAGAGAATCTAGGCCGCCAAAGAAACATGGGAACATAAACCTCTGATTGATATGATAAACAAAATTCTGATTGCAAATAGGGGAGAAATTGCGGTAAGGATAATTAGAGCATGTAGGGAGCTTGAAATTAAAAGCGTGGCTATATATTCTAATGAGGATGTTAAGGCAATGCATGTTCGGATTGCGGACGAAGCCTATCATGTAGGCCCTCCAAGTCCAAGAGAAAGTTATCTTAAAATCGATAAGATAATCGATCTGGCTAAGAGAAGTGGTGTAGATGCTATACACCCTGGTTATGGCTTCTTATCAGAGAATTCTGAATTTGCCAAAGAATGTGAGGAGACTGGGATCATTTTCATTGGACCAAACAGCGAAACACTGGAACTTGCTGGAGACAAGATGCGCTGTAAGGGTGTAATGAAAAAAGCTGGCGTGCCAGTTGTTCCTGGAAGTGACGGAACGCTTGAGGAGGTTGAAAAGGCACTTGACCTTGCTAACGAAATCGGGTATCCAGTTCTGTTAAAATCAGCATATGGAGGGGGTGGAAGGGGTATCAGATTGGCAAATGAGGAAAAACAACTCAAACAGGAATTTGAGATGGCGGCAATGGAATCTAAAAATGCTTTCGGTCGAGCTGCACTTTACATCGAAAAATACCTTCAAAAAGTAAGGCATATTGAATTTCAATTAGTAAGAGATTCACAAGGAAATTCACTTCATCTGTTTGAACGCGAATGTTCGATACAGAGAAGACACCAGAAGTTGATTGAAATGTCACCATCTCCCATAGTCGATCCACATACTAGAGATAAAGTTGGAACTACAGCAACGAAAGCTGCAGATGCCGCCAACTATCTAAATGCTGGAACTGCTGAATTTTTACGTGATGATAAAGATGGTAATTTCTATTTCATTGAGATCAATTCTAGATTGCAAGTAGAGCATCCTGTTACAGAGTTGGTCACTGGGATAGATCTGGTTAAATTACAAATTCATATAGCATCGGGTAAACCTATACCGTTCAAGCAAAGCGATTTGAAACTAAATGGATGTGCAATCGAGTGTAGAATCAATGCAGAAGATCCACTAAATGATTTCGCACCCTCATCTGGACCCGTTCCAAGTTGCACAATCCCCTATGGTCCAGGAATCAGGGTTGATACATATCTGTTGCCAGGATGTACAGTGTCGGGTTATTATGATTCCCTTGTTGCAAAGCTGCTATCATGGGGTAATAACTTTGAAGAGGCAAGGGGTAGATTGAGAAATGCTTTGAATGAATTTTACATTCAAGGCATACAGACTACAATCCCATTATACAAAACTATAGTGGATGATCAAGCATTTGTTGCTGGGAACTTGTCGACAGATTATCTGGATAAATTCAAGATATTTGAGAGGGTTGAGATCCTTTCAAAAGATGATGCAAAAAAAAACTCTGATGCTATAATTGCAGCTGCACTATTGCATTCTATATTGATAAAAAGGGGACCAAATCCGCGACAAAACGCAAATAAACTAACGAAGTGGAAAGGAAATAGGTTCGCGCAGGGTTTTAGTTATGGAATATAAAATAGAAGATCTGCCCCTTATTCTAAATGCAAAAGTTGTGAAGAAGGTTAGTCCTAACGAGATAGTAATCAAGATAGAAGACAAGGAACATTCGTTGCATATATTAAACTTCAGTACTAATGATATAGAATTCATGTTGGATAATTCTTACCATTATGCAAAATTTGTACATGTTAATAGTGCAGATATATTATTGGAAGTTGATGGCAACCAGGTTACTGTTAGCCAATATAATGACTTGCGTGCTATCGCACAAAAGTCCTCTGGAGGACAGTCGACAAGTTCTGCTCAAAGATTGCTTACAAGCTCAATCCCCGGCAGAGTAGTATCTATAGTTGCAAAACCGGAAACGGAAGTGAAGAAGGGTGATGTGATAATTGTATTAGAATCTATGAAGATGCAGGTAGCAATAAAGGCACATAAAGATGGAAAGGTGAAGGAACTCAAGGTTAAGGAAGGTTCTAGCATCTCAAGAAATGACATAGTTGCTTTGATAGAATGATATGCTTTTACTGAAGTCACTTCATCCAAGATAGATACATTACCATTCTCCCCCGTTATGACGAAGCCATATATGGGATGGGTATACTCTCTATCACTTTTATTAAATGAAACAACTTTATCTTGAACTGAAGCATCTACTGAAAAATTATTTGTTTCATAACATGGTTGTACAAAGACCAAGAATGATATCAGGGTTATTGAACTTGCTAGTATTATCTGCGAACCCGAAGTCGCCTTTTTTTCTCTTATATTTCTTTATGCTTACTTATATCATTATGACCTATTGAATGGTAAGTACTTAGATACTCGAGGCTTGGGCATAATTAAGCCGGTCGAATCGATAAGATCAGGTTTCAATTTTCATTGGTAATGTGTTTAGCTCAGACTCGATACTTCTTCGCATATTATTTTTGATTGGTGTGATTCGGTCAAAACCTAATAGGAAAAGGGTAGACCATTCTACTATTCTCCTACAGTAATGATGAGATGCTTCATCGTTAGAGTATGGGTAAGAATACCAAGCAACAATGCTTTGCATGAATACTATTCGATAGACATGCCATACAACAGGAAGGTAATGAAGGCATGTGGTCTTGATAGATTACCAGACAGAAGAACATTCGACAGAAGGTTCAAGGCCATCAATTGACATAAGATCAAGGATAGATGTTATGGGTATGCTCTTCATAAAAGATGGGTTGGTAGACCCAGCCATAATATCCGTTGATAGTTCCTTGTTGAAAGCAAAGGGACATGTATGGCATAGATCAAACATGAAGAAGAATGAAGTGCCACGCTCCGGTATAGATACAGATGCTCGATAGGGATTCAGCAGAACCAAGGGATGGGTATTCGGATACAAACTGCATCTAGCATGTAGCACAGGTTCATTGATAGTTCCATTATCAGCTGATTTCACAACAGCTAACATTACTGATAACAAGATGTATGAAAGCATAACATCTTCATTGCCTACAGGAATGGTAAGGTATGTTGTAGGAGATGAAGGATATGATGATCACAAGTTATGTGATTTCAGCAGGTATAGAGGATTCCTGCTTGTATTCCCATTGGAAAGGTACAGGCATACTACAGATAATAATAGACTGGCATTGCTGCAGTTCTATCAATCGGAATATAGGCAGCATGTATATTCTCGGAGGAGCATAAGCGTTGAGCCATTGATAGAGCATATGAAGGATGTATTTACCATAGATCCATTGCCAGTCAGAGGATTTGATAAAGCTAGGAGCATCGTTCTGATTTCTATATTGCTATACCAGCTGATGGTATACTATAACTACTTGACAGGAAGACCATTAAGGGCATTGAAGCATATGTTGGGAAGTTAATCAATCAGAGGCATCAAGTTATTTTTGTTATATGGAATAATGCCCATGCCTCAGATACATATGTGACTAAATAGTAGGGAAGTGAAAGAGTGGCAAGTGAAACACTTTTGTTATAGGATCACTTTTGTTATAGAATCAAGTTTCTAATTTTCAAATTGAACAATACCCAAGCAAAAAAATTTGCAATTCTGAATCACGCTCTTCTGAATTTAAAGTTTTAAATGTAACTTTATTGATGCAGTGAATGCTAACTCGCATTGAACAAATGAAAGTTAGATGGAATTTATTATCTGCTTTATCTCGTCATAGTTCGGCTCTATTAGAGGATTATCCATAACCCATTTGTACTTCACTATTCCATTTGTGTCCAAAACGAACACAGATCTCTTTGCAGCGTTGTAGCCTTTTACATGTAATAGATCAGGCATTAGAACACCATATTTCTTCACAGCATTTCTTGCATAGTCACTCAAAACTGGAAAATTAAGGCCGTGCATTTCAGTGAACTGCTTGTTTGCAAATGGGCCATCAATACTAATGGCAATCACCTGTGCTCCAAACTTATTCAATTCTTGAAAAGAATCTCTGAACGAACACATTTCTGCCGTGCATACGGGAGACATTGCCGCAGGAAAGAATGCTAATATGATCTTTTTCCCACTATAGTCCTTCAAACTCTTCATATTCAGATCTGGATCCGGCAAATAGAAATCTGGTGCCTTATTTCCAATATTAGGTACTCTTCCTGCCTTCGTTGCCGGTTTACTCCTAGTTCTAGTCGATATTTTCTTTGCCGGTTTAGATTTAGTCATCAGACACATGTCTTTATCAAATTATAAAAGAGTTTCGTGATTCATTCGACAAAACACCGACAATTTTTTTCTTATTAAAGATTATTCCAGTTGGCTACATCATTACCATCTTGCCTTTTTGCTTCAATGTAAGACTTTAACCTAGTTTTCCAATATACCCTACTTCCGTAACCCCTTCCTAAACCTAAATTCCATTTGACCAAGTTCAGGTTCAAGTTTCTTCGCAGCTACACTAATGAGCTACCTTTAATCTTCAGAAAGGTCTTACATTTCCTGGTTTTGGGTTGTATTCATTAATTATTATTCTTGCCTAGTAAAACTACTGTATTTTTATTTGGAGAATTGTGTTTTTGTTTCCTATTTGCTTCAAATATGAACAGCAAATGTATCTTCACAATGAAAGAACGTTTACAATAAAAGATCATAAGTAGAAAAAGGGAAAGTTGTTGGTGTAAAGGGCTAAATGATAATGAAGGCTGTCAATGCGAATGGCAATCAGGGAGTTCTGACTAAATTAATATTTAGATCGTCTCCAAGACAAATTTTCATTTCAAAATATCTAGTTGAATTAGTTGGAGTTGCATGTCTTGTTAGCCTTGTGCTCATTGTAATGTTCGATGCAAAAGTCCTTACTACAATCATAGCAATGCCAATTTGCAATTGTTGAACACGTAATACACACAGCTATAGGGTTGTTAAAATCATAATCATGTCTATTTCTATTTGAAGTCATTAGAAAACCTGATCACAAAGACAAATCATATGAAAAAACCAATAGAGATAATATACTTTTCCAATTCTATGTTATACCTCAACAATTTTGCTTACTTGCAATTCATATTTTGAGAGGGACACAATCATATTATATTTCAGCAATATTATTCTGTACTGCATATTTAAATATTAATCCTTAAAAAGCCTCAGTATGGTTAGGAATAGTAGAACGCATGCTAAGGTTAAAGTCATAGGACTAGATAGAAAAGGTGTTGTTGCAAGTGTAACAAATTTCATTTTCGAGCACCAGGGAAATATAGAAAAGATAAACCAAAAATGTGATAAGAGGACTCTTCGGGATGCAGTTTGTGGTTTCTTTTCAACGAGATCAATTGAAAAAGAACGAATTTCATAGAGGCTTAAAAAAACTTGGAAAAAAATTGGGTATGGAGATAAAAATTCATTTCGATGAACCCACTATGCTAAAAAATATGGTCGTTTTGGTTAGCAAAGAGCCACACTGCTTGGAAGCTATACTGGAGTCACAAAGGATGAGTAAAATCAAGGTAAACATTCCTCTAATAGTGGGGAGCGACAAGGCGCAGAGGCCTACAGCGTTCAAGTACAATATTCCATTCTTTTCAGTGAACTATGCAAACCAGGCTAAGGCTGAAGATCGTATACTCGCGCTGCTCGAACGATTTAACATTGACTATGTGGCACTAGCGAGGTATATGCGTATACTTTCACCAAACTTTGTGTGGCGCTATCTGAATAAAATAATAAATATCTATCATTCACTATTGCCCGCGTTTGCTGGTGCATATGCGTATGTACAAGCCTACGAAAGAGGTGCAAAGATAGTTGGATGTATTGCCCACTTTGTTACAGAGAATTTAGATCAGGGACCTATTGTTTGGCAGGAGTCATTTAAAACCAAACCTAATGATGGTCTTAACTGCATTAAAAAGAGGGAAGGCAGTTGGAAGCATATACATTACTACATGCATTAAAGCTCTACTTGGAGAACAAACTTGAGGTGTATTGGGGCAAAGTATACTTTAGAAAAACCCTAAGCTAAACATGAGACAAAATTGAATAATTCATAAGCGCCATTATCATGGGTAACATATGACATGTGTTTCAGAGGAAAATGACAGTGAGATCAGAAAAAAGGTAGCTAGGGGTAAGAAACGAGCAATACTACCAATAGGTTCATTAGAACAACATGGCGCACACCTGCCAGTTGCTACCGATACTATAATCGCAGAGTATATTGCCAAGAGGGTCTCCCGCCTAGTTGACGCATTTGTGCTTCCACCTCTATTTTATGGAGTTTCTTTTGAGCACAAACCCTTCTTCAATTTAAGCATAAGAAATAACACACTTGAATCATTGATTAGTGATATATGTGTGTCATTGGCAGAAAATGGGTTCAACAAGATAATATTGCTGAACGGTCATTATGGAAACGAGGCTTCCCTCTCATCTATTACTCAACAAATTTATAATAATATCCCTCAAGGCGTACTTATCTACAGTTTATCATATTGGATGGTTCTGGATGAAGTAATACATCATGCCGATGAATATGAAACCTCTCTGATTCTGGCCATACAACCGGAGCTGGTTAACATGAAAATGGCGAGAAAAGGAAACATAAGGTTTGACAAGATAAAGAGTGATAATAAATTGGTTTTATCCAGATTGACTGTCATTCCATCATCATTTTCTAAACTAGCGAACAGCGGGGTTTGGGGAGACCCCACCAAGGCTAACAGCAGAAAGGGCAAGATTATGTTGGAACATGCCAGTAAAAAACTGGTAAATCTAATAAAAGACATCGAAAAAGTTCATACCTCCACATTAAGGGCCAGAAAATGAGGTCAATCTTGTATTGCTGTTTATGATGGAATAATGGACTGCGCTATTTTAATATAGTACTCAACTCCTGAGTACTAGTGATATAGAAATGTCCGTAGATATGGCCGTCAAAGTACTAGATGAGAGCCTTGGTAGAGTTGTTCTAATAAAGCTGAAAGGGGGCAAGATGTTAAGAGGCTCATTGCTTGGCTTCGATCAACATATGAATCTCCTCTTGGAAGAAACTCAGGAATTACTGGAAGAGGATAAGACGAATGATCTAGGAACAATTGTAGTGAGGGGGGATAACGTAGTAATAATTTCTCCACCACCTCCAAGGTGATAACAAATGGTTAAAGGCACTACCTCAATGGGTAACTTTACAAGAGGTAAAGTGCATATAAGATGCAGAAGGTGTGGAAGCAATTCATATCATAAAAGAAAAAAGCGTTGCTCCAAATGCGGTTATCCTGATCCTAGGATTAGAAAGTATGCCTTCATAAGGAGCAAGTGAGCCATGGAAACAATAGTATTAGTAGCTAGTTCTGCAGTAGGAGCACTTACCGCTATGGCGTTAGACAAAGTTTCTCATAATGTTAACAAATTAAATAAGAATAACACACATTCAATAAATTTGCAGAAGAGACTAGTCTCCAAGGCAGTGGAAAGGGTCTATGAATACGAGCGCGAAGGGAGGATAACCGTGACCGAAAGAGAAAAACTTATCATCAAATACAGGCAGGAACAGAATAAGGTAGACAATGACTTGGGCGGCGTTACGCTATACGATCATAAAGTACTAAATTCATTGAAGGAAAACCTTGTTTTGGTCGTAGATCAAAGAATGGCAGAGATCACTTCTAAGCTGGATGATCTTGCAGGCAAGATTGATGAAACGCCAGTTAAGAGAAAGACCTCGACACCCATGGACAGGGACAATGGGAAGTTAATGGAAACCCCTAAGCATTTTGCTCCAATTGAAATTACAGAAAATACTAAGATTACAGAAAGTCCTGAAACAGACGCAAGCCTAGAAGAGATAAAGAAGCAGATAACCCAAACTTTGTCTAGACTGGAGCAAGCTGAGGTTGAATAATTGGATTCTAGTGTTGTTCTACAAAGGATGGCATTAGATGCTCTTGAAAATGTAAAAGACAGATTTATTATAGGTTTGGGATCTGGTAGAACTGTTGCAGTATTCGTTAGAGCACTTGCAAGGCATGGCATAGAAAATAATTTAGATATCAAAGTTATCCCCACCTCATTGCAGATCAAACTTGAAGCTGAAAGATTGGGTGTTAACATAATGGACGATGCTTTTATTCCATTAATAGACTTGGTATTTGATGGGGCAGACCAAATAGACGCAAAATTTAACATGATAAAGGGGGGTGGTGGAGCATTGCTCAGGGAAAAAGTTTTGATACATGCTTCCAAACAGACAGTGATTTTAGCAGACGAAAGCAAATATGTGAATGTACTGAGAAAAGCAGTACCCCTAGAAGTTCATCCATATGCTAGAACCTATGTGTATGAAAGTTTGAAAAAAAGGGGTATAATAGCCCATATAAGAACTAATGATAAAGGTTATCCCTTCGTAACAGAAAATGGGAATATTATACTTGATGCTAATTTTGGAGAGATAACTGATGTGGTAGGTATAGAACATTATGTGAAGAACATTGCAGGCGTTATGGAAGTAGGCCTCTTCACTAAGCCTGCAACTTTTTATTATAAAGCAAAAAATAATGGAAGGGTGGAGGTTCTTTCTCCATAGTTTGGAGTAGATAAGTAATGGTAAGGAAAAGTTTGAAGGAAACAACAAAAACTAAAAATAACAAAGGGGAGCGAGCGAAAAGAGAGAAAGAAAAGGAAAAAGAGGTATTTGTTGAGAAGCCAGCCAAGAGAGTTGATATTGACCTTGATATTTACCGCGGCCTGTTCAAATACTTGGAAGAAAAGCTCAGTGTTGAATGTTTTATTGATCTGCATGGCCAATGCTATGGTAGGCCGGATTGTGGGTGCGAATGTCATACCAAAAAATAATTCAATTTTGTACTTGACCTCTAACAATAGAATCATAAAATTATATTAAGAGGCGTTCAAATTGCGGCAGAGGTACATCTCTTCCCGATAGGGATAGAAATAAGTGATGTATCTTACAAGAATAAAGATGACGAAATATGGATTACACTGATTATGATTCTATATTTCTAGCTACGAATTGTCCATTACCAGGCTTCCCTATGACTTGTCCGTTATCCATCACCAACTCTCCTCTTACAATAGTAGTTACGGGCCATCCTTTCAAAGTCATTCCATCATAGATCGTATAATCCGAATAGGACTGCAATAATTCTGGCGTTACCTTCTGTTCTTTCTCAAGATCTACTAATACAATATCTGCATCAGAGTCTATTGATATAGTTCCCTTTTTTGGAAACATGCCAAATATTTTAGCTGTATTATAGCTTGTTAACGCTGCCACTTTCTGTATTGTAACTCTACCTTTGTTCACACCCTCGCTCAAAAGAACCGGTAGCATTGTAGCTATACCTGGAAATCCAGCAAGTGTTGACCATAAATCACCATCCCCACGCTTCATCTCCAACCTGCTTGCAACATGATCCGTACCTATACAGTTTATAGTTCCATCACCTACTGCCTCCCACATCTTCCACACATCTTCCTTACTTCTTACTGGTGGCACAACCTTTGCTAATATGTTTTTAAAATCAGTAGAATGAGTAAGATAATGTGGACATGTTTCAACGAATATTTCTGCCCCATTATTCCTTTCGTTTCTTATAGAATCAATTGTTACAGCCGATCCAATATGTGGTAGATACAATTTACATTTGTTCTCTCTTGCCCATGAAGAAACCTTGACTACTGCTTTTTGTTCTGATCTACACGGCCTGCAATCTGACCATCCGTTCAATCCATTCTTACCTTCATTCTTTGCTCTCTGCATTTCTGAATTACAAATCTCTGGATCCTCCGCATGGGCTAAGATAAGTGCTTTTTGTGATGCAACTATTTTGATCGCAGACTCCAATAAATTATCGTCGGTATTTACATTTCCTGAAACTAATTTGTCAGTGTAAGGATCAATATCCATATAGATTTTTCCTAGTTCTCCTTTTAGGTTCATGTAAAGTTTGAATGACGTTATACCGTTATTGATACAGTAATTGATTTGCTTAACATGTTCTGGTAGTAGTATTGATGCATGATATGCATAATCAACGATATGTGATCTTACAGAAGCGTCTAAATGCGTTTTCAGTTTTTCTTCGTATGAACCATACAATCTTAACATTCGCATCATTGTCGTTATACCACCTATTGCTGCTGAACCAGATTCACTTTCTGCAGCTTTATCTATAGAAGTATAAACGCCATAGTGCACATGAGGATCTATTATACCAGGGAGTGCGTATAGACCTTCAGCATCTATTCTTTTGTCTGACTGTACCTCATCTGGGGTGAACTCTGCTATCTTCCCATCTTTTATTGCAATATTTGTGTTGACTATTCCAACATTTGGCACTACTATACTAGCGTTAACTATAGAAATATCGAAGGTCATTCAACATTCAACAAAAAAGACCTGATATAAAGTGAGCGTTGATAGAGTCAGCTGACAAAAGTAGCTACAGAGAGTCCAGATAAGTCTAAAATGCCTTCATACTCTAGGCATCTTTTCTTCTAAAGCCTTCACTATTTTGCTTCATAACCTTTTTCAACCATCCAGTGAAAATTCCACAGGTTTTTACTTTTTTCCATTCTTTGTCATCATACTTGCCAGAGTAATAAAGGACTATAACCAAGTCAATACCCAGATAGAAAATAGTCCCTACTACACCAAAAAGGTATGGCTCTACCATACAAATAATTTATTTTATATTTATTTAAATGATCTTAACTTCCGTTTTACGGCCTATTTGTTTATAGAGATATAAGAAATAAAGTATAGCAAGGTTCCATTTTTCTATATTGTTTACATAAAATAGATATTTGATATTCGGTAAGTTTTGGGTGTAGTAACAGGGACCATTATTCATCAGGTTTTACTAAACTCTTAAATTTCTACAATTTAAGATCTTAACATTTACACGATTCATTCAGTATTTTGCACCATGTGCAGCGTATTTGTACTGAGATGGGCAATCTTACTTTCGCTTTTCTTAACCCTAAGTTATATTGTAAAAATTGCATCCCGTCGAAATCTATTTTTGATTTATAAAGTTTCTACTGTATAAAAATTCATTCATTGGTATCAGATCTTCCTGAGAGGGATCTATAAAATATATTATTTTAAAGACTTGTAATAGATTATCTGGTCTGGCTGATAGATCTGGATTTTTCCCTGCAATTCGATACTATTCTAACTTTTTATTGACATAATTTAAAATTGATCTTATGTCAAGCTTAAATCTGTCAACCATTTATTTACATTTTATGAATATTATCTTCATTGGTGCCATGACGATTTAACTAGTTGAGGCTTGGGCGTAATTTAGTTCGAAACGATAAGATCAGGTTCCATTTTTCATTGGTAATGTGTTTAGCTCAGACTCCATACTTCTTCGTATATTATTTTTGATTGACGTGATTCCTTGGTCAAAACCTAATAGGAAAAGAGGTAGACCATTCTACTATTCTCCTACAGTAATGGTGAGATGCTTCATCGTTAGAGTATGGATAAGAATACCAGGCAACAATGCTTTGCATGAATACTATTCGATAGACATGCCATACAACAGGAAGGTAATGAAGGCATGTGGTCTTGATAGGTTGCCAGATAAAAGAACATTCGACAGAAGGTCAAGGCCATATCAATTGACATAAGATCAAGGATAGGTGCTATGGGTGTGCTCTTCATAAAAGATGGGTTGGTAGACCCAGCCATAATATCCGTTGACAGTTCATTGTTGAAAGCAAAGGGACATGTATGGCACAAATCTAGCATGAAGAAGAATGAAGTACCACGCTCCGGTATAGATACAGATGCTCGATGGGGCTACAGCAGAACCAAGGGATGGGTATTCGGATACAAGATGCATCTAGCATGTAGCACAGGTTCATTGATAGTTCCATTATCAGCTGATTTCACAACAGCTAACATTACTGATAACAAGATGTATGAAAGCATAACATCTTCATTGCCTACAGGAATGGTAAGGTATGTTGTAGGAGATGAAGGATATGATGATCACAAGTTATGTGATTTCAGCAGGTATAGAGGGCATCTACTAGTATTCCCATTGGAAAGGTACAAGCATACTACAGATAATAATAGACTGGCATTGCTGCAGTTCTATCAATCTGAATTTAGACAGCATGTATATTCTCGGAGGAGCATAAGCGTTGAACCATTGATAGAGCACATAAAGGATGTATTTACCATTAGATCCATTACCAGTTAGAGGATTTGATAAAGCTAGGAGCATCGTTCTGATTTCTATATTGCTATACCAGCTGATGGTATACTACAACTACTTGACAGGAAGACCATTAAGGGCATTGAAGCACATGTTGGGAAGTTAATCAATCAGAGGCATCAAGTTATTTTTGTTATATGGAATAATGCCCATGCCTCAAGTATTTAGTAAATCTATCCAAAATTTAATAGATAAAAAATAGTTTGTAAGAAGCTAAGAGATAAGGGATCCATCAGAAACATCTGTCTGGTCAGGGATCTGTTGAATGGTTGAACCTTGTAAAATATATTCAGAAGATCTATCCATGTCACTATCTCTTGTTCTGCGCAGGTAATTGTCAGTCCATTCTCTTGTTATTACACCGGCCTCTACCAAATTTACCAATGAATTGACAGATGCCTCCCCTGTAACTTTACCCATCCCTCGTCTGATCTGCCTCCACTTCAATTTTGTGTTTCCACTCTTTGATGAATAAATTATACCAAGTATGTCTTTCGCATTTACAAAAATTATTTCTCTGATTTTTTTGAGTGTGACTTTATCGGCAGCTTCTAGATAAATTGTCCCTGGAGCTTGTTCACGCTCGGGGAAGACTTCAGGATCCTCGAGATAACTTTCAGGCATGAATGAACGGCATGTACTGAAGATCACATATCTCCTGAAACTTTCCAATCTAGCGCTAGTTTGTATGACAACCAATAGTAGGTAAAAACACAGGAGTCACTTATCAAGTTTATGAAATTTATGGATGTGGACAAACTCCGTACTCAAGATTTACCAAAAATTCAAACTCTTATACGGATAGAAGTGATTTCTCAAAAATAATCTACAACGAAATGAGAATTGTCACCTATAATACTAATGCCCTTCAAAAAAGTGTTTCGAAAATTTGGTTTTTTGGTCGACATGCGTAAATACTTCGGCATAACGGTGTGAACTATATGAGCGAGCTTGAAAGAATAACGATCACCATACCATCCCATGCTGAAGGAGATAGACGGCGAAAGGGGCGATGTATCCCGCCCAAGGTACATCTACGGAAAACTAACTCAGAAAGCAGGAGCCGAATAGGATCAAAGAAAATGACAAATGAGATAATTCACAACTCATTCACATCTCCCATTCACAAGAACCATGTACACCTTACGGGATTTCAACAACGTATAGTAGAGAGAATGCTAACAATCCACGAAAATGACGATCGGGCTGTTTCCTATTTAGACTTTGGCGATATCTCGCATGACGTAATTAGGCACGAATTCAGTCAATTACGCCGAATGGGAGTAATAGAGAGAGCTACGACCAAGCGAACCACACCAGCATGGTATAAGGTTAAAGGCGTATCGATCCATTGGGACTCATTCACACTTAGGGGTATGGTAGGCAAAGGCGTAAGGATAACCCAACCCATTCAGGACATTCTTGATTCAACGCCCTATGGACCTCAGAAGATGCATAACATACGTTTTAGGTTCTATAACAAGCATCTTCATTCCAAACTACTTACTGATAACATTGGGAAACATGATGCATCTAATAACACAGTCTTCCTAGGACCATATACCTACGATATCTACAGAGAATATTCCTTACACTGCTATCCAACTGGATATAATACAGTTATAATTGGTTGCTCAACCGCTCCTATTCGCTTAGATTCTCCTGATATTATGACTATTCCTTCTATCCTTTCCCAGCTACATGGACGGCTTTTGGCTCTTGATAATTCTATTACACTTCCAACCTGGGATCTCTGGACTATGACTTACTATGAAGTAGGGCAGGATTCCGTCATTGAGTTCACCGGTGAACGCTTCCAAATTCGAGCTAATGACATACTTGGTGCTATCTATCAATACTACGCGAAAGAATGGTCTGATGGGAAGGTCAGAATCCGTATGGAAAAGCAAGACGCACCAAATAAGCCTGCAATCGATGCATTAATTGATTATCAGGTTCAATTTACAAAAGCATCTGATGTGATAAAGAAATATGGCTAAGGTAAAATGTCATGATAGACATGTTATAGGATACCCGTTAAAGAAAAGAATCCGGATGCTTTGTAGGCTACTTGATGGTACGGACATAAGCGATACAGATAGACTGGTAAAGCTAACAAATGCTAATAGCGGCACCATAATATTAGACCGTTACATCAGGGCTTGGCATGATGAACCGTCTGCAGAAGAGTCGGGTAAGGATGATTGGGCAGGCTTCAAGGCAAACCTAGCTAGGGAAGAGGAAAATGGATACGAAGATGCTCTATTACGCCATGATGTAAAGCAATTCTATAGGGAGAGTGGTATGGTATAGTATACAGGAAGAACCATTCCGCATGTCGTTTGCTGGGCTGTAACAAGTATCGTGCATACATCAAAATCAGGGGTAAATGGACAGCCGTTGGATACTTCAATACGAAATGTAAAAGGTTCAACCTGGACTTAGACAAGCGAGCACAAGAGCTAATACAAAAAGTTGGAAGCAAGACGGAATGCATAGATCATTTGAAGTTCTCCAATCAGTTTCTAAGAAATTGGCGTAAAGGCACCCTGGATCCTGACGACCCCGTTCAGAAAGAAACCTTGTACAAGAATTTTGGAGTTTCGGTAGACTAGATGGGCCAAAATTGAACCTAATTTCATGCAAGTATACCCCCCTCAAAAATGGCAAAAAATAATGCATTTTGAGTCTAAATGGATAAAAATAGGTGAAATAGCCGAATCAACAGAGCCGTTGTCTTATATTACAGACAATAATTTACACAGTCATAGGCCTAATAGAATCTAGATTTAGATATTTGGATTTATAAGATGAGTTCCTTACAATTTCTAACATCTTTACTACATTATCTGGCATATTTATTTCATTAATTAATTTACTACTGGTCTTTTTTCGTGTAGTATATTGATGAGCAAATGATCTGCTTATAGAACGTACCCCAGCAAAATCAACAGTCAAATTGTTGCTTGGTAAACTTTCCAAGTCGAAAAAATCATCTGCCACATTTCTCAATGCTAGATCGGCTGAGATCTTTTCTGCTATCCTGACTGTGATCGCTTCTTGCCTCATACCTAATTATTCGACATTATTGTATATATCAATTTGCTTAGTTTGGTTTTGGACTCTTAAGCTAATGAGTGTGCCTTTGAGTTTATAAGGCTCTGTGAGATTGTAAGCGTATTTCTCCTCCTTGCTCATGTACGCAGCACCATCGCCAGACACTATTAAAACCTGACCTTCAAGCCCCTCTAAGAAAATCCTAACTGATGAGCTAAGACCATAACCTCTTTCAATGCCACCTTTTGAAGAAAGACCTGCAATAGCATCCGATATAGCTCTAAAGGATTGACGTTCAGAATACGTCTTGCCATGTTTCGCAAAGCTTCCCGCAATAGTAATTCCATCGTCAAAAAGGCCTAGATCGGTAAACTCCCGACTATCATACCGTTGGGCCATTACCATAGCTTTGGTGAAGTAAGAGTGTCGGTAAATATTATCTACAAGTTCACTCACTACGTATTTCAAAGCTTGTTCACCCCCAAATACTTCGGTTCGAATCAGTTGGTACATGCGTTGTAATACTGATCCACATTCATTGGGCTCCGCTGGTAATGTTACCAATGGTATGTAAGATTTATTATCAGAGCTTTCCAAATCCTTGCCAAGAATAGTTAACAGATAGTTCCGAACATTGTTATCTTCTGGTTCTATAATATTCTTAAGATGACTCACCAGATTCAATACAGGTAGAAGAGTAGTGGGATGGAAAAAAGATGCCTTCCGTAAATTAATTACACTGGTTTTGATAAACCCTGTTCTATAGCCGCAAAATTCGAGGTAGTTGCTGAACAGCTCAGGATATTGTGTCCCCATCAGCCATACCATCTACAGTTAGAAAGTATCAGGTTCTGTAAGAATGATGCCTTTTCCAATAATGGTATTTCTAGTTGAATGAATCGATCTAGTTTCTCCTTTATCCTGTGTCTTATGACATATTCATAATTAGGATCTACATGTTTCTTGTTAAGGAGATAGTCTATTTCTGACCTTGTCAATAAAGCCGGGCTTCGTTGAAGCGAATTCATCCATAATCATCATCTGATTCAGTTTCAAAGGTAATGCGTACGGGTTTGTCTTTAGGTATGTTTTCTGGATCTAACCCACATTTATTACAAAATTCCAGCCATTTATTCGCAGGATCGTCAGTTGACTTTCTACCTTGTAAGGCATTTTTTATTAATTCTAGGCGTTTAGGTGTTAGAACTGCCTGATTAACATCCGGTAGATTTGTTGGACATTCTTCATAAATAGCACTTATTAGTTTTTCCACATCATAAGTAGGATTTTTCTTCGAAGTATATTTAATATCCATTCGTTGGAGCATTTCTTCTAACCACGCAGTACCCAACAGCTTATTCGTAAGATCTTGACACGCATCTTGGACTAATTCAGACCTAGATATTCCATAGAGTTTTGCCGCTTGATCTAACGTGTCAAGTAATCTTTTAGGCATAGTCATACCTATTCTGATGATCTCCGGTGGTTCCAATACTTCTATGTTTTTTACTTTTCTTGAACTTGTTTTTGTAGCATCAGTAGACATATTCTTCGGCATACGAACAGATATACTGTTATACATATTAATAAATGTAACGATGTATACCGCTACTATGCTCTCTTCAATATATATGGTTCAACTACTCATGTGAGCGTAACTGAATACAGTTGACAAAACCAGGAAAACTTACCTAAGGAATACCCAATACATCCTAGCTGCAAGAGTCAACTTCAAGATCAACTTCTAAGAACATATCCTATTACAAGACTAGGGTTTTGATAAAGAGAAAAATTCACATAACCTTTGATTCATTCCCATTTAGGTAGGTAACACATGTAACAGGTTCTCTTATTTTATTGTGGAAAAGAATAACCATATTTATAGGGAAATAAATAAAACATGTTACATTCGTTACATCTGTTATCTAGAAAGTTCTTTTTGATGTATCCAGCTGCGTATTTTTAAAAGAGGGATAGCTTCTTCTGGCTTGTCTGGAAATGGGAAACCGTGTTTCAATGCCTTCTTCAGGATTCCTTTCGGGTATGGTTGGTTGATACGTCTGAGACTTAGCCTAATTCTTAGCTGATCAAGCTTATCCATAAAGCGGGAAACAGTATCGAACAATGATCTATCATCCTCATTGCTTTCTAAGTGAGAGAATCCAATCAACTTGGTTTTGTCATTACACATGACCGTTTCTCTGTTTCGTATGTAATAATGAGCCTTACCATCCTTCGTTACAAAGTCCAAGGTTTTGATCTTAATATCCTTCCTATCTACCGTATCCACTAGATATTTGTAATCTCTATCTAATACAACTCGTAACGCCCGCCACTTTGACAAGTTTTTACGATTGAAATTTAGTAGGTGTCGAGAGTAGACTATATACATAATATCTCTAGTCAAAGCATCGAGACTAGTTGTAAGCCTTTGTTCAATCTTATGCTTTAACCTTCTATCGAGTGTTTCCTTTTCTAGTGCTTTCTTTTCCCAATCAGATAATAGTCCTTTACGCATGGATTTTGTCACCTAATTTAGATGACGCAATACTCTTAAGTTTACTTACCTGTCTAATAATTAGAAAATGAAAACATTTAGAAGTCTCGATAGAAAAATCCCCATAGGTATTGGTCTACCGATTAGTTTAGTCGATAGAATCGACAGCATCAGAGGAAATAAAGACCGTTCGGAGTTTGTCCGTGAGGCTATAGAATATTTCCTAGGGGAGGGTCAAAAATGAAGTCTACACAAGCTCAAATTGAAGAGCTCGAATATCAACTGAAAGCCAAAGGTTTGAAGTATTTTGACCACGTAGCTCTAGCCTGTTTTACTGATGAAATAATAGAAATAGACTTTGAAGATATTACCATTACACAAGAGCTTCCTACCAAGGAAAAGAAAGTTATCATTAGTGAAGCTCTCAGACAACTTTTTAATATTGTTCACAGGCACTGCGATGAATCACACACATTACCATGGAGATATGACAAACTCGAGGGAATACTCGTAACAGAATTATCCACGAAAACTTGGGTTGAGGCCCACGTCACAAAATTAGGAGGTTTTCTCCATGAAATTAGAGCAAATATCACACTCAGAGTTAGCCGATTTTATAATCAACTCATCTCAAAACTAACCATTTAGACAATTTTTAGCGACCATTTAGATCCATGAATAGCGACATCTAAAATTATTTTATGAAATTCCAAGAATTATCAGACAAACAGTGGAGTATGATGGAATCACGCATACCACCACATGCAAAAACTGGCAGGCCTAGGGATGATGATAGAAAAATCATTAACGGAATAATCCATGTTCTGACTACTGGATGCCGATGGGACGATATGCCAAAAAGATATGGTGATGATTCTACTGCAAACAGAGGGTTAAACAAATGGCAACAAAAAGGAATCTGGAAAAAGATTCTATCGCGTACTATTCACTCAGCACATAAATCTGGCAAAATTAGTCTACAAATATCAGTTGACTCCATCCATTCCTGATAAAAAAGGGGCAATGTAACTGGATATAATGGATTCAAGAGAATAACAGGTACAAAAATACATGCCGCAGTAGAGGGTAACGGATTTCCAATATCCATACTGTTGAGTCCGGCAAATGAACATGACAGTACAAAATGCATGGATGTTACAGGATCAATTTCAGACTATCTTGATGATGATTCAATACAACAGATAGAACCAGTTTATGCAGACAAGGTATGATGCAAAATACATCAGAATGTATTTGTGGGATAGAAATATTGCATGTTGCATCCCATACAAAATAAATTCCAGGTCCATCTTGCAAAATAATGATTGCAGACATTACAGCAAGACAAGATTTGTAGTTGAGAGATTCTTTGCATGGCTCAAGAATGGGTTCCACAGAACCAGGATCAGATATGAGAAGAATACACAAAACTATCTGGCATTTGTTATCATTTCGTCGATTATGATGTATTGGAGAGTATTGGGATGACTTCATATACATTGTGATACCATAATTTAAAATACATGGAAGAAAGAGTGATGTTATGAAATTACAAAAAGTTCATGCCTATAATTATGGTGACAGGTCACAATTCAAGTATATTGTAACTTTACAAGAAGATTTGATTAATCAGTTAAAATGGGAATCTGGGAGTGAATTAAAGGCTATGATACAAGGTAATGGAATCCAAATTAGCTTTATTTCCAAACCTCTTAAAAATAAGACATCAAAATCATTAGAACCAAAGATGCCTTATTCTGAATTTAGAGATAAAATCAAGAGTGCATTAGAACATAGAGATAACGGTATGACATGGACAGAACTAAAAGAATCACTAGAATTAGAGCAAACGGTACCAAACAACAAATGGGTTAGACAATTAGAGAAAGACATTGGACTAAAACGAATTAGAGACACAAATGGTGTTATTTGGAGAATTTCTCATGTCTGATGGTTTAAAACAATTTGATGATATAGAACGTCGTGAAGAAGTAGAGAGAAAATATTTTGAAGATTTGATAGTGCTTGGAAATGCTGTACCTGATGAAATTAGTGATAATAGAAAAACTGTATGTACTGTTGCACATTCAAAAGAACATGGTTTGATTAGAATTTATCCAGTACCTCCAAGTTCTCATATGAAACGCTGGAACATAATTTCAATTCCTCTTGAACGTAACAAACAGGATAGCAGGGATGAGAGTTGGAAAATTCAAGGTTCCAAAGCTGAATGGGATACACTATCAAAGAAGATCAAAGTTAAGAGAAAACTTGAGGAAAAGAGTGGGTTGCATTAATTGAAGAACTGAAAACAAATTATGGATATGGATGTATTGAAGATATTAATGACAAAAAACTAAGTTTGGGAATTATCGTACCAAAAATTGTTTCCAAACAGTTAGAAAAAAGAAAAGAGACAGATATAACAATACAAACTACATTAGAAAATGGAGATCCATTTCTTACAATCAATAACTATGAGGTTCGTCCTACAATTACATATCAATGTCCAACTTGTAGAACCAAAAAAGGACATCATGTACAAGGAGTATTAGAATGGGGAGTTTACGAATGGATTCGTGGTAATAAAAATATGAAACAAATGTGGGATAATCTCCACATAGGAGAATCAGGGTATGACCTATGTTTCCTTGTCGGGAACATGAACCGTCATAGAAGTAGATTTTTGATCATTAGTATCTTCAGATACAAAGTTTGATTGCAACAATCTAGGATCTTCAATCGAATCCCTAACCATGTGTCTATGACATGGACATCCATCCTTCTCATAACACAGCAAAGTTATGTTTTGCATCAGGTTTTTTGTCTGTAGTGTGTAAATTACCTTAACACTATCTATGTTGTCTCTTAACTCACAAAATAATGTATCTTTAAAATCATTCCAATCAATTTCATTATTTTTGTATCTCTTTAGAAGTTCAGCACTAGGAGCTAGTGACCTTACCCAAATATCATATTTTTCTCGCTTAACGCCTCTTGGATAAAAGCGTGTGATTAAAACTCTAAGTCCATCTTCTTCATCTACTTGCTTGTAGATTGATTTTGTTCTGATCATCTGATTTCGCTTTGAAGTTGTCTTGGTAGATATTTTTCTCTTACTATGGTTGTAGAAATACACTTCTTAATCAAAATGTTTCGTTAGAGGGTTTAGCTCTGGTAGATCACCAGAATCTAAGAAGATCAGTTTATGATTCTTCCTTAGCATTTCCTTTAACACTATCAAATTTTACTCCAAGTTTTTTCATGGAAACATTTCCATTTTTAATTACGTCTTTAATCTGTTTTTGAGTTGAACTTAATTGAGCTCTGCCTTTTTTCACATCAAGAAAAGTTATGGATGAAACATCTTTTTTGAATAGTCCATCAAATACAATAAAATCAATAGGTTGAGTTGGCATTAATGAACATAGATCAGCTGGATTATAGTTTGTTTTATTGAAAAATGGAAATAATTCTGCAATGTGACCCTCTATTACACTTCTTGACCGAAGTAAAGCTAACAATGTCTCTTCTTTAATTATTTCTTTTTGTGAGTATGCAATATCTGATTTCATATGTCTTATTTTTTCAGAAAGTATTTTCTTGTTGTTTTTGTATTCCTCATTCATTAGATTGATTTTATCTTTTAACCTATATGTAGATTCATTCATTTTTTGGTTTAATTCATCCAAATCAAACTCATATTTTTCTTTAAATTGTTCTAGTTTCTCTAGTGCTATCTTTGTTTGTTTTTCTGATTTTGCTAACAAGTCTTTAGGTGGATTTTTCCCATGCATCAATCTAGCATCAAACAAAGAAAAAATAAAATTACAATGAGGGCATTCAGCATAAATATTTCTTGATTTCTTTAATCCATCAATAAAATCCATTCATGTTCCCATTATATTTTTTATTTAAAGACTATTAGGTTAAAAATATTCAAAATGCCAAAAAATCCAAGCTACCGACACTACACATAAGAAAACAGCTACCGTAGATTACACAGAACCATCCAAGTGCAGTTCATGCAAGGTTTGAACATTCACTAGGAACTCTTCATGTAGCTGACAGAATTGCCCGTGTTTTACATATGGGTGATGAGAGCAGGACGGTCGTTCGAATGATGGCTTTGCTGCATGATGTCTGACATGGGACTTTTTCCCATCTTTTTTTCCCATCTTTTTGAAATTCCAATGAGGGAAATTAACGGAAATAATTTTTCTCATGAAATCGTAAGTCAATTTATCATTGATGCTGACGTTGAACTCAGCAAAGGTATGGGTGGTTTAAAGAAACTGGTGATTAATACACTTGGAAAAAAGTGCAATTCTCTACTACTAGAGATAATTTCTAGCAATCTTGATGCTGACAAGATTGATTACCTAAGAAGGGATTCCTACCATACTGGCGCACTCTGGTTTTTTCGATCTTGAAAGAATCGTTAGAAATCTTGCTAATACTGAAGACGGACATCATATAGCAATTACGGATAAAGGAAAAGAAGCGGTAGAAGGTTATAGGCTGGCACGCTATTCCATGTATACACAGGTATATGAACACCACACACGACTTGTTGCTGATGACATGTTTTTACGGGCATTTCAGTTGGCCGTCTCCGATGGAACAATTCCAAAATCTAAATTAAAAATTCCTACAAAGAAGAAGAATTTTGATGCATTTCTTAAATATTATTATTCATTGGACGATGCCTCAATCATGCTAGAAATTGCTCGAAATGGAAAAGGAAATTCACAAAAAATGATTAACGACATCATGAATAGGAGATTACTGAAAAGGGGGTTTGGAGTACGAATATTCAAGGACGAAATCAAGGACGGAACTGTTAGAGATGAGATAATAAAAATGAGCGCCGAGTCAAAATTGGAATTGGAAAAGGATATTGCCCGATCAGTGAAAATTGATCCAGATCATATAATTGTTCATATCCAAAAATTGGAAAACAAACTATACACACCCTATGAACACCTTGGAGAAAAATGAACTGCCTATATTATTGAAGAAACGTGACGGCTCTGCTTCTTTCTTTGAGGATGAAGGAGAGATTTCCGCATCCTCAGCACCTTTAAGAAAATTCTACGTATTTTGTCCCGAAGGAAAACGTGAGGATGTCAAACAATACATCGAAAAACGATTCAAGATCACCAGTACCTTGCACAAATGATGAGGCATAATAACTGTGCCCTGTTGCATAACCATGAAATCCATTACTGGATAACGAAGTTATTCTGTCATTGCGGTGCGAATCCCCGGACTGCATCTTCAATTATCTAGCCGTAAGACAAAAAATTGCAGAATTTGAGTTGTGCAACGAAGCAGCTAGAACATGCGGGAATTGTTAAGATGTGGAATGGTAGCCGAACTGCCTTCTTTGGTGAATGATACGGCGTCATTCATCAATCTATTTTCTTATGCTATCTATCGAATACCTACCGTTGCATTGTATACGCGAGAGTCGGTAACAATGAGAACATACTCTCGCATATGTAAAGAAGGAATCATTGTCAGCGTTCGGATACCGCAGTCCGTTCTGCTGATTTTTCTGTCTTCATTGCCATGCAACTTTTTAATCCTTCCACGGCATCGTGGGCAGTAGACCGCTCGAGCAGCTCCTGTTACGTGTAATCAAATCCCGTACCGCCCTATCTGTAGATCTCGTTAGAGAAATCCGCTACTTCAGCTATGGCCTTGCAAATACTTGGGTCATCCTCTCCAAACCCACTCATTATCTTGCCACAAATGCGGAAATATTCGTATGTCATGTGATCTTTATCTGACATTCCCATAAGAGGATCATCTCCATGAATTGCACTAAACGGACTGGAATGAATTTTACCTGCGTAAGCCTCTAATTTTATTTCGTGCATACTCCGTACCAATTCATAGAAAGCTTCCTGGCCACCTGCTTCATTATAGAAACCTATCGCCTTCTCCTTTCCGATCAACTCTTCAAGTAGTGTCCACATGAAGGCGATCTCTAGTTTCCTGGTTGGTTCAACACCGACATTCGACCGTAAAGAAATCAAATTCAACAGTCTTTTTATGTTTCTTGGATTTTTAGGGCCTGCCTTCGAAAGCAAATCTAGAAAATCATCAGGCATTTTTGGTATTAAACTACGGATGTAATCCCTAACTTGTTCTACACTCGGCTTCGGAATTCCTGTAGGTACCTGAAAGATCTCTTCTAAATATTCCTGTCCTTCCTTCGATGGTACACCTTCCTTTGCATACTTCCAAGACCATGCAAGCTCGGCCTTTGACATATCTACGGCAACAACGAACACCACATTACTAATATTAAGAAATATCTTTATCATATCCAAAATCTTCAACATGTTCTCCAAGCTGCACCTGTCCAAATCGTCTATGAATACTAGAAGTTTTTTACTTCCTGTTGCGTAAAAGATCATCTTTTGTAATTTCTCTGATATTGTCGTTGTCGCTTTGTATGTGATATCAAAATACTTCCTCATTGTTTCTATGTCCATTCCCGCATAACGTGTAGCAAGGACATTTACTGCCAGATATCCAAAATTTCCTACCCTATATCCAAATTGTCTCAATCTGGTTGACAATGAGGGCTTCTGTCCCAGTGCATTTGATATGGTCCAAAATAATGCCATCGTTGGATCCATATGTTCATACTGCCATGCATCAAACAAGACCGTAGTTACTTTATTGCTTCCCAGGCTGTTTCTCAGCGTCCTGATTAAGGTAGTCTTGCCTGCCCCCCGTTCACCATTTACTGCGATTGCCAAAGGGGCTATCAAATTATCCGAATGCAAAAATTTGTATAGCGTCTCTACAACTTCTCCCAAGCCTAACAGTGAAGCATTATCTATCGGCTCATCCTTGATCGGCTTTATCTGCCACTGCTCCTTCCCCTTCTCAGCCTGTTCTTTGCTCACCAATCATGACCTCTTGAAACTTCTTCCGCCATGCAAGATAAGATCGTGTCATTAGCTACTCTACCAGATTTCCCTCATTCGGTATTTTAATCCTCTGCCTATTCACTTACCTTGGCCGTTCAGACACACAACTATGTAAGGTGATACCTGGAAAAGTATTCTATCCGGATTGATCGACTGCCCACAAACCAGACAAGCTGAATTTGCAAGAAATACCAGCTGATTCCCCATCAGTTCCCAATAAAAAAGTGACGGCGTAACAGGATACGACGGGTTCAAAAGGATCACGGGCGCAAAATTACGCGCTGCGGCAGGACAAAACGGATTACCAACGTCAATTGTGACTGGTTCCGCAGACTCCTGATTCAACAAGATTTACGGATGTCATGGAAAATATTCCTGATTTTCCTGATGATGATTCCATAAAACAATGCACCGGTTTATGCAGGCAGGGGTCATGATGCAGAATCGATTCGAAGGTATACTAGAAACAGAAACATTGCTCCGTGTACCGCACAGAAATTTCAACACAGGAAACAACCAAGCAAAAAATCAATTGCAACAAGACACGATTTGTAGTGGAGGGGTTCTTTGCATGGTTGAAAAATGGATTTCATAGAACCAGAATCAGGTATGAGAAAAATGCGGATAACTAGGCATTTGTTGTAATTTCATCAATCATGACGTATTGGAGAGTATTGTGATGACTTTCACGAAACATCTGCGACATGGCAGCCACCCTGAACAAGACACCATGCATCAAGCCAAAGAAAAACAGCATCAGAAATTCCAATGATAGTCAGTCATGAAAAAATGGTTCCTCCGTACCAAGATAATCAAGATGAATCCAATAAACACCACCGCAAAAGATCACTTGTAGAATCTGTCCTTGCAGTACTCAAAGGCGTCTTCGGAAATAATCTGTCATCAAAGAAGAAACTAATCCAGGGAAGGGAGCCGGCATTGCGCGTTATTTGCTACAACATGCGAGTTGTTAATCTGATGGATGTCAGAAAACATGTCAGGGGACGGTTTTAGGACACACCCATCATGAGCGAAAAATTTAATTGTTATTTTGTTATCTCTAATGCGTGTTTGCTTGTGCTTTACATTCCAGATCAAGATCATTGACACAGATCAGCATGCCATCATCGCCTGTCCTGCGCGTCCTTCCTGCAGCAATCCCTTTTATCTGCGTCGTTTCTGCTGCCCTGCTGTCATCATACTATGAATCTGATCATTATTCTAGTCCCAAAAAGCAGCTAGAGTCCGGCGTTGCGCCAGAGGATATACAATGCAGGGATTACAAGGTACTGGTGATCCGTGACAATGGGGTTCCGACATGCGTAATGGAGGCAGCTGCCAAGAAAATGAAAGGACATATGATTGCGACAGAAGAGCAGCCAAAAACAAGGCCTGTCAATTCTAACGCTACCATACAATGTAATAGCATGTTGGTAAGATCCCCTGATGGAGACATGGGATGTGTATATGAAGGCACTGCAAAACGGCTCGAATTTCGTAATTGGGAATCTTTAGGAAATTATACTATAAGACCAGAAATGTTGGATGAACTTCGGGATTCATCGCGACCAGCATTACAACCATTGCCCAATTCGCCAGACATTACACTGAGCATATCAGATCTGCCGGTAGTTGGCAAGAGTGCAGATGTCACCGCTACAGTGACGTTTCCCAACACTACATCCATAGCAGATGCACATTTCCTTTTTGTATTAACCAACACGTTGAATGTGTCGTCATCAGATTCTAAAATATCTAAAATAGCACCAAAACAGGGTTTTCCAGGCTATCACCGCCTTAAGATAAGTCCCGTAATACCCGGATACACCTACCAATTTAATATGACCGTTATTCCAACCAAGGAGGACAAGGTCGAGATACGAGTTGATGATTATAGTGATCATAGCAGTAGGTACATAGGCTCTGATGCGATCTATCTTTCAATTGGAAGTCAAAGGTCGGATTACCAACTGGATTCTGATTCTCATGTACGAGATCCAAGAATAGATTATGTTTGGACGCAAAGACCGCACCCTCAGTGTTGGTCCCCGCCGTGGTTTAAGACGGACCAAACAGTGCAAGACTATTATAGCGATTTAGGAATCACTGTTCTTGATAGTTTTTTTTTGGACTACCCCTCCGATCCGTGTGCGGCATGCGGTTGTTTGGGAGGCTCAATGTTGTTTTTAACGCCCCGGTCAGATTATAACAAGATCCCTGCTATCGGGACGATAGACTATGGAGGGCATTATTTCCCCGAGGAAATGGCGGCGAACTTGCAATACCGTTACATAACTTAGGATTCGACTAGCTATAGATTATGGGGTATAGGAGGAAATGGCGGCGAACTTGCAATACCGTTACATATCGGAACGATAGACTATGGAGGGCATTATTTCCCCTGACTTGTCCCGGTAAACTGAGCCGGTCAAATAAATAACAATCTGATCAACATTTTTGCGTCACAACAGCTGGCCGGGACTTTTGCAGAGATATTTGTAGCAACCAGGGGAACCATGATTGCTCTTGGCACATTTTATATCCAAAGTTCAACTTTTAGGATAGGTTGAATACTCCTTGAACAAATTATTGCAGCCCGTCCCTTCTCGTTTAGCTGGGAAAGCATGTGCTGGATAAAGGCAAAGTCGGCCTTGTCCCTTGCAGGAGGAATGCCGAATCTGAATCTATTATGAGGATCCTTTTCCGCACCCTTATTGTCCCAGTCCATAGAAAAGGGGGAATTGGCCAGGACCCTATCATGGGATTTTGTCTTGCCATCATCGACAGGCTTTGGACTTGATAGCACATCGCCGTATTCTATGAAGTCAGGGATCCCATGCAGTACCATGTTCATCCTGCACATTGCCAGGTTCCCATAGTTTGATTCCTGGCCATCAAGAACGGGTTTCTTGGGTCTCCATCATGCTTTTCGGCGTGTCTTCGGGATACAATCAGCATGCTGCCAGAACCATAGGCAGGATCACGGATCCTCATTCCTTCCTTTGGTTCGATTAGAATTACAAACTTCAGATGGCCAAAAAACCATAATGCTACTACCATAAGCCAAGAGAATAACGCACTATTCAGAAGAAGTTTAGATTTGAACGTCATACGCTGTCTATCCAGTAATCTGGGTAATTCTGATTTATGACAAATATCGAGGAAGCTATTCTATGCCATATTGAAGCTTTTCCTGAAGAATTTGAAAAGATCCGTTACAATATAGAAATAAAGGAGAATGCCAAAGAAGAAAAGAGACTTGAAGTACCTGCATAAACTCCCTATTATTTCGTGGAAAAAACTTTTGAGGGTTTTACAAAAAGAAGGCTTATCGTCTTATACATAAAAAAGGTATCATATGTCTCTTTCAGGTGGCAGTCAAAGTAACAGTTCCCAGACATAATGAGTTCAAACGTGGAACGCCGATGTCAATTATAGGAGAGTGGGTTTAACAAAAGAAGAATTTCTTAATTTATTATATAGTCTGTATAACTATTTTCTTACATGCAATATCTCGTGCTTGCCCTTCTTCCAGTGTGCAGACAATCAGTCTGCACAATAACTCTATCTTCAGAAACCCCTGGCACTGATCCAGGGATAAAGGGTTTTTTTTTCTTTTCCTGCTTCTCCCTTCAGAAACCAGTTCAGTCCGAATCAGTCGGAATGGTAGCTTTCCCAGTACGGAACTAGGATTTTCGGATAGGCCTAATACTTGGAAACAAAGGCGGGTGAGCCAATGAAAGAGGATCGGGGAAGGAAGGAAGACCGGCTTTAGCCCCTGTACGGAGTAAAAACAATGGTATTTGTAATAATATTTTAGCATATTGTTACCAATGATCAGTAACATATTAGAAAACATGCTGTTATAGTACCATTGATGTATGAGGAAGGCAAATGCGTGGCCCGTTCTGGCATGGAAAGAAAAGAACAAATGGATTACACTAATACAGAACGCAAGTAGCTAAGTCATGAATCGATTACAAAAAAACAAGGGTTGAGTTATGGCACCACATAGCTGCCTTTATCTGTCATATATTTTGCAATCTTTTTTGCTAACGGAGTAGCAGTGAACACTCGTTCATAACTGTCGGCCTTTTCCTCAAAATGTGATTTCAATATGCCCGCTTCTTCCAACTGATACAAGCGCAAAAGTTTCTTATTGTCAACATCGATCGTAATGGGTTTATTTTCATGTACTACATGTTTTATTATGCCTCTCCCTAAATCATCAGCGATCAACGATGCATGGATCACAAAATTTCGTATCCCCAAGTCATGAGTTTGTTTGATGGTATCCTCTATTTTCATCATATATTATTATATCTCCGAATCTGTTTATAATGGTTGCGTATTTGTTGCTTTGTTGCACAACTCAAATTCCGCAATTTTTTGCCTTATGGCTAGATAATTGAAAATGCAATCCAGGGATTCGCACCACAATAACAGAATAACTTCGTTATCCAGTAATGGATTTCATGGTTATGCAACAAGGAATATTTTATGCATTTTTTGATACAGTTACCCTCCATATCTATGGCTTAATATATGGTGAAGAAATTTTGTTTGGAAATATATAAAGCAATAATTCCTACAGCTAGACCTAAAGATCCTAAAATTATTGCAATTACAGACGGCGTATCTGCTTGATAATTAATTTTTGTTACTGAATCTTGAATCTCAACGAGTTTCGATAATATTTCCTCTGTAGTCATCTTGAATAAATCTAACTAGATATAATACTGATTGGAATTTGAACGTTTTTTTACAAAATTAACAAGACCGTATTGAGAATCAAAAAGTCTCGAATTGATAAATGTCTGTCCAACATTTACTGCAAGTAATGCAGCAACGGAATTACCACTCATGAATGCAACAGAACCGGCAAGAACAGATGACAGGATGAAGACATCTTACATGCGAGTCAGAAAAAGACACGGCCATGCAATCACAATTACGCATGTAGAAACAAGATGCTTGCGATAATGTGGCAATGCTTAACACAAAAACACTTTACGCTCAACGAAAAGACAAGCTGTATCAAGGCTTAAGAGGATCAATATGCAATAAAACTCAAGCTGGAATTAGGATAGAAAATAATTGTGGATAGTCACGGATGGTTACATGTGTTCAGCACAGCAGTATGAAGTAAAGAATGGTGAGGAGGTGTATGCTCCAGACACATTAGAACCGTTGACAAAAATGTCGAACACGACAGATTAAGAGAAGTTTCAACTAGTGGCTATCTTGCCCTTCAACACTATATGGTCATTAAATCAGAAAAACAGCAAAACACAAGGATCATTTTAATATCTCTATCTGATTCATAAAATACTACCATGCGAATGCAAAGATTTCGAATTCAAAATTATAAGAAAATTCAAGATACTGACTGGATTGAATGCAATAATATAACAGCATTTGTTGGAAAGAACGAAGCTGGAAAATCTGCCTTATTTAGGGGATTGTCAAAAATCAACCCCTCTGACGGAGAAAAATATGACGGATTAAAAGAATTTCCACGTAGAAGATACACTGCTGAGTTTAACCAAAAAGATTGGCCCGTAAGTAGCGTAGAATTCAAGTTAGATGGTAATGATGTCAAAAAACTAGGAGAAATCTGTTCAGCACTTGAAGGAGTTTCGGAAGTAGTTGTAACCAGATGTTATTCAAATGAGTACACATTTGAATTCAAACCAGAAGCAAGCATTCCAAGTCTTTCAGTAAAATCATATCTTAGTTCTCTAAATGACTGGAAAACAAAAGTTGACAATGCTAAGGTACCCAAAGAGCAGGTGGAAACAACAGGTAAAATTAAAACTGCAATAAACGATGTTCTTGATTCAACCATACAAAGTCTGAAGGAGAAAGACCCCTCTGACTCAATTGATACGGCGACGGTACAAAAAATTTCACATGTGTTAACATCAAATTTGAATGAATGGGGGAAAAACCTGTTTAAGGAAATAGCTGATGGAAATAACAAATTCCTTGAGGCAACAAATACTGTAGACAAAATTGCCAAAGCAGAACGTTGGGTTTTAGGAAACATGCCACAGTATATCTATTTTGATAGATATGATATGATTGATAGCGCTGTACATATTGGGAGATTTATCAGCGAATTGAGCCAATGTCCTAGCAACCCACGTTTGCGAACAACAAAATGTCTTTTTGAACATGTAGGATTAAAACCCGAGTCTCTTCAAAAGTTAAATCCTAATAATAAAGATAAGGCGGAGGAAGAACTCCGTAGATTGGCTGACGAACGATCAATTAGTTTATCATCTGCCTCTAGTACAATGACAGAAAAGTTTGCTAATTGGTGGGAACAAAGAAAACACAAGTTCCGTTATGACATTGATGGACAGTTCTTCCGTGTTTGGGTTTCTGATGATCTTGATCCAAGTGAAATTGAACTGGATCAGAGAAGTGCAGGAATGCAGTATTTCTTTTCATTCTACCTTGTTTTTCTAGTGGAGGCATTTGATGCTCACAAAAATTCAATTTTGTTGCTTGATGAACCCGGCCTTCACTATCATGGTACTGCACAAAGAAAGGTAGTCAAGTTCCTGCAAAAGATCTCAGAAGACAACCAACTTCTGTACTCAACGCATTCTCCTTTTATGATAGATGGAGAAAGACTACAGGATGTTCGAATTGTTTATGAACATGAAAAGGAGGGACATACTCTTGTATCCTCCGATGTTTGGCCACATGACCCGGACTCGTTGTTCCCATTACAGGCAGGCTTGGGTTATTCTTTAGCCCAGACATTATTCTATTCTAAATACAATTTTGTTGTCGAAGGAATAACCGACTATTTAATTCTAAAGGCAATGAATGAACTTCTTGCAAGGAAAAATATGGAAACGCTGGGTCGTGACGTGGTCATCATTCCATCTGGCGGTACTAGAAATATTATGCCATTGGCCGCTATGCTTGTTGGAAACGACCTAAAACTAGCGGTTCTCTTAGACGGTGACCAGCCAGGAATTCAGGAAGAAAAACGACTCAAAGAAAAACTTTTGGTAAATTGTTTACTTGTAAATTCTTTTGCAGGTAAAGATAATGCAGAAATTGAGGACTTGTTTCTTGAAGAGTTTTACATGAAAGCATTAGAGGCATATTCTGGCAAAGAAGTACAGTTCAGTGAAGAAGAAAAGTCTATCGCATGCATTACTAAAAGAGTGGAACAAGCATTTGAAAGATTGAAGCTTGATGGTTTTGAGAAATGGAAAGTTGCAAATGTTTTAGTTGATTGGATTCAAAAAGATTCTGGAGAAAATAAAATATCAGATGATACATGCAAAACATTTGAAAAAATTTTTGTCAAAGTCAACGCACTTCTAAAGAGATATCCAACTGATCCCAAAACTGATCATTTAGTGAATAATTGACGATCATTTGGATCTATTTGCAATGCTGCCTGTAGCAGATCATGAAATTTCAGGAGATAACAGGTGAACAATGGAAGATGATATCACCGCATCTCCAAGCCAGCCAGAACCGGAAGGCCAAGGGCAGACGACAGACAGTCAACGGAATCCTGTTTGTCGGGATAACATGATGCAGGTGGACTGGGATGTCACAAAGGTACGGCTCCAAATCAACTGCGCACAGCAGACTGCAGAACTGGCAGCGACGTGGAATATGGAAGAATATCCTCTCCGCTGCAGTCAAATCAGCCCACAGATCAGGCAAGATGCAGATGCAAAAAACGATCGATTCGTCATCAGTTCCGGCCAAAAAATGGGGAAGGGTTTTACATTTGAACTTGAAACATGACTCGCATTTTGAAACGTTGTCTATTGGACTGGGTTCACATATACTGATCTTATTACGCATGGTACACTTGGTGTAACCTTCTCATCTTAGCTCTAGGTGTACCAGTAATTCTTGCGGCTTTCCTTTGAAGACGCCCTTGTCGTCTGCCAGCAAAGAGTCTCCCAACTTTAGGGCACGCCTTACATCTTGTTCAACCAGTATAACGGTAATGCCAAATTCATCGCGCACCTGGTTGATCTTGTCTAATACTTGCCTGCCGGCTTGGGTGAAAGGCCGGCAGTTGGCTCATCGAAGGGCATGCATTCTCCATTATTATTATACAGCCAAACTATTTTTAAAATTCTCAAACATCGCGACGCTACCGAACAGATTCTTGTCTTTGTTACCCCTAATGTATCTTGATAATTGCTTCCGCCTTTGGCTTGGCAGTCTTTGCTGTGATTCCTGCCTTTGTCAAACAGCCCTGCCCTTCCATCAATCATGCGAAAAGTCTACATAAGATGCACAGGCCCTGGCCAGCCCGGCGATCTAGCCATTATCGTCATGTCCAGATCATCAGAATTGACCAGGGCCGAAAACACGAAACGGGGGAAGGGATCCAGACGGCATAAGACGTGACTTTCAAGCAACAAAGACCATGAGTACAGAAAAGGTTTGGAGGAATGTGTTGGCATGGCTTGTGAGGATGGGCATTACCTGCAGGCTGCGGGGGTCTTCCATACAATACAAACGGATGCTTCCAAGCGGAAATGGGATTATATACCGCAATGTAGATGGTTGTCGCATGATAGGTTATTTCAGGCCTGGTGGTAGTGGTCGCAAGGCGTGATGACATTTGATGATGTCCTAGGGAAGATTAAAGGCGAGGCGACAGACAGCAGGGATCTTGGCACCAGGTTTGAAAGCATGATGCTGGATTTTTTCAGGACGGACAAGCACTACAAGAACAGGTTCGGCGACAGGGTCTGGCTTTGGAAAAAATGGGCATATGACAACAAGGTGTACAGGCCTGACGAGGGAATTGACATAGTGGCCGAAGAGGCAAACGGGGATCTGTGCGGAATACAGTGCAAGTGCTATGCGGATGACCACAGCATAGACCTCAAGGCACTCGGCACGTTCATGACTGCCTGCACCACATACAAAATGAGAAACGTGATCCTGGTCTATACCGGGGATCATGTCACGGAAAAAGCCGAGCATCATCTCAAAAAGCACAACGGCGCCATCATAACACAGGAGACACTGCGTTCTTCAAGTGTTGACTGGGGCGATTTTCCAAGGCTCAAGGTGAGGCGGCCGTACGAGCTTTACCCGTTTCAAAAGGCTGCGTTTGACGACTCGATTAAAAATTTCAAAACGAGTAACCGCGGACAGCTCATCATGGCATGCGGCACCGGCAAGACGCTGGTCTCGCTCAGGATAATGGAAAAAGTGGTACCGCATAACGGCATCGTGCTGTACCTGGTGCCGTCAATAACCCTGATACAGCAGAGCATGAGGAGCTGGTCCGAAAACAGGAAGACCGGACAGTACTATGTCGGGGTATGCTCGGACAAGTCGGTATCCGGCGAGGAGGGAAGCATAGCGGAGCTGGAATCCCCGGTATCGACCAGGCCTGAAGACCTGAAGCGGTATCTGAAGGAGAGGCCGGGCGACCGCACGACCGTCATATTCTGCACGTACAACTCGATACAGGTGGTGGCTGACTCTCTCGGCGGGCGGAAGATAGATCTGGCACTATGCGACGAGGCGCATCGAACCATCGGCGGTGCTGGCGATTCATACTTTACCACGGTCCACGAGGATTCGCGTATTCCAATAGAAAAGAGGCTCTACATGACGGCCACACAGAAGATCTTCACGCCCAAGATAAGAATGGCCGCCGATGCCCAGGAGAAGGTCATCTACGCCATGGATGACGAAGAGGTGTACGGCCCGATCTTCCATGAGCTGGCGTTTGGCGATGCGGTCCACAAGCACGGGGCACTCTCGGACTACCGCGTCATAATAGCGTCCATCAGCCAGGCCGACATGAATCCCGACCTGCAGCAAAGCATGGCCGACGATGACGGGCTGCTTTCACTCGGCACCAAGAACAAGATGGTGGCCACATGGCATGCCCTGAGATATCCTGAAGGCGAGGACGCGGGCGAGATGCTGCTTCAGCATGCAATAGTATTCTCCAACACCATAAGGGCGTCAAAAGATTTTACCGGCGGGCCTGACGGCGGGCCTGACGGCGGGCCTGACGAGGATCCGGCTGATTCAGGCAAGACCCCGGAGTACGGTTTCAGGGGGTGGTAAGCAAGGTAAACCAGTCCGAGTCGACAAGCAAGAACGTCTCCGTGCTACACGTGGACGGCGGTACACGCGCGCTGAAGAGAAAGAGGCATCTCAGGTGGCTTGCGGAAAGCATTGACGACCGGGACGTCTGCCGCATCCTGTCAAATGCCAGGTGCCTGTCCGAGGGAATCGACGTTCCGGCGCTTGACTGCGTGGTATTCATGGAGCCAAGAAGATCCGTCGTGGATGTAGTGCAGGCCGTGGGCAGGATCATGCGAAAATCAAGGGGCAAAAAATACGGATATGTCATACTGCCGGTGGCCGTCCCCGCGGGCGTGGACATCAATGACACGCTTGATGACAACAGGACGTGGGGCACGGTCTGGGAAGTCCTGAATGCATTGCGTTCACATGACCCTGACCTGAATCTGGACATCAACAAGCTCGTGCTTGACAAGAAAATCTCGAATGGCAGGGTAGGCGAAAAAATAAGGCTGATGTCGGTAACGGATAGCGGCCAGGCACCCGACAAAAAATACCTTGACAAATTTTACGCCAAGCTGGCCTCCAGGCTTGTTGAGAAGGTGGGCGATGCCAACTATTATGACAAGTACGGGGAGAAACTTGGAGAGGCTTCGAGAGCAATAGAGGAAAGAATCACCGCCAAAATAAGGTCATCCGACGCCGTTCTAGACGAGGTCCGGAACCTGCACGCCAGCCTCAAGACCGTGATAAACGACGCCGTGACCCAGGACGATGCGGTACGCGTAATGGCACAGCACCTTGTACTCTCGCGCGTCTTTGATGCCATGTTCCAGGGGGAGTTCCAGTCACACAACCCGATATCCGTCGCGCTTGACGGCGTGGCCAAAAAGGTCGGGCTTGACGGGGAGCTCGAGGGTCTTGAGGACTTTTACAGTGAGGCACAGAGCGAGTTGAGGGAGGTTACCACGCGTGAGGCAAGACAGAACTTTATCAAGAAGATTTACGAGAATTTTTTCAAGAGCGTGTCCAAAAACGAGACCGAGCAGCACGGCGTGGTGTACACGCCTGTCGAGATCGTGGACTTTATCATAAAAAGCATAGAGCATGTCCTGCGTGAAGAGTTTGGCCGCGGACTTGACAGCAAGGACGTAAAAATCCTTGACCCGTTTGCGGGCACCGGGACGTTCATTTCCAGGCTGCTGGAGTCCGGGCTAGTCAGGGAAAACATGTATGAGAAGTATCGAGAGGACATGCATGCAAACGAGCTGATCCTTCTTGCGTACTATATTGCCACGGTCAACATAGAGACCACGTACTCAAGCCTCAACAACATGAAGTACGTGCCGTTTGAAGGAATTGCATACACCGATACACTGCAACAGGATCCCAGATACCTGGAAGACCCAAGCCACAGGCAGAAGACCGTGACGCTGGACAATGCATTTATCGGTGCCTATAAGCGGGTGACGCGGCAGAACCAGTCATGCATCGATGTAATAATGGGAAATCCGCCATACTCGGCAGGACAGCAAAACGCCAATGATGACAATCCCAACGTGAAGCATTCTTACGTCGACAAACTGATACGTGACACATACGCTCAGGAGGTAAGACGGCTTGGCCATACCGGAAATGTGAATTCTCTATACGATTCATATATCCGCTCGCTCCGGTGGGCATCCAATCGCATCGGCGAGCACGGGGTAATAGGGTTTGTCACCAACGGCAGTTTTATCAGGTCGGATGCAACAGCCGGCATCAGGTACCATCTGCATGAAGAGTTTACGGACGTATGGTGCTTTGACCTGAGGGGTAATCAAAGAACAATGGGAGAGATATCCCGCAAGGAGGGCGGAAAAATATTTGGTTCCGGTTCACGCGCCCCGGTCACAATCATTATCCTGGTCAGGAATCCAGCTAGAACAACGCATCACATACACTACAAGGACATTGGCAACTATCACAACCGCGAAAAGAAACTGGATATCATAAGGAATACAGGCTCCATTAACGGTATTGAAGACTGGCAGGCAATCACGCCGGACAAACATCATAACTGGCTGGACCAGCCCGGTGAGGCAGGCAGTCAGTTTGAGAAATATATCCCAATCGGCGATAGCGATACAAAAGGGAACAAAGCCGAGACCGGAATATTCAGGATGTATTCACTTGGTCTAGCATCAAATAGGGATGCCTGGGTCTACAACTCATCCATTACGGAACTCGAAAAAAATGTCAAGCGCCATATAGGCTATTGTAACACACAGCATCCTGATAATTTTATAATCGATCCCAAACAAGCAAAGACTTCTAGTTCATTGATTGGACGACTAAAAAGAGTACGGAAAATCAGTTTTAACAGGCGGCATATACGCACGGCATTATACAGGCCGTTATTCAAACAACAACTGTACTATGATGATGTCCACATTCATAGGCGAGGTAGGACGCACCTGTTCTTCCCCAATGGCGGCTCTGAGAACCTGGTGATTATAGTGCCATACAAATTCATTGGCAGATCCTCCACATTCATAACAGATGTGACGCCGGATTCAGAGGTAATCCATCACGGGCAGTGTTTCCCACTTTACACATATGACAAAGACGGCCGCAGGCATGACAACATAACAGACCATACGGTACGGATATTCCGCAAATACTACAAGGATGATTCCATAGGCCGCAAGGACATATTCTACTATGTGTATGGGCTGTTGCACCATCCCGGCTATATCACAAAGTATCAGAACAGCCTGGCACGCATGCTTCCACGCATTCCAATGGCCCCAGATTTTTATACATTCTCCAAGGCCGGGAAGGATCTGGCAGACCTGCATCTCAACTATGAGAGCTGTCCACGATACGATCTTGGCGAACCCAAAAACCAGATAAAGAACTTTGCAAAGATGTCATTTGGCAAAGACAGGACAACGATACGCATAAACGGTTCTGACATGTTTGACAATATTCCAAAGGTCGCATATCGTGTAAACGGAAGAACGCCATTGGAGTGGGTAGTTGATAGATACAGATTCACGACAGACAGGGACAGTGGCATTACAAATAATCCGTGTGAGGGGGCTGACCCGATAGCACTCATAGAGAGGGCGGTCCATGCGGGCGTGGAATCAGACAAAATCATAAACGAACTGTCAGGGAAGGAGTTCGAGTCAGATGACTGGGAACCCCTAAAAACCGGCCTTGACGCATACTAGATACCATGCCATTGCACCTTGGGATCTCACTGATTTTTCAGGACCGCTACATTAGATGGTTGTGGCGTTATGCCAGGATGATATCGTTAACCGTGGTTTTATTACAGAAATTAGAAAGGTCAGACGCACCTTCAATTAGGGCATAGGTATTGCTGATTTTTTGCTGCGCAGGTCTGCTGCAACCCGTGCTTGCACCACTTATTTTGATTATCAACAGAAACACAATGATTTTTGTAAATCATTATCGTCTCCCGATCTCATTTTGTGGGATTTCAATAACATAATAGATATGTTTTGATGGATTTACTCTCAATCCATAATGGATGAATACGTCCTTTGATTTTCGCAAGTACAAACTCGGTGGCGGTTTTCTTGAGTTCAAATGAGGAGGAACGAGATAAGTCATTTGATTTCAGAAATGCATTAAAGGGTAAAATAATGCAATTTGATATTCCAATCCAAATTTTACGTGAAACTACATGTGAACATATGTTAAATTATGGTTCTATTTCAAGACCTGTGATGCAGGATCCATGTGCCTTTGCATGGAACACAAGTACTGCATTATTTTACAAAGCAAGTGGAAAACCTTGGAGACTTGCTAAACTTCCGCAGGATACATGTTATGTAGGCGTATCGTTTTTCAGAGACAAACTACATCTTACCAAAGACGTTCAAATCTCTATGGCTCAAATTTTTACTCATACGGGTGAAGGTTTAGTTTTACGAGGAAAAGAAGTAGATATTGATGAGCATACCAAACAACCATATCTAAAAAAAGAACAAGCAAAAGATCTTCTTTCTCGCGCAATTAACAAGTATAAAGAAAAAGTCAATCAAAATCCTGGTAGAGTTGTAATCCATAAAACTACGGAATTTCTGTCAGATGAAAAACTTGGATTTAACGAAGCTATTCTGGAAAATGAAACTTGTCATAAAGACTTTGTAACGATCAAGAGTGATCATGGTGGAATAAATTTTATGAGGGTAGGAAAGTTTCCTCCCCTAAGAGGAACAATAATTCACCTAGGTGATGACCGATTTCTATTGTATTCATCTGGATACACACCACGAATTCGAACCTACCCAGGTCATAGTATTCTTAATCCGCTAAAAATCCATCATGAAGGAGACTCCACTGCCCAAGAAATTGCAAGAGAAATTCTAGGTTTAACAAAATTGAATTGGAATACAACTTCATTTGCTACCTCTTTACCTATTACAATAAAATTTGCAAGCGAGGTGGGGAAAATCCTCTCAGAATTATCTGACAATAAAATAAAGAAAGATCATTATCGGTTTTTCATGTAGGTTTTTGAAAACTCCTTAATTTATGGTCTGTTGAGAACCAAATCATTATCGGTTTTTAGATCCAAACCTTATTCATTGCTTTGAACATACATTCTTATTATTACACATACCTCCATACCAAGGGAGTTATTTTTGAGAAATGGCCAAAATTGGGAAAATGACAATTCCGGTTTTTCAGGAATAGTACATCCGGACACGTGATAAAATTATTAACCATGTAATGGTATTCATTTGAATGATAGATAAAATAAGCTTAAAGCCAGACTGGGATTACCAGCCAAAATTGGGAAATAGCAGGGGCCATCACATAACAAGAGAAGACGAACATCGCATCTTGACTGATTTTCTGACTAGACGAGATGAAGGTTCCCTGCTTGTATGTGGACATAGAGGCGTGGGCAAGACAAGCTCAATAATTGCCGCAATCAATGATGCGACAATCAATGATACGACAAAAGATAAGCCATTGATTGCTGTTTTGATGAAGGCTACATCAATTAATTTTAAGAAAGATGACGTGAAGAACATGCAGAAATCCTTGCTTCAAGGACTGATCCGGTTTTTATACAAGACTGTAAAAGATGATGACAAAATTGCAGGCGATCTAAAAAACAAGACGGAGGAATTATATGATAAATCACTTGCTTCAGAGGCACATGACGAAAGACATTCAGGCAAAAGCAAAACAACGGAAAAAACTTTCATAGCTCGTTTTAACTTTGGTCTAGCTGCTTTAGTAGCTGTTTTAGGTTCTATTTTTTCTTTAAATTTTATTTTTGATTTTTTTGATTTAAAGCTTGAACTTATGCAACATTTATGGATACTTTCATCTGTTGCTGTTATTAGCGGGATTCTTACAATGTATAATTCTCGTAAAGTCATTACAACATTCTTCAGTTCTACATCCTCTTACTATCGACATGATTATGATTTTTCTGATTTACAGTCAGAGTTTGAAGATCTGACGGAAGAGTATTCCAAAAAATCCAGAATATTGTTTGTCCTAGACGAGTTTGATAAGTTTGATAAAACAGAGGAATTTGATGATGCGATTGATGCAATTCTTCATATGAAGATGTTGATCAATCAAGGCAATGCATTGTTTATTTTTATTACAGATCCAGAATACCTGGATAAGATAAGAGAAAAACGCAGTAAAGAATACACGTTATTTTCCCAGATTTTGTTTTTAAAACGACCATTATTTAGAGAGATGGAAGCATTCATAGATGATATATTCTCTATAAATGACGAAATAAAAAATGATGAAAGCTATAAAAATTTTAGAAATTATCTGTGTTACAAATCTTGTACGGACTTTTTTGAGATCTACAGAGTCATACGTGATCACATAAGCGGAAAAGATCCCAACGGTAGTCCGTCAATAAAAGTTTCTCTTGATGACGCTCAACTAACAAAAGCCAATCTTCAAAAGTCAATAGACTGGGTTTATGAAAGAAAAAAATACGGCAACCAGTCAAAGCAACAGATCAATGACGAAATGATTGATGCGCTCTATGAATTTGTTGAAACAGTAGAAGACTATCCCAAACTTGGGAAGGTTACTGCTGATAAAAGCAAGATCAGTCTTTCTGAGCAGGGTGTAGAATACAAAGTTGAAGAATACAAAGAACGCTACAAGATGTCTGCTGTAATGGACCTGTTCTTGTTGCTTGAAAAACAGGGGTATTTTAAACATAGTACTGGGAATCAATACGACGTAATTGGAAGACTATCTAAATTTGATGCTAAAGGTATTTTTGTCGAGGAGCAAAGAGTGTTCAAGGAAGCTTATGATGAGTTTAAAGAAAACTTGGTTAATTTTGCCAATATTCAAAGCCAATGGATTGAAGAACTTGGGATGCCGTTTACCATTGATACCTTTGAATCAAAGCAGGAAACAGTAATGCAAAGAGTAGGCTCCATTTTTAATCCTAGTCCGCACTACGATGCTAAAACATATTATGATCAGTTACAAAGCTCTGATTCACCACTTATTGCAACTGAAACGCTACAACAGCAAACCATGTCCATTAGACCCACCTTGGATTTGTTAAATAAACACTATATGGATTTGCTGGCACGTATACTTGAAAAACAACTTGATGCACCATGTATAATTTTGCCTGATACATCTACAGACTTTTTTACCCGTATAGGAATGCAGGATCAAAATGTTCCCAACGCTGTCTTGGAGCTACAAAAAAAGAGTAAAGGCATAAAAAACATAGTTATTGCATATTCCCCGCAAGTAGATTTCCTCAAAAGTGTTAAAGAAAAGAGAATTCCATACAATAACATGATAATTTGTTTGGGGGGCCGCGACAGATTCTCTGATTATGGGAAAAATTCCTTCATTATAGATGATGCAGGGGTTCTAGAAAAGGAGATTGACGGATTTTTTAATTCCAAGAATACAGGTCAGTCTGGTTCTGGCTCCATACCTGGAAAAGATCCTGAATTGAAAGTTGGCAAACACAAGACGTTTTTCTTTGCAACAAGTCTTCCATTGGATCTTGGCGTAATAAAAAAATTGTTGGATATAATAAGGAAATACAGAACAGCTAACCAGCTATAAATCCGTGTAGCATTATTTTCTAATACGTTACTGGTCATTGGTAACAATATGCCAAATGGGTCAAGAATCAAGCGGTGTACGGCATCTAGAACAGAACCTTGACCACTTTTGAATCCCTTGTCGACAGTATGGACACTGTGATACTGCCAGGCGTTGCCCTTGTCGCAATTTACCAAGAAGAGACAGGGCTATCGCTCCCAATCCTAATGCTATAAGATCCTCGAGCCAGTCGTCATCACTCGCTCTTCTTCGCTTTCTTGCCACGTTTCTTCTTCCCCAATTTTTCTTGATATCCTAACGCCACGACCCGCATATGTTCCTGCACAATCCTTTGCAAGGCGTCACACCTGCTAGATTTCCCCAGCCTTGCGTAATCAGCAACATACTGCCACAATACGGGATCGAAGGAATTGCATCTTACTACTACACCCATCCTAATGAAGTCCAGTCCTTAGATATATAAGTGCATAAACTACACTTTATGCATATAATTACTGATATGCATATCCGTAGCAATGATTTATATGCACGGTTCTCCATAAGATAGTCATGTCATATATCAGCCGCCGGGATGTGGAAGGAAGAGGATGGATTAGTAGCATGGGAACACCGCTTGACAAGGAACATTTCAGGGAACCTTCCCCCGGCACACGCCATGCCATCTTCGAACCTGGGGCGGAATACGGGGTGATGCATCATGATGCACACAACCCCCATTGCAGGGCCTGGTGATCTAGTGAAACACCTGTGGGACTGGAACCTGCTTGCTACGTTAGTCGGAGCCGTGGCTGTGCTTGACCTACTGTTCAACAAAGGAAAGTATGCACGCCGATTTTTCAGGTAAATAGTTGAGGCATGGGCATAATTCCATGACAAAAATAACTTGACGCATCTATAGATATGTATGTAGAAGATAAACAAGATAGAGAATTTTTGATTCAGGCAATCCAGCAATATAAGCTCTGCCAGTGGGTACTCAATTATATTATAAGGCTCTGATTCAATCACTTGGTCAGATTAAATTGCTAAAGTTCATCAATGAACTTACGTGATTCATTCATTATTTTTATTCCTTATATAATGGCTGTCAGATTTGTCAAAATTTTAAAATGGCTAGTTTACGTTTTCGTATATTCTAGATCCGTTCTCTCTAGCTAAATTTGTGAGAAAATCAAAGAAAAAGAGCATGCCGACCATATGGCATATACCAGACAATCTATGGGAAGAGTTCAAACTAGTGTTGCCACCAGAGAAACCAGCAAGAACAGTTGGAAGGCCAGCTGTGCCATTTAGAAAAGTATTGAATGGAATACTGTATGTATTAAGAACTGGATGCCAGTGGAAGAAGGTATCTAAAGAATTTGGTTCTGGCTCAACTTGCCATGCAAGATTTCAGGAATGGATTGGGATAGGAGTATTCAAGAAGGTATGGAAGAGGCTGCTGGAAATATATGATGAATTGAAGAGTATAGGATGGGACTGGCAATCCATGGATAGCGTACCGAAGGCCCCATTAGGGGGAAAACGACCGGAGCAAACCCAACGGATAGAGGCAAGCTAGGTACCAAACGTCACATGCTGGTTGATAGAAGAGGTATTCCTCTCTCATCTGTAATTACTGAAGCAAATAAACACTATATGAAATCAGCCTTTCCTACAATAGATGGCATTGTTGTTGATAGGCCCAAAGTTAAACAGAACATATGCATGAATAGGATATGATATGATTTCCCTGAGATAGAGTATGGAGTTAGGAAGGGGATATGTGGATCACATTCGTCATAAGGGTGAAGTGTTGAAAAAGAATTTATACAAAGCAAAGAGATGGGTTGTAGAAAGAACCGCATCTTGGCATAACAGGTTCAGAAAGTTATTGGTAAGGTTCGAGAAGAGAGAGGAAAATTATCAGGCGCCAGTAGAATTTGCTAACTGTCTAATAATATACAGAGCGATATATTGGTAGTGTCATAAACACGTTAATGCAACTGTTTCTAGTATCTACTATCTACAATACTAATAAAATCAATAGTAAGAAAACTAAACCTGACAGTATGAACTAATATTCTTGCATTCTAAATGTTATCATTTCTACCAATCGTTAACTATCAGCTAGAATTTTAGGATAGGCTTAGTCTCTTTTGCTACCAGAACAGATGAAGCGGCTATTATAATGTAATATACTATAGCTATTTCATTCAATGTTTGGATGATGGATTTAAAATTAATAAAGATACACTGTAAAGAGAGGGAAATTTGGAGAATAGAGAATAATTTCACATGGCATCTTATATTCCGGGTGAAGGAGAATCACGCTATTTTTAAGTGTGATTAAATAGTAACAAACAAAACAGAATTCATTGAAAAATAAAAATCTGTTCAGTTATTCCTTCTTAACACTAACCGATGATGTTCCACATTATGTTTTTGAAGGGGTTGAGTATGCCTAATAATCATAATTGAAAGAAAGAGCTAATGTTATCGAACGGTTATTAGCAACGATATCATACTATCACAAAAAATATTGTCGTAAAATATGTTATGACTTAAATGGTTTAATTTATTATAGTTGATATTATAGTTAGTATAATACTTAGTTTGTCATACATTCAAGGTTGGTAATCGGCCTTGAGAAAAAAATTCATGGAAATACCTGGGCTAAACAAATCAAGGAACAGCAATAGACGGATTGTCCCTCATCAATAAATAAGGATTAGTAAATGGAATTCTTTGAAAGACAGACATAGAGGATCGGTTTGATGGAAAAAGTCAAGGCATCACATATCATAGATAAGATATCAAAAGAAATTAATAATTCAATATATCAAATTCCACAAACTAAAATAACCCTTTAGATTTTGAATTAAATTCCATGATAATTGACATACCATCCCGCAAAACTGTACCAAGGTATTTCTCTTGTTCAATACCATTAACATAAACTTTGGCATCATACTCCTGTATGTTGAAATTCCAATACCATAGGAAATGACCTAACCTGAATTCATACGACCTATCGAACGCAATATGTATCAGACCACTATTGTCGTGCGTGTGTATGGGTCTCAAACAATCATCATTAATGCCTATATCTGCTGGGACTTCTACTGGTTGTCTATCAATGTTGACGAAAACAGTCACATATGCTTGGTAAGGAAGATTGTCAGAGTCAATACATTGATACAATGGATCTTGACCCCTTGTATACTGTGTTACAAGGTTTGTTACTATACCTGCTGAAACAGCTAATACTGCAATAAATATCATGGATCGGAGTACTTTCTTCTTCTTATCAGCATCAAGATCCCTGCTCAACATACCTGATTGGAAAATTTGGTTAAAGAATCTTTCATATAAGTAGCAGGGAGGAAAATTGTTGTTATGGCGCTCGTCCGAACGCTCTTACAACTCTCCCTGCCCTGATTGACGCATGCAGGAATGCTGGATTTCGGCTTGGTTGCAAAATCACTGCTGTCAACTACAGCTATCTTCATCTTCAATTGACCAGTACTGGATGTATACAGTACTACCGCATCCATTAATCACCTCCAGATTCCTTTCTTTTCCCAATTTTTCACCCTTATCTTGCTGTATAATCATCACCATACTTCTTTGGCATACAATTCCATCTATCGACATCCTATTGTGAATTCATACATTATACCACTGATTGTCATCCTCCCATTCGCTCTATGCCTACCTGTACTTTCTTTTGTAGGTAACACTGATTATATGAATTCCCACCGTTCATCATTTATTCACTGAATTTCATACAAAAATAGTAGTGATGGTAAATAGATCGAATCTCCTCAGAAATTTCACTAGCTAAAGAATTTTGAGAGAGCTTCATGACGATAAGGTCTTAGAAGCATTAAAGCAAAAGCCGGGATGCTAATCAACACTAATCAACGATTTCTTGATGAAGAATTAGCCTCGATCCTAAATTAATTGAATTTGTTAGATGACCTATGACCTAGCTCCGTCCATTTTATCCCATCTGTCTTGTTGCATAACTATGAAATCCATTACTGAATAACGAAATTATTCTGTTATTGTGGTATGAAATTCTGAATTGCATTTCCATTATTTAACCATAAGACAAAAAATTACAGAATCTTTGAGTTATGCAACAAAGTGATCCCATCAATATACTTATATCCTTCCGAAAAGTGCTTACTATTATGTGGTTCACAGCATATTTAGCAATGGCCTTCTGCTCGATATTGATCTTTTCTGGCGCCCTTGCAAATACGTA
>CBDAOC010000016.1:0-150385 GCA_965197925.1 Nitrososphaerales archaeon
GCTCCTCGCACCGCATACGAAGACAAGGTGTACATACGCGAAGACAGGCGCAGACTCACGGCTATAAAAGCCATGATACGCAAGGTCATGATCGAAGCTGGTGAAAACATCAGCAAAGACCGCGAAGATTGCCCATTCAAAATGTGGGTGTGCAATGGAGCGTGGGAAGGTGTGCAACACATGGAAGTGCTACACATGTTGTCCGCACACACACGCGCAGAAATGATACGTGAGTTAAGCAAAGAGGAGCGACAACGGTTCACAGCCCTATACAGGCTGGCTCTCCCTCGCTTGGAGTACTTCTTCAAGCTAACCGCCTAAGCACTGCATATACACCGTCTTAGGCAACTAAGGCGGTGAGTGCCCGGCAGATAATGAGACCCACCCACCTTCCCACAACAACAACCCTAGGGCTACGCAACGTCGCTCGTGGCATACCGCCGCGCCAGGGTAAATAGTGCGCCGTGACAGTGCCCCATAGAAACTTAAAGGAGTTGAATCATGAGTATTCTAACCCACGATGGTAAAGTCGACAAAGGTGAGTTCACGAGTCTCCGTGAGATCTGGCCCCACGTTGAAGTGCAACGTAAGTGGGGTGTGTTCCCTGTGACCCCACGCTTCTACATGGTGCAGGGCCAATACACCCACGGCATCGCAGGAACTCGGGAATCTTAACCAAAAGAGGTGATTACTATGCCAACCCAGTACGAGCTCGCTCCGAAGCTCTGCACTCTTGAATTGATTGACATGGAGTACTACGCAATGCAAGATAGCGTGAGTACGAGTGCCAGTCTACTCAGCCGAGGATTTACCAAGGAAACCAGATTCCTCGGTGAGTACATCCTCACACCCACCGGCTACTTGAAGCTGATTAGTCGTGCGGCTGATCTACGAGTAGCGAAGAACCTCATCGAACAGAACTGCGTAGTGTTCTAACCTAAACCCTGTGCTCTTAGGAGCGCAGGGTTATTTCTTTTCTTTGAGAATTGGTGGTACACAAACTTAGTACCACCCAGTCAACATGCAAAGGAGCACACTAATGGTTTCACAGAATAATGGCTACACCTGTCGTTCGGTCACCGGTTGCGACGTCATTGCCAACACCAGCCCCGAGATCCGGTTCCACTGGTTGCGTGACCACGCGGATGCCGACCACCCACTTGACATGGCTCAGTGGAACAATACTCGCAGGGGCCTGTCACGCTGGATGGACACGTGGTACCAGACGCAACCCGATGACCGCCAGTACATGTGTGAGTTTGACAACTGCGACAGGCAGAACTCGGTGATGAGTGCCGCTGGTTTGTGCACGCACTACGTGTTCAAGCACACGGACTCCCCGCGCGCCGTCAAAGCCATGCAGTACGCAGAGGAACACGGACTCATCGAACTGATGACTGCGCCCCGACGCCCTGCGTTCACCGGTACGGTGAACCAGCAAGCCCCGTTCTAAGTAACCTGAACCCTGTGCTCCCATGAGCGCAGGGTTTATTTCTTTTTGAAAGGAGATACCATGCCACAAGAAAAGCAGCAGTGCGTATACTGCAAGAAGTTCTTTACTATATTTCCTGGATACTACCCGGATGCCTGCACGGACTGCACGGATGATTGTAATGACGACGAAGAATTCGAAATGGAATATGAAGATGTTTTCGGATACGAGGATAAGGAGCTATCATGACAAAAGGGCAGCTCAAAGAATTAGAGCGTACCCGTAAAGCTTGTGAGGCCAAGTACGGATTCCACCGCGACCGTTTACGACGAGTTTATTTCCGATACAACGGAGGGCCGCACGAGTGCAACATAGTGCTTATACCGCACGAGAGCCTCGCACAGCGCTTCTACGGAACTTCAGCACAAATTACACACAATCGAGCCACAGAGCTCTAGGAGACCCTTATGAACCGTTTAAAGGGCATCGCAGCCAACATCGCAGCCGAGGGGTACGCCGGAACGGCCCGGAGAATCATTGCCGCTGGAGAACGGCGCGACATTTTGGGAATGTTAGTCATCGGAGAGGAACTGGACTCGGTTGGACTACCTCAGTTCGGTGAACAAATCCTCATGGCAGCTAAGGGACTGAATGAGGAGTAATATGACCTTCGAACACTTACGCCTCGACTTCGAGGACTACTTGAAACTCGACAAGAACGACGCCACTATATGGATCATGAAGATCTGTCACGCCTTGACGCAGGGTGACAAACGTACTGTGCGTGAATTGAACGTCGATCTACAGCTCATCAACTCAACTGTTGCCGATGATCTCGTAGCCCTAAACTTGCTTAGGGACATGCACGACTAGGAGCAAAGGGATGTTGTAACTATGTTACAATATCCCTTTATTTTCTTTTTATTTTGATTCTGGACGGAAATACCGCGTTTTCACAGAGTCTTCAGCGTTCCCGGAACCTCTCGGGACGGAGTATTATTAGGGCGTAGAACCCTTACTTGTTTGGTACTTCGCAGTGGGGTAACTAGGTTATACTTCTAGTAGCGAAACTTCGTAACGGAGTAACATTGGAACGGGGAACGAGGAAACGAGGAAACGAGGGAGCAAAGGAGACTAGGAATAATAAGCGTATCTCCGATCGCTTAAAAATCCACAGATGCCCAAAAGGAGCACAAAATGGCAACTTATGAACTGACCTACCACGTCGTTGAACTCGCGCTCTACAATGAGCCTAAGACCTACGCAAAATTCGAAAAGATTGAGGCTAAAAGCCTAGCCGAAGCTTTCGAACAGATGAACGAAGTACTGGAACTGGAACGTTACTTCCACCCAGTAATATTCGGTAACTTCAAACTCGTATCTAGCAAACTCGAGAACATACTGCCGCAAACCAGATAAGGAGCACCATGGCCGCAGACCCCATCACCCCTGATATAGCACGTCGCCAATACTACTATACTACCGGGCAGTCCAGCCACGAATGGCACAAAACCGGTGTCTATTTGGTAGCTGAACGACCCGAACTCAGAAGTCTACTAGTGGCACACTATGACGATTACAAACGTGCACAATCTATGGCAATCGTCTTGAATGACGCACGACCATTTGAACACGCACTACTAATACTCGGTGGAGCCACCATCAAATAGTATCACTATGACCTATGGAAACATAGGTCATAATTTCTTTTTAAGAAACTTATTAAGGAGTAACGTCTAATGACTACCACTCAAAAAGATATTAACATGCTTCTCAACATAATCAATAAAGCAGATACCATTGAAAGTGCCTTCAATTATGCGCACTTCTTCCGTAACTTCACCCTGTGCCAGTTAACCAATGAGCAAGCAATAACAATAGAACATCTTGCCGTAGCTCACTCTAGCTTCATCAATGAGAAGTACCAAGAATGGACGGACAACTGCTTCCAATTCTTATACCGTGGCGAACCTGACTACTGCAACAATCAATGTGGGGTATACAAACGCCCCAATTAAACATCCAATTACATAAGTAGTATCACTATGACCTCTGGAAACAGGGGTCATAATTTCTTTTTAAACAAAGGAGTAAAATGACGCCATCACGTAAAGAGAATTTCGAATTCACCAAAAAAATATCATTGGCAAAGAGCGTAAGCGTAGCCAACTATCACCGATTAACTCTTGACGCCTTAAATGAGGTTGAGTCACTTGCCAGCTCAATGCAATTCATCCCGCCCACACATATGCTCACTAAAGCCGAACACATACGAAAGCTTACCGCAGCCATTGCCAACTACACATTAATGGCAAACTGGCTAACCACCCACATGAATAACAGTGAATACTACAACGAACCCTAAAGGAGACTAATGGAACTTAAAGCCACAATCGCGGAAATATTTCACGAACTATATGAAATGCAAACAAACGAAAGTGCGAAATATAGAATATTACAGCTCCAACACAAAACTGCTATCTACATCCAACACAACTACGACCGCACGACCTACGCCTACAAAGATGACTCTATCTTACACAGTGGCTGTGACCACATGGGATGGACCGGTACAGCCACCTATAGAAGCGCAGAAAAATTCATACAAGCCACTGGTCTGCCATTCTGGCGCACTTAAGGAGTAACATGACCTCTGTACGAGTAGTTAATCGGACCATCAAATCTACCTTTAACCATGACACCGTATCCTGTGACAACAAACCACGTGGATGCACCGGTCGTGTAGGAACTCCTACCAACGGACGTTGGATTTGCTTCAACTGCCGCAACTCGAGGTAATATGCCCCTACCCGTGTACAGTGACATGCAAACAGCATGTCCATTAGAATACCTATCCCCATGTTCACTAAACTTTAGTAACATGGGAATCACCCCTGAAGGAGATGAAATTTACATATACGTGTGTCACGCGCACCAACACGGAATAATGAGTTTCACCAAAATACGAGAAGCCCACGATACTTATGATTTTGATGGCTATGATGGCCTATCAGATGAATTTGACATGGCCTTCGACAACTACTAAGGAGTAAATGAACAATATATTCGCGTCAAAAATGCAAAAGATAATCTCGTTCTTCATTACGCTAGCCGCTATAGTTATCACAATTGTGATAATGAACATTGGTTTGCTTATTGCAAAACGATGGTTGAATGACACCACTTACTTCATCATGCTGATTGTACTTATCCTCATAACAGTCGGCATCCTATTCTATATTACCATGTTCGACGACTAAAGGAGCCACATGTTTAACCGAGAAATAGCTCAACAGGTGATGTACCGCGCCCTCACCAACTCTGGAATGTCCCACAAGGACGCAATGCGATACTCCTCAAACCCCGAAGCCGTTGCCGATCTCCAAGCGGCATTCAACAACGAATACTACTCCGGACGGGAAGAAGGAATTACCATTGGGAAAAACCAGGCCGAAGTTCCATATGAACAACCGTTTACCGCAAACAATAAACTGGCACAAGAAGTTATTCTAAGCCACTTTGGTACGGACGGTATGCTTCGAATCCAGAAAGCCAACGAAGCTCTCCAATACCGAATGGCCTACAAGCAAGCTAAAGGCGTCGACAGTAAAGTCAGCTACGCTCTGCTCGTAGATACCATGACTAAAATGGGATTCACTAGCGCAAACACCAGTCTCCACTACTGGAACAAAATGCTCACCCAATTTATTACTCAAAACATCGCAAACGATGGTTTTATCAACAAGATTGAAGCCATAAAGGACATGCGAACACATTTCACCAACATCGGCCTACGCTCCGCCAAAGAAGCCATTGAGGCTAAAATGACGCAACTGGAAACCTCACACCAGATATGTGCCCAGCAGTACGTCGCTACCCGCTAACCACTAACCCTGTACATTATTGTGCAGGGTTATTTCTTTTAAAACCAAACAAAACAAGGAGTATAATGTTTAATACCAGTACGGAACCCCGAGAACAATTCACCTTCGCAGTAACCTGCGACGTTTATCTGCACGGAGAAGATACGGAACGAAAACGTGTACTAATTGAACGTGGCTACAGCCTCATACACGTAGCTAACAAAATGCAACTGGCTTTTCGAAGATATTCATCTTTCGAAATCACTAGCATCACCAAGCAACGAACTTAACCTATAGGAACCATATGCCCTACAACGCCCAAAAATGGAACTTAGTATTCCTACTTGACCAACTCGACGCAAACTACTTCGGACTCCGCAATGAGTTTAGACACTATGAGGCAGTAATAACTCACGAAGCACGCAATCTGATTGAGCAATCTATAAACGTGCCAGCAAGTATAGTATGTACGTTCCTCGATCTAATTGCTAAACGCGACGATAGCGTCAAAAACCAAGATGCATACGGGTATGGCTACGCAGACGAGTGCCTTAGCTTACTGCGCTCTATCTACCCATTTCTTCCAGACTAACCAACTAAACAAGGAGAACCATGTCAATACAAATCTCAACCACCAAAGCCCATCGAGGCGTTGATTTGAAAATCATAGCCTACAATACTGAAACCCATGCAACCACCTTCGCCTTCATCCACAAAGTACATGACTCTAGTTATGTATACGAGTGCACTAGTCTCGAACAGATATTTCCTATCGTTCACACCGGATTTTTGACGGAATGTGTAGAACACACCGTAGAAATGCTCAGAGCACGTGTATCACCACCTTCATCCTCTGAAAAAATCAGAGCTGAAGTGGAATACCACGTAAACCGCAACACCGATCTCGAGTGGAATCCAAACACCGCCCACTAACCCACAACCCTGTACATTTATTGTACAGGGTTAATTTCTTTTAAAAGATGCAGTCACAATACTATCTACATCTAAGGAGACACAAATGAAAAAGGTATTCTTCGCTATCACTATCTCACTCGCCGTTATCTTACCATTTCCAGTATCCCTGATCCCTGCTGGCTTCGCATACCTTAGCCGAAAGACCAACTAACCCACAACCCTGTACATTTATTGTGCAGGGTTAATTTCTTTTGAAGTAAAAGAACACTCACACTAAAGGAGCAAACATTATGCAGACCGTATCCATCGAAATGAACCCGTCCTTCGAATTCGCGCCGGAACAATTACTCAACATCCACACCACGCGCCGACAGCTTGGAAAGGCTGATGACGTAACCAACTCCGTCCTGGTACTGGCCTCGCGTCTCTCCAAGGCTAACAACATCAACAAGTCTCCCAAGAGGGAGCAGATCGCCAACCAGTTCGTGAAGTATTTGAACAACAATGCCACCTGGCGAATCCTCAGCGAAGACCTTGTCTACGCACAGTATGGCTTCGGTGACAAGACCAGCGTAATCCACAATTTTGAGAACGGCAGGATCACCCGAGCCAAGTAAACCAACAGGTAACACGTTAGGGGATCCGGGATTTTTCTAAGGGGAGGGGTGAAAACTAAGACAAATGAGACAAAATAGACATAAGGGTGAGGAAACAGGAATAACGCTTTATGTTACTACCTATTTTAACTACTTTGTCTCATTTGTCTTAGTTTACACCCCTCCCCTTAGAAAAATCCCGGATCCCCCCCCCTAACGTTACAAGGAGAAATATGGTAGCAGTTTTATTGGAACCAAAGACTCAAACCGGACAAGGATCTAATCACCGCAGTTGCGACGGCTGCCCACGATGCGTAGACTCCAACAGCAAAATGTGCAATATCCCACATCCAAAGTTCGCAAACCGACACCCTGTATGTAAAGTCTGCGGCCACTGTGTACTACGTGGACAGCACCAGGATGACGCATCAGACCTCGATGAACATCCTGGATTAAATGTAGACAACTACCACACCCCTAGTCTCAATTAAAGGAGAATAATGGAACAAACTAACTATCCTCTTCCAGAAACCAGTCTACTGCCCATAGCTCTCGACATGGAAAGTTACGCCATCGACTACCCAGAATGGGCTCACACCTTCAATTACTGGGCTGATGCCATCCAAATTCAGAGCTTAATTGTCAAGCTCGAAACCAAACTATGTGACTTTGATTACAGTTACAGAAACTATGTAGACTTAATCCGAGACTACTACGAACATATCGAACGATACTGCAATCAATTATCAGAACAAGATGTATGTAATCTCAAAATGCATATTCAGCATCTACGTTTTGGTATCAACATGATACGTGCAGAAATCAACGGTACTTACAACCGACTACTCAAGATAGGAGATCAGTATTACAATGGCACACATTAATAGCACCCCTTCACCCACTCTTGAAGAAGATATCCTAAGCATCCTGCAAGCCAACAGCACCGGCCTCGAAAACACCACTGCATTCACTAAGTTCATCGAAGAATCCGACACCGAAGTATTCGCTAGTATCGTACATGTAATCAATGAATACTGGTTCCAAGGATACAACGCTGGTAACAACGATGGACGCAGCCTCCTCCCCTCTCACATGATTCAACTTCTCAAGGAACAGTGGCATAAGGGATATAACATCGGCTACTCCGAAGGACGCAGCAACGGTAATTACGAAGGACGCCACAACCTACCCTAGCCCAAGGAGATATAATCACCACCATGGCAACCACCAGAGCAATGTTCGCCTTCATCTGTATGGGAACTGTAGTGTTTACCATCCTCACCTACTTATAAAAGGAGTCAAAATGACCGACGCAACCTATTTCGAACTCTACGCAGTGCTGTCCGAACTCGATTACTCATTCCTACTGAGCACCGCACCCTTCGAGGAAGAAGAAGAGCCAGACCTAGTACAAGCCGCCATCGCTTGGGACGGAATGAATCTAATGGTATCAAGTCTCGGACGTACCATGACCGAAATGAATCTCCAAGAAAACTTCCACGACTACGATGGATACAGACCTTACTTTTTAAACATCGAAGGAGAATTCGAAATGCAAGGCAATATGTCCAACTACCTCGTCATCCGTTAGGAGTACACACATGCGCTATCTATTGAAACTCCTCCTCGTACCCAAACTCACTCTATACAACAGCACTCTCGCCTTTGCTATATGTGCCAACTGTGACAAGTCATCTCGTATGACCGCTAGCATTACCACCCCAGGAACCTGCTACATCACAGTATGGCAAGCCGTGAACGACACCATGCTTAGTGTAGTATGTGACAGTTGTATGAGAGACTTCTTCCAACTCAACCCCGTGCAATTCACTAATGAGTAAAGAAAAGATACCATGGTATCAAAGAGATGACCGAGGTGATTTAACCTCGGCACTCTCTCATCAAAATATCCCTACTACCATTGAAGATCTGGTACATGAAAGCGGCAATCAACACCTAAATTACAAATTAGCTGAACTATGTGACATTAAAGAATACATAGATGCACTAGCTCAACTATGGATAGAACTAGAAAGCACTGATGTACGAACCATGATGCAACTCAAAGACCGACTAACCTACGCCATGCACGCTCTCAATGCCTCATTGGGTTCACTGTATAACTCCTATGGATATTGGCAGGAAGATCAAATAGATGAGAATCAAACCTATTTCGAACAACTAAAGCAATTCCGACACATAAACCAAATAAAGGACGAGAACTAATGACTACTCCTACTACTCCCCTTTCACCCGAAGCCACACGAGCAACCACCCTCACAGCTGCAAATTATCTCCGTAGCGCAGCCACCAACGTACTCCCATACATAGCATCTAGCTCTAGCAAAGCCCAGATGGAAGAGACTACTGAAACCGCCGTACGTCTCCTCAACATGTCCAAGGCTGTGTTCAACATTTCAATGCAAATGGCTGAGCATCAACGCAACATCATAGACAACGTACGCAACTACACCACTGAACTCAGTGCCAGGCACGTATTCCCCGGTCAGGGACTGGCTGTAGCCGACATGATTAAAAGTGTACGTCTTCTCGAAAACTGGTATCCGCAATACTGGAACCGAGTATAGAAGATGCATGGTAAATTCAAACTAGAATACATAATAAATGACATTTGCGCAATAGCAATCATATTATGCATATTCGTAGTTTGTGCATATATGGGATATGCTGTTGGATGTAAACTCTTCCTGTACCATTAAAGGAGACCACTACTCATGCCCTACCTTCTCCCGCAAAATGAAATTGATCGCGTATGGGAAGAAATGTACAGTACTGCTATAGGCGACAGATACTGGGAACCACTCCTCACCCGATGGGCTGACCAAATATGGCACCAGAATCACATGATGAAGCTGGAAACACGTTTCGATGATCTACACACTGAATACTTCATGCTCATAGATGACATGAAACTTCAAATGGTGTACAAGAATCACCCGCAGACGCCTGAAGACCAAAGCCCATTCATAGACGCTGCCATGGCCGATCTAGATGTAGCTATCAACCTTGTCCGAACTGAATTAGCCGCAACACAAAGGAGAATACACGACTGTGAGCGTGCCCAAGGGATTTAATGAATAACAAAAACCTAACACCATTAGCTAAATACCTATTTTACTCTTTTCAAGCCTGGAATGAACACAGTAAGAAATTACTCAACTACAAATATGAATACGGTAGAGTATGGCCGGACTCACCGCCATTCATACAACACCTTGCAAAACAAGAACAACATTTATGGGATAACATCTGCCACACTGGAGAAACTAATGGCTGAACAACGAATAATCCGCTCCATCAATCTCAAAACAAAATGTGAAACACGTGAATATCTAAAGAATAATATTTGCGTAGCACGCTGTGAAGAAACAGAAGACGAAGAACACTATATTAAACGCTGGACTAGATTCAATGACGATGGTACACACCAAGGTCCCACATTCCTTGTAAAAACTCGCAAAGACGGCCGCAATAGCCGCACCTACATCCGTAACTGGTTCCACCCTACCTCCGACCAGTATATTCGCGTACTAAGTAAACTCATCCAAAAGTACGGCAAACTCTACCCATTCATTGATTTCGGAGTAGTAGCTTCACTAATGGGCTTGGCAGTAAATCAATCTTGGTACTGGCCTAACAGCGACGAAGCATGCCATCTTGAAGTGCGCTCATTCAACAGTTACTATGAATTCGCACACACTGATTTCAAGTTCTATCAGAACGGATGGAAAGGCAATCCAGGCCCTAGTTACTGGACTACCGCGAGGTAAAATGTCACATGATAATCCCGAACAAAACCTACGAAATGAAGCTAGAATTCTCGCAACTTATGGCTTACAAGAAATGGCAGATACTTTGCTCCTTAGTATCGACAGCCAAAACTGGCAAAAGATACGAGAATTAGCCGATGACATTGCTGCTCTACCACCACCTAGCGAATCCAAACACTACTACGCAACTATCATGGCTGCTGTAATCCACACCAACGTCTACGAGCTTGAACATGGAAATTAAACGTATCATCCTCCCACCACTGCTACTAATTCTCTTCATCGCCACCCTATCATGCACAACTGGTACGATACAAATTCACACTGACCCGATCCCAATGACTGAAGAGTTAATTACAGTAGCAGAAGAAGTATGCAACGAAGCATTTATTAAGATAGAATACATAGGAGAAGGTAACTGGTATCGTTACAAGCGTTCCAAATACGCAACTCTTGATGGAAAAAAAAAACACTATGTGCCAGTTATGCATACCATAAATGGGCTACCGGCACAGAAAAGGACTAACTAATGCCAACCAACCAAAATCTACCCCGTCAAAAAGTTCGAGAAAACATATACTTAATAAAAACCAAGCACTGGTCTAAAACTAGTAAACGCTGGCTTAACCCTATCTATTTCGAAATCATGAAAGCTAGCACATACAAACACCTTCTCGCTCGCTTTGGTCACCGCGAAAAGATTGTCAATGGTGAATTCGTAACCGTTGTCATTGTTGAAATCAAGATGATGTTGACCAATATCGCCAAAAACCGCCCACAACCATTTCCAAATCGAAACAATCCCCATGTACATACCCTAGAGGACTTAAGTATCACTGAAACCACTGCATCAATCTATGGATGCCGAGGATGTACACTGAAGTTCCCGCCCGCTAACCCTCTAGAAAATGTAGTCATGCACATGTGCAAGGAATGTTTCACCATGTACTGCCAAGACTGCGTACTAAAAATCATGAACAACCCCAGTAACAGAAACTCCGTTAGATTTGCAGCAGACTCCAAGTACCAACCAATGGGACTTCCCTACGCCTTCGAAATACCTAAGTAACTACAAAGGAGACCCACAAATAATGATGATTCGCCACTTCGTATCCTTCTACTCTCCCGGAAGTTTCTTCTCGGAGAGTTCCTCACTCCCCATTGATCAATGGGATATCCCTACCGCTTTGGATATGTCTAATGAAATTGTAGAACGCTACAATGCCACACCCTTCGCATTTCAATTCAAGACCTACCAACGTAACGACAACGAACTCAACAGCCGACTCGTCGAATCCAGCAAGACGTTCTACATCGGCGGACGCCTATTGGACGTTGCACAAGTCGAAGTAGAAAATGTAGATGGATGCTATGATATCCTACTCAGTAACATGCGCGGTAACAAGATCGACTTCGTAGTTCTCAACACCAACAGCTACAGAAGCATAATGGAGTTTGACTACAAGAAAGACGTACTCCTTGACCCCAACACCGTTTAATAGCTTTCACAACACTACCTACACTAAGGAGACACCTATGACTACCCTCTCAACCCCCGAACAACGCCTTGACTTCCAGTTCTATCTCATCGAAAAAGAGGGCCTGACCGACATGGCAGATCGTGGCCGCCGTCACCTTGAAAACAAGAACTGGCTTGCCATCTATGATATTGTAGATCACCTGTCCAAACCCGAGGGCCCACTCGTACAGGCAGACACCCTCGTACCACAGGATATCATTCACAACATGCGTCTCGCTTTGAACGAATTGGTATTGCAACGCTTGGCAACCGATGTGAACGACACCGACCCCAAGTCACCAGTCGAAGAAAAGCAACTCCCCACCGAATTCGTAAAGGACGATGACGATGACAACCTCCAACCTGCCTAACTTAAAAGAACAGGCTATTGAACTACTCCGTACTACAGAGATAGTACTGACTAGTGATCTACGCACCAGTGGACATGCACGTGGACAATGGGAACGACAATATGATGCTCGCGTACTCATTCGCGCAGCAATACACAGACTCGGAGAAAAAGTCTAACATGGAAAATTGCCCACTCACGGACTGTATATGCACGGTAAACAATGTGCAAACGCGGTACAACAACCTATTGGCATGCTACTGGGGAAAATGCTACACAAATCTGAAGGAACACGACTTAGAATTAAACATTCACTTTAAAGTATGCACACCCAAAATAACTGTACGTGAAAAGGCTTTAGTACGAGAAGAACGAGCAGCTTTTAAATTCTTCTGTAAGTAGAGAAACCAGAAATGTACTTTGATTACGAAGACACTACTACTAATATTGATCCAACCGTTTGGCATGATCAATATGGTAGAGCCTTCAAAGCAACCGATCAAGACACCCTACAAAACATCCAGAAAACCATATTCGCAACTACTTAGTTGCACTATCTAAAGTAGCATCAGATGGTACTGTTATATAGTTAAGTAACACCATCACCTACCCCAAACCAATGACCGTAAAACAACGTTGTATGATTCAAGAAATAAATGTACTACGTAAAATCTACGGAACCTACACACCCAACTAAAGGAGACTACCCTATGATCTACATCATGCTCTGTAACATGACTCAAACCACCCGAGATCGCATGGCAAACGTGCCCAATCTCATTGACTACACCACGCATAACGCTGGTGACAACCAGAACCGAGTTCTCAGTCACTACGCTACTCTAGGACGATACGACCTCATCGTATTTGCTGAAGCTGAATCTCATGTCCACGCAGCTCAGCTCTCCATTGCCCTCAGCAACATGACTGGCATGAACATTGAAACCCTGCCTACCATGAACATGAGCAGCCTCGAAGACAACAAGCCAATTGCCGAAACCAAGCCCCAACCTTTCTTTGAAGAATCCCTAGCCCTCGCAACTCCAGCACCGGAGTACGCCTACGCAGAAAACGTGCCAGGTAGTGACCGCCCCTACTAAATGCTACGACTAGTCAACCACCTACTGCCATTGTTAGCATTTGCAATGGCAGTATACAGTCTGGTAATACAAGATCGAGAACAAGCACAAAACATTAACATACTTGTATGCTTTATAATGATACTATACTTGCTCTTGAGAAATTACACACCACCTTGGAGGCCACGCCATTAATTCTTGGAAACTAGCATTTCGATGGCCTAGTGACAACTCGTGTCATGCTATATGGCACACTACAATCGAGGCAGAAACATTCGATGAAGTTCTAAGCGCAGCCATCGAAATGCGTGACAAATTCAGAGGTAAAACCAACCCAGGAGTTGACATATCCATCATTATGTTACTCAAGGAATCAGTAAATGCCACCTAACCCTAACCTGGACATAATTGCTACATTGAACAGAATGATAGCAGCATATGAAATAATGGACAGAGAAATTTACAAACCGCTAGCATCTGTTGTCCATGCTCATGCACCAGAAAAAGGAATCACCGAATTTAATATTATAGGCCTTTGGTTCATTGCTGAACACCAAACCCAAAACAATGTAACCATTGATGCTAAAACATACATGGCAAAAGCTAGAGACCCTATGTGTGAAGACAATCTATACAACATCATCCTCATACTAAACAGTCAATATAGCAGAGCCATGAACCTTGATGGACGATTTAATGTACACCAACGTCAATACGTACTAGATGCATTGCCTAATAACCATACACACATGGTATACAATGCTTGGGACGAATTCGACAAGCACATGCTTGAATTAACCATCGTCCGTAACACTCTACGAAACGCACTCCAACTCGACACTCAACAAAACTAAGGAGATCAACACCAAATGTTTAACGTATTCTTCAACACCGTAGTAGACCTGTTCCTCTCACCTCTTTCCGCCCTCGACATGTATGAGCGCACGAATCCCGCAGAAGCCCGCCGCCTCATGCTGGTCATCTCCTCTTTCTCCGCGTAACCCCTCTCGTCAGGACCCTTGGTTTTCCGCCGGGGTCCTGATTGGGATTCCCCTTAACAACAGGAGTACGGAAAATAGGAGTAGGATAGAAAAAGGGAGACGGACTAAGAATAAGATTCCTTATAATAAGGAGAGGCTGTGGATAAAAGTAGTCCTAACTCCGTAGCCCATGACTCCCCAGCAATGCCTCAAACATGCACCTACTACGCAAACTTTTGAACATAAGAACACTGAACATAGGACAGTTCGCCACACTAAGTACATTAGATAGAATATGCTTAGGTGAATCAACATATGTAAAGAACAAACTACCACGATATCTACTAGATATTAGACTTACATTACTAATAATACAACTACGCCTAAACCCAAACGACCTTAATGTTCCATAACAAATGAACCGTTTACCGAGCCCAAATGACACACAATTCTATATACTACGCACAATATGTGATGCAGGATATAAAGGAACTTCAATAAATGCAGCAGTACACCTATTGCTCAATTTTAGAACCCTAATAAGATCATTAAACAAGAACAGATAAATGCTACCACAATTACTTACTCTGCAAAAAATATGTAATGGCAAATACAGAGATCTACATACATCAATAACAGCATATCTACTAAGCCTCTGTACACACATAGTGCGACACCATCACAAATAATGTATAAATATTCACTTGGTGGAAAGAAACTAACAGATCATAGAATATCACAATACATAAACATATTATCAGCTATATGTCACCACGAAACAAATTGCTTTGATGTACCATTAGCTCTACTAATGTTACAAACAATCATGCCAAAGATATTAATATATGCCACAAACATTCCGACACAATCCAGATAAAATTGCATGTCCAGGAGATAACGATGAATATGCAGCAACCATATTCAAAGAAAGCAAATACACCATACTAATAAAACGTCTTCTAATGTCAGGGGCCGTAACCGTAGCTGTCGCCGTTGTACTAAATGTACTATTGAGCGACAAAATTTTATTTGCAGTCGTTCTAATAGGACTCTTCATAATAGGAATCACATTATTCTATGCCCTATTAAATGCCATACTCGATCAAAGTCACCATACTAAAATGTGGGAAGAGCATCGAGACCTGAAGAGTTACAGCGATCGTTATCCAACACGTATACACACTCACCAACTATAAGGAGAAAGTATGAGGTAATAAATGACCAAAAAGGACAAACAGACAATTAAACATATAGAAGAACTGCCATACTATGCGCGGTTAGCCACAATGATATTAGCTATGGGATTACTACCATTTCTCTTGCTAATACAAATACTATTCATACTACTTCAAGTACTACTCCAAATATTAGTACTTCCATTGATACTCACAGTATCAATAGGACAAGTATTATGGATAACCATAGACACATTAATGGTAAAACCAATCAACAAACTACTATTTAGGAGAACCAACAACAAATGACTACCATCCCTTTCACCAACGCCCAGAACGTAGCCCAGACCCAGGATTTCGCCGGACGCTTCGTGCAGCCCGTAAACTCCGATGACCGCGAGTATGACTGCAACCAATGCGCCATGAAGGTACGCGGTGCCGGTACCCTCGCCTTGCACGTCGCCTTGCGCCACGGCCGTCAGTTCTATCAGGACTGGGTCACCAAGACCTTCAACGCCATTCAGATTGGAATCCAGAATCAGCGTGGTGAACAGCTGAAGTTTGAATGCGCGTGCCCTGTAGACGGTTGCACCCAACCCGTAGGTGCCGACCAGCAGTTACAGGACTTCCACTTGATGTACTCCCACGCTCGTGACGCTGATCCCCAGCCGTACGTTGACGCCTACAATCGTCAGCGCACCTTGTGGGAACAGGCCTACCGTGACGTCCGTGGTTGGACTCAGCAGGACAATGCCAGGATGAACCAGCCAAACGCGATGAATGGCCCGTTCTAAGAACCACCGTATGAGGCATCCTTGGAAGTTACGGATCCCTTTAGACTCTTAGCCTAGGCAGCCACGAGCTGGCGACGACTAACATAAGACGCATGTCTTACTCTTCTAAGGACGTTATGCCTTCCTCTGTGTAGCCCTATCTTCGGATGGGGCTACATTATGTTTCTCTAAGCGACTCAATGTTAAACAATACCAGCTTGGTATCACATACACTCCTATATGTAAACCTAAAAAATTTATGTAGAGGATACGAAATTTACCATAGAAACTGCACAAGATATCTACTTACCATACATAAATACCTACCAATAACCATAAACCAAATCCCTGCATGACTAACTACGAAGAAGCAGTAAATGATTACTTATTCCTTAAGATATACAATGACCGACTTTGAATCAGTCGTGCATCGACACTTAGTATACATATGCACAGATTTTAGAAACACTCCATTGCCACGCATGATAATACCGTGTATATCATTTTTAAGCAAACACCATATATGCCTACAAGACATATTCAACAAACAGAAATAATCTTAACTATGACTAACTATGAATGTTTACGACTATACCAAAGCCTAACTGCAATATGCAACCACAAAACACCTTATAATGGACCATATTTCAGAGCTTCCGTATGGTTATTAAGAGTGCACGAACTAATAACCAAGTTTTTCAATGCAACACTATTCCAACTATATAATAAGACCTAAATCTGATGAACCGGTATTCACAGATAAATTAGTAGTAACAAATCTAAAAATAATATGTAACATAAGAGCCACATTCCAAAAAACAACATACATATATCCATGCATACAGTACCTAAACATAGTACATACATCACTACCAAAAATATATCAACACTGTATCAATGGTACTATCCCACTATAATGTAGTCATATTTAATTATGAATGGCTACAGTACATATGCACTACTACAAACCGAGCAGGGGCAGCACCAAACATGCTAGTCCGTTTACATTACAACATACCTAAGATGTACCAATACTATCAAAAATATATCAACAACTCTAAATAACTCATTCAATAACGCACGGATAAAAATACTAAATAACATTTGCAAATATCATTTAGTTAACCCAGCTTCAACAACATTATTGCAAATACACAAGCATATAATACAAATGGACACTTACAACCAAACATATCATGTTACAAAATAATACAAAAGAAACCATATCTCCAGAAGTACATACAGCACTCAACCGCGCCGTAGAAATTGCCAAAGAAGATAAATGCAATTATATTGGCTGTGGACATATACTACTAGGTCTCTTATACGATAAGAACGATGTAGTATATAAAGCTTTAAACACACTAGACTTTGATCTAAATGATGAAATCAAACAATTACACGCAGCCATACTACCCCTCGAAGGGACACCTATCTCAGAACAAATTGATTTAACACAATCTGGCAGAGAAGCCATAAAATTAATGGTAAGCCATGCTAGAAGAAGAGGACAACGCACTATAAAAACCCCATCGCTTTTCATAGGTGCAATAACCTCACCATTCATGACCGCAGCAACCGCATTCGCAGACACCAATGAAATCACCCCAGAAGTATTCACGACTGCCCTGCACACCCTATTAAACGGAGAATAGAAGCTACTACTCATGACTTTTAACAACATACTCAAAACCGTAGCGAATGACGCCATTCATTACAGCGACGCTACCACTCTCGCACATATAGCTTCCATAGTGGCAGAAAAGAACAAACGAAAGAACCCCAAATGGATTGATGCTGATTTAGTTTCAATGTATAAAGCACTAGAACCAACTTACTATCACGGGCCTAGAGAACAACTTGTTGCAGAACTCTACCGAACATCACCAACCCCCTCCACATCCGTTTAAACCATATTTACTGGGTGTAAATTTAGCCATAGTTGACGAACACTTATTAGGAATACAAAAACCTGCTAACAGAACAACAAACTTAATACGAATACTACTTATGACACAGTACAGGATAGACAACCATGTTAGATACCAAGAATATTTCAACAAACGAGATACAAATAAAAGGCTTTAAGAAAGGTTCGCCTTACTTTGTAGCTAAACTCTTGGACAAAGACACCAATCAACAATTAAATGCAGCAAACTGTAAAATAGACTTCAGCTACAATGAAGTTACCGTTACAGATCTAGAAGGTAACACTGACACCGTATTTGTAACTTACAATATGGAAAAAGATCTACACCGCCTTCTCGAAGGATGGATACCATAATGTCATCACTAGAATGGAACCGAAATAGCAAAGGAAACTTAGTAGCTCGTAGAGATATAGAAAATAACGAGTTGTTCATTGCATTTATAGCTTTTCACGAAGAACAACCTTGTCCAAACCTGACCATAGACATTAAACGAGCAGGTACCTCACTGTATAAAAAGGAATTTAAGCAGCACAGTGAAGCCGGGGCTAAAGAATCTGCCGAATTACTATACACCGCATTTTCCATCTTCTTTGCCGAAAAGACCAAAGAAAATTCAAACGGCATATACTTAGAAAATCCAGAAATTGTACGTGCCGTACAAAAAGAGCTAGCATCGAAAAATGGATAACAAACTCGCTCTAGAATACCGAAAAGTAAACACCGCATACAATGAATGGATACAAAAGACGCATCGTGCCCATGAAACCGTAAGAAGTCATCAAATAGACACCGATGCTTTAGAAGAAAAACAAGGCATAGCCAAAATTCAATTAGATCAAATCGCTCTTGCATGTATAAACAACAAGAACAACATCGCAAAAGCTGCCCATACCATCAACACGATTGTATTTGATATCCGACAAACCGCAAAAGCATACACCTACGATCCATACTTTGATGAGGAATCATACACGTTCCAAGATGGAACCGTTCTAAATCACATGCAGAACCAATGGTACTAACATGTACCACTCGCGAACACGAAGTATATACACGACGAATACACAATAGCCTAAAAAACGGTAGAATGGCCCGTATCTACGGCGGCATATACCATCATCTATCCCTCAATCTTCTCTCCACACACGCTGCCTACCTAATTAAAATAGGTGACCCTGCAGGAGCAATGACACTACATGCTCAACCAAACTACGATTACTCGTGGTAATAAAATACGAAGATATAAAATATGTAATAGTCTACACATATATACGTGACGCACTAAATGGACACCTATATAATCTCCAACGTGTAAAGCACTATACATTGGCACACCGATTACTAGACATACACCAATATCACATTAGACCAGGAGAAACCCCACTCATGACCACCGCTAACACCTTTGCTGAAACCGCTAACGAACAGGCAGAAGCTGAAATTGACGTCGTAGCTATTATGGACAAAATGATCCATACCTACCAGAGCATGAACAGGCAACTGTACAAGCCCTTGGCATCTACGATCCACAACCACGTACCCTTCAGTGCCCAACTAGGCACGACTGAATTTAGTACTGTAGGGCTGTGGTTCATCGCCATGTTTGGCACCCAATACGACACGACTATTGATGCTGAAACCTATATGTCCCGAGCCGTAGATCCCGTACTCGGCCATGAATTACACACTATGCTACTCATTCTCAACAATGAATATGACATTGCCATGCAGTTTGATGGACGATTCGAAACTGAACAACGCAAAGCTGTCAAGACTCAATTGATTGAAAAGTTTGCACACTCGGTCTACAACGATTGGAACGAATTTGACAAGCACATGCTTGAACTAATCAACATTCGCAACGTCTTTGACGAAGCTCTCACTAGCAAAGTATAAACATGCCTAACTGGTGCGAAAACACTCTACATATAAGAGGCTCTTTAGAAGACATTTATTCATTCACGGACAAAGCTTATGAAGAAAATACCAATGAAGATTTCTCACTGAATAATTTTATCCCTATGCCAGAAGAACTACGTAACACCAGTTATCCTAATCGAGATGTAAAGCTGGCTACTACTTTAAAGTTAAAATACGGAGCAACAAACTGGTATGATTGGACAACCGAAAATTGGGGCACCAAATGGGATGTAACAAGTGCAACATTGGTAAAAACCAATGACAAACACGCTATGTACATATTCCAAACCGCTTGGTGTCCATGGAAAGATGAAGTAACTCGTCTAATCTCAGAACAATTTCCCAGATTAAACTTCCGCTTGGAGTACTACGAACCAGGAATGCGGTACTCAGGTGTATGTGAAGCAAACGCTGGAAAAATACTCGAATCACACTCCAAGGACTACTAATCATACAAACCATAGCACAGAAACTAGATCGGGGAGTACAACAGGTACTCCCCGCCGATAACATGAGCCTATCTGCTGCCCTAGCAGACACGGACAGACCACAACGAATAAAGATGGGCTTTGATCCTACACGCCCTGATCTACATCTAGGACATTACGTAGGATTGCGTAAACTAAAACAGCTTCAAGAACATAATCACGAAGTAATTATAATTATTGGTGATTACACTGCGAGCATAGGTGACCCATCTGGAAGAGACTCTACTCGTCCGCCTCTTACTACAGAAGAGATAACATATAACACAACCACCTATTTAGACCAGTTATTCAGAGTACTAGACCCAGAAAAGACTGACGTCCGTCACCAAAGTGAATGGTATAGTAAACTAGGACTAAATGGCCTACTTACTATCGCAAAAACGATTTCCGTAAACCAATTACTACATCGTGAAGATTTCCGTAATCGGTACAATTCAGGTAATTCAATCTCCATGACGGAAATGTTATACCCAATTCTGCAAGGCTATGACTCAGTAGCCATACACGCAGATATAGAGATGGGCGGAACTGATCAAATGTTCAACCTATTAATGGGTAGAGAGATACAGAGAGCCCATAACCAAAAACAACAAGTATGTGTAACAATGCCGCTTCTAGTTGGTATAGATGGCGTACGCAAAATGAGTAAAAGCTACGACAACTATATAGCATTAACTGGTGATCCATATGAAATGTACCGCAAGATAATGCAGATACCAGATGAACAATTACCTACCTGGTTTGATCTATTCACAAATATCCCATTAACCTGGTATAACAACGAAGACCCCGGCCCATTACAATGTAAGAAAATACTTGCACATGCAATTACTGCCGATCTACACGGATTATCTGCTTCTGTAAAAGCTGCCCAACGTTGGGTTCATGAAGTCAGCGAAAAGACAGCTATAACTCCAACTCATTTCATATCTCTAGAAACAATACAAGATAAAGGAATTGATATTGCTCTTATTTTAGCAGACGCTGTTCCTAGCAAAACTTCATATAAACACCTACTAAAAAATTCAGCAATAAAAGTAATAACACACGACTCAATAGTACCCTTACAAAACCACACAGGAGCCTACCACGAAAACGATGTGATCAAAGTAGGTAAACACCGTTACGTTAAAGTATTAGCATAATGCCATCTCAATTCACAATAACCTACGAACCACAACCCGAAGATCTAGCTATGGCAGAACATTGGAAAAAGTATAGTAAGGAATATTATCTAGAAGAAGCAATAGAAGGCAATCTAGGCATCTTCTATGAGGGCAAACCTATACTAGAAACAATAATTTTTAATTATTTACCAAAAGACCAATGGATAATTACAAACACACCAAAATTAAGAGCATACAGAATAGCACAATGGCTAATAGAAATATCTTGGCGACTATTCTATGATTCCGAACCCGAACATACCTGTCTAGCAGAACTTGATGACTGGGAAACCACAAATTCATTAAGTAGTTTAGGTGACGGTACATACTGGCCCAACCTGACTATATGGAAAAATAACGACGGTATCAACTTACATGTACAACCGTTGTACACAAGAGAAGACGGTTATAATTTCATGGGGTATAATCGTCAACCTCATACAATACTAACCATCGAAGAGAACGAATTTATTAACCAAAGACACATGTTAGTAACTAAAGTACTAAAGCAGTGTACAGACCGTAATTATCCTAAGAATGAACTACAAAACCTGTACAATGAATTATTATAATGGATAATAACATTTTCGCCCTACTAATATTCATAGGAGCGATGCTTGTCCCCGCCTTAATAGTCATGACCGCCATGATATGTGACAAGAGATAATGACAGAAATAGCACTATTCATAATTATTGCTATTTTTATAGCACTATGGTTAGCCGCCGCAACAGCAGCAATTTCAATATTCATTGGAGCTTTCACTAGATGACCCTGCCTACCAAACTAGGAAAAACAAACATAACCTACAGTAATATAGATACCTTATTTAATAATGCTACCGGATTCATCAGCAGCTTTGATTACACATGTAATCCCTACAAAGGTTGCAGTTTTGCTTGTTCATATTGTTACGCCAGATACTTTGCCATTGATGTAGAGAGAATCAAGAACTGGGGTGATTGGGTTGATGTAAAACGCAACGCCATTGAAATAATCAAAGACATGCCTACCGGTAAACTTGATGGCAAAACCATCTACATGAGCAGTGTTACAGATCCTTATCAGCCTATAGAACAAAAACTACAGTTAACACGCTCACTACTGTACTACATGGCACTGCATCACAAACCAAAGCTAGTAGTACAAACACGTGGCCCCTTAGTAACACGTGACATAGATATGCTTACTTACATCCAACAAATGGGTGGACAAGTACAAGTAAATGTCACCATAACCACTGATAATGATGAGTATCGACGAGTATTTGAGCCTAGATGCCCATCTACACCAGCGCGATTAAAAGCAGTAAAAACACTAAATGACGCAGGTATACAAACTTGCGTCACTCTAGCTCCACTACTACTACTAGAAAACGTATCAGACTTCACCAAACGTCTAAAAGATACTGGCTGTACTAGATTCATAACGCAACCCTTCCACATGAACAACTACGGCCAAGAAAAACAAATTCTAATAGCACAAACCAGTGAAGAAGCCGTAAAACTAATGGCTTCATGGCTACAAATTAGTGAAAAAGACTTCCCAAAACGTTACAAAGAGGTGTACAATTATTACGAGGGTATACTTCTACAAGAACTACCAAATTTAGGAATAGGTCGAAACGGTTTTAAACCACCATTTTAATATGACAATACGAGGAGATATATTCTTTCCTAGCACCAACGACATACGTTGCACACATTGTAGTATGAACATTTCTGATCCTACACATAAATGCAGTCACTGTCGAACATACATACATAAGCAATGTGACAAAGATTGCCCATGGAAAGATAAAATTAATGAATAAAATACTAGAATGTGCTCGAATGGCATTAGCTATAGCAGCACTACTCGGAATAGCATCAGCAGTACTACTGTTTGCAGTAACAATTCCGTTTTTCATATTTGAAGGCGTCACCCTAATGGGAATATTAATAACAGCAGGAATTACAGGATGGATAATATTTGTTATTTCAATCGCTGTTGCCTTCTGTACAACCTACTTCGATTAAAGAGAGAGAAACCAATGAAACAACGACCATATGTAACTATATGTGGGCACTGTGAGAAACCAGTACACAGAAACGATAAAGAATCATGTGGATACTGCAATTGCACTATTCATAGATTCTGTTCCAACTGCAAACATGCTGGCAACTTACCTGGAATAAGAAGTCCAAATATAAAGCCAAAATGGCATTACTCACTGCCCTCTAACCCTATCCCACAACCGGTAATTCCACTGCCACCTAACATACCTTGGAAAGAGCAGAGATACCCAGGACCATTTGAATCGCCGTTCAGATGTGACATAAATCAAAGCAACGGCCCAAACTTAAAATACGAAATATACCACAATCCTAGAGCCGAGTAACATCGGCTCTATCACTCTTCTCGCCCCCGTGGTCTAATGGAGAAGGCACTGGGTTTCTACCCCAGGGACGCGGGTTCAATTCCTGCCGGGGGTACCATTTAAAATATGATTAATATTTTCATACAACGATTGCTACAACTACAGAAATACTACAATAAAAATGGACTAAATAGATCTTATAGCAAAGATCATAGAGAAGACATATACGGCATAACACAGAGCCAAGTGCAAAAAGCACTCAACTGGAAAAATAAAAAATGACTTCTTTAACAAATGAATATAACACCACGATTGCTAATAATTCATAGATACTACCTAAGAAACATAAAACTAATACCTACGAATAATCATAGAAATACCGTATACATAAGAGTACTAGATATACTAAAACAAGACATGCTTAACTTAAAACTGAAATGACAGCATTAATACGAGCAATACTATACTATTCTCTAACTGATAAATTAGCTGAAAGGTACATTAGAAATCTACAACAAGACCTAAACATGATCAAACACCACAAAGAGAACTATACAACAGTAATCCCACCAGACAGTGATTATGTTACTAAACACTACAAATATCTAAATAAACAATGAGTGCTTTAGTAAAAGGACTACTGTACTACTATAAAACTTATCAACTAGCTGAAGGGTATACTAAAGACCTACAACACGATTTAAATATGATAAGACTCTATGGGCAAGACTTCATACCATACCCACCACCAAACGACTTTTATCCTACTAGAAATTATCAATATGGAGATAGACAATTACTCGTTTAATAACAACATTATTAATTTTCACTAATGATGTACGCATACATAGAAAATATTACGAGATTGACCCTAAAATATATAAAAAAACTGTACAAGCAAACTTAGACTTAATCAGAAATAAATCTGCCGCCATCGTCTAGTGGCCTAGGACACTACCCTCTCAAGGTAGAGACCGTGGGTTCGAATCCCACTGGCGGTACCAACACTATGTTGAATTATTTTCAAAATCATTCTATGTACGAAAACATAGAACAAATAAAAATAGATTACATAAACAGACAATATGAAATAGAGTATAGCCACCCATATATTCCAAGCATGAATTTACACATAAAAATATGGACAATTTATACCCATTATGGAATAAAAACAATATTTAAAATGAGTAGTGCCTTTTGAATTACAAAAACATAGATGTAATAAACTGTTCAAAAAAGCATGGATTCATAGAAATATATTACAAACCACATCGTGGGCATTACCGAGTATTTGTACAACTGACAACAGTCAAATCACCAAAATTCTCGCACTGGCTCGCAGTACGAACAATCAGATACTAAGGGACGTAGTGTAGCGGTTAACACGTTTGGCTTTGAACCAAACAACAGCGGGTTCGAATCCCCTCGTCCCTTCCATCCTTAACATGAAAGTATTTAAACACACTAACAGCACCGACTTCTACATTGTATATCCAACAAACTTAGTGTCAGCTATATGGACAAATAGCATATATACTCAACAACGGAGACTATATGTAGCCACAGGATCATATAATCAGAGTTGCGAAGAAACGCTAGCACAACTTAGGTATGATTCCCATATAGAAGAGATAGAAGACTTAAATCATCTATATACACTGCTCGAACACCAAACATGAAAATATTTGTAAACAGCCCACTAGATGCTTTTTATATTGTGTACCCACCAAATTTAATATCCGTACTATGCAAAGCTTACATTACAGCACCACAGTGGCTACTATACACAAACATAATTAGTACAAACAGACCATACACACAAGTTCTTAGAGAACTAGAAAACAGTGAAATTTTTCAAGAAATAGATGATGAGTATCATCTACATGTAATACTAGAACAACAAAGCTCCGTAGTGTAGCGGTTAACACATTTGGCTCTGACCCAAATAACGTAGGGTTCAAATCCCACCGGAGCTTCCATCCTTAACAATATGTACCAAAAATATATAAAGCTACCGCACAGCCCACAAGAATGGCGAATAAATCGCTTAGATACAATGTTAACTAGTCCTACACTGGCTAGACTTAACAACCATATGTGTATGGCACAGCACCTACACAACCAAATAGATAACCTGTACTCAGCATTCATGCATATAATAAGTATGCATAAAATTTATTCAAAAAATGTAGGGCACTCAAATCATACAAGTACCCGAACGAGATGATATAGAACAAGAACAACATGGAACAACCAGTAGTACTCCACTTACCTAATCATGCTAATCATAATCGAGTATGCTTCGTATACAAAACCATATATGTAAGATTTCATACTGAAACAAAAATAAAAGAAACGTTTTTCTCGACGTACAAAATACAAAATCTATACCCAATTAACACCCCAAAACAGTTAATAAATGCACTAACAAGCTTTGGATATGAAATACTAAAAGAACCCACATGGTACAGAAACCAATAATTCTAGCTTTTATAAAAGAAGGTAAAGAGAACATAGCTTTTATATACGAACACGTATACGTACTACTAAAATATGACCCTAATAAAAATAAATTAGGTTTCCAGATAAATAAAATGCAAACCATACTGCAAAACCCAGCAACACAAGAAACAGTAGTAAACCTAGCCAAAACTTTTGGATACACACTACTAGAAAATTTTTAACATGTACAATAAAATACTTAAAATTTTTAGAGGCCCCAATCCGAAAAACGACGATATTGTACTGATCTACAAAAATTTTTTCACAATACTTCACCTAAACACTGATAAATCATTCACAAGCTTATTCTATTCCATTCGTAGAATACAATATCAAAATATGTACAAAACCCTATCACAAGTTACAAAAACATTACACGACTACCAGTACAACGATATCACTGAGCTCATGAAAGAAGAATTCTCTAATGGTACCCATTTTATACAATAAAATACGTAAAATATTGTACTATGAAGATTCTACAATTATAGCAATAATATACACAAACCTATATACAGTAGTAGCAGATAACACACATCACACATACTATAGAATACAAACAATACATAATAATCTAACCGTAGTAAAAAACTTGTTAGATCTTGGATTCAAGGAATTAAATACTAATGTATATTAAAATACCAAAAGTATTCGTTTTCGGTAACATAGCACAACCAACCATCGTAACAATAGTATACCCAAAAATATACGTCGTCGTAATAAATGAAAATAACCACATATACCATACAGTGCATAGAATAGGCCGTAACTTAGGCTGCCGACGACCTAAAACAATAATAAACCGACTAAAGAGTCTTGGATACAAGGAATTAGAAAATAGTGTACAGTGAAATACTAAAAGTACTCACACACAACACCCTTAAAGACGTAACAATAATATATCCAGAACTAATGATCACAGTCTTTGTTTACCCTAATGATAATAAATTACATGTAATGCAGCGTCGACACAGACTACATTACAATAAACACCATCAAAGATTTAGATCACTAATAGATAAACTGCAGATAGTTGGCTACAAGGAGTACACCGATGCGCCTGAACTTGACGGCTAAGTACCGGTCTGCAAAACCGCATAAATGGGTTCGACTCCCATAGGCGCATCCAACCATATGTTATTAGTATTTAAAAGAGAAATAACACAAACATATTTATTCTACTTTACAGAAACAGAAACAATGGTTAGCATATCAAAACCTAAATCTAGATATCAACGACCTAGCCATAAACACTTACTAATAAAAGTAAATGAAAGAGATCTAAGAAGATACTTCAACGTATACCCAGATTTTAAACTAATTTACTCGGAGAACAATACACATGAAACTTGAGGTTTATAAAGGACATATAGATAATAGATACATATTCTACTACCCACAAACATGCCTAGAAGTAATAATCACCAATTTACACAAGCGCGATTACATACACTTTGGCTACTTACCTAGGTATCACTTAGACACTTATTTTAATCAATACACACACTTTGAAACCATACACCTAATCCAAACTTCTCCATAATATAACAATGCAACTTAAATACATAGACAAAGAAGACGACTGGGAAGATGTAGAAACTCACTACTACAAAAATAAAAGACCATTTTTACATCATAAAGAATACGACAAATATGAAGCTAGAATAGTCAAAAAACATAATAAAAACAACAAACGTGCTCTTTGTCTAGCATGCAGACGCGCAGATAAAAAATACGAAAGCAAACGTGCATGGCAACGCGACAACTTTTTCAATAAAAAAGCCGGTGGCACATATAAAAAGATACAAAAACTTAAACAGCGACGAACAGTTAGACAATACTTATATTTCCAAAACAGAACCAGCAATCAATTCAGTCAAAAAGTATTTCTAAACCAAGAACAACGGAGGCAACCGATAATATGTACACTGGACCAGGAATGGTATCCAATGACGACATTTACGATATTATAAAAAATATAGCCTATAACACCATACTGGAAAAGTACCGCAAAGCCGATTTTACTTTTCTTATTATGAATGACAACTTTTTCAGTATGCCAATGGCGTACAAACGACCAACCACCTTTGCCATATCCAAACATCCTTACACAAAAGAACTACTCACTGACAACGCTCCCGTAACATTCGAACAAGCCACCGCTTTAATGAAAAGACACTGGGATCATCTATTCTTCACCTTAAGCGAAGAAGTACAAGACTTTGTTGTACAGTACGCACTAGATTTAAGTTTTCCGCCACAAAACCGACCAAAAGACTTCACAGTAAGTCAACAATACATTTACTCTTTAAAAGATCGTATACAGAAAAACAATGATCTGAATAAACAGTTTATAAGAACCGTTAAAGGTCTACGCGCCAGCATCACTCACGAAGGATACAGTCGTAAAAAAGTAGTTAATGTATTCGCAGGTAAGTATATTAACTGGCTTGGTAGAGAGGACTCGCAATACCTATATGCCAAAATCGGAAAACACGTAACCGCTGAAACCTATAATCTCTTACAACGTGACAGAGCAGCATATAAAAAGTATATGGAAGACCCACGTACAAAGAACTGGACAATTGCCGTTTCTGTTGCAATAGGTAAAACTGGATATGTAAGTCATGCAAGACTTGATAGCCCCGGTGACTTCACTTCCAAATACAAAGATCATAAAACCACCGTATCAAGATTAATTGAGTATGCTAAACATCACTGGCTCTCACTTTGCCCATACCTAGAAGATAAAGTATTTCAAAATCTTAGCCCTCGGCTAATCAAAGATACTTATCACAAATATCCACAACAACTACACCGTTTGGTAGCACTAATCGCTGAAACTGATATAGACATACCAACTTACACTATGTGCAAAATGCTAATCTATAAAGAACGCCACATGCACATGTCAACAATCGCCACAGCATCTGCATTGAGTCATGCTGCAACTAATGATTACTGTACTACACAACAAGATGCATGGAATCAGTTCAAATATTACTTGTACAGTAGAACCGACCAACACTACAACGTAGACATAAACCACTATGAATATGTCCCAATTGTGCATTTAGACCAAATTATCAACTAAGGAGACCTACTACATGCCAACCACGCCCTATCAAACTGATCAAGAACGGCGTCAACTTATCGGGCAAACGTTATCCGAACCCTTTGCTAAGCGTGAAATCATTGACCAACTGAACGCCCTTTCCAGCAATCTTTACGACCCCGACAAATCCCCTGTTGAAGAGCGAATCAACAAGATCTTTATCCCTACGAAATTAGACTACATTGATGATGCGACCAACAACATGCTCATCACTCAAACGCGCAGTCCCCTGTACGAAGAAATCACTTCCATTATTTCTAATGTACTGCATGACGACAGAAGTCATACTCAACCACAACTACTAGACAAGCGTCTCAAGCCATTTGTACTCAACAGCCTATTCTCCAACCGATGGGATGCTACCAACATGCCACAGGAAATCCTGCAAGTCATGCTACCCTTCCAAGATAACAATTTAGTAAAGAATGTACTATCACATAAATTGAGAAGCTTACACCCAGATGTTGCTGCACTAACCGCTAAGATCTGTGCAACAGAAGTCATACGCTACAACATCTACAAGTTCGTAGAAACCTACTACGATCAAATCAAATATCTAGCTGACACCAACCCAGCAGTAATCACTTTGTATATTTACACGCAAGACATTAGTAACCCATTGGAGCACGAAGGTGAAATAGTTAAGCTAATCAGGGATCATCTCGAAAAGCGACACCCTGATTACCCTCTGTCTACCTACTGGAAAGCTTTCAGCAAGCGTTCTCATCTTAGCATATATGACCACATCACTGCCTGTGCACAGCAGAACATGCAGTACGATGAACATATGCTCTGCACGGAACTATTGATAGCCACCACCATAACCAAGACACATCTCAAGCCCACAACTAGCACTTGGCTTGACAGCATGAACGACAATAGATTCAACAACCTGACTCAACGCAAGCCTATTCTAATGTTGTTGCTTAAAGAGAGTGAAAAACATGACGCAAATGACGAATGGTTCCAAGGTGTAGCGCGACAAATTAACGACATATCTGACTACGCACGTGATATGAACCCTGATGCCAAAGTAACCAGCACCAGCTGGAACGGGTTACTCGCTAGGTCTGATGAATGGCATAGGGATCAGAGAGCCAACTACAACATCCGCCAACACGACCGCTATACACTCAAGTGTTGGAACAGCCTCATTGAAGAACCTATGACCTTTGAAAATGAAAACCTCGTAGTTATTCCTCTCGTCAACTCTATGCAATTGTACACTGAAAGCGACGAAGTACAACACTGCGTACGAATGTACTCAGAATCCTGCATAACCGGACGATCTCGTATCTTCAAGATTCGCCCTATCAAAGGTGAAGGTGAACGTGAAAAGATAGGAACGATGGAAATTGACCTAGGCAACAACGGATGGGTTGTACGACAAGTACGAGGAATTAGAAATCACTCAATGAACCCTATCGTTGATAGAATCGCTGCAGAAGTTGCCAAGCAATACACGACTGAGTGGACCAAACTTGGCACTAAGAAAGGAGAACGCCACACTTCTTGGACAGAGAAACGCACCGATAACCAAGCAGAACAAGACGAACAGATACAACAAAACAGAGATGAAATTTAATGACCCCAGATACACAATTCTCACAGTATTTTCTCAAGTACGAGCATTGGACTAGCTTATTGCCTGATCCTATAGAACTTCCAGAGTATGAACTACTCGCAACACCACTTACTACTCCCCAAGCGTTATTAGACGAAACCAATGATATGAAGCATAACGTAGTAATGTACTCAAAGAAATGCTCGACAGGACACTATAGAGTCTTCCATCTTCAACCTACTAACGGAAATAACGATGGAAGAGCAACTATGGTATTACGATTGAAAACCGACAAATGGGTACTAAATAGCGTTCATGGACGACACAATACATGCCCGCCACCAGAAATGTTGAAAGCAGCTGAAATCGTTACTACTATGTACAATAATGAGGTTTAATGACCGTAGAACCCTCACAACCAAACTCTTATAAATACTGTAGACAACACAAAGAGTATAGACATAAGAATGAATTTCGATTCTTTTGGAGTAAACGATGTATAACATGTACGCAGTCAAAATTCTGTACCACTTGTGAAACCTACAAACCTAAACAAATGGTACCATACAAAACATGCCACACATGTTACAACAGTAAAGTATGTGCACTTTGTAACGAACGTAAAATAAAAGCTAGTTTTGCAGTAATCGCTCCCGCTACTCTATTCCAAAATGGAATATTGTATGAACCATCCAAATGCTCTGCAAATAATATAGAGTACCGATACTGCTATGAATGTAGAACTAACATAGACAACACAACTAAAAATCAACCTATTGAGGAGACCACCACCTAATGATTCCAGCTCTCATGCCTATTGGCATTATTGAAACCCATGAACAAGAAGGAAGCTACACTTTTCTACGCTTGCCCGTAGATCACGATAAGCTCGATCTCGATAGCGAAGTTGTTGTATGGAACATGCAAAACGATACCCTCGCTAAGTGTCGCGGCGTAGTAACTGAACTGACTGGTGACGTTGGTTCTGTAAAAATCACTGAACAGAACATCGGTAGCACCTGGCCCGAAGGCGTAGATCCCTTCGGTTATGCAAACCCTGTATATATTGCAGGCAAACCTGAAGACTACGAAGAAGATGTTTACCAGCCCTTGCAGACCGTTGAAATGATGGTTCCCGACAAGGCTCGAATGGAGTTGCTCACCAATCTCAGTGCAGAGCACAAGGACACCGCAAACATAGATCCTGCCTACGCAGCTATCATGCCGAAAGGGGCTCTGCTTGAGGAAGGGTTCTTCGAAGAGGAGCACTAGTAAACAGGTGTGCAGGTCTACTTAGGAGTACATCTGTTCTAGGGGTTCCTTATAAAGCGGAGTAGCTGCGGATATTTGATCTATGCTACTCCGTTACTACTTCATCTCCACTCACCACCCCCAACGAGTACACTATGGACGAGCAAGAATACACCCACAAGCATGATCACAAACACAACAATGATGTAAATGTAGATCATGCACATCATCATAGTCACAACTACACGCCGGAAGCAGCGGACGTTGTATACACGAATAACCACACTCGAAACCCTGAATCAGAAGTAAAAGCTTCAAAAAATCACGGACATAGACACTAACTAGCCCACCCAAATCACCTACATCAACAAATAGGGCTTAAATCACGCACTCAACAACAATTTACTAGTACTACTACAATCTAAGGAGAACAAACAACAATGGAAAAGATCTTTATCACCGGCAACCTCGGCAACGACGCTACGATTGATACGTACGGTCAAGACACCGTAATCCGCTTCCGTGTAGCTTGCAACCGCCGTTATATGAACCGCGCTGGCGAACAGACCAACGAAACCACCTGGTACTCCTGCTCCTATTGGAATGTGCGCCCAGAATTGGCCGGAATCCTTCTCTCGGGCCGCCGCATCATGGTAGAAGGCACCCCTAGCACCCGTGCATATCAGAACAAGCAAGACATGCAGTGGTATGTCTCGAATGATGTGCGCGTCATTTACCATGAAATGCAGGATGGACACCCCAGCAACCGCCAAGGCGCAGCACTCAACATCCCACAGGATGCTGTCGTACACCAAGCCACCACCGTCGCCCCATCTGAATACCACATGACTCAGCAACAGCAAACCGCTGGCGTCACTGCTCCCGCAACCATTCAGATGCCTGATCGCGTAACTGAGCCTGCCACTGTTGCCGCAGCTCCTACTCCCGTACAGGAGCCCATGTTCCCCAATGCAGCCCCTCAGCTCCCTGAAACCCCGCTGAACGCATCCAGCCCTGAAACCCAAGGAATCGCCATGGAAGAAGTCAAGGTGATCGTCACCGATCTGCCTTACTAATCCACAAAACCCTAGTCTCTGTATATTAGAGACTAGGGTTAATTTATTTATAAGGAAAATATGACTCTACTAAATAACGAAAATGAAGACAACCTAAATAAAGCCGAAATAAATTGGGATAATCTCCTAAACGACATTCAGCAAGAATTAGGCCCTTCCGAAATTACCAATAATATAAACCCGAATCAATTAGAAAATATACCAGCACACACTGAAAAAACCCAAGAAGGTACTTGCATCTATTGCCTAAAATGTACCGATGTAAAACTATGGTACCCACAATTCCCCATAGATAGCTATCATATCCCAATTGTACATTGGATCCGTGTAATGATAGCACCCAGAATGCAGCATTATCGCAGATGCTTTATATGTATCATGCTTTACGTCATGCACAACCCAATGGAATTCAACCTTGTAGATCAAATATTAGCAGAAAAGCTACTACACGCAGTACCCGATATGCTAAATAACATGCCACATTTATGCATACACGAAAATATCGCTGAACCTGCTCCTGAAACCCCCGCTTTGGCCGAAGGTCAGATACAAGAAACTGAAGAACCTTCTACCAACGAAGAGACTCCTCGAACACCCAAAGATATTCGGCAAATCATAGCTGATTTCAACGATAACAAAGAAAAAGAGAATAATGGGTAACGCGTTATTCCCTTACACACGAGGACATTAAAATGGCCGATACAAAAGAACTTGAAAATTCCGCATACGACAACTCAGTATTATCGCCAGCCGAGGGAATCAAGCGTCTAATAACTAAACTTATAACCGCGCTTAAAGAACAGAGCATAGAAGAGGCAAATGATATAGATCAAATATTATATTGTTTCCGACAACATATGAACACTAAACAACTGCATGCAATAAATGATGTAGCTGTAAAAATGAACAAAGCACTGAAAGACAGCGTTGAACAACTAGAAGAAGCAAACACTACTATCAACTAGTACAGAAATAAGCCCTGCTCTCACAAGAACAGGGCTAACACCATGCACAGAAACGTACAAATAGCGAAATTAACAGAACACTTAAAAATACGTCTAGCAGAAGATAGACACGTATTTAAATCTGTTTTTCACCGAGTAGCACATACCCCTAGAACATTACTAAGATTACAAGATTATATCTATATAATCAACAAATACCCATGTAAAAAAGTATCTATAAACCAAGATACAGTACATATGCGTTTCTCTACACCGAAACGCTCATTTTGCACAATACGCATACGAATGACAAAAACTAGATACCTAGAATATGGAGACTTCTCCACCGTCACATATGAAAAAGATTATCACACGTATAGATACACACATAGCTCTTCTACACTAATAAGAATTTTAAACGTGGACTGGACAGAAATATTCCGCCATGCTAAAAAACATAAAGCCCACTATATGGAGCAGTATCTACATAGTATAGAATGCCTCTACTAACACCACCCGACGAACTACAAGAAAACAACATAGATATACACCGACGATATATCACACTTAAAGACATACACGCAAAATCCCACGTAAATCTACAACATGCTAATTTACTACTAACAAGAAAAGATGGAATATTACACCCATTAATAGCTTATCTTCTTCAAATGGGTAGATTAAACGGATGGTTCACTTACACATACTCAATACCTATAACAAGATCCCATCCTATAAATGTACAAGCCTTAAGAGTCCTATAAGGTAACGCGTTATTCCTTAGCCCTAAGAACATTTAAAACAGCCGTTCCAGATAACTGAGAGACTAACTAGGGTCTAAAAGAAAGGAGAACGGTGTGGGCTGAGTAAAGTCTAAGAGGGCTAAGTACTAAGAACAGGATTCCTTCCAAAAAGGTAAAGCTGTGGAATAGTGACTTCCGATTTACTCAGCACAGTGAATCCAGATACCTAGCATCTACGATCATTGGATACATGATCTATGCTTATTACAGAACCAAACAGTGAGTGATATTTTACATTGAGTGTAAAATACGTATACCCATTCACTAGTATATACGGAGCGAAGAATTTTGGGTTATTTTCTATACAATACCTCCCATAATCACCAACTACTCCGTAGATTTACTCCTACTATTGTGGGTCGAATGATAATTAGTTACTTAAAAATGCTGCCACCATTACTCTCTCCCCAAAAAGAATAATACTTTTTATCAAATAAGAAGTATTAGAGACCAACCTAATTACCACTTACTTACCTACAATAAAATGAATAATCCACTAATAGAAACACTCATGTACTTCCAAGACTTAATGTATAATCGCAACTACGAATTCTATGCAACAAATGGGTATTATGTGAGACTTCATATAAATGCAAACCCTACTCTAAAAAGAGAGGCGGCTAAAACATGGGTTGATATCAACGTAGAAAACAACAGAAGACGAGTCGAACGAGTATAGGTTATTATTACCATTTCAAATAAACACCCCTATCTCATCAATTTATTCGTCTTCATATACTAACATACTATTAAAAAGCTGCAGAGCCGAATGAAATGGGTTATTCTTACCATTTATAAGAGCCAACTCTACCCCATCTCAAACACTTGTTCTGCCATCTAAGTATCACATTATACTCTGCGACACTAGCAGCCAAGCTAAGATAATGTCCACACGACATTGAGCACCGTTGAGCTAATGGTATTCATATAATCGCTTCGTCGCAGAACATAACGTGACACACATACACTTTGCATAAAACCCTACTAAAAATTCATCGTGAAAGAAACATAGATCAAATAAAACACGAAATACAACGACTAATAAATCTTCAACATGCACTTCACCTGCACAACATCATACCACCATTAAAACGTAGACAAGATCGTATAATGTCAAATATAGATTGATAACTCTTACAGATTATCACCACTTACTATGGGAATTTAGTAGAATAACATACAGCACACACTATGCTATTATTAGACACCCAATAAGTTGGTATCTACTAGATCTACATATTTTAATAGCAAAAGAACATAGAAAAATACACTGCAATATTTACCGATAATATGCAACAACAACAATAAAGGAGACATGACACAAAAATCCACAAGTCCTAATTTAGATCCAACGTATCAGGAGACAACACTACTTGCAGAAGTAACTTCAGATCCTATCCAAATAGTGGACAAAAACAACAATGAAATTACATATTACCGCGTAGCGGTTAATCATTACTACACACACCCAACAACAAAAGAAAACAGAGTTTTCGTTAACAAATTTACTTGTGAAGTAAGAGGAGATGTTGCTAGCGACATGGCTGATAAGTATGTTCGCATAGGTGACATAGTATTAGTAGTAGGCAACATAGGTATTGATACAGGAAATCGTAATAACAACGATAATGTAACAACTCCACAACTATTACTAAAAGTCCGTATACAAAAAATAATTCAAACATCCGACGCAGATTAATTAACTAAATTACAACATTACAAAGGAACAAAATGCCAGTATCAGAAGTAAATATCACGGTCGACACTCGAGATTTCCTCGACTACAATCTAGTTGCTGGAGCCTATAGAGTCGCCCTTGAAAGAAATCAAGGACAAATAGGAATCTTTAACCTTGACCGCAAAACGTACGACGAATATGACGCCGCCGCCGCCGCAATAGGGTACGCATTGGAATCAATCCATGAACCCTTGGCAAACGAGAACATTTTCAATTACAACATCACTATCCATAGTGAGTACGGCCACGGCTTGTGGGCAACGCTCATGGAAAAGAAAGTACAGGCTTACGAGCATCTGTACCGAAAAATGAATGCCAATCCCAACGTAACCGTACGTACGGGACTTACCCGTCCAGGTAACAACCCATTGCGCAATCACACTTACATCGCAGCCATCAAGGGTTTGACCGATGTAGAACTTCCTGCAACCCTCGCTGACACCAACCCACATCAATGGTTCACCTTGCAAAAGGTATTCTCCGAATGTTATGGGCCTATCACCAGCATTGGCACCCCTGCAACCGACAACCTAGTAACCAACACGATGGAATTCGATCGCATCAAGCAGGAAACTCCCGACGTTCACTATGCTCTTCGCCGGGCTGTTGAACATCTACAAAGCCGTCAGGGCGTAGGTAACTCTGAACAAAAGCAAGAGCTTAGTCTCACCGCTGCGGTTCAGTAATAACCTACGAGCTGGGACACGTCCTAGTGTATACAGGAATACAAATCCGTGGTATACTATACAAATGAGAGGGTCAGATAGCGGCAATTCTAGTGGGCTGTAACCCCACCGACCGAGAGGTCTACGTTGGTTCGAGTCCAACTCCTTTCACCATGGGCTAGTAGTCGAACAGAAAGACGCCGGGCGTGGAGTCCGGAGAAGGTAGTGCAATTCTATCCTAACCCACCACGGGCAAGAGACAGGGAAACCTTCTCTTGCCCACCAATCATACCGGATAAGACTCAAAATTAGAGCTATGAACCTGATACGTTCGTGCGTACTAGTTGAAATACTAGTTCCGGTGCCATGGGAGAGTTCGGTTAACTCTGAGTTCTCCCACCATTTATGTGAGGTAAGTCTCAACATTAGAGCTATGAACCTGATACGTTCATGTGTGAGAGGTGAAAGTCCTCTACCCTCACCCCATTTACTGACAGAACCCTATACGCCTCTTCATCATGCGCACCAAATAGGGTCATATCGTACCTAAGTATTGTGCACAAATATTTAGGTGACACAAAAACCCTGTCCTGGCCTCTGAGTATTCGGAGACCAGGACATTAATTATACCCACTATAAGGGTAACGCGTTATTCCACCGTGATATACCCTTTTAAAACACAGACTACCCCGCTCGTCACATTGTTCTCATAGACACCCTGAATTAACATGTAGCCTAGAACTACGACTGATTCCGGTTCATACCTCTGTATATTTAGAGAATGTAGAGATAAACCTCCTACTCGTGACATTCAATGAGATAGCTGAGCTACTTCGTAAGTAACTTAGAGCGTGTGGGAGAGTGCCTCCACTCCGCGACACGCAACGCATACATTATCTAATAACATAACATGCTATACTAAAAGAAAGGAGAAACTATGTTAGACTATTATTTAGAAAAAAACCACAACCACACCGATACACATGTAGTACAAGCATATCACGACACAATTAACGAAGAGTTAGAACACCCACACACGTCGACCATCATTCTTCAACCTGAAGAGGCAAAAAAGTCTATGCCAGATAACGACGTAATAAATGATATTTTAGAACACAGTATGCATCCAAAATTTGAAATGTATTAAATGTGACAACAAACCTAATACCAACGATTGCAGAGCAATACACAGTACTAGATTTCAAAAACAGAAAAAGATTAAACAAGATATTAACAGGCTATAAAATTTTACAATATAGTGGCTACTTACGAACACAAATCACTGTACTAAAATTCAAAGACAACTCTGAACTAACTCATTGCAAAGGAAAATACTACATAACCTAGCGCACACAACAAGGATGTGCAACATGGCAACCGCAAAGAAGAAACAAAATCAACCTATACCAACGGTAATGATTTACACTGATGGATCGTGTTCACCTAACCCAGGCATAGGTGGATGGGCTGGTATAATCACACACCAAAACTATCAGCGTGAATTGTTTGGCGGATTCCAGCATACTAGCAGCAATAGAATGGAGATGATGGCATTTCTCAAATGCCTAGAATCTTTAACACGAAAACACGTTGTTTATCTATACTCTGATAGCAGATATCTAGTAACACCAATTCAACAGGGAAAAATTAAACAGTGGCTAAAAGCTAGCAACTCTGGTAAATTTGTGAAGAACATTGATCTATGGCGCAAACTGCTATATTATAGCAGAGAGCATATTATACATGCTACATGGGTTAAAGGACACAATAAAAACACCAACAACGAACGATGTGACAAACTAGCCAAGATGATACGTACCACACAGGATAAATCGCTCCTAGAAATAGACACGGAGTATGTAAAGTCAATACAAACAGCCAATTACCCGAAGTCAAATGTACCGCCTGTAGTGCAACAGGAATCTCTGTTACAACATGCTTAAAATGTAGAACACGTGGCATATGTAACAAATGCTACAGGAAAGAACATGGCATCTCATGCACAAAAGAAAGAACTTAATTTAGGCGTAGGCCTGAGATATCCGGTCTTCGTGGGGTCAGGAGTAGTTTTATTTACTAGAGATATAACTTCAACTGACCCCGAGTTTCAAGTAATCCTACACGCCACAGCAACTGCTACACAGATGGCAGGCCCAAAAATACTCAGCAAAGAACCACCCAAAGCATCAGTAGGATACGACAAGAAAACAAATAGAGTTATAACCTACTACAGTTATCCACAGGCGTGTATAACAACAGAAGAATGTATAGACATAGTAAACAGAATCAAAACACTACCGTATCCAGAACATATGTTAGACAGAACCAAACAACGAAATATTATTCTGAACTATGACTTCAATAACACATTAATAGATGATAAATGTTTAGTTCAACTACTTAACGCACCTCACTTATTCTATGCAATAGAACTAACATGCAATAAAGTACCAGATAACTTAATAGATGTAAACACAAAAATACGCAAAATAAAAAAGTACCTACCCACTACCAAAGTATGGTTAAAATTACCGCATCCAACAGACGTACAAGACACAACATATCTAACACAATTAACAGCACCAGATGCAATCGTACTAGGACAAGGACGCCCGGCCGTTAACGAAAATATAGAGACATTCAATCCTACAAAGCCCACCTTGGAAGCGGGAACACACTTATACCAGAGTACCTGTGCAACAGTAATCTCTTGTCGAGAAAACATGCAAGTACCAATGATCGTAGGTGGCGGAATCCATACAGACGCACAAGTTATGGAACTATTAAAATACGGAGCATCAGGAGTACAAGTAACTAGTGCTATATGTAAAAATTGGATGAACACTATATCTTTATACAAGAAACTACGCAAATCCTACCGATAAATAATAACAACAAAGAGGTGATGTTACATGCCACTACGATACGTAACCGGAAACCTACTAAAAAGTGACGCCCAAGCTCTCATCAACACTGTAAACTGTATGGGTGTAATGGGGAAAGGTATAGCAAAACAATTTAAAGACATGTACCCTGACAATTACAAGCGATACAAATACGCCTGTGATAAAAATCTAGTACAAACGGGTGCACTCTTTATAACACTAGATCACACATCTAACAAAACAATAATCAACCTGCCTACAAAACAAGATTGGAAAAATCCCAGCGAAATCGAATGGATTATCGAAGGACTTCGCGCATTGCGTGAATTTCTACAGAATATGAACATGTCCGTAGCACTCCCACCATTAGGATGTGGAAACGGCGGTCTCGATTGGGAAGCACAAGTACATCCACTCGTCATAGAGATATTAGGAGATTTAACAATGGACATTCAAGTATACGCACCTCAACCAGTAGAACCTACTTCCGCCCCAAAAAATATCCAAGGACTTCGCGTACAAGTAACCGGTGGAAGAGAGTATAACGTTGTTTCTGCAATCAGACTTGCACTAGCAACCCTTAGCCCCGTTGAAATTATACATGGAGCTGCTCGCGGTGCCGATACTCTCGCAGGACAGTACGGAGAAGCTATAGGAATCAAAGTTTCAAAGTTCCCTGCTGATTGGGACAAGCACGGCAAAGCTGCTGGAGCCATACGCAACGAACAAATGTTGCTTGAATCTAAACCAGACGTAGTACTTGCATTCAACGGCAACAGTGGCACCGACCACATGAAAACCACTGCACATAAACACGGTTACCCAGTAATACTATCAGATGACTATGGAAACCTACAGTTTGATACCCGAGTACATAACATGCGAAACACGAACAACCAATGTCCGACAGGTTTCGTACGTGTAGACAGAGGTACTAAGTGGGGCAATCCTAATAAAATCACCCTTGATACTCCAGAAGAACACGGACGAGTATTAGCACTATACGAAGATCGTATTAGAAGCATGATTGATTTCCATACAAACACTACCAATGAACTAGCAAAACTGGCCGGACGAACGCTAGCTTGCTGGTGCTATCCCAATTCATGCCATGCAAACATCATCGCATACTACGCAAACTACTATGGCATGGCCGCACTACCAACTCCTGCAAGAATTCTAGGACTAGAATAAATGGCAAAAGTTACCTATGGTATAAGTGGGTACAAAGTACCAACGAAACCATACACACGACACACATGGCCTACCATACTTAACCCACACCATAAAGGTAGAGGTAAAATGGGAGACGGCCTATCTCACAGCAAAATACACAGTAATTGTGTAGTACGAGCAGAACTGCTGCAAGCCCAAATAAACAGACTTGAAGATAGAATAGCTAAGATGGAAGCGCACTTAGCATTGTACACACCATTACGATAAACAACCAAGGAGCATGATGAACCAGTTCAATGCACCCGCATCGAATTACCCCGTCAAAGAATCGCTTGGCCCTTTTAACGAAGCACAGCTTAAGCAACAATTCATTGACAACACCTCCCTCTCCTCAATCATTGAACCAACGGGCATCTACTCCTCCAGTGGATACGTTGAGTGGAAAAGATCTCCACTCAACTCCCTAACCTTTCTCGTAGGAAACGAATTTGGATTCAATGACTCAGCAATTGTCCATTGGGAACTAGGAACCGACGAACGTGGTAACATCTCCATTGATCACACGATGGAAATGATCGCCCGATTTAATCGTACCTTCGACTATAAAAGCTACGCATTCCGTTGGCCCAACAGTGGCATAACTGAATGTTTATTCCGAGGCAACACCCACTCTCTTAGAGAGCCATTACACGAAGCTTTGGGACTTAAATTTGACTACCGTAAAAAGGTTGGCAAAGGTAAGAAAAGGATGCACATCTTTGGACTATCTCAAGGTGCGTTCCTAAACAACCAACCAAGTAGTGGAAGAGAAGTACATCTCAGTCCCGATTGCACGCTCACATGGGCACTCGAACCCGCAGCCCTCAATGATACCAACGACGGCGGTGGTTCTTGCACCAAGAGTGGACTGAAGAAGATACTGGACAACAGCAACATTCCTTACACGAATGAAAGCTTCAAGAAAATAGACAGCGTACAACTAGTAATTGTTACTGCTGAACATATCATCAAAGGAATCTTTGTCGTAGTAGATGACAATGTCATCCCAAACAACATTGATCTACTGGTACCTGAACCTTCGCTAGTATATGAACTAGTTAGTGACAAGTATACTATGGGAAAGGTCAACCTAATCAACCGTAAGAAGAACAAGAACTGGGTAACGATGGAACCACTCCAAGTAGTACCTAACTTCCTGAACTTCACCGATCACAATGAAGTTGCACATGAAATACATCGGGCATCCTTACAAGCTGAGACCGATATATACAATGAAATCATAGCTGGAAAATCTCTGTTGGAGCATTATGATCAAATCGTAGACGACAGAACTGTACTTCCATACGCCTTCGAACTAGATGAACTCCACAATCTGGAAGACATGGAGTTATCCGAAGAGATGAGAGCATTTGTAAAAGCCTCTGCACAGGCTGGCAACAACTCACCATATGCCAACACCGTGTTGATGGAACAAACAATGTCTGGCACCTATAGGCACATCCAGAAGCTGATCAAGCATTGGAAAGGTTTGCCTGGAATTATTATCAGTGGTGGTAGACACTACATAACGTACGCACCGCACGCCGGTGTAGCAGACCCACCTTTGGGCTATCTAGGAATCATATACTGGGACGACAAATGTGACACATGTGGAAGCAAAACGTGTCACAACCACTTTGAGAGAGATATACGCCGTATATCAATCAACCCAGAAGACTGCGATGCCCACACTCGTGACCTACTAGACGGATTTGACATGGATGATTCGTGCTTCTGGGCACTACTACGCAGGCCCGACGGTCAGCTAGTAGCTTGGATTGGACGCAACCCTATGTCTCCCGACAGAGGACTCATACTTACTATCATGCAACAGGATGAAAACATCCTAATGCGCAGAGGATACAAAGCCCTAACCCAGACAGGTGAATGGAAAATACCTGATCTCTGGAAGATAGAAGAAACCTTAAAACTTGGTGAATTGAAAGATATTCCCGAGTGGACTTGGGACGACAAAGCCGACCTCGAAACTTGCTTCACTTTGTCCAGTAAAACAGGTGGCCTCGGCCAACTGGCACTGTACACTAGTGCATTTCAATACACCGGACAGTGGGATGTAAATAGACACCACATTCTTAACTCCAATGTAGTAGATGCACAAGTAAATGCTGATGCAGACGTAGAATGGACTGTTCAAGTAATGCACAAAGACTTCATAACCACTTTCGTAGAGGAAAAGAAGTTAATGAGCAAGTATATTGCTACCCGTATGGAACGCATGTTTGCGGCCACCGGTATAAGCAAGGATGCCTTCGTCTACGGCAACTCCCCTCGCTTGGATGCAATGGCTGCCAGTTTACAGATTACAGACACTGATCTGTATAATCGTGACGAAATCCGTAAACTGCTATCCAATGGCACAGCCTCACGATTGACCATGCAATTGAACGAGAACATAGTCACGATAGTTCTCACGCTTGCGAAACAAGTGCGCCACCTATGGACTACACACTTCGCACTCATCAATGAGTACGATGCAGCCCTTGCATGTGGTGACATTGACGAAGAACTGCACGATACCTTCGTCACCAACTCAAGAAAAGAAGTAGCCAGAGTAGTAAAGGTACTAATACAGACTACTTACACCCGTGCCCTCGAACTCCCTGACTATAATGTTGGTGAATTCGCCGCAGCTTGGATGCAGATTCAAGCTAGTAAAGCAACTCGCTTCCGTGTCTTCGAAGACCAGAAGTTTGCTAGGCCTATATCTGCAACCCCACTAATCAATCTACCAGTAGAAGAGATCTTAACCTGCTTTTACAGCACGTACACTCAACCTACTTGGATCACTAGGATGGTCGGAAACGATTTCCTTATCCCAGGTGGTGTATATAGTGTAGAACAAGATGAAACAGGTATCATATACCTACTCGATGGTGACAAAAACATCGCTGGAACTTTGCTTCCAGAATCCGATCCCATAGTTGGTCAAGTAGTACAATACGTAGCCAACATACCTCGTCATCACAACTGGACTGATGGTAGCACTGAAAACTGGGACGCCAGAGAGAACTGTGGTGTATTTAACATAAACCACACCATCTGGCAAGAAAAGAATACAGAAATAGCGGGGTAACAACCCCGCTATTGGACAATACAAATGCCTTCAAAATTACCACAATCAATTGTACCTACAACGCCAAACGATACAAACATATTCAGAACAGAACTGCTTAATGCAGATCTATCTAAAAAGCAAAAGTCAACTCTAATCCACTTGATTGACATACACCCACAAATATTCCCTAGTACCTTACAGAAGTGTTTAAGTATACGACTAAACGTAGACACACTAAAACCTTATGCTCAATATAGACTACACAACAAACATAGAAAGTCATTAAGCACACACTATGACTCTGTTGAAATCATTGTACCATTGGACACACCACCTAAGAGTACTGTAACATTAATCGGTGTACAACGGCCATACCATACGCCTAACACTCTAATACAAGATGTGGACAACGTTGACATGGCTTTCAATGCTACAAAAATAGAATCATGGCACACAATAATGGACAAACTACGTCCTATGCTTGTACATAATATAGACACACATAGAATGTATACACAGTACTACGATGCCTTCAGATAATAGTGAACACTACAACAGACCACCAATAATTGTCGACAAAGAACAAAATAGACTTATAATACGCGCATCACAAGCCACATCTTGCCGAAGACAACTGGCATACTATGCTCGCAACGAACCCATAACAAACCCACCAGATAACATCGCCATAAATAGAATGTTAGCTGGCACATACCTTGAAGCAGTTGCAGTAGACTACTTAAAACGCACAGAGTGGACAGATGTTAACTCATTCACAGACGATTACGCCTTTCCACCTAGACTTAATATAAAGTTAACCGATAACATATTTATCACCGGCACCCCAGACGCACACGGTTCGCACGAAATGATCACAGATGGCAAACTAAGTGTCCTTGAAATAAAAACACGAGGTAACGCTGCTTGGTCACAAATGCAAAAGCTCGGTACAATGGGCGCATTCCCATCAGCCGTAGCACAACTAGCCTTATATCGCAAAGGCCTACTAGACTATCAAACAAAGAAAAATGAGTACTTAATAGATACAGATTCAACAGGTGTCATTGTAACTATGAATACAGACACCAAAGAAGTACGAATGTTCACAGCATCTGATATGAATCTAGAAAATTCTCTAGCTGATATAACTGCTAAACTAACTCCACTATCTCTTCTACTACTAAACAATGAGACAAAAGGAACCCTTCCAGCGAAAGATTACGCTCCTACGTCATGGCAGTGTAGGTACTGCCCATTTTTTACAGTATGCACAGACACAAAAACCACAGACGACACAGATAAAGACACACCTAAAAAACCTAAGAAAGTAGGTAAACTAGAAGCACTGAACGCACTCCACAACTATGAAACTGCAAACGCAACAGTAGTAGATAATAAAGGCGCTGAAGCTGATAAAAAGGAAGCTCGTGGAGCATTACTTGACTACTTAAAAGGAGAGGAGACTAAACAAACCGAATTAATAGGTAAATCAGGTCTTAGTCGTAACATTAAAATCACTACACGTGAAACCACACAGGTCGATCTGGAGCAGCTCGGCCAAATACTTTCCATGGAACAATACAAAAACATAGTAACCAAGAAAGTAACAGAAAGCGTATCCATACGCTAAGTAGATTAAAAGAAACATAGACACAAAATAGCAAAGAACAGGAGTTCAAATATATGTCAATGCAACCCTACCAGCAAAACGCACAGGCCACCCCAGAACAACAGGCCTATGCTCTATCCTTGAATACCGCACCCGTTACGCCTCTGCCTGTACCGGACCAACTCATGACGCTTGTAGATCCGCCTACGGCCTTCCCCGTATCAGTAGATCAGGAATTAACGCAACAGCTCAAGAGGTATGCCGACCCCAACATGTTCCAAAGGCTGCTCAACAACCTCGGCCCCGACAACACTGGAGTTAACTTCATTCGACGTTTGTCTGTAGTTGCAGGTGGTGCCCCTATGTTCCAGGAACCTCGCACATCCAGTGGTCAGCAAGGTGCAATGCACCAAGAAATCATTGCTGTCATGCCTCTCATTCAGCAGACCCGTCGTCGCTTTACCGCACAGTTTGGTACTCAGGGTGCCGACCGCATTCCCGACTGTACTGCTGTAAATGTAACGCCCAACCGAGTCAATAACGTTGGCTTCGGTAATCCCGGTGGACTCTGTGCAGTATGCCCCCATGATGCTTTCGTAGAAGGTATCGGAAGAGGATGCCGTGAACGCCACGCCGTCTTCGCCCTCGCTAAGGGCAATCCGTTCCCATACTACCTAGACCTAAGTGTCTATAGCAACAGGCCCATCATGGAAATGCTCACCAACCTATCTATTGCCTCCAACGTTGACTACTGGCAGGTCGTCATGAGGATTACCCTTGGAAGCACGCCCACTCGTGCCGGACAGCCTGTATCAATCTTCAAGGCTGAACCTATCGGAGTCATTGACAGCTCAGACCCCGAAGTGTGCGCTGGCATTGAAAACCTTCGTAAAATCTGCCATATGGTACTCGCAGACTTTGCCAAGCTAGTATCTGCTAGCAAGACTATCAGATTGCACGAGATCACCGACCCCAATGTGATCGACAGCACGCTTGTCAACTCTAGCCAGAACATGCCTCTCCCGCCTAGCATGGCAGACCAGGCTCCCACACAGCAGGAAGACATGGCACGCTTAGGCATGCCCGCTCCGCCTCAGCCTGGCGCCAACGCACAGGTTCAAGTGCAGCAACCGCAACAAATATTCCATCAGCAGAACCCCGCTGCTCCCGTTCCGTGGGCTCCTGATGCACAGCCACCGCAACAGATGCCTCCACAAATGGTACAGCAGCAGCCCGCTGCACCCCAGCCACCCCAAATGCCTGCTCCCATGACCACTACTGCTCCCCAGCCGTATTTCGACTTCCAGCAGGCAGCACCCGACACTCAGTACGACCCGGACACCGATGAGTTCATACATATGATCAATGATCTACCCGTAGACAACACCCAACCTATTCCCGGCGTAACTGAGCAAAACGGCGAATTTTAACCAACGATAGATATGCAGAGGTGACTCCGCCTCTGCATATCTTACACCACAGATAAAGGAGCACCAATGAAAGGATTATTAGGATTACTTTACAAACTAAAGTATCAGACAAAAGAATTCATACCTAATTCACTACACTCTTGCACAGATGAGCAACGTGACATAATACTACACTCCATCAGTGAGATAAACGTCGCAATAAATGATCTAGACTTCTACATACACAACAGATTAGCCCTAGTATTAGAAACTGAACCCATCATTACTCAAATCGAAGTATTGCGTCAAAAATTAATAGAAAACGGTATGAATCCACAACGAGTTGAAATGAACGAGACAGACTTCAATAGAATAATAAATCTATTCACTCAACAACTCGAACAACCACACAATGCCGAGTATTTTCTACAAATACTACACTACACTATAAATCTATGGATACATGAGCAGGATATTCAACGAGACTCTTTGGCAACTAGCTAAAGATGTACTACTAGACAGAGAATACTATGAGATGCATCTTCTAAAACAAGATGACCTACTAGTATACGAATGCTCTGACTGCGGGTACATACACAAACGAGAATCAAAAGAGACTGCACTCCCTAAAGTATGTACAGCATGCTTAGGTTTGACAAACGAACTAGGCACCACAGAGAAAGAAGATAAAGTTTGGTATCTACTAAACAACTTTGCAGCAATGAAATCAGAAATAATGTCTGATTACTCACTCGAATTAGATCTCCTTCATCCTATATGTGACTGCCCCGAAGTTAACGAAGAGATAGATGACTCCAATGCAGTATATTACACAGGCTGTGCTTACACAATTGAAGACTTTGAAGAAGTAGTACCATTGTGCCCCGTATGTAACGGATGCATATTTTGTCGATACGATGCCGAGAGCGCAGATGCCTATTACACAGACTAAGCCAACATTATCACCAGCCAACAAAAAAATACTAAAACAAGTAGAACAAATAGCTGATCAAACAATAACAACAACACTACAAGCAAAATTTAACAAAGCTCAAGAAAGTAAAAGTCACACCTACTTGTACTTTTACAAGTCACCAAAAGTGACAGCAAGATCAGTACTATTTAAGAAGAATCAATCTCTAGACGATTTACTACTAGCATTACATGTAGACGGAACTGTTGTATACAAGAACACCACCGCTATAAAAAATGCACACAATCAAATTATACAAGCCATAAAAGATGAACTGATAGAACAGATACCCACAACAGTTCACAATGAAATACGTGGCGGACTAACACTTCTACAAGCTATAAATACTCTCCTAGAGTCCAAAGCTATAGAAATGATAGGTACAGTAAAAGAGATGACAACATACATAAATAAATATTACGAAGACAATAGTGACCTAGAGCTACTAAAAACTCTTCGTAAAATACACGCTTCTAACCTAAAGGGACAACAATATATAGTCGCTGCGGTTACAAAGCCTGTAATAGTTGAAATGTCACAGAAACCTTCCAACAAGATACCACTATTAGCGTATCTAACTGGACGATTGACAACAATCCAACCGTCGTTGTTAAAAAAAGACACTATCATAAAACACCCCGGCCAAATAATTCAGGCTGTAAAAAGTGAGTATGTCATAGAAAACAAACATTGGAAAAACTTCCTAAGCATGACACCCTCAGTCTTAAACTACGACAATAGCTACATCTCCGTACTATTACACATAGGGCAGAACAAACCCTCATCTAGTGTCACAAAGTTACTACAAAACACTGTACTACCAAGTCTAATGGGCAGCGTACGTACTGCAATACATAACTCAAATACCAATGACACACTAACTCCCGACGAGAAAAAACAAGACTTACTTAGACTTCAGAAGAACTACGAAGCACTATGCGCTTTACCATCTGTTGTACACAGTACCAAAAGCACGGATTTCCACAACTTCCAATATGAATTACAGGATACCATAGACTACCTTCGTGCACGACACAGAGAAACCGGAACATACCCACGCCACTACACTTGGAACTCATATATCAAGCATACAAGAGAATGGCACCACGCTGTACGAAGAGAACAGGCCATCCGTAGCGCGGGTAACAAACTATACAATTGGAACACTCTTATACCTTCATGTGACATAGATGACTACAACGTAAAGGCACTTATAGACAGTGCTGCACTTGTAGCTGAAGGCGGAACAATGCACCATTGTGTAGGTGGATACTGGCGCAGTGCTATAGATAGTGACTACAGACTATTCCACATTGAACATAAGGAAAACCCTAAAGATGTAGGAACACTTTGCCTAGCACCAAACAGACGTGGTAACGATAGTATATCCATGAATCAACTACGCGGCCCTTACAACTCCAACGTATCAGAAGAACTACAAAAAGTAGCTAACAAAGTACTGAGACGTTACCAAAGTATGTACAGACGCACAGAGGATCGACTACGCGTATGGAACCAGACAGTAGATTACCTAACAGATGAGATAATAAAGACCACAGGTTTTCCGGATGAAGATGTAACTAAGCAAGAGGAAGAGATAGACCTAGAAGCCCTAGACCAAGAAGAAAACGAACTATAATGACAACACCTACGACAGCAGAAGCTACTACCGTAGCCACTGAAACACAATATCAATACTTTAAAGCAGTGACCCCCGAATCAGTAGTCAATACAAAAACCAGGTTTGACAAGAACAAGATCGAGTGGGTAGAAGACATAACCTATAGAAATACAGGTAATCACGCATTCTTCTTAAAGATACCAATAGAACAAACTACAAAACCTGCCGGATGCAAACGTATGTATTTCGTAAAACATTACCCAGGCCCTCAAGAAGAATTTATTGCTGATACTGACGCTGCCATGTTCTACACTATGGTATACCCTAGATATGAACATATAGCACATAAAATTACACAAGACAAGACTTCTATATTACCCTGGAATAGACTTGACGAAACAGCTAAACAGAACTTCACCCGCATATGGGGTAAAATAATTCTGAGCAACATATATACCGTAGCTCAGTGGAAGTTCAACAGTAACGACCGACGCAAAATAAACGATCTATATACACGTCCTTCGATAACTTCTATAGGCACTCAAGAGCAAGAGAATATAGCACAGTTTATGTGCCAAGAAGATAAGGACACACCTAGTAGAGCAACTATAATAATAAGTTGTGATACAAGAGATGTGCAAGCAATAACCTCTGCCCTATCATTTGAATCACCCACCATATATACTTTAGACGAAAATAATAATGTTCAATAATCTAACACCAGAAACGGCCCAAAAAATAGTTACAGGTATCAAAGGTAATCTAACAGCCACAGATATTGATAGAGTTCTACATAACCCAATGAACACTTCCCGTAACGCCTCATTATTCGGCTTTCATCCCGAAGCTCCAGCACATGTACGCGATCTAGCATATGAGATAGAACTAGTACGACAAAAGCGTGAAGAATCTATACAAAAGTTAGAGCAAATCCCTAGCACCGTCCCTCCAAAAGGTACCCTTGGACTTACCAAACCTAGCAAAGCTATAAATAGAAACAACGTACAATTAGTTGTAGATGCAATTGAATCAGGTGTACAATTTATACGTATAAATTATGCTCTAGATTTAAATCAAACTAATGGCATAACACGACTAGGTAAAGAAGGTAAGCATCCCAACGCTAGTATGGTTTTGAAACAAATTGCAAGAGCAATGGACAACAGACAAGACAAGAAAGCGTCTACCAAAAAATTGCTAGCCGTAGTAACAACATAATGAATGCAACACTAACCAGATGGATAGATGCACTTCATAAACAAGAACTATTTTCTTCCGATTGGTTATGTGTAATAGAAAACGGTACATCTACATTTTGCCCACTAGGAGTACTTTGTGACATAAGCAACCTAGGACGATGGGTAAAAGTAGATAAACCTATGATAACAGGACTCACAGCATCTGATGCTGCGTATCCATGGACATATATACCAACAGATATAATAGACATAGACACAAAGACGCTGTATGGAACAACCCTACTGCCAAAAGAAGTTCAACAATTAGTACAGTTCAGTACAGCAACAGGTATATTTAAAGTAAGTGAAATCAGTGCACCAACAAGAACCTTATTGGTTTCCAAACTTAAAAGAGTACCTGAATTTCTATCTATAGTTGAAATATCCTCACTATGCACACGGCTAGAAATACCCATAGTGATAGAAAGCATACTAAACACCGATCCACCATCACTACACAATCCATTCCCTTCTCATGCCACTACAACAGAATAGCCTATCTCCAAAAGAAATACGGAACAAATGGTATATTGCATTAGAAAGTGGATTTTTTATACCAACTGAACACCATCTACGTGTACTTGTACTAGGAACCAAATACGAATACAGACACTCCGCAATAGGAGTACTCTGCGCCGTAAGTAAATTAGGTGAATTCTTACCAGAACCTACAGAACACACAAACGGTAGACAGAAAGACAGTATAAAGCACATATTTCACCTATTCAACGGCAGAGATTTAAAAGCAGCTAACACAAAGTATAAAGAATACGAATTCAGAAATGCCCCTGCAAGTTTATTACGAGACTTAGGAATAGCTAAATACAGATGGGAAATAAACCATGTATCATCACAACATATATTTGCATATAGTAACATACCTATAGAAATAAAAAATGAAATAGATTTGATCCAAACATATGGAAGATACAACTTCTCTATAGACAATATAATGACCAACACAGCTATACCACAGAGCAGAAAATTTCCTATACTAGGACAACTACTAAGAACAGTAGAAAAGAAATTTGCTGATTAATAAACTTGCCTCAAAGAAAGAGAAGACGACCTTACAAGAAACGCAATACAGTAGAGAAACAATTTCAAGAAGAAGTTATAGCCATAGGTAGAAATTACCAATGGCTAATGTATAGCGTACCAGATAGCCGATTAGCAACCGCTAAAGGCTACATAGATTTAACAATGCTGCATCCAGAGAAACAACTACTCATGGGTGCAGAGTTAAAAGCTCCTAAAGGTAAACTAACCAAAGAGCAAATAGTATGGATGACAGTATTATCACAATACTATCCAGTACACTTATGGAAACCGGAACACCTAGACACTATACAATATATGCTAAGACATGGTATAGTAACAGGTGATACACAGTATCCACCAAGCCGGTGTGGCGAAACGGCAGACGCGCTAGCCTTAGAAGCTAGTCTCGAAAGGGGTGTAGGTTCGACTCCTATCACCGGCACCAATTTTTCCCCCAAATTATTCTTCCTATCGTAAACTACGGTGGTCAATATAGGATATACAATAAACTTAGTAAAGAAACATGAAAGCACTAAAACTTATAAGAAACATAGGAATGTCAGTTGTAGGCGTAGCGGCAATTGCAGGTATCATAACCTTCAGTGCTGTACACAGTAACAATACTGTAAACGCACACGGCCCTGATCCTACTACTCCTCCAGTAATGGCCGGAGATCTAGCTCCTGACACACCAGTAGTACCAGTTGCACCTAAAGTAATGCCTGCCCCCGCCGCAGAACTTACTATGGAACAGCAACTAGAAAATGACATGCGCGAAATATTTAATTCCAAGGGATTTAATAACAATTCTGTAATGTGTGAATATTCAGAAGGTAACGCATCAGCTTCAATGGCTGCAATGTTACTAGCAACTGGTGAATCTTCATATAACGGACTAGACAATACAGCAGATCGCTGGACAGATGCTATGTCCGCAGAACTATCATCACACGCTGAAGTAGCTATATGTGCAGGCTCAGCCAGCAAGCATAGCGTTTCAGGCATGTCTTTTAATTAAAAGCAAAACATAAGGGTCGAATGAGAATACATTATTGAATACAGAAGAGAATTTTGTTCCGCAAAACCTTGTATTTTCCTTGACTTACCCTTATAATAGATCACACATGGTGTTCGTAGTGTAATGGTTAACACGCTTGGCTGTGACCCAGGTAGTACGGGTTCAAATCCCGCCGATCACCCCAGGGGGCTTGGTATAATGAGATTACTTTGCTCTTGCACAGCAACAATATGGGTTTGACTCCCATAGCCTCCACCAATATTTAAAATGGAATTAACAGAAACACTTAAAAATAAAATAGATAAATCATCATATGAAACTCTTCTAAGACAATGGAGAATGTCTCCAATAGGATCCAGCCTATTTCAAGGAGAATCCGGAGAATACTTTAGAGAAACTATGATAGAAAAGAAAAACGAACTCCCTGACAATGGTGTTGCGGCTAGCAAAGCAATTGGATGGGAACGATAACACACCGTCTGGGTGTCGTATAACGGTAGTATATTTGCTTTGGAAGCATAAGGCGAGAGTTCAATTCTCTCTTCCCAGACCACAATGAGTCGAAGATTTTGGGTTATTTACTTAATCACCAACTCTTGAATTTGATACATTCAACCCATTATCAATCCTTACTCATTGTGACTACTAAAAGAGAGCACTCATGGCTTGGACACGACAATTACTTTTCGTTACAGTAGGTGAAGAAGTACAATCTTCATTTATAAATAAAATAATAGGTAACATAAATGAAGATGATGTTGCCAAAGTATCTGCTGCTGGAGATTTAATAGTCGCTACAGGACTAAACACAGGTGAAAAACTAGAAATAGGAGACGAAGGTGATCTACTAAAAAGTACAACATCATCTCCAAAAATAGAATGGGCTTCACCCACTCTATCAGGATCATTTGTAACTTGGTCAGATTTAAAAACTCACTTAGGAATTTAATATACATGCATCAGTAACTCAGTGGAAGAGTATCGCTCTGATATAGCGAAGGCCGCTGGTTCGAGTCCAGCCTGATGTACCATTACGAGTCGAAGATAATTGGTTAATTAAGGAATATTGTAAGAGTGTCTACGGGCATTGACAATTACTCTATACAAATGGTGTTGCACCTATCACCTGTATAGTGACATTATAGGGCTTCTCAATTTCACAACTTACTCGCAATGAATTATTGCCCGTCGCTAGCTTAACAGGCAGAGCACAAGCCTCATAAGCTTGAGGGTCCCGGTTCAAATCCGGGGCGGCGCACCAAAGCCTTTTAGGACGTAGAAATTCGAGTGCGCACTTTAATTTCTATAAGAGAGTAAACGAAAGTATAACGCTAACACGAACTCTTAAATCATCATATGATGGCATGGATATACCATGCACTTGAGATGGACAAGTAATATTCCATCTTCATGCAGGAATAACTCAGCGGTTAGAGTTCCACTTTTACACAGTGGGGGCCGGGGGTTCGAATCCCTCTTCCTGTACCATGTAGAGTCGATAGATATAGATTACTGCTTTCAACAGAGAGGAGTGGGTTCGAGTCCCACTGCATCGTAAGATGTACAGTGTACAGGATGCACGCTTAAACCCTATGTCACCACTTACTCTACATGAATTGCTCCCCGTCTGATTTATTCAGACGGGTGTTTTAGGCGACACCCGAATGTGCTGGTATTCGGGTGGAGACGGCGATAGAGGGCAACCTCCGTCGCGCCGCCCATCCAAGCTCGATGATGTGAAACTCTGGAGCACCATGCTAGGATAGCTCAGCCTGGTAGAGCATTACGCTGAAAACGTAGGTGTCGTTGGTCCAAATCCAACTCCTAGCACCAGACTTTTAAGATACTTACATCGTAACACTCGAGTATTATGTAAGTAGAGGAATACTCGTCGACTGCATTAAAATATAGCGCGAGTATATTCTAAACAATACAGGGTGCCAACAATATAGTTGAGCACCCTGTAAGTGTAGAACGATAATAAAACTAATATGTAAATTACTAGGGCATAAATGGAAATCATATCCCTACACTCACGCATACCCACCAACCCCAGGCCCTAGACGGCCTCTAAACAGGTATTGCGTTAGATGTGGAATAAATATAAAACATAAACAGCCCAAAACCCCAACATCACCACCATATACATTATAGTAGCCTAGCTTATAATATCTGCGCAGCTCTGTTATAAGTGAGTAAGAAGGGTCTCAAAAACTCCGTGATCTCCCGTGAACTAGGGAAGTGAGGTAATAGAGAGACTGGTACGAGGATGCATAGCTACAATTGATCATCCTCACCTTGTGCGCCCGTAATTCAGTGGAAGAATAGTGGTCTTATATACCACCAGCCGTTGGTTCGAGTCCAACCGGGCGTACCATTTAATTTAAACAGGAATTATGTTAAACACAATAAAAGATTTTCAAGACTTTTTAAAACAATTTGAAGACACTACACAAGTACGAATATACGTAGAAGTAGAAAATAGCTTATTCATGAGTAACTTATCAATTACCAATGGTACAATAAAAGATAGAAACTCAGACGTACCATTCATAGTAGTATCTTTACCAGATTCTGCCATAAATTACATACACGAAAACATGTAACTAATGTTTACAGTAGAAGAAATGCGCGTATCAAATGCATTTATACAAATGATGCGGGATAAAAAAGTAACCCTTGAACTTGATCTAGAAACTGAAGACACTAATTATATCGAATTAGGTATAGTTTTTATATTTGATGACCCGAATGGCCCAGAAGAGTATAAAGTTGTAACAAAATATGATCATCATCAAGCTAAAGTAATAAGAGATACTTTAACAGACTGGTTGTCTGACAACACAAAGTAAACAAACTAACTAGAGTCGACAGATTTAGGTTATTCGACTTGTAATCGGGCGGCCGTGGGTTCGAATCCCACCCCTAGCTCCATATGCTAGGGTAGCTCAGCGGTAGAGCACCAAAACTACCCTATTTCACCAACTTACTCTAGTTCTTATTCATAAACATCAAAATGAGATATTACATAGCGCATCTACATTGTGCATGTTTAAATCTAGCATACAGTGTAGACAGAAAAAATATATCAACTCTTCTACTTGATTTTCAACACTACATAATACATCCAACAACATCAAGACAACATATAGAGGAACAGATAGATTATTACATAGAAAGAAAACATAGAATAGAGGTACTTTACCTATGATAGACTCTAGATTAAATAACTTTATATCAAACATAAGTTTTATATGTAACAATATCTATAAAAGCTTACCATACAACTATAATGTACATGCAACGATGAGAATACTACTTCAAGCACAAGATTATATAATGCATCACTCAACAAACTACGTAAGTATATACGACACTATAGACGCCAGATACAACTAGTGTTACAATATAAAAATAGGACCGAAGCGTAAGGGTTATTGGTTTAATTAGGTTCGATCCCTAGCTGCTCACACGAGCATGGTTTCCCCTTAGCACACCTAGTCCTATTTTATCTAGAGCCGACGTTACTACATTATTGGATAAAAGTTCACATCGGTACATAAATGTATGTATCCACCTGAACAGAGAGGCTTCGAAACCTCCGCTCGAAAGAGTTTATGTACAACAATACTAGTTCTAGATACAAAGATACGGATGCGTAGTGTAGCGGCCAACATACTGCCCTGTCAAGGCATAGATCGCGGGTTCGAGTCCCGTCGCAACCGCCATTAATATAGGAACATAAAACGAAGATACTAATACTTATATCTCTATTATTACTATTAGTAATAATATCTTGTGGAGAGACGCAACCAGTTAAAAACCCAGACTATATATGGAACTCCAGTGATTCTATAAACAAATCTAAATTTGCATTCAACCTAGGATTTCGAGATTTAATAGTTAAATGTAAAAATAGACATCAAACTATGTATATCGAACCTTATGGAATAGGACATACTTATACAATAGGTGGCCCAGGTATAGTTATAAAAACAAAAGGAGACTTTTGGTTAGGACTAGATCTATGGAAAACCTTCTGTGAAAAACAATAAACCACAATTATTTATATATAACCTAGAAAAAGTATCAAATAGAAACACGTGTCCCACATGTTATCAAGCAGATATAGCTATATATAAAATAGAACTACAAAATATGTCAACTAGCATTGACAATATGTGTGCTAAATGCACGGCACTATCTATCACAAATCTATTAAACAAAAATAATCACTTCATACTTACACAGATCCATGAATAATTGCAACAGATACGAATGTCACATAAAAGGGTACTGTAACCACAAAAAATTAAATAACAAGTGGAAACGAATAGGTAATATGAACTTCGGACATAGAAAAACAATCGGAGACATGAGACCTACAGGAAAAGAATAATATGCCGCCTTCGTATAACGGTTAGTACACAGCTCTTTCAAAGCTGCAACGCGGGTTCGACTCCCACAGGCGGTACCATTTAATGATACAACAACAAATGTTTCCTTTTAAATACAGCACAAAATCCACACACACCTTCTGACAATCTACTCATAAATATTACATAGTAGTAGAGCAGCAACAAACACGGATAAGAAATCAATTAAAAGTACAAACATATAGAAACATTAGTCTTCTACTCGTACACACACAAATAGTAATAGAATCCTATTGCAGAAATTAACCGACATATATATATATTGATACACAGAGCACACTACCTATATATAGACGATTGCTGCAAAGGAAACCTAACTTACAAGAAAAGCATAACTATATCAGAACTATTAATAAATATGTTTAAGTACGTCCCACATTTACCACTAGCACAAAATGCTGCAATAACACCTAACGTTATATACACATAAGGAATCAAATGACACCACAATTAAAGACTAAACTACAGACTCAGATAGGTAACGAATTCGAAGCCGCAAATATGTACCTAGCTATGTCAAACTGGGCAGGTGTAGAAGGACTACCAGGATTTCAACATTGGCTAAGAAAACAGTACGAAGAAGAACTAAGTCACGGACTTAAGCTTAATGATCACCTAGTAGACAGAGACATTAATCCAGTAATACCTAGCCACTACCCTATACATAACAAGTGGACAAGTGCATTAGACATAGCCGTCGCAGGCCTAACCGCAGAACGCGCTATGACTGTAGCACTAGAAGATTTATTTGCAGATGCATGGCTTACACGAGACTTTAAATCAGCAGTTATGCTACAATGGTTCATACAAGAACAGGTAGAAGAAGAAAAACTATTTACTGATCTTGTATACGCACTAGAAAATTGCGACAGCGGCAGCTTAATTCTATATGATATAGAGTTAGGTAAACGCAGTTAACATCAAGCCGGTGTAGCTCAAAGGCAGAGCAAGTCCTTTGTAATGACTAGGTTGAGGGTTCGACTCCTTTCACCGGCTCCATATAACATATGATATACAAACTTTTAATGACCACCTTATAAGGTGGTCATTCATCATTCTAGATACAAAGAACTTCAATGGCACGTATATTTTATTTTACGTAGCACTTTAACCGCACCACCTAGTTTACTAGAAGTTAGTAAGGCACTACACTTTGAACGTATTGAAATAGAACGCCGCGTAGCAAGAGGCAACAAACTAATTTACATACAATAGCATATCATTGACAATTTAAAATACCAAACACTTGTACTACATACACGTTTTATATTACATACACATAGACTAACCCTTGCACCTTCTTTACTATTAATAAGCAAAGAAATACACATACAACATAATAGAAACAATAACCAAATAACGACAAAATGGCAGACCAATTTACCTCCAATGAAAAATGGCGTCAACTAGGCGACGACCCACAGATAACAGACTATATAAAGAATTTCGGTATACAGGCATACGAAACCAAATACTTGCCAGGCCGAATAACATATGGTCACGATTTAGTAGGAGACCCGTTAAAAAATCTAGCCGAAGAGACCAGCGATACCGTAGCATATATAGCTATGGCAATGGCTCAACAGCAAGAACTAATTACACAATGTAATGACAGTCGAAGCGTATTGAGTAGCATACTTACTATGCTAGACAGAATGACACCAAACAATTACCGTTTAACTAAACTCAACATAAAAGAACTAATAGCTATACACTTAAATAATCATGTCGACCTTACAGACACTTACCCAACAAATAAACGCATGTACTAAATGCCCCTTACACACCACACGTACACATGCCGTACCTGGATACGGATCTAACCAACCGCATATACTGTTGATAGGAGAAGCTCCAGGCGCAGAAGAAGACGCTAGTGGATTGCCTTTCGTAGGTAGATCAGGGCAAGTACTGCAAGACATGTTCAGAAGATCGGGACTAACTAGAGAAATGGTTTACATAGCAAACACTGTAAAATGTAGACCACCTGGAAACCGAGATCCTTTACCCGAAGAGAAGACAACCTGCGCTCCATATTTAGCGCAGCAAATAGAACTCTTAGATCCCACATTAATAGTTACTCTAGGCAGAGTATCCATGGAAAGATTCATAGTGGGAGAATCTATAACAAAGATACATGGAAAACTATATCGTAGTTTAATGCCAGATGAATTGATAACAAAAACTGACAATAAAGTTACAAGACATGTATATCCTGTCTACCACCCATCTTACGCACTAAGACGCACTGAAAGCTACGAAGCCCTAGTAACAGATTTCACAGTAATACCAGATATAATCAAACATCTAATAAGAGAAAACAATGCCCGCAGAGAAATTAGTAATTGAAATGATACAAGATAAAGAAACCGATAACAAGATGAGATTCAAGGAACCTAATGCCTTACCCGGCAAGAACCTTCACAAGTCTCCAATTGGTACGCTTTATCTACCCAAGGATCCTTGGGGTAAGAAAACAAGAATAAGACTAACAGTCGAAGACATAAGTGAAGAAAATGGTACTGAGTAATAGTAGCATGCAGCCCGCACTGCAACCATCTTCATCAAAACATATAGGAATGGACTACCTAACAATTGAGCCTCTACTACCCCGCAGCATACAACCTGCAAGTGTAGACTTACACCTAGATAATAAAATTCTAGTAGAATTTGATAGATCTCAATTAATAACACCTGGCGTCACAACCCCAAACTACAGACATGTAGACATAACAGTACAACCATATATACTAGAACCAGGAGAATTTATACTAGGTAGCACTCTTGAAAAAGTAGGATTGAATAATTTAATAGCCGGAATAGTAGCAGGCAAAAGCTCTCTAGCAAGAGTAGGACTAACTGTTGCACCCGGATTTATTGATCCAGGTTTCCAAGGGAACATAACACTAGAAATATTTAACGCCTCTAACAATAGAATACGCTTGACGCATAAGATGGGTATCACCCAACTTGTAACATATATTCTAGCTGACCCAGCAACCAAAATATATGGCGACGAAGAACTTGGATCTAAATACCAGAACCAAGATGGCGTTACCATCTCCAGGAAGGATTTACCACCAACATAAGATGACAACAATTATTTTTTGGGGTGCTAGTGATGACCTCGTAGAAGTAGAAGGCTGCTCATACGCAATCGACTACACAAACGAAGATGAACAAGTATCTGGCCCAAACAACACCGCAGAATTCTCAGTATATAAAGATGCACTGTTTATGGTAAACGCAGGTACTGCTGGACAAATATTTGTAACCGCAACCTATAACAACTTGGGATTATGGATATTTGCAGCACATCACATGCAAGACGAGTCCCCATACCCGACAGATTGGATAACCACGTTAACACAAGCTCCTAACAGCATGCATTCAATGCAACTATCAATAGACGTACCTACTAGCAATGCCATACAAGTGCACAGAATAAAATAATGTTAACAGAACTATACACAACTTGGACAGATAGATTAACAGAGTTTACACCAACCTCTAAGCTATTAAGTACTATAAAAAATGAAGAACGCAAATATTGCTGTCTAGGTGTAGCTTGTGAACTATCTAAAATGGGTACATGGTCATCTCGCGGCTATGTAATAAATAACAGATCACATATAACAGTACTACCACACCAAGTAAAAGAAGCACTAAACCTAGCTACAGATAGCGGTATGTTTAATATGAATGATTTATCAAAGTCTTTAAAAAAGAAACTAAATAAAGCTCTAACAGATCAAAACCATTATGACATATCCGACTACGAAACAATCAGCTTAGCAAATATAAATGACTGCCTAGAAAACGATCCAACAGTATTTACACTCATACAAGCTATATTAAAAGAAGCTCCAGTTAGCTTATTCAAACGAGAAATAAACGAAAATCAAACCGAGCTATCTCTACCTTAAATATGGTAGAATAGATATATTACTACTGTCCCAGTGTGGCGAAATGGCAGACGCGAACGGCTTAAACCCGTTTCCGAAAGGGTGTGGGTTCGACTCCCACCATTGGGACCATTTCTATGTTAAAAAGATTAAATACTAAACTTGATTGTCTATTTGGATGCCATAGATGGATATATACAGATAGATATGACCCCGATTCTAGAAGAATATTTACAGAAAATAAAATGTGTATCAACTGTGGAAAAACAAAGATTTCATGGTAGTAACTATATAACAATACGCCGGTGTGGCGAAATGGCAGACGCACATGTTTCAAAAACATGTCTCGAAAGGGGTGTGGGTTCGACTCCCTCCACCGGTACCAATAACAAAGGAATACATGACAACTAACAACGAAAGACACTCTGCTCCACTAGCGGTATTAACCGTACTATTGTCAGCTGACAAAAACGAAGTATTAATAATGCGACGAGGCCCAAAAGAATCCTTAGCTGGTATGTACACTATACCAGGTGGACACATGGAGTCTGGAGAAAATGTAATAGAAGCTGCTATACGTGAACTTTACGAAGAAGCAGGTGTAATTACATCACCTAGAGATTGTGAAGTAGTAGGTGTAATACACGCTACCGCTTCAACAAAAGAATATGTACAATTCATAGTTCGCGTTCGCACATGGATAGGCATACCCTATATAGCAGAACCAAATAATTGTGATGACATGTATTGGTGCAATGTAAGACACTTACCACATAACATGTTAGGATGGCCTATAACAGGTATAGAAATGACATTAGACAGTGACGTATCGCACGATTGTCACCAATTCTTTGTAACCAATATAGGACAATGCGCAAAGTAACTCCGAAACAAAAACAACGACTTCGTAAACTAATCAACGCCCTAACGAATAACAAATATAAGCAGGGCGTTGAACTACTTTATAACACGACAACAACTGAATGGTGTTGGGGTGGTGTAGCAATTGACATATACTTCAACGATACTCATCAAGGATATTGGGAAGCCAAAGAAAACTCCAAATACGGAGTAGCTACAATCACTCAAACCGGAGAGAAATATAAAGTCCACGTACCAATAGATGTACTAAATTGGTATGGACTAACCTTAGAAGAGCATAATATGCTTACCGATATGAATGACACCGAACATACTTTCAAACAGATAGCTACTGCTATCACAAAAGAAAAACTAAAAGATACTCTTGTTACCACTACCACCGCCAAGGCTAAATAATGGTAATGGACGCAAACACAGTACAAGAATTAGCAAATGCCATATCACCAGAATATTTTATAAATGATAGATATGGTGGTCGCTCTTCTGTAGCATACCAAAGAGCCAAAGCACTAACAAGCGGTTATAACGCTAGAAAAGTAACAAGTACAAAACGAAAACTACAACACATAATAGGTACACTAGCTCTAACAGAAGGATGGCTAGCTAGTACATGGCATGACACCGGCCATGGTATAAGAGGACAAAGTCCTGTAGACTATTATTTCGACATGACACTCGCTAAACACGAGTGTATGTTTTTTGTATACCTACACAATGGTAGAGTAATAACTCTAAATGCACAACAAAGACAATGGTGTGCATATGCTCAGAATGTAGGAATAACTACACAACACTGGACTCTAGATAACATAGAGGCCATATACCGTCTACTACGAACACCGTACCCTACTATGAACATAGTAGATGCAATTATCCCACCTCCAAACATACACTAACAAATAAACACAGGAGAAACACAACTTATGTCATATTTGACACAAGCATTCAACACACCAGCTCCCCAGCGTGAGCCAGAGATGGGGCGTGAACAAGACCAAGTAAAGAACAATGCAGGCGGATACGTATTCCCTGTAACCCCAGAAATACAGCTAGATCGCTTCCTAATCCTAGGTAGCGAAGGTGGTAGTTATTACGCTAGCGAAAGAGCCTTAACCCTAGAGAACGCTAAGAACGCTCTCAACATGGTAAAAGGTGAAAAAGGTATACAAGTAGTCAAGAGAGTTGTAGAACTCGCTCATGGCCGTGCCCCAAAGATAGGCCCACCCCTATTCGTATTGGCTATGGCTGCTTCCTATGGCAACACTGACACCAGAACTGTAGCATTCGAAGTTCTTCCACAGGTAGCTCGCACAGCAAGCCATCTGTTCCAGTTCATCGAATATGTAGACAGCATGCGTGGTTGGGGCAGAGCCTTGAAGAATGGTATCAACAACTGGTACACATCCAAGACTCCAGAAAACCTAGCCTACCAGGTTGTAAAGTACCGCACCAGAAACTCTTGGAGCCACCGAGACGTACTACGAAAGACCCACCCAATGAGCTATGATCACAACAACCTATTCGCCTACTTGACCAACAAGGCATGGACCGAAGAGGATTCGTTGAGCATCGTAAAGGCATATGAAGCAGCGAAAACCATGGATAGCAAGGAACTTGTTGAACACATCACCAAGCATAGCCTAACCTGGGAAATGCTTCCTACTGAATCCCTACGCGACATGGAGGTATGGCGTGCCATGTTACCCGACATGCCTGCCACTGCACTACTTAGAAACTTAGGACGTTTGACCCGCCTAGAACTGCTCAAGCCCCTAAGCGATGAAGCTAGCCAAGTCGCCGCGAAGTTCTCTAGCGCAGAGTGGGTAAAATACGGTCGTCTGCACCCCTTCAACATCCTTTTGGCGTATTACACATACATCAGAGGACAAGGATACCAGAGTCGTAACAGTGGCAGAGGCAGAAGTGCCTTCAGTGACCCTTACGGCACTCACAAGCCAGACTGGGAACCAGTACAGTCTGTAGTAGATGCACTTGAAACTGCATTCAACCATTCTTTCCAAAATGTAGCACCTACAGGACAAAAGATCTATGTAGGACTGGACGTGTCCGGCTCTATGAGAGCAGAGATCATGGGAACTCCTATCTCTGCACGTGAAGGTGCCGCCGCACTGGCTTTGTACGTTGCAAAGACAGAGCCTAACTTCCACGTCGCTGCATTCTCAGCTGGTACTCAGTTTAGTACAAGAAGATTTGTTTCCAGAGGTACTGCAATGGTACCAATGGACTTCTCTTCAAAGGACTCTCTCCAGGACATACTCAGAAAGACAGAAAGACTACCATTCGGTGGTACAGACTGTGCTCTTCCAATGATGGATGCTCTTGAAAAGAAGATCGAAGTAGATTGCTTCCTAGTACTAACTGACAGTGAGACATGGGCAGGCCCCATCCACCCATTCAGAGCCCTAGAAAAGTATCGTGCCGAAATGAATCGTCCAGCTAAGCTGGTGGTTGTAGGCATGACCTCAAACGAGTTTAGTATTGCTGATCCTAGTGATGCAGGTATGCTAGACATAGTTGGATTCGACGCTGCAATGCCTAGGCTGATCAGTGATTTCATAACCAACTAATGAAACAAGTACAGAACGCCCTAGTTACTAAAATTAGGGCGTTCTTGAATAAACGAGCGAAAATAAGAAATGAACGATGTATCTTCCATATCATGGAGCAAGCTAATAGAGAGCCCTCCATCATTAGTACCTACAGATAGCCTTCCACATTATAAAGAAGCCATACGAGACACAGACCAAGCAATAATAGCACATAAAAATGACACAATAATAGGCCTAGACATAGAAACCACAGGATTAAGACATTGGGATGATGAGATACGCGTAGTACAAATGTATGGCTATCCTTCTAACAAACTATCCATACTACACTTTCCAGACGGAGAGTTACCTACGCAGCTCATCAACTGGATGAACAGTATGAAGTCCACAATATGGTTAGGCCATAGAATATTATCTTTCGATGCTAGATTCTTCCATGCATACGGAGTAAATGTAGGTCAATTACATTTTTGGGATACACTACTAGTTGAAGGAATAGTAAATGCACAACATCGTAAAGAAGTATTCAGAACAACGAATGATCTACCAGCACTAGCACAACGATACTTAAACATACACTTACCTAAGATCATTGATCATAGTAGCTGGCAAAGTACCTTATTCCCATATCTAAACGATGAGCAATTAAAGTATGCAGCCGACGATGTTATACATCTAACCAATATATTAGCTAAACAAATAGAACTATTACAGGAAGATAATTCCAAACGTACCACAAGTTTTGAGCTATATACAGCCGTACCAGTATTATACATGGCAACCCGAGGTCTACCAATTGACCGCTCTAGATTTGCCGACTTCACTAAAGACAATAGCACACGTCTACTAAAAGCCAGAAGAAATGTACAAGAACATTGGAGAGGCAATCCAGATTCACCACCTCAAGTACTAAAATTCCTAAAGTCATTAGGAATAAAAGTAGAATCAACTGGTGCACAGATACTCAAAGATGAATATGGTAAAACTCTACACCCATTTCTACGTGCCTTACTAGATCATAGAAAAGCATCTAGTTTACACAAGTATAACTCTAAATGGTTACAGACATGGATGACCAGAGACGGAACAATACAGTCTAGTTATAACACAACTGGAACAGATACATATAGATTATCTAGTAGAGAACCCAACGCGCAAAACTACCCACACGAAATACGACAAATATTCGGCCATCCAACTGAATGGATGGTAGTAGTAGACTACAGTACTGTAGAGATGCGCATAGCTGCTGCCCATACACAAGACAAACTAATGTTACGAAGGTTTGATGAAGGCATAGACATTCATAAAACCACAGCAGCAGCCCTATTCAATAAACATGAAGACAACGTAACAAAAGACGAAAGACAAGCGGCTAAAGCTGCCAACTTTGCCATGATATTCGGTGGTGGCCCAGGTGCCATTATAAGACAGGCACAAAAGATGGAACTAGATCCTATAAATGAAGAAGAAGCCGCTAGAATGCGTGATAGATTTTTCACATTGTACGAGGATATGAGAGAGTTCCACGGGGATTTAAACTCTAAAATAAAGAGTCTACCTTCAACAGGAATAGACTATTTAGAACTTCCTATAGGCCCGTTTGGTCACAGTAGACAACTACGTGATGAGAACCTAAAAATAACAACAGCTTTAAACACTCCTATCCAAGGACAAGCTGCTATAGGTATGAAAATGACATTCATACTTGTAGCCAAGCAATACCCTGAACTACTACCATACCTTGCTGCCAATGTTCACGACGAAATCATATTAACTGGTTTAACAAGTGAAACACACGCAGATGAATACAGAATAAAATTACAAGATGCAATGATACGTGGTATGGCAGAAGTACGCCCCGGAGTAAAATACGAAGCCGAAGGTAAAGTTATACATTACTGGAACGAAAAATAAATGCCCTACGAACTACAAATTAGATCAACGAATATACTTCCAAACCTAACAGACTCATTAAGAAATAAAATGTCTCCTTACTTAAATTCCACGGTTAGAGTAAGCCAATATTACAGAGGAGATAAAATACCCGCTAACGAAGGTATAAAGTACCCCTACTTCCTATCAGAAAACTTATGTCTAGTTTTACCTAAATATATATCTGCACAAAAAAGTACAATGATATGCACCGCACTAGCTGAAAATTATAGAAACAAAATACTACAATACTTTCTAGACTTATGTGAACAAAACTTAAGACCAAAAGATATAAACGTAGGAAAACTAGAGGAAATACAAAAAAATATACAATACAAAACAAATCAGAATAGAATATATGCCTTAACTCATACTCCTGCCCTAATACATCCTAGTATTATATCGAGCCAGTTACCAGATGAAGTTACCTCCAAAAGTCACATATTCACTACAAACAGCCTTAGAAATACCGCTCCATTAATAATATCATATACACCAACACTATATGAAGAGACAGAGGAACCTCATATGTTAGCTGTAAAATCTACATTAACATTTGAAGTAGTCACAGACTTTACTGATACAGTATACATAAGAGCACCAATAAACTAATGCCACCTACCTCACTAAACCTAGGCGTAATGATCGCCGCTGGAATCCTAGGAACAGATGGACTAGGAACCGGATTATCACATACTATAAAAAATGAACTCGATAATTTCAAGTACATCGTAACTAAATCACTAACGAATTATCCAACCAGCGGAACCCCACAACCCAATCATACAGGTAGAAACCGATATCAACTAGAAGGAGTTACATTAAATAATGTAAACCTCCGTAATATGGGATCTTGGATAAGCACTGATAGAATAAATTCACTTGCAAAACAACTAAATTCAGCAAGACTAGTTGCAAGTATAGCCGTACAGAGTCCGACTGATATAACGAGATACGGATTCACCACATTAATGAGCACACTACTAAACCATGCAGCCGTAGACACAATAGAAATTAATCTAGGCTGCCATCTACTGTATAACGCCTTTACAATTCCGAACAACCATGCAGAACGTATGGCTGAACACTTACGTATATTTTTAAAAGAGACAATAACTAAACGAGAAACTATAAAACCCATATGGTTGAAACTGCCGCCAGACCCACACTTTACTCGTAGCATAGTAGAAGATGCAGAACTATTAGACCTATGCTCGTTAGTAATATCCAACAGTTACGCAGGAAAGATATACGACAACAACATCGAGCATAAAACTAATGTACTTCAAAGTGGAATCGGAGTAAGTGTGAACGCTATGAAATACATGAACTACAAATTAATAGAAGATATGCGTAAACAGATAAAAGATAGTATAAACATTATAGGATGTGGTGGAATTTCAGCTACACAAGATGTTCAAGACTACATGACTGCTGGAGTAAATGGTGTACAAATAGGTAGTCTATTCTTACATCAACCTGAAACAGCAATAGCAATAGCACGAGCATTCACACAATAACACACCATGTATACACGACCACCTAAACCACCTTGGACTATACGTGATGCGTGTTTACAAACATGGCAAATAACCCACAATGCACACAAAGTCTATGTATGGAGCACTTCTACTAACTTCAGAGTAATGAAGACGCCTACATCATTTGACGCTATAAGCATATGCGAATCAATAGAAGCAGCGTTTCAAGCAGCTATGTTTTATCTAGCCCATTATGCGTTAGAAGATACACCTTAGCTCTTTGCAACACACTAGGCTTTTCTCTAGCCATACCTAATAGTTTATTACAGGATGAGCATAGCAACCCACGAACCTCACCGGTATCGTGATTATGATCGACAACTAGACCATACGAAGATTCTTGGCATACGGCACACGCGTAGTCCTGAGCCTGCAACAATGCCAAGAACTCCTCCTGGCTCAATCCATACCTGCTCTTTATCTTATACCAATCACGCTTTATCATTTAAATTCCTTATGTGTATGTAATGACTACTAGAATACCATAAAAATAAAGGACATGCAAAACATATGAAATGGATACTACCAACAATAGTAGGCCTAGCATTAGCAGCAATAATTATTGGAGCGGTTGCAGTAATCACACTATCTATACACGACTGGAACGACACTCACAACGAAACCCTTACAAATAATGTAGACACTGCTGCATATATGGATGCACAAACCATACTAAATGCAGTATCGTATAACCTAGATGAACGAAACACGTTTTGCAATACGTGGAACACATTAAAATTAAATGCTAAAAGTTACACAAAAGCCGCAGGTACTCTACATAGAATATTTGCAGAACGTGACAGAGTAAAACAGCATGGACTAATACTAAACTCTACAAGTGGCAAAGCTATGAACAGATTAGGTACACAACTAGATGAGCACTGTGCAACCATACAATTAGAAAAATATAGTGTACAATAGATATACAACACACGCTTCGATAGTGTAATGGCTAACACATTGGTCTCCAAAACCAACGATCTGGGTTCGAATCCTAGTCGGAGTGCCACTGTCCCGTAGCATAATTGGTAGTGCACCTTGCTGTTAACAAGATGATTGCAGGTTCGAATCCTGCCGGGACAGCCATATTTTTAAAAGGATAACACATGCCTGTACAAAATTTAAGAAAAGAAGTAGAGACCGCACTATTAGATTTATTGAAAGACCCATTTGCAAGATACGTAGATGACAAACCCTTTACAAACTTATTTGGCCTATTTAAAACCCATTCCAATGAAATAAAAAGTATACTCCTAGAAAATAAATACATAGATAAAAATGGTGCTCTAACAAAAGATGGCAGAGAATACGCAAAAATGGTCAAATCAGAACAAAGTACTTCAATGTAGTAAATGTAAAAAATATAAATCACTCAATTCATTTCATACAACAAACGCAGTAAGCCACAAAAACAGAAATTTCAAACACTACCTTTGTAAAACGTGTGTTTTAGCTAAAATAAAAACTATAAGAAAAATAAATCAACAAAATAATTTATGCAGTTGTAAAAGTGGAGATAGTCGATTATATATAAATAAAGAAATAAGTTCCACCTACTGTTCCAAATGTTACATATATAACCGAGTACGAAATTGGAAAAGAGTTGGCATACAACTATCTTTTGATACATATTACAACATGATAGAATGTCAAGGATACATCTGCCTAATATGCTTACAGAACATACCTATAACCGCAGCACACGTAGATCACAACCATAAAACAAATATAATACGTGGTATACTTTGTAATAGATGCAACACGCATTTAGAATTCGTAGAAACACATTACGAAAAAATAGTAAAATACTTAACCTAATGCCTGGGTTGCTTAAAGGTAAAGCTTAAAGTACCTCACGAAAACTTGTTGCGGGTTCGAGTCCTGTCCCAGGCACCATTAACAATGAAACATATGATGAACGGTATACTAACTACAAAAAGACAATGGTCTACTTACAATCAATTGATACTACATCTACAACACAGTATGTGGGATCACCATAGACCAATAAATAGATATCTTCTAAGACTACACAACAAATTAGCAATGGATCGGTAGCTCCAATGGTAGAGCATTCGGCTGTTAACTGAAAGTGTGTGGGTTCGACCCCCACCCGATCCTCCATTATATTGAATACACCAAACTACACTTTTAAAGTAAAACAAATTCAACAGTATCTTAATAGTAGTGCAAACCCAAACGTTGCAAACTTCAGCTTAGCATATATACTACTGTGGATCCATACAACATTAGCACATGACAACAACACGAAAAATTAATGGAACATATGCAATCAAATCAACACGCAACTGGTGGCTCGACGAAGATTTATACCAAGCAAAGCAACGTATTCATTACTATCTAACACGTAGAAATGTTGTATGGAATCTATCAACAAGACTACTAGAAATACACACAGTATATATGAGACTATAATTAATAATCACGATCACAACGAACACAAACCCATACCAGTAGGAGACCTATTATTATGCGCATGTGGAAAAAGCAACACTGAATGCCATCCATGTAGGCACCCAAATGAAAACTGCTACTACAAAGATGTAGGTTGTCAACATCCTAAACGATGTGAGGCTATCGCTGGACCATACCTAAATGACAACAACAAGAATAACCGCTTACACACTACTTAATATCAATAAATTTACATTTATGGTACTACGAAAGAGCAACACACCTTTTGCAACGCGAGCTTTAGAAACTTCAATAGCATACTGTCCATGTAATCCTATAAACAGTTACTACGAAACTCCTAACAATGACAACAACACATTATAAACAACCATCAACAACCACCCCATATAGATCTGACCTATTTGGTGTACTTACAGATAATATGTTAAAAAGATTACGAGCAAACTCCTCAATATTTGCAAACCTAGCATTAAAAACATCAAAAGTACACTGTCCATGTAGAGCAACAAAACTACAAGATGATTGGACACAAAGACACCTATATTTACGCTTATGAAACCTCCATACCTATACGCACACTATTCATCAGAAGAATGGTACCAACTAACATATCTATACCAAACACTGGCTAGATCTAAAACCCATTTAAGTGCAATATCAGCATATCTTCTATACCTAAGAAGACGTATACACTAAACTTATTAATGCCACCAAGATTTAACACAGAAGCATTGACCTTCTATCTAGAAACACTACCTTGCGGATACACAATTTACAAAGATACAATGTTACAAAATAAGAATGCAATACATACTCCGTCTACATGTACAAACTGTAAAAAGGGACAATTCCCAATAATACTACATGCCTATACAGGCTTCTGCAACCGGGATAAATGTACATATGAAACAAAACCTAATCAGTTCCATATAGTAACGGAAGAAATGAAAGAACACGCTACTACCATACACAAACCTATGAAAGGTAGACCGCGTACCACCACCAAAAAGAAAGACGCTCCCTAAACAGAGAGCGTCTACATATTAGATGTGAGCAATTTATACACGTAACTGCGCAGATCTTGCCGTCACTTTAGCAACTTCTGCACTCCACCAAACATCAGGATAAGCATGATGTGTATTAGCTTTAAGATCCTCTTCTTCCTCTTCACACGTTTTGTAACCATAGGACTCTGTTTCAAAAGAACTTATTTCATCAGGAACTTGTCCTGGAGCACACACCTCGTCTCCACACTTAGTAAGAACTTGCTTCTCTCTGCATCCGTCACGGAAGATAGATACAGCTTTGCAACCCTCTTCCCAAGCCATCAACATAATATTACGAATGTCGTCCACAGTAGCATTGTTAGGAAGATTAACCGTCTTAGAGATACCATTATCAATATGAGGCTGAACAGCACTGACCATTAGAACATGGTCTTCTGGAGCGATAGCATCAGCAACCTTTGGCATATCCTTACCTTGAGAATTTAGCCAGTCCACACTCCATGGACACTCCATTAACACATCACCATCAGCAGTTACTCTAGTATTTTCCAAGGCAAACAAAGGCTCAATACCAGTAGATACACCAAGCAAAATAGCGGTAGTACCAGTAGGCTGAATGCTCGTAACTATAGCATTACGACGCATGATACCCGTACCTTCAAAGCAAGGTGCTGGCCCGTCAACAGTAGCAAGATACCGTGTAGTACGTTCACACTGCAAACGAATAGCCTGAGCAATGTTAGCAGCAAATGTACGTGATACAGAACGGTCATAATCTAGCCCCATAACAGCTAGTAAGTCACCCAAGCCCATAAAACCCACACCAATGCGACGAGAGCGTAGAGAAGCCTCTCTGATGCCTTCTGTGGGGTATATATTCTCATCTAGGATTTGGTTTAAGTAACGAACCATTAATGCTACAGTAAATTTCATACCTTCCCAATCAAAGACTTGCGTATCAACATTATAGAAAGCCATAAGGTTCAAAGAAGCAAGGTTACATGACTCATTGTGCTTCAAGAACTGCTCTGAACATGGATTACAGCCTAGGATAGCCCCTTCATCAGGAGTAGGATTATCTTGATTTACTCTATCACGGTAAATTATGCCTGGATCACCTGTTGTCCAGCAACTCTCAGCCATACGGTCTAGAACAAAGTTAGCATGACTATCTCCATTATATACACGCTCCATAAAGTCGTCTCCAACTGATACTGAAATGTTAAAAGTACTAAGATCATTAGGGTCTGCATTTTTACATGTGATAAATTCTAGAATATCAGCATGCTCTACAGGCATCACACCCATCTGAGCCGCCGCTCTCTTACCTGACTGAGTAATCATACGCCCTACCGCATGTAAATACCGCATTACTTCCACAGGGCCACATGCCTTACCATGAGTTGAGTTGACAGAAGAACCTTTGGCACGGAGATTACCAAAGTAGTAGCCTACACCACCACCGAATTTTGTTATAGCGGCCGCGTCCCGGCCAATTGACATAATACCATCGTCTTCCAACATATTATCTTCAATTTCCAATACGAAACATGCACTTAATGTTCCGTTATTCAAACCACGATTGAACAAGGTGGGACTATTAGGAAGAAACTTACCTTCCTCTATATGAGTACGGATATCCGTACCTCTAGGGCCTGCTACTCTAGTTAAGAACTCCTCATGTGTCTCATGCGCACCGTTGCAGTAGTCACATGTAGAAAGATTATCACCTATCTTAGAGTAGTATCTCTTGCATAGCAAAATCTGTGCATTATGCGTTATTCCGCCTTCTTTAAGTGTAGGTAGTTGATTTACTGTGTTCATTATTGTTATATCTCCTTAAGATACAAAGAGCCGCAACCTTCGCGGTGCGGCGGTGTTTTGTTTTAGTCTTTATGTTCGTATCACTATATTACTACACCCACCAACCCATGTCAACAAATATTAGGAGCAATTTTGACCCAACATTATCCCATAGATAGTGCCGCAGCTTTTAGATTCTCCAAAGCACAATTTGGAGAGTTATCCAACATGAATAACAGGTTTCCAGTAGTATTAAACGGTTTACAATTCCAATCATCGGAAGGCCTATATCAAGCCATGAAGTTCCCTACTAGCTCTAACAGGCAATTATACATAGCCCACGCACAAACTGGATATGATGCTAAAAAGAGGGCTTATTCAGCCACTAACGAGCCTCTATATGAGAACTGGAACAACGCAAGAATAGACGCGATGCGCCTAACACTAGCCGTAAAGCTACTACAGCACCCTGCAACAATATACGACGTACTAAGATCCACAGGTAACAAAAGCATAGTAGAATTTAGCCAAAAAGACCGATTTTGGGGTGCAAGCTATAATTATCATAACGATCAAAAAGTATACACAGGATATAACATATTAGGCAGACTATGGTCACGCTTACGAGACCTAGCCAAGAGCACAGATTGGGTTGAAGTAGAAGCACCTATCATTGCTTTTCTAGACCCTGTTCAGTATGCCTTCACAATAAACAACGTACAATTTACCAAGGAATCAGTATTGTACTGAGAACAATGTCTTAATATTTAAGACACAAGGAGTGACACAATAGATACAAACCCAACCATAAACTTAAAGGAAATAACAACCACATGGTAACATTAAACCTAAATACTCTGGATCTAGGTGACGCCCGTCGTCGTGCAGCTCCCGTAGCACAAAAGTTGCTTATGACAGATGTTCAGATGGATGAACTGCTTAACCCCGTTCGCCATCACGCTAGCGGACGTGGAGACAGACGTGCACGGCAGTTGCTTGATGCATATAATCACTTCCGTGAGGGCACAGTTGACCAGATCGTAGGATCTGCTGCAATCCCCCAGGAACATATGGCTTCATTTGAACGCGATATTATCCAGCGAGCAGAGCAGGTGAACCGTTCTTTCGGTTTGCTAGCATGCTATGCACTAGCAGAACTTACGGATCCTAGCCCACCTGACGCACCTGTAATGGTACGTTCTGGCAACCGTATGGCTCCTGGCGTAAATCAACACTTCGGTGGTGAAACGGCTTGGGGCGTAGCAGACTTCACAGTAAATGAAATTAATAGCAAGGCTAACCATTTCTGGAACTCTGTACTAAGACGTGTAGAACTGGCTGAACGTGAAGATGGTCGCTGCGATCGCAATGGATGCAACGATGACTGTACCGACGGTAACGAAGAGTACCCAGACCTATATTAACCCTTAATAGAACGACCTCAATTAAAAGAGGTCGTTCTACAGGATAACAATGACCCTATTAGAAAGAAAATTAGGCAGAGAACTAGCCTACACACACCTACACAGAGTACAACGATACCTAAAGACAGAGAATACTTTCTTAGGTTCCATAGACATAATTCTATTTGAATTAGACGAACTAAACACCATTCTATTCTCTCTAAGCGATAGGTATCCAAGTGCACCTTATTGGATAGACTCTGAAAAGGAACTATCTGAGAAACTAATGCCAAGAGCTGCTGGATACTCACTGAATGTGAACCAGTTTGGACACGCTAAGATAATACTTAACCACCTAACAAGTAGCATCCAAACCGTAATAGCTAATGAACTATTAGAATATGCATTTATACCTGTATCACTGAACATATCAGAGCAGTTGAAATTTATAATCGAATACAACTCCGTTCTACTAACCATGAAAGACTACTTCAGAAGTGCACAGCTAACATTAGATCTAACCAAAGATGCTATAGAAAATACAATACAGCGTAATGAGCCTTATCTAATGACAAAACTTGCACAACTACCAGCCATGCGTGTAAAGTCCGTAGTAGACCTTCATACTATAACAAAAGAGAGCCTTGTACCGCAGGTAACGCGTTAGAGGGATCCGGGAATTTCCTATAGTGAGGGGTGAAAACTAAGACAATTAAGACAAATAAAATGTTGAAAACTGTTTCCTCACCCTATATAGGTATTGTCTCATTTGTCTTAGTTTACACCCCTCCCCTTAGAAAAATCCCGGATCCCCCCCCCTACAGATAAAATAAGACACATGGACATAAAAATAACCCAACCCAACCTAATGCAAGCACTGCAGATCACCGCCCCTGCCGCCTTGCCCAATCCTGACTTCCCGGTAGGCAAATATGTATTAATAAATGTAGCAACTGGGCAAACCACACTAAATACCAACGATAGAAATATTTTTATCAACCAAGTGGCTCCAGTAGAAGAAGTTACAAAACCCGGACAAGTGCTTGTAGAACATAAACTACTATACAATTGGGCAGCACGTACGAAATCCGATAAAATGATCAGACTATCTATAGAGAAAGAAAAAGACGACATAGAACAACTACACTGTCGCGCAGCTAGATCGCACGTACGCCTAGGAATAGCAGATACTAAGGACTTCCCACCCAATCCCTTCAAACCCCATACAAGATGGACAATTCCAAGCAAACTGATAAAGGAAGGTCTATCAACAACAAGCAACTCACGGATAGGATTACCCGAGAAATCTGATGGCGAGACTACAAGAGCTATACATGGCACACATTTCCGCCTAACACCGACATACATCACCATAGAGGCTGTATCGTACAGTTACGGGGCATTCTATGCAGATACACATGGTATAGAGAATGTAAAGACAGAATTAGATGTACTACTAACCCCTAAAATCACCGGCATATTACAAACAACACTTCCAAACGATGACACACTGATATTTCTAGAATTAAACGAACAAAAGTCGCTACTGAAAATAAAGTACAACACAACAGAGTGGTACGCCATTCTACTAAACGGAACATTTCCCGATACAAGCCCATTCTATGCAACAAGTAATCCTGTAGTGTATGAACTCGACGTGGACAGTACAGACTTACGCAATGCCATACAAACAGCTGAAATGTTCATGCAGCAAGCCTCCGATCCTATACTATTATGGTCAATGCCCGACGAAAATAACAACCAAACATTAGCTATAAAGAGTCTAGGTAATGAGAAAGGAAGTTACGAAGGACAGATAGATCTTATAAACATAGTAGAAGAAGACAAGGATAAGAAACCACTAAGAATAGCAGGATCTATACAACAATTAAGTAAAATTTCTGCAATATTGCGAGCCAGCAAAAGTATAAATTTGAAAGTAAAAGGAAAAGAAAATCCAGGTATGCACATATCCGGAGACTCCGCTGAACGAACATTCTACGTGACGATGCCAATCAAAATAAAGGATGAATTATGGCAGATAAAATAAAACTACACGAACTATTATGGGTCGAAGTAAGTCACCCAAATGGAGTAGTATTTAAGGCTGACACACCAATTGCAATAGTACAAATACGAGTAGAAAAACAGTATGATATACCCATAGTAAAGATGTACATAGGTATAAAGCGTGGAAATGCAATAATAAATCACAATAGAAACGCCGTGTATAATGATACAGAACGTACTCTACTTGCCAGATATGAAGATCTACAGAATGGATTAGACAACATTAGACCAATAACTTTATACGAAACCAAAGTAGAAGAAATACGAAAGCTACTTCAACAAAACATATGAACGTAGAATTAAATAGTAACGATCTATACATAAAAGATGGGCTTCTAGCACTACAAGAGGCTGTAGAAACCACACAAGAAATTACACTACATCTTACTCCACATACTGAAACCTCTAAAAAAATTCTAACAAAGCTTAAGAATAAAAAATTAGATCTAAAAATAACAGTGGATAAACTTGATACAATAGGAAAGACAATGCATAAAATACAAATTATGGACGACAAAAATGAGTGGATAGAAAGAAAAGAATATAGAGTAATTAATAATAACTACGCTATCACAGAGAAATACCATATACAAGAATTCATTGATAGAAGTCAAGAATGGGTAGATAAAACAAACAGAACAAAAACAATAGGCGAAAGCCTAGATCAACTAGCAACTAAATTGCGTATAAATAAACAACATATACGCATAGAGCCCTTACAATAAATGGCACTAGTAGAATACGTAAACCACATGGGCGATGATAACATGGTTGTTGACGCCGCCCGTGTGTCCTTCAATAAAACAAGTGACAATTATACAGATAGACAAAATGCTCGCCTCATTAAGTTCCTTCGTACACACAATCACTGGTCACCTTTCAGCCATTGCGTCGTACAGTTTAGAATTACTGCTCCCATATACGTTGCTAGACAGCTCTTCAAACACCAAATTGGCTTCTCTCTTAATGAAATATCCAGACGATACGTTGATTATGAGCCTACTTTTGACTGTCCAGAAGTTTGGAGAGCAAGACCAGGAAAAAATAAGAAACAAGGAAGCGGAAGTAACCTAGAAAATCACTATCAGTTGTACATAAATAGTCTTGTACGAGACCACATAGAACGGTCTAAAACACTGTATAATCAACTGATTGATATGGATGTTGCTCCCGAACAAGCCCGTGTAATACTACCACTATGCACTGAAACTCAGTGGATATGGACAGCCACACTCGAAGGCTGGTTAAGAGTATGTTCTCTACGCATAGCAGAGGATGCTCAATCAGAGACCCGAGCTGTAGCAGAAGAAATAGCTACACATATACAGAAGTTATTCCCTATATGTTGGGAAGCTTCACAAGCAGGATAAATAAGATGAATAAAAAAGTACAAATAAACAACAGAACTTTTACCTTAGAATTAATAACTATAAATGAAAATGAATTCATATTAATAGATGATATATTAATAATGGGTGCAGCAACAGCAGATTTAACTAAATTCAGATGGACATATAATCCTAAATCTATAGGTATGCCAGAAACAGTAGTAAGTATAAACACAGGACTACCTGCATTCATGCATTATTATAGCCAAAGAGAAGAAGATAGACATATTTATACAACTCTAACTGAAACATTATTAATGGCTTGCAATTTTATAGTAAAAGAAGAAAAAAGAGAACAAGAAAGACAAAAAGCACTTGCAGAAAAAGCAAAGCAAAAATACCCAAATGAAGAAATAGAACTATTTTGGAAAACACTACCTAACGATGACTAAAATACTCCCAGCAATAGTACCAACACTACTAATAACTGCTTTAATATTTAACTACCTATTCTTCATTATAAATCCCAACGTATCACAAACAATCTGGAATATAATAGATCCAGTCCTACTAGCATACTTAGGACTATTCATACTGATATCAATAGTAGTAATGTACATTAAATCGACATACACCACATTTACATTGCTATATCTAACAGCAGCATCCATAGTAACCGTACTTTATGCTCACAACTATATACTCAAAGTAGCACTAGGCACGACCGCCGCCAACCCTTGGATCTGGCACTTCCTTGTACCAGCAGTAGTAGCTTTACTTATTATATACCTAATTAAGTACGCAAAAGGTGGACAAACATAAAAGCCAAGATCTACGTGCATCGCATAATAGCAGCACGCAACAAGAAAAACAATAAAGATGATCCATGCATAAGCATACGCACCCATAAGAACACAGAAAGAGCACATGAAGTAGTATTCACAGGCCCTGCTAAACTAGTTACCATAAAGAATAATAAAGGTGACCCTTCTGTATGGATCGAAGCGCAAAGAGAAACCCTACAACTGATAACCCGAGGTAAAACAGATGAAGAAATGGGCTATCTAGCGCCAATACCAGAAAATGGATGGCTATTATAAAGCATGCCCTCTATCTTAAAACCTCAGAAGTACGTATCATCAAGTAGTAAGAAATATAAAAAAGCTAGATATGCAATACGAAGACTAATAAAAGTAACATACTGGGACAGAAAACGTCCAAACGTCTACGCCATAGTGACAAGGCTACTGCTAAGAACACATAGAGAATTCCATTTGAACTATCCAAACAATTTCCTAAGAGAAAATAGAACGGATCAAAATGCCCGCGTCCATATTGAAACCCCAAAAATACGTATCATCGAGCAGTAAGAAATATAAAATATGTAAACGCACTATAGCAGCCATGATACTTGTAGCACGGTGGCAAAGACGGTATCCACAATACACAATATTACTAGTTTCTCACCTTCTAGCAGTACACAGAGAATTTCATTTAAACTATCCGAATAACTTTTTAAGAGAGAATATTACTGAACAATGGTATCAACACTAACCACACAACAAAAAATTGCAGTATTAACACAAAAATTAGCTATTATAGTACAAAGTGCCAATAAAGTACTAGAAAACATAGCAGTTAAAGAAAATGGCATTACATACATGCCAATAACTGAAAACGAACTAGTCACAATACAGCAATTAATGAACGACGGGTTAATAGATAAACTACCAGACATGAATGACCAATATAATCGTGTATACGTAACAGTAAAAGGTTATTCTAGATTACTGGATATGCTAGAAAGCATGCAGAAAGATGAAACAAGAGAGTATCAACGTACACACGCCCGTCCAAATGCGTTTGATATACAACATCAACAACAAAAGTAACAACTATGAAAATACTTTTAACAATAATATTTTTACTAGTACTAAGTATCACATGTACTAACATCAAACATATAGAAATCCCTACTATTAAAATCAGTACCACCACACCCCCATACAAGCAAGCAACAATACCAGCAACAATACCAGCACCTACACCCACAATGCCACTAGCACCTACATCACCGCCACCGACTAAAAGAGTAACAAAATACATACAAGTACCTCCCACACCCTCACCCACGTCTATACCTAAACGTCACACTCCAGTTACAACAATATACAGACAAATAACTCAACAACCACCACCACCTACTGTAGAACCTCCAAACGAATACATCAGAACACCTACTAATCTATTCGCTAATGCATTCGTACAACCTACAAATACACCACGACCAACTAGACAACCTACACCCGAACCCACATTAGCTTATAATATAGACGCCATAACAAAATACTACAGTGCTCCAAGCTTTAACGTGCACGACATACAAGTACAATTCATCACCCATATTTTGCACAGTAACAAAGTAACATATCCTCAAGATACTTGCTACAGAGTAAAATACATAAATCGTCAAGGAAAGTCGAAATCAATTAAGCTAAAGTTCAGCCTATTCAACTACAATCAACAAGATGAATACATACAACTATACGAAATATCCAGTCCTGGTGCATTCGATGACGCTAATACACAAGATATACAACAAGCTCTAAAAAACCTAAAAAACAACAAAGAAACGCACAAATACTCCTGCAACTAAACAAGTATGGTATACTAAATTCGAACTAAGCGTAAACTAAGGATATAACATAGATTAAATGAATAAAGAATACCAAAAATTTATTAAACAACTACCTGATCTAAGCCAAACAACAGTGCCCGATCTTGTAGCACACTGCCGCAGGATAATAGAACCTGCGGCACACAATATATACATAGCATGTGCATACAAAGACTCTAAAGTAAGCGTAATGGAAGCACGAAAACTCCTATGTATTGCCGTAAGCAACGAACTAAGAGGCGCACATATAAAACACTACAATCCCATAGGAGACACTACCAAAAATACAACAGAGCTAGAACCTAAATCACCTGAATATACCAACTGGTATGATATAGATCTAAGTCTATTAGATAACGCAACACATCTATTAATACTAGATATACCAGGTATACAGAATAGCTTAGGCGTAGCAGTAGAAATAGGATTTGCAAAAGCTAAACGAATTCCTATATATACAATTCCAGAAAGTCTCTGGAGTCCATTGGTAGGCCCTATAACACGGAGCAACATATACAATGGTGACTACTAATAAACTACACACACAAATAGGACAGATAGAAGTATCTGTATATAATAATGGATTCGATGCAAAAAGCCGAAGATATATACGTTTACAAGAAATTGCGGACATTATTATCACTGGCCGTCCAATGTTATCGAATCCATCAAGATCAATAAAAGACCTACAAATAGAAGCCAGATTCAAAAAAGAAGAACTACCTCACAGCGAATACCAAGAATGGAAGGCTACCAACCTTCCTATGTTCCTAGTTACCGGATGCTTTTCAGAGCGTAAGACAAACGCACTAATCGGTCCACATACATCTCTTATAAATGTAGATATTGATCATGTAACTGATGTAGTTACAATGAAAAACAACATAATAGCCAATGAACCATCATTAGTAATGGCTGGTATATCACCTAGTGGTGATGGTATAAAATTAGTATTCCATGTTGCCCCAACACCCACAGACGCAACAGAACACAGACAGATAGCAACACAGTTACATAAATATCTATCTGAAAAGTACAACATACCTCTAACAACAGACAACGAAGATAAAATGGGAATAGATACAGCAGGTAACAGACTTGTCTTTACTTGTTTCTTTTTCCATGACGTAGACTTATACCTAAACACCCAAGTTCCTTCTAGATTCCAAGGAAATATCCAAAAAATACTTCCACAAGCAGAAGAACCTTTAGAGAATTTCGATTGGTATAAATTAGACAATGCACTGAAATTCTACACACCAGACTGTTCGTATGAAGACTGGAAAGACATAGGTATGGCCCTTAAACATGAAGGGTATAAGCGTCATCAAGAAGAGTTATTCTTTGATAAATGGGATGAATGGAGTAAAGGCTCGGAAACACAGTATGATGCCTCAAAAATGCAAGGAAAATGGGACACATTTAACCAAGATAATGATAGACAGATAACACTAGGTAGCATATATGCCAGAGCCAAAGACAATGGATGGGCACCACCACTAAGTGCCATAACTTCTACAAAAACCGATCAAAATAGACAGTCAGCAGAACAGCAAGAACTAGATCGGTATGCCCAAGAACAGAACCTACCTATGTATCTACGTCCAACTCCCGCAGAAGACACAGATATGGCTAGAATATTACAATATATGAAAGACCATATAGTTATTGTAAATAACAAAGATGTATACATAAGAACAATGCAAGGAGCTTGGGATAAAATTGAGGTAGAAAGAGCTAACGGATTCCTAGATAACATAATAGAAATAGTACGTAAAAAAGCTGTAGATGAATCAGAGGAACATGAATATGGTGGCACAGAATACAAGATACGCCTAGCTCGTTCCTTCCGTTCAACAAATAACCACATAAAGGCTATAACAGGCCGTCTACTAAGCCTAGCTGCACGTTCTGATCACGGTATAACCACAATAAAGTTAAATGATTTCAATAATAGAATCGTACATAATCCAACACTACCTTTACAATATGGTGCAATAGACTTAACATCAGGGGCCATACTTACTCCTGATGAGTATGCACCTTTCCATGCTCTTGATACAGAGTTTTGGGCCACAGATTACGAACCTGAGATACTAAGTAAAAAGTCACCAGGTTGCCAAGTAGCGAAGCATCTAATAGAGACACATTATGGCATAGAACTAATATCTAGAATAGCCTATCACCTAGTAAACTCAAATAAATCAGTTGACATAATAAATATACCTGAAAGTTCCGCAGGTAAAACAGCCCTAGCAGAATGGCTTAAGTTAACCATAGGTAATGTAGGGATCGACTCTAGATCACGAAGCTTAACTGCTAAAGGTGATGCGTACACTCAAGCAACAGCCCCACTAACGGAGCATTTAATCTATTTCTACGATGAAGTAGACAAACTAGATAATGACATACCAGCCGGTATATTGAACGAAATGACCTCTGAGGGGCTTACAATCACAAAGAAGTACCAAAACCCCACTCCGCTCTCACGCATCGGCGTAGGGGTCTTAATGGGCGCGGATTGGCCCCCTATAGATACAACCGCGCAGGGGCTAGATACTCGTATAACATATGTGTACTATAAAAACCTACCACCCATGCCTGATTCCACAAAGAAACTACTTCAAAGTGATACTGATACACATAAGTACCTACTAGCACGTATAGTAGAACTATGTATCAAATGGGCCAGTAATCCAGAAGCCGAATGGAAAAATTCACCAGAGGCTAACAAAGCTAGAGAACGATTCTTCAGAGAAAGAACACCCGAGGCTAAACAAGTATTAATAGATAACTACACCTACACAGGCAATGAAGCCGACTATATAACACTTGATCACATAAAAGAGCTACTATCAGGTATAACAGATAACAAACAAAACATACCCAAACTGCTATTAAGTGTATTCCCAAAGGCAAAGAAAAAACAAAAACGTGTAAAAATAGATGGTGTAGAACAGAGACTCTACGTATATATCAACATAAAGATAAAACCCGAAGAAGATCAAACAGTAGAATCAAAGGATATAGAAGAGATCTCTTCAAAAGTAATTGAAGAAATCGGATGATAAAGAACACCACCACTAGTATATGCCCTAAATGTAGTGGCAGAATACATACAGAACAAGTACCCTCGGGTATGGCAAAAGTGCGGACATTCCGCACTTACTGTATTATGTGTGCCAAAACAATAAAAGAGCTAGAAATACCAGACCCACCAATGATAAAACCTGATATAAAAGAACCGCCACATGTCATTCAAGTAGCAGGAATAAGTCTGTATACTGATACATTCGCGTACTATAACAATTCCCTATACTTCCTATCCTGTGTAGGAGCTACACATGACCTAGCTAGAATAAAGCAGACCATACAGAACAACAATACCAAGTTCAGTAAAATAGCACATATAGTACCAAGAACCGCTTTAGAATATAAACAAAAACTAACTGCTTTCAATCTAGCTTTAACTCCTTTAATAAACGGCAAAGTCTGGCAGCAACAAATGCCTAAACTTGGACAGAATCAGCAACATATAATATTAAGAGCGCAGACTCCTATTAATAAAAGTGCTGACTATTCATTCCCAGTATTCTCAGTTAACGAAGAACAATTCTCTAGAAGCCTGTACGAACAATTACAACGACACACTGAAATTATTGCAATACCACAGTGGGCAAAAGAGATACATCAAATATGTATAAACGAACAATGGCTTACAACAATGACATGCTATGGAAACATAGTAGCCAGAATGTGTAGACCTAATCCGTATATATTACAGCAATTAATCCAAGAAGCTGTTCAAGGGCAGCAATTACCACTATTTCTAGATGAATTTTAAGACACTAAAAGAAGATGATCTACCTTGTCTAGAACAAATACCAATACAAAGTATAAGAGATATAATGGCAACACACCCATTTGACCCAGACAAGTATAGACAAAATCGCGTAAAACCGACCACTGACACACAATACAATCCGCCTATCCGTGTACAACAAATGATTGACACCTCTCTAGAACCTATAAAAACTAGACTAGATAATCTAGAGCAAGGAAAACCCATCGCTGTTAATGCAACTCCACAGTATTACAGACAAAAACGCAAAACAAATGACACTATTAATAGAATATTCTTACTAGATAATGACAATATAGTGCACTTTATATTCAATGCTGTAGAAGACGTAGCAACTCCAACCTTACTAGGATGGAGATTGTGGCAACCCCATGAACTGAAAAATTTAAGCGCATATGACATAACTGTTAGAGCAGATGGCAAAGTACTAATGCAAGATGTAATATATAAAACAGCAGATGAAGTAGAGGATGCGGCACTAGCTATAATAAATACAGGTAAAATAAATAGTGCCATGAACAATGCTCCCATGTTATAATGGAGACAAATAGGGATAGTGGCAGAGAGGCTTATTGCGCGTGCCTGCTAAGCGCGTGGATCAGGCATCCACTTGGTTCCATGGGTTCAAATCCCATCTATCCCGCCATTATTACATAAGGTATGTGACACATGAATGGTACATTCAGCTAAGAAAGTAAACAAAAACACTACTAGTAGAACAGGCACTAGACCACCAGCAAAAAAGAAGAACCCAGTTCTTCGCCCCTCACTTAACAAGAACTCTAATAAAAAATCGGGAATATCAACTCGAGAAATGAAACAAGTACTAGTACGCAAGTTTGGATTGCAATGTTGGGGCTGTGATTTCATAGCACCAAGAGAACAGTACTTACAAATGGATCATATAGATCCAAAATCATTGGGTGGCTCCAATGGACTAGACAATAGAGCCCTGCTATGTGCTCCATGTAATAGTCTTAAGTCTAATACAAAGACATTAATAGGCCTTAGATTAGAGAATCTACAAAGAGGGCACTCAAAAAGAGAAGAACATCCAATAGATGTAATGAAAGCACGAGCATGGTGCCGCAAATACATTAGAGGAAAGGTAACTACATAATGCCTGCCGTAGGAAATAAAGCCACACGTTTCGGACGTGAACGAAAAGAAAAGGTTAAAACCATGAGCCGTTCACGTAAGAACAGAGCTTCCAGAAAACGTATACGCTCTGCAAAAGACTGGCGCAGAGCATTAAGATTAAAAGGATACGTTGAAACTACCTAAATATGTATGGTTCTTCTTTAAATGGTTACGTCAGGAACATATACATAACAGAACAACGCTACTAATTAAAACTAGATGTATACTGTGCATGCACTATTTTGTACTCGAAGAAGAAGACGAAGCAGCGTACAAGCAGGGAATGATACTCCCTAAATGTTTAAATTGCATAATATATACTTACAACAAATCAAGGAGCGGTGGCAGAGTCCGGCTTATTGCACTTGTCTTGAAAACAAACAGGGCCTTAAAACCCTCGCGGGTTCGAATCCCGCCCGCTCTTCCATATCAACCACAAAGGCACTAATAATGAAACAAACCATAAACAACTACAAAGGCTTACCTATAGACTTCGCCAGACTTGAATGGATTGAAGGTAACAATAGTTTTTACGCTAATCAAGGTTTATGGAACATAAATATAGATGTAACGAATGACCTAGACATAGTATACGTAAAAGTAAATATGAAAACAGAGCCAAATGCTCTAATAACATATGGATACAATGAACTATGTAACACCTTCACGATAGAGTATAAAATCCAAGAACTTGCTTTCAAAACACTATTAGCATATATGAAATACCAAGATCCAACTCTATCTATACGACAAACCACACAAAAGAAAATAACTAGAGACACCGTTAAAGGGCTATTAAATGTCACATAACATAATCTTAGACACAGACTCATACAAGCAAACCCATTGGAGAATGTCCCTACCAGGCATAAAGAAGATGGGTTCTTATTTTGAAAGCAGAGAAGGTGCAGAGTACAACGAAACATTATTCTTTGGATTACAATATCTACTACTAAAGTATTTTGTAGGACAGCAAGTAACCCACGAAAAGATAGTAGAAGCTGAAAAATTCTGCCGAGAACACTTCGGCACCGCAGAAATATTCAACCGCGATGGATGGGCACATATACTAGTAGACCATGATGGTAAGTTACCCGTATCCATACGAGCTGTACCAGAAGGAACACTAGTACCAGTAAGCAACGTCATGTTTACAATAGAGAATACATGTGACCAATGTTTCTGGCTAACCAATCACCTAGAAACATTACTAGTAGAACTATGGTACTCCTGTACGGTAGCGACCATAAGTAGAGCAAACAAACTAGTACTATATGCAGGTCTACAACAAAGCGGTGACATAAACAATCTACCCTTCATGCTTCATGATTTTGGATTCAGAGGATCTACATCTCGAGAATCAGCTAGTATAGGTGGAGCAGCACACTTAGTAAACTTCCGTGGCACAGATACCATAGCCGCAGTACAATTATGTAAAGAATATTACGATGAAAACATGGCTGGCTATTCTGTACCAGCAGCAGAGCATAGTACAATAACCCCTTGGGGTAAAGACAACGAAACCAAAGCCTACAAACACATACTTGATACCCACAAAACTGGAATAGTATCTGTAGTATCTGACTCCTATGATATAGAGAACGCTTGTAAGAACATATGGGGTACAGAACTAAGAAAGTATGTAGAAGAACACCCTAATAGAAAGCTTGTTATACGTCCAGATTCAGGAGATCCTACTAAAGTAATACCTAAGATATTACTTATACTAGCACAACAATTTGGTTGCAAGACTAACGAAAAAGGATACAGAGTCCTACCAGACTATGTAAGACTGATTCAAGGAGACGGGATTACCCGCAAGAGTCTACCGATAATATGTAAATCTATTATAGATGCTAACTTCTCACTAGATAACATAGTATTTGGATCAGGTGGTGGTCTACTGCAGGATTGCAATAGAGACACACAAAGATTCGCACTAAAATGCAGCTGGATACAAGATAAAGACGATAACATAATCCCTGTATACAAAGATCCAATAACCGATGCAGGTAAGAAGTCTAAGAGTGGAATACTAAAACTAGTAAACAACATAGATTTCAGAATCAATCGTATAACTGGTGCATATGATAATTGGAATCAACTAACCACTGTACCATACAGTGACCCTAGACAAGATCTTATGAGAGAAGTCTTCAGAGATGGAGAACTACTAATAAGAGACAACTTAGCAGATATACGAAAGAGAGTTACATAGTTGACGACAGAAAAACTAACAAACAAAGAGTTAGCGAACATACTAGATCGTACATGGAATAAAATTAACCAGAAATTTGGACGGAACCCGTACCTATTTCTCAACTTAATCAACGATACAACAATAAGAATCTATCCATCTGAAAAACAAATAGGTGAATGCACAGTTCAAATAACAAATGTTAAACAAAAATACCTAATGTTTTCAAAGTCCACAACCATAAGCCGTGCTGCCATAAAGATAACAATATCCAATCTATATTCAAAACTCTTTAAAGAAGTACAGAAACAAACAACACCTATAGACAAACAAAATATGGATAATTTACAATCCATATTTAATGTAGTAAAATAAACAAACGTGCCTCCGTAACTCAATTGGCTAGAGTGCTCGGCTTTTAACCGATAGGCTGTGGGTTCGAGTCCCACCGGGGGTACCAATTAATAAAGGAAACAAAATGAATTACGCAATAATATGCATAGACGAAACCGCATCAATGAGAGGACAACAGCAAAGAGTAGTATCCTCTCTAAACGAGTACGTGAGTGGCCTACCAGAACATACTCATATAAGTGTATTTACTTTCAATAGAGAAATTGAATGGAAAACATACTTCGACAACTATAAAAAGAACTGGGTTAACATGACTGAGGAAGACTATCGGCCACAATCTATGACACCGCTATTCGATTCTATAGCAAAGACAATACATCATGGTGAAAAGGTATCATCTTTAGATGATAAAGTATTTGTCATGATAGACACAGACGGCCAAGAAAATTGTAGCAAAGAAGAAACCATAGATTCCGTAAAGGCCTTAATACAACAAAAGAAAAATATGGGATGGGAATTTTGGTTCATGGCTAACAGCATAGACCAAATGTCTGCTGAAAGAATAGGTAAAACAGGCTTTGACCTAGGTATGAACGTAGCATCAAATGTATACCGCGATAGAAGGGCTGTATACAGTGCACATGTTGGACAGACTATGAGTTACTTCAACGACGACAAAGAAAATACACCTTAACCCTATGGAACGAATATTAATCATAGATAAATCCATATTTCATAACAGTCATATAGATTATCACACAACCATAGAGATAAAGTATAACGAATATTGGAAACCCATAAATCCAGTATTCGATACAATAACATTACATAGTCTACAATTAAAATTAGATAAACAACCGCTCACATGTATAGCTCAATTCTTCAACACGTTAGTTGCAAAAGTAGATATAAAACCATCATTACCGTTAACAGGCCCAGAAGCTCTAGTAGCGTTACCTAAAGATGCACTTAAAATGATTCTAGAACAATGCATAGAACACAGCAACAATAGTAAATTGATTGACATACTCAGTGTAGATAAAACTGACACAAAAAGTAATGAGAAAATAGTATTAATTTGGCAAAATAGTGTTAAGAACGAATGGTGGACAACAATAAACAAAACATTAATAGTAGTTACTTACAGACCTATAATGCAAACATTTAAATGGAAAGCCAACATTTACAATATAAAACGCGATCCATTTAAGAAACATTGGATTAATGAATACAAAACAAGCAGTAGGGAAGAACTTAAACAAAAAATTAAGGAAAACCTTACCGACTCCTATAATACCCACAACGACACTACCTGGCCGTAGTGGTATAATATAAGTGCCCCCGTAGTACAATGGAAAGTGCATGTGGCTACGAACCACAAAATACGGGTTCGACTCCTGTCGGGGGTACCATTAAATATAAAAATGCATTAAGACAACATGACCGTACTAGAATACACCCAAACACAATATAGAGCCTTAGAAAAGTTATATAGTTTAACTAAATCTCAACGAGACAACCTACAACATCGTTTAATCACTATGGAAAAGAAATACCATGAAGCCCATAGAACTAACATAGAGAATAAAACTAAAGCAGGACTTGCAATACAGCGAGCTGTAGATGCTGAAGAAAGATTAAACGACGCAAAGAACGCATTACATTGTAACCACGAATACGAACGTGGATCAGGCTTCTGCAATAAATGCGGATTATAAATAATGTGCCCCTGTAACTCAATGGTAGAGTACTCGGCTCTTAACCGATAAGCTGTGGGTTCGAGTCCCGCCAGGGGTACCATTTAATAAGGAACAAATGCCTACCACAGAAGAAAAATTAATATCCATTTTACAAAAAGTAGAATACGCAGCTATTGATATAAGTGACTACGATGATGAAAGTAAGACACTTACTTATCATACAGGACAACTATATGAAGCAATAGACATGCTCAAAACCGTACTACAAACAGTTCAAGAAATACGCAAAGAGTGCCAATAACAATGCCAACTAAACCCTTCCTAGCTATAGACATAGAAACAAATAAACCATTTCCAGTAGGAGAAAACTGGCGAAACGCTGCGCCACTAGGTATAGCTTGTGCAACAGCCTACACATCTAACAAGTATTGGGTATGGGCTGAAAAAGACAATGATGGAACCTACAAAGATCAACTAACTATAGAGACAGCACAGGCACTAGTGCATGATCTACAAGTATTAGCCCAAGAATACACCATAGTAACTTGGAACGGAGCAGGATTCGACTGGCCCATCATAGCACAGGAATCCACTGAATTAGAAACCTGCAAAACACTGACACTAAATCACGTAGACATGATGCTACAGTTAATGTGTGTAAAAGGATACCCAGTATCTCTAGCCTCTGCTTGCACAACAATGGGAATGCCCTCTAAAACAGAAGGAATACACGGTTCAATGGTTAACGAAATGTGGGCCAATGGACAACGTGAACAAATCGTACAATACTGTATACAGGACTCCTATATAACAGCTACGCTAGCTGACATGTGCCAACGTATGAACAATCTACAGTGGACAAGTAAGCGCGGCATACTACAAACATTAATGCTTCCCAACGGCTGGTTATCAGTCAGAGATGCATTACAACTACCCCTACCAGACACCTCTTGGATGACTGAGCCACTAACACGCCAATCATTCGTAAATTGGTTACTACAACAAAATGAATAACTTAACAAGATTACTGGCAAACATACTACATGTCACTAAATTTAGATGTACATGTCCAAGCAGTATTGCACAGAAAACAGACAAAGGATCACATATAATTAGAGTATGTGATCCAAATTTTTATAATAGTGACATAGTAAATGCCGTAAATAGTGCATTACAAGCCGTTACACAAAATCACAGCTGCAAAGGCCCCTGGAACACAAAGCACTGGTGCATAATGCCGCCAAATAGAGTGCCTACTGCACATAACCAAACCACAGCTGACATTAAACCAATCATAGGAAATAAACCTCAACTATACCCAGCGTTCTTCGATATAACTGCTGTAACTGGACAGACAAATCAAGAAGTACTAGAACACTTGCAATACGCAGTACCCGCTACACACAAGCGTGGACTAGTAGTAGCAGTGATGCCTAATACGCCGAACATGAAAGTATTAGAGCCTATGATACGCCTACTAAATCCAATGGAAGTATTTGTATTCGAAGAGAACAATGTAATAATAGGACAACCTACAGCAAATCGTTACGGTTCAGATAGACCACTATCAATATATGAAACTACCAAACTTCAACAAATATTGAATACCCTAGAGTATGCATCCATACAAACTGTAGCCAGCTACGGATACAGTTGGGATATATTCGTAAAAACAAGCATAGATCCCAGAAGTGCTATTGAACCAGTAACAACGGATACATTTGATCCAATAGACCTGCCCGCACACTTAGTAAATGATAGTACATGGACTAATGAAGACTACTTCGATGACATATTCGACACAGTAGTACATAACAAACTAGAACCTATTGAACCGTTACTTGCTGGACATTTAGGATTGCTACTGCCTGTAGGATATCTAAACAACAAAGTAATATACGATAAAACTTCTGACAAAGATCCAATTATAATCAAGGGATCTGTTGAAAAGTTTGAACAAATAGTAGAAGAACAACCTAATAAAATAGTCACCGAAGAAACATATGAGATTAGAATAACCACAATGAATCTAAAAACCGGTGAAGTAAGCTACATAGGTCAACAAGACGATGTATCATTACCAGACTTCTTACAAAACAACCAATCTGCTTTATATAATACAGCCAAGACTTTATTCCCACCATCAGTAGACTACACACATACAGATGTAGAAACCTTTATTGATAGAATGAAATCACTAAAACGTCAACCAGTAGGAAAGCAAGGAGCAACAATCATATCTTTAGCATCACATATACGTGATAATAAAAACGCTTTTTGCATAGGACAACAAGGATCAGGTAAAACCTTCATAGCACTAGGTATAACAACCGCACTTAACTACAACAAAGTATTAGTCATGTGCCCCACTCACGCAGTGGAAACATGGAGACGCGAGATCAAAGAAACTATACCTAATGCAGTTGTTCTAAAGCCTAGCGGTATCTCAGGTACTAAGCATACAAAAACGGAAATACCACTAGACAAGATAAACGATCTACCTTGTGATAAACCTACCTTTATAATGTTACCCAAAGATATTAGCAAACTAGGATTCACTGAAAAGCTAGAACTTAGACAGTCTATTCTATACAGAAACCAGTACGGCAGGGTTAGATCTAGTAACGTAACTCACAAAGACCCCGAACGCCTACCAAAAGAATGCCCCCATTGTCAAGATGAACAAGTATTAACACCAATCAAAATAGGTGATAAATACACGGTACAGTGTCCACAATGTAAGTTCCCACAAGAAATAACATGCCCCACATGCTGGCAACCTATACAAGATGCAAGAAAACTTCTAGCAACGAAAAAGATAACAAAGAAGATATACTGTACCAATAACATAGCATATCATCACGAACCCACGAATAGAATACGCTTTAATAAATGCGATGCACTACTAACCGCACCCGACACAGATGCTAGATTCCATCACCGTCTAGCATATGGTGACTATATAGCCAAGTACCTATCTCACTGGCATGACATATTCATAATAGATGAACTACACCAGTATAAAGGTAAAGGTAGTCTTCAGACAATGGTAGCCGGAAAAATAGCACAGAAGTCTAAGAAAACTCTAGGATTAACTGGCACATTTATGGGTGGATACGCGGCAAATTTATACTGGCTATTTGAACATTTCATACCTAGATTCCCCGCAAATGGATTAGAGTGGAACCGAGAAACAAAATTCGTAGAACTATTTGGTAAGTATAGACACACCTACAAAATGAATCGAACACAGTTTAATAGAATGATGGTAGGACTAACACGAAGACAGACAGGCCAACGAACACAGATACCTGGATATCATCCAGAACTTCTAAAATTTATATTACCTACATCTGTATTCGTAAAGATATATGATATCAATAGAGATCTATTAGCTCCACAAATATACGCTAAGATAATTCCTCTAGATAAAAACAACACCTTTGCCAAAGGTGAAGCCACATTAAATCAACACGACGCATACTTTAAACTAAAAGCAGCGATGGAAACAAATGCTGTCGATAGAGTATCACGTGGAGAGAACTATAACATACTAGCTATGATCCATGAGCTTGTGGCATACCCAGAGAATTGCTGGCAAGGCGTAGCCCCTAAAGATACTACAACTGACAAGACAATAATAACACTACCAGAGATTCAACTACGTGAAGGAAAACTTTTCCCTAAAGAAGAAGAACTAGTAAAAATTATACAAGAAGAAGTTGTAAATCAGAAACGAAAGTGCCTAATCTACTGCACACACACCAACGAAAAGGCCACATGGACACGAATAGTACAAATACTAAATGATCACCCACTACTACCGAACGTTAAATGTGCATTCATGGCAAGCAAAGGTGCAGCAGACACCCGTCTAAGTAGACTAGAAGCACTTGCAGAAAAGAATGATGTAGTCATAATTCAACCACAAGCTGTAGAGACAGGATTAAATCTACAACAATTCCCAACTATAATATGGTATGAACCTCATCTCTCCATTTATACCAGTGAACAGGCTTCTGCTCGCTCTCACAGAATTAATCAAGATAAAGAAGTCAGAATCTACTACTTGGCGTATGCCGGTACCTATCAAGAAAGGCAACTTCGATTGCTCGCAGATAAACGCGATGTTAGTAGTACTATCACGGGAGTAATAAATGAAGACTCCCTAAGCAGTCTAAACGCTAAACAAATGAACTTAAGAGAGATACTAGCAAAAGAATTTCATACCAACTATAAGTTCACTGACGAAAGAAGCATAGACGAACGTGCTACCGAAATATCAGAATTATTTAATCAACAACGTGAAACTATAACCAAACAAATAGAACAAGATACAATGACACTTCTAGATGATGCAACAAGCTCACACTATGAAAATATAATGGAAACCTCTTCAATACAAACTGTCGTACAACCTACCGAAGAACTAATAGAAATAGATCTAATTGAATCAGTTATTGCTAATGAACCATTACGATACATATCTATAGGAACAGATCTAAATAATACTACATATCAAACACTACTAAAGACAGCAGGAAAACAAGGATCACTATTCTAAATGTCACCATCACCGCAATGGGTATCTCACACACTTAACAGACCAGAAAAGTATACACTATATGGCCCACCAGATAAACATAGTCCTGGATATTGCTACGTTGCAACTATAGAGTTAGGCTTCCCACCTTGTAAATATGTAGTAACTATATCCCACACTCCCCGAATATCTCATGGATACTCAACAGAATTCGTACATAAAGCTACTATAAAAATACTTGAACACGAATTCATTGAACTTACAGACCGATCTATACTTTCAGCAAAAGAATTTGCAGAGCGTGCTCTCAATTGGTACAGTGACACCAGTCAACATAGAGAACGAATGAGAACCCATATGGCTGCTACATTTAATATTGATTCCGAAGATAGTACATGATATACTTAGTATCACACTAAATTAGTAGGAAGTAACCAATCATGCCCGTTCACACACCTATAAACTTAAAACATATCACAAATCGTGAATGGGCATATTACAAAAAACCATGCGTACGTCTAGAATGCCCCGGAAAATTTTTTCTAATTTATAACGACATGACCTGTCACGCATGTGGACACCAAGTACCAAGACCTAATGAAGAATCTAGACAACCTAAACCCAGAAAAGACTATAAAAGAACTGATAGCTATGCTGAACGTAGGAGCGATACGATTTAATGTATTGTCAATACCAGGCACAGACTTTCGAAACACAGTTAAACAAGTACAATTAATATACTTAAATGACAACAACGAGAAAATGATACAACCTATAGGAAAACCTATAAACGTATAACCAACGCCGGTGTAGTTTAATGACAGAACCTCACACTTCCAATGTGATCGTGCGGGTTTGATTCCCGCCATCGGCTCCATTATGATGATAGAATCATACAAATTTAATCTAATTACACAAAATTTCAGAGCAAGTCAACAGTACGCACCAAATCAAATATATCTATACAATTATTATTTAAATAGTCGTAACATATTTTCATTAACTCGTAGACAACCAAACATACCAATAGCCTATAAACTTCTAGAAGTATCAGAAACACTACTACAATTTCATATAAATATAGCACGAATAACTGAACGACATAAAGAATTCACAATTATAGACTATGTTGCACGATTATAAAGCACTTAAACTAAACAACTTAAATACAATTTTACAAAGACCTAATCAAATTGGTATAACTGGATCTGTAAACATAGCAAGAGACATGTACGGCCAATCCATATTTATACCTTACATACCAATTCAAATAGTACTTTTGTATATACAAAAAGAAATTTATAACCATCTACCGGGCGTAGTTTTAGCGGTAAAACATCTGCTTGCCATGCAGAAGGCACGAGTTCGAATCTCGTCGCCCGGTCCATTACATTAAAGGAAACAACTTGAACATACCAGATCTAAATAACTTACCTTGGAATAACATCAGAACAGATTCATACATAGCAACAGCATATGAAAGATTTGTAATATATGTAACCAATATAGAAAGAATAAACGCTCAATATAACTGGAGATACATCGTAATAGATTTAGAAAGTACCGTATCTGTAACTGAACGAATAAATATGAAAGGATGTAGACATGGTATATACACAAACTTAACACCCACAAAAGAAATGACAAAATCACTTATAACAGAAGTAATAAATGAAATATTTGCCGCAGAAAAACCACACACAATTTACAACAAAGACACACGAAATTGGCCGTAAATGTATTACGTATTTGATTTAGACGGAACACTAAGTGACGACAGTCACCGAGAGCACTTCCGCAAACAAGAACCAAAAGACTGGAACGCATACAACGCTGCATGCGATAAAGACACTCCTATACAAGAAACAATAGAAATAATATCTTCTTTGTATACAGACGGGATACATAGAATAGAAATTTGGACTGGCAGAACAGAAAACGAACGAAGTAAAACAGAAAAATGGCTATACAAGCATAAAATTAACTATGATCGAATAAAAATGAGACCAGACAATGATTTCAGAACAGCCGACATATTAAAAACAGAATGGTTAGACAACGAAGAAACTAAACCCGATATAATATTTGAAGACAGAGAAACACAAGTACAGTATTGGCTTGACGCTGGTATAAATGTTTTACTACTAAAAAGAACGCAGAAATAACATGACTACTGAACCAATTCTACATGTAACATTCCAGAACATAACTTTCCGTGATAGAACAATGATAGTACTAGAACTACAAAACCATCTATTAGAAACAATAGATTGTACAGATATAGAGTATACAAATCCCAAAAACTTAGACACAGTACAATTCATTGCCGTGTATAAAACAGGTGAAGAAATAGAAGCTGAACTCGCTGAATACAACGCTCGTTGGTTTAAAGAATGGTGGGCTTAATGACCTTAAAACAATTTGAACCACCAAGAGCTTACGAACCGAAAGACAAAGACACAATACTATCAACACAACATAGTATTATAGAACCTAAACTAGATGGTGTTAGAGGCATCATACACTGCACCCCTGATGGGGTGTTTATTTTATCTCGTAGAGTAAACAAAGATGGAGCATACACACAATTTCAAGACAATGTACCACACCTACGAGACCATGCCACACTAGTTACATTAGGAAAAGCTGGCTACACCATTCTAGACAGTGAGCTACTAGCACCAGTAGATGACGATACTCTAGGAAACACTATGAGTATAATAGGAGCCAAACCAGAGAAAGCTATAGAAACACAAAAGAAAATAGGCAATGCTTATATTGTTTTGTTTGATGTAATAGAATTCAAAGGAAAGGATATAAGAAAATATGCATGGCGCGCACGAAGACTATATCTTAATGAAATAGAACTAGATGAAAAGAACAAATACATAAGAAGAATACCATATGTAGAAAACACTATTATAGAACAACGAAGAACAATAGCTGCAAACTACATTAAAGCTGGATACGAAGGTGTTGTCCTCAAGAATCCAGAAGCTGGCTACTTTGACTCTCGCGCATGGTTAAAGCATAAAGAACGCACAACCATAGATGCACAGATTACAGGATGGATACCAGGTAAAGGTAAATATGCTAACAACATAGGAGCCTTAAAAACTTCCATACTGAATAGCAAAAATGAATTACAATTCCTATGCACCGTTGCTCCCGGAACTGATGCTAAACGAAGTGCTCTCTACAATAGATTCATAAATTTATCTGAAGAGAAAATAACAGCACTGAAACTTATAGTAGAGATAGAAGGACAACAAATGACAAAAGATAAATCAATTAGACACCCACGAATACTACGTTACCGAGAGGATCGTAGTACTCCTACAAAAGTAGAATAAATGATACACATAGTACTTGATCTAGAAGCCACTTGTTCTAACATACAAGAGAACTTTTTAATGGAAATCATAGAAATTGGCGCGGTAGCCATAAATGATAGAGGAGAAATACTAGATACTTTCGATACATTTATAAAACCAATAGTAAATACAAAACTAACTAAATTTTGCACAGAGCTAACAACAATAACTCAAGATAATGTAGATGCAGCACCATTATTTCCCACTGCATTAAAATCATTTCTTAATTGGATAGATGACCACAACATAGATGATGAATATAAAGGGCTAAAGCTATGGAGCTGGGGTTATTACGATAAAAACCAATTCATGAAAGATTGTGCATTACATAACACAACCACATCCTGGTTACTAACAAGGCATTACAATCTTAGAGTAGCTTTTAAAAATAGACACAAACTACGTAAGAATCCAGGAATGGACGTAGCTTTAAACATGAAAAACATACCATTAGTAGGAACACATCACAGAGGAATAGACGACGCTAAAAACTTAGCTGAAATATTCATAGATGATATGCAATGGTTCATAGAGAACACACCAGTATCAGAGTAAAATGATTCCTGAAATAGTTACATCAACAGACTACATGCAAGCCAAGTGGAACATAACCACTGGTTGTAGCCTACTATCAGAGGCATGTAAAGTATGCCTAATAGGTTCTTATAGCGAACATTATTCAAAGTTTGATCCGCTGTTCAAGAACAAACTAATGCCCACACTACATGAACACAATCTCCAACTACCCGGCAGTTGGTTTGAGCCAAGAATAATTGAAGTATCACCTTACAGTGATCTATTCAATCCCGCTTTTCCATCTTCATTCATACACAAAGTATTCACAGTAATCGAAAACACTCCACGTCACATTTACATGCTCACCACTAAGTATGTAAACAGAGCCAACAATGCGTCAAACGTACTAGGTTGGCCCTCTAATCTATGGTGCGGAACCAGTATAGAAATGAACCAATACATGGACAGATTAGAAGAGCTTGCTCTCATACCAGCACCAGTAAGATATGTAGAGTTTCAACCTATACTTGAAAACATAGAACCTTTCCAATTCAAGTCACCCATAGACTTCGCAACAGCACAAAAAGATATTACAGGACACAAACCATATGACATGCAATGGATAGAGAACATACGATCCGCATGTAACAACAAAGAGATTCCTCTAATATTCAAAACTAGTAACAATGAATTTCCCACCCTAACCGAAACAGTAGGAGAGATATTAAATTTCTCCATTGACAGCGAGAAAACCCCATCAACATGGACCGTGAACTGGCCGCGCAAAAATGCTTAGAAATCCTAGTAAAAATAGATAATAAGACATACGAAGTATTTGAACAAATAAATCCGTATGTACAGAAAGTTAAATACGTGCCTACCATACTCTTTGCAATCGGACTCGTCGCTTATGCTGTTTGGTACCACGTATTCTAATGATAACACCAACACATAAACTAAAATTACCAAAAAACATTGTAATAGCAACATACGAATTAGATTCTAACGAAAATAAGAATAAGGTCGCTCAAGAACTATCGAGCGACCTTACTTATTATTCTCTAGAAGAAACAATAGAAATACACACACATAAAATTTTCTCTATGCCACGATCAAACAAACTTGTTCACGTGGCTACTGTGAAACAGAGTAACGGTGATTCTATGCAACAGATGATCAATACTCTAGGATTAGGTAGAACGAGCTAAATTAACATATCTACTTAATGACCATGGACTATAAGTATCTGGTGTAGTAGCAGTATTAACTGCTCTTATTTGAAACTCATGCCAAAATCCTAAATCATAATCACTACCATCACTATCACTAGCAATAACAACATTACTAAGTGATGAAATATCCACTGAATCATCTGATGGATCACTAACCATAGTAGTAGCCCAATCCCGTGATCCTGAACCATCATCGACATATGCAACTCTATACCGGACTTCTATTTCATCTGTCAAACCTGATAAATCGCTATCACTTTCAAGATCCCAAGTTGCCGTAACAGATGTATCACTAACTCTATCAACTTCAAAATCATATGGAATAGATGGAATAGTAGGGGCACTTACATCATCATCAATAATAAAAGCAAACATGGCTCCATATACTGGATGATCGTGAACAGGCTGAGCAGTATGCCGCACACCAGATGAATCTTTATCGCCCTCTTCACTTCGAGAACTAGAACCTGCAAAGGTTAAACTTATATGCACAGGAGTTGATGCTAAACGATACCTTGGCTCATCTTGATTAGCATTTAAACCAACAATCCAGACGCTAACAGTATAGGTACCAGCAGGTATATCAGTAAAACTAACATCAGGACTACCCCTAGAAGAGAATTTTTGATAAAGTCTAGACCCAACAGCACCAGATAAAGAACCTGTAGATGTTTTATGCATCTCCACTCGCGCTTGCGTAGCCTGAGTGTTAACATGAGTAGAATCAGGTCCACTCCAACGAATAACTACGGAACTATCAGTTTTATTATTTAATGTAACAGAGGAAGCTGGATTCCAAACTATAGTTGTATCCGCCCTAGTAGTACGAACTCTAGGGCCAGAACCCCACGGCCCTACCATACCATCATGCATATAGCGCATACGATAATCAAAATAAGAAGCACTATTACTATGTGATAACGCAGATGTATTACCACTTCTATGTATTTGTCGATAAATACTACTAGTACTTAAACTTATAATACGATAATTAACCCAATCATCGTCGTCATCTCGAGAATCTCTACGACTAATTTGAATACTTTCATATAATGGATCCGAAGCAGTCTCAGTCCACCATAAAACATACTGACGAGTACTATTTGTATTATACCAACCACCAGACACAGGAGATTGAGTTATAGTAGCACTTGTACTAAACGTCAATTCTGAAGACCATGGACCAGAACTAACACCAGAGGCCGTAGCGCGAACTCTAACAATATAACTAGTATTCAAACTTAATCCAGTAACTTCAACTGAGGCTACTGTAGAAGTAGTTCGCCTTGAATTAGTAAAAGCTTGAGAAGATGTTCTCCACTGTATCTCATATACAGACGCACCAGTAACAGAACCCCATGCAAGATGTAAACTTATATACCCAGTACGTGATGTACGAACTCCCGATACTTGTCCTAATGCTGCTGGCGTATCAGTTCTAACACTACGCGTACTAGACCATGCACCATCCGTAAGTCCACTAGCTGTAGCACGCACACGAACATAGTACAAAGTACCACTATTAAGAGAAGCCACCGTTGCAGAACGACTACTTGTAGAACGCTGACGAGAAGTAGAAAAACTCTGACTACTGCTACGCCACTGATATGTGTATGATGTAGCACTAGCAACCGAACTCCAAGCAAAACTAATAGTAGTTTCAGTAGATGAAATACTAGTAATAGATGTTTGCCCTAATCCCGCAGCATCAGTCATAACTGAAAATTCAGCAGACCACTCACCGTCTAGAAAACCGCTAGCAGTAGCACGAACACGAACAAAATAAGTTGTACTTTCCAACAGACCAGTGATAGTTCTACTACTAGATGACGTAGTAGACTGTCTACTAGTACTAAAACTCTGAGTAGAACGTCTCCACTGAACAATATAACTAGTAGCACCAGATATTGAACTCCAATCAACAAAAATACTACTACTAGACGGTGCTCTACCAGTATGAATACTAACTCTACCTAATTGTTGAGCTTCCGTTGTAGCACTATTTTCAAAAGACCAATCTCCATCATCTAATCCACTAGCAGTAGCTCTAACTCTTACGTAATATGTAGTGTTAGATGAAAGACCTGTTATTCTTCGACTAGTTCCATTAGTAGTTAATTGTCTACTAGTACTGAAACTTTGAGAAGATGTTCTCCACTGAACAATATAATTATCCGCATTAAAGACAGAAGACCAAGAAGTATTAATAGCATTAGATCCATCCGCAGAGACAGATAAACCTCTAACACGATCTAGAGTTTGCTGTTCAGTAGTAGCTCTCTCTTCATCAGACCACGCATCTTCATCTATGTAACCAGCAGCTTCACCACGAACTCTAATGAAATAAGAAGTTTCCCCACTCAATCCAGATATAGTACGCGAAGTAGCAGTTGTAGTAAATTGTCTACTACTTGAAGAAAAACTCTGTCCAGAAGTACGATATTGAACAATATAACTAGTAGCATTGCTTACACTATTCCAAGAAACAGCAATACTATCATTACTAGGAATCAAACTTAAACCATCTACAATAGCTAATGACGGTTTTCCAGATATTTCACGATAAGTAAATGAGTTAGTAACCAACAAGGACTCTACAGAACTAAGAGAAACATTCCAATCATCACTAATCTTATACAATGCATCTCTACTACCAGTTTCTTCTAGTCCTGACATAGCCTCAATATCAGGAATACGTACACCATCTTTAACATCTAAAATATAAAAAACAGGTATTCCAGATGCGCTATTAATAGTAACAACTCCTATTCTATAGATAGAATCTGCTGGAATATTCCATACATCATACATATCATTTGCATCAGAACCGATAGAAAAGTCAGGACTGTTATTAGACAACAACGCTAAACGACTACTATATGAATCATAATAAGCTACACGAGGAGCGAATCCACCTAAACGAGTAAGCTCTTCTTCCATGAAAGCGGAATCCTCTACCACAGCCGATAATAAATTAGCCCGAGCACGAGAAAACGCTTCAACAAAAGCTAAACCCGGAATTTTAGATATATAAGCATCATCAGTGATACTAGCAGCAAACCCAGAAGGATCGGCATTATACTGCCTATACGACAAATTAGCTGCACCACTAGACCAAATAATGTCCTCATCAGCCCCTACAGATACAAAGTTACCATAACTACCATCAACAATAGCAAGTCTACCTACATTACCATTGTTATCAACATAGCTCTGCTTACCTTTACCAAAGAGTATATCGCCACGTGTAACCGATCTATTAGCACCCGATTCTAATAAATTACAAACAAGATTGACAAAAAAACTTTCATGCAATGCACTATTTTCACCTATAGTAGTAGGCAAACTTATCCAAGCCATAATTAAAACCTATAAAACAATGTTACGAATAAATATCTAAATGAGTCTCCATAGAATTCTTCTCTATAAAAACTAGTTAAATCTACCAAATTAAAACCAGGAAGTGAAAAATCAAATCCCGTAGCAGCAATCTCAAAATTAACAACCTGAACATTTGAAGAAGCATTCAATCCTAAAATATCGTTGTTAGAAAAGTATGAATTTAATGCCAATACATTAGTAGAAAAATCTGATTGTGCAACCAGCATTGTTATTTCCACCGTTGAATTGCACCGTAAAGTAATTGTATCACTTCCTTCCAAACCTAAACGAATAATATCTAAATTACTATTATCAATAACAATCATAGGATCTTCATATTCTTCGTCAACATCAAGTTCAATCCAACTATCCGTTGCTGAACGTCTATATTCAATCCTACGATCTCTATGAGGACGTCGAACAAATAAACTACTGACCGCAAAGCTTTCGCCTATAAGTGCACCCGCACTAGACAATACGTCATCAGCTGAATCATCACCAAGAAATGGCCCCAATGAATCACTGTTTAACAATAACACATCATCTAATCCTCTCCAAACCGGTAGATCTGTAACACCTATATCGTTGACAAGATATAAATCACTAGCACTAGGAACAGCTAAACGCCGTAACTCGCCATCACCCTCTCCTATAGCTATATCACCAGCCTCTTGCCAATAATTAGGCGCAAGTTGATAGATTGTCTCAATAATACTATTCATATTAATAGCACGCAACGCACTTTGATTCATAAATGAAGCACTTTGCAGTGTATCCCATACCATTATAAATTATCCTTATTCTCTAAAATTAAAGATGCCAAAGTCTCATGTGCATATCCATTTCTATTTACCGCATGAGGACGTAGTAATAAAACATCCTCAATATTCTTCCAATCTGGACGCAATAATACTCTATGAAATCCCTCAGAAACTTCACTCTCTATACACACTAAACATATCCACAACTCAGAACACTTTCGAATAACAGTCCTAGAACCACAACCAGAACATTCTGTACTCCAGACACCACGAACAACATCTGCTACAGTAGTAACATACGACATTATAGGTTCCATAGTTTCCATATTAAACGGAAATAGAGATAACTTATCACCTAACGTATAACTTAAATAATGCACATACCCCACATCAGTAGTTATATCAAAATCTAAACTAACCCATGCTTGCGCTGCAAACATACTAATAAAATCATGAATACATTTTTTATTAACAGACATTATGCTGAATACCCCGCACCACTATCTAATGTAGAACCCCCAATAATAAACGGCAATACACCAAAGAAGTCCAATGATCGAGATTCTAGTTCTAGTTCTACATAGTAAAATCCACCTTCCCATCTATGACGATATTTACGCAAATATGCGAAGCCACCAGGAAAAGCCCTATTACCAGAATCTATATCATCAGTAAAGAACAACAAACGACCATCTCTATCTTCTTCTGTATTACCTATACCTTCATTCTCCAAAGCCAATGTATCGTCAAGCAACAATAGCTCTGATAATTTACTTGATGTATCCCCATATATTCTAACAAAAAATGTATCTACACCTTCATGATAATTCTGCACAATATTACGTACTAACTGGGTACCTCTATCAACGGCTATCGTAGGATACACATTTCCAGGCCACTCACGACTACCATGGTCTGTTTCACTATCGGATACAGTACTAATAGTATTCTCGATACCATCAGATGTTACTTGAATCTTAGCACCTATCTCAAGTGCTCGTCCTCTAATTATAACATTTCTAACACGTGCAACCTGTGAACTAGCACTATTATCAAAACGCATTACAGCTCTAGTAGCAGATAACTCTTCTATAATGTAACTAACAGACAGTGAGTCTAAGGTAGACATGAATGATGGCTCAGCATTACCAAGATAATCAATAACAGGTCCAGAAAATGTAGCAGTCAAATCATAAGTAGCCCCCGGAAGAATACGAAATTCAATATTACGTCTCCAGATTTCATCATCTTCTTCTGGTTCAATATACTCTACAACATCCAATTCTGCATGATTAACTACATACTCAACTTCAGATTGCTCCTGAACATTACCAATCAAAGCAAAGGAATCAGGATAAACACTAGGATCACCAATAGTTTTCCTATCTAATGAAGCTGCTGTTCTACCTGTACCAAAGAACACTAACTCACCTAAATTATTTTCATAAAAAGTAGATGGTGGACCTTCTGTGTTTACTAATCTTTGAATAGCTTGCCATCCAGTTTCGCCACTTAACCACCAGTACGATAGAATAGTAGAAAACTGAGAATCTGTAAGAGAAAAACCATCTCCCCAATCAGCCGCAGACAAAACTTTGCGAAGAGCCTTAGCAACAGAACTATCTGATAACACCTCACTGTATAATTTATCTCTAGTTAATCTACTAGTCATACCCAAAGCATTGATAGTATAAGTAAATAAATTCTGATTAAACTTATATCCAACAGTATCTACAACTCCAGTAAACACAGCTTTGCACTCACCGCCAGGCAGCATACCCAACAAAGAGACCTCTGTACCACTAACATAGGGACGTGTGTAATAAATACCAGAACTACCATCCTCAGTAGCTTCATGATCCCAAATCTTACATCTCATTGCAGGAACTCTAGGTGGAGTAAGCTGTCTCTGAGAATCTCTACCACGAACTACAGACGCTTCCAAAGCTACTACAGCATCAGATTTATACACAAAACTAGGAATACCACCATACCAAACTTGAACATCATTATCAGTTACATAATATAGTCTACTAACATCCTCACTAGTTTCACAACTAAGCGCATCGTCATCAAAACTAATAGAATTACCAGAAGGCTTAGTGTCAGCAACAATAAGTTCACCTGATACACCATTAAACAAATCAATCTCTATGTTAGAAATATTATCTACAACACGATGAATTTTCAAAACAAGCGGAATATTTATATAGTCATTGTTTAAAATCCATACCCATCTATCATTCGAACCTTCTTGAATTTTAACGCCATCAGTATACTTAGAAAAAATGATAGATAAAGTATCCGCAGTTATAGTTGCTATAGTATCAGCAATTATATCTTCATGCGCATAGGTAGTTATATATAATTGCATACTACTATCTCTACCGTCATCATTAGTAAAATGAAGAGCCTGCGTACTTCCATCATCTATTTCTCTAATCTCTCTAGTCCCTACATGTACTATAGGCATAGTTGCCACAACATCTTCAGAAGAAGATAATACGTGATAAATACTATCTAATGCATCCTCTTCATCAGTACGCACAATAATAACTTCTGATCTATCACCATCAGCTGAACCCTCATATATAGCATATACTCTAATAGAATAACTAGTATCAGAAGACAAATTACCTAATCTATATGTTATAGAATTAACTAACACAGAAGAGTAATCACCACTCAAACCTAATCTACGATACTCTACAACATATTTTACATCTATATCATCTGTAGAGACAGGATCATTTACAGCATCCCAAGATAAGTCTATTGCAAGATGAGAAAAAACACTTCCAGATAAATTGTCTACTTGATTAGGTGTAGAATGCGCATAAGTGGCAACAGAAACTTCAGCTGAAACCAAACCATTTTCTGCATCATCACGCAACGCCGTAACTTGAATAAAATACTCTGTATCAGCAGACAAACTAGTTATAGAATGTGTAGTATCTGGAACAGATTGATCGTGTTGATTAGTTGAATCAAATACATCACCATCTACTCTCCACTGAATACGGTAATCATCCGCATGTAGTACAGAAGACCAAGATACATCTAGACGAGTATCACTATATGCAACAACTACCACTCCTATAACTTGTCCAGGAGTAGATGGAGAAACCGTAACATCTAACTCTCTAGATCCACCATTACCACTAACATTAACAGCAAAAACTATATAATTATAACTAATATCACTATCAAAATCATGAGCAGAAGTAACATCCGTATACGTTACAATAGAACCACTACTATCAAAAGTAGCTTCAGGTGCACCAGATGTACCTATACGTCTTTCTATACGATAGCTACCAACATCACCACCATCAGAAGGTGCATCCCATTCAAGGACAACATGTCTAGATAAGTTAACCGTTGCAGTAAGATTAGAAATTCTACCAGGAGCTTCTACTAATGTAGTTACAGTAAGAACAGAAGACCATATACCTACAACACTATTTGGATAAGGAACTCCATCAACTTCAGTTGAAGAACCAAAATGACGTCTAGCTCTAATACGCACATAATACGTAGTTTCAACATCTAGACTAGAAATCTCATAAAACTCTACAGGATTAATTGAAGCATCTAAAAACTCTATTAAATCTTCATCATCTCCTAAATCAGCTATACTTTCAGCCCACTGAATTTCATAATCATCAGCATGAAGAACAGCGAACCAATCCAACGCAATAACATCATGACTAGATGAAAACCTAATATCAGTGACTTGACCTGGAGTTGGTGGTCGATCAACACGCAATTTAGCTGTAAGAGAACCAGTTTCTGAAAACTCGGCTTCTAGTTTTACATCAGGAATCACACGCAAAGTAGCACTAATACTACCATCTTCAGATAAATTAGCACCAAGATCCACATTTGCAGGCCCTACTAACGTAGTAGATAAAACGGGAACAGTAGTCTCAGAAGGACGACCTCTACGTCTAGCTACTATAGTAAAACTATATTCCTTTGCATATTGTAAAGGGATAGACTCTAAATCAGCATTTACTGCATGACTAATACGTTCCGATGTAGTTTCCCGATCCTGAACATGTACCTCGGTACCAATACTAGCAGAATCATCAGTTCGAAAGAACTCGATAGTATAACTATCTACGTCTAATTCAATAGATTCATCCCAACTAAGATCAAATCCAACAGTTCGACGACTAGGCGGATTAACATAAATAGGTGTTACAGTAAAACCCGTAACAGGAAGTGGTGGATCCAGATTATCTACATTACCGAAAGCAGTAATAGAATCTGTTTCAGAAAGCCTAGCAGACAAAGAAACAGAAGGTGGAAAACTTACAGAAATACTACCAGAAATAAAACCAGTTTCAGATAGCTCAGCTTCGAGTTGATCTGGAGCTAAAGCAACAGTATCACGAATTTCTATAGTAGTAGAAACACTTGAATTATAGTTAGTGACTATATCTGCCATCACTGCAACAGTATCTGAATCAGTAACCGTCCAAGAGTATGGTTCAGACATATCTACAAATGATAATCTAATTACATATGTACCATGAGTAATCTCGACATACCCATTAGTATGTACAGCATCTGTAAAAGACTGTTCAGCAGGACTAAAAAATTCAGAAGTAGTACTACTCAACCCAAGAGTAAAAGCACCGCCAGCAAAAATACCTAAACGAGAAATATACGCCGTACCACCATCTTCTAAAAGATCAGATAAAACGGGACCCACATACGGAAATGGATCCCATATAACACTCATAGCAACAGAATTTACCGTTACATCCGTTGCGGGAAATGTACCTATCCAAGATGCCATAGTATATTAACTCCAAGCAGTACTAGCTATAGCTACACGCGCATAATCATTTCCTGATAACTCATTAGATCCATCAGTTCCCGGATCCGCACTATGCAAAGAAATATATCTCGTACCTGAAATATAACCATTTAATGCTTGTTGCGCACCAGCAACTGTAAAATCATCATTACTAATTTCAACAACTAACATAGTTGCTGCAAATGAAACAGTTGCACCATCAGTAGGTGCATCTACGTCATTAGATAAACCTACACGGCCTAAAAATGTACCACCAGTAGCTGCTGTCCAAATACCCACAAAAGTTGGATCAGCCCAATCATCCGAAGGTACAGGAAAAGTCACTGCCGATGTATTTGAATAACTTGCCATAAATAATTCTCCTTTTTATAGCGCACCACGTCCTGAACGCAATGCTAATTCTTGTGCTTCTAGTATAACATTAACTACCTCTTCTCCGCCCATTTCAAGACTTACGTGATTTTCAAGAAGAAGTACACCATCACCAGAAGCATTAACACTATCCATATAACTATCAGTAGCACCAGACATACCTATAATCATAGAAGGTACAGACGCGAGCATATCCTTAATTGGTTGTAGCATAATTTCACTAGCAGTCCCCGTCATAGACTTCATAGAATCTGCAGATCTAGCAAACGCTTCAGCAAAAATACCAGGAACTTTACTAAGAGGAAGAATAGCTTCACCTTCACCCATTTCAGCGACATTCAAAGCTACACCACCAGAAGTAGGTAATGCAAAACCACCTTGCCAAGTATCTTGACCAGTATCTATACCTTGCGCATCTGTAGTACCAATATTAGGATCACCAGGTTGCGCACCAGGTGTTGTTCCACCGCCTGGGCCACCACCACCTGGGCCACCACCGCCTGGGCCACCACCACCTGGGCCACCACCACCTGGGCCACCACCACCTGGGCCACCACCGCCTGGGCCACCACCACCTGGGCCACCACCACCTGGGCCACCACCACCTGGGCCACCACCACCTGGGCCACCACCGCCTGGGCCACCACCGCCTGGGCCACCACCACCTGGGCCACCACCGCCTCCACCTCTACTTCCTGAAGACGAATACGTAGTATGTACACTAATATTTATAGTTTTATCCTTTAACCTATCATAAACATCAGCAATATCATCAAACACATTCTGAACATCATGACTCGCAGACAACAAACTATCAGAGCCATTAACTCTATTCTTCAAGCCTATAATAGCATTATATACATCTTCATTTAATGTATCAAATAGAGTATCAACCTTCGATTGGACCTCAATTCCAAATGCAGAGGCTATACTATTATCCCCACCACCAATACTTCTAGTAAGACCCACAATAGAATTGTACACATCTTCATTCAAAACATTGAACAAATTGTTAACCTTTGATTGCACATCAATTTCGAATGCCGACGCCAAACTATTGTCTGCTCCACCAATACTTCTAGTAAGACCCACAATAGAATTGTACACATCTTCATTCAAAACATTGAACAAACTATCAACCTTTGACTGAACTTCAATTCCAAATGCAGAAGCTATACTATTGTCTCCACCACCAATACTACTAATAAGACCAACAATAGAATTATACACATCTTCATTTAAAGAATTGAACAAGTTAGTAACCTTCGATTGCACATCAATTTCAAATGCAGAGGCTATACTATTATCTCCACTACCAATACTTGAAATAAGATTAACAATAGAATTGTGCATATCTTCATTTAATGTATCAAATAAACTGTCAACCTTTGACTGAACTTCAATTCCAAATGCAGAAGCTATACTATTTTCTTCTCCGCCAATATTTAATTGTGTCTCTTCAATTTTAGAATTAAGTGTATCAATATCACTATAGATTTGATTCAATCCTGATACAACAGACTCCTCACTACCCATAAATGCCCCAGCAACACCTTCCGCAGCTTCTTGTACACTATTAATATCTGTAATTAATTGACCAAAATCAATACCAAAAGCACCACCAGATACGCGAGGATTGCCACCTAAATCACCACCAAACATAATACTATTCCACATAGAACTATCAAGACCGCCTCCACTAGAACCTTGGCCGCCTCCACTAGAACCTTGACTAGCTCCTCCACTAGAACTAGAAAATCCAGGAATACCACCAGGACCAAAAATATCTTCTGGAGTAAGGTCAAGACCGGCCATTTCCGCTACTATACTAAGGTATATAGCATCCGCCGCTTTCTTTGAAATAGTAGCTGAATCCATATCATCAGTTATACTATTAGACAAATCTTCCCAGAGTTTTTCAGCACCGTCTACACCTACCGCTTGAATAGATGCAAATAATTGTGCAAACCCTATACCCATATCAGACGGATCCATTTTACTAATTACATCTCTATACGCTTTTATAATAGAGTCCAATGATAAACCTGCTGCCGCAGCACGCAAAACATCTTCAAGTATATCCACCAAAGTACTTGAATCTATTTTCTCAGTAGGTAACAAATCTTTAATACTCTGACCAATATCAACAGGGTCTCCACCCATTAAAGCTAACTCATATGCAGCTTCCAACAACGCAACCAATTTTTCAGTAGAAATATCTGTAGGTAATAATGCTTTAATACTCTCAGTTATATTTACAGGATCTCCACCTACAATAGCAATTTCATACGCTGATAATAGAATAGATTCTATTTGCGCAGCTGTAGTGTCGTCTGGCAACAATACTAATATACTACTTGCAATATCTACAGGATCGCCATCTACTATAGCTACTTCATAAGCACTGATAAGAATTTTCTCTAATGCCTCACCATCTAACTTATCCGGAAGAATATTCAACAAATTTTCAGTAATACTACCACTATCTACTCCTTCCGCAGCAGCTAGAAAAGCTGCTTCCAACACTGATACTAAACCAGCATTAGACAACTTATCAGGAAGTATATCCATCAACTTAGCACTAAGTTCCTCTACATCCACACCCGCCATCAATGCTGTAAAAGCTGCTTCAAATACCTTCTCAAAATCAATAGCAGACATATCATCAGGTAGAAGTCCCTTTAAGAACGCCTCTAAGTCTAATTTTGCCTCTTCCTGAACATCAGGAAATGCTATAGGAGCGCCTTCAAACAATTTGACACGACCAGTATCACCAAATGTTTCGTATTGCTCAACCATCTGACCAGTAGCAACATCATAAACAGTTTCCATAGTACCATGTTTAATTTCATCAGGTACATCACGTTTATCAGCTTGAGGATCTTTTTGATCCCATACTCCATCAATATATGTATACCATTTATCTCCCTTACGCTTTTGTTCTACCTTTCGTGTTATATCTTCAGTAACAGTTATTCTCCCTTCACTGCCGCCAGACTCATCGAATCCATATGTAGCACCACCAACTTGCCACACACCGCTACCAGGAGACTTAGCGCCTGACAAAGGATCAACCTCATAAGCGCGATCAGTCTGTTCTGCAGATCTCTGTCCAGGAACAAGAATACTACTTCCTGTACCCATCTGCTTTAATGCCTCAACAAAACCTGATGGAAGGTTCTCTAATGTACGACGAAACTCTACTTCACCGGCAGCATTACGACGCAAATTAGCATTACTAAACTCAGGATCAAATTCCAAACCACTAAATTCACGAGCAGCATTTTCTCCCGCAGATATAACTGATGCAAACATATCTCTAAACAATTCAGTTACTAAATCTAACTCACTCTTAATAGCACCACTAGCAATACCAGCCTCTAGACTATCTTCAAATGGAGAAATTACTGCACCATATCTATCAGACATATCTTGCAACATCGTAGCCGCGCCATCAGGAGCATCAGAAAGTCTAGTGCCTCGACCTACCTCAAATCTCTCAACAGCTAAGTCGACCATACTTTGCTCAAACCCACCAGTAAACAAATCCTGCCCACCAGTAAGACCAGCCATAGCCCATGTAGAAGGATCTTTACGTAGATTTTGTCCAGCAACAGCATATTGCATAGACATACCAAACATATCTTCCGCACCACCAACACCGCTCATACGACCAACAGCACCTAAAATACTACGCAATACAGTTTGATCCTCAAGTTTACCGAAACTAGTCTCGACCATATCAGATGTAACATCTTTGGCAAATGGATCGAAATATGACGCTGTTTGACGTACACGTGCACCAGCCATCCCAACAGCAGCACGTCTATCTGCTTCTTTAGCTTCATACTCTAACCTATCTATATTTCTAGATACATACCCTTCAGTAACAAATCCCTTAAACATTTCGCGACGATCATAAACACCTGTTCCACCGAACAACTCATCATCGTACTGAGCAGTAGTTAATCTTTCAGCTTCAAATGCCGCTAGTTTTTCACCGGCTTCCACAGATGCTGCATAGTATGAAGCCTTATCACCAACTGTAGATACACCTAATCCTTCGCGTAAAGCTTGTTCATCTTTACCCATCATTGTTATAGCTTCACGATAGCCACGTTCACGTAACTTAGCAATATCCTCAGCCAAACGATCATATTGTGTACCAAACATTTGCACAGGTTGTGTAGTGCCATACAACTTTTCTGATAATTCAGAAGGCATTGTAGAAAGAAGCCCTTCACCTATATCAATACCAGCACGAGTACCTTGTAACTCATAACGCTCAGCAGCAGCAAGTGTCTGCTCTCTTGCTCTACTACCAAGACGCATAGCTGCTTCTCTAATAGGCTCATGTTCAGGAGCATCACCATATACAGCAGAAAGTAACGCAGCATCACCAACAAGTCTTTGATTAGGCCCAAGCATATCTGCAAACTGAGCAGGATCTGGTAGACCACCTTGAATACCAGCAACATCTAAAGCGGCCACAATAGAATCTAAACTAACCAATTCAGGCATCTTACCTATCATAGAATCCATAGTAGACATTTGACGAGGAAGATCAAAATCCCCTGTACCTACAGGTATACGAGCATATTGTTCAAAATCAATACCACGCATACTAGGAGTCAGTCCAGCAAGCACAGACGCAGGGACACCTGCATACCGTGCCTCTCTCATTAACGTTTGTTCAGCAATAGATAACTGACGAACATCAACATCAGCACCCCAACCACGACTAGTAAAGAATTCATTAAACAAACCTTCACCCCGAGCCTCTGCTGTAGCCGCTGTAGCAGCCTGTGCAAATGATTCAGGTTCTGCACGTGTCCAACCAGTAGCTTGAAGATAGTCTTGAATTCTAATAGCTTCTCCAGATTCAGTAGCACCAAAAATATCTACAACACTACGCGCTTCTGGATCTCTTGAATCCTCACCAAACGCAGCTTGTCCTTTAATATCAAAGAACAATCTATCTTGAGATGCAAACTGTTCCATAAATCCCGCAGCAATAGCATTAGCAATAGGCCCACCAACTTCATAATGCTCAGGTGCATCGACACCTTCAACACGGAACCTTTCTGTCATTAAACGCAAAGCATCATTAAACGCTGTAACATCAGCATCACCAGTAGTAGGATCAATAGTATGCTCTAAAGCACGCATAGCAACTGGCTGACCATATGCATCAACACTACGACCCAAAACAGTAGGATCAGCTGCACCTGTAATAGGATCAATACCTCTAGTATCAAACGGTGTAGTAAGCTGTCTAACAGTGTCCGCATCGACCATCCACACATCTTCCATACGAGGTCTAATTACACCTGACTCAAATGCTCCTGGTGGAACCATTTGTGCAGGCATAGGATCACCTTTTACAATATCAGCTCCTGGAATAGGTGAATCATAAGTATACTGTTCACCAAAAACAGCTTCATTTATCTTAGGTCTTGTATGATAATACTCAGTATCATCACCAGGAAGTCTAAAGATAGCTTGAGATCTAATCTTTTCTAGAGATACATCTATAGCATCTTGTCCATAAATACGACTATAAGGAACTTCACTTACATCTTGTGGCTTAATTTGTGCAAGCATATCTCGCGCCATAGTAAACACACCACTAGATGTATCAAAACCAGTAGCCCAATCAGGCATTTGCTGTGGAGTATCAAATGGAGTCCAGTCTAGAGAACGATCTACAGCTGCCTTACTTTCTGCCAATTGCTGTTGCCAGAAATTCATATTAAGAGCATTACCACCAAACTCAGCAAATTCAGTAGCTCCTGTTCCAACAAAAGCCATCTTAGACCCTTCACCAAAAGTACCACTTGCCTGTAATTCAGCGTCCATAGCAGACGCTAGACGCAAAGCTTCTCCCATACCTTTATTAGAAGCAGAGATTTGATAAATACTATCACCTATAGATGCCTCTAAACCACCTAAAATACGAGCAACATCATGCATAGCACTAGCAATATCCGCCAATTCCTCTGCACTGGATACACCACCTTCACTAGCCAAATTACTAAATATATCAGCAAGCACACTTTTGTCTAGAGGAATAATTGCCTCATCATATCCAGCCTCACCAGCATTAATTAATGTACCGCCTGAATTCGCAGGAATTACACCACCCTCCTGCATTTGAGGAACAGATAATGGATTAGTCAACTTAAGACTATCATACTCATTAGCAGCATTACGCAAAGTATCTGTTACACGTGATGAAGGTTCACTTAAGTCATACTTAGGAACTTCCGGAATCTTAATCCAATCTTGACCCTCTGAAGGTCTAACGTAACGTACAGGCTTCTTCCAGAATTCCAAATGTCTCAAGTAAGCATGTAGAACAGCCATCATAGATGTATCCGCACTTTCAAACTTAGAATACTCATGCCATCCTGGTCTATAATTTTCATACTCATAGTCTTCACGACTCAAAGCTGCAAATGGCTGTATATTTTCCTCTCCCCAATCTCTAGCCCATTCTGGACTTCCTTGCCAATCATAATCTTTACCATACTGAGAACGCAATCCCATCTGCAATGCTTGCCAAGATGTAGCACGACGAGGATCCTCTTCAATAGAGCGTCCACGGATACCTTGTGCAGCCTGTCTAGAAACTACACGTCTCAAACCAGGAGATAAACTTCTAGCAGCAAAACCAGCATTCTCTCTGCTAGAGCCTTGACGTACATACCCAGAGTAAGCCTGCATATCCTTAATAATAGTATTCCACTGTCCAGAATCAGACAACTGCTTCAACTGCGCTAAGTTACGACGAAGATTACGATCTTCAATAACTTCAAACGCACCGGAACGAACTTGCTCCCACTGCTCATCAGTAAGCACAGCATTTACACCAGAATACAAACGTTGCTGCTCTGGTTCCAAAGAACCCCAATCATCTTGGAAAGTAGCTGAGAATGGAGTACCTTGTCTATCCCAAGGCATTTGAATAGTACTTGGAAGATCAGATGCCCAACGAGATGGTGGAGCAGCTGCTAACTTAGCCACTAACCATGGATGAATAGATGGTGGAGCAGTTATCCATGGACGATTAACATGCATGAACTCTTCATTCATAGGCTCAAATGTAGCACCACGAGTACCACTAATTCTTTCCATTTCACGCTTATTGTAATCACGAGCATAAGCACGGCGTGGCCCAACTGCATACTCTCCAATATAAGGAATGGGCAATCTACCAATAAGTGGAATTGCTTGTATACCCGGGAAACTACGTGAAAGCAATGGAAGCTGGAACATTTCCATTTGCTCTTGACGACGTGCTGCTTCAGCATTAAACAAATCTAATGTATTATACCCAGAACCAAATTCACTGCCAAATTCACGACGACGTCTTTCTTCCCAAATAGCACCTTCCGCACCAGCAGCACCAAGAATACCAGCTTGTGCAAGTAGTAATGGACGAGCCAAACCTCTAGTTGGCAGCCAACTTCTCCAATCAGTACTTCTACGCCACTCTTCAGGATCTATAATACTTCCACCCATACGACCTTTAAGCATATCCCCACGAAGTTCCATTCTATTTCGTCCAGAACTCACATCCAATTCTCTAGTCCAAGGTGTATTTATACCCCAACCAACACGTCCTCCAGTTCTACGCACTGGTGAACCAGTCTCTATACCAAGTGTCATAGCATATATTTTACGACCTAAATTATCTCCCCAATCCATACGACCGAACGACTTCGCAGTTGGTATATCAGCCATGAAAGCTTCACGACGTTCAATATCACGACGAACCTGTCTCTTCTGTTCATCAGTTAACAAATCAAAGTCTATATCAATGTCGATACGTCCATCACCACCACGCGCACGATTTCTAGTCATCAACTCCTCATAGTTAGGCATATCTCTAGTAATCTTCATAAATGGAAGAATTTGATCAGCAATACGTCTCTGAGATTCAGCACTCAAACCACGACGATTAGCTTCATTGATTAATTGATTCGCATCACGACTCAAACGACTCAAATGAGTTTCATATTGTTCCAAACGCTTAGGATCCTCTAGATTTGCAGTAATCTTCTTTAGGCCAATCTCACGACCACGGACTTTCTGATTCCACAAATCCTTCATAAGCATGCTGAAGTAGTTACCATACTGCACAGTACCTTCATCATTGGTACGACGGTACAATTCATCATTATCGCCAACTTCGTCTAGTCTACGATATAGACGCTCATACAATTCAGGATTATCACCCTTAAGTGCACGCAAGAACACATTAAAATCTCCACGATCACGCAATGCACGCAAACGCGCTGGCCCAACACCAGTCTGATTAGTAATAATACGTTCAGCTAACTCAGCATATCCACCACCCTCACGTAAAGTTCTATGCATAGAAAGTTGAAGAATTTCTCCCTGCTTTGCACCACTAAATCTAGCTAATGACGCAGGAGAATCATATAGTCTACCAATATTTCTACCAGCCATCCACCAACCTGTCATGAATGGCAAACCAGAGATACCAGCAGAAATAGCTGTACCCATAACATCCATACCAGAACGTGAATACACACCAGGTAGCTGCATAATACGAGCGAACTGACCTACATCGGTATTCTGAATAAATTGCTCAGTAATACCGCCACGAACCAACTCACCAGATGTATCAGAACGAATTTCTCCACGTAGTCTATTTCCTGAACTAGAACCCGCAACAAATCTAGCACCTCGTCCAATACCTCTTCCAACTCTTCCAGCAGGAATCATACCCATACCACGACCAATACCACGTCCCGCAGCACCAAAAGTACGACCAGACAAAGCAGTCAATTGCGTACCACCCCACTGCATACCTCTCATAGCAGCAGACAATACTCCCGGAGCACCACTACTCGCTGTACGGCGACCCCATGCCTGAAGCAAAGGCATACGTGTCGCACGATTACCAGCCCTATTTGCTTGCTTAATAAGCTCAATATACTCTTGTCCAGTCTCCGCCATCATAGGGTCGATTTCGTCGGCAAACTCCATTCCCATAGTCGGATCTCGTAATCTAGCATCATTAACATCTGGTAGAAAATCATAGTAAGAAGCAACGGGCTGCATACCCAAATCATCCCAAGATCTGCCTACTACATCCTGCGCACCAAATCTACCAAACTGTTCTGGTAGCATACCAGAAAGAATATTCCATAATGCTCCTGTCTGCTCTACATCCAGCCTATTATAAAGATCCATAACAAACTGCAAATCCTTATTATTAGGATCTCTATACATTCTTTCCATTAGCTCACCCGCAGGAACTTCAAGCTCACCACGAGATAAACCAAGCATCTCAGTAATACTACCAGGGCCCTTCAATGGCAACTGACGCAAAGCATTACCCCAGAAACGACGCACACGATCTTCAATAGCTTGAGGACTAAGAACACCACCTTCCAATTTACCACTAACCCAAGTATCCTCTTCCTTAGTAGCAGCACGCACCATACCACGTCCACCTAGTCCAGCTGCTTCACCACCCTTACGCAAATCCCAAACTACTTTACCTTCAAAATTAACTCCAAAATTACGAGCAGTTAAATCTAAGTCGTGAGATACATTGTATCCAACAACATCCGTTACACTACCAACAATATCATTAAGTACACCAGCTTTAACATCATTTAATGATAGAGCAATATGTTCCACACTTCCATCATCGTTAATAATCTGTGCACCCCAGTAACCAACGTTAGCACGTTCACGGCCACGAACAAGTTTCTTATAGTCGTTTTCTACGTCAAAAATAAGAATACGACGACGCTTCATAGCATGAAGACGAAGTTGCTCAGGGGTAAGATCACGATCCAAAGATCCACGTACACTTTGTAGCATTCCACTAGGAGATACAGTAGTCTTTTGAACATCTAAAATGCCCTCTGGAGCCTCTAAACCACGAGCTAAACCTTCCCAATCAAATCCTGATAATGTAGGATCCTGAATAATCTCACTCAGTGTACGGCCACCAATTATTCTTCTAGTAATCTCCTCAGCTTGAGACCACTCATCAATACCCAACCGTCCTACACCAAATAGCCCCGACTCATATAAACTAGTCTGACCAACTGTAGCACCTATTGAACCTTGGTAACGCAATGGCCCAGCAGCTTCTGCAATAGCACCCATCTGTACATCTTGAATTTCTTGAAGAGCTTTGAACTCTCCCTTAATCATCTCACCAATATGATAGGCCGCACCACTAGCACTTTGCTGACGACGTACTACATATTCTTTAGCTTGTTTAACTCCAGCAGCAATACCACCACCAAACTCCAAACGTAATGCAGGTTGAAAGTCATCAAATGACTCAAAATAAGACTCATATGCACTTCTATCTAGAAGTTCTAAAATCTCATCAGAAATAGCAGTATTAAAACCTTTACGACGACCAGCACTAGACTCGGATACAGCTACTTGCATAAGAGCAGCAGCATAATCTTGAGGCATATACCCTTGATTAACGGCCTCACGTAAACCTTGATTTACGACATCAGATTGAGCAGTAGTAAGTTTATCACCCTCTACAACACCAGCATATAAAGGACTACGATAACGATTATGCAATCCACTAGACATTGTAGTAGCACGACGAGCTATCTGTAGCAAACGTGTATCTAATTGCTTAGTCATAGCACTACGTGAACCCTGGAATAGAATGCTCTGAACATTTTCAAAGACACGGGATTCCAACAGTGCATCCTTACGAACATTAGCAATATCTAAACTAGTATATTCATAACGAACACCAGCAGCTATAGGAGAACTAACTTCAGACAAGTATTCTTCAAAGTCACGCTTCAACCATGGATACTCTTCAATCAAATGCTTATCCAAAGAACGGCGTGGATTCGCCTCTAACCACTGTCTAATTTCATTCTTAATAGCCTTTTCAGCTACAACAGAAGAACCTCTAAATCTTGTTAAAGCATCAAGAACATCAGAGAAAACACCACCAGCAATATCGCTATCAACACCAGAATGCGTTAGCAATCTCATGTAAACATCAATTTTACCAATGTTACCTTTCTCACGATTGAACTGAGTAATTCTACGAATATTAGTTGGCCCATGCTCAGTTAGTCTCAATGGACTACCACTCATAGGAAGATCAGTAGGATTAAATCCAACATTACGTGCTTGTCCACTACGTACATCACCAAAATTCCATCTAACTAATTGATTACCAGTTTGAATCTCTGTATTTGTTACATCTATAGCTTCGATACGTGTAGTTTTAGTAAATTTATCAGCATCAACTTTACTTATTCTACGAACAAGACCAGCACCTACGCCTTGAGGATCTCTACCAATAGGAAGAAAATATTCCCACTGTTTACGATTATTCATACTCTTTAGTAAAAATGTCAAAGCATGGTCATCAGCATCAGAACCCTCTGTACCACGAATAAATTCCCATGTAGCAACATCTTTTTCATGCGGAGCAAGACCAATATATCTACCACTATCATCGAAAATAAGTTTTACATGATCTTGGCTTTCATAAGTTCCTTTGGTAAAAAATTCAGCTGGAAGCAGACGCCCATACACAGCCTGCAAAGCTCCAGATGGTGCCATACCAGTACCACCCCGAGCAACGGCCTTACCTACAGTAGAACTATACAAACGAAATCTTGATGTAGCATACGCGCCTCTCTTCATAGCTGCAGACATAAATGGATTTTCCTGAGAATACCTTTCAGAAATCTCATCATAATACGACATTGCAAACTCTTCATCATAATTAAATGACTGACCCTCATCTAATCTACGACTCATTTCACGTTGTGTACGTAATTGTGCAATAGTTTGCATCTCTGCTTCTGATGGTTGATCATTAGCAAACATAGAACGAACACGTTGCCATTCAGCTCTACGCATACCACGATACGCAGGCTTAATAATTCTCTTTACAAGATCACGACCCATTATACTTTCAAGCCACTTCATTTGCTGCATAGAGTTAATAATTCTATAGTTACTAGAATCATTACGCGGAGCATCAGGCTTAAATAATATTCGAACAGCACCTACAGTAGGTCTATATCCAGTCTTCAAAGAAGCTGTAGATCCAATAATATCCAAAGGTTTAGAACCAGAACCAGAAATAAGAATATTACGATCAATCAAATACTGTTCCATAGCTGCAAAATGAGCATCAGATACTACTTGTACATCAGCTTTATGAAAACCACCATGCATAGTATGCGTCAGTGCAAATGTAAATTGCTCATCATCTTTTAACGTATCATCAATATATTTAGTTATACTTCTCTGAGCTGCAACATCCGCTTGAACACCACCACTAGCCTTTTGGTTCTGATAAGCATTAAATAATTTTGATCTAAATGTAGACATAGACATAATAGCACTGGCATCAGTATATGAACCAGTCATAATGTTTCCACTAGAATCTAAACGCCTAAAACTATAGCCAGCTTCAAGGTTATCCTTCATCCACTTAGTTCTAGAAGCATCATCAGGCAATTTATTAAATGCAGACATAGTAGGATGATAGTAGTCTATAACCTTCTCTTCACCCTTAGCATTAGCTATGGAAACATATTTCTTAGGCTTTACTAGTCCAACACGCAAACTAAGATCGTCCATAACAATATCCATATGTCTACTGCTATCCAGCTTAGGAAGTGTACGTGTACGACCTTGTAAATCAGCTACACGTGCTAAACCACCACGCTTACCAAGCAAGTCCAATAGTAACTTAGAAGTATTAGACGATCTATCGTTAACATCAATATCAATACCTACTGACTTCCAAAAACTAAAGAACCCTTCACGTGACTTATCACTAGTTACTACAACAGCTAAATCATCACCCGGACCAAGTCCGTATCCATCTTCAATAACAAGATTAGAACGCTTCAACCAAGATAAGAACTGATTAACATTACGATCCTTACCACTAAAGTTAACAATAGCTCTAAAATTATTATCCTGAACTTGTGATAGTGCAGCAGCTTGTGGCTTTCCTGTAAGAGTACGGGACATATCCATAAAATTACCCTCTGCTGTAAATGCAGCATCAGAAGTAACAATAGATGATACTCCAGTACGAGGATTCGCCATACCACTTATAAAGTTTTCACGAGATACTTCATCTGCAATCTTTGCAGTAGCAGCGCGCATACGATCACTAATTACATTAGGATCACGAACAACTTGCGCACCAGCAGCTTGCACTCTATAAGCAGTTGAATGCTGATATAGCTGAGAACGTATATCTCTAATTCCTACACCACGCATTGGCTGACGTTTACGATATGTACTTTCCAACTCACTTAAAGCATCGGCCAAGAAATTACGATTAGGGTCATTCATAGGAGTACGCGCTAAAGTAGTTCTTAGATTATTTATACTACCAAGTATTTGCTTACCTTCCTCTGTCCACGCACGTGACGCTTGTGAATAGCTTTCAGCAGTAGATAGCACATCTTCTGTAGGTAATTGCTCTCTAATAAGCCTCATGGCACGAGGCATAACAAATTCTTCATGCTGTGCCCGAGTAACAGCTCCACCTTTAGTAACATACATTTGTGTAGCAATATCTTCAGCCATACGTCTAAATACAGCAGGCTGCTCCCGTTCTAAACCAGGAACATAAAAACCTTGCTGTTGTAAACGAGTACGTGCCAATCTAGCATATGTCATAGACCCTTGGACACCGGGGAACGCAAACTCATCTGACCCACGAAACTGTGCATCCAATGGAGATAATTCAGCACGTCTAAACGCTGTCTCTCTATATCTATCTATGATACCTTGTTGCTGAACACGTGATGACGCAGCAGTTTCTTCCACAGTACGTGGAGATATACCAAATTCACGACCAAGAATATCTTGTGCACGACGACGTAATCCAGGAGCAACCAAAGGATCTACACTTCTACGGAATGCTGTACCAACACCTCTAGCAGCAGGCCCAAAAACAGCTCTACCAGCACCAGCCAATAACAAATCTGAACCTATATCTAATCCAAGCAAACTCGTTTCCCCAATTGTAAGCCTACTACCGCCTGGCCCGTATGGACTACCAGTTTCCGCAATAGTAAATGGAAGGGAAGAAGCTGCACCAATAGCACCACTAGCTAACAATCCACCAGTAGTTCCAAGAATACCACCACCGATAGCTCCAGCAGTAATAGGTGCCGCAGCCATCGCAAATGGAGCCGCAGCTAGAGAACTGTATATAATGTTACGCTTCATGGCAGACTCAGATAGAGCAACATCATGGAACATAGTAGCACTATACTGAGTTGGAGTAACACCTAAACTACGAGCACGTGACTGTGCCTGTAACATAGGACGCACAGTAGCCGGAATAGCAGACGGAGCATTAGCACCAATAACAGAGTACATAATACCCATAAATGCAGCTTCACGCTGTTCAGAAGTCATACCTTCTACAATTTGTCTATTACGCTCTTGACTACCAGCAAACGCACCAGTTCCTATAGGCGTACTAAACCAACCACCAATTGCCCCAAAATTACGTCCCCAGAAACCCGGTTCACTTTGAGGCGGTACATCTTCTACACCACCCTGTACAGGTGGTCTATTATACTGACGAACTGGTGTGCGATATCTATCGTCAAAACGACTCAAGGGATTCGGAATCCCTTGAGCCGAGAAATCTAACATTAAGTTTGGTGATACCATTACTACCTACTACTACCACTAGCTGAACAATTTGAACACATCATTAATTTGTTGAGTAAGTTCTTTCTTAGACTTGGCCTTATTACTTCTACTACGACGCTTAGGTATAAAGTCCTCTTCACCTTTAGCGGGCTGACCTTTACTTCTACTTTGATTAGACATAAGGGCCATTATACGCCCGAACCGTCTATTCTCTTTTTCATCCTCGTCACCTTGGGCTTCGCTCAACGCTTGAAATTCCACCCAACATAATGACCAAAAATCGTAATCACTAAGCCGCAAACTTACTCTTGCGAAACCCCAGAGTTTTAACCAGTCGAGGCCTTTTTGCGGCTCTTCGCCTGTGGCTTTGTGGGCTCCGTAACCACTTCCCCCTCAGAAGATTGACCAAATGCTCGCTCATTCTCCTGACCAATCATAGTACTTAACTCTATACTCAATTTAACCAAATCACCAGGATTACAGTTACTCATAATATAACTCCAATCCTCTTCTGGATGATGAGTAAGACCAGTACATTGGATCAAAGAGCGAATATGATCTTCATTCCACACATCATCTGTTGTAGGAAGAAGATCTTCACGAGCCAATTGAGCGATATGATTCATAGTAGCAAGATTATATACAAACGTATACATCTTACCATCAAATTCAAACTCAACCATAGGTACTTTAGTTGCATGTATCTTATTAGTTGCCATTATTTAACCTAACTTATTTCATAAGAATATGTTGTATCGGAATCAGAAACATCAGGCCATAAACCATCTGCAACAGTTAGACCAGTAGTAGTCGTTACTTTACCAGTTACTTTGATACTAACATTCCCTATTATTATACCACCCGCACTATGAGAAGTCGATAAACCCAATACATAGCCATCAAAATTCCAACTCCAACTACTAGGATTAGTATTATCTTCAGTTTCAGCTTCAGGAATCACTAACATAAACTTTTCCTTAGTATCATTTGTATAACTTTCTAATAGTAACCTATGTGAACCTAAACTAGAATTAAACAAAACACTTAATGTAACACTCCCAGGATCTTTATATCCTGGAATTACTTGCTTCCAAGATCCAGGAATCGCAGGTGTAACATCATGAAAAGTCTTTGTCATACTAGGCGAAGATACATCTACAATTTGCGCAACAGGAAGCCAGTCAGGAGTAACTGTAGTTCCTTCTACAGTCTCTATTTCAATATCATCCCTATTAGAAACAAGGAGTAGAACTCCATGAGAATCTACTCCTTGTGTCGCAGGATATAACCCTGCATATGTTGTCATTTTACTACAACCTTATTTTACAAGATGTTTGGACCACCATAAACTGCCAAGTGGCAACGACCACCATTAGCAATCAAAGCAGTGATAAACGCTTCTACATCATCTGAAATAGCAGCAGCATTATCTCCTTCACCCATAGATACAGCAGTTGTATTATATACATTAGTAGAGGCGTAAGTACCCCACAACTCATACTGTCCTGGAATAAACAAGCGTATTCTAACTTTACCAACATCACCTACTGCAACTGTATCTGTATCCGAAGCAACTAGATCACCAACTGTAACACTTAATGTACTATCTGTACCAACAGTACCATCAAAAGTTAAAGTAGGTGCTGATATAGCTCTACGAACCTCTCCATTAACAAAAATACCCGCAGCTACACTACCAGTATCGCTACTATTAGCTCCAGTTAACAAAGCAGCAGAAGTTCCAGCAGCAGCAGCACTAGCATTGTCCGCAGCATTAGTACTATCCCAAACACCAGCACCAGCTGTACCAGTAGTAAACCCACTAACTTGATAAACAAGTGGAGTAATCTGCTCAGGCTCTCCAACAATCTTCCAACCTACTTGTCCAGACATAATTGCTTCAGGCTGGTAACTCAATGGACCAAGCTGTGTCAAGAACGCACGACATGTAATTAAGTGAAGATCTGGGTCAGGAGCAAGCACACGAAGTCTTGTCAACTCGTTAGACTCCAAAGACGCCTGTCTAAGCAATGACCAATCAGCCGCATAACGACCCTGTGTATCATTATAACCAGGCAACCAGTTAACTGCCGCAGCTACTTCACCACCATCACGTAGACCAGGAGCGAAACTCTGGTAACGACCCAAAGATCTCATGTGATAAGAAGGAATAACATTCGTACGAATGTTAATAGCTGTAATACCCATTAATGCGCCAACAAAAGATCCAGGCCATTCAGCTGCACCAGTCTGTGGCTGTCTACCTACAGTAAGCAACGCACCATAACCAGCGAAACCAGATTGATTCTGGTTCTGTTCGGCGGTAAGTCTCAAATTTCCCATATTTTCCTCTCTCTATATAGATAGATTTTCTAGATTTGAAATCAAACTAGCTATAGTATAAACTATATTTATACTAAAACACAAGAGGTAAATATATCATGAATAGATGTTTCAATTGTAATTACACAGTTAGTCTAAGCCTTCACGATGATGGGCACCATTATTGCGTTGGCTGTATGCCAAAACCTACACCTAAACCTGAACCTAAGCCCAGAGCTAAAAGACACAAGAAAGTAGAAAAAGAACCAGAGCCAGAGCCAATGCATGACGAAGCGATGATGGCAGAGCCAGAACCAGAACACTTCGATGACGAAGTAAAAGAAGAGTTCTAAATGGGTAAAGAAAGAACAATAAGCATAGATATACCGTGCTGCTATTGTTTCAAAATAATAAAAGCAAACACAATATTATGGCAATCAAAACACGGTGATTTTGTACATACTGATTGCCCTAAGAAAAGAACTTTTAAAGGTATAAACAACCAAAGAAGTAAAGAACTAGAATAGAAAAGCCCCCGATTATTCGGGGGCTTAATACTTTATTATCTCAACATTTACTCTGTATGATCAGATTCAGGTGTACCTAATTGCGCCATACGATACTCATGATCTACTGCAATCTTATGGTGATTAGGCGGACTATCTTGAGCAACCTGTCCAGCTAGTCCAATCAAACTAGCACCTGCTGCACCAAATGTTACAGCCAAAGGAATCATGACCTCTAGATCCCAATGTAGTAATCCACCAACTACCAATGCACCCAAAGCTCCCGCTCCTAATACAAAAGCCATTGCTGCTAATGATAATACATTCTTCTTCCATTCCATATTCTTATATCCTTTATCCTAATGAAATTAGCTAATTTACAATCAAAGTATAGTATACCAATGCTATATTGTCAATTAGTGCCCATTCTTAATAACAATATCTTGCTTTGTCTCAATTCTTACAAGTCTTTCAATTATATCACCACTAAGAACTAAATGACCTGCCCACCCATCTTCTAGCTTTTCTGTTCTATCGTTTAGTGCATTAACCCTTTCACTACTGGCTTTTTCCAGAATAGCTTTTTCTGCATTTTCTAGCTTAGCTTGGTAATATCTCATGGTACCATATACAGCAAGTACTGTAATAGCCACAGAAATAATCCAAGGAATTGCTGCTGCCACGCTTGCTTCCATAATTATTCATCCTCTTCTTTGCCAGGTTGTAAATGAACTCTAAACTTATAAATAACTGTCCAAGAATCTACTTCTTCAGCTTTAGCTTCATTTCTACTTAACATACGAAAATATCTAAAATCATACCGACGACGTGCTGAAAGATCAAAAGATTGCATTAACATATCACCTAATATATAACACGTTTTCTTACCCTGTGCATACACAGTTACTTGACAATCAGAGGTAGCTTGTCGCACAGTACCACCACGAACTAACTCACCAGTAATCTCAAACTTATCTGCATCAAACTTACCAACTAGTGGCACAGTTTTTTCTTCACTATATACAACAAAAGCATCACTTTTATCAAAAACATCATGATTAAATACATTATCTATAGATATATTTCCTCTATGTAATCCTTCTGGCAATTCAACATCGTCACCACACAATGCAGCATGACAACGACGACGCAAAGCCGGCAATAATTCATCTGGAAACAAAAAATTAGTATTCATTTTGATTAGCTACCTCATCACAAGGATCGTATTCTTCAATTTTTTGATCAAACGCTCCCCCAGGAACAACATTTGTTGTAACAATACGAGGAATAGTATCCACATCAGGATCAGGATCTGATGCATCTAATACAAAATAAAGCACAACATCCTCTAATGTATCAGGATCCGTATAAATAAATCTAAATCTAGTAGGATCACTTTCCCCATCTATTATTGCATAACTATCAACAAATGAAAGAGATCTACCTGTCTCAATCCATTCATTACTACGATACTCCCTACGATACTCTAGCCAATCTTCTAACAAAAGACCTGAACAATTAATAGAATTAGGAGTTGTTATACCTCGAACTATATGCACAGGTAGTATAGAGTCATTACGCACACTAGCACCTTTACGATCTCTAGCGACAGGTACAATTAAATCTCCGTAATATACTCTATTACGTTGATAACCGCCTACCCAAGACATATAAAAGTTATGTGCTACATCTGCTGTCGTACTACCAAACAATGGATTCTGAAAGAAAACATTTATCTCTCGCATAGAAGAAGCTGTAGTCCAACTACCTCTCATATGTCTAACAACTATTTTTTTAGTTGTAATCTCTTCTTCGTAAACTTTATTACTAGGTAACTGTTGAGTATACACGCTTGATATATCGCTATATAAATCCGGATCATCTAAAATATTACGAACAAACCTACGAATTAACCCATGTGATAGTTTTTCACCCGTAGTTTCTACAATATGACCATCTATACCACGATTATACACATAACTATCAACATATTCAGGATAGAATGCATAAAGATCAAACGCAGCATTACGTTCAAACCTATCTTTAAAACCTCTATTTAGTGCATTAACATTCATTAGATCACGTAAGAAACCCTAGAACGCCATTCCATGGCTATCTTATTCAGCTCTACACTTACAGCAGGGCCATCAACAAAATTATTCAAGAAACTCTGCTTACCAACATATAGTGCCGTATTACCAGCAATAACTTCATACACATGTGCGGCCGATAGGAGAATTAAATCATACCCAGAATGACCTGATGTGCCGGATTCATCATTAATGAACACTTGAATCTCTTCATCACTGAAAAGAGCATCCAGACCATCATTAGCTACATTTGTATCACCCGTACGCTGACGAATACGTGCAACACTAACTGAATCTAAGTAATTTGGATAGTCATCTGCATCAGCAGAAGCACTATTAAGCACTTTTTCAATATTGTATGTATAATGCAATGCCATAGATTCCCTCTCAAAATTAATTATAACATGCTACAGAACATATACAAAGTAATAAAATACATATTTTCAGAACCAACACATCGCGGTTGCCACAACTGCGGCTACTATTTTCCAACACCCGAAATGACATTTAGATCATGCCCAATGACAGGACACTACTTATGTAAAACATGTAACAAAAAGATAAAGCATTTAAGATGCTAATCAAATACACTTACAAGAGTAAACTTCAATAATGAAGCTTTATACATCAATACCCAAGGATAAAGAAACAAACAATGTTAGAAAAAATTGGCGATTTCATGCTAGCTGGCCTAGCAATACTAATTTGCGCAGCAGTATTAGGCGTAGTAATATTTGGCTCTGTAGCCGGATACAAAGGCTTCAAAGACCATAGAGTTCGAAAGAATACATGTGTAGAACTACTACAGGCCCGTGACTACGATAACTACCTAAAGACTTGCAGATCCATAGACTTCATACATATTGAAGCAGCAGATGGACAAGTTCCACTAATGCTACTAACCGAAGAGAAGTAGACAAACTCATAAAGCCCTCAGAAATGGGGGCTTTGTTATACCTAACAAAACTACAAATCTAATTAAAAAAAAAAGAACAAATAACATATATGTTATACTAAACATGTAAACACATGTAAAGACATATACACATGAGGAAAATATGCTTAATAAAAAAGACATGAAGCTACAAACAGACCAAATAGACACAAATACATGGAAAACATATGTAGAACCATCAGGTGCTACTTTATATGGCACATCATCCGATGACTCAGAACAAAAAGCTGTACAAGCCGTACAGTTTTTCCTAAACACAATAAAAACTACAAGCGGTGAAACAGCTCTTAATAACTACCTAAGTCGCCACAACATAAAAATTAATAACAACATAAAAGAGTTACTACATGTATAATAGAGACAGTATTTCACTGACTCTAGAACAAATTAATTACATTAGATTTAAAAGAACAAGTAATTATGATTTCTGGCGTGATAAAGAGTATGACACATATTTTATTTTATTATCATACACTAACGATAACATAAGCAAAGAAGATCTAGATAACGCACTACTATATGACGGTGTAAATCTAGATCTTTTTTATTATACTTTAGAAACTCTATAAAGATAAAGCCCCTCAGAAATGAGGGGCTTTATCTTTATATTTCAATAACAACCTAACGCTTAGGCAGTTCCCTTAGATACAAGAACGAATCTTGGATCAATATGAGCTGTACCGAAGAACATCTGACATAGGTAACCAGTGTACATTGGATCTTGTCCAAGAGCACCACCACCTACACGTTCGTACTTAGATACTTCTTTGAAGATCTGAGGTGACTCGTAGCCCTGAAGCTTACTATAAATAAACGCAGGACGAGCAGCCATTGCAGGATCAGCAACTAGGAACCACAGTGTATCAGGAAGACCCGCCTCTTTAACAATACTATCAAAGTTAGGATCCAAGTGAATTGTAACACCCTGTGCCGCAGTATTATGCCCAATACGTGTGAAACCACCATATGATGTATCACTAGTATCGGCCTGATTACCACCCATTCTCTCAGATACAATTGATGTAGCACTAAGAATAGAGTTAGCAATTTCATACAAACTTATACCACAAACCAAATGCATACCTGTGATACGAATTGGCTCACCGTTATAACCCAACTGCTTACGCATCTGAGTCTTAGCAGCTGTCAAAGCAGATGGAATCAATCTAGAATTTGCAGCAGTACCATAAGTCTCATTAGCTCGTAGTACATTTACAATACGCTCAGGCGCACCCTCGTACTTAGCCAAAGAAGGCTTATGCAATTCCGCTGTAATAGCATCAACAGTTCCCTCACCATCATCAAAGAATGGATGATAACCATCTGATCCCTCTGAAAGATACATACGACTTGCAATATCAGACTCTGTCCAACGCATAGCATCAGCCAAATCTGTAGGAACACGAGCAAGACCATCTAAATCATCATTGATATATGTACGCCAAGAAATCTTAATAGCCTTAGCATATTCTTTCATATCAAACTGATAACGATTATCTTCCATTGTGTCTTCTACAGGAGCTGCAAGCTCGTCACGCTCAGGCAGCTTACCACGAAGCCCGTCACGTCTGAAGATATAATTCTGTCTAAAGTCGTTTACCATACGACGTTCCATGTAAGCCTGGTAATCTACAGTCCACAATTCATATGCACCCAATAGAGAACGGTTCAATACATCGTCGAATAGATATTCGAAATCAGATGAGCTAAACGCCTCTAGAAGACGATCCCCAGCACCACGACGGCCCTTTCGAATATCTTCTAGTAGACGACTAACATATGTTACATTACGCAAATAAGCTCTCTTATTAGGGTATAGATCAACACCGAATGAATTTTGCATACGTTCAAACATTTGCTGATCAGAACCGCCAACACGCTGAAGGCCTAGCTGCTCGATCATTTGTTTTCCTCTACCAGCAGAGCCAGTAGGGATATCTGCTAAAGTAATAGCCATAATTTATTCTCTCTCCTCAATTTTCCTTACGCAACTATTGCAGCACCGGCAGTAGCACCGATAGCACCAATAAGTACATCAACTTCTAATTCTACATCCTGAGCATTTGTACCAGTAATAGCTTCCATAAGCACACCAACACGCTGATAATGTGTTATAGCATCAGTTGCATGCATATCTCCTGAAGCACTTCGAGTAACAGCAGTATCAGCTCTATCTACATAGAACAATCTACCCTTATCTACATCTACGCCAGCCCCTTCCACATACTGAACCATAGCTCCCTTCGGAACAGGATTAGCATTAGTAGTAGCTCTAGCAAGACGAACCTTAACCTTCCAGACATTCAAACCAAAGTTGATTACTGGAGAACTATCAAAACCTGCCAATTTATCTTGATGATCTACTGTTACAACACCAAAAAGATCACCCAATCTTACCAAATCACCAGATTCAACGGTTCTTACACCAGCATCTGTTCTAAACGTACCACCATTTACATGAGTAGTACTCGCATTACGCGCAGGATAAGAAGGATCTACTTTCAGACCAATAGTAACAGGAGACATGCAATGTACTAAATTCTTAGCCATATTACGCACCTACCTTATTATCAATAATGATTCTCTGAACTTCATCTGCTCTACCATCGGCTTCAATGAACCCAGCAATAGAACCAGCTAGTTCCTTTTCCATCTGCTCTTCAGTCATCTCATCATCATCGTCACCCTTACTCTCTAGAGACTCAGTAATACGACTTAGGATTGATGGTGGAGCAACCTTACCATTCTTGTACTTTTCTTCGTACTTATCTTCAATAGCCTTCTTGAAGTTATCAAACATAGGCTTGACAGACTCAACAAAAGCCTTAGAGTGCTCTTCTAGATTCTCAGCATCACCACGTGACTCCCAGATAAGAGATTCAATACGAGAACGTGAGTCCTCAGCAAAATCCTCACCGAAACCTTCTAGAATTACACGCTTAACAATTTCTCTATCACTAGACTCGCGTTCTACAAGCTTAAGACGATTTTCGAACTTATCAAGTCTCTCGTCAATAACCTTGCTCAACTTCTCTACCAAAGCATCAGTATCAACAGCCTTAGCAACATCAGTTTTCGCCTCTGCAAGAGCCTTAGCTTCTGCGGCAGCCTTAGTAGCTACTTCCTCTGCGGCTTTCGCCTCTGCAAGTGCCTTAGCTTCCTTAACTTCTTCTGCGGCCTTAGCCTCTTCAGCAACCTTAGCTTCAGCAAGCTGTGCCTCTTCTTTCTTTTCCTTATCACTCATATCATTATCCTCAACATTAGAGTTATTAGAATTTTCATCCAACGCACTTTCCAACAGGGACATTATTCGTCCACCACGGCCCGCACGCACAACATAGTCTACAGATCCTACAGACGTAATTGAACGTACAACGCCCTTTTCGTCAGATTTACCTCTGGCACGTATTGAAACGCCGCCTTTAGAATCTAGCATACCCTCAACAAAAGATCTCCACCTAGGTTGCACACTGGCAATACCATACAAACCTGGACCATCAATACCACTCTCTTCATAACGAACAGAATTAATATCTCCGACCCAGTACAATGCTCTAGGCTTTACTTCTTCATGATCAACATACATAGGCTTATCTTTAAACAAAGAAACTGATTCTTTCAAAACTTCCTTTGTATAATACCCACTTTCACCTTGACCAGCCGTAATAAAACAGATAGCAGCCTTACCATTACGTACGCTACTAACAGCGGCAGATGTTTCTTCTGACATATCTAAGTCAGTAAGAGTATCATCCATACCAACACCTGCAGTTTCAACCACTTCAGTTACGGTAGTCTCCTCTTCTTCAAGTGTAGACTCTACGATAACCTCTATTGGTGACTGTTCTTCTGTATTTTCTACTATTTCATCCATAATTTATACCTTTTGTTGCAAGGTTACATACAGTATAAGCAAATAATTATTTATTTGTCAAATACTTTAAACAAAGAAAGCTATTGAATCAGCACTACCAGTAGTATTACTACCAACACCTTTCATATTCAACTTTCTTATACTACCAAAATGATTTCCCATAGGAAATGGAACAATTATAAGCGTATCTGGATCCGCTGCTCCCCACGTTGTACATTCCAAAGTAATATTATTACTTAAGATAAATCCACGTGGTTGAACTCCGATCTCTTCAAATAAATCAAGAGTCTCAAACGGATCGTCTGCATCATCCCCTAATTCAATAACAAACAATCTATCCCAGGGTTGTACATCTGGAAATCCATGATATCTACCTAAACTCATTATAAATCCCTCACACGCAATTTCGCGTGATTATCAAATTCTCTTCTCTTTGTACCCTTAACTTTTACAACCCTAGTACTACTATCAGCAAACCATTGCAATACCTTACGAGATGATGAAGAACAATTAGGAAGAAACTTATCCATTTGTGGATAATCTACATTATATCCATACATAAATCTTAAGAAATCTGCTATAGAATCAAACCACATTTCATTTCTACTTTTACGACCAGACCAAAGTAATCTACCTGTAATATCCTTTCTATTATCACCAGCCCAATCTTCGAAATCAATCTGCATAGCACAATCCAATGTACCATTAATAGTAAATGGTGTATCAGTAACAACACGATTACGCTCTAGAACAGCAATCTTACCTTGTCCCGCCTTAACTGGTTGTTCTAGATCCATAGACTGCTCTATATCTTTTCCTTCTGTTTTTACTTCACCAGTAGAAATAGTAGTACCAAAAGCAATTTCTAATTCCTGCTCAACTTCAGCTCCACCATAAGATCCAGAGACTTTAGTTCGAGAAGTTACATCAAAACGCACTTCAGCATTAATATTCATCTCTACATTTCTATGAAGTGTTACACCTTCATGAATAGTCAACATACCATCATCTGAATCTCCACGCTTATCTAACTCTCTAATCCAACCACCATCTTCTTGTATTTCACTAGAAATAGTGACAGGATTACCGTACTCTACATCTCCCGACGTATATCTGAAATTTTTAAATCGAACATAATTAGTCTTCTTACCATCACGATCGTCATTCAATCGAATAACATGATTATCACGACGCCAATCATTCATATAAATACCTTTATCTGAACGAGCACGCCAAGCACCAAGATCATAATAAATAGGCTTTAATTTACGCGCAGCTTCTTTCTCCCATTGTTGAATAAGATATGCTTCACTGATAAATTCTTCTCTATTAGTACTCATTATCTTCTCTCCCCGTAATGATCATCATAATAATCTACTGCTTTACCAAACTCGACCATCAATGAAGGCCAGTAATCATCTAACGTAGCTTGCACATTTGAACCTAGAAAATCCATATCATCAGTAGTTGCAGGAATCCAAGGATCAACACTTCTGTCAATCATAGGAAGTCTCTTTTTACCAGTAAATGGATCAGCAGCAATAGTAATAGTTTCATCCATTGCAGTTCGCCAAGCATCTACATCATGTTTCAAAAAGAATCTACGTAACCAATACGGTTGATCACATATTAGACACATATGTTCCATACGTACTTTAAATGTATCCAAAGAGTGCTTCCATTGTAATTCCCCGTCATCAAATGTAGCAGTAGGATCTAATACAGCCCATTCTATCATTTGCTTATACATAGCACCAGTAATTCCACGAGCGTACTGTAAAGCATTCTTATTACGCTTTACAGATTCACTAGAATGTCTATGACTAGTATGACTCATATCAAAATTAGTTCCCTTGCGATGCTCTAATGTAAATGGAGAATACAAAGCTTCTACTTCATGAGCAAATGTAGCAATATGCTTCATCCAATCATCAAAGTATGGAAATTGATTTACGGGTTCTGTACTCACTATTAAATCATAAGCAAGATACTTATTTCTAGAATGATGATAACTACCACTATGATTCGCAAAAATAACATATGCTTCATCACCATCACGTGTTTCTAAATGTAAAGCAAATGATTTTATATGCTCCCAATGAACTTTTTCCTGCACATTAACATGTCCAATTACACGATGCCGTGGACTTACCATTATATAACCTACATGTGTAAATTCTAACATTGGATCAATACTAGACGTAGATAATATTCTACCACCATGTTCAATATAACTAACTGTTGTCATTATGGACTCTCCCTTAAATATTGCACCCACTGAAATACATCACTCACAGTATCTCGACGACCTACTGCTCCACCATCACCTGTTACAGAACCTTGTCTAGAATCATATGTATTATTATTTAAATTAGAATCTGAATATGGAGGAGTATGACCTGCCTGAGTAAGATATAAAGTAATCCAAGCTGTATCTGTTCTATCATCTGGATAAAAACCTAACCATTGTGATAAATCATACAAAAAGTACCACCAATCTCCAGGAATTTGTGACTCAGCTAATAATTGACCAAACTTATGATCATCACTTAGATTAGCATCTAAACTACTAGCTCTAGCCTGTCCTTCTACCCATCGTGAATAATACTTAGCTCTATCCAAAGTATGATGCTCAACAACATAATCATGATTTACAGTAGCCCATGACGCTAAACCAGGAATCTGCTCCAACGTTCTAATATTATCTTTCAATTGCTTACGACGAATAAGAATCAATTCATCTGAAGTTAAATCTCGTTCGCCTGATACAGTATTATCAGTATCATTGAAATACCAACCTAGACGAACATCATCTGGCAAAGACGTTACAGCTTGATGAGCTGTATAGTCAGCATCAGTAGCTGCGAACGTATCCGCAGCAGCTTGTGTCATACGTATACCCGAAATAAGATTATCGGTATCATATACTACATATCCATCAAACGCCATTATTATCTCCCATAAATAGTAAGTTCTACTCTTTGCCAAGAAGTAGTAAAATCAAAATTTCTCATTTTATACATGTACTCTGGAGCACTAGAGCTATTACTTATAAATTTAAAATACCAACTAGTAATAATAGGCACAGTAACATTAGTACCACCTACAGAATAAGTTCGTCCTGCTGTAGGTTGTAATGTATATGCATTAACAGTAGCGGAATCAAAATAACCATTAACTACTCCATTAGCTTCACTATACTCTACCCATGACGTTAGAAAACCACTATATGCCGTATTATTGTCATTAAAATCAAAATTCCAACCATCTCGTGGACGATAGATAATCAAAGTATGTCTTACACCATAATTATGAGCAACATTATCTATCCAACGAGCAAACGGATGAAAATCTATCCGAATCTCGTTATATCCTGAACAGTCCTCACGAATACCAAAATGATTCGAACCATATCCCCCATAACAAACCTGTTTATGCAGTTCCACCCAAGCTGATGTACTAAGATCACTAGCTATTCTTACAGATGGAGACAAATCACCATTAGCCAAACGGAATCTCATAAACATATCATCGTTTGTTTGAACATTATGCCAATCTTCAGCATCTTCTGAATATTGCACTCCAAATTCCTGCACAATACTCCACACAGTCATAGAGTAATTGCCACCACTAGATTTAGTAGTTTTGCTATAAGCAATCCAGAACGGAGCATCATCAGCTACATTTGGATCCGCAGTACCAGCTACTTCAGCATCAGATCTACCACGATACCAAGGAGTAGGAGTTGCAGCACTCCATCCTCCATCTCCCCACGTTACTGTAGGGTCATCTGGCTCTGTATCCTTCTGTTGCCATAATATATGCTGCCAATGATTATTACCAATCTGAGCACTACCTTGTTCACTAGTATCAGTAACAAAAGTACTAAGATCTATCGCATCTAAAGTAGTCCCATCTACTTTAGTTAAGATCAATTCATGATCATCATTCAACTCACCACTAGCAATATCCGCACCACGCAAATCAGATAGATCTACATCAAATGTAGTTCCATTATCATATTCCAGTGTAAGATCCCCAGTAGCAGCATCATATGTACCAGCAGTTACCCGACGTGTCAAAGAAGACAAACTCAATGTAACCGTACCACCAAGTCTTCTAGTAATAGTCAGCAAATTAGCAGAAGACAATGACATTGCTGTAATATAATCATCACCAGCCATAGCAGGAATTACACCTGTAAGATCCCATGCTCTATCAGTATGACTTACAGTAGGTGCAACATAATTGCTCAAAACCTGAACAGCACTACCTGTCCAAGCTACCGAACCATCTTCAGCACGACGATCGTGTACCGCCGCATCTTGACTACTAAAATGATCTAGCCAATCGGCCACATTATTACCAACAAACCATGCATACAATGTACCTACAGTTAGAAACGCATGCATCCAACGATGATGAACAGTATTGTAATAAAACTCATTAACTAAAGGACTATTAGGATTACTAGCAAATGCTCCACGGTAATTAGCGTCCGTATAATCAGTCCAATCACCAGTAGCAGCAACACTTGCAACATCAGTAATTCTTACAGTTTGCAAACCATTGTTTGTTAAACGAATACGTTGATCATCCTCTCCACCATCAGATGGAATAGGATGAGCACCTTCACGACCATCAATAATAACAAGAATACGCTCGTCAGCTTTCAACACACGCCAACTGAAATGATCTAACGGTGTACCAGCGGCCACAAACGTATCATTATCAAGTATACGAAATACTTGATTTCTAGTATCAAAATAAAAATACTCCGTACCATCAGCTAATGTAGTCATAAGCGCAAGAGCTTCTGAATCAGCATCATGATGATACAAATAATGAACAACATTATTAACATCAGATAGAGAAGAAGCCAATGCATCATCAGCTACATCTTGTATCCATTCAATTCTTTCTGGAGCTTGTGAAACAATAGCACCCTCATAGAAGAACCCAGTTGAATTCTCATACAACCACTGATCATCAGTAGGTGTAACATCAAATCTAGAATGCGCTATAGTCAAATCACTACGAGTAGCAATATTTGCCCATGTACCCGTAGCTTCACTTGTACGATGCGGTCTGTTTACACAAATATACGCAACTTCTGTATTCTTATCTACAGCACTATGCCCTTCTAAAGCTGAAGTAGCTTCAGGCAATCCACCAGTAGCATCTATCTGCTCAGCAGCAGAAACTTCCTCAACAGCACCATCAGCATCAAATCTGATGTACATATGAGCAGTTCCACCCGTCTTAGATACGCTAAGATCAGCAATCTGATCTCTAATAGTAGCCCAAGCTTTACGAATTTCATCATCTTGTCCCGGACGGAACAAAACAAGCAAATCACTATCTTCTAGATCACCAGCACTCTCTGTTTCTTCAATAACTTGTGTTGTCATTATTCACTACTTCTCCAAGTCAGCTTATCTCCTCTCCATGAAAGGTCTTTACCTCTCCATGAAAGAGAACCTGTGGCAGTCTCAGGATCCGGGTCTGGATCCGGCGCAGAAACAGGTGGTGGAGCATTAAAGCCTACTCCACCAATCTCAGCTAAACTAAATAATGTTATACCCATGAAAGCCATGGTTACATTCTTCCCTGCTTTGTCAAATCTTCGATAAGGTCTATAACAGTATCTTCTAAATCAGTAGAAGCTAGATCTATTATAATCTTAGAGTCCTTACCAAGTTCAATATTGAAAACTCTATGCTTTACACTCGGAACGACAATAAGTTCTTTAAGTTCTTTATTGCACGCACATGTACAAGTGCAATTACACACGATGATCACCTAGAACGCCACGGCGCTCTCTATCTTCTCTACGATGCTGCATCCAATGTGCCGCTTCTTCTAACTTAGTAATAACCAGCGCATTTTCTCTGCAAGCAAACTTACCTTCCTGATAATAGCGCATACGTTCAAGAAGAGCAATACATACATCCTCTACAAAAGCACCACTAGCTGGCTTTCTATCAGGGCCATTCCCTAGAGGGCCATCTTGCCAAACAACGTGAAAGCCTACGCCATTCACATGTCCACCAGCAGGATTACCATCTTCATCATCAAAATTATGTCCTGAAATAGGACCAGCGTAACCTTTAATATTAAAACTCATTATCTATATTATCCTTTGTTCTATTTTCTATGAAGAAGAGCTGCTTGACGTTGCAGAGCGAATTTGAGCAGCCTTAGCTTGCTCTTTCGCGGCGTTAACTACGCTATCAGCAGTAATCTGTGCAGTCTTCTCATCAGTTTGTGCCTTAAGTATATCATCTGCAGTACGTTTTGTACCATAGCTATCAGGATTAGGAAACATATCCCTAAGAACTTCCTCAGCATCTGGTACATGTAATGCCTGCAACGCTTGTCTAGTAGCAATATAATCAGTTATCAAACCTGCCTTAAACAATGTAACAATAGCTTCTACATGGTCAGTTATGACATGTTCTACAATAGCTGGGAATGTGATAAATATATCCACAGCCTCAGTACCCATATGTCCGTAATTTGACTCACGGGCAACATATTTCAATATACTTTCAATGAAGTCTGCCCAAATCATTTGGTTTGCCTGCGCGCGTAGGTCAACTGTACGCTCAAGCGTATGAGCAGTAGCATGGTTTCCTACCTTCGCATCACCAAACATAGTCTCCGGCAATCCAAAAGCAGCGCAAGCCTGCAACTTGATTTCACGGGCCTTATCTGGCCCTTCAGTAGCACCGGAAGTCTTAATAGCTTCAATCTTTGTACCAGGGTTTCCGCCCATACCCATACCAGTAAACATAGTATGCGCAACAGGATTACCTACTCCTACTCCACCACTAGAAGAATCAACATCAGAGGTACTCAATGCAGGATTGTACAGTTCATTCTGATTCTGAATATTATCACGAAACTTCTTTACAACATCGTGAACACCTTTATTAGTACCCTTACTTACAACAGATAAAGCAAACGCTCTGAACAACCCTTGAACAATAGACCAATCTTCTAGATACTGACCATACCGTTGCGAAGGATCAATAGCTGCCAAAATAGGCGGTACTCCTAGACCCATCCATGGACGACCCCACGCCTTTAGGTGTGCAATACGTCCCTCAGTTTCAATATCTATATCACCAACTAAATCACGAAGATCCTTTGGCTCTGCATTGATATCTGCATACGCTACTCTTCTATCCTTAACAGGTCTATTAAATGTACCGTGGCCTATATCATTCTGAATAGCATGCCCATCCGCAAGATTCATAACATATCCCACGATTTTACCGCTCGGCGCACCATCACCCGATCCAACTACTACTTGTTCAACCCAAGTAGTCTTCAACGGACGAATTTGCATCATACCACTCATTGGATCTTTCCAAAGGAACAGCATAACATTTCCTTCAATCTGCATTTGCACATCTAGACTAATCAAAGCCTCTACACTACTAAACTGATTGAAATTACAGGGATCAAACCAAAACTCATCAAGCACTCTACCTAATTGTGTACCCCAAGAACTACGCTTACGCGTACCCATAGTTACACCTTGTCCAAAAGTATACAACGCTCTGGAATCTACACCTTGACCCACGATAGGATCAAAATCATATAATGACCAACCTAATTCAATGTAACGACGAAGCTTAGACATAGCTAGATAACCACTAGCAGTATCCCGATCTCCAATCTTAGTATAGTTGTTCAATCTATTATGAGCATTGGCACCTAATGGCCCACCAGAACTAATAGCCTCCGCTAAACTTCCATCCTCAACTGCCTGCCTGAACATATCCCAAAGCACTGCTTCTGTGTACATACCACCGGAATCGTCTTCTTTAACGGATTTCTTAAATCCAAATCTATTATCCCAAAAAGCCATCTTGTTCTCCTAGGGCTAAAGACATTTCCGCGAAGTATAATGCAGGCCAAACAGCCAACGCGACAGCATCAGCATAGTCGGGACTACTCAATCCTCGCTTCTTCATGTCCTTCTTTGTTTCCAATGCAATCTGTCCTCGCTCATTCTCTTGCCAACGCAATGAAAGCAACTCAGATTTCAATTGGATATTACTTATACCCTTAAGTTTACTCTGTTCCATGATTTCTCGCAAATTCCAGAACACTTGACTTCTAAGATTGAAATACCTTTCCGGAGACGATGCTCGTACTCCAACATTAACACCGATAACCTGAATATGTGGAAAATACTGACTCAAAGCTTCAGCTATACGCAGTGCAAAATGATACCCAGTACCAACAATATCAATATGTACAAATATCGTATTATCACCATAACTTGTCAACAAATTAATGACTCGATTAAACGGATTCAACTCAGGGAAACCTTGACACTCAATAATTTTACCTGCTTGCACACCAATAACCACAGTATCGTCATCGCCTTGTGCCGCCACATCAATACCCCATACAATCGGAGCACCATAAGGAATATAATCCTCATCACTGCTAGCAGCATTAAGCCAATCAAGAAGTATCAATGCATCTACACCTTCCGGTGCAAATTGCCCCAATGCTCTTGAGTACCAAGATGGCTGGTTATTCAAACCCCACAAATGATAATACTCAACTATATTTCTACGAGTTAGGATAAAGCCAAAAACATTATCATCTAACATAGGATCGCCTTTAGCTTCTCTATCCAATAGATACGCTAACAATCTACGCTCATGTGGATCATCCAAACCAGGATACTCGCCAGTTCTAACCCAATCCTCGGGAATCTTAACTGACTTAAGATTAGGACTATCAAATCCACTAATTGTATAACACTTCCAACGCATCTCTGGTCTAGTAAATGCCTCATAGAACAACCCACTATTCTCAGTAGGGTTACCCATCATAACTAGATGTACATTTCCACCAGCCCGAGCACCGTGCAAAGCCTCGAAGAACTCATATTGCACACCCGGCCCCTCATCAATACAAATAAGCAAGTTTTCCGCATGGTATCCTTGCAAACTTGTTGTTGTACTACCAGAAACACCATTAGCGAAACTATCAGCGGTAACACGCAAGTTACTATCATTGCAAACAGCATTATCAAGCAAAGCTTGTGCTAAATCACTCTTTTCATACAAAGCCTTGATCTCAGACCATAGAATAGTCTTAATCTGTCGTTCTGTTGGAGCCAATGTAATAACCTTCGCACGATACTTATATCTAGTCATCCACCATAGGACAAAAACGGCAAGCATAAATGTTTTACCACTTCCATGACAGGCTTTAACCGCAGTAAGTGGCTCATCCTTCATACTCATCAAAATTTCTTTCTGCTTACCCCACAATTGCACACCTAAAACTGTTTCTGCATAAGTAACAGGATCTGCGATCATCCGTACAATTAAATCAGGAGTAATATTAGCTTTTCGCTTTTCTAACGTGACCATATTTATATTCCTTCCGTACATGAGTATGGAACCATATATACTTCTCTACTATACCAACCCACTAACTTACCACAGCTACCCTTCCATCTAAAGAACCAGAATTTCTTACTACAAGGAGCGTAGCAATAAAAGTATATAGGATAGTTAGGTATATCACTTGCATGAATATAATCATAACCATGTTCTACACAACTAAGCATTTTAGAATATTCATTAACATTAATCATATTAACACAACCATAAATTATCGCCGTAATCTGATCTATTCGCAAACAACATCTCTCTAAGTTCTAGTTTAGCCATTTCAACAATATAAAGAATCTCTGGATCTTCAAATAACAACGCAACCTCGTCTTTAGTATACCCAGCAATAATACCAGCGTCATTAGGAGCTGCACCAAAACGAATTGCTTTCTTTAGTAAATCTTTATCCTTCATTATCCTTTCCAGCCTCTAAAGCGATAAACTGCTCTCTCTTTTCCAAAGCAGCTTGTGCATCTGCCATATCTAGCTTTTGAACTGCTGCAAGAATAAGTTGAGACATTTCAATTGGCCCACCATTAGCACCTGTAATCTCAATCTGCTTCTTATCAACATCTTTATAATCATCACTAGTACGTGCTAACCATTGAACCTTTGCTCTCCAGTCATGATGATCCCTAAGATCTTCAAGTACATCTACTCTAGCTTCACTTCTAGCTTGTGTCCAATCTGCGAAGAATTTAGCATATGCGAAATCATCTTCAGGAACATTTGTTTCCGTAAGTTGTGATTTAGCCACAGCTTCTTGACCACGATGTAGCCAAGTTGTTATTGTTCCAGAACTTATACCTACCATATCACTACAGTCCGACATACTAGCTCCAGCCCTAGCTCCACGTAAAAGCCACGCTACCAACTGCTCTTTATGTATCAATCCTGTTCCAGGCATAATTTTCTCCAATTTTTTTTTTATTTTTTTTCAAAACTATAAAAATAGAATCATATATGAGGGACTAATATAGGTACTACTTATATAGAAAGGCCTACCCCTTTCTCTACAAGTTTATGACACAAATAAACAATGTGTCAACTATATACCATACACTAACGTATGGTTACACAACACACGCTGGAGGTACAACAATGGGTATCAATGACATTATCACCATCAACAACACCATGAGTGACAAGGAGATACGCTCTATCTTCCACAAGGCTATGGTAGCACATCACCCTGACAAGGGTGGGAGTCACGAGGCCATGGTTATCATCACCACGGCATGGGATAGCTACAAGAGGAATGGTGTACCACACACCTACACCAACCACACTCCATCGACCACACCCACAGAGCGCATGGAGTACTACATACAGAGGAAGGCACGCTATGACAGGTTAGTAGCAGAGAGTGACGGGTACATGAACAGAGGTATACGTCGTATCAAGGAAGAACTAGACATGCTAGAGCAAGAGCTTGGTATACACTAAGCACATGTTTAAGGGTGTGAGTATGTGCTTTTTAAATACAGCATGTACTCATACCTAATAGCCTACATATACACATATGTGTATATTCATTAACAACACACTACCACACACATACATACCATGTATGCGTGTAGGTACATGTATATATGTATATACGTATGCATATGTATATGTACCTATACACATGTATAGGGTACACATACCACACTGTACTGGAGGTACATGATGAGTATCAGTAACAACACCACAACATGCATATCTGAGATATCTGAGATGTTCGGTGCTAAGAGAGCAAGGCAGCTACAACGCTGGCTAGCACACATGGACTACCCATATGAACATGATGATGATGGGAACAGCATCATCAGGGTGAGCACACTAGAACAGTTCATGCGTACCCTTGGGTACTTCAACAGATTCACTGCTCTACTCTAACACACCACACATGGCTACCATATAAGTACATGCTTTTTAAATACAGCATGTACTTATACTGTTTAGCTATATACTCATACATATGAGTATATTCATTACTACACATGCTGGGAGGCACACAATGGACAAGCAAGCTATCATCAACAAGCACATGGAACGCAGTACCGCATGCATCAATCACTATGCCACCAAGTATGGCAACATATGGACACCCACACGCAACAAGGCTGAGGCATTCGACATATACAAGGACTTCTTCCTTGACATGCTTGATAGGCGTGATGATTGTACACGTGCTCTACTTAATGACCCTCATTGGGAATGTCCTGATGAGATAGAAGAAGGCACAATGGGTATACTCACTAGCCTACGTGGGCAAGCACAGTGGGGTGAGTAATAATCACTACATATAGTGCTATGTACAGTGCTACATACAGTGTTATGTATAGTGAGTGCTATGTACAGTGAGTGCTATACACAGTGCTACATACAGTGGTACATACATGTATATGAATATACATACGTATACTCATATACATGTGTGCATACATAAGTATGTACATGGATAACCGTATACATGCACTGATTTTAAATCAGCATAGTATACATACTACTTAGCTATAGTACACATACTATAGTTAATTACTTATAGGGAGGCATGTGAGAACACCAGTCTAAACACCACCTAGAGTGGAGACTCAACACCAACACAACGTGCATAGGAGCATGGTACACAATGGCAATGCAATGCAGTTTCATCAAGGCTAACAACGAACAGTGTGGAAACAAGACCAACAACACCAGTGGCTACTGCCACATACTGGCACACCAGGCTAAGGAGCAGAAGCGCATGTTGAACGTAGAGTACCACGCGAAGGTAAACCCCGAAATCAAGGAGGAGAACATGAGTAGCAAGCAGCTGGAACGCAAGGTCATGGTAGAGATACTGTGGCGTGGCACCACCATGGAGATACTCAACCGCGTAGCGAACGGTGAGCAGATCGACGTATTTGGTCGTCCCCTACCCGAGGACATGATCCCCACCAACGAGCGTGGCAAGAGCGACGAGCCTGCTCGTGTACTCAAGCAGAAAGCCGCACTGTACCAGTTGGGTGGACTGTCCCGCCTGCGTGCGCATGGTCACATCCCTTCCTGGGGCGAGATCGAGATCCCTCATGGCAACATCAAGCTGGATGACCTCGTACACCCCAAGACTGGCATCTCCTACGCAGAGAGCATTGGCATCGACAAGGCCAACTACGCTGCCTACGTAGGTATGGCAGTCATGATGCGCCAAGACGTTAGCATGCTGTACAGCGTACAGCGTGATGACAACGTACTCTTCGGTCGTCACGGAGCCACACGCTTCCACAAGCAGGTAGCCGTGGTTGCAGCCATAGACTGCAAGCTCATTGACACCAACAATGAAGAGATCAAGCTGGTAAAGCCCATGACCATCAGCGTACCCAACAATCTCAACGCCAAGATGGTTGGTGCTATCACACAGATAGCCGGCATTGACCTGCATGACGCACGTCAGAGCATTGATGCCACCAAATACATGGGCTCCCAGATCGGTACCAACCCCGAGTTCAACATGGACTCCATCATACCCCTGGAAGACATGCCAGAGGATCACTGGGGCAAAGGTCTTGCCAAGCGCAACTTCCTCATTGCCTCCCGCCACTGGTCTCAGATCTTCTACAGTGTGGAACTCACCACTTCCTTGTGGTACTTCGGTATCAACGACGAGAACAGCAACCCCATCACTGTTGCAGTAAAGGGTATCAACACCCTACTCGACGCTGGTGATGGCGTAGGTGGACACTGCACCATCGAAGGTTTTGTGAAGTTTGCCCTGTCCATTGGCATGGACGAAGAGCACGCTCGCAAGTACGCCAAGCACAACCACACCTTCTCGTTCAACTTCCTGTCTCACCTTGGCTTCCTCAAGGGCCACATCCACATCCTGCACGACGCCAGTGCATGGGAATACGGCGACGATGTTGACTTCGTGTACGACAACGCCTCCATGGACACCAAGACCCGTGTACGTGCTGCTTACAGCAACCGTGCAGCCGTTGGTTTCTCTCCCATGAAGGTCAAGGAAGACCAGAAGTGGCTCTTCGCCAACGCTCGGCAACTCATGCCTGAGATGCTGCGCCGCATTGACCTCAACACTATCAAGGACATACCCGCATGGTTCATGGATGACCTGCAAACCGCTTTCGAGACTGGGTATGAGAATCTCATGCTCATGGAGGAAGAGGACGAGGACGACGACGGTGATTACCACGGTGACAAGATCATCTTCAACCAAATGGACAGTGGTGCTGACCTTGACAGCGTCCTAATCCGCCAGCGCAAGACCGCGTACTACAAGAACATGCGCAGCATGTTTGATGGGCGCACGTCCATTAACCGGTACGTGTTCAACTGGTTCAAGAAGATCGAACGCAGTGTGAATCAGCACACCGCTGACAAGTTCTGCGATTTCCTGCTCCCCGCTCGTCGCATGCGCACCAACGTTGCCGCTTTTGCTGGTAACAAAGTTCGCACGCCCAATCCCATCAGCTTCCTGCGTCGCCCGGGACAGTCTGTACCATGGAGCGTTGTCTTTGATGACGCCCTGCTTCGCAGCCGCACGTTCCAGTTCCGCATGGAGTACCTGGACCATGATGACGGTATCATCGTCATGCGCATGCATGATGGCAATGATCCCAAAGTATTCATGATCAAAGAGCCCACAAGCCCTTGGGCTGGCTATCTAGCCAGTGTTGACAACGAGACAGCTGGTGAAACCATGCTGCGCTCGATGCCCGTACGTGACCACGCCAAGCCTCGCACTGATGAGGACATTGAGCGTTGGTTGGACGACGAAGAGCGTCCTCGTGCCAAAGAACTGGGCAAGCAAATCCATCTCAAGAACATGAACGCTCTTGAGTATGCACAGAAGAGTGCGAATATCATGCACAAGCTGGGCAACATGCCCCTCTTGTCCGCACTCATGACCTTCGCCGGTCGCAGCGGTATCCTCGTAGACCGGATACTCCTACAGGCCAGTGACGCGGTCGACTCGCAAGTATTGAAGGATGTTAGCATCCACGATATCGTGCGACTGGTCACCCGTGAAGTCATCGAAGCCATGCGCCGTGGTGAAGCTATGGACACTCGTTATCTCGAAAGCGAGCGTTCGAAGTTCTTGCACGACCATCTTCTCCGTGAGTACAACCGCCTGTACCCAGCCGAGATCGGTTGGGTGAAAGACGGCAGTCTCCGCCCCACCCCCAACATGGACATATTTGAGGAATATGACCTCGTAGCAACCATCCCTCAGAGGCTCTATGAGCCACTCCGCAAGATCTCAGCGACCCTCATGGCCCTTGCCAATGGCCCCGTCAGCAACCTCGTCAACATGAACGTGGTAGATGGAGTCAACGAGTTGGCTGTTGAAGCGTTCATGACCACGCGTGAGATCCAACGCACCGATGGAATGACCTGGCGCGAACGTGAAGAAGCCATCTTCATCGCCGCACTGGACATTGAGAACCGTGCGTACAAGCTCGAGAACTACAAGCCTGGCATGCTCTCTGCCATGATCGCACAGGTACACGCGACGCATGACAATGCCCGCACCTACGAGAACAGCCTCCATGAGGACGTTCCCATGGCAAAGACTCTCCCGATGGTGGAATACCTAAGCGACATGGAGTTGCAGGCGTACTTCCACAACATCTCCTTGCCCAGCTTCGCTGTGCAGGTAAAGAACGAAGCCGTACTGGAGCAGGGTATGGAGTATACCTTCACCAGCAACGGTAGCCAAGTGTTCGTAACCGAAGAGGACTTCGACTTCGTCGTTGACGATATGAACACTGCTGCTTTCAGCATGACCAGTGCTGCTTTGCAGTGGGCTTCTCTGCTGAACGAGTCCAAGGTCAAGTTCATGGGCACCGTACAGGCCTCACATTGGGCCTATGGCGAAGCCAAGCATGACCGCGTAGCCATCTTCTCTCCAGTTGATGTACGCGAAATGCTGGACTGGACAGTATAAGGACACAGGAATCAGTTGGGGTGGGCAACCACCCCAACAACGTAACAACACAACACAGGAGACTACAAATGTCTACTATGAAAGCACCGAGCAACCTTGGATCTCTGTTTGAAATGGAAGACCTGAAAGTGGAAGAACCCAAACCCACTATCACGGCCGACACTCCCGACTTCAAGATCTACTTCTGCAAATTCTGCAAGAAGCAGGGCATTGAAGGGAGATTCACCCTTGCACAACATTTGTGTGAATGCTTGGGCGA
>CBDAOC010000017.1:0-221101 GCA_965197925.1 Nitrososphaerales archaeon
CCAGAGTTGCTCCCAGAGGTCTTTATACATCGGGAAGGGGTTCCACTGCTGCTGGTCTAACAGCTGCGGTAATTCGAGATAAGAGTGGGATATTGATGCTTGAAGCTGGTGCTGTAGTTCTAGGGGATCAGGGTCTTGTCTGTATAGACGAGTTCGACAAGATGAAGCCTGAGGATAGAAGTGCGTTACATGAAGTAATGGAACAGCAGTCGTGTAGCGTTGCAAAGGGTGGTATTGTTGCTACGTTGAACGCAAGAACTTCCATACTTGCAGCAGCAAACCCACTACTGGGAAAATACGATCCATTCAGAAACATAACTGAAAATGTTAACCTCCCTATTCCACTGTTAACTAGGTTCGACCTAGTCTTTGCAATTCGGGACGAACCTAAGAGAGAATCTGATTCGCATATTGCAAGGCACATACTTGGCATTCATAGGAGAGGTATGTATGATGTTGTGCCGAACCTTGACATCGATATGCTAAGCAAATACCTTGCATATTCGAAGCTCTTCGTTCCCGTCCTGAGTCAGGAAGCTGAAGACAAGATCTTCGATTATTATCTTCAAATGAGGAATGTTGATTCTGAAGATATGATAACGGTAACACCCAGACAGTTGGAGGCTTTGGTTAGATTGGCTACTGCGCGTGCTAGATTGCTATTAAAGGATAAAGTTGATGAGAGTGATGCAGAAAGAGCAATCTATCTTGTCAGCAATATGCTTCATACTGTAGGAGTGGACGTGAGGACGGGTAAGGTCGATCTCGGTGTAATGCATGGAATGCCACAGAGTGAGAGATCCAAGCTGCAGATGTTTTATGATCAATTCAATGCATTAACGGGCAAGGATAAGAACCCTGTTGAAGGCAAGCAGTTGATAGATGCACTTGTAAAGTCTGGCAAGTTTACAGAAGAGGAGGCACAGTCACTCCTAACTAGGGCCAACAGACAGGGAATTATTTATGAAGTGATGAGTGGTTTCTACAAGCGGGCATGACGCTTGATGTTCTGGATTTGGATATACCTGGCGAGCTAAAGATCCTTTTCGAAAAGCTTGGGTATAAAACACTATTTCCTCCGCAAGAGGAGGCGGTAAGACAAGGTCTTCTAGCTGGGAAGAATCTTCTTGTAACTACTCCAACGGCAAGTGGAAAGACCCTGATTGCGATGCTCGCTGCTACAAAAACAATTTTTGAAAGAAATGCAAAAGTAATTTATCTTACACCTTTACGCGCCCTTGCAAGTGAAAAGCTTGCAGAGTTCAGAATATTCGAGAATCTGAAAATGAAAGATGGTAGGAGGATAAAGGTATTATTATCAACAGGAGATTATGACGGTATAAACGAAGGTCTTAAGAATGGAGATATCATAATTTTAACAAACGAAAAGATGGACTCCATAATGAGGCATGGAGCGGAATGGATCGATGATGTAGGGCTATTCATTGCAGATGAGATACATCTGTTGGGTGATAAGGCTAGAGGCCCAACGTTAGAAATGATGTTGACGAAGGTGAAGATGCAACAGAACAATGCACAACTTTTAGCATTAAGCGCCACAGTATCAAATGCCAATGAAGTAGCATCATGGCTGGGATGCAAATTGATTAGCAATAACTGGAGGCCTACAGATCTGATTGAAGGGGTCTATGATTATGGTTCTGTAAAACTACAGGATGGTAACATCATTAGCATAGAAACTACTGGCAGGGGAGCACCGATTGATTTAGCAATAGATTCCATTACAAATGGAGGCCAGGTTTTGATATTTGCAGAAACTAGGAAACGAGCGGTTGCACTGGCAACAAAATCATCAGAGCTTGTTAAACGGTTTCTTAGTGATAAAGAGAAAATACAGGCTGAAGAGGTAGCTAGTAAAATACTAAGGGGTAATGATACTGAACTTACACTTAATCTATCAGAACTTGTTAAGAGTGGAGTCGGATTCCATCATGCTGGTCTGAATCCAGTGAGCAGACAGGTTTTGGAAGATGCATTTAGAGGTGGAGTGATCAAAATTCTTACTGCAACACCAACGCTAGCTGCCGGTGTCAACCTGCCCGCTAGAAGAGTTGTAATAAGCAGTATCACGAGGTACGATTATGAGTATGGCGCGAGTGTTCCAATAAGTGTTTTAGAATACAAGCAACTCTGCGGGCGTGCGGGCAGACCGAAGTTCGATACCCGTGGAGAAGCAATTGTAGTGGCGCCTAATGCAAACGCGGAAGAGATATTTGAGCATTACGTACGTGGTACACCAGAACCCCTTCATTCAAAGCTTATTGATGATAGAGCTATAAGGATTCATTTACTAAGCACTATCGCAGCTATACCTGGAATAAAAAGGAAGGAGATAGAGATCTTGTTCTCAAACACCCTCCTGGGAAAACAATACAGAAAGTCAACGATCAACGCGAAGGTTAACTCTGCTTTGGATTATTTGCAGCTTCAAGAGATGATAACGAAACGAGGTGAGAGGTTCTCCGCAAGCAAATTCGGGAAGAGAACTTCATTGTTGTATATAGATCCTTTGACGGCAGTTGAATTCAAACAAGCTTTGTTAAATGCAAAAAATGATGGGAAACACACTCTCGGTTTCCTACATATAGTTACTGACTGTACGGATTTTTTTCCGAAACTTCAGTTACGCAGCAAGGATGTTGAGGAAGTTCAGATGTTAGTTGATGAATATGAACATGAATTATTATTTGATGTTAATGAATACGATTGTTCTAGAAGCTTACTTGCACTTCATGCATGGACGCAAGAATATACGGATAAACAAATACTCACAGTGTTTGGAGTGGAGCCCGGTGATATGTACAGAATTGTGGAAACGAGTGATTGGTTGCTACATTCGTTATTCGAAGTTGCAAAGTTAATTTCACGGGAGGATATTCTTCAAGAGATATACATGTTGAGGAAGCGTGTAAAGTACGGAATCAAGGAAGAGCTCATGCCAATAGTATCTCTTGAGGGCGTGGGGAGAGTTAGAGCAAGGGGACTTTATGATGCTGGTTATAAGGACATAAGAAGTATACAGAAGGTATCTATAGAGAAACTTGCCTCAGTGCAGAAGATTGGTGATGGACTGGCAAGAAAGATAAAGGAACAGCTGAATAAGGGGCCACAATGAGTTTCATATTTGCGGTGATCGTATCAGCAATAGTATTTCTCATGACCTACTTCCTTACACCACCTTTTATCAGGTATCTTCAAGGGCAGGGGATGACAGTGCAAGATTATCATAAACCTGACAATAAGCAAGTACCAAGACCTGGGGGGCCAATCATTATTGTTTCACTAACTATTGCCGAAATAACACTCTTCTTCTTTACAATGAGTGCGGATGTATTGGCAATTTTGCTTGTCACATTAATTGCGTTCTTCATAGGCTACGTTGATGATAGAAGGGTCATGCCTGGATATTTTAAGCCAATTGCTCTACTTATTGCCGCTACGCCCATAATACTACTAGGCACGTACGACTTTAATCTTGACTTTCCGTTATTTAGCTCTGCAAGAATACCGCTGCTGTACATAGGCTTGATCTTTTTAATGATTACGATAACTGGTAATACTGTAAATTCTATTGATGTATTGAATGGCGTAGTAAGCGGCTTCATGGCTATTGCAACCGTGCCCCTAATGGTCGCCTTGTTTCTGAAAGGTAATATTGAGATATTGCTTGCTACATTGACATTGTTCTTTTCAGCACTGACATTTTACAAGTATCACAAATATCCCAGCAGAATATTTCCTGGAGATTCCAGTGTGCTTACATGGGGTGCTATGTATGGAGCCATTGCAATAGTTGGAGAAGTAGAATTTGTGGCAATAATCGCATTATTACCTGCAATAATAAACTCCTTTCTCTTTCTTGCTAGTGTAAAGCGAATAGTTGAGCATAGAAGAGTGAAATCCAGACCCGTGATCCTGCTTGATGATTATAAATTAATGGCATCCAAGGAAAAGACTGCTCCTGCAACTCTAGTAAGGATGATACTTGCCAACGGTCCCCTGCATGAGAATAAGATAACTAGAAACATATTCAAACTTGCAGGGTTTTCTGCTGGTTTGGCTATATTTACTGCACTTCTCGTCGGTGTTACAATATGAGGTTGGTCTTTCTTCTTGGTTACATCGTAATAATGTGGGCTCTCCTTATGATTGGTTCATTCATTCTAATCAAGATAATCGCACCCATAGAACTCGAAGGCAGCGAATTCCTAACATCAGTTTCCAAAGGAGTTATTGCATTATTAATGGTAGCGATGTGGCTATACATACTCGTCGCAATAAAGAATTCTTACATAGGGCATAAGCTTGTAGGAAATTGAACAACTACCTCTCCCACTCCTTCCTCTTTTTATTGTAAGTTTCTAGATTGTAATTACGTTTTTCTTTTGCAGGTACACCCATTACTACCGTATTTGCTGGAACATCTTTCGTAATGATCGACCCCATAGCAACTACACTATTTTTTCCAATTCTAATTCCAGCTTTGATAACAGCTCCTGCACTTATTACCGCGTTATCTTCTATTACTACACCTGCCCACCGCACGCTAGGTGGATAGGGATCATTTGTAAGTACCACAGAGGGGCCTATGAAAACATTCTTTCCAATTCTGCTCTTAGGTGGAATGTATGCCATTCCTTCTATGCGAGTGTTATCGCCTATTTTAACGTCGTAATCTATATGAGCCAGTGAACCGATCATTACGTTATTACCAATTATAGTTCGATCACCAACATATGCAAAATGCCATATCTTTACGCTCTTGCCTCTCTTGACATTCTTGCCAATGAAGTTGATGACTCTCACTTTAGGTGCCATGGTTTGCCCTCATTGACTATCTTTTTTGGTAACTTTTCCTTCCAACGTTCCAAGAATTCGATGTCATTAGATTTCCTTCTCAACTCATCTGGTAGCATGATGGGGATCTCCTCTATTATAGGATAGAAACGCCAACACTTGCTACAAAATAATGACCCATTAATAATTACATCCCCGTTCGATTCAAGTTCATAAATCTCAAGCGGATGATTCTTGTCTATAGGACACGCCAGTATATCGATCATTTGTTTTTTCATTTCAGCTCAAGATAAATAGGAGAACCTGTTTTACTTGAAAGTAACGCCGCTTCTGCAACTGTGGTAGTGTTAATGGCATCATCTATACTGATCAAGGGTTCAGAATTCTTCTCAATAGCATTTATAAAATTTTTCAGTTCAAGCGTCAAAGGTTCCTCCAACTTTCTACTTGGTGTAACAGTGTCTCCTCCCTCATCGATCTTAATTTCCTGTGTTATAAAATCCCCCGTTATGATGGCATCTGTGCATACAGCAATGAACTGACGAACCTTCTTTGGTGTGATCCAGTTTGAAGCAATGAAAGCTATCTTCTGATTCTTGAAACCAAGGACTATAGCTGCGAAATCTTCATGTGTTCCCCTTGTACTCCCAGCTCTAGCAAAAACCAAATGAGGTTTATCATCAAAAAGGTATAATGCAGTGTCAATATCATGCACCGAAGTATCGTATATTATTCCTACATCATGAATGTTTAATGGCATCCTGTTCTCCCTATGAAATTCGAGCATAAGCAAATCCCCATATTTCTTTTGTGAAATAAAGTTCTTTACATCATTAACTGCTGGGTTAAAACGTTCTATGTACCCGGTAGTTAGAACAACTTTATTGCGTTTTGCTATGTCACGCATCTGTTCGCATTCCGCCGATGAAGGCGCCATAGGTTTTTCAACCAAGACGCCTATTTGATTTTCCATGAAATATCTGGCCACTCCAAAATGGGTAGAAGAAGGTGTGCTAATTATTACCCCATCAATTTTTTCATTTTTAAGCATCTCGTCTATAACCGTGTATGGTTTGACATTGTACTTATCGGCAAAAGTTTTCGCTCTAACGGCATCAACGTCACAGATTGCACTCAAAGAACCTAATTCCGAAAGAACCCTTGCATGATTCTTGCCCCATCCTCCTACACCAACAACAGCTATTTTTGCCATGGATACTACCAGACTGGTACCAGCCAGTGCATGTAGGACTTGATATCAGCCCTAACAGCTTTGGAATAAGTCTCCCGTATACTTTTTGAGACAGGTCCCTCTTCACCATCACCTATTTTATGTCCGTCAACACTGATTACTGGAGTAACTTCAGCTGCCGTTCCAGTAAGAAAAATTTCATCACTAATGTAAAGTTCCGTTCTAGGAATTGCACGTTCAGTCAAATCATAACCCAGATCTTTTGCCAGACTGATGGCAGTATCTCTAGTTATTCCCTCGAGGACGGAAGATGATATTGGAGGAGTGTAAATTTTTCCGTCCCTTACTACGAAAACGTTTTCCCCAGGAGCTTCACTAACCAATCCGTAGTTGTCCAGCATTATGGCTTCGTCGTAGCCATTCCTCTTGCATTCCTGAGTTGCAAGAACTGAGTTAAGATAGTTACCACCAGCTTTTGCAACCGGTGGTGTAGATAGATCATTTATTCGTCTCCAAGTAGATATACAAACTCTTATTCCGTTTGAATTAAGGTACTGATCGAATGTGAACAAAAGTATAGCTACATGTGAAGGCGATTTTTCACTCACACTTAGATCTATTCCATGGAAGCCCACAAATGCAATAGGTCTAATGTAACAGGAAGTTTTGATCTGGTTATTTTTTATTACTTCAAGGGTAGCATCAATAAGTTCCTTCACTCTATATTTTATATTTATGGAGTAAATGCCTGCAGAACTGCACAGTCTTTTCATATGGTCCTCAAGCCTGAAGATGTATAGGTTTTCCTTAGCAGCATATGCCCTTATGCCCTCTATGACACTTGTGCCATAATGCATTGCATGAGTCATCACAGGTACCTTCGCATCTTCCCACTTTATTATCTCACCGTCAAACCATACATTGCTAAATTCTTTGAACTGCATCCTTCAACGAGAAACCTAATCAGTTATAAAAAGTTTCAAACTTATGATTGGATTAGGATGTTCACACTACATGTTCAATACTCTGGAGAGATCAAAAAAGATTCATGTTATCCATGATGAATCGGTCGATGAGTTAACAGTGCTTAGCCTATAATGAAAGATTAAATAATTTTCTACACTTGGCATTGATTGGTGAAACTAAAGATGAAAGCCGTAAATTATTGTAAGAAATTTATCCTGAGGAATGAGTCCTATTCAATGGTTTTGGAACAAATGGTGGTTTCATAGAAAAGAATAATCTTAGAAAAACAGTTTTTCCCAACGTTCTAGTTCTGCCTTGTATTCTGGCTCTGGGACAAGCGAAAACAGATTCTGTTCAAGGAAGCTGAACCAAACACCTATCATTCTCAAGCAGTTAGAGCGCATACGCGACGGTTGATATGATATACTTGATGAATTTCAAGAGAACATTGATCAGGCGGGAGCGGCCGGATTTGAACCGGCGACCTCCAGCGTTCCCGATGTCTTCCCGAGGCTGGTAGTCTACCAAGCTAACATACGCTCCCTAAAGTTGGTTTTAGTATTGTATTTTATAAGACCATTATTTAAGCCTCGATAGCTGCTTTAGACGTTCAAGCAAATTGTGATCATTAATAGGAATAACTAATAGTGGTCAGTAGATATAACTAGGCATCAAGGATTGCCGTTATTAGCCCAAGGTTGTCTGTCTTGATGAAATTGGTAGTCTTTACAAATCCTTCAGATGTTCTTACAATGACAGAAAATGTGATTGTAACAATCGTCACCAAGTGGCATCAAGAAGCTCGGGTAGAATCCTCCGTTACAAATGATAAGGAAATGGAATAAAATTTTGTGTATATAGTTCAAGTCAAAGACCCACTAATGGTTTTACGGCTTATGTATGGACAGATAGGTCACTTCTTCCAGGGTATTCAAATATTGTAACTTAGCCCTTATTAATCAAGAGGTATGATGGATACCCTATAGAGATCTTTGTGTGGGATAAATAATGGTCCCATGCCGGTATCGTCCGGTTACAATTCTTTTTCTTTTAAATTCGGGAATGCTGTATCTCCACGCAAGAGTATAGGTAATTGCTTTGAGGGAATAATTACAAAAATAATTGATGGTGACACGATATGATGGGATGCGAATACGGCTTGTACTTGTCAAAACACCAGAGACGGAAGAGATGGGATATGCTGAAGCAGCACAATTCATATCCACTCTTCGTGGTGATGGTAAGACAGTACTGGTGGATCAGGATGACAGACAAAAGTATGATAAATACAATATGATTATTGTTGTTGTCTATTGCGATAATGTATTGATTAATGCAGAATTGCTCTTTAAAGATCATGTTGTTATAATGCAGGGTTAATTAAGGTTGTAGAATTTGGTATGAAGATTGGGCAAAGTTTTTTGGATGTTGACCATATTGCTACCGCAATGGTGGATGGATCTGATTTTTGAAATCTACCATATCTATTGGTATATGTTAGGTTGTATAGCACAAATATCTTCTGTCCCATTTCAACGGTAATGTAAATTGCACACACATATAAGATTCTCCTCGAACTTATCAGTTGGGTTGGAAAATCTCATTGTCAATCCTTACTCACATTTATCAAACTGAATGCTGTTGATAAGCCATTCTCACATACACATGATTCCTTTTAACCATAAGATTCATACCTTATATCATGAGAGCCATCAGGCCTCTTCTTCCTTTGCTCTACAAATCCCAACGGACCCAGCTTCTGCATTGCACCGTCGATGGTTCCCTGCCACCCACAAAGATAAAACATGGTATTCTCCGGTGTTATTTTTTCGCCAACAATCTCTTCAAGTACTGATTTTTCTGAACCAGTTGATTGTAGAAATGTTTCAACTCTTCCCTTCTTTCCTCCCCATGATCTGTTTAGATGTTCATCGGGTCTGCTTATACTTGTTCTATACCTAAAGTTCCATTTATCACGTCCTTTATCTAAGCTTTCCTCTTCCAGTTCCGTGAGAAGTTGCCTGTAACCAAGTTCGTCAACATAACTAGCACCGTGCAAAACAACTAGCTCCCTCTTGTCGCCTCTTGTTTTAAGATGCAATGAGAAACTAATGAATGGGGCCAGACCAGTGCCTCCCCCCATCATAACTATACGCCTTGTATCTTGCGAGCCATCAGGTCTCTTGTCATATATTCCAAAGGGTCCCGTTGGCTTGAGCCAGGAAATTTCATCGCCCTCTCTCTTTTCAAATATTGCAGATGTAAGTCTTCCTGGAACAGGTTTTTTTACCCAACGAATATAAAGTTCAAAATATTTTTTCTGTTCGGGTGGAGAGGCAATTGAATAAGCCCTTCTAATCATTTTTCCTCCTTCATTTTTAATTGGCAGACCTAGGGTGATGAATTGACCTGCTTTGAAGTCAGGAACTGGATTAATCTCAGGTTTTATCCTGATGATGATCAAGTCCTCTTTTAACACCCTTACGTATGAAACAATCCCTTTGTTATCAACTACCAAATCTGCCTAGACCTTCAGCGTTAGCCGCAGTTCAGATAATAAAAATCTTTATGGTTCTTTCTTACTGCTTGAATCGTATGGAGGGAAAGAAAAGCATCATAGAAAACGTGACTACCGTTTGCTTATAATTCTGATGTGAGGTTTAAATCTGTCCCAGAAGACACCAAATATCGCACCGAGTACGAACCAAAATAGGGTTGCAGTTAATGCACTTGCAACACGGAAGTTATTGACCAAATCCATGGGCGCGGTTATTGCATCCGGGTTGGGGGGTAGAATAATAAATACCCCCGAAATGTATGCCGCGTACAGCACGGGGATCAAGAATTTTCTATACTTTTTGACTCCCAGTTTTTTGTACAGAAATGCTGATCCTAACGCGCCTAACCCAGAGGCTGCTAGCATAACTAGATATAACAACTGTCTGTAGACGATGGTCTCTGGATCTCCAACTGCGGGAGGGTTTGCAGGATACTTTAGAAACGGTATCAGGAAGATCGTGAACCAAAATATGGTTGCTAGGAACAATCCCTTCTTTATGCCGTTTGAGCCTAACAGAGAGGACCATGAAAATGCGAATACAAGTGCGAATAGACACCCCAGCGAGAGTCCCAATATGCCACCAGCAAACACCTGACCACCCTTCTGCCATATTCTATACTGCACAATCTCTTCTTGAGAGCCTAAATCTTCGCCTCTTGTTAAAGCATTTTCAATTTCAAGAGCAATGGCCTGATCGATAAAAGGCTCTGTTACAATCAGGTTGACACTGCCTTGAATTAGACCGCTTATTACTCCTGCAGTTAAAGCTATACCTATGAAAATTACAAATCTCAATTATATCAGTTCCTAGTGGCAAGGAAAGCCTGAGGCATGACGCATATCATGGTATAATTCGTGAAGATATAGATCTTCAAATGCTTGTTCTCCCATTACAATGCTAAACAAATGTCCCTGGTCGTATCCAACAATGAACACACCAAATGAAAGTATAGCAACTAAAACCACCACTGCAAGGGCAGGCAATCTTACACTTTCAATAGTTATCTGCTCGGTTGACATTCTACCATGGGATTCGTTATAGAATATTTAAGGTTTAGGATAGTTTATCCAATATATAAATAAATTATTCTAGATATTATACAAAACAAGGTTGGTAAAAATTGAATGTTAAAGGGGATTGGTGAATAATGGAAACTGAATATAGTTACAATGATTTTGACCCTGACGAGTATGAACCTAAAAACGAGAAAGACCCTGCTTGTTAGGGTTGTTTGATGTGCTAAAAGTACCAGAGATAAAACATGGGTTATTCGAATATGTCCGAGACAAATATCTAGATGATGTCCTACTTGTTAATTCCGTATCTGCATTAAATCTTAGTCCACGAGGAAAGGATATCATGTTCATGTGGATTCTAGAACTTTTACTATTCCACACTCCATATACCAACAAATTTATTACTCACACTTTAGCAAATATTATATCAGACATCTCTACTGCACAAGCATTTGGTTTTCTTGATTAGTCTCAGCGTGAAAAGATGAATTAAGAGATCCTATCTATTCAATTACTAGAAATAGGTCAAGTATTACAATGTGCTTTAATTCGAACTGGTTGTTACTACAACTAAATCTAAAGTACAAAAGATTCTATGGGCGTCTTTACAGTGAAAAATGCTACTAGAAGCTATGGTGATATTACTTTAACACCTTGGACTGGCGGTAATGATGTAATTCAGAACTTTGGTTGTGTCAGACAGAAACGACATGTTCAAATGATTTTTATATCCAAAAATAAACAAATTCAAATTATTAGGTGTTAGATATGGGAGCCATGGCAAATCAGGTATCTAGGCCGGAACTTTTTGTGGAAATAGCAAAGGCACTTGAATTTGAGACTAGTGTGACAAAAGAAGGAAATTCACTTTCAGTAGATGTATCTATGAACAATGTTAGCATAAAGGTAACTTTTGGCGATTTCAAGAAAGTTAGAATATGGAAAACATTCGCATTTGCACCCGGCAACATAATGGAGGAGTATAGAACAGCGGAAGAATTGCTAAGACCCATAGCACATGCTTTCAACTTAGAGTGGCAGGTCGTTAAAAAGAAGGTTGCAGCGACGTGGCCCCTTGAAAGCCAGACTGACCAGAATTTTCTGCTAGAAATTGTAGTAGAGAATCTGGAGAAGGATCCAGAATTCCTGAAGGAACTCCTTGTAGAAAATAAAAGAAATTATTTAGTTAGAAAGTCTATGCCACATATGATAAATGATTGGCCTGAATTCACGAAACAACAGAGTAAGAACTTACTGAAACTCCTTGACGAGGTTTCCAAGTAAGAATCTAAATTCAGAAATATTTGAATGATCCAAACCCATATCTCAACCTATCTGTTTGATCATTAATTATTTGAAAGTTGTTTGGTGATCGGCTCTTTCTCCTTTGTCCATCAGTAACCCAATAATGTAATTGACAATACAACCCTTTTCGTATTCTTAGTTATTCCTTATTTGATGTTTAATTCTTATAGACTTTTATTCCTTTAACAAATCCCTTTCATCACCGCCATAAGCCCTGAGCGTAGGAATTCAAATACCTTGGGATGTTAGCAAGTCAATTAGAAGTAATATTGATCAAACATCTTAGAATATTCGTTTCTTTGAGGAATTGGACCTGTTGCTTGTTCTATCATACACAATGGCAGCTCGCCTCTAAAATGATCTTTACATTCAACTTTAGCTATCTAGTGAGCTTTTGGTATAATTGATAAACCTGACTCTGGCATAGAATTAGTGTAATATTGATATTCTGGTTTACTTGACCAATATCATGGCTTACTGGCTTTTCAAGGTGGAACCCAACCATTACTCCTTCGACGAACTCGTTAAGGACCAGAAGACCAGATGGGATGGTGTGAGAAATAACCTTGCACTAAGGCACTTGAGAAGCATAAGGGAGAATGATTTGGTATTATACTATCATACAGACAGCCATGGAGAAGGCAGTTGTAGGCATAGCAAAGGTTGTATCGACCCCATATCAGGATCCCAAAGTGAAGGATCCAAAGATAATGGTAGTTGACATTTGTCCCGTAAAAAAACTCAAGAACCCCGTCACACTTAAAGAGATAAAGGAAAATACAAAATTCACGAACTTTGAGCTTGTGAGAATTCCACGTTTATCTATAGTACTAGTTCCTAACGCTGTCTGGGATGAAATTATCAAAATGTCCCAACAAAACCTCAGATGAGAATCTGTTAAAATATTTACTTTGTAGCAGATGCTATAAGAACCTGCCAAGGGAACTCTATTGTACCACCTTTAAGAAACTTCTCTGCTTTGATCCTAGATTCAATTTTGATCTGTTGAAGCATATTCGGTTCGAGGGATTCAAGCCTAGTCCTTATTGTGTTTGCAGTAGTTCGGATAAAATCTCTCCAGTAATCATCAAAGATACCTGCTTTGTGTGTATAATTATAGATTTTTATGTCGATATTCTTCAAATCGCATTTTTCAAGTTCTGCTTTCAACGCATTCGGCTTGCCTAATCTGTATGGATTTGGTGTACCAGCAGGTCGTATGTCAGGAAGGTGATGTAGAATAGAGCTTGATATCGATGTAAAGTATGGAACATTTTCTTCAGTGCCATGAACAGAAATAGCTACCCTACCATCATCTAATAGAACTCTTTTTATTTCTCTTAAAGCCTTCTGCGTGTCAGGAAAGAAAAATAGCGCAAATTGGCTAATAGCAACATCAAACGATTGATCTGGAAATTGCAGATCCTCTGCATCCATTTCAAAGAATTCAATATTATCTACATTCTCAATTTGTTTCCGAGCTATTTTCAACGGGCCAGATGAAAGGTCAATACCAACAACCTTGCCATACATTCCAATCTTTTTAAGAGACTCTATAGCGACGATGCCAGTCCCAGTAGCAATATCCAATACCTTATCCCCCTCGCGTAATTTTGCTGCTTCAATAAGTTTCTCTACGCTCTTAAATGGTCCAGCCTTAGGAGCAACATAACGTTCATGATAAATAGACGCTTTCTCACTCCAGTCCTTCTTAACATCCTCCTTGTACCTAACAGGGTCAAACCGCCTACTCAATAACAAAAATGCATGAACCCATGTATAAATTCCTTCAATGCCAATAAATTCACAAATCGCGAAATCTAACTACAATAATACTTGAGTGTAATATAAGATGAGAGATAGGGAATCTCCATGTAAGTTGAACAGAGTGAGATAAGATCTGCACTTCCATTCCATTTGTAGTAAATCCTAGAAAGTCATTATGAATTGTAATGCTTCTGGTTACGATCTTTTCAGAAAGAGGTGAAGGGGTTGCTGCTCAAATCTATGAGGGAGTACTAAAGTTATTATTTCTATTATATTGCAACATTGTCTATTGCCAGATTTGCTTAAACGGTATAAACGGATCCATCCTGGATGTACAAACAAAGAGATCATGGATTTAGTCAATGCTATCAAGGAGAATAAGTATTGGAACGTTCTGTCAAACAATAAAGACGCAGTATACGTTATTGCACTCAATCGAGCACAGATAAAGGTCAATGCTCAAAATGTTGTCAGAGTTACATATTTTGGCAAGATCTTAGTGGATAGAGATATTGCGAAGTATTGCAGTCGTGGTAAGGTAGTCCTTGCCCTAAGAGAAAATTCAAATTTCAATGGGCGATATGTGATCACGTGGCCTGCTTTTCTGAATATTATGCGCAACGACCCAGAGTTGTTTTATCAATCATTGAACAAAGACATTAAAGTATTGATAGGTGTGAATCAGGTACACAAGATAATGAATGAATAGTTAACTTTTTTACTTACGTTACAACAATAATTAATAATGTCAGATGATTATCAAAAATTATCAGAGGAACAGATTAAGCATGAACTAGCTAACTTGAAGGGATGGATAGTAGAAAATGGCAAAATCAGTAGAATTTTTAAATTCAATGATTTTAATGAAGCATTCGGATTCATGACGAGAGTAGCAATGGAAGTAGAAAAGTTAAACCATCATCCAGAATGGTTCAACGTTTACAATACAGTAAAGATCGAACTTGTAACCCATGATGTTAATGGTATAAGCAATTACGATTTCAAGCTAGCTAATATAATCAACAAGTTGGCAGGAAACTAAGCCATAAAGGTATAATATTACGGTAACAATGATGCAAACATGAAAAAACTAGAAGGCAAAATAGCGCTTATCACTGGCGCCAGTGGTGGTATGGGACGGGTTACTGCATTAAAATTTGCAAAAGAGGGTGTAAATCCTTTAGCATTGCACTACTCAAGTTCTGAAGACAAAGCAAAGAAGGTACTGGAAGAGATCAAAAGCATGAACATTAACGGTTTGCTAGTCAAGTCGGACGTTTCTAATTACAGAGAAGTAAAATCAATGGTTGATCTCTTGATTAATAAATTTGGGAGGATAGATATTTTAGTTGCATACGCGGGTTTTCCAGCCAAGAAAGAATACTGGAATGCTGATCCTTTGGATCTTACAGATGAAATGCTTGACGGACCGTGGAACACCGATCTAAAGGGTTCCTATCATTGTATAAAAGCGATAGTACCACACATGAGGAGAAAAAAATATGGGAAAATAATTTTGGTCAGTTCTACACCGGGTGTTTCAGGTGATCCAATGGGTCTGGGTTTCACACTTGCGAAGACTGCGGTACGTTCCTTGGTACGATCCCTTGCACCAGTGTTGGGCTCAGAGATATTCATCAATGCAATAGCGCCTGGTAGCATTGATACGGAAGCAAATCTCAAGAATTATAATGAAAAACAAAAGAATGAAATGATAAGAACCGTTCCTCTTGGACGATTTGGAAAACCGGAAGAAATAGCTAACGCCGCCATTTTCTTAGCTTCCGATGATTCTAGTTACATAACAGGTCAAACTTTAGTAGTTGACGGTGGCGAGATTAGACTTTAAATTTATTGTTAAAGGCTAAGAGTTACTTTCTTAAGTCATAAATCATTATTATTGCTACATGCTTATGTATATCAGATTGCTAGAAAGAATAATATCCCGATCTGGTCCATGCAGAGTACTTTCATTCAACACTGCACATGTGCTAAAAAGTCTTCAATTATTACTCCATAACGAGTATACAAGTCGTGCAGGGCTTACAAAAGAACTTAATTTGGGAGAAGGGTCAGTTAAGACACTGATAAAACATCTAAAAAATAATAATATTATTGAAACAAGAAAGGCAGGTTGTCGTTTAACAAGCAAAGGCAGAAAAATGTCTACCCATTTGCTTGCTATCCTACCATCTGAAGCAGAGATACCAATGAATTCTATTACAATAGGGAAGTATAACCACGCCGTTCTAATTCGAGATTTTGCATTTGCGGTTACAAGTGGAATAGAGCAGAGAGACGTTGTAATAAAGTTTGGAGGAGATGGGGCCACAACTTTGTTCTTTAAGGATAACAAATTTGTTATGCCAAGGACTAATGAAGATTGTTTGAGCAAAGAAACCAAGATAAGAGATCTGTTAATGGAAAAGTTAAAGCCAGATAACAACGACGTCATAATAATTGGTAGTGCCTCGAAAAAAATTATTGCTGAACTCTCAGCGAAGAGTGCGGCATTATTTACAATTGCAAATCATGAAAGACATAATTTTTGATCCGATTGTAAAGCCTAGAATTAAGGCTTACATTAGGGTGGTGTATATTAAGACATTTCAAAGAGTAAGTGAAGTATTATTAAGTTACCAGAGTTGATATCGCATTAATCTAGCTGCTGATATAGAGTTCTATAAGTAACAGTAGGGGTATTACGCAATCACATCCCAGAAGCTGGTATGGGTATTGTTAGACTTACTAGGAATTTGGCCATATTCAGAATTCAAGATGGTGCGCTGATCACCTTAATCCATAATACTATTAAGATGGTGTTAAAAGAAAAAAATATTTAGCAAATAGAAAGTTAGATAATATTCAGTACAGGGCGAAAGTACGTTAATGAATTAGATAGTAAAGAAGTCTGTAAAGGTAAGCAGTATACGTTTCTCGTAGTGGTTCGTGTAGCACTTACCACAGGTTTGATAACCAACTTTAGGGGAGACTGTCATATGTAGCAAATCATTTAGCTAGGTGGAACTGAGGAGAAAACCTAATAAATCAAGGAAGAGATTCTTTGCATAAGAAAATAGTAACATATCAAAAATATATTAAGCAAAGATTGAATAAAAAGTAGAAGAAGTCTCTTAATGATCTTCTGGTATGAGCATGTAGTAAATTCAGAAATACCTTGGAAAACTTGCAATTTAACAAGCCCCCTTTATGATTGATATATCTTGATGTCAAGAAGATACTAAACAACCTATATAGTGTAGAAGAAAATAAAATAGGGAACGAACAGAAAACCAGATATGAAACAGAAATATCAGTAGCAGATGCAGGCCTTGTTGAAAAAGAATATTGATTGAAAAAATCTATATAATGATTTGAAGTTTTTGGTGATTCCCAAGTTAATAATTTAGACTTGACTATAACCTTACTATTCTAAAAATGCTTAAAAAAATGGATCAAATATATTGTGACAAAACAGTTTTTGGGAACAAAAGTCATCAAGTAGGATGGTAAAAATTGAGTCAAAAGGCAAACCATATAGTGGATTGTGAAATATGGAGTCATTCCATCAAAAGGTACGGTAATATTACCGTACAATACCTTATATAATACCCGTTCGTACGATCCTCTATAATGTCTTACCAACCCAGCCAGAAGAAATGTTTGCAGACAAGATTCCAGAGTACTATTACTTGCTTCACATTCAATTCTGCCTTTCCAATCATCGCTAGTCTGCTGGGTTTGATCTGTAAATTGAAAGTGTTTTTCGTCATATACTAAAGGTTTAGAAAGCATAGATTTAGGGTATTTTGCCTTGGAATTATAGCGTGGTGTAACAGTTGTATATTCATCGATAAAGACTATAGTTTTGATCCTAATCTACCATCAAAGGTTACTTGAGGGAGAAGACCTAAGAACATTTCAAGGCTAAGAATGTCTGGAGCACTAGCCTACAATCAACTGGCATCTCTGATAATAAATCATTGGGACATATGACGTTAAAGTATCGGAATATAGACTGGCAAAGATTAATTCCTATTCTGATTTTTATATTTCTGAATTCCACGTTTTATTTCGGATTTATACATATCCAATTAGATCCCTATCTCAATCTAGAAGCATCGGTAATTCTTGCTGGAATTTCTGCTTATCTAATCTGACATTTGATGAGATTTCTTTGGGAACTGTCTAACCATGCTAATTAGATTATATTTTATCCACATTAACCATTCTCCTAATTTGTCATGATTCATTCAATTTCTAAATTTAGTTTAGTAGATCTAATTCCTATGAACCTGGAATTTATACACAGCTTGGACAAACATGCAAAAACCTGGAATCCGTCTTCATATACTCCACTTTACTTGATAATAACAATGCAAAAAAAGATTGATTTTACACCCTACATGAATTATTTTGCTCTTGTATTCTCTTCTCATATTCTAAAAGTGTTATTTTCGGTATCAAGGCATACAACCAAGTATCCTGTACCTGGTAAAGCCATTTTAAGGACCACTACCTTCCCACCCAGCTTATTCACTTTATCTACGTAATCATCTGTCGAGGATACATCAATATAGTTTGTAATAGACTGCTGTGGATTTTGTCTCTTCATAATACCCCCTACAACCCCATTATCTCCTTGCCGTTTTTGGTAGTAATTAGCCAATATTCCAATGGGCCCTACTATTTTTCGAAATCTCACCCGAATAGGTTGGTGTAGAATTTCTTTGCCCACTCAAGTTCATCCGTTGGAATCTCAAAATGAACTATTTTTGGCACCGTCAGTTTCATAACGAAGTATAGACATGTTTGAAAGATTCATAAGGGTTTATACATTTTTTCATTAAATCCATAAGGGGTATAAATTGTAAAACTTGGTCTACATATTGTCTACATGTTGAAAGCTGTTAGACCTAACAGAGAGAAAAAAATAGTATATCTCATTTTTGGCTGTGATTTGGTTATGTACTTGTTCCTAGAGAACTAGAGGTTTAGATGCTTCCACCATTGTCCCTATGGATTCCAGTAACTCCATAATTATTTCAAAATCATATGATATTTCTCCAGAAATAGTAACGGATATCGATCTGTACTATCAAGTTTTTAGCAATAGATAATTCAAAAAATTCTGCAAGAAAACCCTATCGCCATTTATCAAAATAAATATGAGCATTCAACGTAAAGGTTAACAAGTACAAAATTAACCTTCTGTAAGGCTTAGACTGAATAACCTGTCCGTATACGAGCAACAAAGTATAGGGAAGGTTTACTCTGATTGGATAAGAAACTAGTATAGTAACTATTCTTCTCCAACCAGAGGGCATTACGATAAATAAGGATGGAAGTACAGAGGTAAATTCTCTCTGTAGTAATGAGAACTCATGTAGAGCTATCATGTGTTTGTCTATCTTGAAGTTCGGCGAGCCTTTTTAACGCTTCTTCCCACCCAAATAAATCATTATCAGGTTTCCCATGTTCATCTATACTTTCTTTCCATTTGGGATAAATTTCTAGCAAGTCATCTATTGAATCGCTTTCCTCAATTATCTCATATCTGTCTTCTTCGACGGTATAGTAGAGAGCCTGCACTTTCACCAGATCCTCAAAAAAAGCCTCTTCTGAATCATACTCTTTCAAAAATAGAAACTTGTCTTCTTTGTTATCCCAAACAACTAGTGTCTTTTGCATGCTTCATTGCCTCATTGGTTAATTCGAATAATTGTGCATTTAGAAACTCCTTGTGAATAAAGGGCCTATCCTCAAATTCTCTAATTCAAGGACTTTATACAAATCAAAGCCCTTAAGATCCTTCTCCCTGATGAATTCTGATATTCGCCCATTATCAAGTGAATATACTCCATATGTTAGTAAATATTGCTCTGAATATGGTTTAGAGCCGCTCCTAGATCGAAAGACCTTGTCGACTATATTGTACACAAACCCTCTCTTTTCTTCTGTCAATTCCAAATAATTCATTTAGCATGTCATATTTCAACTTGCTTATATCTTTAGTGACCAGGTAGAGAAATGTTAGGCACAAATTCAATATTGCATTCCATTGCAAATGAGATAGACAAGTTCAAAGATGTATTTACTCTTTGAAACGACTAGGTCTCCCTCTAACACACGCTGGTACACTCTTGGAATTATTCTTCTGTCATATACCAGTTAGCTCAAAGTGGCTCTGTAGAAACCATGCCAAAAATACAGTCAATCTATGCAGTTGTAGGCTATCACTATGAACATCAGTTCCTTATTCTTCATCATATCAGTCTTGATGCTATATGCTCACCCAACATGCTCTTTACCACAGACAGCATATTTGATTCTTGTTTCTTTGATGGTATAGACGTGTATAGAATCTCCTCTTCATCTTCTTCATGCATCTTCCATGCGTCCTCCATACTAGAACAATACCATACGTAGCAGGGATTGTGCTCACAGAATCTAGATGCCCCTTAAATTCATGATTTGCTTCTCTATCATAGCCTTTGTTTGCTACAATAGAGTGGGGCATTATTTTGAGGTTCTTTCCATAATGGGTTTGAAATCTATAGTATAGTGTTTAGGAGCACCCTGATCTTCAATGAACATGCTGTTTGCTCTCTTAATTCAGCACCTATCGATAGTTCGATGCACTTCTTCCTTATTCCTGCTCTATCCGTATAGTATGTTGTTGTATTGCTGGATCTGAATCCATATACATCTATCCTACGAACAAAATCCTAATCTTGGTGAAAAGTATGAATGAAGAAATTATTCTGTATGGTATGTTGCCATCTATCCTGCAGCAAATTTCTGAAGGGTTGTATAATGTGGGACTCTAACTTTAGATACATTCTAAGAGAGTATGCTTCATGGAGTCATTATACTAACCTTCTTTAGCTCTTTCCTTCATACTGTCTTAATGTTAACAGGATCGTTTGCTGTCATACAGTGTAGATGTGGTTGCTCTTCCCGTGGTATGTAGACCAGTACTCTAGCCCTTATCAAGACATCAAGTATAATGTTTTTGGGACTCTAACTTTAGATCATTCTAAGAGAGTATGCTTTCATGGAAGTCATTATACTAACCTTCTTTAGCTCTTTCCTTCATACTGTCTTAATGTTAACAGGATCGTTTGCTGTCATACAGTGTAGATGTGGTTGCTCTTCCCGTGGTATGTAGACCAGTACTCTAGCCCTTATCAAGACATCAAGTATTGTTTTTCCAAGTTTACCGTATCACGACTCTTTCATGTAAGAATGTATGGCCAGTAACGCATTTGATCTAATGGTACAATTCTATATACAATGGGGCTAAAATCCATGGTTTCTATCGAGCCAGTTTGAAAGTAGATAGATAATGATAAAATAAGTTTTTACTATCTATGAGATTTTACAAAATGAAAGATAATACAATTCTTCAGTGCATACTAGTATAGAAATACAGTTTAGCTTTGTGACTGAGGTTCATAGGTCTCTACGAATTTTATCTTCTTGACCGTATTTACATACTTGAAAATATCACTCACAATTGCACGTTTAATTATTTGTAGGCCCTCGTACATATAGCGATCATTAGGTAGCTCGATGTCAAGATTGTTCTCTTCTATTACTATTTTCATTTTGGTTTCGTCAAGCGGTATTCTCCGCTTTATCAAAGCAACGATTTTTTCATCATCTTGCTCTAACTGTTTCAATATTTGTACCTCATATGTTATAGTCTTTCCCGCTAACCTATGGTTGTAATCTACCTGTACTCTTCCGGATCCTATATACCGCACAATGGCTGCCTTGTCATCAATTTCTATAGTATCATTCACTTTGAGCTCTTCAGCTTTGTCTCCGAGCTTCCTTAATGAGATCATTCTAACCTTGTTCGGATCTCTTTCTCCAAATCCCTTTTCAGGTGGAACTTCTACATCCAATTCCTGTCCAATATCGGCACTCATTAAAGCCTCATCCAGACCTTGAAGAACCCATCCTTCACCCACAGAAACCAGTCTTGGCTCGTAAGTTCTTGTAGGATCGAAAACGTTGAATTTTTTTGCATCTTCTTCAACAGTGGTTTCTATAACTTCATCAACATCCTTTATCTTCGCAGTAAAATTCAATAATACAAGAGAACCTTTAACTAGTGACATTAAATCCGCTAATAAATGACCTTATATTAACTTTGCAAGGAAAATTACCATTTCATTTTTTCTTCCGCCACTGAAAGTGAATTATCACTTGTCTTTATACCAATAATCGAAAGTGCTGACATAATTGCGGATAAAGTTCTCATTACATGATATTTATTAACCTCACCCATTGAACCAACTCTAAATATTTTACCTTTGAGCTCACCGAAACCACCAGCTATTAAAACTCTAAAGTTATTTGCTATCAATGTTCTAAATATCTTATCTTCCATACCATCCCTATATTTTAGTGCTATAACCGTCCTAGATCTGGCATCTAGATCTACAAATGGATCGAAGCCTAATTGTGAAAGCGAGGCATAAAAAGCCTCGGCACACATATGGTGACGTTTTATTCTAACATCTATTCCTTCTTCTATTATCAAGTCAAGAGCTTCATCAAAGGCAAAAAAGAGCGGTAATGATGGTGTAAAAGGTGTCTCCGTTTTATCATCGTAAAATCTGAAGTATCTTGGCAAATTGAAGTAAAGTGTTGGAGGAGGGTTATCTATCATGAATTTTTTCGCTCTTGCACTAATAGATATAGGTGCCAACCCAGGAGGTGCAGCAAGAGCTTTTTGGCTTGCAGTTGTACAAATATCAATATTCCATTTATCCACTGGTAATTCATCGCCCCCAAGATTGGACACAGCATCAACAACAAAGAATGAACCATATTTGGTGGTCAAATCCTTGGCTTTATCGAGCCATGTTATCCTGGTTCCAGTTGAGGTTTCATTATACACAACATACAATGCAGTAACATCCTTGTTATTGTCAAATGCTTCTTCAATTTTCTCGTAAGTTGGTATCTTACCGTAAGGTGCATTAACTCGTATTGTCTTACCGCCTACAGTATCTATCAAGTCCGCTAAGCGTGAACTGAATTCACCATTAACAGGGATAATTACTTTGGAGCCCTTTCTGATCAGATTTATTACTGATGCTTCAACACTACCTGTCCCAGAAGTTGTTAAGATTACAATATCGCTCTCTGTCTGGAATACCTTCCTTGTCTTCTCCTGAATTCTTTTATATAACTTCCGAAAATCTTCAGACCTATGATTAATAACAGGGGCTGTCATTGCCTGCATAACCCTATGAGGCACATTAGTTGGTCCTGGAAGCATCACCAAGTATTCTGGAGGATATTCCATTGCTGACTCTATATCACTTGTAGATCCGTTATTTATACCCTAATACTATTTGATTTGTAATAGTTTTATTCTGTTTATTCCATCTATTTCATTTATTATTTCTTTCACATGTTTGGGCAGTAATACTTGCCAGTTTTCATTATTTGTAATTCTTCGTCTAATCTCAGTTCCTTCAAGAATTTTGCGTTTCAAATACGGTATCTTCATTACTTTTTTTCCATTTTCTTTGAAAAGCATGCTACTAAATGGATCGTTCGTAAAAACAACATCATATCTTGGTATTAACATATCAACTTGACTCACCCATAAGGAGTGAACATTAACGTCGTTGACTGGAACAGCAATCCATCTCTTTGGATTTATTTTATTCATATCAAGTGCTGCCTTGATCATGGCTAGGCGCTCCCCAGCGGTAAATGGATTTCTTTGCTCAAAGCTTTTCTCTGCACTGCCTACCGCAATCCAGAGAGTACCCACCTTCTTAAGTGCGAATTGCACGGTATGTAAATGACCTTTGTGAAAAGGTTGGAACCTACCAACAAGCAAACCACATTTCATATATTTGCGTTACTCCGAACGTTATTTAAACAAATTTTGTTAAGACAATTATATACCTAGACAAGTAAAAAACCTAAACATCAAACATTAAAAACTACTGTCAGTAATTCTAGAATCACTTTGTATGTGGCATCTATATCTCAAGCTGCTGAGTCTACAAAGCTATAATATTTTATGTTAAAATCCTACAGACTGCGTCATTGACAATTATTTGAAGAACTGCTACGTTGCGTACTAATTTAGCAGCAAGTGAAGCTCAAAAAACATCATCCTGGTATCTATTTTTATTATGAGGGGATAGGTTAACTTATTTTACTAGTACACACAAAGTTATTCGTGGAATTCGTCAGAATTGACGGTTCATATGGGGAAGGAGGAGGAGAGATCTTACGAACATCAGTCGCATTGTCGGCGATCATGAGGAAACAAGTAGAAATTGTTAATATTCGAGCAAAGAGAGACAATCCTGGATTACGACCACAGCATGTTAATGCAATCAATGCTATAGCTACTTTGTGCGATGCCCATGTTGAAAACGTCCATGTTGGGTCTAGTGCAATAAGATTTATCCCGAAAGAGATGCGAAATGGTTCAATTAAAGTTGATGTTGGGACAGCAGGAAGTGTAACACTTATACTACAAACAATTATTCCCGCAGCAAGTTTATCTGAGAAACATGTGGAAATCGAATTGAGAGGAGGTACCGACGTGCGATGGAGTCCAGCGTTGGATTATCTCCGCTTTGTTGTGCAACCCGCGTATAGCATGATTGGGATTGAATTTGACGTGGATGTGCAGAGAAGAGGTTATTATCCTGTTGGCGGAGGTATTATAAAAGCAACTATAGAACCTTGTGCTAATCCTGTTACATTTGATCTGATCAATGCTCCAAGAATAGACCCTATGATGGTAAGCGTATGCTCTTCTCTTCCTGCACACGTTGCACAGAGGCAGATAGCTGCTGCTCTTACGAAATTGCAGAAAGCTGGTGTGTCATGCGACACCTATTCTGTGTCTATTGAACATTCTAGTTCTCCCGGCTCTTCAATTCTAGTCTATTCTGTAAGTAACTTTGGCCCGTTTATAGGTGGTGATGCAATAGGTGAAAAAGGTAAACGGGCAGAAGAAGTGGGTGTTGATGCCGCTGGGAAGTTTCTTACAGCTTATAAAAGTAATGCGCCAGTAGATGAATACTTGGCTGATATGCTTGTCCTTCCACTATGCCTTACAAATGGCAGGTCAAGGTTCATCATAAACAGAGCATCGCAACATCTCAATACGAATCTCTATATAACTAGTAAAATCGTTGGATGTAAATATGAAATAACTAGGATTTATGACAATTACATGGTCATGATAGAAGGCAGATCCTAAATGGGCTTGCATTAGGCAATGCTGCTAAGAAAGCATATCCATTGATTCCCTAATTATCCTAAATTTAAATTACCCCGGCAAATAATCATCTCTTAATTGTGAAATCCAGGTAAACGTCTATATTTGTTGTTTCGCTACAATATTCTAGGTTCTTATATATTTTCCAAAAAACACATTATCTAATACACACAGGTTGTTAACCATTATTATGATATCGTAGTTTGAATCGAGTATTGAGATCGAGACTATAAGGGTTTTTTGATACAATTAGCAACAAGAATAATTAAAGCAGGGAATGTCACCTTGTTTAATTTTTCAGTGATTTTATTATTGGTGATGTTGATTCTGTGGATTCTTACTACCGTCATCAGCATTGGCAGAAATTGTAATCCAATGAAAACCCAGTCATTACCCATACTAACAGAAAGTAGATAGTTATAAGTTGAGAGAGAATTTAAAATTTGGGGTTCAACGCCGAATCATTTTAGAACTCTATCTATGTGTAATTTGCAATCAGAAAACATAAAAGCAAAACAGATCTCAGATATCATAATGTGGTTGACTAGAGGTAAGATAGTTATAATGATCATTTTTGTTGGTATCACTGCTACCCTTGCAGGGCTTGTTGAATTTACAAATTGGGAAGGAGAAGATATTAGACCTAAGATTACCGTTACTTTTGAAAATATAATGATGAAGAAAATTGACAATGATAATCCTGACCTTATGATTTTACAGGTTGATTTTGCAATCTTAAATGAGACAGAGCAGACCTTGGTGGTATCAAGGATAGCTCACGATCTGTATGCAAATGAAAATATCATAGGTAGAGGCAATTTGTCACTGGAAGATATTCCTCTTACTGGAAGAGCACCTTTATTTCCTGGTTCGATTACGACGTTACCTTCTGAAATGAATCTTCGTAAATCGGCAGATATTATGGAAATATGGGACAAGTTGTTCAATAACGATACTGAAGGAATAGTATGGCGGACTGAAGGAGTGGCACAAATAGAATCAGCGTTTAGCATAATTGAGGTTGAATTCAATTCTACACTTTAGTAACCATTCATTTGTCTTTCCCTATTTATGGAGTTTTTCTTTTGGTATTCTTCAAGGATGTCTTTAGGTTCCATTTCCAGTTCAATTGAAGCTTGGACTAGAAAATGCCAAATATCTATTAGTTCTTCCCTAGCCTTCCCCTCATCAAACTTTACAGGAGTTTTCCACCATTTCCAGTTCGTTAATCTTTGCAGCTCAACTGCCTCATGAATGATTCCTGTACATAGATTAGCAATTCGTTCTTCAGTTGTAGTTGGAATTCTGTGCCTTTTAATCACTGATACAAATTGTTTTTGCATCTCGAAAATAGATTCTAGCGGGTCTCCCATAATAAGCATTAAAGTTTAGGGTTATTAAGAATTTTTGGAGCCTGACAGAAAATTGTCAAAAAGTAGAAATCGTCGGTCTTAAGGTACATACAATGGAAGTCTTGAATAAATCTGTTATTTTTTTCATTTCTGAATGAGAGCATAGGAATTTCAATCTGTCTAAGATTTGTTTATACCGATTTCAATCTGGTCTTTATTTCAAATTACCATTAGGTGTTGTTAAATGAAGTTAACTTGTAGAACGTTAATAATTAATCATTCATAATTGATACTTATGCCAAGGGGGAGATCTGCAAAGATAGTTAGGAGTAGAGTGATCAAATTGAAAGAGATTGCTTTATCCCCAAGTAATACTTACAGTGAACGAATGCGTGCAATTGATCTGCTAGGCCAATTGGATGAAAACGCATATGACGAACTTGCATTTATCGCGGCTTGGTCTTACCTATGGCGAGAAAATGAATGCGCTACAACTACTCGAGAAGATAGTTGGAAAAACCTAGGACACTACGAATGTTGAAGTAGCAAAATTGCTTGACATTGTACATGGGTATATCAAACTTTCCCATAGAAAAATCTTCATTGTATATCTTCCTTCCTCTTCTGGAGTCCATGACAAAACTGTAATCATTGATTCTTTCGACAATATATTCCCATCAATCCATGAAAGCATAACTGTTGCACCGTCAGAATCTATTACTTGTAGAATATAGATGAATTTTTGCTTTTTATCTATATTATTCGTAACTGTTGACTGCAGTTGTAGTTGTTCTCCAATCTTAGCTGTAAATTCTTTGCTACTTACTATTGGTTGTAGTGTATACACTAAGCGAGAAGAAAACTGGTCGTCCATCTGTTCGGATAAAAACTTCAAATCGTTTCCAGTTAATATGTAATGCATTGCAGTTTTTCCCTCATATGAATAAGGGTCTACCAAAAACAGTCTGTCATGCAACAATGCACCATTTAATGTAGCTTCAAATGAATCTGCAGTTATGATTTCCTTGAATGTATTAGGAATTATTATTTCTACATGGATTGTACTCTTGACATCAGCCTCATTTGTAAATAATATCATAGTTTTGGTTTTTTCGTCATACCTGAAATCGATCAACTGATTTTCATAAGTTCTTACCTGTAATTGATGTATCCTCCCGCGTTCATCAACAACATGAATTGATTCCCCTAATATTGCTTTAAAATGGGGCAGAACCGGTTTGCTCTTGATAGGAATTCTATCAATAATATTGTTTTCAGTGTCTTTTATGATAATGTCATCTATCTTCATCGTGTCAACTCCAGGCAAAAATTGATTGTCCTCATTGGCTTCGTATATGCGAATCATTCGATCACCATTTTCTGAAAACATTGATACGTAGTGCTCACTCTCAGCCATTAGTGTATAATATCCCATAGTTGGATGTGTCATGACCACAAACTTACCATTTTCCAAAGGAACTAACTGTCTGGATATAGTCTGCATACTGTAGCTATAGTATTGACCTCTCTCATCATACCAGATAGCAATTACCTTTACAACTTTTGTTAAGTCACCCATATTCTTCACAATAGCAGATATCTCTGCATGTGCGTGTGAGTCATGTGTTTCGATAGTGTTTCCATGAGGATTTCTAACCTGCTTTGAGTTAGGATCGATGTGGGTCCATACAAAGGCTTTGATGTCGGAGAATACCAACTTGTCTGCTACGGGCTGGGCAATCTTCCATTTAAGAGAAAGAGTATAGAAGGAGACATTACTGCTCACCCTTTTGTCACTTATCGGTATATCAAAAGGTGCCACGTAACCTTCTGGGATGGTTCTTAACAGAGTATACGTGTCGTAAGTAGGAAGGACGTTTCCCTTTTCATCATATAGAGATGCGGTTACATGCACAAGCCTTACTGCATTATTGCTAGCATTTTCAACTATGCCTGATATATGCACCATGCCAGCAGAATCTACTGACATTCTATGTCCTAATACTTTCACTTGGTCGTAACCATAAACATCCACAAAGGTAAAGATGTTTACAGATAATATTGTAATTAAGGTTAGCATGACAATTCTTCCCATGATATTCCCTCTCAGTTGCAGAGCTAATCTTATAAAGGTAACAGTATCAGGTTCTGTTGCATTATGGAGACCTGAAATATGGATCTTCTTCCTCTCTGAATTGAAAACAAGGTTCTGTGAAGTTATCAGGTGCTGGGATTTTCAGGCTCAAAATCACTGTTTGACACTCAACAAACTATTAATATAATCTGATAGCTCAACTATATCTTACCGAAAAAATGCTGAAGAACTTAACATTACCTTATCTGATCTTCAATCAACACATGATCATTTCGTAGGAACCAGCAATATAACATTGTACCATTTTTTCTTATCAATCCACGTTTGTACCACCTGAAAACTACCTTCTATTAAATTTTCAATTTGTTCAGCTGTAAATTTGTATGAACTTTCGGTATGGATTTTCTCGCCTTTTCTAAAACTAATAATTTCTCCTATACCTGAAATTTTAACTTCCTGTTCTACCTTCGAGATCAGATGCATCTCGACTCTCCTTTTCGATTCATTGTAAAAAGCATAGTGTTCAAATTTATCAGGGCAGAAATTACCTCCTAGTTCACGGTTAATCCTCGATAGAATATTCATATTAAATTGTGCTGTAAAACCTTTCAAATCGTTATACGCAGCATTTAAAATGCCACTATCTTTATGCAAATCGAGCCCTATTAAAAACATATCTTGATCTTGAATGTGGTTTCTGATCATCCGCATAAACTTCTTACCTTCTTCAGGTTCAAGGTTTCCAAGACTAGAGCCTAAAAATAGTACTAATTTTCTAGAGGCAAGTCCTTTCTTGATTAAGGCCATTCCTTCATAATACTCAGCAACCACCGCAGTAATTGATAGACTTTGGTATTTGTCCAGTAGGTTTACAGAACTTTCCATTAGCATATCATAGGAAATATCTAACGGAACATAATGCACAGAAGATAGTCTTGCGATCAGTTTGTCCAATATAATTCTGGTTTTTTCTGAATTGCCACTACCAAGCTCAACCAGTGTTATTTCATTACACATGTTGGCAATTTTATCTGATGACGACTCTAGGATTGAACTCTCCATCCTAGTAATATAATATTCAGGTTGCTCACAAATTTGCTTGAATAACTTGGAACCTCTTTCATCATAAAGATATTTAGGGTGCAGGAATTTGTGTTTGCTATTAAGACCAGTTCTCACTGCAAGCGCGAATAGATTAAGATTATGATCGTTTGGTGTAAAATAAAGTTGCAATTTATCATTTATTGGTTCTTTTTTGAAATTGTTTCTTGGTGTCAAACTTATATTGGAAATGTTCATATGATTTCCTCGCATCTGTATATCAATTGGGTAGCTTTTGAATATTTCTAATTATTTGAAGATGAAACCTACGCCTTTATTGTGAGATTACAATCAATTAGCAATTTTCCATTTGAGGTTGGCTTAACCGTAATCTTTCCTCTCTCTACCTCAATTGATGTAAATCACCGATAAAATTTTAGCCTTAAACAGTTCAATATCAAGTAGAATCTAAAGACTATTCTTTCTAATATTTTACCTTTACAAAGTTTATTATTGAACGGTTTAACGTTTTATTAAAATACAATACATAATATCAATATTTATGGTTATGAATAAGAAAGGTTCAATTCAGTTGGGTTACAATATAAAAAGAGCTCTAATACTCGGTCTGATTTTTGGCATGGGTAGTGTATTAGTATACTTGTTTGTAGTAATTACAACACCTGCTTTATCTCCGGCAGTCGCTATTAGTGCCGTCTTTCAAATCAATTCAATAATTGTTATAGGGATGGGTATTGGTGTTGGATTACAAATGTTTCTTTCAACTTTCAGCAGTGGTCTTGGATGTAGGTTAGACGTGAAGCGAAGAGTATCAGCAGGCAACAGTGGGGGTGCTGCTATGACTGGTTTTTTTTCATTCTTTTCACTCATACCACTGGGTTGCTGCGGCACAGCTCTACATACTTTCATTGTTGCCAAGCGTGGTTGGTACTGGGATATCAGCAGGCTTGATAGCGTACAGTCAAGCGTTGGCGTATCTTGGTATAATAGTCATCTTTGGATTCAATGGTATAACCATCTATAAGTTAAGAAAGGAAATAGCACGTACTCGTACATTGGGATGGACTTAGTTTCATAGTTATTTTCCTTAAAACTAACCCCACTCTTTCTTACGAGTCATAACCTTTTGTATGTTTTATTCTTGAAAAGGCATGATATAATTCTCAAGTAATACAGGCTTTGCAACCTCATTAACTATTGCAAAAGTTTGACCATCATACCTACATTTCACAGCTGACATTCTCTTCTTGGTCAACAATCCAGTCGCGAGTTTATAATACTCTTGTATCTGCCTATGTTGATAACCAGAATCATCTTTGCCCCTGAACCGCCTCTTACTCATGAACTTGAATGCAAGAATTGCATATTTTTTTTCATATAGCCTAAAAACGTCAAGTATCTTTGCACATCTTTCTATCTGGTCAGACGGAACATACAAACTGTCAGAGGTACCGGTTTTTGCTTCTAAGGTAAGCAATATCCTTTCATTGTTATTCACTGCAACTATGTCTGGAAAGCCTTTGCTGGAGCCACCAAATCTCCTGGCATACCAAGTGTCTTTAGAATTCAAACGTTTTACTAGGCTATGTTCGAAATTGTATCCACGCCATCTACTAGTGTTACCCATCATAGTCACCAGTAGGATTCTGTTTATATGGAGTAATATCAAAAGTAACAGACCTGCTTCGATTCATTTTGATACCTATGAGGTGATAACTTTATCAAATACTTTTTGGTCGTGCAAGTTTACCATAAAGATTAGATTTCTAGTATCCAATACATGATCATTCGAAACCAACAATTGAGATACCCTCACTCTATGAAATATTTCCTGATTATCTGCTCCATTCTCAGGTGTCTTATTTCAGTGTATATGCCGTGTTTATCCTTCAAGTGCTTTAAAACAAAACGTACCTCGTTGCCACATAGCTTGCATTTGGCCTTACCAAACATTATATTGTAAATTGTTGTAATACTATTAAATTTATGTGGTTTGTTTCTTTTTCTGGACCATAATAATTGCTCCTGCGATTAGCCATAGGGGAATAGCTATGAGGTAATTGCGGTTGAGAGCGAACAAGCCACCTGCAATTGCACAAACTATACCTGTAACACCTAGAATCTGTTTTGTTCTTTTCTTCAAACTATATTGTCCCGCCACAACAGAACTTTAGGTTTTACTAATCAACAATAATACTTACATTCATAACATCTGATAATGGTACAGAATTCTCTATCGTATCCCAGAGAAAGATTTCTATCGCATATTTCCCACTTAATTCAGGAATCCATGACCCCCACATTGGAAGTACCTCACCAATAGGTATTTTATACTCGTCCCACGAAAGAAATTCAGTAAACCCGTTAGAATCCTTGATCAGAACAATAAATGTCACAGCAATTTTGAATGGCCTGTCATTCTCTATATCAGACTCAATTATTAAAGTCTGACCTACCTTTCCCCGCGCTTCCTGAAACACCCCAGGGAACACCGTCAATATCAGGCTACCACTATTATCAATGAAATATTTCTTTACAGAAGAAGGCTTAGATATCCCAGAATCATAATAAGCATTCGCGTATATTCTATACTGCCCATCTTCATATATAGTAGTATCAAGAGCAAAATCGAAAGGTACTCGATGCTTCGTATCCACAAGTTCGTTTTGTACATACAATTCAACCTCCTCCACATCTTGTCCAATAGCCGCCACACTTAGAGTGGTATTACCTTGTAATACTTCTTCTTTCGGTAAAAGTATTGCTACAATTAAATCAGAATCATCAATAATAACAAAATCTATTGTTTGACATTGATGTCCACTATCTCCAAACAACTCCCTTTGTGGACATGCCTTAAGAGCCTATCCTAAAATTCTATCTGATAGTTAATGATTGGTAGAAATGATAACATTTAGAATGCAAGAATATTAGTTCATACTGTCAGGTTTAGTTTTCTTACTATTGATTTTATTAGTATTGTAGACAGTAGATACTAGAAACAGTTGCATTAACGTGTTTATGACACTACCAATATATCGCTCTGTACACTATTAGACAGTCAGCAAATTCTGCTAGCGCCTGATAATTTTCCTTCTTCTTCTCGAACCTTACCAATAACTTTCTGAACCTGTTATGCCAAGATGCGGTTCTTTCTACAACCCATCTCTTTGCTTTGTATAAATTCTTTTTCAACACTTCACCCTTATGACGAATGTGATCCACATATCCCCTTCCTAACTCCATATTTCATACTCCATACTCTATCTCTGGAAAATCATATCCTATTCATGCATATGTTCTGTTTAACTTTGGGCCTATCAACAACAATGCTATCTATTGTAGGAAAGGCTGATTTCATATCGTGCTTGTTTGCTTCAGTAATTACAGATGAGAGAGGAATACCTCTGCTATCAACCAGCATGTGACGTCTGGTACCTAGCCTGCCTCTATCCGCTGGGTTTGCTCCGGTCGTTTTCCCCCTAATGGGGCCTTCGGTACGCTATCCATGGATTGCCAGTCCCATCCCATGCCCTTCAATTCGTCATATATTTCCAGCAGCCTCTCCCATACCTTCTTGAATACTCCTATCCCAATCCATTCCTGAAATCTTGCATGGCAAGTTGAGCCAGAACCAAATTCTTTCGATACCTTCTTCCACTGGCATCCAGTTCTTAATACGTACAGTATTCCATTCAACACTTTTCTAAATGGCACAGCTGGCCTTCCAACTGTTCTTGCTGGTTTCCCTGGCGGCAGCACTAGTTTGAACTCTACCCATAGATCATTTGGTATATGCCATATGGTCGGCATGCTCTTTTTCTTTGATTTTCTCACAAATTTAGCTAGAGAGGACAGATCTAGAACATACGAAAACGTAAACTAGCCATTTTAAAATTTTGACAAATCTGACGGCCATTATATAATGAATAAAAATTGATCATGGTTGAATGAATTGATAACGGCAAGGTCATGCCAGCTCATTGAATGAGGAAGCCAGCGTAGTCGTTGGTAGTTCACGGATCAATGGAAAGGGAAGAGTTGGAGTTGAGAGAGATTATATGATTTATATAAGCATTTGATAACTATATATGAGATAAATATGTCTTATACAAATATGTATATACGTTTATATGGCATCGCTGTCTATTAAGAAATAGGTAATTGGAAATGAGTAAAATAATACACTCTCCAAAATTAGATACGATTAGAATGGTAGAAAATGCTATCAAGACAGCAAAAACATACCCCTCAACCAACCAACTCTCCCGCACTCTAGAAAGACAGGTTCAGTATCCAACTCTCAAAACAATATTGAAGTATTTGGAAGAAAGTAACAAAATAATGTTTGACAAAGACGGCTCGATTATATGGATCTTCGCTGGCAATGCAAAATCCAAGAAATTACTATCTAGTGCTACCAGATATCGTTAACTTGTGTGGTATCCAAATCTTTTATCATATTCTTTATGCTGTAATACTTCCAAAATCAGACATGTAGTCTCTTTACCATTCGCTCATAATGGTATAGATCATTCTCCAGTTAGATCCTATAGCATATCTGAATAGATTGGTGATACCAAATTTCTTGACATATTTCTTCGGCCAATGATTTTTCTCTATCTTATCACCTATATTAGGCTCTACTTTAAGAGAATCCATAGCTTCATCAATGTAATTCTTTAAATCATTATTTAGATTATGAGACTTGTAAAATTTATCAAATTCCTTACTGCCAGAGATAGGTATTTCTCTCTTAGCCAATTATAAGATAGACAAAATATTTAGTTTATAGGATTAACGGTTTAATTAAACTACTAACCATATTCCCAACCATTTTTTCCCAACATATTATTTCCCAGTGCTTGTGACTATGTGAACTACCAACGACTACGCTGGCTTCCTCATTCAATGAGCTGGCATGACCTTGCCGTTATCAATTCATTCAACCATGATCAATTTTTATTCATTATATAATGGCCGTCAGATTTGTCAAAATTTTAAAATGGCTAGTTTACGTTTTCGTATGTTCTAGATCTTTTCGATCATGTTACATTAGGGGTCGGCCCGTCACACTAGGTGTGGGGGGATGGTGGGTAACATGTGTTCACGCTAGCTGATTATTTGGCGAAATCTGGACTTCATGGCCCATTCCCCCACGGGTCACGCTCCTTCCAGAATCCTCTACCCGCCAGGGGGTTGCCTTGTGACACCTCCGACCCGTGATCCCTTCAGTCCCGTGAACCTTTCAGTCTCGCGATGCCGTGAAGGGGCAAGGCAATGCGGTAAAACGCCACCCATATTGTGTATGGTGGAAAAACCCCTTGCAAATCTTCTGTTATGCTGCCTTCCTGGCATCTGTTGTGGCAGTCGCAGAGTGCGTCCTGCAATGCATCGGATCTGACCAGCGGAAAACTCCCATTCACCGTCAAAGCTGTATTTGACTATCCACATACCGAGTCACTCTGAACCATGCCCTCATACGTGGCAGTGTCCCATCGACTCTCAGATCCAACAGGGTAAATGTCAGTCACCACTATAACGGCAACACAGTGTATGAGTGTATACGCTTAATACGTTCTTTAGTTTATTATGAATAACTGCTATGGATGAGACAAATGACTCCCAAGATATTTTGATAGATCGCATTCATGTTGCAACTGGAGTATATTTAGTTAGAAAAAATGCCAAACAAGCATTTCAAGATGCTAAATTTCTTTATGATAATCAAAAATTCCAAAATGCAATTCCTCTTTTTATAATCTCTCTTGAAGAAGCGTTGAAATCTCATGAATTAGCCATTAAATTCAGAAAAAAACAATCCATTAGTTCTCAAGATTGGAATAATCTCCAAATTCATAAACATAAGCTAAGTTTTGTTTCAGATCTTGCAATTGAAAATATGGAATCTATGGATGAGGAAACTGCAAAAGATATTGCTAGAGAATTAGGAGAAGAAAATATGGTCAAGCGTAGAAATGAGATCATAGACTTGATGAAAGCTGAAAAAGGCATAGAATCTCATTTTCAAAAACTCAAAGAATTTTGTCTTTATCAAAATTGGAATAAAGAATTTGCTGAGTGGGATGAATTTGACGGATTGAATTCTGAGCAAAAAGGGGATCTAGCATATTTTGTGATGAAAAAAGCTGAAATTCATCTGCATCAATTAGATATGGCTATTGAAATGGCTGTCTATGTAATTCGTAGGGATGATTTTATGATAAAGGATCTAGAATTTCCCAGTTATAATGAACTTCGAAAGCCGGTAGATTTTGAAACTACAAATAGTATACATAACATTCTAGATAATCATTTCAAATATCATAGAGGTTTAAGAATTCTAGAATCAGTAATGGTTAAAAAAGCATTTGCGGTTGTTGATCAACTTCTTTCGAATGATCTAATAAACAAATGTTTAAAGCTTCCGCCTCGAAATGATTTAGATAACTGGTATCCTCATCCAGTAGTCAAATCAATATTTAATGCAATGGCTGCATTGCATGAAGGAAAAAAGGATGGAAATTATGCAGGAGCTTCTGGAGATGCTGATTTAACTCAAAAAGGAGAACCCATGATGTTCGCTGTTTCAACAATTAATAAAAAAGATAAAATCATAAAAATTGAAAACATTATGATAAATGGAGAAGGGTATTCAATTAATGACAAAGTCATTGAACAAATTATGAAAACAGAAATTGTAATAGATGCGGAGCCCGGGGAAAAAATACCGTTAGAAAAAATGCATCTAGCATTATCAAAAATTGGTTTAAAAATGAGAAAATTAAGAGATGATGAAATTCAACCTGCAATAGACGATGCACTTTTCATGATTGAAGAAGGGAAGATAAACATTTCAGATGAAATGAAAGAACAGATTAAACTCGTAACCCCGCAAAATAGGATCCTAACATACGTATAATAATTGGGACTAATTTTAGTTGTAAAATTCTAAAAGATGAAAATACAATTGTAATGACTGGCCAATACGATCCATTAGAAAAATTCAAAGTTAGAGGAATGATATATGCTATGTTAGTTACTAGAAATAAACTGAGACTGGGCACAGGTTGATATAAATAGCAAGGCAATCAATTTTTACAGTTTTAAAGCAACCTTAGACTTGATAAACCTCCCCTCCTCCGAAACATGCCATTCATGTTATTCCATCGTATGTTGCCCCACTGTACCAATGACTTTAAGAGTTTAGGTGATCCAGAAGCAACATAGAATCTATACTACGAGGATAAACTATAAGATCAATAAATGTGGAAAAACATTTTGAGCAGATTTCATTTATGAACCAAGATTAGACCGCAAAAACGAAAAGGATGTCGATGTCAGGGATGTTGCTCATACACATCACACGGGACAATATGATCATAACCGGTGCAGCAGTCCACAGAGGTATGGCTCCGTCATAGGGAGCTAAATGACACCAACACTACATCGACGAGGGCATCAGGGGACTGCAAACGCGGCGGAACAGGAAGGACTGTCACGGATTTCCAAGGAGGACATGATCTTGATAAAGCGGCCTCTACCATAACGCCCCTGAGGAATTCCATGTCTATGGAGTCCCCATCAATCAGCACGGCCATCTGGCGTGAGTTGGTTGTCATAACGCAATAGGCATCTACCATGAATTATACTGTTTTCTAGATCTGTTTCGGTATAAACAATTAGGCTATGATGTTAATTTTCGGATAAGCCCTTATTTGGTATAAATACTGCTGAGTACACTAGGTCTTGTATAATGTTTGACCTTTGTGGCTCCTAGGACTTTGGTATTAATGATGAACTCGAACCACAATTTATCAAGTTGAAGGAAAAGAACGAAAGAAGGTTCAACCTAGCCCAAGTATGAATCCTGTATTATTGGAATGGCTTATGGGACATGATATAGGTATAGCCGAACATTATCTAGCGAATAATGTCAAGTGGGAATATACTAAATTTGAGAAAACTGTACGAGTTTTCTAAAAATTGAAATGATGATAGATTAGATTTTTGTTACTAGAATAGCTTCTTGTGCATATTTGATCTGGTTCTAGTAACATCAATAATCCAAAATCGTGACTAATCTTGTTTCTTAGCGGATCCAAGTTTTTTAAGTAACATTATCACCCCTACAACTGAAACACCTGCCAGTAACGCAATGATAGACAACAAGCCTAAGAGATTCTGCCTATCAACTGGTTGTAGAACAGTACCAGAACCCAAGGCATCCAAATCTTCCTGGGCATTGGCAAGCAACATTGTTCTGCTGCAAATACTTGTGTGCAATGAACCCGAGACATCATGTGCATAGACTAGGTACTTTTCATATTCATTAAAATCATAACTGCACGTTGAACTACTTGATGTTCCAACAACAACTATTTTTTCAGTAACTCCTTTCCAAGATCTTTCCACATCAAATGTCACACTAATGCTTCCAAGGAAATCGTCAATACCAAGAAAACCCCTATCAACATTTAAAACTGTACCAGAAAATACAGCTGTAGATTTCTCAAGTGCTTCAATGGGTAGAGGGGATATTCTGCAAGAGCAAGCAAAAGCAGAATCCATACTACCAATTAAGACAAAACTTGCTATGATAGTAAAAATCATTAATGAAGTAGTTGGACTCTTTCTCATAGAATTTATACATTGCAGGACTCATTTAATCTTTCGCTGAAATCTGCTTAAGATGACCCACTTCAGTAGAGCATGAAGAATTATGAGTAGCCGATGGTCTACCATATAGCGTTATAATCACATTATCGTAAAATTCAGAATTTTGAACCATCACGCTTTGTCAGGTCATGTATTAGTAAAACAGCTAGGTGCCGTAAGAGGAATCGAAGGTGATGTGGCACAATGGTATTGGGATGCTGTAACAAACGTAATTGATGACAAGTTTGAGTTTGAATCCAGGAGTGGTCAAAGAAAACCCAGAAATGCCATAGATCCTGTTAATGCTTTACTGAATTATGGATATTCAGTTTTGGAAAGTGAATGTTGGAAAGCCGTCAACAAGGTTGGTTTGGATGCTTATGTGGGATTTTTGCATGAAAATTACAACAACAAAGCATCATTAGTATACGGTTTGATGGAACCATTTAGATGGCTAGTTGATATCACTGTAATCAAAATAGCATTAAGGAGATTGATAAAGAAAAAGGATTTCCTAGAAACTAATGAAGGTAATGTGTGATTAAGACCTAATGGCGTTAAACTACTTTTAAATGAGTTAGGAAAGTTGTTTGGAATGAGAGTTATTTACAAGATCAGAAAGCATCAGTGGTCTGGTATAATCGAAATAAAAACAAGAGAGTTGATGATGTATATTGATAAAAGATTGGATTATTTCGATTTCAATGTCCTAAGAACTAATATATTATGATTTCAAAAAAGTTAATTCTTGGGATTATTTATAATGTAATATTATGGATAATAAGATATGGGAATATCATCAGAGGGGCCAAAGTTAAGACAATTTTCGAATTTCTTAACTAATTCTGACTCAGAGGAATCGAAAAACTACATTGATGATATTATTGCTGGAGGGACTAAAAGGCCAGAGGATCTTTTTGTCCAAAAATTTCTAAGTGTGGATTTGTGGAAAGAATTAGGTTTTTCTGACACTGAAGTCATCCCAATACTCTCCAATACATCATAATCGACGAAATGATAACAAATGCCAGATAGTTTTGTGCATTCTTCTCATATCTGATCCTGGTTCTGTGGAACCCATTCTTCAACCAGGCAAAGAATCTCTCCACAACATAGCGCGTCTTGCCGTATAGGTATTGTTCTGTATTATCATTTTGTTGTTGTGTCTTACTGTTTTTTCTGTAAGGCATGCAGTCAGAGATTTTTCTTTTGGTGAGGTATTTCCTGATGAATTCTGCATCATAGCCCTTGTCTGCTTGGCACCGCGCAATTTTTCTGATAGATCTCTCATCCAGATATTGTGAGATGCCATCCATCACGTCTACAAATCTTGCAGAGTCATGCTGATTTGCAGGACATTACTACTGAGACTGGCAGTCCGTTTTGTTCCACCGCAACGTGTATTTTTGTGCCTGAAATCCTGTTGAATCCGTTGTATCCTATGACGCTTCCCCTTTTTTGGCCGGAACTGATGACGAATCGACCGTTTTTTGCAGCTGCATCTTGCCTGATCTGTGGGCTGATTTGACTGCAGCGGAGAGGATATTCTTCCATATTCCACGTCGCTGCCAGTTCTGCAGTCTGCGGTGCGCAGTTGATTTGGAGCCGTACCTTTGTGACATCCCAGTCCACCTGCATCCTGTTATCCCGACAAACAGGATTCCGTTGACTGTCTTTCTGTCGTCTGCCCTTGGCCTTCCGGTTCTGGCTGGCTTGGGGAGATGCGGTGATATCATCTTCCATTGTTCACCTGTTATCTCCTGAAATTTCATGATCTGCTACGGGCAGCATTGCAAATAGATCCAAATGATCGTCAATTATTCACTAAGTGATCAGTTTTGGGATCAGTTGGTTGTTGCAAAAATAGAAGCTGTCTTTTTCACTACATGCTTTGATGTTAACGAATCGTTTATAATTTTATCTTAGATCACTATGATTGTAACGGCACAAATACAATATCACTTACAATCTCTTTATGCTCTTGTATTATAGCAGCTCGTAATCTTAGTTTTGCTTCTTTCTTTGAGCTCTGTTCAATCTTTGCTGTAAATCTTAGTGACTTGTCAATTAATGCCTCTTTGCCGGCATACAGCCTAGTCGAGGGCGTAATTGTTTTACCATCTATGTTTGTAAAAAGTACCTGATCGCTCGCACCAGTAATATACGCATTCACTTGTATGCCATCAAACCTTCCTTCATAATTTATTAATACGATCCCAGTAATGGTCGAGCCTGCAAAACTATTCTGATCCATGATTATCTGAATCTCCCTCATAAGACTTTCTCGGCCTCACTCCTAATGTTTTTTCTCATAACTCGTTCATGATATAATATTTGTAACGCTTCTCCACTCCCTCGTTATCTCCATTGAGAACCTCTTTGATCATTTTTACCAGCATACTGGTAACGAACTTGTTCAATGAATCATATTTGGGTGTATCAACAAATGTGTTTAAGGTATATTCATAGTGCTTCATAAACTCAACGACCTTAGCCCTATATTCTTGCTTCGTTGGCTTTATTTTATATATACGAAAGTAATAGTTCGCATTAGGGGCACCATAACTTTTCGCAAGGTTTTCAAGCAAAATGTTTAGCTCGTAATAGAGATCTGACACGTAACTTCTGCAAATTCTATCCTAAAATATCTTCCTCAAAAGTGCTGTCTCGAACAATTGCATGATTGGTGACCAAAGCCTACTGTAGATTCTTTGTCGTAAACATTTTGGTTATCGATGCATTGGATCATTTCCTTAACCATATTCAACCATTTTACTGCCCATAGAGCTACCGAAAATCCATGTGAAAGTAGTATTTGTTTAGTTAGTTATAAATGGGGGAATTACAGAAAACACTATTAACTTTTGAATTAAAATAATATCATGAAAGTCAATAATTCATACATCGAACTTGTTCAAGGAGATATTACAGAACTAAAAACAGATGCGATAGTTAACGCCGCAAATTCCAAGCTGAAACATGGAGGAGGTGTTGCAAGGGCAATTGTAAACAAAGGGGGATATTCGATTCAAAGAGAATCAGACAAACTGAAATTCTGTCCCGTAGGTAACGCTGTGATAACAACAGCAGGCAAACTGAAAGCACAATATGTTATACATGCAGTGGGTCCTAGGATAGGAGAAGGTAATGAGGATACAAAACTATTGAATGCAACATTAAGCGCATTGAAATTGGCCGATAAACACAAATTAAATAGTTTAGCATTTCCAGCAATTTCTACTGGCATTTACAAATTTCCTACTGATAGATGTGCCTACATTATGCTTAATACTACCATAGAATTTTGTAAAGGGCAGATCAGCTTAACAAAGATTATTTTCTGTTTGTATGAGCAACATACACTTTATACGTTCCAAAACACACTTAAGGATTTAACTTAACCGCTTGCATATTTGTATTTGAACGGAGAAATCTGTCTCAATGTGTCAACAATCCTTCCCATATCTTTTACAGTTTGTTCAATTTCATCAATCGTGTTATGTATACCAAGTGTCAATCTCAATGAACCAGTTATCTCTTCATGGTTGAAACCCATTGCCTTCAAAACATGTGAAGCTTGTTGCTTCTGAACAGAACATGCAGAACCTGTTGAAGCCTCAATACCAATTTCGTCTAGTTTGGTAATTAGATCTTCGCCATTCACACCTAGAAACGTGAAATGTGCATTGTTAGGTAATCTCAGTATTGCATGCCCATTCAATTTAGCATGTCTTATACTTCTTAACGTTGAATCGATTAAATGATCACGTAATTTGCCAACTCGATTTTCATATTCATCCATATAATGCATTGCTAATTGCGCGGCTTTACCCATCCCTACTATACCAGCAACATTCTGCGTTCCAGGTCTGATCTCTTCCTCCTGTCCTCCTCCATGCAGTATGGGGTCAATCTTCAAATCACTCTTAATGCAGATAGCACCTACTCCCTTTGGACCATACATTTTATGTGCAGATAATGTTATCATATCAATTCCTGCAGCTTCCATATCAATAGGTATCTTTCCAACAGCCTGCACAGCATCTGTATGAAAGACAATTTTATATTCATGAGCAATCTGCGCAATTTTTCTGATAGGTTGTATGGTTCCTACCTCGTTGTTGGCAAACATAACACTAATCAAAATTGTTTTTTCATTAATGGCGCTCTCTAGCGCATCAAGGTCAACTATTCCATTACTGTCAACCGGCAAGTAGGTGACATTGAATCCGTTTCGCGCCAATTCGTTACAGGGTTTAAGAACGGATTCATGCTCAATGCCGCTGGTAATTATATGATTACCTTTTGCTTTCATAGAACTTGCAAAACCTTTCAAAATTAGATTATTTGCTTCAGTGGCACCCGAAGTAAACACAATTTTGCCTTTAGAATTGATGAGCGTAGAAATTCTCTTTCTGGCAAGCTGTAAGGCATTATTTGCCTGCCTTCCCAACCTATGCATAGAAGATGGATTTCCATAATATTCTTTCGTGTACGGCAGCATTTCATCCAGAACTTCCTCCAATATGGGTGTAGTAGCTGCATGATCAAGGTAGACCATTCACATCACATTAAGACTTCCAGTAATATACCCTCTCGCCTCTATTGCAATATACGTGTAGCCTAGTCTCTTAAGATTGACGTCCAGTTCATCGAGTTTTTCCTGATCAAATAATAAATATCTCTCATTTCTACCAACTTCGATCCTAGCAATTTCATTATGGTCTCTAACCCTAACCTGTTTTACACCAAATAGTTGTTTGACGATTGCTTCTGCTATCTCTATCTTCTTGAGCTTGTCACTTGTAACCTTTAGTCCATGCGGAATTCTTGACGCCAAGCAAGCATTAGATGGTTTGTCGAATATAGATAAGTTTAATGTATAAGCGATCTGCCTCACTTCACTCTTCTTTATCGATAGCTCTGCTAGAGGACTCTTTACACCATTCTGTTGTAACGCAATAAGACCAGGTCTGAAATCTTCAAAGTCCTCCACATTAGTACCATCAACTATTAATTTCGTATTTTCCCTATTTGCGACCTCAAATAAGTGAGTAACAAGTTCGGTTCTGCAATGGAAACATCGGAATTCATCATTCCTGACAAAATCTGGGTTTTCTAGTTCAGAGTACTCTATTAATTTATGTTTAATTCCTATTTCTTTCGCTACTTTTCTAGCACTTTCGAGCTCATCGTCAGAAAGTGTCTTGTAATCAGCGGTAACCGCAATGGCATTGCCATCCAATGCCTTCTTTGCAGCATAAGCAACAACCGCGCTGTCTACTCCTCCAGAAAGAGCAACGATTACCCTATTCTTACCTGAAAACCATTGCACTAATTCATCAAACTTTTTCACGATTGGTTCACTGCTAACTTATCCATTATTGAATGTTGTATCATGGTTGATGCAAGAGGAAATGGTATTCCCAACTTCATAGATACACTCTTCACATCTTCGTATTCTGGTTTTGCATATACCACTCTATTCTGCTCTTTGACTGTTTTAACCCGTATATTAAATTCCTCACCCTTAATTCTAACGGGTATGGTAAGTATTATTCTGGGCCGAACGTACCGCGAAGTTTGATGAACTCTTACGCCTAAAGTACCAGACTCCTCTACCAATGCATTTAGGACAGAATTTACAAACTCGTTTTCGCAAATTACACGTATAATGTATCCCGGCCTGTTTTTTTTGGTTGTAGTGGGAATTACGCTAACATCTTTTACACCTTTCTCCACCAAGGTATCGATAATATTTCCAATCATTTCACCAGTTGCATCGTCAACATTTGTTTCTAGGACATGAATAATGTCCATCTGCATCTTTTGTACTTCTTTACCTAGAACAATTTTTAACAAATTTGGGAATTCTGTAAAGTCCTTTCTTCCCGCGCCATACCCTACTCTACTTGGTTGAAACGCTGGGTAGTAATCCAATGATCCTTTTGCCAGATTAACCAGCATTGACGCACCCGTAGGAGTTGTAATTTCACTGTCAACCGGCCCACCTATGAGTGTAAAATTTCTATTCTTAAAAATCTCTAGTATTGCACTTCCTGGGTTTGTTATTGTTCCATGCGAAAATGTCAATACACCTCCTCCAACAGCAACTCTGCTTGAATATATTTCTGTATTAAATAATCCCAGATCCTGTATTGCAACAGCAGTACCAACAATATCAACAAGCGTATCAATACTTGATGCCTCATGTAAATGTACATTACCATATTCCTCACCATGCACATTTGCTTCAGTTTCTATCAATGTTCTTATGCTTCCCAAGGCGAACGCCTTCGCTTTATTTTCTAGATCCAATGAATCACAGCATTGTGCAATCGAGTCGTAGACATCTACCCCCTTTCTCTCATGCAGATCATCATCGATCTGTAAATTCAATGCCGTAGCACGAAAGCCCGATCGCTTTACCTCTAAAAATGATAAATCTACTATTTTGCTGCCTTCATGAAAATTCTGGTATGACAATAATGCATTAATGACCCTATTCTTATTTGCCCCAATATCAATCAATGACGAAAGTAACATATCTCCAGAAATTCCAGCGATCTGACTGTCAATGACTAACATATAATATAGAATGTATATTTTTTATATAAATTTATTTTAAAAAATTCAAAGTTATGGAAAGGTTTGATAAATCAGTTGCCGACTCGGTTTATGCAAACCTATAAGTAATTGCAGAAATGTAGGGCATCTTACGATAACGATTATTGGTTCTGGCAAGGTTGGAAGTTCTATGGCGTTGCAGATTGCAATGAAGGAGCTTGATACACAAGTCCTGTTACTTGATGTAGTGAAAGGACTTCCACAGGGAGAGGCTATGGATATTTCACACTTACTCTCTGAAAGGGGCATCGACACTCATGTTAAAGGATCGAATGACTATGGAGACATGAAGGGTTCAGAGATTGTTGTAATTGTCGCAGGAGTTGGTAGGAAGCCGGGAATGACTAGAATGGATTTGCTTAACACTAACGCTTCAATCATTAAGAGCGTCGCAAAGAAGGTAGCAGAAAACTCAAAAGATACCAAGGTGATTACAGTCACAAATCCATTAGATCCTATGACATATGTAACATTGAAGGTCACACAGTTCAGCCCTAGTAGAGTAATGGGTATGGGCAATATGTTAGACGTATCAAGGTTCAAGAACTTTATTGCAGATTCTACCAAAGCTTCGCGATCTACAATAGATGCTTTGGTAATCGGTGAACATGGAGAGAATATGCTCCCATTGACACGATATTCATCAATATCAGGTATACCCTTGACTAACTTTTTAGATAATAAGGAAGTTCAACACATAGTCGAGGCTACGAGAAAGGTAGCAGCAGAAGTTATAGCGTTGAAGGGTGCAACGATCTTCGCACCGGCAAATGCTGTTACACACATGGTCGAGGCAATAGTCAAGGACAAAAAGGAAATAATGCCTGTAGCAGGTTTTCTTACCGGTCAATATGGTATTAACGAGATCTGCATAGGTGTCCCAGCAGTTCTAGGTAAAGATGGAATTGAAGAAATAATTGAACTTGAATTAAATGCAGAAGAAAAGGAATGGTTTGACAAGGGTGTTAAAAGTGTTAAAGATGCAATTGAAGGAATCTCATTTTAACCCTAATATTTCTATAACTTTTCTAGGATGTGAGGATTACCCGATTAGTATAACCGATTCTATTCTTTTTAAGATACCCCCATATTGACCTAATAGGCGTCTAGCAAATTGCAAAACACTATTAACATAGCCGTAATAGTAAAACTGGAGCCAGATCTCTCCGAAGGTAATGTAAGTTATAATTCAGATGGGACACTCAACAGATCGCAGACCAAAAGTATTCTGGGTGCCCATAGTAGAATAGCTTCGAGGGCTGCCTTGTATTCCAAAGTTCTCTATGATACAAACATCAAAATATGTACAATGGGACCACCTATTGCTGATACAGCACTGAAGCAAGCATTAGAGGTATGTGATGCTGATGAATTGCATTTGTATAACGATAGGGCATTTGCAGGTGCAGATACTCTTGCAACAGCAGAAGTTCTCAAAACTGGCATAGAATTTATGGGTTCTATTGATTTGGTGATCAGCGGACATAGAGCAGTTGATGGTGAAACTGGTCAGACTGGCCCACAAGTGGCATGGAAGTTAGGTTTCAACTTTCTGGGCAACGTTATCGATTACAGAGTGGACACCATTAACAAAATACTGCATGTATCAAGGCTTATAGAAATACAAGGGCTCTATAATGTTCTAGAAGAAGTTGAATGTCCATTACCAGCATTGATTGCTGTAGACCCTTCTTACAAGGACAATTACAGTACCGTCTCGCAGCGGCTAAAATACGAGAGACTTCAAAAGAATGCATCAAAAAGGGCTGAGAATTATAAGAGGTATCTGAATGTATGGAATGGTAAGGATCTTGATATTGACAAGAAAAAGGTAGGCCTACCTGGATCTCCTACCATAGTGTACAAGGTTGAAAAGGTTCCTAGGGCCAAAGCGAGTAGACAGACAAAGAAAATAGATATTGACAGCGACGGTCAATTGAAAGATCTTAGCAAAAAATTGGTGGAGATACTTAGCAACGGGTGAAATGCATGAAGTTTGAACATCTTATAGTATGTTTTGAGCATGATGATGGACATCCTGCAAACGTAAGTTTCGAGATGCTTGGAGAGGCAAGAAGGTTGATGGATGAATTTAACGAAAAATATTCGCTGAATGAAAAGGTTATAGCAATAATCCTAGGGCATAATATAGGGCCTTTATGCGAAATGGCAATACATGCTGGTGCTGATGCTGTAATAATCACCGATCATCCCGAATTGAGGTACCCAAGGACAACTATTGATACTAAAGTGATATGTTCAATAGTCAGAGACAAGAATACTATTGCAAGAGCAGTTAAAGTATCAGAAGAATATGTCAAACCTAGATTCATGTTCTTTGGTGCTGATGCTATAGGAAGGCATTTATCATCTACTGTTCTGGCTGAATTAGAATCGGGGCTAGCATCTGATGTTAACAAGTTGGTTATTGATGACGTGCCTATTCAACATCAACATAAAACCAAGGGAACCCCTGAAGTGTACGAAAAAACGTTATTGATGTATAGACCAGATTTCAGCGGATTTCTGTGGACTCAAATCTTGTGTTTGGACAACAAAAATCCCGAGATTGAATTCGAGTTTTCACCCCAAGCATGTAGCATAATTCCTGGCGTATTTCAACCCGTTAATGATAAGAGCAGGAGAGGCAATGTCGTTGAATATGAACCAACTTTTTCTGACAAGGATCTTAGATTCCGGATAATGAAGAGAGAGGTGATAAAGAATGAGGTACCATTGGAAGATTACAAGGTGGTGGTTGCTTTTGGTAGAGGAATAAAGGATAATCCAGAATATAATATTAAACTGATTGAAATGTTAGCCAAGTCATTAGGTGCCGAAGTCGCAATTTCTCTTCCATTATCAAAACAACCTTACAACATAAGCCGGTCATTGAAATCAACTTATTTCATTCCAGCAAGAGTGATAGGCACAAGTGGAAAGAAAATACAGCCGAAATTATATGTAGCAATAGGTATTAGCGGTGCTGCACAACATATAGTAGGGATGAAAGATTCGGAATTCGTTTTATCCATAAATCCAGATCCGGAGGCACCAATCAAAGATGAAAGCGATATCTACATACACGGAAGAATGGAAGATGTCTTACCTAAATTGATCGATTTAGTGAAAAAACTAAAAGGCGATACATGATGGAAAAGTATGATGTTGCAATAGTGGGGGGTGGTTCTTCGGGTCTAGCAGCCTTAAAAGAATTATCCAAATTTGGTTTGCAAGCTGTTGTACTTGAAGCAGCTAAACCGGTGGGTTCCAAGAGCGTTAGTGGCGGAATACTTTATTCCAAAATGTATGAAACTGCTATTGTTCACAATGTAGAGGAGGTTTATGAAAATTTCCTTGAGGAAGTTCCTGTGGAAAGGAGAATCAATAGTTATTATCTTAACGCAGTCTCAGGCAATAAGGTTTACACTATCGACCTAACTGAAGCGCATAACTATCAGACCAACTTTGCCTATTCAGTCTTGATGGCTAAACTTAATGGATGGTTTGCAGTACAGGCCGAAGAAGCGGCTCAAAAGAATGGAGGCGGTATTGTTTCAGGCGTTCATGTAAATAATATTGTATGGGAAAATGGCAAGACAATAGTTGAGACTGACGAACTTGAGCCCATACAGGTTAGCGCTGTTATTGCAGCCGATGGTGTGAATTCTGAAGTTGCCCTCATGGTTGGTGCCAGGAAAAAATTCGATTTGGAGGCTCTTTATCAGGGCGTGAAATCTATAGTAAAATTGCCCGAAGATATTATCAATGAAAGGTATAATTTGAGAGACGATGAGGGCGTTGCCCATTTATTTGCAGGTGATATTTCTAGAGGACACAATGGTGGTGGTTTCATTTATTCGAATAAAGAGACGCTCTCTGTTGGGTTGGTTTATCATTTGGACTCTTTAATTAAGAGTCCAATTGAACCATATAGCTTACTTGACAGCTTTCTAACGATCCCTCAAGTGAGTAATTTCATCAAGGATGAAGTTCCCTTTGTGAAGGAAATTGATAAGAATCTTCCAAAGGAGGAAAAGTTGAGAATAAGGTTCGGTATGAGTAAGTTATTGAAGTTATGGGCTGAATTGCGATACATATACTATTCTAAAAATGCTAGAAAAAGAAATTTGGAATCTGGGCTATATAAAAACGAAGATGAATTGAAGCAAAGGTTGGATGAAACCAGAAAGCAGCTTGAAAAACAATTTGGAGTTGAATTTGGAACCAATTACGTGGAACTAGAATATTCTGCGAAACTTGTCCCAGACGGTAAACGGGCGTTGATGGAGAAACCTTACTCCAATAATGTATTGTTTGTTGGTGATGCCGCTGGAAGAGGTATATTTGTGGGCACAAGAATTGAGGGGATAAATATTGGTATAGATGATGCTGCAAGGGCTGCAAGAGCTATAGCAAGGGCAAAAGAGAGGAATGCTTTTACAGAAGACTATTTGGGCAGATTTTATGGGGATCTGATAAACGATAGCCCCTATACCAATGATATAAAGAGAATAGATTTTGAGTATTTACGAATACTCGTAAACAAGTGCAAAGACATTCCTACCGAATCGTTTAACTTGTTTCTTCGCTTGGGATTCATGCTCATACAGAAGGCATCAGTCCAGGAATTTGCTAAAGCTGTCACGAAAATGTTAGATCAGCGATCATTGCTTGCATTGATTGAAAGCAATGAAGCGTATGTAAAGATACCTATGGAGGTTGCTGAAAAGATAGGTAAAAATGTCGAATCCGACTATGAAATAAGACCGCCAAGCATAGATGAGAGGATAGCCAGAATTAAAATAAATGATGATCCAGAACCACACATCAAGATGATTGATCCTAATTCGAAGTTCATTAAAAGCATGGTTCAACTATGTCCAACGAAATGTTACATAATGGAGATTCTAAACAAAGAGAGGTTCAAATCCCAAGTTATTTTTCAACATGAGGGTTGCATTGAGTGTGGTACCTGTGCAAATGAAACTAACTGGAAGCATCCTAAGGGTGAGAGGGGAGTAACTTATGAATATGGCTAGCAATATGGTATTTTGAAATTTATTCCTTATCCATTTCAGCCTAGATAATATTGATACTACATTTTTTTAAGTATAGGTTACAAGATTTAGTCTAAAAATAATGTAAGCAAATCCATTTTCCAATTTGGTCATGAGTGAATTTATACCTCCTTTTCAGGTTCAAACTCATTAGCAGCAAAAATCTTGAAAATTAATAGTTCTTCTCTTCTAATTTAGTGATTTGATCAAATAGCTTCCAATTAGATCCTTAGTAAACATGTTCTTCCTGCAAGTGCAAGCTAAATGAGGCTTGGGCGTAATTTAGTTCGAAACGATAAGTTCAGATTCCATTTTTCATTGGTAATGTGTTTAGCTCAGACTCGATACTTCTTCATATATTATTTTTGATTGACGTGATTCGGACAAAACCTAATAGGAAAAGGGGTAGACCATTCTACTATTCTCCTACAGTTATGGTGAGATGCTTCATCGTTAGAGTATGGATAAGAATATCAGGCAACAATGCTTTGCATGAATATTTTTCGATAGACATGCCATACAACAGGAAGGTAATGAAGGCATGTGGTCTTGATAGGTTGCCAGACAGAAGGACGTTTGATAGAAGGTTCAAGGCCGTATCAATTGACATAAGATCAAGGATAGATGTTATGGGTATGCTCTTCATAAAAGATGGGTTGGTAGACTTGCGGGATAAGGCCCTGGATAAAGGGCAAACTTGGGATGGGTATGCTCTTCATAAAAGATGGGTTGGTAGACCCAGCCATAATATCCGTTGACAGTTCATTGTTGAAAGCAAAGGGACATGTATGGCACAAATCTAGCATGAAGAAGAATGAAGTGCCACGCTCCGGTATAGATACAGATGCTCGATGGGGCTACAGCAGAACCAAGGGATGGGTATTCGGATACAAGATACATCTAGCATGTAGTACTGGTTCGTTGATAGTTCCATTATCAGCTGATTTCACAACAGCTAACATTACTGATAACAAGATGTATGAAAGCATAACATCTTCATTGCCTACAGGAATGGTAAGGTATGTTGTAGGAGATGAAGGATATGATGATCACAAGTTATGTGATTTCAGCAGGTATAGAGGGTATCCAGTATTCCCATTGGAAAGGTATAGGCATACTACAGATAATAATAGACTGGCATTGCTGCAGTTCTATCAATCGGAATTTGGGCAGCATGTATATTCTCGGAGGAGCATAAGCGTTGAGCCATTGATAGAGCATATGAAGGATGTATTTACCATAGATCCATTGCCAGTTAGAGGATTTGATAAAGCTAGGAGCATCGTTCTGATTTCTATATTGCTATACCAGCTGATGGTATACTACAACTACTTGACAGGAAGACCATTAAGGGCATTGAAGCACATGTTGGGAAGTTAATCAATCAGATGCATCAAGTTATTTTTGTTATATGGAATAATGCCCATGCCTCAAATAAATATTGGTACTGGGTTAACAAAATCTTTAAACCAAATGCCTAATAGTTGTAGAGTATGAACAAATGGGCAGCAATAGTAGCGGTGATAATAGCCACATCAGCATTAGTCTTGTCTTCATCAATTGACACTATCGAGAGTCAAGTGGATACCATTGACGTATTTGACTCTACAACTATCTTACTTGATTTCAAAAAGCTAGAAGCAGCTGATTACATGATCTTGTACAGCTCAGGACCAAAAATCATAACTTCAGGGAGTATTGTAGCTAAACTACCTTGCGACGAAAACTCTGATCCAAAGGATTGGATGTTGATAGGAGGTGTTGGTACAGACCTCTCTAGCTTTCAACCTATAGAAGTACAGCTTACCCAAGGTAATCCTGGAAGTATGTGTGCATATGGAGCCAACATACTAGGTGAATATGCAACGATTTCTGTAGTAGTGATGGTCAATAACGGCGGCGATGCAATAAGATTACCAAGGACTTCAACTATTATAGTAACGGTGCATGCTTTAACTTCACAATAAGCATCTGTAATAGACAACGACTTTTTTTTGTCATCTCTCTAGTTTGTTATTATAGGCTGGAGGTGTTTTCAAATTAAACACCTTGTTTTGTCTTGGCGGATAGGTAGATTTAGTCAGTTAAGTATTAATCTCTAGACTTGCCTATTTTTACAACTTTTGGAAAATAATTTTTCTATATTAAATAGAATCAATAATCTTCAGAGATGAAGAATCAATCTTAAAAAAAGTGCTAAAACTTCTAAATAACTCTAAATTACACATAGAACCTATCATAGATTAAACAGAATCACTATATGAATTTCTGTTCTATTAAGCATATATTAATACCGTGCATCAAATGGGCTTGCTTACTTCTCTTGTGAACATATATGCTGCAAGCACTGTCATAGTTGTAACGAAGCCAATCAAAACTGAAATATTTACGAATAAATCAATGTTTGAAATAGTATGTCCAATAATAAACATCCTTACGAGCCCTATCGAGTGGGTTAGGGGATTTAGCTGTACTATCAATGCCAACCAATCAGGCATTAACTCTAACGGGAATAATGCAGTGCTTAGCATAAATAATGGCATGCCAAGAAAGTTCATCATGGCCCAAAAGGCTTCCTGCGATTTGGCAAGCACTGCTGCAATCAATGATATACCAGCCAAACCCATAGAGAAAAAAATTATCACAAGCATAGCCGGCAGTAGGGCTATAGGGTTTTCCAATCGTACGCCCAAAGTCATTGCTATGGCAACTATTATTGATGCCTGAATAGCTGATATTATTGAAATTCCAAACATTTTTCCCACTGCTATTGAGGTTCTTGAAATCGGCGTGGTCAATAATTTGCTCATATATCCAAACCTCCTGTCCCAAAGCGTTGTAGCACCTCCGAAAATGCTACTGAATATTGCGGTCAGCATTATAATACCTGGAGTTATATATTCAATATAAGAACCCGCATAACCAGTAGTATTAAGTAACTTCTGTGTTCCTGCAAATGTGCTTCCTATTAAGATTAGCCAAGCAGCCGGCTGCAATATTCTTATTGTCATCCCAATCCTAGATCTACTATACCTCTTCAACTCGCGCCAAAAGACCCAATAAGCATCTAAAATCGATACTAACATACCATCATGCCCTTGCCCTCCTGAATCGCTCGGCCATCTGCATCCCAGTCCAAGCTGTTCCATCCTCGTCACGCAAACCCTTTCCAGTATAGGCCAAGAATACATCTTCCAGTGAAGGTTCCTTGAGTGAAATAGATGATATATTTATGCTCATTGCATCCGAAAGCTTGAATATTCTAGGGATCAACCTCTCCCCTCCCTTTGTAGAAACGATCAGATGATGATCCGTATTTGTAACGTTATCTATTTCCTTTAATCTTTTGATTTCACTAACAAATTTATCAAAATTTTCATTGTTCTTATTATTATTATGATCAAATTTCAAAACTATCACTTCCTGCCCAATCTTCTGTTTGAGCTCATTAAGATCTCCTGAAACTCTTATTTTACCATGATCTATAATGGCTATTCTACTGCACAGTTCGTCAGCTTCTTCCATATAATGCGTTGTGAGAAATATAGTGATCTTATATTCCTTATTTATTTTATTAATGTAGTCCCAGATTCTGTGGCGTGTATGAATGTCCAGGCCCAACGTTGGTTCATCAAGGAATAGCACCTTCGGCTTGTTAACCAGTCCCCCCGCAATGTCCAAACGCTTCCTCATACCACCCGAGTAGGTACCAACTATATCATTCGCTCGACCTTTAAGTTCCACCAAATCCAAGGCTTCATCAATACTTTCATTCAGAAGATTTCTTGGCATATGATTTAATCTAGCCTGAAGTATCAAATTTTCCCTTCCAGTTAGATATTCATCAACTGCAATATCTTGTGATACGTATCCTATGTTGGCTCTGACCTTGCTTGCCTGCTTGGTTACATCGTATCCTGATACCAAAGCTCTTCCAGATGTCGGCTTCAGCAATGTCGTTAGAATCATTATGACTGTTGTCTTTCCCGCTCCATTTGGGCCAAGAAACCCGAATATTTCACCTTCTTCGACGCTGAAAGAAATACCATCCAAGGCAGTAGCTCCATTTGCGTATGCCTTTGTTACTCGCTCAACTAGAACAGACACCATCTTTTTTCTGTAACTATTTCTATTGTTATCTATAAATTGTTAAGTTTTACTCTTACCATATTATTAATACTCAAAATGATGCTTACTTTTTATCAAGATAACCAATTACCATGCCTTAATCTCGTTGACCATATTTATAGAATTATAGTAGCAAGATAATTAGAACATACGTTCTAATGAGGAAAGGTAGAACTTCCCTTAAAAGATACATTTCTCTATATTTAATTCAGATCTACGCCAAACAATAAATGGTGTTCATCGAGATCCAGATCTTTTGCATATATTCCATGTAATACAGATTTTATAAAAAATTCGATGTATGTTATACATTACCAAAAGTCTCTTGATCTACGAGCTTTTTGTATCTAATATAATATGTTTCACGAACTCTGAATTGAATCTCCCGGTCTGTGATAGTCCAATTCACCATTTTGTTCATTCATCATCTCAAGATTACAGTTGTATTGTACCATTAAATCTGAAATGCCTGAATAGATAGCTGCTGAAAGAAGTGTCCGTTGACATCAATTTACCGACCTCTGATATTATTGAATATTCATTTATACATGTTCCTTGGCTAATATTGAATTTACAGATTGAACTCGTAAATAGATATGAATCCTTACAACATTGATTATTACATTGGAGATTGAATTATAGGAGAATGAATTGACAAAGTCAGTACAAGAACATAAGAATAACGTAATAGTTAAGGATTCAAACGGACAGATCTTTACAAAACCTGATGGTAAAGCCTCGGGAGGACCATGTGCTCTCATCCCCAAAATCTAGTATTACAATAGAATAATTCCTAGAGTAGTGGGCCAATAAAGTGGGTTGCATTACCCCGAATGCCAAAATTGATATCAATGTTCTCATTGCTAAAATTTTAGTACTCGATTCATTAACAATTTTTTTAAACAGAAATTGCTTGTGTGTTAACAGCTAAAATTGATATAAGAGCTCAAGATACAGTTACTATAACATTAGAATTGAAGAACTGAAAACTAAGAGAGCTTAATATATTCTATATTATACCAATGAAGTTGATTCATATGCAGTAGAATTACTTAATCTACAAGGCAGAGTTCTTAGAGATGTTGAAAGTATAACCTATTTTACAACATTAGTGGCAGAAAGGAGGGATAAGACATTTGTCTGGGAAATATATATTTTATACAGATCACGCGTTCATTAGCTTTAGATTTTTTATATTTGTTAAATTGTGAATCAAAAAGTTCTGCTCTATGATATAGTTATCATCACAATTTCATTATTAGGCGTCTGATAATTCTGGTCTATAAATCAAGACAGCTATGCTCAGGTATCAACATAAGAATAACACAACCTAATGAAAATGTATTAACATATACTTGCTTTTAGATTAGGAGGATCTAGTATTTATGACATAAAATATTAGAATCTCCTTTTGTATAAAGTATAGGAATTTAGTTGTTGTAACATCCTTCACACAACAATTAAAACCACAGGGTTATTTACGACAATAGTAGAATCATCCTATCAAATTTTCATTATGTGGATTATTCTGGATATCTTAAAAGTTTTAGGAAGAATCAAATGAATTATGGTTTCAAGTTATGATTCTACTGTGATAAGTTTTCGTACTATATACAGGTTTTTCTGTTCAGCATCCATCTGTTTTCCAGTTATTTTCCAAACTCCAACAGCATCTGAACCCGTAAGTGGATATGAGAAGGTTAAGACACCATCTTTATCACTACTTAAACGACCACCATCTAATTGACCGTTAGGACCTTGAATTACATAATCCAATAAAGAATTAGGTCTTGCACCTATTATAGTGATCTGGGTAGTATCTCCGGCTTTATAATTTTCTTTGTCAGTAGTTAGCTTCAGAGGACCAGGGTCTTCACCAGGTTCTCCATTGGTTGCTTGACCAGAACCACTACCCTCAGAACCGTTACCAGAACCCATTACTGTAAATACAGCCGTAGTTGTGTGTGGTACCTGTTTTGCAGTTATCACATATCTTCCATCAATGGCATTACTAGGAAGGGGGCAGGTAGTATTCCAAAGAAGAGATTCAGTGTTAACTCCTGGATTTTGACCACATATTATATGCCCTTTGGGATCAACTATCGATAATGATACCGGCCTTTCAAGCACAGCCGAACCTGTTAATCTAACCAAATCTCCAGCCCTATATTCTTCCCTATCTGATCTTACTACAAGTTTACCTCCTTCAAGTGGAGGCAACGAACCTTCGGGTACCTCAACTAAGAATTGAATTACTGATGATTGGTTAGTTGCATCCACACCCCTTATTAGATGTAATCCAATACTAACATCATTTGGAATAATAAAAAATGTACTGAACGTACCCAAGTTATCTGTTATTACAGCTGCAACCTCCAACTGATCAAAGTATATTTTAATCTGTGAATTGGTTTCATATCCCTTACCATTTACCTCTACCTGATCCCCCCGAAATGCCTTCACTTCATTCACATTAACTTCCGGTTTAGATGGCTGTGGAAATATAACATCCTTGGGTGGTTCTCTAATCTTGATCTTTGTCACCTGGCCATTTTGAAGCATGTTACCATTGTTATCATTTACACTCCACTCAAATGCCGATGATGCAGGATCAGAGACCTTAATAATCAATATAGCTCTTCCTCCAGGGCCTAAATCAGATCTCGTTGCTGTGAATGTCATTGTATTGCCGTTCCTATCACCTTCCCAACCTCTAGCTATTGCAACAATAGGTTTACCTTCTGTGAACGTGATTTCGAAATCATGAATAGAATGAGTGCTTTTAGATGAGTTAACCAATAATATCATTATTACTGATTTTTTTCCTTTTGCCAAAACTCTTGCAGAAAACAAATCTTCTTGTGCTAATGCACTCGCTGTCACATTGAAAATCAGTACTATTGCAAGTGTAACTGCTAATACTGCTTTGCTTTGCACAAAATTTGTAAACAGATGATTCTTTTATTTGTTATGTTTACCTTTTAGTACACAGTAGTTACACTAATCTTGAGAATTCCACTTCACCTGATAGAGCCTGATTAATATAATGTATGATATACTTTTCAATTCCATCCCGCTAGGCTCACAGAAGTTATGAATATGAGAGGTTAAATGACAATTGGACTTGCGCGGAGTGCATTAGTTAGCTTTATCTAATGCTAGGATAGTAGAAAATAATTTCTAGAATTGTATAATTACTTGGTGTGGCCATAAAACTCTTGAAATATTGATTATCTCGGTTATAGTCTGACTTGAATCTATAGCTATTTTATAACCACTATATCGTGGCCGAATGATATCGGGGTCCATAAAAATTGAGCAATTTTAAGTCTCCAAATTCCCTCAGTTGTGAAATCTGATAGAGGGTGAGACAATTGGGCCTGGAATTGGGCCTGGACCTTTGGCTATAGTTTTACTCAAAAAACCAGTGTTGATCGTTATACTTAAGCAATATGGTATAGAGATAGTAACGCACAGAAGACCGTGTTCAAAAAGCCATTCTTGGACTGGGTATATATTGACGGAATAAGTGTTGGAATCCATTGGCAAGATCTAATCCATCCTGTCAGCCTCCTCCACTTGAGCTAAAAATTAATCTGTTGTAGTTGGAAACTAGGATTGATGACTGGAAAGATTTTCTATTTTCTCTGATATTTTGCCTTTATGCAATGCAACATTACAAATGTGAAGTTCAATATCACTGATATTACAATTGAAGATGAAAAAGGAAGACACCAATTTCCTCCAAAATACTCTGTTTAGGTATCTTTTATCAATTGATGATAAGCACTCTAAACTTGGCAATGGGAACCACTAATGAATGTGCTAGGAGCAATCACATAACGATAATATCAATCATTGCAATCCTTAATGTTCAAGATATTCTCTTATCACATTGGTTTAATCACGGTCGATCATTCCCTAATTTTAGACGATGCGTGGGCTGAAGAAGCAAATCCAAGTAAGTACTTCGATCTTGATAATGTGGAATTTGTAATGTTAGAGTGTAATACAATTTTGGTAGTTTATATTTATAGAATGGTCACTTGGGGTGGCAGATAGTACAGTATATATTGAATTTGGTGCACATTAAAATAGTTGTGAGATATTTGACTTTACTCGGTCTTTCCTAATTCTAATAATTAGGTAAAATTCATCTTCCCGCGTGCCACACCAATTATAAGATTCCTGGTTTTTATGACTTTAGGATTGCCTATATTGGTGACAATGTCTCTTAAAGTCTATATATCTAGTTTCGAACAGAGAGACTACAATAGCACTTATATATTTGAGAAAGTAAATCTGTTAAATGGTAGCAGGACAAGATTTCTTTACTACAGCATTAACCAAACTGCCGGATAGCATGGTATTGAGATTAGTACATTACATTGATGATGGTAATAAATTTGAACATGCATTTGATACTGATGGAAAACAAACTGGCTGTATTCTTAGGATAGTGACAAGGACATTTCATGACAAGTATGGAATTGACTATGAATCTGTTAGAAAGTACACTCAACCTAGTGATCTATACCATTTCAATGACGAGTACCATGATAAACAGATTCTATATTCTCTGATTCTTAGAGAAGCGGAAAGACGCGGGTTTAATTCAATTCCTGAAACATTAGTCCAGGTTGTTTAGCTGTTGGAATAGTTATAGCATCAGATAAATAATTGAGGCTTGGGCCTAATTTAGTTCGAAACGATAAGATCAGGTTCCAGTTTTCATTATTGATATGTTTAATTCAGACTTGATACTTCTTCGTATATTATTTTTGATTGATTTAATTCAGACAAACCTCTTAAGAAGAGAGGTAAACCCTACTACTATTCTCCTACAGTAATGGTGAGATGCTTCTTCTTTAGAGTTTGGCTAAGAATATCAAGCAACAATGTGTTACATCATTGCTTTTCGATAGATATGCAATACAACAGGAGAGTTATGAAATCATGTGGTTTGGAGAGTCCCATACAGGAGAACTTTCGACAGAAGGTTCAAGACCATATCAATTGACATAAGATCAAGGATAGGTGCTATGGGTGTGCTCTTCATAAAAGATGGATTGGTAGACCCATTAGTATCCGTTGACAGTTCATTGTTGAAAGCAAAAGGACATGTATGGCTAAGATTAAACATGAAGAATGAAGTACCACGTTCAGGTATAGATTCAGATGCAAAATGGGGATTCAGTAGAACCAAGGGATGAATATTCAGATACAAGATGCATGTAGCCTGCAGTACAGGCTCATTAATTGTACCATTGTCTGCTGACCTAACTGCAGCAAATATTTCTGATATAACGAAGTCATCCCAATACTCTCCAATACATCATAATCGACGAAATGATAACAAATGCCAGATAGTTTTGTGCATTCTTCTCATATCTGATCCTGGTTCTGTGGAACCCATTCTTCAACCAGGCAAAGAATCTCTCCACAACATAGCGCGTCTTGCCGTATAGGTATTGTTCTGTATTATCATTTTGTTGTTGTGTCTTACTGTTTTTTCTGTAAGGCATGCAGTCAGAGATTTTTCTTTTGGTGAGGTATTTCCTGATGAATTCTGCATCATAGCCCTTGTCTGCTTGGCACCGCGCAATTTTTCTGATAGATCTCTCATCCAGATATTGTGAGATGCCATCCATCACGTCTACAAATCTTGCAGAGTCATGCTGATTTGCAGGACCCATCACTACTGAGACTGGCAGTCCGTTTTGTTCCACCGCAACGTGTATTTTTGTGCCTGAAATCCTGTTGAATCCGTTGTATCCTATGACGCTTCCCCTTTTTTGGCCGGAATTGATGACGAATCGACCGTTTTTTGCAGCTGCATCTTGCCTGATCTGTGGGCTGATTTGACTGCAGCGGAGAGGATATTCTTCCATATTCCACGTCGCTGCCAGTTCTGCAGTCTGCGGTGCGCAGTTGATTTGGAGCCGTACCTTTGTGACATCCCAGTCCACCTGCATCCTGTTATCCCGACAAACAGGATTCCGTTGACTGTCTTTCTGTCGTCTGCCCTTGGCCTTCCGGTTCTGGCTGGCTTGGGGAGATGCGGTGATATCATCTTCCATTGTTCACCTGTTATCTCCTGAAATTTCATGATCTGCTACGGGCAGCATTGCAAATAGATCCAAATGATCGTCAATTATTCACTAAATGATCAGTTTTGGGATCAGTTGAACATGTATGAGAGTATAACAGCATCAGTACCAGGAAGGGATTAGATACATTGTGGGAGATGAGGGATATGATGATCATGAGTTATTTGATTTCAGCAGGTATAGAGGGCATTTACTAGTATTCCCATTGGAAAGGTACAAGCATACCACAGATAATAATAGACTGGCATTGCTGCAGTTCTATAACTGTACGGACAGTATGTATATTCTCGGAGAAGCATAAGTGTTGAACCATTGATAGAGCACATGAAGGATGTGTTTGCCATAGATCCATTGCCAGTTAGAGGATTTGATAAGGTAAGGAGTATAGTGTTGTTATCAGTATTGTTGTATCAGGTAATGGTTTACTACAACTACTTGACAGGAAGGCCTCTTAGGGCATTGAAGTATATGTTGGGAAGCTAATAGTAATAATTTCAAAATAATATTATAATTGAATTATGCCCAAGTCTCAACTAAATGCCTTCTTTCCAGAACATACTACTTTGCTTTTCACAAACTTCATATATCTTACAATATTGTCTTTGCAATTTATTGACGTCATAATCGGATAAGAATTTCATAGTACCTTTTGAATCGACCATTCGCCAGATCATGATAGCAAGAGTCAAACCTGAAAATTTAATGCTTATGTTCTTCAAATTATTAGTCACAAATACTAGCTCAAAGTTAGGTAATTTGGTAGAGTTCATGATAGTTCTTGAAATAGCGAATCAATCTTATTGAAAATTGCGGCTATGTAGAAACCATAGATTTTAGCCCCATTGTACATAGAAGTACGCCTGGAGATCAGTCTGTTAGATACCTGAGGACATGGGCATAATTCCATAACAAAAATAACTTGATGCATCTAATTGATTAACTTCCAAGCATGTGCTCCAATGCCCTTAATGGATTTCGTGTAGATGATTGTAGTACTATTACCTGATACAACAATACTGATAACAACACTATACTCCTTACCTTATCGAACCCTCTAACAGGTAGTGGGTCTATATCAAATACATCCTTTATCTGCTCTATCAATGGTTCAACACTTATGCTTCTCCGAGAATATACATACTGTCCGTACAGTTATAGAACTGCAGCAATGCCAGTCTATTATTATCTGTGGTATGCTTGTACCTTTCCAATGGGAATACTAGTAAATGCCCTCTATACCTGCTGAAATCAAATAACTCATGATCATCATATCCCTCATCTCCCACAATGTATCTAATCCCTTCCTGGTACTGATGCTGTTATACTCTCATACATGTTATTATCAGAAATATTTGCTGCAGTTAGGTCAGCAGACAATGGTACAATTAATGAGCCTGTACTGCAGGCTACATGCATCTTGTATCTGAATATTCATCCCTTGGTTCTACTGAATCCCCATTTTGCATCTGAATCTATACCTGAACGTGGTACTTCATTCTTCATGTTTAATCTTAGCCATACATGTCCTTTTGCTTTCAACAATGAACTGTCAACGGATACTAATGGGTCTACCAATCCATCTTTTATGAAGAGCACACCCATAGCACCTATCCTTGATCTTATGTCAATTGATATGGTCTTGAACCTTCTGTCGAAAGTTCTTTTATCTGGCAACCTATCAAGACCACATGCCTTCATTACCTTCCTGTTGTATTGCATATCTATCGAAAAGCAATGATGTAACACATTGTTGCTTGATATTCTTAGCCAAACTCTAAAGAAGAAGCATCTCACCATTACTGTAGGAGAATAGTAGTAGGGTTTACCTCTCTTCTTAAGAGGTTTGTCTGAATTAAATCAATCAAAAATAATATACGAAGAAGTATCAAGTCTGAATTAAACATATCAATAATGAAAACTGGAACCTGATCTTATCGTTTCGAACTAAATTAGGCCCAAGCCTCAATTAGTTAGGTGTGGAGAGCTTGCTAATAACTGACCCTAAAAGAATCATTATGTAATTGGGAATAATAGAACTAGAAATAAATCCTCGTAAATAATTACTGATGACACGCTTAATAACCAAAACAAATTAGGGTTCATTAAGATAAAGATTTTATCTTCCGACATTCCATGCCTGTCCCCTACGGTTAGGATTATAAAAAAGTGAAAACGCCTGAAATCCCTACATATAATAAGGTTCTATTATGATTATCAAGAGTTGGAAGAAAAGATTGTAAAAAATACCGGAGTATTTGAAAGGCAGAGTAGTGTTTTTGTAACTATTTTGCTTGTATCCCCAATAATCTATACCTTCGCTATAGCACCTGATACGTTTAATATGAGTTGGAATGAGGGTAGGGGTGGATTTCTTTTCGCACTTGCGTTCATAGGTGCTGAACTGATAGGTACAAAGTTCAAAATCAGCAAGAAACGATTCCTTGGAGTTTTACCTATTACTGCTGCTACTGTTGCTTACTTTACACTATTAGATTTTGGGTTGCGTTCTAGTATTATGGATGCAGCTTCTGCTTACAACATTAGATTAATCGATAGTTGGGTTTGGATGTGGGATTTCATTGTGATGGCTTTTTATGTAATCTTGTCACTAACGGTCCTTTATGGAAAGAATTGGTTAAAAATTGCCCCTGCAGGACCAATTTATCTTTTTGGTAGCGCTGTCATTCTGTCACTTGATGCCTTCTTTCCTTACGATACCTTAGGTCCATTGCAGTTTTTTGTTCCTTACATGCTTCAAATGGATGCTTGGTTGATAAATTCTATGGGAATTGGTGAGGCGTTTGCAAGAGAGAATGTAATTTTACTTCAAGGTCAGCATGGTTCTATGGCATTACAGGTTTTCTGGCCGTCTGCAGGTGTACACAGCATGGTTATCTACAGTCTTGTGATGATGGCTTTTCTATTAAAAATGAATATTCCACCAAAGAGAAAGATATTCTATTTTCTTATCGGTGCAACTGGAACTGTAATTGTTAACATGATACGAATATTCTCACTTTCTCTATTCGCGTTGTTGATTAGTACAAATGTAGTGGAGTTCGAGGAATTCCATTCCATAGCTGGGGAAATAATGTTTCTACCATGGCTAGCTGCCTATCTATTCATCGTCATGCACCGCGAAGGTAAGCGATTAAAGGTAGCTACAAAGAAATCTAGTTGATTTGAAAAATTATATAATTATACATAATATTGATGAAGGTCTTTATTATCTTGAAGTTGTTACTGATGTTGGAGATACTGAATGCTCATACAAGATCTATGGTGGTATTATCTTATAATGGATACTGGTAAAGTAGAGATCAAAACAGTTCATAATCATTACTAGTTGCTCAAATAATATTCTAAGGGCCACGTGATTGGGGGAAAATGACATCTCATCAAATCTAACGAAACAACTCTAGGATATTTTGCATGAAATAGTGAAGTCATCCCAATACTCTCCAATACATCATAATCGACGAAATGATAACAAATGCCAGATAGTTTTGTGCATTCTTCTCATATCTGATCCTGGTTCTGTGGAACCCATTCTTCAACCAGGCAAAGAATCTCTCCACAACATAGCGCGTCTTGCCGTATAGGTATTGTTCTGTATTATCATTTTGTTGTTGTGTCTTACTGTTTTTTCTGTAAGGCATGCAGTCAGAGATTTTTCTTTTGGTGAGGTATTTCCTGATGAATTCTGCATCATAGCCCTTGTCTGCTTGGCACCGCGCAATTTTTCTGATAGATCTCTCATCCAGATATTGTGAGATGCCATCCATCACGTCTACAAATCTTGCAGAGTCATGCTGATTTGCAGGACCCATCACTACTGAGACTGGCAGTCCGTTTTGTTCCACCGCAACGTGTATTTTTGTGCCTGAAATCCTGTTGAATCCGTTGTATCCTATGACGCTTCCCCTTTTTTGGCCGGAACTGATGACGAATCGACCGTTTTTTGCAGCTGCATCTTGCCTGATCTGTGGGCTGATTTGACTGCAGCGGAGAGGATATTCTTCCATATTCCACGTCGCTGCCAGTTCTGCAGTCTGCGGTGCGCAGTTGATTTGGAGCCGTACCTTTGTGACATCCCAGTCCACCTGCATCCTGTTATCCCGACAAACAGGATTCCGTTGACTGTCTTTCTGTCGTCTGCCCTTGGCCTTCCGGTTCTGGCTGGCTTGGGGAGATGCGGTGATATCATCTTCCATTGTTCACCTGTTATCTCCTGAAATTTCATGATCTGCTACGGGCAGCATTGCAAATAGATCCAAATGATCGTCAATTATTCACTAAATGATCAGTTTTGGGATCAGTTGATAGAATAATAATGAAGTATAATCCTTCTTTGAAAAAAAGGGGTAAATTTTTTCTTGAATTAGAATGCGTTGATATCCCTACGTTATTCTTCTATCTATTAACTAGGAAGATTACGCTTTACGACCTTTAAACACAGTTACCTTATGCCGTCACTAGTAGATTATGAGGCAACTCCTTTTCTTATATAGAAGGTAAGGTGATTGTCTTGATAGACTTGATGCTTTATATTAGTACTTTCATCTGGAAATGGGGGATCCTCGTTTAGAAAGGAGTTGAAATAAAGCAATAGGAGATTCTTTGGAATATAGTCAATTCAGACGCATGAATGAAGTTTCTCGGTTTAACTCTACAATTTTTATTGAATGGTTTTCTTAATCCTTTAATGTCTGTGGATAATAAATATGGTTTGACACATTTGGGTTATGCCAATACTTCTCACCAAGAGTTACCATTCTTAATACACGCAAAGACATACGTGCCATACCTAATTGGGAGGTCTGGTCATACTATCATAGCAGTAGAGCTGAAAAAATTTGGCTGGAAGATAAAACTTTTAAAAAACAAAAACGAGTGTTATTTAATTGCTGGTAAGAATAAACAGAAATGGTTCATACGGATAATTACTACAGATACAAGAATGCTTGAAGCGTTTCGTAACGTAAGATTATACATCAACAAGGAACTTGAAATAATGGCCGATGAAAATGACGCACTTCCTGTAATAGCAATAGTCACATCTGACAGCGCCGTGTTCTTATCTTCCAAAACACTTGTAGGATTGTCACTTGTATAAGAATGTGTCAGGAAAAGTGAATATGCTAGTGTTTATTATTATTGATTGTGGACGATAGACTAGAGAGGGTAATCAATGATAAGATAGATGATGCTATTCACAAATTGGATGAAATTGTTAAGATAACTGAGATATTGAAAGATATTGTAGATGATGAGGAACGGATATCCTTCGGCATAGCATTGGGGAGAATCTATAATGCATTTCATTACCAAACCAGACGCGTCTTGAAACGAAATGCAACCGATGAAGAATTCACTGAATTTGTAGAGATCTTGTCTAAAAGGACAACAGAAATCAAGATAGCGTTACGGGAACTAACCGATAGGAAAATCGAAATGCAGAAAAATCTTTCAGAAAAAATGAAAGTCTCAGGAATACTAGATGTCATTACCAAAGAAATCTCATCAAAGAGAATAGTTGATACTCAAACGTATATTTCAGAAACAAGGGCAAGGGTGTGGAAGGCATTGAAGAGAGGTTTGCAGTTCGAAGCTTCTCTGGAAAGGTCCGAACTATTTTTGCAAAAACATGTCAATACAAGAAGGAGGTTTGTTGTACTAATAGCGGATTTGGTGGGTTCCACAAGAATGACCAATACCCTACCCATAGAAAGACTTGCCACCATAATACAGACATTCAGTCAGGAAATGTTCTTCACAGTTTCAAACTTTGAGGGACGTGTGCTAAAGTATGTAGGTGATGCAGTAATTGCCTATTTCCCGGCTGACACAAACTTCTATATGGCAGTGGATAGAGCATTTAGTTGCGCCCGTTCCATGATTACAATTTTAGAGCAAGGCATAAACGTAGTTTTAAACCAATACGACTATCCAGAATTGAAGGTCAAAATAGGGATAGATTCTGGAATACATTCAGTAATACGATATGGTCTGGGAGAAAAATCACATGTAGATATTTTGGGCTATCCAATAAGTATGGCATCAAAGATAAACTCCATTGCACGAGCAAATCAAATAGTAATTAGTGAAAGCGTATACAAGAGTATTCATCCCTCCTCCAGGAATAGGTTTTCTGAAACACAATTGGATTCAAATTGGAATTATATAGATGAGAATACCGGTGAAATATATCGTCTATATACTTATGAAGGATAGAGATATAAACAGACCTCTCCAAACTTACTAAAAATGGTCAACCTTCTAAACATATTTTCTATACTAGCAATATCAATTCTTGTTTTTAGCCCCATTCTGCAAGCATACAGTCAGCTTGAATTACTTAAAATAAACGAGATAGAAATTAATCCACAAGGTCCAATTGAAGACAATCAGTGGGTGGAGCTCTTCAATCCTGGTTCTGTATTACTGGATCTTACTGGTTTTTTGATGAAGAGTTCAAGAATGGGAAGAACAAATCTAATTCCAACTGGATTGGTGATAGAACCCAATGGATATCTCGTGATATCGTTTAGTGGTAGAGTGTTTGATGAAACAGGTGATTCGATTGTTCTGTTAACTCCAGATTCGGTTCAGATTGATAGAACAGATATCTTTTCTGACAAAGAAGATGATGACAAATCTTGGCAGAGGTTTCCTAATGGTAAAGATACGGATGATAAACGTGATTGGCAATTAAGAAACTCAACGTTTGGAATATCAAATGGATTTCCTGTAGCAAGACAGAACTTCACTTTATCGGATCCAGTATTCATAGATATGGAGGGGATTAGGGCTAATTCCTTTTTGGCAGGTCAAATGGTTGGAATAAGGTCTGATATTGTGAGTAAGATGGATGAGGAACGTGTTTTTGCGTTTATAATACAGGTCAAAGACGAAGAAGGATTTCCATTACTAATCACTTGGATCGAAGATATAGTAATACTGCCTAACAGAACTATCAAACCTTCGTTATTCTTTCTTGCAGAGGCCAGAGGTGAATATACTGTTGAAGTTTTTGTATGGGCAAGTATTTCTCTGCCTAATCCCCTGGCTCCTCCAAAATATGGTTTGATTAGGGTAGCAGGTTAACCTATAGTATAATTTATTTAACTGTTTTTGGATCAGAGTTGGAGTTGGGCATAAATGAGCTATGACATCTTTCTTGCTCCTAAATCCATCGCCGTTATAGGTGCTTCAGAAAGGCCTGGAACTGTTGGTAAGGCCATAATCTCAAATATCTTAAGTGGGTATAAGGGTACTATTTATCCAATAACACCATCTCATGATTCCGTTTTTGGCAAAAAGGCTTACAAGAACGTTATGGAAGTTCCAACAAGTATAGACCTTGCCGTAATAGTAACTCCGAGCAAGGTTGTGCCTGCGGTAATGGAAGAATGTGGAAGGAAAGGCATCAAAGGTGCGATCATAATTACAGCAGGTTTCAAAGAAGTTGGTGGAGAGGGAGAAGTACTGCAGAAACAAATTGCAGAGATCAGTAAAAAATATGGAATAAGGATCATAGGTCCCAACTGTTTGGGCGTAATGAACCTTTCCCCACATACTATGATGAATTCCACATTTCTGAAGATTACCCCAAAGACAGGCAATATAGCGTTAATATCGCAGAGCGGTGCAATATGCGCTGCACTGGTTGAAGACGCAATTGCCCAAGATATAGGATTCTCTGCTGTTATAAGCATTGGAAACAAAGTGGATATGAACGAAACTGATCTGCTTGCAATGCTTGAAAATGATGACCAGACAAAAGTTATCGTTATGTATTTAGAAGATATAAGCAATGGTAGAAAGTTCATTGAAGTATGCAGGAGAATTAGCAAAAAATCTCAGTATAAGAAACCAATCTTGGTATTAAAAGCAGGTCGCACTCCGGAAGGTGCAAGGGCAGCAATGTCACATACAGGTGCATTGATGGGTGCTGACGAAGTTTATGATGCAATGTTTAAGCAGGCTGGTGTTATTCGTGTAGATGGAATGCAGGAGCTCTTTGATTATGCTACTGCACTTGCAAAGCAACCACTTCCCGGAGAAGAAGTAGTAATTGTAACAAATGCTGGTGGACCTGGAATAATCTCTACAGACGCAATATCCAATTATGGACTGAAGATGGCCGATATAGAAAGCTTAAGACCAAAGATCAATGAGATGATACCCTCGTATGGCTCATCACGCAACCCTGTAGATATTGTTGGAGACGCTGATTATGGCAGGTTTGAAAACGTATTGTCTGTAGTTCTTGATCATCCAAATTGTGGCGCTGTAGTAGTAATGTGTACTCCATCTGCAACGCTGGATTACGATGGATTAGCCCGTGTTGTTGTAAAGATGTCAAAGAGTAAGGGAAAAACTATGCTCGCGAGTCTTATGGGTCTTGCAGAGGGAACCGAAAACAAAAGAATTCTGTCTGAAGGCGGAGTTCCACATTATATGTATGCAGAGCTTGCAATGAGGGCTCTCAAATCTATGTATGATTATAAATCTTGGCTGAGAGTGCTGGAAAACGAAGTGAAGACATTCAAGGTAGAAACGGAAACAGTTAGAGGGGTATTCAATAATGTCAAGAAACAGAATAGAAATTACTTAATTGAAGAGGAGGGGTATGAGGTATTAAAGGCCTACGGTTTTCCAGTACCAAAGAGTATTCTAGCAAAGGATGAAAATGAGTGTGTAAAAGCAGCTCAAGAGATAGGCTGGCCAGTTGTGATTAAGATTGCTTCACCCGATGTTATACATAAATCAGATGCTGGGGGTGTCAAAATAAATTTAGCAAGTGAGCAGGAAGTCAGAGCTGCATACAGAAGCATAATATCAAGTGTTAAGAATTACAAATCAGATGCAGAGATTCTTGGGGTACTCGTGCTGGAACTTGTGAAAGGAGGTAAGGAGACTATTATTGGAACAAAGAGGGATCCTAAATTTGGGCCATTGTTGATTTTTGGTATGGGAGGGATATATGTCGAAGTTCTCAAAGATGTCATATTTAGACTTGTACCTATAAATGAATATGAAGCAAGGGAGATGATAGGTTCGATAAAGTCTAAGGAGTTGTTGAAAGGAGTAAGGGGAGAAAAGCCTTCTGATGTGGATGCGCTAGTAGATTGCATTTTGAGACTCTCTCAACTTGTTGTTGATTTTCCTGAAATAGCTGAATTCGATATGAATCCTTTGCTTGTATTAGAAGAGGGAAAAGGATGCAGGACTCTTGATGTTCGAATTAGCCTTACCTAGCAATCCTAACTGAATAAAAATTGATATTAACTAATTTTCTTTCAGATTCAAGGACGCAAACCTAGGGATAATATTGTAACTTGGTATTAACACTCTATTGAAAATCTATGATTTAAATAATAAATCAGTACTGATACCTCAATTTTGTGTACATTTAGTAATGGTAAATAGAGTATAATAAAAGGTAAATAGAACTACATAAAGCATTTATATATATTAGCCAAGAAATTATATTAATATGCCAATACAAACTGGCGCAGAATATATAGAAAGCTTACGCGGGCGTAATCTAAAGGTCTATCTTTTTGGAGAATTGGTTAAAGAACCAGTAGATCATCCTATGATCCGCCCTTCAATAAATGCTATTGCAGCCACCTATGATCTTGCAGTTGAAAACCCAGAGCTTGCTACAGCTTATTCATCAATTTCAGGCAAGAATGTAAACAGGTTTCTACAGATAACGGAAAGCGTAGATGATGTGGTGTTGCAGAACAAGATGCAGCGAAAGTTAGGCCAGCTGACGGGTACTTGTTTCCAACGCTGCGTTGGTATGGATGCAATTAATTCATTGTTTTCAGTGACATATGAAATAGATGAAAAACATAATACGAAATATCTTCAACGATTAAAAGATTTTATCAAAGATGTTCAAGAAGAGAACTTTGTTATAGGTGGTGCAATGACTGACCCAAAGGGGGATAGGAGCAGGGGACCTTCAGAACAGGAAGACCCTGATATGTTTGTACATATTGTAGAAAGGAGGAAGGATGGGATTGTAATCAGGGGTGCAAAGGCACACCAGACCGGTTGCATAAACTCTCACTGGATAATAGCTATGCCTACTTTAAGGTTGGGACCAAACGATAAAGATTATGCTGTTGTGTGTGCCATACCTGTGGCTCATCCTAGTCTTACTTACATTTATGGTCGTCAATCCTGTGACACTAGAAGTATGGAGGGTGGTGAGATTGATCAGGGCAATATGATGTATTCTGGACAGGAAGCAATGATCATAATTAACGATGTTTTCGTACCCTGGAAACATGTCTTTATGAATGGAGAAACAGAGTTCGCAGCAATGCTTGTCGAGAGGTTTACCACTTATCATCGGAGAAGCTACGTATGTAAAACTGGTGTGGGTGATGTAATAATAGGTGCAGCTGCCACAATAGCTGATTACAACGGAGTATCGAGTGCTTCTCATATAAGAGAAAAACTCGTCGAGATGACCCACATGAACGAAACTATATTTGGTGCAGGTATAGCTTCTTCATACGAATCATATAAAATGAAAGCTGGTAACTACCAGAATGATGATATGCTATCAAATGTGTGTAAACACAATGTAACTAGATATCCATATGAAATAGCTAGGTTGGCACAAGACTTGGCAGGAGGTGCGGTGGTAACACTCCCATCTGAAAAAGAGTTTAACAGCCCCGAAACTGGTCCTTTGCTCAAGAAGTATCTTAGAGGACGTAAGGGAGTCTCAACGGAAAACAGAATTCGTATACTGCGACTGATTGAAAATATGACATTAGGTCGCAATGCTGTGGGTTATTTAACGGAATCTATGCACGGAGCGGGATCACCACAAGCACAAAGAATACAAATAGCCCGTCAAATGGAGCTCGGATATAAGAAAAAACTTGCGAAGCATTTAGCTGGAGTGAAAGAGGACGAAGGTGGTGACGAACTTTCATCAACGGAGAAGGAGTACTTTGATAGAATATTCACGCTTGACAAACATGAGACGGTCTCAAGAGCATCAGCAAAAAAAAGTGAAGAATAAAACTAGGAAAGTCTAACACCACATTGTTCACAGAATTTCGAATCATCCTTATTATAAAATGAACATTTCTTACACTTATTTTGAAAACCGTTATCGAACACCTCTTCTTTTTCTGCCTTGATCAAAACAATATCACCTACTTTTATGACCACATCCCAGGATATTTCTTTCTCTAATTGTTCTGTTGTAGAAATCACTATCACGATCTTTGATTTGTTACTGCTAAGACCTACATCCTTTACAGTCCCTATAAGAATGGCGTTATTATCATAAACATTGATGCCTTTAATCTTCCTTAAAGCTACAAAACCTTCTTGCTCGTACAATGATTGAGAGGAAGCCAAACCAGAGCTCTTGTCAGCTTGGTCTGCAAATGTTTTGTATTTTGCAATAACTATTCCACATTGTCTACAAATGTATTCACCTTGTTCAGACAAAAAAGAGCCTTTAGCAACCTCTTGGTTCATTTTCTCATACTTTATTTCGGGTGCACCATCAAATTTCTTGTTACAATTCTTGCAAAAATGGTGCAGGATTCTTTTCTCTTCAATTCTCCCTGCAGCACCTAGGAACAGGTCAACCCCAGCAACTCTTCCCTTCTTGATCTCCTGCGGTGTAAGGTTGGCAATTATATATCCCCCTGAACCCTTCAGAGTATTCTTCTCCAGTTGATCACTCATACCATTGTATAGGTAAAGTAATTTAAAAATTGATCAAGAATATGAAGATATATAAATTACATCCACATCGTATATTTCGATAATAATGGGTAAAGTAGAAGATACATCTTCAAAGGCTTGGGGCAAGGATGTAATCCAATCGCAGACACCAGTCTTAGTCGATTTCTGGGCTGAATGGTGTGGTCCATGCAAGATGGTTTCACCAACAGTTGAAGATTTAGCTCAAGAATACATTGACAAGGTGAAGTTTCTCAAGCTCAATGTAGACCAAAACAAGGAAATAGCTGCGAAATACGAAATATTTAGCATTCCAACTTTAATGATGTTTAAGGGGGACAAAGTAATTGGACAACACATAGGCGCAGCATCGAAGGATGTCTTGAAAAGGTTTCTCGAACAATCACTGCAGAACGCTTAGGTAATATCTTAGTAAATTATTTGTGGATTTTTTTGATAAACAAAACATCACATTAAGAAACTTTGAACACTTTTGAGATGTAGAAAGCGAACTATGATAAATAATAAGTTCAGTATGCATATAAAGAGCCAGATGAGGAATATATTGAGTTCAAGAATTTGCAAAACCAAGTTTGTATTAAGATATTGAAGTTCTTCTTCTTGATATTGGGGTAGGATAATATCAACTTAAAGGACCGTTATGCGACTTTGGTTTAAAGCTTTAGTAATACCAATTAATTGGTTTACCATAATTTCAATTTGTTGTTTCTAACCAGAACTCTTAGAGATTCAAGTGAATACTCTTACTTTGTCATATTGTAAGTGTTATATTATAACAACAATTTTTGCATTGTTCTAAATGCAAGGATTGATCATTAATATAAGGATGTAATTTGAGCCCATTGAAACATGACTGTATAAGCAATAGTCAAAACCAAAGAATCCCAAGATAGGATTTCTGTAAATCAATCTAGGATTTCTATTCATGAGTATCAATATATGATCCTATACTTGGATAAAAAGCCCTAAAAACATCTATTCAAGTTTTAAATAGGTTATACAACGAGATTAATTTGGATGGGAGATCTAGGTTATGGCACTAGGGAGCCTTTTGTAGATAAATTAAAACAGTTAGCTGACGATATACAGTCACTTTATGAGGAATTTTTAGATGTAGAAACACTATATCAACAAGGCAAGATTTCTGACAACGACTTCTTCAAGAAGATGGGAAGTTTTTTGAAAGCATTTTCTTCACTGGGGTTTCTAACTGTAAAAGTAGTTGTTGAAATTAACAAGACTATAGGTAAAGATGATAATCTTCAAAAACCTAAAGGGGTTACTAGACCTTCGGCAACATATCGACCAGAAATGATGAGTGGTAAATCAACGGCAGTTTATTCCCCCACTTATGTTCCAGCTGAGGAACAGACTACGCATAAGGTGTGTTCCCAATGTAGTGCTAATATTCCCGTACAGGCCAAGTTTTGCACAAAGTGTGGTACTCCTCAATAGCGTAATGAAAAGAGATATTAGATCTTTATTGTAAGATATTCATATGAAAGTCTTTAATGGAAAAATGGCTGCAGAACAGTATATGTCAAGTCATACATTAACATACTCTACACCAGATATGATGCTGAAGAAGTTTGCGTACTGGCTAGGAGATTTGGTAGATGTAGATTGTAATCTAGAAGAAGATAAATGTTCTAATGAAGATGGATTACATCCAAAGCATAGGGTTCCAAGGTCAATGCTATTTATAGAATTCAAGGACATTCCTTACACACCCAATTCTGAAGAAGTTGATGAAACTGCTTTCAAACCTTCTGGTGCTATTTCAACATTCTCTTACGTTAAGAAACTCCATCCTGAAAATGAGGAGCGTGCGACAGAATCGGAAACAAGGTTTTGTATGGAATGTGGCGGAGGAATTCAAGAGTTAACAAAGTTTTGCCCATGTTGTGGGACAGAACAAAAATAACTGCCGTGTTTAGCAACCCAGGAATTTGACTTACCTACAGATTATGAGGTATAAGATCCTGAAAGCAATATGGTCACAAGCAATATTCCAAGTATTGTGTTGTGTCTCTTCATCGTTTCACCTAATGATATTGCTCATAGGGGACGTGTCGTTGCTTTCATGCATTTCCAAAGTATCAATGCATAAAATGCAATTAATGGCATTGCCATCAAGATGCTATAAACATAATCACGTGTCTGCAAAACACTTGCTGGTAAACCAATCCATAGATTTACGTCGTAAGCTAATGTATACAATATTGGCATAAAGATGAACATTCCAAGACCTAACGCAAACATTGAAATGATAAAACGCATTATCAAGTTAACTGTTATTGTAGTTGAGTGACAATGTGATGATGTATTAAAGAAATAATCAAGAGTCTTTTTCACGCGTATTTTATTTATCTATCCACCTGGCAAATTAGATAAAAATAATAACGTGGAATGTTATAGCAAAATTGTTCAATGTCAGCGATTATTAAAAAATTGGCATCTCTTCGCCTTGCAAAATATGGCAAAATTTGGAATAATCGTAATATTGGATGGTGGGCCGAAATTTATCACAATAGACCATTCCTACATGAAAACTTTGGTAATTATATGAACGGAATACGTGAGCCAATCAACTCAGTTTTAGAGATTGGTTGCGGTGCTGGTATGTACCCCATCGAAAATATTCAATTGTTTTCAGGACTTGACTATACTGCCATTGATATATCCCAGACAGCTATTGATTATTGTAAAATTAATTCCAATTTCAAATTTATTTGAGATGATTTTTTTAAACATGAATTTGATACAACATATGATTTAGTGTTTTCACATGCTGTTATTGACCATGTTTCTGATATTGATAACTTTCTTACCAAGGCCATTAATTTATCCAATCGGTATGTCTACATCTCTGCTTACCGTGGATTCTTCCCAGGTATAGAACACCATATGATGAATTATGATAATAAGGATGGATGTTATTACAATGATGTGTCAGTCAAGCAGGTTGAAAGGTTGATGGAAAAACTAGGCAAAAGTGACGAAGAATATCTAATCAGGGCACGTCAAGTGGTAATAAGAAAACACCTGATAGGATGGATACTATTATTAGGATGGATACTATTAAGTGACTAAACAGGGCTCGGTAGAAACTATAGCATAAATACAGTCAATCTATGCATGTTGTAGGCTATCACCCTGAACATCAGTTCCCTATTCTGCATTTTCACCAGTCTCTTTTCATTTTCATGGCAATCACTATGTCCCTGTCCAATCTCTTTACAAAACTTCAATATCGCCTTTGACGCCATAGATGGTCTACTGATGAAAGACCTTCGGGATATAATGATACAGCAGGGCATTGCAATGTCTTTGAAAAGTCCTTCGATGGTAATAGTAAGGAAAACACTTTCAAAAGCAAGGCATGTATACTTTACATTCCTTACCAACACTGGAACGCAGAAGTTAGTTACCTATTTCGATGATAGGCTTCTAAATAATGAGGCTCTGAATGCAGAATCGCCGGTGATCGCTCCAGATGCGAAATATTCCTACGGACGAAGAGGAAATATTGGAAAGTTCTTACCCACGGAACAAATAACTAATACAATAAGGAAATCTTTTCGACCTAGATTTCAGTGGAGACTCTAGTATTGATGGCCTATTTCGACACACAATTACTCATAGCAGAATTCAAAGATAAAATTGCATGTGACTTTAGGGTCTTTTTCATGGGTCATAAAGGAACAATTGAAGCAAGATATACTACCAATAAAGGGAAGCTACCGGAATCGCTTGAAAATGAAATGCGTGAATCGTTCAAGAGAAGTGAAGAGTTCTTGGATTTGGAAATAAAGGAAGAAGACCAATCAATGAAGCAGAAAGAACAAATCCATAATATGGTAGAAAGGGCTACTCCTGAAAGTGCAAGAGATGTTGAAATTACTTAGCATCTGCGATACTTGATTCAGAGAGTAGCAACAAATGAACAGGCCGAAATTCTAATTCCACTGGGATGGAACTTTATTGGAACATTACCTAATGGCATAGTCTTACAGAAATAAATAAGTGATAATGAACTACTGGCCCCATGGGCTGGTAGTTCAGGGGTAGTAATGCTCGCTTCGCAAGCGAGAGGTCGCGGGTTCGAATCCCGCCCAGTCCATATCGCTATTAGGAATACTTTTTCTCAACTTGTCTTTAATGAGTGAAGAAAGCATGTTGTAGTTAATGTCAAAAGGTATACCTTTGATCTTGATATATCTCTCAATAGCTGACTTGCAGTGTCATAACCTAATTCCTGAAATTTACGATTTAGTGCTATAGTATCATTATCCGTAAGTTTGGCATTAACTACTCTTGGCATAATACCACTCTTCTTCCCTTACCGTTACAAGTATTTTTTCAACAATTCAGATGTCATAGGATCTAACTATTACTTTGCAGACCATGATTGTACGATCTGGCGATGTAGTTTGAGTAAGAGTTCATCTAGAATTTCTATAAATTAAAAAAAAAGAAAGTGATGATTTTGTTCGTTGTACCTACGTTAGCACATTACCTATTACAGTAATGTAAGCATCTGCTGGAAGAGCTCCTACAGCGCCTATTACTACTATGTCGGTCAGCAGGTCTGCACTGACATTTGCGACAGTTATAGTCCTATGGAATATGCACATATCGGAGTCATTGTCAAATGTATTAGCATTGCTCGCATCTCCCACAAAGTCCGCTCTTCAGGCAATTCCCGTGTTATGAGCACCCATCAGCACTATATCAAGATTTGGAGCCTGATCCGCCTTTACATCTACCAATAGCTCCTGATCATCACATCCATCGGCACCAACGTCTGCGACTGGAAGGGTTGCGGCTATATGAACCTGGCCCATTCCGTGGGGAGTAGTATCAGCGACGACTATTGTACTACCATCGGTAACGCCGCCCAGGTTAACGGTCTCCAGGAAAAATCTGTTCTTGCGAATTTCGCCTTAAACTGCATCTTCAACCGCATCTATCCTAGCTTCTAGGCCAGTGTGCACCGTGCTTGCCCTCTCTACTGGCATGAATGCAAATATTCCTGCTATCAATACTGTTGCTGCTAATATACCCAACTCATCTCAAAACCCTACAATACATCAAAAATGATGCAGGATTAACAAATGCCAGATAGTTTTCTGCCGTTCTTTCATACCTGGTTCTTGTTCTGTGAAATCCATTCTTGAGCCATGCAAGGAATCTCTCAACTACAAATCTTGTCTTGTTGTAATGTTTGCAATCATTATTTTGCAAGATGAACTTGGAATTTATTTTGTATGGGATGCAACATGCAATATTTCTATCCCACAAATACATTCTGATGTATTTTGCATCATTTTGTCTGCATAAACTGATTCTATCTGTTGTATTGAATCATCATCAAGATAGTCTGAAATTGATCCTGTAACATCCATGCATTTTGTACTGTCATGTTCATTTGCTGGACTCAACAGTATGGATATTGGAAATCCGTTACTCTCTACTGAGGCATGTATTTTTGTACCTGTTATTCTCTTGAATCCATTATATCCAGTTACATTGCCCCTTTTTTATCAGGAATGGATGAAGAGTCAACTGATATTTTTTGTAGATTAATTTTGCCAGATTTATGTGCTGAGTGAATAGTACGTGATAGAATCTTTTTCCAGATTCCTTTTTGTTGCCATTTGTTTAACCTTCTGTTTGCAGTAGAATCATCACCATATCTTTTTGGCATATCGTCCCATCGGCATCCAGTAGTTAGAACATGGATTATTCCGTTAATGATTTTTCTATCATAATCCCTAGGCCTGCCAGTTTTTGCATGTGGTGGTATGTGTGATTCCATCATACTCCACTGTTTGTCTGATAATTCTTGGAATTTCATAAAATAATTTTAGATGTCGCTATTCATGGATCTAAATGGTTGCTAAAAATTGTCTAAATGGTTAGTTTTGAGATGAGTTGACTAGGTATTGTTAGTTTATTCATTGATATAAATGGTTCTTACAGGTGTGTATTTAAGCATAATGAACAATTGATTTAGAATTACCTGTATGAAATTATTAGAACTTTCTAGAATTATGTGAAACATCATAGAATTAAATTTAATTGCTAATGTTACTAGTGCAGGCAAACAATTACTCTAGCGGTATCAGCATTTCTTGATATCGCTAGAGAAACTGATAGCCCTTTGCAGTTACTCCTAAAAAATCACCAAGGATTTCTAGGATAACCCTTCTGGCGAAATTTCCAATCAATTTCTATTCCCTCATAAAGGTAAGAAGTTTCATTATTCGTGAATGATTTGTCCTTACCTCATTCATAGCCCATCAAGTTACGAACGAATGAGTTAGAATAAATTACTAATAAGATTTCCACTTTAGGTTAATATTTCCTCGACTTAATAAGCATATAACTACAACTTATGAAACCGAGGATTTGTTTAGGGAATCAATCCAAAGAGTTCTTAGTAAGTTCCTTTCTCAACCTACTCCGAGCACCAGGACCTGCTTCATTATAATCTGCGAATTCAGCGGATTCCATCAACTTAGAGCCTATCCTAAAATTCTAGCTGATAGTTAATGATTGGTAGAAATGATAACATTTAGAATGCAAGAATATTAGTTCATACTGTCAGGTTTAGTTTTCTTACTATTGATTTTATTAGTATTGTAGATAGTAGATACTAGAAACAGTTGCATTAACGTGTTTATGACACTACCAATATATCGCTCTGTATACTATCAGGCAGTCAGCAAATTCTGCTAATGCCTGATAATTTTCCTCTCTCTTCTCGAACCTTACCAATAACTTTCTGAACCTGTTATGCCAAGATGCGGTTCTTTTTACAACCCATCTCTTTGCTTTGCACAAATTCTTTTTCAACACTTCACCCTTATGACGAATGTGATCCACATATCCCCTTCTCCTTTCTCCTTTCTCCTTTCTTCATACTCCATACTCTATCTCAGGGAAATCGTATCCTATTCATGCATATGTTCTGTTTAACTTTGGGCCTATCAACAACAATGCTATCTATTGTAGGAAAGGCTGATTTCATATCGTGTTTATTTGCTCCAGTAATTACAGATGAGAGAGGAATACCTCTTCTATCAACCAGCATGTGACGTTTGGTACCTAGCTTGCCTCTATCCGTTGGGTTTGCTCCGGTCGTTTTCCCCCTAATGGGGCCTTCGGTACGCTATCCATGGATTGCCAGTCCCATCCTATACCCTTCAATTCATCATATATTTCCAGCAGCCTCTTCCATACCTTTTCGAATACTCCTATCCCAATCCATTCCTGAAATCTTGCATGGCAAGTTGAGCCAGAACCAAATTCTTTCGATACCTTCTTCCACTGGCATCCAGTTCTTAATACGTACAGTATTCCATTCAACACTTTTCTAAATGGTACAGCTGGCCTTCCAACTGTTCTTGCTGGTTTCCTTGGCGGCAGCACTAGTTTGAACTCTTCCCATAGATTGTCTGGTATATGCCATATGGTCGGCATGCTCTTTTTCTTTGATTTTCTCACAAATTTAGCTAGAGAGGACAGATCTGGATCTGTTTCGGTATAAACAATTAGGCTATGATGTTAATTTTCGGATAAGCCCTTATTCCATATGCTTTTATCAACAGATCTACTGTCAATCCTAATTCAATTCCAGAACCTTCCTCAATCTGTAATTTACATGACTCTCCCGTTGTGTAAATCCTCTTATCCTGTTTTACGGCTTCAAATAATTCTCTTCCTATCTGCATTGCCAGATCATAATTATCCTTGATAAAACTATAAGAGCCACCCACACCACAACAACCCTTTTCAACAATATGATAACGCAGCTTTGGTATCAAATTCAGCAGATTTATCACATGTTTGTCTACACCCTGTACTAATGTGTGACAGTGGAAATGTATTCCAACCTTTCATCTATAGGTTTAAAATCAGTATCTAGTTCATTTTTTTTACGCAAATTGCTCAGAAATTCGTGTATATCAAAAGTATTGTTGACAACTGTTCGTCTCCTCGTTATCCAAAAACATCTAGGTAATCCATTTTCAGTGCGATGGAAGAGCTGGGAGAGAAGCATATAATAGGTATACCTTTTACTACATGTGAATACAAATTCCTTACATTATATTTAGCGATTTCTTTTCCAACATCTGGAGCATCTTCAAGCAATGCCTGTAGCCCAGATGATAATTGTGATGGGAAAATAACATTATAACCATTTCTTTCCAATACCTTTACTAAACGTATTCCAAGCAACGGATCTACATATCGTATGTAAGTGTCACAGAAGAACACCACATGTTTGTCTAGTGACCTAAGAGTATCATGTGAGTTGAACATAGCATCAAAGGTTCTTCTACTAAATTTGGGGAATTTCTTTCTAGAGTCTATACCAGTTTTACTTTCAAGTATTTTTCTAAAGAATCTATTATCCATTAGGAAATTTGATAATGGTGCCAGTTTACATGCAAGTGATGCGTGTTTATCTATCTCTATAAAATATTCATAACCTTTTGGAAGACCTACCTTCTTTTCATATAGAGCTCTTGCCTCAGCCATCGATTTGCCTACATTAACATTTGTTGGACAATCTATCAAACACATTTTACATTGAACACAGTATTTGTAAATAATGCCTTTATATTCAGTAGTTAAGGCAAAATCATTCGCCAAACCATCAACCTTTGCAAGCCATCTCAACACATTATTCCTTCCCCTGCAACTAGCAATCTCATCATTTATTCACTTATATACAGGACACATTCTCGAACCAAAATTCAGTTCTCTGCAAGCACCACATCCATGGCACAAATCCACTTCGTTATCATGACTCAACTCTTCCCTGTAACCAGTCACTTCTCTCTGCACTTTATTATCATTTAATTACCATTTCAGTACATTCCCTTGATATTTGCGCTTGTAACCATATCTAAAATTTTTCACAAATGTTCCTGATAGAGTAATTTTCTTGTTTGGGTTCATTATATTGTTAGGGTCAAACATTTCCTTTATCTTTACAAACAATTGGTATATTCCATCACCATACACATCCCTTATGAATTCGGAACGTGCAAGACCATCTCCATGTTCCCCAGATATGCTACCGTTAACGCTTGTTATTGCATTTAGAAGATCTTTAGATATATCTTTCATAATTTTCATATCCTCAGTATTACCAACATCAAGCAGTGGTCTAGTATGCAAGTTTCCATCACCTGCATGTCCATAGATGACATAATTCAGGCCATATTTACCATATACCTGTTGCAATGTGTCAACTAGAAATCCTAATTTATCCACAGATACCAAAGGGTCTTCCATGAAAGCAATAGGTTTTCTCTCACCTTCTCTTATCTTCATGGTATATGATAAAACGTTCTTTCTAATTTCCCATAACCTTGCTATTTCTTCATCGTCAGATGAAAATGTTATAATTTTACCCTTTATTTCATGAACAATTTCTGAAAGGTTGTTAACACACTCTTTCATCTCGGACATATTAGTACCATCAAACTCCACAAAAAGCAAACAATTAAAATCTGATTGTAGCATTGAAGAAAGCTCGTCACTTGCAGTGCTAGCAAGCCGTATCACGGTTTTATCTAAAAGTTCAACCGTTGACGGCTCTAGCTCTAATATTTTTTTGATAGATTGAGAAGCCCGTAACGTGCTATCAAATCCCAGAAGCAATAATGTTTTTTTCTTTGGGAGATCCAGTATTCTAAACTTGGCCTTTACTACAATCCCAAGAGTACCTTCAGATGCTACAAATAACTTACTCATGTCAAGCATGTTATCCCCTAACACTTTGTCTATCCTATATCCACACGAATTCTTTCTAACCTTGGGAAATTTGGTGTGGAACAATTCTTCGTTTGGTTTTAGTAATTTTAGGAGTGATTTCAATAACATGCCTTCAATCGATTTGTCTTTTATACCAGACATCACTTCCTATTACTATTGATTCTACATGTAGAAGTTCCCCATTTGACATAATCACATCAAGTGATAGAACGTAGTCAACCGTACTGCCATACTTGACCGTATGTGCTCCACTTGCATTAGTTGCTATCATACCACCGACTGTGCAGTAGTTCGCACTTGAAGGATCTGGTGGCAAAAACTTTCCATCTGTCTCGAGAATTCTATCTAGAATACCTTTGTATAATCCGGTTCCACTACGTAGTTTTCATTTGTATTAACCTCGACAATCTTGTTCATATATTTGGTAAAATCGATGATAATACCATCGCCGATAGCCTGACCAGCTAGTCCGCCACCGCTACCCCTAGCAGTCACAGATATATTATTTTCAGACGCAAATTTTACAACCTTTGTCACATCATCTATATTCCTAGGTAGAACAATACATTTGGGTACAATCTCATACGCGCTAGCATCACTTGCATACATGTATCTCTGCCATGTATCGGAGAGGATATCACCACTTATCGACTTTAATGATCCATGAATGAATTTTGAACTCATATTATTTGTTCTTATTATTTTTATTTTTGTAATATAAAGCCTTTAACTCATAAATTGAGATTTTAAAAGCAAAGCTTTAATTTACTAAGGCTAACTTTTTGATTTAAACATGAATTTACTGGATATCCAATTACAACTAAATCCATTATTTCCGGGAGGAGGTGAAGGCCAATGGTGGACTTACCTGATCTGGATTTTACCGATATTTTTATTCTTATTTTATGGACAGAAACTTCAGATGTGGATGATGCTTAAGGATGTGTCCAAGTCTATGAATAAGCTTAAAGGCATGAAAGACAGTTCTAGGAAAGAGGCAATAGAATATGCAAAGTCCGTAAATTCAAATTTGGATCCTACTGAGAGAATCGATCAATTCATGGAATATTTTACCATTATGCCTGTGTCAATGGATCCAAATGGGATAATACCTAAACTGCAGCACTTGATGCGCATAAGAGATGATAGAATGAAGGCAGAAGTAAGAAAATTTTTGCCTTCCATTGATGCTTTAACCGCAAGCAAGATGGAGAATATACTTGAAGCTTCAACTATCCTACATTTGATCTTCAAAGTGGTAAGACATTTTTACCTGATGGGAAAGAAAAGCGGTAGTATGTTTTTCCTTGTACAATTACAGATGATAATGCCTATCCTTTTGGAGGAAGCTGAAGCGTTGAAAAAAGCTATAAACGCGTTCAAAGACGGGCAGCCCATTGGTGATGGAATAGGACCAATGATCGTGGGAAAGATGATGCTCAACAAGGAAAAGAGAACCCTTGCCAAGGAAACCGTTGTATGCGAGGATCGATACAATGGACGGACATTGTACCTGATGAAGGCAGAAGGCCCAATGGGCAGTGTAGGTGAGCCTGGGACTGCTGTTGAGAATCTAATCAATGAAATGGGGGTAACCGTGAATTCGATAGTTATGATAGATGCTGCTTTGAAACTCGAAGGAGAAAAAACTGGGGAATTGGCAGAGGGTGTTGGTGCAGCTATAGGTGGAATTGGTGTAGATAGGTTCCAGATTGAAGAGGTCGCGACCAAGCATGGGATACCTGTTTATGCGATAATTATCAAACAATCAGTACTTGATGCGATCACTGTGATGAAGAAGGAGATAGCTGAATCAATTGAGAAAGTTAACAAGTCTATCTTCAACGTGATAGATGACAAAACAAGAGAAGGTGATAAAGTCTTAATAATAGGTGTTGGAAACACGATAGGTGTTGCGCAATGAAGAAGGACCAGAGTGAAAAGCCCACAATCTATACAATTGAGGAATGTCAGCAGTGTAGGCAAAAGACGAAACGTACATTCAAGCTTGGAGATTTTGTTTATAAATTGGGAGAATTATGTTCTAAATGTAGTACTTCGACATTAATTACTATGATCTATGCTGAGGTTATGAAACCTTAACTTGTTATTATGATTACACTGTTTTCAGTAGGCATAACCGTATGTTCTGCCTGTGCCACAAACTTCCCGTTACCTTCTATCAGTATTGGATAGGAATGAATAAGTTTTTTCTTAGCTAGAAATTCCAACAAATGACGTCCTTCCTTTTCTTCATAGTCTCTGAGTAACCAGCGCAAGGCAAAGGGTAATGTCTTGAATCTCTTCCAAAGATAATCTAGGAAGGCATCTGCATTTTTGTCTCCAGTTCTTTTCCTAGTAGAGATAGCATGTATGTTCTTCACTTTCCCGTTATGAACTACACCACTACCATCTTTAGTAGTGAGGAAGGGTTCTATAGCATATGCCTCCATAGGTGCCAAACTAGAGCTTCCTATAGTCCAGATATTAGGTATTGATTTTCCAGCATGAATTGTATATTGTGCAAGGGAATGGCCACTCAAATTGTGTATTGGTTTGAAACCCATTCTATTTGCCGTATGCTCAACAATCTTACCAATTCCATTAGTCTTTACATTTGCTTTTACGATTTTAACTGCTTCTTGCAAAGCAAGTTCTACGGCATTTACAAGTAAATCATACTCTGGATTATAGCATAAAGTAACTGCAGTATCTGCAATGTAACCGTTTATGTGAACGCCGATATCGATCTTCAATATATCGCCATCCTTCACGACAATCTCGTCGCCTGGTTCAGCTGTATAGTGAGCTGCAATTTCATTTAAACTTACATTGCACGGAAAAGCGGGTTGTCCACCACGCTGCCTTATCATATCTTCTACATGTTCGCATATCGTGAACAGCATTTCACCAACGTGATATCGCTTTCTTATCTCTTCTCTTACTTCACCAGCTATTTTACCAGCTTTCTGATAATTTTCTATACCCAATGAGATAGAAATCCTGTAGGGCTCCAATATAAAATATGTTTATTATTCAATTATGAAAGGGCTTGTTTTATACATCTAATGAGTCTGCTACCTACGGTAATATGGAAAGACATCTTCTGTTGCTTAAAATTGTTTTGAGCAAGAAGATCTACCTTTAACTAATTGTTATTGTTTGACCCCGATTGCTAGGCCATCCCTTGCAGGTATGATAACAGAAGGCATTCTTCCCATCAATAACTTGTTAAACGTTGCGATGGCATCTGCATCTTTCGACTTGTTCTTGATTGTTACCTCTCCTCTCCATAATGCATTATCAGCTATTAATAAACCATTTTTGTTCAATCGTTCAATGCAATGATCAAGGTAGTTGGGATAATTTTCTTTGCTATCATCTATGAATATTAAGTCAAATTTATCCTTAATTTTGGGTATAATTTCCAATGAATTTCCATTAACAACTTTTATAGTATTTTCAAGTCCCGCACGCCTGATGTTTTTTACGGCTTCACTTGCAAGATCACTGTTGATTTCTATTGTCATAACCTTGCCGTTATTTGGCTTTACGGCTAGCCCTAACCATATAGCAGAGTATCCTATAGCGGTTCCAAATTCCAAAACATGCTTAGTATTTGACGCTATAGCAATAATGTGCAACAGCCTACCGATCATAGGACCAACTATAGGTATGTGTTTGGATTCTGCAATTATCTCCAGTTCTTTCAACACCGTAGGACTGGTAGGTAGAAGACTGTAAAGATATTTTTCAATCTCATTATTAGTAATAGAATCCACATTTGTTCTACATATAACTACAAGTTTAAGTCTTAGCATTTTCAACGTAATCCAAATACTTTGACGAAGAACAAACATCATGATAACGCAGATTGAATTGTCACGGTAACGGATCTTCACCATTAATTTTCATTCAATAACAATAAGTTGGATGGGAAAGTTCCAAAAGCCTAGACTAAAATTATCAATTCTTCACTGTCAGAAATAATTTAATGTTTATATAATGGAACCTTCATCGTAGCGAACATTATATCATTGCTATCAGTAATATGCTGGAATTTTTTATCATAAAATTCAAACTCCTCTACACCATAAAGATGTTTATCCCATTGTTCATGTATTTTCTCTCCAAATATCTTGTTGTCATAATGCTTTTGTCTCCCTACTTCATGAAGTAAAATATGGGAGACTCTTGAGCAGTTTTCCAATGCAAAAAATGTATGCTTTTCTGCATCCCTCCTAAATTCTTTCCATTTAATCAGACCCATGTTATCCGTAAAGAAACCTGAACTACAATCCGACCATACTGGTTTGAAGTAGGAGAGATAGAAATGATAATCAAGTTCACCTTTCTCTTTATGATGTTTTATGAGATCATTCATTCCAAATCTAAGTCGCATTAACCAAGTCTTTTCTATAACCAGAACATCTACATTGATGGTACAATGCAAAGAAAATGTCTCCCGCAACCACCACCTGTAAAATTTTGCCATCTGAGGAACATAAGGCCAATCATCTCTTAATTTTTCCTCATATTCATCACTTTGTGAAACGTAAATGAAATGTATATTCATTCAAGATGTGACAATAATCACTGGTAATAAATCATATGCCATATCATGACATTACTGATTCTTTTATTAGGACTTCCTCCACAAATTTTTATTTCGAATTGTCTGTATTTGCCCGTTACTCGTAATATCCCCTGGATAGGTTCCTGATATGTCTTGGACATTTACACCTTACAATAGATCTAGATCCAAACCAAAATTACTTTTTTTTGAATTCGTCAAAAACAAATATGTGAATTGTAAACTAATGAAAAGGATTTAATCAATTATGGTTGTTATACATTAGTTTCACTCACTTTAACTGGTAAAAATCAAAAAGGAAAAGGGTAAACTTTTTATTTTTCTCTGCTAACTTCTATTTCTATTGTCGAGACATTCCTAGATCTTCCGTCCTGAGATTGCATTTCCTCAGAACCTATTTTCACTCCATTGACCACATACCCAAGGGTGTTCATTCTTTTGACAATTATCTGAGACACATCTACTGCTAGTGTTATGCTCATCCCCCTTGCTTTAATGATCACTTTTGGCTCATTTGCTAATTGAACCAATGCTGCTGTGACATACGTCATTATAGGTTTCTTTCCTATATAAATTTCATTCATTGGCTTTGACATAACTCTATATCCCGTCAGACATCATATATATTGGTTTGCTGGCTGATTAACTATACATCTTTTTCCCCCTGCTGCTTATCCAGATATTTCCCAAGAATACTCTTTATTGAATCTGAATCCGGATCGCATATTATAGCTTCTGCAACCTCCTTATCTTCTACTTCATAACAATTTACCAGTTCATTTTCATCTTTAAAAAAAAGAAATGTTCTCCTCCCATAAACACAATAATATATCTTATCAATCTCCATTATTTTCGTCTTAACAACTATACCATCCTCTTTTACAATGAGGGGATAATCTTCATTCAATGTTTTCATTTAGTGTTTCTACTATTTAGACAAGTATAGATATTTTCATATTGAGTACCCAATATTTAAAAAAGAATGAATGCAAGTACAAAGGAAAGGATTATCTTCCATATCGATTTTGATTACTTCTTTGCTCAATGCGAAGAACTTAGAACACCAGAATTAAGGGGTAAACCAGTAGTCGTATGTGTATATTCTGGCAGAACAGAGGATTCAGGAGCAGTGAGTACGGCCAATTATGAAGCTCGTAAATACAATGTAAGATCTGGTATGCCTATTAATCTGGCGAAGAAGAGACTAAAGGATATATCAGATGTTTCGTTACTCCCTGTAGATCATGAATACTATAAAGAGATGTCTGATAAAGCAATGAACATTATCCAAAATCATGCCGACAAGTTTGAGATAGCCAGCATTGATGAAGCATTTATAGATGTTGGTGAAGCTCTGAAATACGAATTTACGAGAGCTGTAGAACTTGCCGTTAAAATAAAGGATCAATTAAGAAATGTTCTAAAATTATCATGTTCAATAGGAATAGCATCGAATAAGTTGGTTGCCAAGATCGCTTCCGACTTTGAAAAACCAGACGGTCTTGTGATAGTCCATCCAGGTGATACTCAGAGTTTCCTCAGAAATTTGGATGTAAGTAAGGTCGTTGGAATTGGGAAGAAAACTGAAGAATGCCTGAATCAAATGAACGTAAAAACAATTGGACAACTTGCTGAATTAGATATCTACTCGTTAACAAAGATGTTCGGAAGGAAAAATAGTGTATATATTTTCAACTCCTCTAGAGGTATTGATAATGAACCAGTTAATGAAGATGATTCTGTCACTCAGATAAGCAGGATAATGACTCTGAAAAAAAGCATCAATTCCGTGGGTGAAATATATGAGGATTTGGCATCCATATGCCGAGACGTTCATAAATCTGCGACAGATCGGGGTCTTTCATTTAAGTCCGTAGGTATAATATTGATATTAGATGATCTTAGCACAAGGACAAAATCCAAAAGTCTAAGAGCGCCGTCAATGGGCTACCACGAGATTTTCAAAACATCAATATCTCTTTTTGAAGAAGCCTTATCTGGAAGTCAATTAATGGTAAGGAGGATAGGAGTTAAAATTTCTGAATTGATCATTTGTAGCGGTCAAGATACTTTGTTCAAATTCATGGAGGAATAAATCTCACTACAAAGTAACGGTATATTCGTCTCATTAAAGATTGAAGCAACATATTGGCATAGCTTCATAGGGAGAGCTACTAATAAAAACAATAAAAGCTGGTTGAACCAACGAATTAGTGGTTGGCCATTTTTGTCATTAATACTTTCATCAAAGAAGCTGATGATGTAACTTGGATGAGGCATAAGAGTATAAGTTGTTAGAAGCTTTAAGCTTGAGGTTAGAAAAGCACTAACACGAAGACGTTATTATGACTATACCAATATACAAAATAACAAAGAATGAGAATAGGTTGATATCAATTAGAGTGTAACTGATACTGGTAGATAAAATTCAAAAAAATCCTATTTTAACACATTCAATTTATTAGTAAATAAGGTTTTTTGCCATAATATTATTTCGTGATTTTCTTAATGTAAATTGATTTAGATATAATAGACCGTTAAAAAGCAAATATTACGTTTCGGAAACGAATAAAAAGGAAGGAGAAACGTCAACTCATTAAACTGATTATCTTTCCATCCAATGGTAAAAAATCAATCTCCCAAATAGAAATAGTGTGGTGTGTTGCACCTTTCGAGGCAGTAGAGGGCCGTCGTCTTTGGATCATGGTTGGGATGGTCACTTGGTTATGATCTAGTGCTAATGCTTCTTGTAACCCCATATTTAAGTCAGCCCTTCTTCCCATCTGAAGATCCCACTTTTAGTTTATTAGTAACATTCGCAACATATGTCATAACGCTGATAATGCGGCCTGTAGGTGGTGCGTTGTTCGGCAGTTTAGGAGATAGACATGGTAGAAAGAAACCTATGATAATTACTATCATGGGTTTTTCTATTGCTACATTCGCAACAGGTTTGTTACCTACCTGGCAGATGGTAGGCATATTTGCGCCATTTCTGTTAGTACTCTTACGGTTAGCTCAGGGACTCTTTTCAGGGGGTGAATGGGCTAGCGGTGCAGTGCTCACGATGGAGACTACCAAGATCAAGCCGGGGATTACTTTCTAGATTCGTACAGAATGGATTTACATTGGGATTCCTCATTGCGTCGATAACATACCAATTTGCATCTGTTGCATACACTGAGGACACCTTGGAAATGGGGTAGAGGGTTATGTTCTTCACAGGCATAATTCCGGGTTTGGTAGCTCTTTTCGTCAGATTTAAGATGAAAGAATCCGAAGTATGGTTGGAGAAGGTGCGCCAGAAGAAGATTGAGAGGGCAACCTTGCGTAAGGTTATGTTAAATGTTGAACATAGAAAACGTTTCTTCCTTTCTTTAATGATCATGACAGGTCTAATGTATGCTTATTACACATCAATTGGCTTTATGCCAACATTTCTTCAACAGTATGATCATCTTGAGCGACCAGAGGTTGCCACTTATGATTGCCGCTACAGTTTCATCCCTGCTCGGACATATTTTTACTGGCTTTATCAGTTAGTACATAGGTAGAAAGAAGTCCATAGCGATATTTGCTCTTGCAGCTATACTGCTAGCTGTTCCTATGTTAATTGGTCTTTATAATGCTACTCATATTTCAGAAAGGATAATCTATACAGGTGTGTTAGTGTTTGTAACAACAACTGGATTCGGACCTATACCAGCATTTCTATCAGAGAGATTCCCAACGGAAATTAGAAACAGTGCGTGTGGTTTCGTATACAACGGCGGGTTGATATTCGGCTCCTGGGCACCGTTGATAGTAGTCAACTTATTATCCCAAGCAGGATCTCTTGTTCCAATTATCCTTGCTTTAAATATTGTGGTAGGTTCAATAATAATTCTTGTTGGTACAAAACTCAATCCAGAGACACGTGATACGGACTTGACATAACTACTATATTCACAAACAGGCAGATTATGGGGAAAACCCATAATTTACAAATAATAGATTACTAACTATCTTATCTCACTAATTCAACTTCAAGATACTCAATAAAACCATTTCATTTAATCCAAAGATCCTTTCTTAACTATAATTAATTATGTTTCTATTTCATTCTGTCTAGAAATATAGTCGAAGTGTTGTTCGTTGTCATCCCTCCCATCAGGTAATTGCTTTATGTATACTCAACTGATCCCAAAACTGATCATTTAGTGAATAATTGACGATCATTTGGATCTATTTGCAATGCTGCCCGTAGCAGATCATGAAATTTCAGGAGATAACAGGTGAACAATGGAAGATGATATCACCGCATCTCCCCAAGCCAGCCAGAACCGGAAGGCCAAGGGCAGACGACAGAAAGACAGTCAACGGAATCCTGTTTGTCGGGATAACAGGATGCAGGTGGACTGGGATGTCACAAAGGTACGGCTCCAAATCAACTGCGCACCGCAGACTGCAGAACTGGCAGCGACGTGGAATATGGAAGAATATCCTCTCCGCTGCAGTCAAATCAGCCCACAGATCAGGCAAGATGCAGCTGCAAAAAACGGTCGATTCGTCATCAGTTCCGGCCAAAAAAGGGGAAGCGTCATAGGATACAACGGATTCAACAGGATTTCAGGCACAAAAATACACGTTGCGGTGGAACAAAACGGACTGCCAGTCTCAGTAGTAATGTCCTGCAAATCAGCATGACTCTGCAAGATTTGTAGACGTGATGGATGGCATCTCACAATATCTGGATGAGAGATCTATCAGAAAAATTGCGCGGTGCCAAGCAGACAAGGGCTATGATGCAGAATTCATCAGGAAATACCTCACCAAAAGAAAAATCTCTGACTGCATGCCTTACAGAAAAAACAGTAAGACACAACAACAAAATGATAATACAGAACAATACCTATACGGCAAGACGCGCTATGTTGTGGAGAGATTCTTTGCCTGGTTGAAGAATGGGTTCCACAGAACCAGGATCAGATATGAGAAGAATGCACAAAACTATCTGGCATTTGTTATCATTTCGTCGATTATGATGTATTGGAGAGTATTGGGATGACTTCTATATTAGTTATTGTTTCTTTATGGAGAGGACCTTTTGAACTTCGCTAATACTGTTTATGAACTTCTTTTTCGCCTCAAAAACATCAGATACTTTTACAACTACCTCTGTAGAAGAGAGCATTACATCCTTTACAACTAATGGTGCACTGAGGCCAAGGAGTTCACTGAGCACGTCAAATATATTACTAAATTTAGCACCACCCCTGTATGTATAAATTGTATTCCCATCGTTCATCTTAGGAGTAGGTTCTATAGGAATGATAAGGTCCGATGATGTTATTTCGGTTATGAAGGTAGTCATGTCATTATTAATAGTATCATCAAGTGTATCTCTCTGCAGCAATAGTTTCTCTCTAGTGCTTTCAAGCATTCCAAGTTCATCATGATACTCAACGCCAATCATTTTTGCAAAAGCTGATTCGGTTGCGCTTTTTATTGGTAGTTCATGCATCTTGACACCTATATCTGACAATTCATTATCAACGTCAGAAAGTTCCAGTCTGTTAGTCTTAATTCTTCCAGCAAGTTCTTCTAAAAAATGAAAGTCAACCATATTCCATCACTTTAGCTGAAGTGATGAACAACATCCATAAGACTTTGTTTAAATTCTTCGTTCGCAAGTCCCCATTTAGCATACTCTTCCCTAAATGAATCCCATGATTGCTCCGCCTCTGTGGCAATATCGAGTATCTTTTGTCCTATAGCTTTGGTATTTATCAGGATTGTAACATGAGCCGGCTCATTTTCCATTATGGGTATTTTTACAAATATCATCCTTGAATCCTCGATATTAAACCGTTCTCTTATCACCATCTTTAGTGCTTCTCTTTCTTTCAAGTCAAATTCGCCCCTTACTTTAACCAAGGCACAGCAAGAATCCCTTGAACCTCCTTTATCCCTTATTGCATTCTCATCTATATCGAATAGAATTGCATCTTCTTTGTGGTGAACTGCGTCCATAATTCCCTCCATGGTGTTATTATTGTCAATATTCATTGGGTTCCAATGACCACCTGAAGGTACAAGAGGTATTACCCAAGGTATTGCGAATTTTGGGCGTTTGGTCGCCAACCACGTTCTGTAGTTAGACATATCCCACTCTGTCTCCCTTGCAAATGAAGCTATAAACATAGATATTGCATTTGCAGCTATGATATTCATACCTCTATAGTCCTTCCATCCTGCTTCATGCTCCTTGGGTAAGTCGTCTATTATCGATTGCATTTTATCAAGTTTATTTTTGAACTGTTGTGAATACTTTCGCAATGTTTTGTTATCCAATAATAATGAACAGTCTGAGAACTTGATTTGATATTCTAGATTCATGACTATGTTTATTGCCGCTGCTTCAAATATTACTGGATCCCATCCGAACTCAGGGAGCAATCCTATGGTTGCTAGTGTTGCATGTGCTCCAATATCCTTTTTTATGTATTCTATGAAGGCACTTGCAAATGAACTGCCTGTCCCTCCGCCCATTGCGAAAGGAATGGTGAAGCCTCTAACCGGTTCAGGTGAGAGCGATGCCAGCTGTTTTTGAATATCGAACTTGGAGGAAACTTCCTTCGTGAAGCGTGTTCGGCCCTCAGCCCAATTCCTCGCTGCTCCTCCTGTTCCATGTATTACATGCTTATCCCTTAACGCAAAAAGATCTGGGTATGATTGAAGGATTAGATTAGCCGCTCGAGGATCTAGGTCTACGAGAAGCGCTCTTGGAATTAGAGGTATTTCTCCTCCATTATACGAGTTGGGGAACCTTAGGATAGTGCTTCCATATCTTTTCAAGACTTTCGACTCCTCCTTCTCACCATGCAGTACTGGCTTCAATGGATCTGCGCCTACGTCTAAAAGAAGCCTCCTGTATGATTCTGCCCCCAATCCTATACCACAATGTCCGAAGCAGGTCATCAACACCGGGGCAGGTGGAAGCGGAGTAAATTTAGCCAAATTTCAGCCCTAATATTCATGGCAAACCCCCTTTCTTTAATCATAGAGTGTAACAAATTCCGTTTTTGTATAAATTGTTATTTACTAATCTATAGTTATTACTCTTTCAGGTCCTGCTGGTCTTCGATCTAAATCACTATACCCTGTTGGATTTATGGTAGGTTCTAACTCCAAACAATTTGTGTTTTCAATAAAGTCTAAAACAAAGAGTCCCTCTGCACGTAGGTTTCTATCATAATCATTGTTCATAGTTCTACAATGGATACTAGCATTAACTGTTCCATCATGTGTCTGAAATCTTAAATTCAAACTCAATATGTTATTTTTTTCAAAATTAGAAACTCCTACCTCTAAGTTTCCACCATGTCTCTGGTTTCGCAGTTCTTCTTTAGCATCAGGGAATCTTTCATAAAATGCTGCATAGGAGGGATGTGCTTTGAGTTTCTTTAGCAGTTCTTCATCACTCATGAATGAATTTCCAATTTCTGCCCATGGATTGTTTTCAATGATGTTTGGTAAGAATGTATACCAGAACAAGCCAAACATAGAGATTGTAATTCCCAATCCTACAAAATAAGTAATTTTTCTTAACGTAATCATAGTTTCCCATTAAGAAATCAGCATATATTTGTATTTCTTTTTTTGGCCAGCTAGAAATCATCACGCTTTCACTCATTTGTAGATCAAACCAAATCATTTGGATCAATGAAACATTACATATTTCTCATTTCATGAATAAAAAATACAGACGATGATCCGCATCATGCTGTCCATACTAAAGAAGATGCATGTTCCACTTTTTGCATAGCAAATCCAAGCATGAATTTTCCATTCACACCATGTTCCCATCTTATCCCATAACCTCTTCCTGATCTTTTCTCATCTTATCCGCCTTTTGGTAATTTTATCTAGCTCATTGTTTCACTTGGGATATAGGTCGCCCTGCACCTCATAAGCCCGCCTGTCACATGTTGGACATTTTAGAATAACATGCTCTGATAGCGTCAGATCGGGATTGCTCTGCAGCTCAACACCAGCCTCAACCTCACTCACCTTTATCTCCACTTCCAGAACATCATCCGTGTCTTCTATGGTGGTTAGCGTGAAGGTGTTGTGTGTGAATTTTGCTTCAAGTGCTGCAAGTGAAGAGTTGAACTGTGTCTTAATTGATGCTTTGATGCTTGTCCTATCTGCTGCTGGGAGATCTACCTCTCTAGGATCGCCCCCTTCGTCAACAATGGTCTTTTTCGGTACATCCACCCTGTTGTGTTCAATTAACGTGTATTGGCTCCATCCGGGGTTTATGCTCTTTGGTGCTATGAATAGTGTATGACAACCATTACACTCGAATGAAGCTTCTATTTCGACCATCTATCTCAAGCACCTCCAATATCCATAAAGAAATAATTCCCGCCCTGTCCATTACCACCGTTTTGATTACCAGTGCCCCCACTACCGCCCGTTACTGAAACACTTTTGGGGGCAAATTTTGAGATTACTAAGAGCTTATCCGAAAATTAACATCATAGCCTAATTGTTTATACCGAAACAGATCTAGATCTGTCCTCTCTAGCTAAATTTGTGATAAAAGCTAAGAAAAAGAGCATGCCGACCATATGGAATATACCAGACAATCTATGGGTAGAGTTCAAACTAGTGTTGCTACCAGAGAAACCAGCAAGAACAGTTGGAAGGCCAGCTGTGCCATTTAGAAAAGTGTTGAATGGAATACTGTATGTATTAAGAACTGGATGCCAGTGGAAGAAGGTATCTAAAGAATTTGGTTCTGGCTCAACTTGCCATGCAAGATTTCAGGAATGGATTGGGATAGGAGTATTCAAGAAGGTATGGAAGAGGCTGCTGGAAATATATGATCAACTCATCTCAAAACCCTACAATACATCAAAAATGATGCAAGATTAACAAATGCCAGATAGTTTTCTGCCGTTCTTTCATACCTGATTCTTGTTCTGTGAAATCCATTCTTGAGCCATGCAAGGAATCTCTCAACTACAAATCTTGTCTTGTTGTAATGTTTGCAATCATTATTTTGAAAGATGAACTTGGAATTTATTTTGTATGGGATGCAACATGCAATATTTCTATCCCACAACCACAAATACATTCTGATGTATTTTGCATCATGCCCTTTGTCTGCATAAACTGATTCTATCTGTTGTATTGAATCATCATCAAGATAGTCTGAAATTGATCCTGTAACATCCATGCATTTTGTACTGTCATGTTCATTTGCTGGACTCAACAGTATGGATATTGGAAATCCGTTACCCTCTACTGCGGCATGTATTTTTGTACCTGTTATTCTCTTGAATCCATTATATCCAGTTACATTGCCCCTTTTTTATTAGGAATGGATGAAGAGTCAACTGATTTTTTTAGACTAATTTTGCCAGATTTATGTGCTGAGTGAATAGTACGTGATAGAATCTTTTTCCAGATTCCTTTTTGTTGCCATTTGTTTAACCTTCTGTTTGCAGTAGAATCATCACCATATCTTTTTGGCATATCGTCCCATCGGCATCCAGTAGTTAGAACATGGATTATTCCGTTAATGATTTTTCTATCATAATCCCTAGGCCTGCCAGTTTTTGCATGTGGTGGTATGTGTGATTCCATCATACTCCACTGTTTGTCTGATAATTCTTGGAATTTCATAAAATAATTTTAGATGTCGCTATTCATGGATCTAAATGGTCGCTAAAAATTGTCTAAATGGTTAGTTTTGAGATGAGTTGGATGAATTGAAGAGCATGGGATGGGACTGGCAATCCATGGATAGCGTACCGAAGGCCCCATTAGGGGGAAAACGACCGTAGCAAACCCAACGGATAGAGGCAAGCTAGGTACCAAACGTCACATGCTTGTTGATAGAAGAGGAGTACCTCTCATCTGTAATTACTGAAGCAAACAAGCACGATATGAAATCAGCCTTTCCTACAATAGATAGCATTGTTGTTGATAGGCCCAAAGTTAAACAGAACATATGCATGAATAGGATATGATTTCCCTGAGATAGAGTATGGAGTTAGGAAGGGGATATGTAGATCACATTCATCGTAAAGGTGAAGTGTTGAAAAAGAATTTATACAAAGCAAAGAGATGGGTTGTAGAAAGAACCGCATCTTGGCATAACAGGTTCAGAAAGTTATTGGTAAGGTTCGAGAAGAGAGAGGAAAATTATCAGGCGCTAGTAGAATTTGCTGACTGCCTGATAGTGTACAGAGCGATATATTGGTAGTGTCATAAACACGTTAATGCAACTGTTTCTAGTATCTACTATCTACAATACTAATAAAATCAATAGTAAGAAAACTAAACCTGACAGTTTGAACTAATATTCTTGCATTCTAAATGTTATCATTTCTACCAATCATTAACTATCAGCTAGAATTTTAGGATAGGCTAAGTCGGCTTTTCAACAAATATTCCCCGCGGCCTGTACAGTAATACCACCAGTAGTATGACGCCAAGCAGCAAATAATCAAGCCAGATAACATCAAAGGGAATAAAGCCTTCCAGAGAATCCTTAAAGAATATGATGAATTTTCGTAGTAGCACAAAAATCAGTGTTCCAATTAAGACACCCTTATTGTTTGCAAGTCCACCAATTAGGATCATCAAAAACGGCCAAAACGTCCAGCTGACCCTATCGTATGCAAACGCTATGGTTCCCCCCACATAAAATGCATACAGTGCACCGCCAATGGCGGCAAGTGCGGCGGAGATCATTATTACCTTGATTCTAACATACGTAGTGTTTTTGCCAAGGGATTCGGCTGCTACCTCGTTGTCACGTACTGCCCTGAGCAGGCGCCCAAGCGGCGAGCGCATCATCTTTTCACTGTACACAAAGACTGCAGCTGCAATCAGCACCAGCCCGATTGTAGCTATCGTAAAGCGCATCCCATCGGGAAGAAATGACAGTGGGTCTGGCACCTGGACGCCCAGTGTTCCACCAACCAATGGCGTAAAGTTGTTTCCAATTATGCGGATGCTCTCACCAAATGCAAGCAGCGTAATTGCCAGATAGTCACCGCGTAGTCTTATTGCAGGATATGATGTCAGCAGTCCCAGTCCGCCGCCAATTCCTGCGGCAATGCCCAACGTCAAAAAAAAGATGGCAAAGCCAATGCCGACATTGTCAACGAGCCACAAGTTGATCTCAGATACAATGGCCAGATTATTTCTAATGTAATCACCCTCGATTCCTGCAATGCCTGCAAAAATTCTGCCCGGTACGACAGCTGCTACAAATGCACCTATTCCTACTGCCAGCACCTTGCCAAAGTTTGGTATCCCAGTATATCCAAACTCCATGTTCAAGCTGAGATTAACTATAACGTATATTGCAAATATTGCGAGCAGATCCACAATGAAGATTGTTTCAGCTTCTAGAACCATGTCTCCTCAACCTTCCCCAGTTAATTCCTGCCAGACCGCGTGGAGCCAAAAGCAAAGTAATTACAATAAACACGAGCGGTATTAGCGGACGATATGCAATAAGCCAAGAGCCAAACTCGCCTGCCAAAAATCTGGTTCCCAAAACCTCGCTTAATCCCACCAACAAGCCGCCAGCTATTGCGCCATAAATACTCAGAAAGCCGCCTGCAATGCTTGCTGCAAACACACTTGGTATCAGAAATGTCCCCAGGTTTGGGTCTCCCTGAAACCACAACGACATCAGTGCACCTGCAATTCCTGCAAGTCCCCCGCCCAACATCCACGATACACCATAGATGAGTTTTACATTCACCCCGACTGTCTGTGCCAGATCAGAGTTTGTAGTAGCTGCCCGCATTGCAGTGCCAAACTTTGTCTGCTTTAGCATGATATGCAGTATTATGGCCAAAATTCCAACGGTCAGCGGCGCTGCAACTACTATTAGTGGCAGTCCCATAAATTCAGCATCATAGCTCCGCAGTGTAAACTCTCTTGATGTAATCTGGTATGTCCTTATGATAAGATCTGCAAAAATATTCAATACTGCAATAACTATCAAGTCAAAGGCAAGCGTTGCAATCATTTGTATTGCCTGTGATGCGCCCTTTCTAATCAGCGGCTTTAGGATAAAGATGTATAGTGCAACTGCCACCATGCCAGAAATTACAAACGTTATCGGAATGGCAGCATACGGACTGGTATTCCAGATTCTGGTTGTAACCAGTGCAATATATACGCCAATTGTGGCAAAAGATGCATGGGCAAAATTAGGCACTCTGGTCGTAAGGTATGTAAGTGTAAGACCGATGCTTAGCAGTGTCAACAAACTTGCAAATATTATTGCATCAGAAAATATGGGATCATACGTCATTTTAATATTTTGAAAAGGCAAACTCTTTATTTATTTAACTCTTTTTTACTATCTTGTGAGCATATTAACAATATCTAACATTACAAAAAGCTTTGACAACCTTACCGTCTTGGACGGACTAGACATGGACATACAACAAGGAAAGATATACCTGCTAATCGGCCCCAATGGAAGCGGCAAGACCACACTGATCAACGTCATATCTGGCATGCTAAGACCAGACGGCGGCAGCATAATCTTTGATGGCAAGGACATAACACACAAATCACTATACGACACATTCAGGGCAGGCCTGGTCAGAACCTGGCAGATACCACAGCTGTTTGTCAATCTAACTACCATGGAGAATTTTTTAATACCTAGTACAAATGTCGGCGAGTCGTTTGTTTTTGCACTAATAAAATCAAAATGGAAAAAAAATGAAAAAAAGATCATAGATGAAGCATTGGAGGTAATGAAGATGGTCAATCTGATAGAGAAGAAAGATATTTCTAGTCAAAACCTCAGCGGAGGCCAGCAAAAACTGCTGGAGTTAGGCAGGGCAATGATGTCAGGTGCCAAAATGATCCTAATGGATGAGCCAATTGCAGGTGTAAATCCGACGCTGGCACACGATATATTTGAGAATATATCAAAAATTTGCAAGGAGCAAAAAATCACATTTTTAATTATAGAACACATGCTGGATATTGCACTGCAATATACAGATCATGTCTTTGCAATGAATGCAGGACGAATAATTGCAGAAGGTATCTCAGAAGAGATAATAAAACACCCCAAAGTGATAGAATCATATCTAGGAGGATAAATGTCCCAAACAATAATTTGTGTAGACGCATTAAATGCAGGTTATGCAAACAGCCACATACTGTTTGACGTGGATTTTAAGGCAAGGCAAAAAGAGATTACTGTAATAGTAGGACCCAACGGCAGCGGCAAGAGCACTCTGCTCAAAAGCATCTTTGGTCTATCTACCATATATTCAGGCAGCATTAGCTTTCATCAAAAAAACATTACGGGCCTGGCCCCACACCAGATAGCACGAAAAAAAATTGCATATTTGCCACAGGTAAACAACGTGTTTGCCAATCTTACTATAAGGGAGAATCTCACCATGGCGAGCTATACCCTGGATGCAAAGACTACATCCCAAAGAGTACCGCAGATGTATGAGGCGTTTCCCATACTGGAACAATTGGCAAAGGCAAAGGCAAGTACGCTTAGCGGTGGACAGCGCCAGATGCTTGGCATGGCCATGGCACTAATAAGACGGTCACAAGTAATGCTCTTCGATGAGCCAACTGCAAGCCTTTCACCCAAGCTGGCAGACGAGGTATTAGATAAGATCAATCAGATGCGAGATGAATTTGATATTACCGTTATACTGGTTGAACAAAATGTAAAGCGTGCCCTAAAGTTAGGAGACTATGTCTATTTGCTGGCAAACGGCAAGAACGTCTTTAAAGGAAAACCGCAAGAATTACTGGTACACCCTGAGCTAAGTAAGCTGTACCTAGGAATCAGTTAGTACTAAGTTGTCGAATCAGTTAGTACTATATTGTCATCGCTTTGAGTGTATTTTCCCAACAAAATCCATTTATCGCCACGAATTCCCCATATCTCATAATCGGCATGATCTAGATCCCCTGCATCATTTAGTCTTGTCACACCAATAGCACCACTATAATTTTCTGCAATCTCAGGTAGTATTTTTTTTATCATATCAACATCGGTGGACTGGGCTTCAAGTATTGCCAGACCTACAAGCCATACTGCATCATAGGAGGAATGCGTATATGAATTGGGTATTCTACCAAGCGTACTAAATACATAATCTTGCACATGCTGGTATACCTCGTTTTGAGATGATGCAACCTGCACCGTAGTAAACTGTACATTTGTAGAAAAATCTAATCCTATTGAATCATCAATTAGCTTGCTCTCCTTGGTGTTAGCCCCTGGGCCAAACCATTTTACTTTATCTAATACATCGTGCTCCGAAGCTGACTGCATAAATTGTAAAATTTCACCAAAGCCCAAAAATAAAATAGCTACGTTGTTTTCACCATATTCATCAACGTAACTCTGTACTTCTTGTGCCAACAGTGAAGTTGATACTGAAAACTCGGGGGACTCTGGGTTGTAACGAATTCCTTCGCCAACTTGACCTCCACGTCCTTCAAACGAATTAATTGTAGTTTCACTTAGACCGTCACCCCATGTATCTGCCCTATACACAGGAATCATTACTTGTATGCCCTCATGCTCTAATAGCCTGCCAAGTGCAGTGCCTTGTTTGCTATCATCTGGCAACAGACGGTATACACTGTCATTTGGTATGGCAAGTGAGGGGGCAGTCGAGCAGCAGCTTACAATCAACATGTTGTTTGAATCAGAATAGCCCTTGATGTTTCTGATATTGGCACTGGTCTCAGGGCCAATTACTATGCTGATTCCTTTGGAATTTAATGTAGTTATCTTTTCTAGTGCAATAACAGGACTTGTAGCAGAGTCTTCTACAACTAGTTTAATGCTCCATTCTTCCTCAAGTTCGGCCAAATATTCGTTAAAGTCCGCAACACCTAGTTTTGTACCTTCCAGATTTTCTTCACCATGACTGGATAGATCTCCTGTTAGTGGAAGTATGGCACCAATTTTTATCTCGCCTGATAGCTCCATGGAATCATCTATGCTGGTATCTTGCATGCCTGTATCTAATGTGAGGAAAAGTACAGTGCTTGGAATTATAATCACCGCTATGATAATTGCTACTTTTACAGTTAATTTCACGGACTAAATGGTAAGTAACATATTATTAAATATTCTGTACAAGTCATTTCAAAGCTATTTAGCGATTAGTGAAACTTCTACGATTGCTCTATCTATTTGTCAGGCATTTTGGTGCATTCATCCAGTGTTGTCCAGCAGCAATATGGAATATATGTATACAAGGAAGTATATACTTGGATAAAATCGATATGAATCAAAATCTCAATCAGTTGACAATAGACCTATTGCATAATTAGACAATTCTGTAGCCTGAATCGAAACGATCAGATCAGGGCTTGTATCTATAGGATACGTGCCATTGCTGAACTATACACGCCCCTCCAAAAAGCCATCCTTATTCAAATCATTCACCGGACTGGAAGTGGCAGAGTTTGATGCTATCTACAGGGAGATAACATCAAAGTATGAAAGAAGACGGCTGTCCGAAAGGAGAAAAAGAGATTTCGGTGCCGGAAGGAAATTCAAACTTGAGCTAAAGGACAGGTTCTTGATGCTTCTGGTCTATTACAGGCTATACATAACATACACGCTCTCCTTCCTCTTTGATCTTGACCAGAGCAATGTGTATAGAGATATACATATGCTGGAATCTCTCGTAAAGAAGTATATCCCATTTCCAAAGAAACTGTATAGCATGTCAAGAAGAGCCAGAACCATGGAAGAGGTTGAACTATACTTTCCTGGTTTCAGGACATTCATCGATGCTACAGAGCAAGAGATACCCAGACCTAAGAATAAGGGGAGAAGGAAGAGCTACTCGGGCAAGAGGAAGAGGCATACTGTGAAGATCCAGTACATGGTGAATGGCAATGGCCTGATACTCCATAAGACAGGTCATGAGAGTTGGGAGGAAACATGATTATTCCATCTATAAGGAGAAACATCCCATAACTCTCATAGGTTGAGAATCATTTCGATTTGGGATACAAGGGAGTCCAGAATGACTTTCCTGATATGAGGTGTGTTCTACCAGTAAAGAAGAGGAGAAAGGGAAAGCTATCGAAGAAGGAAAGAAGGCAGAATAGAAGACTTGCAAGGAAGAGGTTTGTGGTTGAGCATGCAATAAGCAAAGTAAGGAAGTTCAATATAATGGGAACAAGGTTCAGGAATAGGCTAGGTACAATTATGCTTCCGACATTGTTTCTGGTTTGGTGAACTTCAGAATAATGCGAAGTAAAGGAATGATGTTATGAAGAGCGAGTATCTGGCTGAGGTTAAGGTAGTTACGATTCCTAATTATGCAATAGGTCTAGTAAATACTCTTTTCAATTTTTCACTAAATGGTTTTTTTGCAGTAATCTCCAGATAGCACTTACCTATCGGTTCGAAAGTCTCGTACAATGCTTTCTCTATAGGTTCGTAGAAACCAGCTTCACTCTTCCTGGGGAAAGATTTCATCAAGTATCTCCTCATCTTCTAGAAGTTCTTGTTGATTATCATTATTCTCTCTCTATGGAATTGTTTGGGGGTATATCAAAACCTCCTGCAAAGAAATGTTTGTAACACATGCACTGGCAGTACAGCTGCATGAACTTCTTGACAAACAGGCAGACAGAAGACGTGATGATCTTTTCAAGATGGTATCTGAAATACATGAGGTAGTTGTGCGGTAAGGAGTCATTTTTCGCTCTTCCTTCATTAGCTCATCTCCCTGCTTGTTTAGTAGTACTGTACCATCTTTGTTAGAAAGTTCAGTAGTTTGGTGAATTAATTCACCGGCTTCTTTCTTATGTTGTTTCTCCTTTTGTTTGTATTTATCTGGTAAAACCATTAATATCCATCTTTTAGTTACTAAATCATCTAGGTCATGTACAACATGATTAGCTATAGGTTCAGGTTTAACACCGTCTTCGAGTTTCTTAGCGAGTTCTAATACACGATCTTTTTTCTTCTCTAAACCCTCTTGAAGTTCCCCTCTCACATCATCCAATAACTCTTGATAGGATTGTTCACTCTTGGTTGTCGTCTCCATGCCTGCGTTGCGGATTCCTGCCTGCATTCCATACACAAAAATTCACGATCGTCTGGATTCGAGCAATCGCACTTCCCTATCGTACTGTGAAAGTTACACCCAATACATCTTATCTTATGCTCATGTATCGATACATTGGTAGTCATGCTTTGGCCTCCAGTTTGTCTAGTTTCTCACGTATTATTGAAGAAATAAAATCAGAAATGTTACGATAATTAGATTTTATATTGTTTGTTATTGCTTCTACCTTATCAACTAGTTTTCTTGGTAGTTATACAGGTCTCCAGTTATTCATATAATATGCATATTACATATACTATTAATGTTTGTAATATAAATATTATAAACCATTTTGTAGCAAATTTGTTATATAGGAGTTGAAAAATATTTTTTGTAAGAGTGTATCATGGTAAAAAAAGATAACTTTGGTTGGCGTGCTGTACAGCTACCAAAAGAATTAGTTGATGAAGTAGCGAAAATGTTGCAAACTGATATAGTAAAAAAACAAGGGATAACAAGTATCAGTCAATTCATTTCAAGAACAGTTAGTAAAGAGTTAGAAAAATTAGAATTCAAACGCATGAAGCACGTCAACATGTACGATGACCATGTAAAAATCATGGACAACAAACTTGGTAAATTGGGCAGAATAGTTTCAGTATATTTCAAGAAAGAAAATAGTCCATGGTGCGACTATTGCGAGGAGCCAGACTGCATCCATGTTCAGTACGCCTGGGAGATTGCAGATGTACGGAAGATTCTGGAAAAATACGGATTTAGTCCTCCTCCATCAAGGGTCTAGATATTCTTTCCCATTGTTAACACGTTGCTTACAGTAGTACATTAATTGATCAATGTGGGATTTCCCGCTCACGGAGTTAAAGTCCGGACCTTGTCAACTAAAATCTTGACTTGAATCGTAAGTCTCTTCATCAAAAGACCTTATTTCATGCATACAACTGGTATCGCTTTTTTTATTGTAGGATATTCGTCATAAGTTCTGCCGTTTATCATTCTGCCACCAGATTTCGGTCTAATGCCACCCCACTGCTTGAAAAATACTTTGACTTTTTGCTTTCTGCATTGTCGTTTTATTTCCATTATCCATTCTTTTTTAACTGGCCTAAATCCAAAACCACTTTCGCCGCCTATTATCGCCCAATTAATACCATCCAGATTTACTTCACCAACAGAACCAAGGAGCGGCTCAAAGCTTATAAATCGGACATCACACTTTACCTTTCTAAGCTCATCTATTCTTCCCACATTATCTTCGTTTTCAACACTAGTTCCCATCCAGATATGAGCGGGGATTTCCTGATTAAAATACTTGTAAAAGGAATTTGAAAATTCCTCCATCTTCTTCGGGCGTTTCGTAAGAACTTGATATATGTGCCAATTTGCTTGCATCATAGTATGAAAACATCTATCGATAAATTCCATAGTTGCTTCCTCATGGAAAAGATCAGACATGCTGTTTACGAAAATCTTCCTCGGTTTTTTCCAATGCAACGGAAGTTCTAATTCGCCGAGATGTTCGGTAAACTGAAATTCATTCTGATATTTTTTCAAACCCATGGCCTTGAGGCGTTTAGACAGGGTCGCAGCATAACAATTCTTGCAACCGGAAGATACTTTTGTACAACCAGTCGTTGGGTTCCATGTAGTTTCGGTCCATTCTATTCTAGAGCCGTTTGCCATAAATTATACATGATTGATGCCCATAAGTATTTAATGGACTAGGTCGCTGTTTTTGCTCCTGTGGATCAAAAAGGATAGAAATTGACTCATTTACGCCTGAAAGGATTGAAGATTAAAAGCAAAAATAGGATATAAGATTGTATGTCTAAACAGTCCACCATCTTGGATATAGAACCGCATACTCACGCTAAACATCAGATTTTGGAGGAATATTTGAAGGCATGGTTTCCTATCATGTCGAAATGGTCTGGTCGCATAATGTATCTGGACGGTTTTGCGGGACCAGGAGTGTATTCAAAGGGAGAAGAGTGTTCACCAATAATTTCAATTAGAATTGCCCGGAACCATTTTCTTAAAGACAAATTAGGAGAGATAATTTTCTGGTTTATTGAAAAAGATGAAAAAAGAGCCAACAAACTCCCAGAGGTTCTTAAAGAAAGATTTCCAGACCTCCCTAAGAATTTCCGATTTAAGGTTGTAAAGTCAGATTTTGTAACAGTAGTTGAAAAAAACCTTGATGCCTTGGAAAAAGAAGGAGATAAACTCCTTCCAACTTTTGCTTTTATCGATCCGTTTGGATTTTCTGATTTTCCAATGAGTCTGATATCACGGCTTTTAAGATATGATAAATGTGAAGTGCTAATTACGTTCAGGGCAGGATTTGTCAATCGATTTACTAAGCTTCATCAGAACGTGATAGATGATCTTTTTGGGACTCACGAATGGAGTGAGATTAATAAAATGGGTGACCCAGACGGAAGAAGAAACTTCATACTGCAATTATATCAGAACCAGCTAACCCGAGCTACAAATGCCAAATTTGTAAAAACATTTGAAATGACAGGAAGAAAGAACCAACTTATTTATTATCTTATTTTTGCAACTAAACATTTATCAGAGCTGGAAGTTATTAAAGAAATCATGTTTAAAGTTGACAAAAAAGGCACATACAGGTTTTCCGACAGGACAGATCCTAAACAGACATTCATTCTTGATTATGAAAATAAAGAACATTGGGTTTCCGAAGCCTCAAAACTTGTTTATACAAAATTTAGAGGTCAACGCGTTTCAATAGAGGAAATACGTGAATTTGTTGTAGTCGATACTCCTTACATATTTAGAAAGAAGATTTTACGGCATCTGGAATCTTCTATGCCGTCAAGAATAGTAAAAGTCGATGGTAGAACAAGACCATCGACATACCCAGATGGGTGTAAAATCACATTTTCCAAATAGAATTACAGATTGATTACATTTTCCCGTAGCAATTGCAAGTTAAAGGAGCATATTTTATACTCATTGATCTCCACATGTTGACCGTTTCCCTACACATTGATATTCTCGATGGGGGATATCCGATTGATTTTAACTTGTCATAAAATTGGTACATCTCCTTTCTTTGAAGTCCAGTTTCTTTCCCCATCCTGAATCCTCCCTAAAATATTTAGCCCACGACATATCTACGCCTGCCATAGATGCGTACTTTCTTCCATAAGCCGCGAGGCGTCCCTAAAATGATTCTCCGAGGTTCGAATTCCGATAGCAGCCTGTATAACAATTCCTCGTAATGCTGTTTCCAGTTTTCGATGGGAAAAATCGGGTCTATTCTAATCCTTGTACCAGTCTGCCTCATTCACTTTAGCCGCTTCTATTCTTTCGTACGGTGATGGCGCAGCTCTTTCCCATTTTTTTGTCACTTCGATTGCATTAATACTCCAAGCACATATTACTTGTCTTCTCGGTTTTTAAGTCAACGTTTTTGGGACCGAACTTACTGAGCGTTGACAATTTATGTTTTTTTGCTCCTCGAATTTGTCTGCTGTTTTTCCCATAAGTAACGGAAGCATTAGAGAATCCGAAAGTTCACTGCTGTTGAATATTGATGGTTCCTATATTTTCAAAGGCTTCATCTAGGGCCGCCAGATAATGTGGCTTGGGACTTGGCTTCATTCTTCCCTAGTCCCTCGAAGATAACAATAATTGCAGTCAAGTGGGCACCCGAATGCCCAACGGAGTTCCCAGAATCTCCCTCAAGCAATGTCTTCGGGGGTCTTGTGAAATAACGACACAATTCCCTTTCCAAATGAAGTCAGTTCTTCCTTTCCTACTATGGGCTTTATTTCTGGGTGTCTTAAGGTTGTTACTGTCTCCGGTTTTACGAATTCAAGTATGGTCTTTGAACCTCGACCAGCAGCTAGACGGTTGTTTTGCCTGATGGTTTTCCATGCTTTGTGAGCGGCCTTGCGCTGACGGATTGTTGCTTTGATTTGTCTATTGCTATCCTTCACTGATTCTACCAATGCTTAGAGGAAGGTAAACGCATGGTTTAAAGCCGCCTAAACCTTCGTCGGCAACCCCACTTCTTTCAGCTTTTCAAAATCTTCTGATGGGACAGTGCTCTGGTTTAATTTACTGTGGACAAGTTCATATAATTTCTTTTTCCGTTCCTCTTCAAAAACTACTTCAAACCTGACAGCTTGAGATGACTTGGGTTCCTACCAATCCTTTTTCTTTGCTTCTTAATTCTAGACCGAAAAAATGCTTTGCTTGTAGGAAATATCCTAGTTTTTAAGTGTAGCTCTTTAGTTTCAGCAATAAAAAACATCAAGTTCATCAGAACTTTTTTCATCTACACTCGTAAAAAATAAAATCGTCATTATTTGACGTCTATGCTATGCTCTATTAAATTAGAATATTTTTGTGCAGTTGGTCGGTCTACTTTATTGCTTAACACTATCCAAAAGTCAGAAAGTGATTCAACACCTACTTTGTCGCACAATTCTCTCCATAATCTTACATTGAATATCTTACATTGAATAGAGCTTTTTTCATTACTTCATCTTCATGATCTGGAGATTCTGGAATCTTCAACAATAAAAGATTGAGGCGAACCCTAGAAGAGATGGAAATAGAAATTCTAAATAGAAATTCTCAATTGAAGATTGTCGATAATTTATGGTAGACCGTGTTTTTTCAAATCATCATAAACCGGTTCGATAAATTCAATAGGATAACCGATCTTAACGATGAAATCCACCAAAGGTCAAATGAATGAGGAAGCCAACGTAATAGTTGGTAGTTCACTTCAAATATCTCAAGATGTTTCCGTATTTGTTCTTGTGAATCTAGGCTTCAGACGCAAACACATTCGTTGGACCTGTCCAGTTAGTACCACTCGCAGTGGCTGGGATTTGGCCAAAGAGCCTTAAAGTCTAATCTATTCACTTCAACTAATGTTTCGATCCAAATCTTAGAGTCTTCTTGAATGCCCGCATAAGATTCCTTATACTTTTACAGGTTTGACAGCTTTAGATGATTTTGCCACCTTGGCTGTCTTTGCCACCTTGGCTGTCTTTGCCACTTGGCTACTTTGCCGACTTTGACTATTCTTAACAAACGCAATGTTCTCATCACTCTCAATATTCTAAAGAATGGAATTAACAGAAGAATATCGAACCAGCGTTTGCGTAGGAATGTTTTCCAATTACCAATTGCTCTATATTTGAATATCACATCCACAAGAAACACTCCCCACACTATCCAGGAAATTGTCTGCCATATCGGCTGCACACTTTCAGGTATCACTATAATTGGTTCCTCTACGCAGAGGGGTGCCAGTGCATTTATGATAGACTGAGGTATGAATGCCTCTGTACCATCTAGGCATAAAACATCAATATCAAACGCAAGAAAGCCTACTACAAACGTCACAATCCATCCCAATGTTGTAATATCTACAGTCTTGGTCCGGCTTTCTTACTTCAATAAGAAATTATAGAAGTTGTATTTACTCACAACAGCTTCTTATTATGAAGTAATCCATAAATGTTCATTGGCGTTATCTGTAAAGGCGTTTGAGGAGGTACAACAGAAGGATGAAGAAATTCAAACATTAACCAAGAGACTAGGCTAGAACATGCACATAGGAACGTACTAAGATATATAAAGTAAAAGAAAGAGTTCATTTAGAATATTGTTACCAATGATTGGTAACATATTAGAAAATATGCTAGCTAGGATTTAGTAGGTTAGCGGGAAGACCTAGTTTCGTTTGATAAAGGAATCTAATGGCTTCTATCTAATTGGGTAATGGTCACTACAGATCCAGTCGATATGAATTATGTTGCATTTGGTCTTGGACTAGCTGCCGTTGGAGTATTTTTAACATACCGCGAATTTAGGTAATTGAACTATCTTTTTGAGCCCTTATCTAGTCTCAAGAACTGAAATATTAAGACCTTCTCTTTCAATCAAATCAATGTTAGAAAGAAACTGATACCTATTCAATATTATGATGCATTGTTACCGTTTTTATTTTTATTATAGCTATTTTTATTATAGCTCGTTAATTTTTAATTCATGCCAAATTCTAACCTAAGTTTTAGCTCATTGTTATAATTAGGATGTAGGGTTTCTAGCTTTGATATTGCCCAAAACAAGGTTGTTAAAAATGGAGTGTTCAAGTGGGTTGATGTATAATGGTCCAAGCATAATGGTCTAAGCACTATCTATCTTGTTCCGTTAATATAATTATACTACTGTCTTAGATTACCTATGAATTGGGGCGGAGAACATACATACAACTCATCTCAAAACTAACCATTTAGACAATTTTTAGCGATCATTTAGATCCATGAATAGCGACATCTAAAATTATTTTATGAAATTCCAAGAATTATCAGACAAACAGTGGAGTATGATGGAATCACACATACCACCACATGCAAAAACTGGCAGGCCTAGGGATTATGATAGAAAAATCATTAACGGAATAATCCATGTTCTAACTACTGGATGCCGATGGGACGATATGCCAAAAAGATATGGTGATGATTCTACTGCAAACAGAAGGTTAAACAAATGGCAACAAAAAGGAATCTGGAAAAAGATTCTATCACGTACTATTCACTCAGCACATAAATCTGGCAAAATTAATCTACAAAAAATATCAGTTGACTCTTCATCCATTCCTGATAAAAAAGGGGCAATGTAACTGGATATAATGGATTCAAGAGAATAACAGGTACAAAAATACATGCCTCAGTAGAGAGTAACGGATTTCCAATATCCATACTGTTGAGTCCAGCAAATGAACATGACAGTACAAAATGCATGGATGTTACAGGATCAATTTCAGACTATCTTGATGATGATTCAATACAACAGATAGAATCAGTTTATGCAGACAAAATGATGCAAAATACATCAGAATGTATTTGTGGGATAGAAATATTGCATGTTGCATCCCATACAAAATAAATTCCAAGTTCATCTTGCAAAATAATGATTGCAAACATTACAACAAGACAAGATTTGTAGTTGAGAGATTCCTTGCATGGCTCAAGAATGGATTTCACAGAACAAGAACCAGGTATGAAAGAACGGCAGAAAACTATCTGGCATTTGTTAATCCTGCATCATTTTTGATGTATTGTAGGGTTTTGAGATGAGTTGATAGTATCATGTACATCATACTACCTATATATTACAATAAGAATCAACTCGTAATGCATGAGAAGCATGAGAACGTATTAATTTCTATTCTTGACGCTATGGGCGGTCAAGTTAATGGTAGAACTGTCTTACAGAAATTATCGTATTTTATATCAGTGAAGACAGCCATTGATTTACAACATACCGCTCATTACTATGGACCGTACAGCCGTACTATTGCATCCACATTAGAGGATTTGTCTGCAGCAGGTTTTATTAAAGAAGAAGGTTGGATTACTACCAATGATAGGGTTGCGTATAATTATCGTTTAACTCCTGATGGAGAATCTATTGTCAAGGACATAAAAGTAAATTCATCGGGTTTATATAAAAAAGTCAGTGACATTGTACATACCTGTACGAAAATTACAAGCAATGATCCCGGTATTCTGTCATGGGCAGCAAAAGTACATTATATAGCACGTCAAAAGAAGGGAGGTGAGATAACATATCAGGAAATAAAAGATATTGGAGAATCTCTTGGTTGGTCATTATCTGAAGCTCAGATTGATTCTGCCGGTGACTTGCTGAAAGAGTTAGGGCTTGTCAAAACCTCTTGATGGTAATGCCAATAAAAATCCCACAATAATTCGAGATCCTCTCTATGGCTTTGTCGAGCTATCGGCTTTCGAGCGAGACATCGTATCAACTAATGTGGTACAACGTTTATTGAGGATCAAACAATTAGCGCATGCTTACGTGGCTTATCCCAGTGCAATGCATACTCGTTTTGAACATTCTCTTGGTGCAATGCATGTTAGCGGCAGGATGTGTGGTCAGCTGGGTATTCCCAAAGAAGCCGAGATTATTAGGCTAGGAGTGTTACTGCATGATATAGGACATGGTCCTTTTTCACATGTTTTCGAACGAATAGTCGGTGAGGTGACACATGGAGAATATACGCATGAATCCATAGGCAGACTCATTCTAGAAAATGATAAAGAGTTAAAGGACCGTCTCGGTAAAAAACAGAAGGATATAATTCTACTTTATGACGAAAAAGACACCATAGGAAAGGAAATATTATCAGGTAGTTTGGATGCAGATAAGTTAGATTATTTACGGCGTGATACGCATCATGTCGGCGCCGCTTACGGCCTTTTCGATTTTGAGCGTGTAATCCGCAATCTACGCGTTATAGACGATGTGACGAGACAATACATTGGAATCGAGGAAAAAGGAGAGGATGCCTTGGAGAGCTACCGCTTGGCAAGGTATCTTATGCATTCACAAGTTTATGGGCATCATACCAGACTAGTAGCAGATGATATGTTCATACGTGCCGTGCAATGTGCCCTGAATGAAGGGGTTCTTGACAAGGATGCCCTTAATCCTAATAATGATGTTGGAAAATTCCTAGAATACTACCTGTCTCTTGATGATTACTCAATCCAGCATTTAATTTTGAACAAGTCTGAGGGTAAAGCCAGGCATTTAATTTTTGACATTCAAAAGAGGAAACTGTACAAGAGGGCATATACTACAAAATTATCGGCACAAGAAGTTCCCGATGCATTGAAAAGACGAGACTTGTGCTATTTGAATCAACAGAATATTAGTAACCTAGAAAAAAAAATTGCCGACAAGGCAGGTGCCGATCCCTCTGATATTTTCGTACACCTGCAAAGCATAGAAATAAAACTTTATGAACGATCTCACATGGAAACACCGGTAAGTGAATCTATTCTTGTACAACGCGGCGATGGTTCAATTGGAAGCATGGACGAGTCTCCGATATCTGCTGCATTCACCGACATAAGAAGATTATATGTTTTTTGCCCTTGTGATAGACGAGTGCAGGTTGGTCAGGCTGCTGAAGAAATAATCGGTGTACCAAACAAATACGGCCCCAAGAAGAATTCTCCGTGAATTTTATCATCGACTATTGAACCAGCGAAATTTTTGGTTTTTAATTGAGTAGAACTGGTAAAGATAAGTGGTTTGGAGTTGCACAACTCTAGCAATATATACCTAAACTGACTGACGAGTAAATTCCTTATCTTTAAATGCTGAAGAGCCAAGACTGAAAATGCCTAAACGAATACTGTTTTGCCCGTGATCGCCCATTGAGTACATCATATGTAAGAGAACATTCCTTCACTTTTACAACACATAAAAAATTAATCGTTTTCTATTTGGGCGGTAAGATGACAATATTATTAACACTGATCGATGCGCCGATCCAGTTTGCCGGGAAGTAAATTAGGATCCAATCCAGACGACATTACCCCGTATTATGCCGATAAGAGAATTTCCGAGGTCTAATCCTAAGAGTCATAGTCCTACTTTTTTTATACTGCGAATATTTTGAAATCAATAGTTTGTATCTTCAATGAACATGCTATTCGCTCTCTTAATTCAGCACCTACAGATAAATGACGTATTTCCTCCTTATTCGTGCTCTATCTGTGTAGCATGACGATGCATTGCTCGACCTGAATCCCCTCATACTGCCTGAATGCAGGCAGGATGATATGCCATACCGTATGGACATGCTGCCCTTCCCGTGCGTATAGAGCGGTACTCCAGCCCTTGTCAAGGCATCAGGTATTGTTTTTGCAAGTTTGACGTATCTAGACTCTTTCATACATAGGCATGCATGGTATGTAACAAATTGATCCAATGTGCAATTCGATATACAATGGGCTAGAATCCATGGTTTCTACAGGGCCCGTCCGATTACATCCCTTAACATGTTGATTTCCGTCAAGTTAACACATTACGAAAGTCACTTGCGCAAATGAAGTAGGTTCACAACTGAACCAAACCACTGAAAGTAACCAAGAGACAAACGAGGTTAGAAAAAAGCCATGGAAACATACTGAGATACCTAGAGAAAAGGCAGGCGAGCCAATGAAAGAGGGCCGGGGAAGGAAGGAGGACTGGGCTTTAACCACTGCATGGAGCAAAAACAATATTGTAAAAGTCATCTGACATATTGTTACCAATGACCAGTAACATATTGGAAAACGTGCCGGGTGGCCCTCCGGTAATAGGGAAAACGCGTTTCGTTTCTACTATCCCAAAACTATTAGCCTTTTTCACATCATTTGACTGACTCAATTAACCACCTTCAACTTGTAGATTCATAAATTAATAGACTAATTTATAGAATAGAACTAATCCTTATTTTGTAGAAGTATATTATACTACGGAGTACTAACAAACCCTAATGTATCTAATGTATATAGATGAATCTGGTAATAAAAATCCTAATGATTCAGAAATTTGGTATGTTTTGGCAGGCGTAATTATATCAGAAATACACTGGAAAGTAGTTAATGAGAAAGTCGACAATTTCAAGCGTGCTTTGTTTCCCTCTGCGAACATAGACGAATTAGAATTACACATGCATCATATTTTGCAGAAGAGGGGGCTTTTTTCTAAATTAAATGATGAACGTGTAAAGGAAATCCTGACACAACTTTATCAATTAATTCATAACTTACCTGTAACCATAATTGCTGTGGCAATCAACAAACGAGAGTTGGTAATGAACTATCAATATAGAGATCCCTTGACTGATGCATGGACTTTTCTGACTGAGCGGTTTCATAACTTCTTGGATAAGAGTTGTGATGAAAATGGTGTTATAGACTATGGTTTATTGATGATCGACCAGCAAACACAATCAAATGATAAGGATATTAGACAGTTGTTACGGTCATTGCAATCTCATGGTACTGGGTTCCAACCAATAGACAATGTAATCGAAGATCCGATCTCTGGTTCTTCTCAATTAAAGAATGCCCTTCAGTTAGCCGACGCCGTAGCATACTGCGTACTTGAATATGTAAAAAAAGATGCCGAATTCATTTCCTATCTTAATATTATTGAAGATGTGTTTGATAAAGGACCGAATGGTCAGATTTTAAAATATGGTTTGAAGATATTTCCAGAATAGGTTGGCGTGGTAGCCTCACCGTGAGAACCACCGTTCAGCTACCCGTTTCAGCAGCCCTACGACTGCCTACTAACAATGGATAGAAACAAAGGTAATATAAAACTATGTTAACCAATTGGTTCTGTTGCGTGTGTCACCTATTTGTTTGTGTTGCGTATCGTCACCTGCTTGTTTCCGCTAACAAATTTAACAAGCTTTTCAGTCAGAGCCGTCAGTTTGACAAAACTCCTTTGAAAATTCTGCCGTTTGTTTAGTGAGGCGTCATACTTTGGCTTGTATTTCTCCACGTGTTTTTTTGGTATGTCCTGCATTAGTTTTATCATTTTAGTGTAAAATTCAGCATCTCCTGTAAGTTCTTCCCAGAATAACTGTCCTGCAACTTCGGTATATCTTCTTGTCATTAGGTGGCGATGTCTTTTTGCCACAAGAGTAAGCTAGAACTGGATCAAATTGCTTGTGCAGTTTTAATAATCTGCTTCTCAAAGAGCTAAACCCATCATTTTGCCTCTTTTTTGCAGATGAGTTAAAGGGGTTTGGACCAGACTTTACGGCATATGCAGAATACCTGTTATCTGTCTCAACTGCAACATCTACACCATGATGTTATCCCTACTGAGTTTGGCTGGTCTTGTTCATGGGAGGATTTTTGGTTCAGAAAGACTTGTTGCAGGCATATTCTAATTGTATATCTCAGGTCCCACCTTGATGTTTACTAGATAATCCTCATCCTTCTCCTCAGCTTGCTCGAACTTCACCAAAAAGAACGGATAAACAGGCCGTGTATCTGTTCCGTTATATTTTTCAGTCCTCCTCCGTCAAGGGTCTAGATATTATTTCTCTAGCGATATTAAATGCTGGTGTTGAGTAATTGTATGCCCACGCATCAGTAACACTAGCGACTAAATATAATTCTACAACGTTCTACATTATTCTAGAAAGTTCTAATGATTTCGTGCAGGGAATTCTAGATTAATTGTTCATTATGCTTAAATATGCCTGTAAGAACAACAGGGATAATGAATAAACTAACAATACCAAGCATATTAGCAGCAACAGTATTGATAGCGGGAATATTTGCATTCATGCCAGTAGAGAAGGCAAGCACTGTGCACACCAGCCTAGGAACGATGATTGGTGATGTACAAACTACGGCTGATAATATAGAAACTATGACAAGTAATATAGAAACTACGATAACGGAGAAAGCGTCGGCATTGAGAATACTAGAGCTTACCGATAATACCCAGGAAGTCAATGATGAGTACACGCTAGATTGTACTACGGATTATACAATAATAGGAATCGCTACAAATATGACTGGTGTAACAGAGACGGAGGCTGATTTAATCACTATCAATGGTGAAGATGTGGCTGTTGACTTTAGTGGTGCTACTACGGATGGTAGAAGCATATTAGATACAGGGAATATTGTTGCATTAGCAGACGAGGACTTAGTAATAACTGTCGAAGATGCCAACCCTGACGCTGACACAGTGACGGTAATAAGGGTCTCCGTACTAGCGACAAACGCTGGAATGTGTACGCTACTAGAGACTACACCTGCAAGCTAAGCATAAACTAACTAACTTCTCCTTCTTTTTTATTTTTACAACTTGGCCTGAGCTCTGCTTGATCAGCCCGTCTGCCGGGTATCAGGGTCAGAGTCACTGGAGGACCACTTTTCTATAACGGATTATTTTAATCCAGAATGAAGCTGGATCATTGAATATGCCTTATGGAAAATTTCATAATCAGCAGGGTATTTTTCTCCCTTTTCCGACTACAGGAAATCGCCTTTTTTGCCTCGCATTGTTACTTCCAATGTCTCCACGGTGGCTGGTTCCTAGTTGCCTGGCTCTGGCAACAAGTTTTTTTACGTGTTTTTGAAATCGGGTTACACAACTGGTACATGCGCCAGTGCCGCAACTTGGCAACAAGTTTTTTTACGTGTTTTTGAAACACCCCCGAGGAACACATATTTTTTGTCTTTACGACACGATATGAGAATCATTCCTTCTTTTTTTGGAACCATGGCCATTTTGTGTTTTCCCTAGAAATCAGACTTTCAATCCTCTCAACGAAAAATCTTTGCCTGTCATCCGCATCTGGATAATCACCGGCACCGGTATTGTATAATGAATGTTCCCTACGCATGGTTTCTGCCGTGGTTCGATAGTCTAGCCAGTTTTCATGGAACCTGGATGTCTTGATTGCACTGGTGGATATTGCAATAATTACAGACGTAAATACTGCAAGCATTCTCAGATTTGACTCATCCATTAGTATCAAAGCAGGAGTCACCGCAGAGGAAACAATTACAACCACTTGGGGCAAACCATGAATTCTCTTGTTATGAACCGCCTTTTGATCATACCAATCCGGTTCTTTTTCATACCTATCTTCAATAAAATGAGAAAATCCTGCTCGTTCATGAGTCAGTTTCGGAACATTCCTCAATCGCATTTACAATGTCTTTTATCTCAGTCAACTACAGAATGATCAACCAACGGTTCAGGTTCAATATCATGAGAACCAGAGTTTAGCCTCACACCAACGAGGCACTTGTCTAATTCGCAACCTGTTTCCAATTCCCACCCTACCTAAGAACTATTATGGGTCGAACTGCCTATCAAGCATGGGACGATAGAACTTTTTGTAATTTTCTTCCTTATTTCTTGTCTGACATACGGCGCGTTTTCACTGTTGGCTGGTTCTTTGACTGGACAATCATCAAACCCTAAATCCAGGTTTTAATTTTCTGCCCGGCCGCGAAACAGGTTTACTGGATCAAGATCTTCCTCTACAAAACCTGGAAAACATGATCTGCCACGTAGCGCCAATAAAACACCGTGATATAAACGGGATCATGTTCGCGCACCCGGATACATAATAGGCTAGCGAAGACTCAAAAAGCCCCGGCAGTTAACACGGGGAATCATCGCCCGCCGGACAGAAGCCACTAGATTCCTTTATCAAGCGAAACCAGGTCTTCCCGCTAACCTACTAAATCCTGACTGGCATATTTTCTAATATGTTACCAATCATTGGTAACAATATTCTAAATGAACTCTTTCTTTTCCTTTATATATCTTAGAGCTTATCCGAAAATTAACATCATAGCCTAATTGTTTATACCGAAACAGATCTAGAAGCTATCTCACAACTCGGCAATTTATCAAGCGGTAAAACTAGTCAAAATAAATTCGCTACAAGAGACTAATTACAACCAAGAATAGGCGAAGGTATAGTAATTCTTGAAAGAAGCGTTCTTTCCCTGACCATTAGTGATGTTTGTCCTTACCATAGGTTTGTTTGTGATCTCCTATGCTTAGGATATTTATAATTCGATTTTCATAATCTATACCAAATGTAATTCTAAAAGATTTTGTAATATCATAAGTGAAACAACCTAGACTGTTCTTATAATTCCCAAGATTTTTTGGATTCTCAGATTGAGTAAGCGTGAGAATTGCTGTACGATATTGATTTTTTTCAGTATTTCCTAATCTTTTGAATATTTTTCGCATGTTTGGCGGCTCTTTAATTTGCCAATCTAATTCATCTGACAAACAATTCTACTATTCATCTTCATCTAGGGATTTTAAGTATTCGTCGACATTTTTGAACAGTCGTGCTTTACCACTAGCAATATTTTCTCTGCTTTCCCTAATTTGCTCTTTTTCTTCTTCTGTTAGGTCTTGCTCCGTAGTTGTAAAAACTCCCTCATCACTAAATGTTATGGTATGTGGATCTTCGGTCATTTTCTATCTGCCCATGATCATTAGACATACATTTAGTATATATATACCAAGTGTACACTAATATTATTAAATATATGATTAATATGATTAAGATGGCGAAGACAAGACCAATTGGGGGTAATGATAAGGGTGAACGTAGTGAATCTAAAACTAATATACCGACAGAAACAATCAAGGCAATAGTAGAAAGCGCTATACAACAGAACCCTATAGTCTTCAAAAGACTGGCAGAGATTTAATGGTTGATATTACAAAAGACGATTTAATTAAGATACATGAAATTATTCAGGAAACTTTCAATATTACACCGGGAATAAAAGATGATGGGCTGCTAGAATCTATTGGCAGAAAGACCTAGCCAAAATCCATACAATCATACTCCATTCCCAGATATTTATTCTAAATGTGCTAGTTTAATGGAAGCCATTATAAAATGGCATCCGTTCATAGACGGGAATAAGAGAAGTGGATTACATACTGCTCATCTGTACATGTACGTTAATGGTTATACATTAGTGATACCGGTAAGTGCGGTTAGATTCTCGGTATTGGTTGCCCAAGATAAAAAAGACCTTCATGAAATTACAAAGTGGATTCGCAAATTATCGGCCGGGGGGTCAAAGCAATTCCATTACAAAATGTTTCGATATTTTCTTTTACCACTAATTGGACTATCGATATTATCTATATTTAGTCCGAAAAAGGCAAGAAAAACTCTAGCTAAATTTGTGATAAAAGCTAAGAAAAAGAGCATGCCGACCATATGGCATATACCAGACGATCTATGGGAAGAGTTCGAACTAGTGCTGCCGCCAAGGAAACCAGCAAGAACAGTTGGAAGGCCAGCTGTGCCATTTAGAAAAGTGTTGAATGGAATACTGTACGTATTAAGAACTGGATGCCAGTGGAAGAAGGTATCGAAAGAATTTGGTTCTGGTTCAACTTGCCATGCAAGATTTCAGGAATGGATTGGGATAGGAGTATTCAAGAAGGTATGGAAGAGGCTGCTGGAAATATATGATGAATTGAAGAGCATGGGATGGGACTGGCAATCCATGGATAGCGTACCGAAGGCCCCATTAGGGGGAAAACGACCGGAGCAAACCCAACGGATAGAGGCAAGCTAGGTACCAAACGTCACATGCTGGTTGATAGAAGAGGAGTACCTCTCTCATCTGTAATTACTGGAGCAAATAAACACGATATGAAATCAGCCTTTCCTACAATAGATAGCATTGTTGTTGATAGGCCCAAAGTTAAACAGAACATATGCATGAATAGGATATGATTTTCCAGAGATAGAGTATGGAGTTAGGAAGGGGATATGTGGATCACATTCGTCATAAGGGTGAAGTGTTGAAAAAGAATTTATACAAAGCAAAGAGATGGGTTGTAGAAAGAACCGCATCTTGGCATAACAGGTTCAGAAAGTTATTGGTAAGGTTCGAGAAGAGAGAGGAAAATTATCAGGCGCTAGTAGAATTTGCTAACTGCCTAATAGTGTATAGAGCGATATATTGGTAGTGTCATAAACACGTTAATGCAACTGTTTCTAGTATCTACTATCTACAATACTAATAAAATCAATAGTAAGAAAACTAAACCTGACAGTATGAACTAATATTCTTGCATTCTAAATGTTATCATTTCTACCAATCATTAACTATCAGCTAGAATTTTAGGATAGGCTCTTAGTTATAACGCATATGTTCTCGATGATTATAAAACTATATAGCTAAACGGGATGAATAAGAGGTAACAACTTATTGATTAGCTACAACTCGAATGCCATTAGATATGCAGCTTCACCATCCCTATAATAGCCTCTAATCTTAGTCTTTATTATGAGACCCAATTTTTCGTATAACTTTATTGCCTGCTCATTGCTTACCCTAACCTCTAAGTAAATCTCATCAGCTTTTCTGCCAATCATACCAGTTGTAGCCTCTTTCATCAATGCCTTTCCTAATCCACTACCTCTGTGTTTTTCTAAAACAGCTACAGAAACCACATGTCCCTTCTTCACAAATCCTAATTTGCGGAAGTTAGAAAAACCAAATTCAATCTTACACATTATGTAGCCTATAGTCCTCCCTTCCAATTCAGCAACAATGAAAGCTTCTGGCAATTCTTTAAGAATTGATTCAAAAAAGTAATCTGAATAATGTTCAGGTAAAGTTAACAGATTGATCTCAATAATAGATGGAAGATCTTCCCGTTCACACCTTCTTATAACGTAAGTACCAATACGTCTAAGAGCTGTTTGCAATGCCTACTCTATTACTGATTCTATATTTAACCTTGATCCAGTTTTATATGGTAAGACATTAATGTGTAGTTCACTTCATCGAAATTGTTGGTATCTATACAAAATGGACAACCAATTGACCAAAATGCTGCGATCTCTTTAGTATCAAAACATATGGATATTATCAACTATTATGTTAGAGAGGACAATAGTCTCGAATTCTCAATTAAGCAATCCTATAACATCAAGGAAGAGTTCCAGAGTCTCCTCAATAGTCTCAGGTCATATGGTATGATTGCTACTTTGAGAAAAAATAATGATAGTTTAACAGTGTTAGTGGGTATTGCATCTGTTCACAAAAGCAGGCTAAAAAGCTGGATGCCTATGGTGCTCTTCGCAGCAACTGTAGGTATTGTACTTTACGATGGTTTTCTGCGCTCTCAAACGATGAGTGGACAGGCTTACATCAAGGACCCATGGGAAATGGCTATAATCTACACAATGTCTCTAATAGGCATCCTTGGTGTTCATGAATTAGGGCATTTAGTTGCAGTGAAGAAGTACAGACTAAAAGCAACTTGGCCATTCTTCATACCTGGGATACCTGGGTTTTCAATAAGTCCACCAACATTTGGTGCAGTAATATTCTCTAGAGGACATATGCCAAACCGGGATGTCTTGTTCGATATAGGCTTTGCAGGACCCATAGCTGGTCTGATAGTAACCATGGTTGTTTCTGTTTTTGGTGCAATTCTGTCGCCATTAATACCTGTAGAAGAGGCCACTGTTTTAATGAGCGATTCGCAGTTGATCAATATAAATCCGAGTTTACTCATGTTTGGGAGTTACCTGGTGGCTGGCAAGATGGTGGAGGGTTTTATTCCTTTAATGTCACCTATAGCATTTGCAGCATGGATAGGTTTCCTCATTACGTTTCTTAATTTATTACCTGCGTGGCAACTGGATGGAGGTCATATTGCAAGAGCTGCAATAGGTCAAAAATGGCATAAAAGGACGACCTTTATGAGTATTATTGCGTTAGCGGGTATTGGCTACGTTGTGATGGCCCTGCTAATATTGGTAATGAATGCTAGAGCTCCAGATGCGAAACCCTTAGATGATGTGTCACCACTATCTAAGAATAGAAAGATTATGTTTGTCATTTCGATCTTATTGGCATTCCTCTGTGCACCATTACCATTTTTTCTCAATCTCTAATCAGCCAGCTCAGACTTGTTCAACTTTTAATTCAAACCTTGTTAATGATTAAGTTTACCCTAAGATATTAATCTTGATGTAATTTAGCAATATACATATCTACAATTAGTTTTCTGGGATCGTAAATGTCGTCAATGAATACTGCATGATTCATACACAGTGTAAGAAAAATCTATAAAATTAATCTCCCGGATTGAAGCTTACGTGAGCAATTAAGGATCCAATTAATCTTATGGGTAATTACTACCATCAGAAAATATATCATGAATTCGATTGGATAATCATACACACCAGAATATTCATAAAATTTCAACCAATTAATCAGGCATCTTTGGTTTCAACAAAACTTTACTTGCATCTGAAACCACCAACACCTTTTGTTTAGGTCCATACACATTTAACAGGCTTTGAAGCACATCTTTTGTCCTCCGAAATGTTTTGAACCCTAGCCTGTTTTTCGTATAATAATCTGGCAATGCTGAGACCAAGGAAAGATTATACCTTTTGCTGACCTCCTTTAGATAAAGCAAGTTTTCAAGACCGTCAATATATTCTGTAGGTCTGTACGCATCATCCATAGTAATTTTACCTTCAACAAGCATTTGTAGTGCCGTAGAACCAAAACCATCTCTGCATTCAGCTAGTAATGTCAGTGTACCATTCTCTTTGGTAGCATCCAAGCAATTCCAGAGAGAGTTCAAAGCATATGAAAGTGTAGAGTATCCATCGCCAGCGCTTATAACGGACGCCTTGCATTTTTCAACTTCAATCCTGTTGAAAGATTCAAGAATTGTTATTGCCTCCTTATTACAATCTACGGGGTTATTCACAATGATATCCACAAAACCGTGACTACCTACTACAGATTCTATAGAAACAATGTCTAGTTTTTCAGCAAATTCGTGGGCTATTGACAATACATTGTTATTCGCTCCTGGTCTAGGAAGATCACTGTCTCTTGCCTTGTATGCATCCAGCATCTCTTTTATTCCAAAATATTTTAGCAAGTAGATTGGTGCGCCAGAATAGCCGAAAAGGGGATCAAAAGAAGTTTTTGATACCAATGTGGCAGTATTCAGAGTAACAAGATCATTTGATAGTTCGGATACACTAACGCTAGTATCTTGGAAAATGTTTCTATACATGTTTAAAGCGCTTTGAGGCACGCCTATTGAGATGCGGCCAATACTACGTTTCTTTGCATTTTCGACAAGTAGTAATGAAAGCTTTGCAGTATGGAGCGAAGTATCCAGAACTACAAAATATGCCTCATCCTTCAGAGTTAGAGTATCGAGCTTGGCATTGATTTCTTCCTCACTCATTCGTTGCTCATCTTGAATAACGTAATCAAGGAGATTTTCCGCCTTGATATCAAGTACCACTTCCGTGGTACCGTATTTGAGCCAAAACTCTGGCATAAGTATCCATCATTTAATTTCAATAAAAATATGTTGATTTATCTAAGATTTACCCTTTTGTTCTTAGACAAATATTTGAATTTGATTAACTTTTTTATGTGATGTGTTAAGATTTACTTCTCTCCTCACTCTACCAGAAGGTTTAGATAAAGTTGAGAGAAACAAAATGAAGTTACACTTACCTTTTGTATAACCAAAGTTCATTTTTCAAATATTCCATAAGTTTTGAACTGTTATATTACATGCAATTTTGATATATAATGACAGTTGAGAGATGTTTAAATACTGATTAATCTCAACGAGATCTTAATGAAGAATCAATCTATGATCTTAACTTTGGGCCTATTACTGATTCCGTTAGTAGCTGTGTTGAACTCCGACAATGCTTATGCAGAGTCAGTTACCGTAGATCAATGTCCTGGCGCATCTAGTGCAGACAATGATTGTGCATTTGTTCCAACAGAGGTAACAATTGATGTAGGGGACACCGTAGTTTGGACAAATTCCGATGCTGCTACACATACAGTAACAAGTGGTGACATCGACGATCCGAGTGTCTGGGGTGAGTTATTTGATTCTGGACTAGCTAAACCAGGTACACCATTCGAATACACATTTGATGAAGCCGGTGAATATCCATACTTGTGTCAATTACATCCATGGATGATTGGTAATGTGATCGTTAAATCAAGCGAGTCAGTTAGTACAGATGGGGTAGGGTCTAATGGAGTTATTACGGTGACCGAAGGAGAGACGAATATCGATGTTCCGGCCTCATTGTCTAATGGTAGTGTTAGGGAAATTGATGTAGATTCTGACTTTACGAGCATCATAATAATGGTACAGACAGATGAAGCTGAGGATGGAGAATTAATGATAACTCTCCCCAGAGATCTTATCGACTCTAAACTTAATGGCGACGACGACGAATTTATCATAATTGTAGATGGTGAGGAGTCAGATTATCAGGAACTTAATACAAATGATAATGAAAGGGAATTGACCATAGCAGTATTTGCCGGTGCAGAAGAAGTTGAAATAATTGGCACTCAAGTGGTACCGGAATTTCCAATCGCAGTTATGGCTGTAATGGGTCTAATAGTAGCTACAACTGTAGCAATGGGCAGGTTCAACAAGCCGCAATGGAGGTAGGCGGACTTTTTTTATTTTTTAAATGAAAATGGTAAATCTTGCTCTATAACTTCTATCTTAGTGTCAGAAAATCAAGAGCCATAAACCCGATGGATTATTCACTATTGAAACATTTTAGTCTCATATTGATTTTACTTAATTAGTTCAAATTAGTTTACTATTTTATCTAGCGGGTTATTTTTAGCAATACTTAGATCAGTAAGTCATATACATCATTATCTGTAAGTTCTTACCTTTAGAGTGAAAATCTCCAAACCTATGGATGTCCATGATCATTATCGATTCAAGATTTGTCCATTACAACTGATAAGACTATGCCCAGTCCAATTTAATATGTTCAGGGTCTGTGAACATTTATTATTATGAGTAGTATCTCTACGTTATGGATTTCGTCAAACAGATCGCATCATTCCTCGTAAAGACCAATTCACTCAAGTTTGGCATATTTAGCTTGTCAAGCGGGAAGGAAAGCCCTTATTATATTGATCTTAGAATTTTGCCTAGTTTTCCACTGTATTTTAAGGCTACAATTGAAGCCTATGAAGATGCTATACAGAGGAATATAGGCTTGGATAGGTTCGATTATATTTGTTCTGTACCCACTACAGGATTGGTGTATGCATCATCCATTTCATACAAAATTGGCAAACCACTTGTGTATGTGAGGAAAGAAGGAAAGAAGTATGGGATGAACAATTTGTTAGAAGGTTACCTAAGTCCAGGAGCTAAAGTTGTAATATTAGACGACGTCATCACTTCTGGTAATTCTATTCTGGACGCTGTAGAGGCGGTAAGAAATAATGGTGGTGTTGTGAGCACCGCGATTGTTCTAATAGACAGACTTGAAGGTGCAGAGGCAACTTTAAGCCAGCACGATGTGAAATTGATTTCTGTATCAAAGATAAGCGAAATTGTCAATGTGCTACTTGATTCAGGTATGCTAGATGATGAATGTTTGAAAACAATTAAGGAATATGTCAAGGAAAGGGCTTAACTCTCGTAAATCATTAATCCTTTTTCTTCTAGCAAGGTATGCAGTGCGTGTACTGCCCTATAAACCTCGCTCTCCTTCTTGGCACCAGTGCATACGAGTTTACCACTAGCAAATAGGAGAATTACGGTTTTGGGATCTAGCATTCTATGTATAAGACCTGGGAATTGTTCTGGTTCGTACATGCTTCTAGGCAATATTCTTGCAGCAAGTTCTAAGTGTATCTTACCTCCCAAACTGGCAGAGGCAACTATATTTTGTATCTCTATTGAAGGTTCATTTTCTATGGGAATCCCACCCTTCTTCAATTTCTGAACAACGCTCTTTACAGCCTTAATCGATTGTTCTTCTGATTTGGCACCTGTACAAACCATCTTGCCAGAACTAAAGATCAAAGTAGCTGTTTTGGGAGATTTGAGCCTGAACACCAAACCAGGGAACTGATCGGGATGGTATTCTACATCTGGAAAGATTTGTGTTATTTGGTTAAGATCTACTTTTTGGTTCACAGTAGCAGAAGCAACAACATTTTCTATGCTAACAATCGGCTTGGTTTGCGGCATCTCTGCTTTCTTCCTTCCTTATAAGGGGGGTATATATATACCTAGACAACTACCAACTCTTGATATCATGATAGGCTATACAAAGGTATGTAGAGAGCAATTTCCTATAAGTTTCTTACGGGAAAGACAGTATACATTGAATTTGGAAACATGATAAGTGAATGACCCATTTCCTGCTTTAAAATTACAGTTTACCAAAGGACAGACAATTGGACTCCCTACGATTTCGTTATCCGAGTGTAAAAATAAATGAATCGATGCTTGGTCTTTAGTAATTTGTAATCCTCCGTTTTATACATGAAAATTGTAAATTGAGCAAATATCAGTTGCATTTTATATAAGTATGACATTCCAAAATAGTAATGATGCTTAGCCTAATTATCTCTGGTTTGCCAGCTGTGGGTAAAACTACTGTAGCAAAAGCGCTCTCAGATAAATTCAACCTAAAACAGTTTTCTGGAGGAGATATTCTTAAAGAAATAGCTGCTACCAAGGGTTATGATTCAGTTGGTAATGGCTGGTGGGATACCGAACAAGGTATAAAATTCCTCGCTGTTCGCAAGTCAAATCCAGATTTTGACAAACAGGTTGACAACAGGCTAGTAGAATTGGCTGATCAAGGTGGTGTTGTCATAACAAGCTATACGCTGCCCTGGCTTGCAAATAAGTCCATAAAGTTCTGGCTCAAAGGCTCAAGGGAAAGCAGGGCAAAAAGAATGGCAGGACGAGATAATACCAAGTATGAAGAAACATTGAAGATTGTTACATTGAGGGATGAGGAGAACAAAAAACTTTACAGTGATCTCTACAAGATAAAATTTGGTGAGGACCTTTCGGTATTTGATTATGTGATCAATACAGATAGGTTAAGTCTACATGGAGTAATTGATATCACATTTAATATAGTAAATCATATGGTGTAGAAAAGTAAAATATAGAAGTCTTGATATATAATTAAGATATGATAGATCTTCCGCAATTCAAACAGTTAATGAAAGTAGATGACGATGTTACAGATGAAAAATATGGCTATTACCCAGACAAACGCCCCATGGAGGTACTTCTTGACTATGGACTAATATCTCTGGATAAACCTCCTGGTCCTACGAGTCATGAAGTAGTAGCATGGACAAGGCGGATTCTTGAAATAAAGAAGGCAGGTCATAGTGGGACGCTGGACCCGCCGGTAACCGGCTTACTGCCAGTAGGTTTAGGCGAAGGAACTAAAGCACTGGGAGTCTTATTATTTGGACCTAAGGAATATTACGCCTTGGCTAGACTACATGGAACTGTCGAGGGTGATAAACTGCGATCTGTTGTTAAAGAGTTTACTGGCGAGATCTATCAGCGACCACCTCAGCGCTCTGCTGTAAAACGTGAAGTCAGAATAAGAAATGTGTATGATTTAGATGTTATGGAAGAAAGTGGTAGGTTGGTACTTTTACACATTTTATGCCAAGCAGGAACTTATATCCGAAAAATAATTTATGATGTAGGAGAGATTTTAGGATTTGGTGCTACTATGGCAGAACTGCGGCGAACAAGAGTAAGTAACCTTAACGAAACCAATGGTTTCGTTAAACTGCATGATATTGTAGACGCCTATAATATATGGAAAGAAAAAAGAAAGGATGACAAATTGAGGAGTATAGTAAAACCCATCGAAACGTCCCTCCAGACCATAAAGGCCGTTATAGTAAGGGATACAGCTGCAGATGCACTATGCCACGGGGCGCAACTTGCGGTTCCAGGCATCTTAAAAATACCTCGAGATTTAAAGAGAAATGACTTTGTAGGATTATACACATTGAAGGGAGAGGTTATTGGGCTGGCTGAAGCTGCCATGTCAGCACAGGAAATAGTTGATGCAGACAAGGGTTTTGGCTTCAATGTAAGGCGAATAATAATGAAGCCCGGTACGTATCCAAAAGCATGGAGATCAAGGCAAATTAGTACTTAGACATAGATTTTACTTCAATCATCAACGGTCAATGATTATATATGGTATCAGTATTTATTGAGCTATGAGCGCTGACATGCAACAAGTTAGACGAAAGATCTTCGATGAACTAACCAAAATAGTTGATCCTGAAATCAATGTGTCTATCATGGAATTACAATTAATAGATAATGTAGATATTGATGGAGGGAACGTGAAAGTAGATTTGCATCTTACAAGTCCATTTTGCCCGGCCGTTTTTGGATTCAAGATAGCCCAAGATGTAAAGGACAACTTGGAGACTATTGAAGAAATAAATAAGACGCTTGTGAATGTGAGCAATCATTTTATGGCAGAAGCAATAAACAACCAAGTTAACGGAGGTAGAAAGAGTGCTGAAAGTAATGTTATAGAGGACAAGTAAAGTACTAGATTTGGATTTGTAATAAAAGGAAAGATGATTTATCCTTCAGCTGGAACTAGTTTCGGTTCCATCTTTCCCTTTTTTGAAAAACCCATCATATAGCCTCTAAGTAACTGTATACCCAATGCTGGATCCACCCCTTTAGGACATACTTTGCTACATGAACCTGCAAAATGGCATCGCCATATACCGTGTCGATTGTCAATGATCTTTATTCTTTCATCCGCAGCTTGATCCCTGTTATCAGCAAAATATCTGTACATCTGAGCTAGCGCCTGTGGGCCTGGAAATTTTTTATCTGTAGCAACGACTGGGCATGCAGAATTGCAGAGACCACATTTAATACAATAGGAAAATTGCATAAACTTATCCAATTCTTCAGGGCTCTGCAAAAACTCCTTAGTTTTCTTATCTGTCTTAATATCGTTTAGAATGTAGGGCTTCATATCTTTGTGTTTCCTCAAGAAGGTATCAAAATCAGGAACTAGATCGCGTATGATTGGAAAGTTCGCTAATGGTTTGCATGTAATAACGTCTGTATCAAGCTCGTTTATTTTTGTGTGGCAAGCCAACCTAGGGATCCTATTGATCATCATTCCACAGGAACCACATGAAGCCATTCTACAAGAATAACGTATCGCAATCGAGTGATCCATATTAGCTTTAGTATGTAATAACACATCAAGAACCGTCGACCAGCGCTCTACAGGTACTTCAAATTCATCATAATAAGAAGAATCCTTACCAGGTATATGCCTGTATACCTTTAATTTTATTTTTTTGGCCATTTTACAAAGCACCAGCCATTCCAGCTATTACTATAGTTCTGCTACCGTACGCAATAAGTCCTATGGCAGATACAGCACATGCCCAACTTACGCCTTTCTCCCAGTGGTGGCCCTGCCTCAATTCAATGAGTATTATTCGCAAGCCGTTGAAACCGTGGATTGAAACAGTGACAAGTATTAATTCAAGTACGATAGCGTATGGTAAATTCTGATAATTTAAAATTACGTTTTCATACTCCAAACTCATCCCGTATGGAACTATCAATCTAAACGATATATGTATGCCAACTAACACAATAGCAGCAAGGCCGGTTATGTAGTGAATATTCATTATTTGACTTTCCCTCATTTCTATTCCCCTAATAATACAGTTGCACCATACATCATCGCAAGAGCCGCGAGAGCCATTGACACCCATAAACACGCACGCATCTTCATGCTTAATGAAGTAGGCCTGTACGGATAATCCGGTCTACCAGGAGCACCTATCCCCTTTCCCCCATGAGCAAGATATAGTCTAACGCCATTAGCTGCATGGAACACTGACATCCCTATTACAAGAATAAGTATCAAATGTCCCCCTGTGGTTTGCGTCATTTGGAGCATTTGATCCCAAGCAAACTTGCCCTGAGTTAGGGAACTGGTCTCTATTATGTGTGCTATGAAATAGGCCAGTAATCCAACACCTGTTAATCTCTGAAGCCAATACGAAATTCGTGGCCAACCATACCGTGTAGGGTTCAACCATCCCCTTACACCTTCCCTGTTTTCCTCTCTAACCAAAATTGACCGCCTCAGTAATGTCGTTCAGCTGGTTTATATCTTGTAACAGTAACTGGAAGGTATTCAATCTTCGGCTCCTGCCCAGTAAAATAGGCTAATGTATGCTTTAAGAAATTTACATCATCCCTTGTAGGATAATCCATCCGTGCATGCGCCCCTCTTGATTCCAGCCTATAATAAGCCCCCAAGAGTACAACCTCACTGGTTCTAAGCATGGAATCTAACTCCATCACATTGGTGAAGTTAGTATTGTATTCCTTTGCTTTGTCGTCAACATGCTTCCATGCTCGTTCTTGTAATTCCCTCACCTTCTTGATACCATCTGCCAAATCTTTCTCTGTTCTGAATACATATGCTTTCTCATCCATCATGTCTGTAAGTTCCTTCTTGATTTGATAAGGGTTTTCTTCTCCCCTTCCATGAAACACACCATCGTAGATCCTTTTCTCCTCCATAGCTACCATATCATTTGGTATTTTTCCAAATCCATTTTCTAAAGCATGTTTAGCTGCAAACTCTCCAGTGTATTTCCCCCAAACCAAGCATTCTGCAGTTGAATTTGCCCCTAATCTGTTTGCTCCGTTTATACTAACACAAGCAGCTTCTCCAGCTGCCCATAATCCCCGCATCTTAGAGGCGCCATCAATATTGACATGTATGCCTCCCATCATATAGTGACAAACCGGTCTGACGGGTATGGGTTCGTCAATTGGATCCAAATCAGAATACTTCATAGTGATCTCTCTTATTCCTGCCAATCGCTCCTTGATGATTTCGTCACCCAGATGATGCAGATCAAGAAGTAGATGGTTCATTCCCGTTCCCGTGTCTGTAAATCCCCTACCCTCAAGTATTTCCCGAATCATTCCCCTAGAAACAACATCTCTTGAAGCTAGCTCCAACTTATCAGGCGCATACTTTTTCATGAATCGTTCTCCATCTTTGTTGATCAAAAATCCACCCTCTCCTCTGGCTGCCTCGGTTATCAGTATACCTGAGGGGAGTATACCAGTTGGGTGGAATTGGACAAACTCCATATCCTTTAATGCTAGACCAGCACGGTATGCCATGTCAATACCGTCTGGAGTTGATGTGAGTCCATAAGTTGCAAAGGAATAAATTCTTCCAGCACCACCAGATGCTATTATACAGGACTTTGCCTTGAAGAGCTTAAAATTTCCACTTTTAATTTCTATTGCGGTCAAGCCTCTAAATTGATTGACATCATAAACTATAGATGTTACAAACCATTCATTGTAGAAATGTATGTTATCATATTTTAATGCAGTGTCATAAAGTGTTTGCATTTGGTAAAATCCTACCTTATCTTGTGCAAATGATGCTCTTGGAAAGCTATAACCACCGAATGCCCTCTGTGCAATTCTTCCATCATCCCTTCTTGACCAGGGCATGCCCCAGTGTTCTAGCCGATAAATTTCATCCGGAATAGTGTGGACCAGTCGTTCAACGGTGTCTTGGTCTGCTAGGAAATCACTTCCCTTTACAGTATCATAAATGTGAGATTCGAAATTATCACCATCCTCTGGAAATAAAACTGCAGCAGTACCACCCTCGGCAGATACTGAATGTGAACGCATTACTTGTACTTTCGATACCAAGGCTATGCTTAACTTTTCACTCGTAATCGCAGCTTCGATTGCAGCTCGAAGGCCAGCAAGACCTGAACCAACTATAATTACATCATGCTCTATAGTTTCAGACAATTCCTTCCATTTACCTAATTATGCTATATTATAATTAATCTATCCTGCTGATACTACCTCATCACATTTCAATTGTGTGAGAGAACCTATTGGGATTGAATGGTATGGACCTTGAGAATATGGAGAAGATTTAAATATATCTCTGGTGATATTGCCTGTGATATAAAATGAATGCAAGTTGGATACAAAGAGTCGGAAGCTCTGTTCCGAGGGGATTTTCCCGCTTCTATGTCTTGAATCTACTCAAGGAACAACAATTGACTGGGAAGGAGATCATAGAATCAGCATCAAAGGCAAGTAGTGGAATGTGGAAACCCTCCCCTGGGTTGGTATACCCTTTACTTGGAAGACTGTTGCAGGAAGGTTTGATTGAGGAAATTGCAAGTGGGAAACACGTGATAACCAACAAAGGACGTGATGTGTTAAATGATCTAAGTTCCATACAAGACGTGATGAAAAAGCAGTTAGATGTATTGATGAAGATTACCAATGCAGGTAAATTTCTGGCGCTAGATGTTTTGGAAAGGGTGACTTCGATGGGAATTATGTTGACAAACAATCTTGACAAGCTGGGAAGGGAAGAAAAAGAAAAATACAAAAAGTTTTTAACAACTGAACTCAAGAAAATAGAAGAAGCAGAAAAAGGTAGAGAAAAGATAAGCGTGGAATAATCCATTCTTTTTTTGTATATCTTTTTATTTAATTAATGTAACAAGGTTCTTGTTTGAGCGATCATTTACTAAAATTACCAGCAGTAAGCGAAGAGGAAGAGAACATCTGCCTGCCATTAGTAATAAGTGTAATCTCTAGGTATTGGAATGAGGAAATTCCTATCAGTGAAGCTAAGGAGATAGCAAAGATTTACCCTAAGATCAGGGGAACAATAATGATGGAGGGTATAGAATTAGCCGAGAAACACGGTCTAAGATCCTACATTTATCATGGCTCGCTCCAAGACCTACAGAAGCGAATAGACCAAGGACTTCCTCCAATTGTAATTTTACCTGGGATACGAGAGACAGTTCAACATGCCATGGTAATATCTGGATATGACAATAGTACCAATAGAGTGTTAACTTACTTTCCCGATCCTGATAAAATGGGCGCTATCAAGTACAATCAATTCAACCAATTATGGAAACAGGACGATAATGTCACGATGATTATAGTTCCAACCGATGTCAGTGAAGTAGTAGAAAGGGATAAACTTAGTTTCACACAATCGAACAGATCTTGCTTTATAGCAGAAAAATTACATCTCCAAGGAAATTATGAAAAAGCCTTAGCAACACTTTTGCTTGCCAAAAATACTGAACCGAGAAATCCTAGAATATGGAATCAGATAGGCGCATTATACAATGAAAGAAATAATGAAGAAGCGGAAATTTGTTACAGGGAGGCGATAGAACTAAATTCTTGCTTTTACTTGGCATTTAGGGGATTAGGCAATTATTATCTCAAGAAAAAGGACTTTGCTAGAGCAGAAGAATATTATTCCAAGGCAATAACAATAAATCAGTTTAGGTTTGGTCCCATATACAAAAATCGTGCAATTGTAAGGATTGAATTGGGCAATAAGGAGGGTGCTGCTACCGATTTTAAAATTTATCTGGACCAATGTAAGAATGTTCCAGATAAAAAAAGCGTGGAAGAGATGATTAAAGAGCTTTCAACATAGCTTTCAATCATCCATCAATTTGATAATCACTTTAGCACTGAATGAAAAAACTCCCCCTAACATTTCATTGTGAGGTAGTGTAGAGAAGCGATTTTGTAAGTTTGTATTAATACGTTAGGGGTTATGATTCTAAAAAGTTCGATTACAACTTATTTTAGAAAAATCTCTACTGATTCATATCGAATAATATAGATTGAACAAATAAGGATTAATAGGGTTGGATTCAATGTATTGGATTCAATGTATTGGATACTCTGAAGATCGAGAATAGTAATTTTTCAGTATCAATAGGTTTATTCACCAGTAATTGCAGTATGTTATATCTTGTAATGATTCCAACTACTTTCCTGTTATTTGTTATATCAACAATAGGAATGAGGTCATAATGGTGCAAATTCATCTTCTCTATAACAGAAAATAGATCTTCGTTAGCATTTGATACTATGATTTTTTTGTTCATCATATCCTCTAATTTAGTAGATTTCCATTTCTTCTGCGGTATCTTGTTGATCTCCCTTGTTGACACTGCCAAGAAGAATATTTTTATCTCCAGAACGAGGTAAGTTGATTTTGCAATATCCAAATGTTCCTGAAGGAACTGTGATACAGAAGTATCCTTGTCTACATGTGGTAAAGAAACAGACATCACGTCTTTTGCATTAAGGTCTGCAAACGCAATTCTAACAAAGTATGGTATTAGGGCTTCAGGCGATTCACCCTTTACTTCTTCCTCACGACCAAGAGCGTGTTGTAAACTGCTCGCTGAAAGGATCATCATCACAAGTGTTCCAAAGACAAGGAGCGAAAATAATTCATTCTCCAACAATCCCATACTTAGCAATGAAATCATCAATCCAAGATCGACTGCACCTTTAGCCATCACGCCTTTAGCGACGGTAGATGCAGGTGATAGGCGTGCAACCTTTGCCGCAATAAAGGAGCCTAAATATTTTACACCAATAATAATTATTAAGAAACCTATGATCATTATTATAGGGAGTTGGAGGAACGAGGGTATGAAGTACAGACCAATTCCTGCAAAAAAGATAGGGATGAAAATTCCATGCCCTATGCTATGAAGACCTCTAGAAGTTTCAAAATATTCATCTCGAGGCATTTGCAACATTGCTACGCCTAGAAGCAAAGCACCGATTGCACCATGAATTCCACTAAACTCTGCAAAATATGATACTAGAAGCTATCACACCGATTATAATCCCAAAATAGATCTCTTTAACTTTCATGTACTTCCTTACTGCTTGCAGCATACGAGGGAATACATATACCGCAAAGCTGCCGGCAATACCGAAAAAGATCAGGATCCTTATGAAAAGCCATGCAATATCGTATGCAGCTGGAACAGTTTCTGTTGTACCCATTTGGATCGTGACGCTGGCAACAATAATTGCTATGAATTCTACGATAGCTGTTACTGTAAATATTTCTAATCCTATTACCGATTTAAGCTTGCCCTTGTCCATCAATATCTTTGCAGTAACACCTAGACTTGATGCACCAATTACACTTGCAATGGCAAAGGATTGAACAAAGTCCATTCCTAGATAAAATGAGAATAATGACCCTACTGTAAACAGTAATAAGAAACCGATTGCAGAAGCAGCAAATAATCTTTTTCTGAGTATGTTAAAGAGTCAGGGTAAATCGACTTTTTCTAGACCAATGAGAAAGAAGAGAAAGAATATGCCTATGGATATGAATAATTCTATCTCAGCTATTGGTTCTACCCATGAAAGTACAGCAGGACCGATTATTATCCCCGCAAGAACATTACCTAGCAGAGGGGGTTGCTTGATCTTAACCATAATTTCTTCAAATATTTTAGCACTGAGAATGAGTATGACTAAGAGCTTATCCTAAAATTAACATCATAGCCTAATTGTTTATACCGAAACAGATCTAGATCTGTTCTCTCTAGCTAAATTTGTGAGAAAATCAAAGAAAAAGAGCATGCCGACCATATGGCATATACCAAATGATCTATGGGTAGAGTTCAAACTAGTGTTGCCACCAGAGAAACCAGCAAGAACAGTTGGAAGACCGGCCGTGCCATTTAGAAAAGTATTGAATGGAATACTGTATGTATTAAGAACTGGATGCCAGTGGAAGAAGGTGCCGAAAGAATTTGGTTCTGGTTCAACTTGCCATGCAAGATTTCAGGAATGGATTGGGATAGGAGTATTCAAGAAGGTATGGAAGAGGCTGCTGGAAATATATGATGAATTAAAGAGCATGGGATGGGACTGGCAATCCATGGATAGCGTACCGAAGGCCCCATTAGGGGGAAAACGACCGGAGCAAATCCAACGGATAGAGGCAAGCTAGGTACCAAACGTCACATGCTGGTTGATAGAAGAGGAGTACCTCTCTCATCTGTAATTACTGGAGCAAATAAACACGATATGAAATCAGCCTTTCCTACAATAGATAGCATTGTTGTTGATAGACCTAAAATTAAACAGAACATATGCATGAATAGGATACGATTTCACTGAGATAGAGTATAGAGTATGAAATATGGAGTTAGGAAGGGGATATGTGGATCACATTCGTCATAAGGGTGAAGTGTTGAAAAAGAATTTGTACAAAGCAAAAAGATGGGTTGTAGAAAGAACCGCATCTTGGCATAACAGGTTCAGAAAGTTATTGGTAAGGTTCGAGAAGAGAGAGAATTATCGAGCATTGCAATTTGCTAACTGCCTAATAGTGTACAGAGCGATATATTGGTAGTGTCATAAACACGTTAATGCAACTGTTTCTAGTATCTATTATCTACAATACTAATAAAATCAATAGTAAGAAAACTAAACCTGACAGTATGAACTAATATTCTTACATTCTAAATGATATCATTTCTACCAATCGTTAACAATCAGATAGAATTTTAGGATAGGCTCTAAGTATAATATTGCCACAACCAATGCCTCAAATTGTCATATGTTAATAATATCCTTTTCCAACATCCCATCATAAATTTCATTTTGAAAGATCAAAAATTCACCAATATTAAAGTGCTAGTAGATTATAAGACGAACCTTGTTATAGGATCAGAACCCGTTGCAACAATTGGCTCAACCGTAAAAATATAAAGATGGACTATTATACTTCCTTAATGAATTGTATTTTTTGTTCAATAATAGACAAAAGGAATGAGGCAGCTCATATTTTTGAAAATAATAAATTTGTTGCTTTCATGGATATATTTCCAATAAATGAAGGTCATTCATTGGTTATGCCAAAAGAACACTACCAGACAATACCTGATATGCCGATTGAACATACTGGAAAACTTTTCAGTTTATCATCACATCTAGCTAAAGCTGTAGTAATGGCTGTAGGTGCGGATGGCTTCACATTGGGACAAAATAATGGTATCGCCGCAAACCAGATCGTGCCACATGTTCATGTGCATATAGTTCCAAGGTTCAATAATGATAGCGATCCGGGAAGATGGCCAGAGAGAAAAAATGTATCGATAGAACAACTTAATGACGTAGCTGCAAAGATACGAAAGTACATTGAACCAATATCGCTATAGTGATGTGGATAGTCTTCATCTTGGTGATTGTTCATTCGAATTTTTTGATTCTTTCAAAATTCAGGCTTAACTACACTTAGAGCTTATCCGAAAATTAACATCATAGCCTAATTGTTTATACCGAAACAGATCTAGATCTGTTCTCTCTAGCTAAATTTGTGAGAAAATCAAAGAAAAAGAGCATGCCGACCATATGGCATATACCAAATGATCTATGGGTAGAGTTCAAACTAGTGTTGCCACCAGAGAAACCAGCAAGAACAGTTGGAAGACCGGCCGTGCCATTTAGAAAAGTATTGAATGGAATACTGTATGTATTAAGAACTGGATGCCAGTGGAAGAAGGTGCCGAAAGAATTTGGTTCTGGTTCAACTTGCCATGCAAGATTTCAGGAATGGATTGGGATAGGAGTATTCAAGAAGGTATGGAAGAGGCTGCTGGAAATATATGATGAATTAAAGAGCATGGGATGGGACTGGCAATCCATGGATAGCGTACCGAAGGCCCCATTAGGGGGAAAACGACCGGAGCAAATCCAACGGATAGAGGCAAGCTAGGTACCAAACGTCACATGCTGGTTGATAGAAGAGGAGTACCTCTCTCATCTGTAATTACTGGAGCAAATAAACACGATATGAAATCAGCCTTTCCTACAATAGATAGCATTGTTGTTGATAGACCTAAAATTAAACAGAACATATGCATGAATAGGATACGATTTCACTGAGATAGAGTATAGAGTATGAAATATGGAGTTAGGAAGGGGATATGTGGATCACATTCGTCATAAGGGTGAAGTGTTGAAAAAGAATTTGTACAAAGCAAAAAGATGGGTTGTAGAAAGAACCGCATCTTGGCATAACAGGTTCAGAAAGTTATTGGTAAGGTTCGAGAAGAGAGAGAATTATCGAGCATTGCAATTTGCTAACTGCCTAATAGTGTACAGAGCGATATATTGGTAGTGTCATAAACACGTTAATGCAACTGTTTCTAGTATCTATTATCTACAATACTAATAAAATCAATAGTAAGAAAACTAAACCTGACAGTATGAACTAATATTCTTACATTCTAAATGATATCATTTCTACCAATAGTTAACTATCAGCTAGAATTTTAGGATAGGCTCTTAGTTATTTGTCAGTTCTTTTGCAATGGATTCCATGTCGGTGCTAGTAAGACCAACACCTTTATTTGCATCTCTCCTACACACTATTTCACCATTGTCGAATGCTATCATAGTTGGTATTGATTCTATCTTGAATAGGTCCCACAAGGAATTTTCATCTTCATTCATTTGTGCACCAATTATTTTATATGGTAATTTATTTTGATAATTTTCCAATATAGGTTTGAACTTCGTACAAAAAGGACACCAGTCAGCATAAAATAGTACAAGAAACTGACCCTTACTCTCTACGACTTTGGGAATAAAATCTTCATGATCTTCTATGGTCTCCATCGTAATTCTTTCCCTGTGATTATATTTAGAACTTTCGAAAAAATCAAAATGTGAGAATGATCAATAAGATTATGTGCTGAAGAATCTGAACCTATCATTGAACTCTATAGCGTAGTATTGCAGCAACCTTACCTAGATTTTCCAGTATTTTACCATCTTCCGTTTTTGAAGAAATGATTTCAATCTTGGATCCCACTTTAAGAGCAAGTTCTTCAATGTAATCCACTACATCCTGCTCCTTAGAATCAAGATCAAGTGATGAACAACTGGTGCACGCAGTACCAAGCATTTCTTGTTTAGTCTGTATCAATTTATCTCTATCAACCACTTTCTCAGTCTTTGTTTTACATCTTTTACAAATTATCTCAAGTCTAACTTTTCTCATATTATCTGCAAGGAGGATCATTTCTGCAGCACCACCTTGGAGGATATTGATAACATCGTAGAGACCATAAGCAACAAGCCCCTTCTCCGAATGCACTTCTGCAAGCAATCTCTGAACAAGTTTTTTTTCTTCTACCAGCCTATATTCATGCAGGACGTCTTGTGCTCTGTCAATAGCCTCTCTAATTCCTTCACTCCCAGCATATGATGAGTCTATTACAACTAGAACTTTATTTTGAAGTCTATAATCAAGATATCCATTCTTAAGAAAATCATCCTTCGTGGGTCCAGGACCAGAAACTATCAGGGCTTCAATTTTATATTCATCAAGAAAGACCGATTTTGCATGTTCAGCTACCCTTGTAAAGTAATCATTTAATTCCATTTCTCTCAACCTTTCGAATCTTCTTTGCGATTGACCACCAGCCCTATGTTTTCCTGCAACACCAGAAGATAAATTATCAATTATTTCCAATCTGTCACCAAGTAAAATCCCAATACCAGATTCAGTGCTGTCGATGGAAAGTATTCCCACAATCTTTTCCTCCCTCAACATGTCCTTTAGTACCTCCGTATGAAAGTGATCATCACATCTGTACAGGAATGTTTGTAGTGGTTTCGGAGGAACAACTTCATGCAGGGTAATAACCTCGCTACCAAAACCATTGGTAGGTAAAGCACCACAAAATACTACAAGACCATTATCTGGAGTAAAATTATAGAGTTTCAACCGCTGCATTGTTCTTGTCAAGGCATCCAATACATGATTCCTTGTGGTATCTGACTTTATGTTTGACGCCGTCCCATATTCTTCCCTTAAAGTAGTTATTACCTCATGTATGGCTTTCCTGGGTGGAATATAAAGGGATACAAGCTCCGTGCCCCTTCCACTTTTATTTGAAAGCTCTTCAAGAACTCGTTTTATTCTATAAAGATGTACAGAATCCGGCTTTCCCATGCAGTACGCAGATACCAGATCATAATATTAAGGTTATATGCAGCTTTGTTGTTTTTCTGTGTAAATGTTGTTACCAAAACTTGAATCCATTAAACAATCAAGAATGAGATTAGCATTAACACAACGAAAGTTAGCGTCCCTTACAGGTATTAGTACATCAATGATCAACCAAATAGAATCGGGGAGGTGCAAACCAGGTTATGACACAGCACGCAAAATCTTTGAGGTATTAACTTCATTGGAAGAACGACCTTCATTACATGCAGGGGACATTTGTAGCAAGACCTTGATTCAAATACCAAAATCCGCGTCGTTGCATAATGCCATAGGATTAATGCAAGATAACTCCATTAGCCAATTACCTGTTTTCGATGGTTTAAAACTCGTAGGGTTGATCAGCGAGGAGGGTCTAGTAAAGTATATGACAGAGAAGGAAAAACATGAGCTAAAGAACTTAAAGGTTGAGGATGTGATGGAACCACCTCCCCCGATAATAGATATAATAACTCCGGCAAAGGCGCTGGTTCCATTGATTCGATTTTCCAATTGTGCATTGGTAAGTGAACGTGGAAACATTTTAGGCATCATTACAGCATCTGATACATTGAAAATGGTGGAATGAGCATTATTTTTTATGCCAAACAATTTCACTTGGCCAGCAACATTATATATTTTAGTTACGTAGGTATTATATTCCATTCTACCATTCTCGTGTATATACCCGCAGAACTGAAATATTTGTTGCTTCATTTTTATAAACTACATTATTTGGGCAGAAACAAGACGCAAGCCTAAATCTATTTCACCCGAACAACACTGCTGTACAATGACTCAAAAATACAAACCTTTCCTCCTTCAAGGAATAACTTGGCAAGGTCAAAAACTGCTCCTCACTCAATTCAGAGGGGGTATTAAATGCGCTAATATTACCTCCCCATAACCAATGAAAACAAGTCATTGCTCTCATAGTTACCATGTAGGTTAGTCCGTTTCAATTCTTACAAACCAATTTCATACCATCAGGTATCTTAAAATTCCCAAAAGTAGCTAATACCCTCACATCAAATTTTCCTATCCGCCTTGCAACATTCGATATTAAACCGTGTGCCGGTTTTATGCCACCACAACAAAGGATTAGATCAGCGTACTTCGACATTTGTTTTATCCTCGATATCATTGATTAATCCCCATGAACATCAGAGAATAATATACCTCGTATTTATTGTTGCATAGTTAACAGGCAAAATAAGCGGCTAGATATTTAATGTTCATAAAATTCTCTAATTATATATTTTTATTTTCTGAATCCTATTAGGTATTAGTTCCCAAATAATTTTATACTTTTTAAGCAGAGGGAGGCATCACGTCTATGCAGAATAAAATAGTTTTACTCTCCTTTGCTCTTCTTCTGTTCTGGGTCTTCTATTCCCTTTTCTGTTATGGTAAACCGCGTGTCGCCATATGGATGGCATGGTGAATCAAGCATTATTGCAATTCTGTCATGTGATGATTTTCTAAGTAAGATCCTATATGTAGATGCGTGAGCAAGTACATTACCACCTGCGATCCTTGTAGGGTCTCCAAAGAATGTGTCTGGCTTAGTTTGCACTTGATTTGTTACAATAATAGCACAGTTGTAAATTTCTGCGAATCTTAGTAATCTATGGATCATCGCATTTAGCCTCTGCTGCCTTTCTGCAAGAGTTCCCCTTCCAACGAATTCTGCTCTATGCAACGAGATCAAGCTATCAACAATAATCAGCCTCGAATTGTATTGTTCTATATATTTTCCCAAACCTTTTAGCACAATTTCAAGGTGGTTGCTATTGTATATCTTGCAGACAAAGATTTTTTTGAGTAATTCAATTGGGTCCAGATCTCTGCCTTTTGCAATCTGATGGATTCTTTCGGGCCTGAAAGTGTTCTCAGTATCGATGAATATAACACTAGAATTGAATCCTCCTTGCTCCACAGGAAGCTGTGATGTTACACAAATAGTATGGCAGATCTGCGATTTACCAGAACCAAATTCTCCCGCGAATTCCGTTATCGCTTGCGTCTCGATCCCCCCTTCGAAAAGAGTATCCAAATTTTTTGAACCTGTAATACATCTTTGTAAATTCTTTCTTCTTTCCAGTAGCTGCTCCCCAGTAGTAAATTCTTTTTCAAGTAAGCCAGAATCCATTAAAGACCTTTGGGCACACATTACCAGATTTGATATAGTATCTCTACTCGTGCCAGTCTCGTCTGCTAGTTCTTGTGGAAGAGCTGCAGCTAGATCCAGAATCGTTTCAATTCCAGCCTCTCTTAGCTTTCTAGCGGTGGTTGGTCCTATTCCTGCCAGATCTTGAATTTGTTGGTCTAAAACGATATCACTCATGTTTATCTATATTGATAGATACTGGCTTGTGATATAAGCAATGATGGACCCCAGGGGGAGGGAGGGGGTAACTAGATGTAACCGATCTCCGTGAAAAACTGCATCAGTCTTGAGACGGTGTCGTTTTTCTCGTTTATTTTATAGGTTTTGTTTGCAGATTCATATTCTACTACCCATCCGATACTGATCAATTTACTAAGATTATCCTTGATGTCCTTCCTCTTTAAACCTGTGTCCTTTTCAATACCGTATATTGTATGAAACTTTGTCTTTTCCTTTGCTAGAAACCTTAGAATTTTTATTCTTCCTATTGTGCCCAGACCTAATTCGATCTGTTTAGGGCTTTCTTCTCTCTCCCAAACCATTAGAAACCCTCTTAATTAAAGCATCAACGAATCCTCCAAGATCTTCAACTGCAGCTCCACTAATTCCGATCTCTCTAAGGGAATGTATTTCTATTATTCCTCTATCACACAAATCCTGAAGGTAATCTTCAAAATTATTAAACTGTTTCAAGCCCAATTGCTCACAGATCATCCCACAATAATTCCTTAGCTCCTTCAAATCAACATATGTTCTGTTCCTAGTTTTCAATGCTTTCGCAACTGCCAGAAGAGTAATCAGATGCTCTCTTTTAGTAAGGTTCATTATATCCTCACTTGTAATCGATGGATGCATCTCTGAATAGATCTTCCTAACGTGTTCAGGTAGTACTTTATTATTCGATTGATTTTCAGCAAGATTTCCCGCAAAAAAGAGAAGATCTAATGCGTATCTAATGTCACTGTTTACTGGATGAGGATAAGTGACATCTGCTACATAATCAATCACTTCTTCGTCAACAACTCCCAGATTAAATGCTTCATCGGACCGCCTATTCAATATATCACTAATCTGTTCGACATTATACTGATGAAATATTATCGGAAACCTACCAAGGGAGCTCAACTCCCCGGCGTCAAGCTTCTTGTGAAAATTCTTGCTTCTTGCAATGAAAATGACGCCGAGTATATTGCAACTTTTACCTGGTTCTATCTCGTTAAGTCTGGTTAAATCGTATATGATACTTGTATCGTCGGTTCTACCCACAAGATAATCAATTTCATCCATAATAACTATTGAATACTTTTTTTGCTCACGTAGATATCGCATAAGAGCCTTTAGCATTTCCTCAGCGCTCAGACCTTGGGAAGGTATCTCGGGAGCTAGCAAATCAAGCAAATGCTTGAAGATTATATGTTTTTTACCTCCTTGCAACTTCAGATTGACATAAGAAGGTAAGAGTTCGCACTTGAATTTCTTCGCTTCTTTTTGCAGAAATTCAGCGAATCTTAACACGGTAGATGTCTTGCCTATGCCTGCATTTCCTATAATCTGAATAACCTGTTGAGGAAAATTCTCGGGATCATCCATAGCAGAATTAAAGATTTGAAGGAGTTCTTTTTTTTCCTTTTCTCTATGTAGAAGAATGTCTGGAATATACCGGGGGGACAGTTTGTTTATGTCTTTGAAGATTCTGGTTTGTTCCAATACATGGTTGATTGTGCACTTGCTACTTTAATGCTATCCTCACAACAAATTAATTATTTCTAGATACAAATGCTTAAAAAAGGACCCCCCCTCTCCCAAAGGTGCTACATTTCTTAAATAAATAATAGTAATAGAACCTATATGAGTCCTTACTTGAATTGGGTTTGGGATGGCGGGGATTTCAGATATCATGAATTTGTTTGCCAATCATATACTCTTTGTTCCACCTATTGGGAGTATGAGGATAGACATCCTTTACAAATCAAAAATCAATCCGGAGGAATTTTCCCTATTTTACAGATGCAATAAAAGAGGGCTTGTCCTTCTATAGCATTGATAATGAAAAAGGTAGATTAGGTGAATAGAGATGTTCTGTTATTCTTTAACTGATAAGAAAATTTTCACCAATTTACTTGGAAGGATTTCAGACCACTGCTAATCAAGGAGTCATGAAGAATGTAAGGAATCTAATTGTATATGCCACTGCCATAATTTATTCTGTGTAAAGTGTGGAAGAAGGATGATTTACTGCAATAATGTCATAGAATGTGTGAAGTGTGGGTTCATAATTCTATCGGAATTCTAATTCTATCAAGTCGTTGTATTTCAAGAGCCTTTTTTCATTTTGATAATATATTGATTTACTGCCTTTACATGCCTACAATCCTTGTCAAAGTTTTCACTTGATATACATTGGACCCCCCATCCACAAGTGCACGTAAGATGCTGCACTTTGTCATTATACCTTACGATATACGTTATATCCTCCTTATTTATGACGTCAAAATCCTTTTTACCTACTCGTTTAACCTTCAGCATATCGTAGCGGCAATGAGGATGTTTTATTTTCCAGGAGCGCCTAAATACCCTTTTTCTGTCGAACACTGTGAACTCGCTAGACACTTGAACCATGATCTTATGTTGGTCTTATTATTTTAAGCAATTGGATCTCTCTACTATGCTAGAGGTTCAAGCCATGAAGGTACATATATGGAATATAAAAAAAGGATTATTCGTATATTGCCTTACCTAGAAAACTCTTTAAGAAGAGAATAAAATATTCTTGATACAGGAATATCAGATCAATATTTTTGCCAGATTTCGCAAGTGAAAAATATGAATTAAGAAGGCAAAGAAAAATGAATATTATTCAGTGGCTTCAATAAAAAGAGGCTAAACCCTAAGTAGCTGAGGCATGGGCATTATTCCATATAACAAAAATAACTTGATGCATCTGATTGATTAACTTCCCAACATGTGCTTCAATGCCCTTAATGGTCTTCCTGTCAAGTAGTTGTAGTATACCATCAGCTGGTATAGCAATATAGAAATCAGAACGATGCTCCTAGCTTTATCGAACCCTCTAACAGGTAGTGGGTCTATATCAAATACATCCTTTATCTGCTCTATCAATGGTTCAACGCTTATGCTCCTCCGAGAATATACATGCTGCCCAAATTCCGATTGATAGAACTGCAGCAATGCCAGTCTATTATTATCTGTAGTATGCTTGTACCTTTCCAATGGGAATACTGGATGCTCTCTATACCTGCTGAAATCACATAACTTGTGATCATCATATCCTTCATCTCCTACAACATACCTTACCATTCCTGTAGGCAATGAAGATGTTATGCTTTCATACATCTTGTTATCAGTAATGTTAGCTGTTGTGAAATCAGCTGATAATGGAACTATCAACGAATCTGTGCTACACGCTAGATGCAGTTTGTATCCTAATATCCATCCCTTGGTTCTGCTGTAGCCCCATCGAGCATCTGTATCTATACCGGAGCGTGGCACTTCATTCTTCTTCATGCTAGATTTGTGCCATACATGTCCCTTTGCTTTCAACAATGAACTGTCAACGGATATTATGGCTGGGTCTACCAACCCATCTTTTATGAAGAGCATACCCATAGCATCCATCCTTGATCTTATGTCAATTGATATGGCCTTGACCTTTCTGTCGAATGTTCTTCTGTCTGGCAACCTATCAAGACCACATGCCTTCATTACCTTCCTGTTGTATGGCATGTCTATCAAAAAGTTTCATACAAAGCATTGTTGCCTGGTATTCTTATCCATACTCTAACGATGAAGCATCTCACCATTACTGTAGGAGAATAGTAGAATGGTCTACCCCTTTTCCTAAGAGAGGTTTTGGCCGAATCACGTCAATCAAAAATAATATACGAAGAAGTATGGAGTCTGAGCTAAACATATTACCAATGAAAATTGGAACCTGATCTTATCGTTTCGAACTAAATTACGCCCAAGCCTCAAGTAGCTTATAAAGATAAATTGGGGGTTACTATTACTACACATTTACAATATCATCCATGATGGAGCCTTGGAACAAATGAGGATGGAATACCTGGTTGTTTGAGAATTGATAGCAAATTATCTTACTTACTGTATAAGCTGTCTAGGGAGAAAGATTGTAACTTCCACCAAGTATATCATACTTCTGATACTCTCATCTTCATTCTTCATGAGGTTCGCAAAGTTCTAAAAGAACTCCGTGGAGAGATTTTGGGTGGATGAAAGTTATCTTTCTACCATAACTGCCCTGGCGTATTCCTCCCAATATCTTTATACCATTATTTGTAGCAATCTCTACGTCTTTTTCTAGATCGTTGGAACTTATGGATATATGATGAATTCCTTCCCCCTTTTCAGTAAGAAACTTCTTGATAGGGCTGTTGTCGTTCATTGGTTCAATAATTTCTATGGTAGAGTCCTGTAGTTTCAACATCGCAATCTTCACCCCTTCTTGCTCAACTGTCATTAGCTTTTTTTCATCGATCTTCAAAACTTTTTCAAATCGTTCAACAGCTTTTTCCAGATTATTAACTACAATTGCCACATGATCTATTCGCATTGTTTTTCCACCTAGAAACTAATCTTCGGCTGGTATATACCAAAAACTTTCCTAAATGTGTTGCTTATTTCACCCAATGTAGCATATCCCCTTACTGCATCTATTATGAGAGGCATAAGATTATTGTTGTTATCATATTCACCATCGTTTGAAGCTGCTTCCTCAAGTCTGGATAAAACCTGTTCCACCTTTCCGTTGTTCCTAGTCTCTTTTAATTGCTTCAATCTTTTCACCTGCCTTCTTTCAATTTCAGGATCCAGCACATGAATCTTGGGCTCATTAGTGTCCTCCTCTATGAACCTGTTGACACCTACAATAATCCTCTTGCCTTCGTCAACTTCTTTCTTTATCGTATACGCATTATTCCTTATCTCGTCCTGAAAGAATCCCTTCTCGATAGCAACTAGGGAACCGCCCATTCGTTCTATGCGCTTCAAATACTTATAGACCCCCTCTTCTATTTTTCCCGTTAAAGATTCAACATAATAAGAACCACCAAGAGGATCCACTGTCTTGGTTGCACCACTTTCATGCGCAAGAATCTGTTGAGTTCTCAGAGCTATCTTTACAGCTTCCTCGGTAGGCAGTGCAAGTGCCTCATCCTTGGAATTGGTATGTAAAGATTGACACCCGCCGAGTACACCAGCAAGAGCCTGTATTGAAACTCTAATTATATTATTATCTGGTTGTTGTGCAGTAAGAGATTCGCCACTCGTTTGAACATGAAAACGGAGATGGGCCGACTTATTATTTTTGAAATGGTATTTTTCCTTCATGATTTTAGCCCAGATCATCCTTGCAGCTCTAAACTTAGCAATCTCTTCAAGAAATTCTATAGTACAGCAGAAAAAGAATGACAATCGTGGTGCAAAATCGTCTACTTTCAAGCCCCTCTCTATACAAGCATCAACATAAGCAATGGCATTTGAAAATGTGAAGGCTAATTCTTGAATGGCATTACATCCAGCTTCTCTCATGTGATAGCCTGAAATACTAATAGGATACCACTGGGATACGTTTTTTGAACAATATTCAACAGAATCAACGAACAGTCTCATTGATGACCGGGGTGGATAGATGTAAGTGTTCCTAGCTATGTACTCCTTCAGTATATCATTTTGCAGTGTTCCACGTAAAACTCCAGATGAAACACCTTGTGATTCTGCAACCGCTATATAAAAAGACAATAATGTGGTAGCTGTAGAGTTTATTGTCATTGATGTGCTAACCTTATCCATTGGAATACCATCAAAGCAAGTCATCATATCCTTAAGCGAACTTATTGCAACACCGGTTCTTCCAACCTCTCCTTCGGCGTGGGGATCATCTGAATCATAACCTATCTGTGTTGGAAGATCGAATGCTAAACTCAATCCGGTCTGTCCGTTTTCAAGTAAAAACTTGAATCTATTGTTGGTCTCCTCTGCACTTCCAAAACCAGTATACTGACGCATCGTCCATAACCTCTCTCTATACATATTTGGATACAGTCCCCTTTTGTATGGATTCTTTCCCGGTTCCGCATTCTTGCTGTCATACTTTCTAGAATCCTTACCCTTGTAGACTCGTTTTACAGGTATGTTGGAATCAGTTTTGTAGAGCTTTTCCATACAATCATCTCAGAATATCATTGGTAAGTTCCTCCGCTGCTTCATAGGGATCAATCCTTTTCTTCAACAACTTCTCAACATATTCCTTGTACCTATTACTCTTGCTCAATTTTTCAAAAACCTTTTGTGCCATCAACCTTAAAACCATATCCGCCAATTCAGTCTCAGCCCTTTTACGATTCAATTGCTTATAACTACTATTTCTATCAATAATTAATTTCTCCATTGCCACTACCAATTCCTTCACACCTTTGCCGGTATGGGCAACGGTTTTGAATACCTTAGGATCTCGCGAAGTGCTTCCAATCAAATCACGTACATCATTGAACAATTTATTTGCCCCTGTCAAATCACCCTTGTTTATAACATACACATCACCAACCTCCGTCAACCCTGCCTTTATGGCCTGAATGCTGTCACCTGTTTGTGGATTGAATATTACTACCGTGATTTCAACAATTTTAGAAATTTCAATATCCAACTGACCTGCACCTACACTCTCTACTATAATAATGTCAAATCCTGCAGCGTCCAAAACTCGAATACCATTTCTCACCGCATTGGACATCCCTCCCATTGCCCCACGTGAACCCATGCTCCGTATGAAGGTGCCTTTATCGAGGACATGTTTCTGCATTCTTACTCTATCACCAAGTATTGCACCTCCAGAGATGGAGCTGGTAGGGTCAATAGCAAGGACAGCGACCTTATATCCATGAGATCTATATACTGGAATTAGCTTATCAATTAAGGTACTTTTACCTGCCCCAGTTGGTCCAGTAATCCCTATAGTATGAGCATTACCGGTTTTTTGGAAGATTTTCTTCACCAAAACCCTCGCACCTACGTGATCGTCCTCTATCATTGAAATTGCCTTTGCAACTGCAGATCTCTCGCCTTTGAATAATTGTTCTGCTAACTCTTTATCCACATTCTTGCATTAGGCTTTCCCATTAAAAAGATAATTGTTCTCTAAGCTTGAAATAGCTTGAAATAGCTTGAAATCAAACTCCTGATTGAATGAACAAACAATTGATAAATAAGGATGAACAAATGCTTAAAGATTTTAAAGCCTTTTCCTATCTAAGAAATCAATGCAACAGCAAAAACCTCTTCGTATATTAGTAGCAAAACTAGGTCTGGATGGTCATGACCGTGGTGCTCTAGTGTTGTGCAGGGCATTTAGGGATGCTGGGATGGAAGTCATTTATTCTGGATTGTTCTGTACACCTGAAGAGGTTGCAAATATGGCAATTGATGAAGATGTGAATGCTGTTGCAATGAGCCTGTTGAATGGTGCCCATACGACTATTTTTCCCAAAGTTGCAAAAATCTTAAGGGAGAAAGGTGTTAGAGGTTTATTATTGGTTGGTGGGGGAATTATTCCTCAGAAGGATAAGGAGATACTCGAAAATGAGGGCATAACTGGGAACTTTGGTCCTGGAACTCCTCTACAAGAAATAATAGATCATATAGTAAAGAACACCGAAAAGAAAAAATGATTTTATTCTTAAACTTCTGACTCTTTGGGCCACATCATCTTTCTTAACTTCTTCCCTACCAGTTCTACTTGGTGTCCCTCTAATTCCTTCATATAACGTTCGAATGCAATTTTGCCCTCTTTTTCATATGTGCTTACCCATTCTTCTGCAAACTTCCCAGACTGTATTTCTGATAATACAAGTTTCATACGCTTCTTTACATCACTATCAATTACCGAAGGACCTCTAGTCAAACCTCCATACCTTGCTGTTTCACTTACCCTATTATACATGCCTGTTATTCCATATCTCTGTATTAAATCTACAATAAGCTTTAATTCATGGAGACACTCAAAATATGCAATTTCTGGCTGATATCCGCTCTCAACCAATGTTTCGAAAGCATTCAATATCAACGCATAGGTGCCTCCACATAAATCAACCTGCTCACCAAACCAGTCTGTCTCAACCTCTTCCTTGAAACTTGTCTCAAGAACACCGGCCCTAGTGCATCCATTGCCCTTTGCCATTGCCAAAACCCTATCCCATGCCCTTTTAGTAGAATCCTGATTCACTGCTACCAGAGCGGGTGTACCAAAATTTTCTAGATATAACTCCCTCACTCGCTGTCCTGGAGCCTTTGGCGCCACCATTATAACATCAACATCTTCTGGTGGGTCTATCCATTTCCAGTGTATTGAAGCACCATGAGAAAAGCCAATCGCCTTTCCGCTCTTGAGATACGGTGCAATCTCATGTTTGTAAACTTTTGCTTGCTCCATATCAGGAACCAAAATTTGTATTATATCACCAATCTTTGCTGCTTCAGCAACTTCTCGAACATCATGACCATCTTTCTTGGCGTGTTCCCAGCTTTTACCTGTTTTGCGTAGACCAACCACGACCTTTAAACCTGAATCCTTTAGATTGTTTGCTTGCGCATTTCCCTGAATTCCGTAACCAATAACAGCCACAGTTTCGTTCTTTATGGAATCAAGTTTAACCTGATCATCCATCCATTGCTTTGCCACGGCTTTTCCTTATTCAACACGTTATTAAAACTATGCTGGATGTTTAGGATGAAGTTTACACGGCTTTTTTTGATAAAAACGATGAATATAGGCTTGATTCTTTATATCAACCGAGAGGATAAAATTACAGAAATCGAATGTAATAAATCTTTACCAATTGATAGCAAGGAAAATATTGGTTGGTGTTGATTATAGATATAAAATATCAGTTAACAAATTTTGTAGAAATTATGGCTGATGTGAGGCTGAACTCTGATTAAATTATCAGACGCTTTGAGCATTTCCTGCATTCTAATAGAACTTTATATACTTCATTACTAATTACTTTGAATTTTTTTGAGCCACATTCAGGACATAATGGGCAGGCTCGATTGCCTCGCATATTTACCACTCCTGAGGTCTAGTATCTGATTGTGAGATAACTTTCATCCTCTTTACCCCATCTACTTTTTTTATCACTTTTGCAACTTCATTTGGTACCAAGGATTCCCAATCATTTCCCTTTAAGATCAATTGTCGAATCTTGCTTCCATTGTACTTTTCTTTGTTGTAAAAATTTATTCTTGACACTTTAATTTCAGCCTTTTGCATTAACATTGCCACGTATGGATTTCCAGTATAAACAACATCAAACTGCGGAAGAAATGATTTAAGATATCCTACCCATCGCGCATTATTTTCATCGTTAACCAGAGGAATAATATAACATTTCGTAAGGTTGATGCTGACCTCCTTCAATGCTTCATGAATAAAGAGAATTCTTTCGCCAGCAGTAAATGGATCTTTTTCAATGAAGTTGAATTGTGCACTTGTTATTGCAATTATGAGTTCGTCACATTCCTTCAATATACCTTTAACCAGTTCTAGATGTCCTTTATGAAAGGGCTGAAACCTACCAATTATCAATCCACGCATAACACATTCAATATGTTCTTTCAATTAAAACTATTTTGTAAAATAACAAATAGGCCGGAAATCAGACTATATCTCCATGAACTAAGTTTAATGATGAGATTAATGACTCCATTATTATTTGTAAGCGACTCTGGTTATTACATTTTTTCCATAATTTATGCGAAACAGATTCCGGTATAGCTATACACATTATTATTTTGGGTTGGAACATTACGAAAAAGTTGAGATTGTATTAACTCATACTAAAGTTATTAGGTATGTGATCTGATAGATTTGATGATTAGAGTTTGTTGCGATGGTACTATCTAGTCATGATACCATCCTCATAGTACTACTGGTGGGCATTCTTACAATCATTTCTAATGTGGACAATGTGATTGAGTACAGCAATGCCTAGCTGATTGAGGGTTCCTGGACACAATCATTCCCTCCTAATCTGCCTGGACAGAAGAGGAGTGCGGCCTGGGCTTATGACAGCCTACATAATGTCATCATTCTATTTGATGGTGTCCCAGGGCCCAGCGAGACTTGGATTTATGATTTATCAACCGAATCCTGGGAAAGAAAGTCACCCCCTGTTTCTCCTCCTAGGAGATCCGCTCACCCGATGACATTTGACAGCAATAATGGCGTCGTTGTCTTGTTTGGGGGATTTCGATTTTCACATGGAAACCACCTAGATGATACATGGGTCTATGATGTAGAGACAAACACGTGGGAGGAATTGCACCCGGTTGGCTCACCCCCTCCGAGACACTGGGGCGGCTTTGCCTATGATAAGGATGATGGAGTAATAGTGCTCTTCGGTGGCCATAGTCCATTTGAAGGTAGCATCGGGGAAATACGGAACGATACTTGGATACTTAATTTGTCTACCGAGGCCTGGACCAAGGTGAATCTTGTTCAAAGTCCTTCGCCGAGGCAGACATTTTTGATCTACAACGAAAGTGATGGGTTAGTGTACTTATTTGGAGGGTTGGAACAGGTATACAGACAAACCGATAGGAAATCATCTTTCTATAATGATATGTGGAGTTATGATGTTTCGATAAATACCTGGACACAAATATCAGGATTCACTGTAACATTATCAAACCCAAATCAAGCTGAACCTTATTTTACAGCTCCTAAAGTTATGTTGGAGGAACAGTTGGTCTTTCAATTAATAGTTGATGATGGATTGGGATAGTACTCCAGAAATCGTTACGATCAATGTTAGACCTTCATACTTTACATTATCATCAACAGCGGAAGGGGCTACTTTCACAATAGAAGGTAAATCAGACCATATCATCCCTTTATCATTCAATATCAACCCTAAGGAGTCGGTAAAGTTCGACCTACCAGGGGGAGAGGGGGCGAGTTAGAGTTAAATCTCCAGAAGAATTTGATTGATGAAATTCAGACTTTGAGATCGGAGAATGGGCAAATTTCCTTTCAAAAAATATCATCTACATCAACTTCAACTACCATCCGATTCACTGTGCCTGATGATATAACTTCAATAGAGATAACGGGTGCATTTGTTGTACCGGAATTTCCAATTACTATGATCGTCTTTTCTGCGACGGTTGCTTCGCTACTGATCATGCGCTCTCACAGAATTATCTCATTGCAATAAAGTGGAGTATGAATCCATACAATCCAATACACCTTCACGAAAGGCTATACCAATTTTTCATATATCATGTAATCCATTTCTTGAAAACCGTTATTCCTTCAATTAATACTTCCGATATAACAATTCAGTTATTGCTGGTGTAAGTATTATTTGGTAAAATTACAACACCAAATATCAGCCTAAATCTGGCATTTGAATCTATAATTATCAAGTATGAGTATGAGTATGAGTATGAGTATGTGTATACAACATATCACATATGATATATAATATATCATATGTGATATATAATGTAGAATCTCATTTGACTTTTCTTTTCACCTAAATGTTATAGGTCACATCTGAATTAATCGTTGATAAATCAACAAATCATGTAGCACTTGTTGAAAAGCAGCCAGAATTTGGACTAGGATAACACGTTGCATCTTTATCTTTAACATTATTTTTATCTTCAAGAGTCCTACTAACTTCATATTGAAGTGTATCTTTAGCATTTGTAAACCAATTCCTGAAGAATGATATCTGGTTTTTGTCCCCTATATTTTGAAGATTCACCTCATCTAACTCAGACGTTATCCTATTCTCAAAGTTGGTTTCAAAGATTGACAATGGGATTACCATTTCTTTTTTTGCTAGGATCTGAGCGGCGATAGATTTCTGTAATCCATTTAACGCCTTGCTTTCTATATGATCTCTATCCACAAAAGCGTTTGCAACAGGAAAAGAAACAGGAATACAGCTGATTATTATTATCTCACTCAATAAAATTGATAAAAGAATCAACTTCGATACTATTTGACTCAATAACAATGGGTGGGTCTTGGTCGAATTAAACTATTTCCTAAGTTACCGTGATATCACCTTTGAAATGTCAATGGGACACTGTAATCTTCCACACTTCACAAAAAGATCTTGATACAGGGTGTTGAAAGCGAGTCTGGCTGTATCAGTTGCGATAAAGGTTCGTGTTGTGAATTTTATTTTCCTTTGGTCAATTCTTCTATGGTGCAAATGAAGAACGAAATAAGCGATGGAGAAGCATTATATGTTATTATCTTATATATTACTTTCAATACTAAGATAAGCTCAACAATAAATAATATTTTTCTCATTGACATTCCCTTCGAATCAGTTGATATCTTCTACTTCTCTAGCAAACTTTACTCCTTTATCCATGAACCGATAGCCTTTGTTGTCATGATGTATAAGGGAATACATCGGATCTCCCTGTTTGAGATGTACAATGGGCCTGAATAAAGTCTCCTAGGTTGTGTTGAAAGCGTGCCTGATATGTTCATAATGAGACATTGGATCCAACTTCAGAACTTCACCACTTGTAAACTGAGACATCTTTAATTATATGTTATGATGCTGAAAAAGTAAAGTGAGAGTAGGCACCATATTGATAGTAGGGTCAATAGCTCTAGATACGATAGAAACCCCTTATGCTAAACGAGAGAATTTGGTGGGAGGGTCGGCTACATATGCTACAATCGCCGCAGGAAATTTTTCATCCGTTCATGTAGTTGGGGTAGTGGGCCGGGATTTCCCTGCGGAAGGATTTCACATTTATGAGAACTTTGCAAAAGATTTAACCGACTTGAAAATCGAGGAAGGGACAACTTTCAGGTGGGGAGGACGGTATGGACATAATATGGATGACCGTGAAACCCTCTTTACCGATCTAGGAGTTTTTGAATCATTCACTCCTCAGCTTTCTGAAACCAACCGATCTGCAGATTATGTATTTCTTGCCAATATTCATCCGGCTCTTCAACAATCTATCATAAATCAGATTAATGCTAACACTAAGGTGATTGTAGATACAATGAACCTGTGGATTGACACCACCAAACAGGAACTTCTGAAGATAGTTGGGAGGGCGGACATCCTGATTATCAATGATAGTGAAGCCAGACTTCTGAGCGGATGTGGGTCTTTGGACGAATGTGCTGTCTGGCTCATGAGTAGGGGTCCTGATACTTTGGTAATCAAGAAGGGTAGTCAAGGAGCCATAATGTTCAAGGAGAAAGAAAAAATTTCCATATCGAGTTATCCGGTGAAAAATGTTATGGACTCGACTGGGGCAGGGGACACATTTGGAGGCGGTTTTTCGTCTGTCCTTGCCAGGGGTGGTAGTCTTTTGGAAGCCCTTGTCACCGCTTCTGCACTTGCCTCTATTTGCGTGGAAGGTTTTGGCGTGGAAGCTCTGTTGAAGGCATCAGAAGAAGAAATACATAGCCGGGAAGATTTCCTGAGGACCACTCTCAAGTTCACATGACATAAATTCTTCCCACTAATTTCCCCTCCCTTTACAGTATAAGTCAACTATAGAAGATTATGGGAAAATACATTATTAGGATTATTGTGGATACAACTCATAATCTCATTGTATTTCCCGATGGATTAGAAGTAATCCGTGATCAAAATCTTTTGAATTTAATGATTTTAACTATTGTTTTAGTGTTGGTTACTACCTAACAAAATTGAATCAGAAAAATAATCATGTAAGACTTTTTATGGGATATTCTAACATAATCAAGTTTAATTAGAAATTGAAATTAGTCATCACAAATTGAAATCGTGATAATACGAAGATAAGAAATAAGGTGAGGAATTGTTCTTTGGTATAAAGCCCTCCAAAATTTGTCATCAGGTACTGAGTATAGAGGTAAACGTCATGCTCCAGATTTATGAGTAGAAAAAATAATCCTAAACATTTTCAAAAGTCGAGAAATCTGATTATCAGGAACTTAAATTTATATCACTTCAATAAAGGAAATTTGAATCAACTATAGTGATTTTGTAAAGTATAGTTATATTTGCCTAATCTTCTTAGTAGCCATTTTAAGAACAACAGCTGGAACATGCCCTTTTGGGTTTTAACCCACACCTCAATCTTGTCTTGTGTCTCCGCAAATCACTAACGTATTTGTGACATGAAACACAGATAGGCATATTAATTGATCCTCGAAAAATATATAAAAACTTTGTGTACTTTATAAAATAATATTTTGGTTTTGTTTATTTGTAACATCATTCTTATCTCTGTTAACCAGTATCGAATAATGACGTTACTCAAATGGGAATTAATCTATATTGGTGGTGGTTTGTCCCTTAGCTAATGAGTATTTCCATCAGCATTTTCTAGAATGGGAATGATGTGTGACAAAAGGTACCGGTAACCAGTATCGATCCTTTTACTATTCATTTGCACTAAGAACTGAGTCTATAACTATATGAGGCATGGGCATTATTCCATATAACAAAAATAACTTGATGCCTCTGATTGATTAACTTCCCAACATGTGCTTCAATGCCCTTAATGGTCTTCCTGTCAAGTAGTTGTAGTATACCATCAGCTGGTATAGCAATATAGAAATCAGAACGATGCTCCTAGCTTTATCGAACCCTCTAACAGGTAGTGGGTCTATATCAAATACATCCTTTATCTGCTCTATCAATGGTTCAACGCTTATGCTCCTCCGAGAATATACATGCTGCCCAAATTCCGATTGATAGAACTGCAGCAATGCCAGTCTATTATTATCTGTAGTATGCTTGTACCTTTCCAATGGGAATACTGGATGCCCTCTATACCTGCTGAAATCACATAACTTGTGATCATCATATCCTTCATCTCCTACAACATACCTTACCATTCCTGTAGGCAATGAAGATGTTATGCTTTCATACATCTTGTTATCAGTAATGTTAGCTGTTGTGAAATCAGCTGATAATGGAACTATCAATGAACCTGTGCTACACGCTAGATGCAGTTTGTATCCTAATATCCATCCCTTGGTTCTGCTGTAGCCCCATCGAGCATCTGTATCTATACCGGAGCGTGGCACTTCATTCTTCTTCATGTTTGATCTATGCCATACATGTCCCTTTGCTTTCAACAATGAACTGTCAACGGATATTATGGCTGGGTCTACCAACCCATCTTTTATGAAGAGCATACCCATAACATCTATCCTTGATCTTATGTCAATTGATACGGCCTTGACCTTCTGTCGAATGTTCTTCTGTCTGGCAACCTATCAAGACCACATGCCTTCATTACCTTCCTGTTGTATGGCATGTCTATCAAAAAGTTTCATATAAAGCATTGTTGCCTGGTATTCTTATCCATACTCTAACGATGAAGCATCTCACCATTACTGTAGGAGAATAGTAGAATGGTCTACCCCTTTTCCTAAGAGGTTTTGGCCGAATCACGTCAATCAAAAATAATATACGAAGAAGTATGGAGTCTGAGCTAAACACATTACCAATGAAAATTGGAACCTGATCTTATCGTTTCGACCGGCTTAATTATGCCCAAGCCTCAATTATATATTTGTCATACTCTAACATTCTTTTGCACTCTCCCTGGAAAAATAAGTTTGAAGTATTTGGTTTGTGTTAGGCTGTCCAACAACATGTGTATCCTTAGTTATAGAAAATCTGTCTTCTTTGTTCATTCCAGCTTATATTGTAGCCACACACCTAATAGAATGATAAATGAATGGATTTTCCCGTTCAAAAGACAGTCGGACTGTAGGAATACAGGCAATCCTAGAGAAAACTAGGGTATGGATTGCGATAGTAATGTCTTTAATAATATTGATGCCCCTATCAACCTCATTAATATTTGCAGAGCCATTATATGATGTGATAGAGCTGAGCACCATCGATGGTAACGATAGGATCACTAGCTACTCTGATACTATATTGATAAAAAAACAATGGTAATTCTGCCCTGCATAGTGTACGCTTATTCCTCTCTCCGGATATAGCAAGAAGTTTCCATCTTGAAAGTAATTCAATCAAGTCTATAGAACCAAACGGTACAGCAACAGTTGATATACAACTGTTTGGAAATCCAAATAGGGATATTTATGGCGAGGTGATGCCTTACAATGGCATCATTACTGTAATGGCACCCAATCACAATCCCGTTTTTCTTCCAGTGGAGACTGAATCCTTAGACTCTTACCATCATCTATCCTTCATGGAGAAGGTAGCTGATTTGGAAAGGCAGCGTTCTAGGTTACCATTGATTAGTACTGTACTGAAAACTGGTCCTGTAAAGAAATCTGATGTAGAAGTAAGAACAGGGTTGGGCTCTAGAGAGATCAACTCAGCCTCAGGTGAAATTATGATAAAGAATACAAGTGATAGAGCACTGAACAATGTACGAATAATGTCATCAACACTTAGCAATGTATTCCTCCTAGATAAATCCAATATAGCAAAAATTTAACCTAATGGAGAAATATCCATACAATTGATACCAAAGATAGACGCTGGTAAGTATGCAAGTGGATACTCTGGGGAAGTGATCATAGCACCAGAAGAAATACCTTTACCGTAAGTACATTGGTAGAAGGATGGGAGACGTTCGTACAGGTAAACGAAAATTAGTCATTACAATTGTACTAGAGGAAAGACTAATGTAGAATTTATCCCTAAAGTTTAATTGCTGGTTTTCAGTTAGCTGCTCGAATGTCTGAAGATATACCAAAGAAGGAAGCCGAATCTCCTGACTATACACGAAAGGAAGCTTTAATGCCAGAGGGTATGACAATGAAAAAATCCACTTTTAAAAAATTCTTAATTGGATTGGTAGCTGCATTGGTGATCTCTGCTTTTTTGGGAGGGTTTCTTGTAGGCGGCGGAGAAATAGGAATCTCTCCACCAGAACCTCTTCAACCGGCACAACAAGCACAACCTGCTCAACCTACTGAACGAATAGAACCCATTGAAGCAGAAAGAATTTTGGTTTCTTTGGGTGACGACCCTGTCAAGGGAGATTTAGAAGCACCGGTAACAATTGTGGAATTCTCTGATTATCAGTGCCCATTCTGTTCACGATTCTTTAGGAATACATTGCCCCAAATACAGCAAGATTATATTGATACGGGGAAGGTAAAGTTAGTCTATAGGGATTTTCCTTTGGATAGTATACATCCAAATGCCATACCAGCGGCCATGGCTTCAGAATGTGCGCATGAACAGGGGGAGTTTTGGAGTTATCATGACAAATTATTTGGCAGTCAACAAGAATGGGCATCTTTAAGCAAAAACGAAGTAAGTAACTCGTTCAAAGATTTCGCGATTGAATTGGGACTAGATTCAGAACAGTGGAGTTCTTGCTATGATTCTGGAAAGTATCTTGATGAAATACTTGATGATTATCAGGAAGGAATAGAATATGGTACTAGAGGAACTCCAGGATTCTTTATAGGTAATGAAGAAGATGGATCTGTAAGAATTGCTGGAGCGCAACCTTATTCCGTTTTCCAGCAGATTATTGATATAGAGCTAGCAGGCTGAATTTGATTATATTCCCACAATAGGTCCAAGATTTCCTTTGAAGGCTAAAAATGTTAAGCAACTCATCTCAAAACCCTACAATACGTCAAAAATGATGCAGGATTAACAAATGCCAGATAGTTTTCTGCCGTTCTTTCATACCTGGTTCTTGTTCTGTGAAATCCATTCTTGAGCCATGCAAGGAATCTCTCAACTACAAATCTTGTCTTGTTGTAATGTTTGCAATCATTATTTTGCAAGATGAACTTGGAATTTATTTTGTATGGGATGCAACATGCAATATTTCTATCCCACAAATACATTCTGATGTATTTTGCATCATTTTGTCTGCATAAACTGGTTCTATCTGTTGTATTGAATCATCATCAAGATAGTCTGAAATTGATCCTGTAGCATCCATGCATTTTGTACTGTCATGTTCATTTGCCGGACTCAGCAGTATGGATATTGGAAATCCGTTACCCTCTACTGCGGCATGTATTTTTGTACCTGTTATTCTCTTGAATCCATTATATCCAGTTACATTGCCCCTTTTTTATCAGGAATGGATGAAGAGTCAACTGATATTTTTTGTAGATTAATTTTGCCAGATTTATGTGCTGAGTGAATAGTACGTGATAGAATATTTTTCCAGATTCCTTTTTGTTGCCATTTGTTTAACCTTCTGTTTGCAGTAGAATCATCACCATATCTTTTTGGCATATCGTCCCATCGGCATCCAGTAGTTAGAACATGGATTATTCCGTTAATGATTTTTCTATCATCATCTCTAGGCCTGCCAGTTTTTGCATGTGGTGGTATGTGTGATTCTATCATACTCCACTGTTTGTCTGATAATTCTTGGAATTTCATAAAATAATTTTAGATGTCGCTATTCATGGATCTAAATGGTCGCTAAAAATTGTCTAAATGGTTAGTTTTGAGATGAGTTGAGATAATTCATCTCTAAAAATGGGGCGATATCGTTGGTTGTCATCGTTCCGCACACTCGCAAAATCAATATCGGTTCCTTCAACTAAAAGACGACCTTCACATTTTTCTGCATATTTTTCACCATCAACCTTCTTAACTTGAAGAGAATGGACGGATTCAACTTGAATTATTTTCCCAAAATCAAGTTTTGCTTTTGACTTTTCTAGTCTCTTATCTCTGAGTATTTCCCTAATCAATCCATTGCCTCCAAACAGTACATTTAAGATCAAAGCGATGCCACCAATTGTTGATGAACCTGCCCTGTTGCATAACCATGAAATCCATTACCGGATAACGAAACTATTCTGTCATTGCGGTGCGAATCCCCGGACTGCATTTTCAATTATCCAGCCATGAGGCAAAAAATTGCAGAATTTTAGTTGTGCAACAAATAAACCAATTGGTCAAAACCTGAATTGGCCAGGGAAATAAAGAAGCTGGAAAATTCTAAAAAAATACGGATTGTCTCCTCCGTCAGGGGTCTGGCCATTCCTTCCCATTGACGGATAGTTTTATTCCAGGTACATCCGCCCTAGGTTCCTGAATTTAAGGAGCAAGGCGTAATTCAATTTAAGAATGAACATGTTGCAATCTTTTCATCCTTCCGGCAATGCATTCATCATTCCGACCTCCGTTTTGGAGTGCGAGGAATGCAAGAAATACCGGTTTGGAGTAATTGCATGCCCGTACCAATAACACCAGCGATTAAATTTAACTCCATGATATTTTACATTATTCCAGAAAATTCTAGACCAATTGTTCATTATGTTTAAATAAAACTCCAAGAATCGGAAATTAATGAACAAACTGGCAATACCAGGCATATTGGCAGCAACGCTATTGATAGCAGGGATATTCGCCTTGATGCCGGTAGAGAGGGCAAGCACGGTGCACACAGGTCTAGAAGCTAAGATAGACACTTTACAAGAAGAATTAGAAAGTAAAATTATCTCATTGAGTGTATTAGAACACACTGATGAGGATCAGGACGACGGAGACAGGTACGTGATAGACTGTACTACAGGCTTTGTAGTAACTAAAGTCATTGTTAGTATGAAGGGAACTCTAAATGAGAACTCCCTCCATGTCTTAGTTGGAGAGAACAGAATTAATGAAGAGGATGAGGATATTGTATTTAATTCTCCAAATAAAGTAATAAGTTATGCTCCAAACTCTACTGGAGTAATATATCCAGAGAATATTGTAGCGCCGGCCACCGATGACGTAATACTAGCCGCTAGTGAAACAAATGATGACGATGACGAAAAAGCAGTCATATTACTTGCCGTTCAAGCGTCAAGCGGTGGAACTTGTACGCTAAGAGAAACAACAACTGGGTGAAACAACAATTGGATTAGTTACTCCACTAACAGGAGACTTTTTATGGCGAAGAAAATTGGGAGAGCTCCAAGTAGGAGTAGTTGATTTTAATAAACATCTCGAGGAGATGGGAGCTCCACGGCATCTCGTAGTAATGGTTACCATGCAAACGCCAATAACTGCAGACTGCTCGTTAGTAGGGTATGTAAACCCCGGCAGTATACGGTGGTTTTGTCCGTCAGTAGACCCCGGTGGTATTTACTAGGATTATCCTTAGGCAGGATACCCTTTTTTTATTTATGCAACTTGGTTTGAACTCTGCTTGATCAGGCCGCCCATCTACTGAATATCACTAGAGGGCCACTAGACACATTTCCTAATATGTTACTGATCATTGGTAACAATATGCTAAATGATCTTCCCCAATATTCCTTTATTGGTTTACCTGCTTTTTCCAAGCATCCTAGAGCCTGTCCGAAAATCCTGTTCCAGAACCAGTTCTATATACTCAGATTTGTCTAATGGAACCTCATTATTTTTTGCATATACAATAAAGCGATCGATAATTTTCCATGTTTTTGTCAAAATATTATCTCTTGCAGCTGCACTAACAAAAGGAGACTTCCCATGGCGTATATTATCTGCAAGCGGCTTGATACCTATCTTAATATAGTCTTCAGAAATATTTAGCGCAGAACGGAATTCATCCCATGCCTTATTTTTATCATGTTTATTGAAATATTGCATTAGAGATTCAATTGCACGATAGCAGAAAAATGGTGTGTCTTTAGGGAGACAAAAAAGATTATGTTCGGTGTGCCCTCCTTGGCCCGAACTGGAGCCGGCCAAGCTGGTGAGGACTCGTCTACAGTACGCCCTATTTTACCGGGAAAAGCCTCACCTTGATTGTACTCCACCAATTCTGTCAATATCTTATTCGAAGAGATGTGAAAAGTTCCTATTATAATTTTGGTTCGAACATTAACTGGTGCCTAACCAAAAAGGAAGAGGATGGTACTGAATCACCTAATACTGATCAAACACAAATTATCATTGACATGTCAAAATAATAAAATAAAAAAAGTTAGTGGTTTTCAAAGACCTATCTTGATTTTCACTACTACTGAGGTGTCGTGCTTGCGGCTCTTGGAATTTCTACTATAAATGGACAGTTAACCACGTGCTTCCCATCCATTGCCAGCTCCACTATTATGTTGTCCTTGTGTGATGTTATTCCATCCATCGTTGTTATTAGCCCTGGCTTAGCTGCATCATTCCATGTTATGAAGGAGATTCTCCACATTGGACTGTAATTTTCGTCTCCAACATCTGCAGCCCCTATACCCGGTTGGAAGCCCATGGGTCCTGATCCTTCAACACCATTGGTAAATTGGAACAGATCCACAGCTGCTGGTGATAGCGCCAAAGCCTCAGTCTTGGGTGCATATACAACACCCATCATATCCGCAGGGCCTTTTGGCGTAGCATCTGTCACAATGTAATAAATGGTCTGACCGTCGGAACCAAAGCCTCTATGTGCGATGAATGTAGCAAATCTATTGTTCTGAGCAATCTGCAATATTTGTCCTCCACCATAGGGTGTGTGATCCAGAGAGGTCTTTGCAGGCTCCTTTACCATCATCTGTCCTCCAGGCCATTTGATCATAGGCAAATTAAGGACTATATTTGTCTCTGTTAGTTCAAGTGTTCCAGCTGATACACCTGCCATTATTTCTCCTACGGACATCAAAGGTGTTTGAGAAGGTGCCCCAGTCCATCTGACCTCCACAAGCTTTCTTAGCGGACTATAATCTGCAGTTTGATTAGGTGTAGAATCAAACACAGCCGTTTGACCACCCATTATACCGGGACCAATTTCTATTGCCTTCGGGAAGATGTATACATTTGCCGTTGCTTCAACAGGAGCATCCGCCAATACAGGTGCATGCACAGCCTTGAAACCAGTCGCAGCTTCTATTCTGTCTCTAACATCCACGTCTGAAGTTTCTGTTGCAATGAAATAAACCTTCGATGAATTGTACCAACCTTGGATCATTGGGATCTTTAGAGGTACGTTAAGTCTATCGAGGTCCACCTTGCCTGCAATAACCCTTGCTCCAGGAGCGGGAGGCATCTCGGTTGGAAGTTCACCCTTTGCAGTGCCGAACGGTTCTGCAAGCTGAACTCCGCCAATGGTTGTACTTGGACTAGGATTAATATCGTCCTTGGGTTCTTCCGTTATAACTAGCATATCGTAAATCGCTGGATTTACCATTCTTTGAGAAAAGATTAGCATATTCTTCTCATTGAATTGTCCTGTGCTCAATTTGTATCCACTCTCCGAATCAACAAGCCAGCCTTCCAGTACTTTGTCAGTCATCATCTTTGGCCCAGATAATTTGACAATGAATGTTACTCTGTTGTCGTCTTTTAGTCTTATCTTGAAGGTGCCTAGATTATCTCCACCAAATGGTTTGTCTGCTGCAGCAGCAGTCAAATAGCCCTTGATGTAAACTGTTGCCTTCATCATAGTCGTCTTTGCTTCCATACCTGCATCAGCTTGGTATAGAGTTAATGGAGATGTCAATAGCGTAAGAGCCATAGTAGCCATAAGTAGCCCAGTTAGTTTCTTCATTGAATTGCGGGAGATTCATGCTTTATTTAACCTTAATCCCTGATTAATTATTATATGGGTAGGTTGGGCGCCAGAATTCTCGTTATATAACCTACAAAATACTCCAATTAAAGATTGGATGTATTGAGATTACTACATGTTCGGGATTAGCATGAGCCGCGGTTATTCTCGGTATTATACTAGCTCCAACCTCAATGGATCAGTATGCAGAGGCCAAGAATAGGGACCTCAAAAGATTTTCCGTTACAGAGCAGTCTTAATTGATAACCTTAATCCCTCAATTAGCATTATCTATACAGGTAGGTTATGGCGCCAGAATTCTCGTTATATAACCTACACGATAAATACATGTTTGTTCCAGTTACTTGCAGGTGGCTAAAGAGTTGGACTGCACATGTATTCTGTCAGGTGCAATAAAATCTGAGATTACAACTGCAGAATATATTCCTAATGTTCATGATGGATTAGCATGATTGCCGCGGCAAATTCTCGGTATTATACTATCTCCAACAAATTACATCAGTTTATCAATGGATCAGTATGCAGAGGCCAAGAATAGGGACCTCAAAAGATTTTCCGTTACAGAGCAGTCTTAATTGATATAATATCAAAGCAATCTAACAGGAGTTTATAGAAAAACTTGTTTTGGTCTGTGCCGAGGGAGTGCCCCTGGAAACCTCTGAGAAAACGGAAATAATTAATTCGTTGCTGGATGGGGGAGAGTTGTTCGTAGAAATTTCCAAGGAATATTCATTACTTCTATCTGGTCCAATCGATTCTAGCTCCAGTGTGGTGGGTGCGATGCTTATGCTATAGTGTGAGTTGCTCAGTGTTATTGATGCTGACAAATTGTTATAGTATACATTGGCACTCTTGTTGTGAACTTTGAATGCTAGAACAGTACTATCGGTGATACAAAGTGAATTTTTACCCATAATTAGATTCACGGCTCCCCTCCCTACATCACCAAAACCGCGTGGCAACTCAAGTTGCCTACCCCAACCCAAATCAGTTATCTCTACATCAGGTAGTATTGTATAGTCTACTGTTTTAGAGGAAGTTTCTCTATTTACAAACCCACTGGAATATTTGAGACGAACTTTGGTTTGATACACCCCGTCATCAATATCTGGAGCAGGGTGGGTGATTTTTAATGATGCCGAATCTCCTTCACTCAATATGAATAACGAATTACTACTTGTTGGAATATCGTCAAATTCAGTTTCCGCACTGATGTTCCAAACTGTGGATCCTTGATTAACGACTTTTATGTTTATGATTATATCCTCTCCAGGTTTCGCCGGAAGAGCATGCGCCGAAAATTGTAAATTGGAAGTTGAGAAACCAAGCGGAAATACTACAAAGGCAATTACCAGTATTGGTATCGGAACAATAATTGCCAACTTCTTTTTCTTACTCACAAGTAGACAATAAAAGAACTACCTCCTTATAGATATAGTCTTAGAATAGCGTAACAAGTAATATAACAATATCAAGTATCGACTATTGGTCAGAGTTTCTGAGTGTATAAATCCATTATAGTTACATTTGAAAGAACCTACCAGAATACTCTGTAATTGTTTATCCTGATTCAAGAATAATTTAGATGAACTCATTGATTGTTTGAAATACTCACCCTTGACGGTTCAGGAATTAATTTAACTATTTTAGGTAAACCTTATGATTTGCCAAGCGTAACAATGGTTGTGGTGTTTATTACAACAACCACATATTGGAGGCGGGATGATGCATTACCTGCAGCATCTTCTCCAATTAGATCTGAGGCAGACCCATAGTCCATGCTGTCGGCTTTAGTGGAGAGTGATTATACCCTCTCCACTTGAGCCCAAATTGAATCTACTAAGAATTAGTTCGAACATACAACTACAAATATCATATTTATTATCAATCTTCGATAATGAACTTGTTTCTTTAACGATCTAATATTCCCCCAAACCATTTCACATAAAGAATAAGAATTTCGAAAACAAATCAATCATATGCAAAAAATAGATACTACAAAGATCACTATGTTCACATTGCTAATGTTGGGAACTATCGCTGTAGCGGCACTGGGCTTCCAGGCAAATGCCTTCGCAACACATTCGGACATGTACTTTTATGACGAAGTGTTCATCGGGAATTTGCCCTCCCACGTGGACGAAAGCGTTGTAAACGATTACTCAGATCCCTACCCTTATCCAGCATGTATGTGAGCAAGTGGATATGTCTCATGTTGAAGAAGCCTCATGAGAATTCTATCCCTTTTTTTTTTTACCATTCCCATCAATATTATTTTCAGATTAGATTCTTCACCTAATAATAATTTGTACGCCGATCACTGACAGTCTGAATCGATATTTTTAAAAGATGATATACATTCCTATAATGATCCAATAAGTGATATTTTATCTTAGTGAATATTCAATTCCACCCCAAGTGCTAGACCATATCTTAGACCATATCTTAGACCATATCTTAGACCATATCTTAGACCATATCTTAGACCTTAGATATCTTCTGTTACCAATATTGAGTAACACCAAACAATAATACGAATATTTTTTTAACAGTTTGATACTTGTAAATAATCAGACTAGAATTGGTTAGACTGAAAGAAGAATTAATTGAGGCTTGGGCGTAATTTAGTTCGAAACGATAAGATCAGGTTCCATTTTTCATTGTTGATATGTTTAGCTCAGACTCGATACTTCTTCGTATATTATTTTTGATTGACGTGATTCCTTGGTCAAAACCTAATAGGAAAAGGGGTAGACCATTCTACTATTCTCCTACAGTTATGGTGAGATGCTTCATCGTTAGAGTATGGATAAGAATACCAATGGTAACAATCGTTAGAGTATGCATAAGAATACCAGGCAACAATGCTTTGTTCTTTTTGATAGACATGCCATACAACAGGAAGGTAATGAAGGCATGTGGTCTTGATAGGTTGCCAGACAGAAGAACATTCGACAGAAGGTCAAGGCCGTATCAATTGACATAAGATCAAGGATAGATGTTATGGGTATGCTCTTCATAAAAGATGGGTTGGTAGACCCAGCCATAGTATCCGTTGACAGTTCATTGTTGAAAGCAAAGGGACATGTATAGCATAGATCAAACATGAAGAAGAATGAAGTGCCACGCTCCGGTATAGATACAGATGCTCGATGGGGCTACAGCAGAACCAAGGAATGGATATTAGGATACAAACTGCATCTAGCGTGTAGCACAGGTTCATTGATAGTTCCATTATCAGCTGATTTCACAACAGCTAACATTACTGATAACAAGATGTATGAAAGCATAACATCTTCATTGCCTACAGGAATGGTAAGGTATGTTGTAGGAGATGAAGGATATGATGATCACAAGTTATGTGATTTCAGCAGGTATAGAGGGCATCTACTGGTACCCATTGGAAAGGTACAAGCATACTACAGATAATAATAGACTGGCATTGCTGCAGTTCTATAACTCTGAATTTGGGCAGCATGTATATTCTCGGAGGAGCATAAGCGTTGAGCCATTGATAGAGCATATGAAGGATGTATTTACCATAGATCCATTGCCAGTTAGAGGATTTGATAAGGTAAAGAGTATAGTGTTGTTATCAGTATTGTTGTATCAGGTAATGGTTTACTACAATCATCTAACAGGAAGACCATTAAGGGCATTGAAGCACATGTTGGGAAGTTAGAGCCTATCCTAAAATTCTAGCTGATAGTTAATGATTGGTAGAAATGATAACATTTAGAATGCAAGAATATTAGTTCATACTGTCAGGTTTAGTTTTCTTACTATTGATTTTATTAGTATTGTAGATAGTAGATACTAGAAACAGTTGCATTAACGTGTTTATGACACTACCAATATATCGCTCTATACACTATTAGGCAGTTAGCAAATTCTACTAGCGCCTGATAATTTTCCTCTCTCTTCTCGAACCTTACCAATAACTTTCTGAACCTGTTATGCCAAGATGCGGTTCTTTCTACAACCCATCTCTTTGCTTTGTACAAATTCTTTTTCAACACTTCACCCTTATGACGAATGTGATCCACATATCCCCTTCCTAACTCCATACTCTATCTCAGGGAAATCATATCATATCCTATTCATGCATATGTTCTGTTTAACTTTGGGCCTATCAACAACAATGCTATCTATTGTAGGAAAGGCTGATTTCATATCGTGTTTATTTGCTCCAGTAATTACAGATGAGAGAGGTACTCCTCTTCTATCAACCAGCATGTGACGTTTGGTACCTAGCTTGCCTCTATCCGTTGGATTTGCTCCGGTTGTTTTCCCCCTAATGGGGCCTTCGGTACGCTATCCATGGATTGCCAGTCCCATCCCATGCTCTTCAATTCATCATATATTTCCAGCAGCCTCTTCCATACCTTCTTGAATACTCCTATCCCAATCCATTCCTGAAATCTTGCATGGCAAGTTGAACCAGAACCAAATTCTTTAGATACCTTCTTCCACTGGCATCCAGTTCTTAATACGTACAGTATTCCATTCAACACTTTTCTAAATGGTACAGCTGGTCTTCCAACTGTTCTTGCTGGTTTCTCTGGTGGCAACACTAGTTTGAACTCTACCCATAGATTGTCTGGTATATGCCATATGGTCGGCATGCTCTTTTTCTTTGATTTTCTCACAAATTTAGCTAGAGAGGACAGATCTAGATCTGTTTCGGTATAAACAATTAGGCTATGATGTTAATTTTAGGATAAGCCCTTAAATAGATTCTCTGATTAGAAAGTACAGAACAAATGAACAAATTAGGAATAATGGCACTTATCATATCATCAATAGCTCTTGCTGAAGCCACTTATCTTTTTATTAGATATTGCCAATTCATAGATGTTTTTAGACAGGCATTTGGTGGTAGTGGTTGCTTCTAGTTAGCGGATCAATTTCTATTATACACCGTTAATGTTGAGCACCAAGAACTGACGGTGTTCGGTGGTGAGCCATTAACTGTAGTAACAACATTACCGTAAAATTTAGAATTTTGAACCATTACGCTTTTTCGCGGTACCTATGGGTAGTAAAACACGTAGGTTAGCTGTTTATATGATATCACTTGTATCACTAGGTAAGATGGTGGTTATGTCCTTTATAGATAAAAACAATAAACAATGGGTTACCCATTAGGAATTTTTCAATTATTGGGTTTGAAGGGACAGAAAAGAAGTTCAATAATCAGGTTGTAATAAAGAGACAATAATAATGGTCAGCTAGACGGTATTTCATTCGGATTAATGGTGTCCGGAACAATTGAAGAAAGTGATGAAATAGCCAGCAGAGTAATAACATCTTTTAGATTGATACAGGAAGGTGTCATAGGTTATAATACAATCGTTATGGAATGAATTAAGTGTTATAGTTTGAGGGATACATATGAGACATCATAATTACGGTACCACATCCGTATGCTTAAATAACTATTAGTGTGACTATGGAGAGAGGCGAAAGAATACCTTGAGTACGGCATACATTGAAGATAGTACGGCAGGTCCTAGTGATGTACAGAGAAGAGAAGTACGGGCTTCAAGCTATTCACCTAGCGCCATTTGGATAGGCAATGCAAGTTCCAGTTATAAAGTACGTCAGCAACTATTGCATGTTGCCATTGACGGTGACGAAAAGAGTGGATATGCAATTCAATGCGTAGAATATCCCGCAGCACTAAGTCAGGGTAAGACAAAAGAGGAAGCCAAGAAGAACGTCCTTGAAGCAATCTCCTTAGTCCTAGAGGAAGAAGGCAAACCTATAGAGGACATTATAATTATTGAATCTTAATGTCTCTTCCTGTGTTATCGGGAAAGGAATTAATCAAGATACTAAGCAAAGTTGGATTTGAAGTACCACGAATCTATGGCGATCACGCATTCTTGAAACATACAGATGGAAGGCGTACTACAGTTCCACTATATAATGAAATAAGCCATTGCTTTCCAAGATTATTGGGCAGATAGGGTTGGATAGAAACGAATTATCAAATTGTATCATGAGCATGGGTGATTTGATTGGTAGTTCAATCTAGACGTTTTATCGATTGGAAATTGAGTGAGCAGGGAAGATTGGAGTAAATATTTGCTACATGACGGCACTAGGCTCTTTGTGCGTATGGCCGTTCGAAAAATACTCCGCACGCCTGAGCTTGGTGATACCGGTTATCCTGACGTAACCATGGAATCAACCAATATCGTAACTGCGTACGTTCCCGATTGGCTGAAACGTCAACCATCTATCCCACCTTATGATCCCAGGGTTGACAAAGGTGAAGAAATACGCTTTGAAGCCCAAGAGGAAAAATGGTAAGAGTATCAAACCCCTGATGGATTTCGGATATTTGTCAAGCCTGTGGTTGTCAAAGTTGTCAAGGTTGTCAAGTTTGACAAGTATTATTCGTATGGGGAACCAGTATATGCTGCTACTACACAAGGAATTACCAATATGGAAAAAATCAAGGCAGAATCCGGTAAATAATAGATGAATGCTAGAAAAATCTCGGGTTGCAAATTCCACTTTTTGTTCTATTCATGCGTTTTTCCAAATGTAGTAATTTAAGGATGGCTTGTTAAAAGTCAGTGAGACAAAAGCCTCACCCTGTAATTGCCCTGGATAATTCAAACTAGCATCAAATGACGTAATTTTAACTTCCTACCGATAGTCAGAGAAACCAACTCTTCGATAAGGGAGATCAATTCGCAATGACACTGGTGGCCGGGATTTGGCCAAGGGAGCCTCAAGTCGAACCCATTCACTTCAACTAATGCTTCGGTCCAAATCTCCTAGTCTTCTTGAAAGCCCGCATAGGATTCCTTTTTATATTCACAACTTTCTGCTATTTTCTCGATAAACTCTGGTTTCATATAATGAATGTTGTCACCAACCTGTTCTATCTCTTTCTTTAATTTAGAATAGGCAATGAACTTGCATATCTTTCGTAAAGGAGGATTTAGCCTGGCAAAAGTAGGTCTATTGATTTCTGTAGAAACTTTATCTTGTCGTTCATCAGGTGCTATAATGTAAAGATCAATTTTGATGTTGGGTACCATACTTACCAAATCGGCCATCCTTAACAGTCCTGAGTAGATCGCAGTGCTATGCTCAACCTCGAAGGCAGATAGTATCACATTATCTTTCAACCATAACACATCAATCAATTCTATGATTCTATTGGTTACCTCATCAAACTGTCTAGGTAACTTCTCTCTTAAATTAGGAATATCTTGGAAACTCTTACCATTAACTTCACGATTTCTATCGTTTCTTGCTACATAAACATCAAGACCAAGATCAGAACCCAGCTTTAGCAGCAACCACTGAATTTCCTCATGCGATGTCCCTTTTTCCACTTCAGTTACTGGTTCTTGCTCCTTTTCTTCATCTGGGACAGTAACAGGTCCAACCTTTGACTCATATACTCGTGGACGTCGCCAGTATTTCCTTTGATCATAATCTCGTTCTACAGGATTCTCTTTTGCGTTCTTTATTGCTTCAACTATTATCTTACCATCTTGAGTATTAAACTCAGTAGGCGAACCTCTAAGGGGACCTGTCCAAGACCTTTTTGATTTCATATTATGAAACACAGAGAGTTTATCCTTCAACTCTTGAATCGGCACGGCTGTCTTTGCGTCAAGGGTATAAATTGTCCTAACTTTAAAACGGCAGGGAAAGGCTTCGTCAGCCCAAATAGGCGTCTTGTCAAAATAGCACTTTGACTTTACCTCTAAGATACCTATTAGTCTTGAGAGTCCAGTCAAGTAACATATCAGGTAATCTCCGGCATTGATCTTTTGTGCCACCTTTCTCCTTGTTTCTCGAAAGCCGGTAACATTAGCACCGTTCTTAAGAAATTCTTCCCATGTCTTACCCGTGAATAAATCTAACCAGTATTTAGTCATCCAGGCATCTATGTCACACCTGCCGAGTCCACCTTTAAAGTTTAACGCATGCGATCAGTGCAATACAAAGAAACTATCAGCGAATCAAACCCCCATATGTTAATATTATGTGGTCAAAAATCAACCTTCCTGATTTTGAATATTTAAAATGGGTTCTACTTGTTTAACGTATTTGATCTGTTTCTGATATGAGTTTTCAAGATCCCAAAACCGTCTAGGTTCTTTTCCGCCAATCACGTTTCTCCATATCCCATTCAATATGTGTTCGAAGGTATTGCAATTGATCTTTAGACATTCTCTATGAGTGCCTTTCCGCCAATCAGTGGTCTCTCATTCCCAAATCTAGGATAGGTTTTGAGGATACAAGGCAGGGGTTTTACATTTGAACTTGAAACATAACTCGCATTTTGAAACGTTGTCTATTGGACTAGGTCCACATATACTGATCTTATTACACATGGTACACTTTGTAATCTTCTCATCTTAGCTCTTGTCTTTGTTACCCCTAATATATTTTGATAATTGCTTCCGCCTTTGGCTTGGCAGTCTTTGCTGTGATTCCTGCCTTTGTCAAACAGCCCTGCCCTTCCATCAATCATGCGAAAAGTCTACATAAGATGCACAGGCCCTGGCCAGCCCGGCGATCTAACCATTATCGTCATGTCCAGATCATCAGAATTGACCAGGGCCGAAAACACGAAACGGGGGAAGGGATCCAGACGGCATAAGACATGACTTTCAAGCAACAAAGACCATGAGTACAGAAAAGGTTTGGAGGAATGTGTTGGCATGGCTTGTGAGGATGGGCATTACCTGCAGGCTGCGGGGGTCTTCCATACAATACAAACGGATGCTTCCAAGCGGAAATGGGATTATATACCGCAATGTAGATGGTTGTCGCATGATAGGTTATTTCAGGCCTGGTGGTAGTGGTCGCAAGGCGTGATGACATTTGATGATGTCCTAGGGAAGATTAAAGGCGAGGCGACAGACAGCAGGGATCTTGGCACCAGGTTTGAAAGCATGATGCTGGATTTTTTCAGGACGGACAAGCACTACAAGAACAGGTTCGGCGACAGGGTCTGGCCTTGGAAAAAATGGGCATATGACAACAAGGTGTACAGGCCTGACGAGGGAATTGACATAGTGGCCGAAGAGGCAAACGGGGATCTGTGCGGAATACAGTGCAAGTGCTATGCGGATGACCACAGCATAGACCTCAAGGCACTCGGCACGTTCATGACTGCCTGCACCACATACAAAATGAGAAACGTGATCCTGGTCTATACCGGGGATCATGTCACGGAAAAAGCCGAGCATCATCTCAAAAAGCACAACGGCGCCATCATAACACAGGAGACACTGCGTTCTTCAAGTGTTGACTGGGGCGATTTTCCAAGGCTCAAGGTGAGGCGGCCGTACGAGCTTTACCCGTTTCAAAAGGCTGCGTTTGACGACTCGATTAAAAATTTCAAAACGAGTAACCGCGGACAGCTCATCATGGCATGCGGCACCGGCAAGACGCTGGTCTCGCTCAGGATAATGGAAAAAGTGGTACCGCATAACGGCATCGTGCTGTACCTGGTGCCGTCAATAACCCTGATACAGCAGAGCATGAGGAGCTGGTCCGAAAACAGGAAGACCGGACAGTACTATGTCGGGGTATGCTCGGACAAGTCGGTATCCGGCGAGGAGGGAAGCATAGCGGAGCTGGAATCCCCGGTATCGACCAGGCCTGAAGACCTGAAGCGGTATCTGAAGGAGAGGCCAGGCGACCGCACGACCGTCATATTCTGCACGTACAACTCGATACAGGTGGTGGCTGACTCTCTCGGCGGGCGGAAGATAGATCTGGCACTATGCGACGAGGCGCATCGAACCATCGGCGGTGCTGGCGATTCATACTTTACCACGGTCCACGAGGATTCGCGTATTCCAATAGAAAAGAGGCTCTACATGACGGCCACACAGAAGATCTTCACGCCCAAGATAAGAATGGCCGCCGATGCCCAGGAGAAGGTCATCTACGCCATGGATGACGAAGAGGTGTACGGCCCGATCTTCCATGAGCTGGCGTTTGGCGATGCGGTCCACAAGCACGGGGCACTCTCGGACTACCGCGTCATAATAGCGTCCATCAGTCAGGCCGACATGAATCCCGACCTGCAGCAAAGCATGGCCGACGATGACGGGCTGCTTTCACTCGGCACCAAGAACAAGATGGTGGCCACATGGCATGCCCTGAGATATCCTGAAGGCGAGGACGCGGGCGAGATGCTGCTTCAGCATGCAATAGTATTCTCCAACACCATAAGGGCGTCAAAAGATTTTACCGGGGAGCATGACGGCGGGCCTGACGGCGGGCCTGACGAGGATCCGGCTGATTCAGGCAAGACCCCGGAGTACGGTTTCAGGGGGTGGTAAGCAAGGTAAACCAGTCCGAGTCGACAAGCAAGAACGTCTCCGTGCTACACGTGGACGGCGGTACACGCGCGCTGAAGAGAAAGAGGCATCTCAGGTGGCTTGCGGAAAGCATTGACGACCGGGACGTCTGCCGCATCCTGTCAAATGCCAGGTGCCTGTCCGAGGGAATCGACGTTCCGGCGCTTGACTGCGTGGTATTCATGGAGCCAAGAAGATCCGTCGTGGATGTAGTGCAGGCCGTGGGCAGGATCATGCGAAAATCAAGGGGCAAAAAATACGGATACGTCATACTGCCGGTGGCCGTCCCCGCGGGCGTGGACATCAATGACACGCTTGATGACAACAGGACGTGGGGCACGGTCTGGGAAGTCCTGAATGCATTGCGTTCACATGACCCTGACCTGAATCTGGACATCAACAAGCTCGTGCTTGACAAGAAAATCTCGAATGGCAGGGTAGGCGAAAAAATAAGGCTGATGTCGGTAACGGATAGCGGCCAGGCACCCGACAAAAAATACCTTGACAAATTTTACGCCAAGCTGGCCTCCAGGCTTGTTGAGAAGGTGGGCGATGCCAACTATTATGACAAGTACGGGGAGAAACTTGGAGAGGCTTCGAGAGCAATAGAGGAAAGAATCACCGCCAAAATAAGGTCATCCGACGCCGTTCTAGACGAGGTCCGGAACCTGCACGCCAGCCTCAAGACCGTGATAAACGACGCCGTGACCCAGGACGATGCGGTACGCGTAATGGCACAGCACCTTGTACTCTCGCGCGTCTTTGATGCCATGTTCCAGGGGGAGTTCCAGTCACACAACCCGATATCCGTCGCGCTTGACGGCGTGGCCAAAAAGGTCGGGCTTGACGGGAGCTCGAGGGTCTTGAGGACTTTTACAGTGAGGCACAGAGCGAGTTGAGGGAGGTTACCACGCGTGAGGCAAGACAGAACTTTATCAAGAAGATTTACGAGAATTTTTTCAAGAGCGTGTCCAAAAATGAGACCGAGCAGCACGGCGTGGTGTACACGCCTGTCGAGATCGTGGACTTTATCATAAAAAGCATAGAACATGTCCTGCGTGAAGAGTTTGGCCGCGGACTTGACAGCAAGGACGTAAAAATCCTTGACCCGTTTGCGGGCACCGGGACGTTCATTTCCAGGCTGCTGGAGTCCGGGCTAGTCAGGGAAAACATGTATGGGAAGTATCGAGAGGACATGCATGCAAACGAGCTGATCCTTCTTGCGTACTATATTGCCACGGTCAACATAGAGACCACGTACTCAAGCCTCAACAACATGAAGTACGTGCCGTTTGAAGGAATTGCATACACCGATACACTGCAACAGGATCCCAGATACCTGGAAGACCCAAGCCACAGGCAGAAGACCGTGACGCTGGACAATGCATTTATCGGTGCCTATAAGCGGGTGACGCGGCAGAACCAGTCATGCATCGATGTGATAATGGGAAATCCGCCATACTCGGCAGAGGACAGCAAAACGCCAATGATGACAATCCCAACGTGAAGTATTTTGAACTTGATGAGAGAATTAAAAATACTTACGCTGTGAAAACAAAGGCCAGCGCTAAAAAATCTCTATACGATTCATATATCCGCTCGCTCCGGTGGGCATCCGACCGCATCGGCGAGCACGGGGTAATAGGGTTTGTCACCAACGGCAGTTTTATCAGGTCGGATGCAACAGCCGGCATCAGGTACCATCTGCATGAGGAGTTTACGGACGTGTGGTGCTTTGACCTTAGGGGTAATGCGAGAACAAATGGAGAAGATCGCAGACATGAAGGTGGAGGGATTTTCGGTTCCGGTTCACGCGCCCCGATCACAATCATTGTCCTGGTCAGGAATCCAGCCAGAACAACACATCACATACACTACAAGGACATTGGCAACTATCACAACCGCGAAAAGAAACTGGATATCATAAGGAATACAGGCTCCATTAACGGCATTGAAGACTGGCAGGCAATCACGCCGGACAAACATCATAACTGGCTGGACCAGCCCGGTGAGGCAGGCAGTCAGTTTGAGAAATATATCCCAATCGGCGATAGCGATACAAAAAGGAACAAAGCCGAGACCGGAATATTCAGGATGTATTCACGTGGTCTAGTATCAGATAGGGATGCCTGGGTCTACAACTCATCCATTACGGAACTCGAAAAAAATGTCAGGCATCATATAGGCTATTGTAACACACAGCATCCTGATAATTTTATAATCGATCCCAGACAAGCAAAGATTTCTCGTTCATTAATTGAACTACTAAAAAGAGGACGGAAAACCCGTTTTGACAGGCGGCATATACGTACGGCATTATACAGGCCGTTATTCAAACAACAACTGTACTATGATGATGTCCACATTGAGATGCGATATAGAACGTATTTGTTCTTCCCCAATGGCGGCTCTGAGAACCTGGTGATTGTAGTGCCATACAAATTCATTGGCAGATCCTCCACATTCATAACGGATGTGACGCCGGATCTACATATTATTCATACAAACCAGTGTTTCCCACTTTACACATACGACAAAGACGGCCGCAGGCATGACAACATAACAGACCATACGGTACGGATATTCCGCAAATACTACAGGGATGATTCCATAGGCCGCAAGGACATATTCTACTATGTGTATGGACTGTTGCACCATCCCGGCTATATCACAAAGTATCAGAACAGCCTGGCACGCATGCTTCCACGCATTCCAATGGCCCCAGATTTTCAGACATTCTCCAAGGCCGGAAAGGAGCTGGCAGGCCTGCATCTCAACTATGAGAGCTGTCCACGATACGGTCTTGGCGAACCCAAAAATCATGTAAAGAACTTTGCAAGGATGTCATTTGGCAAAGACAGGACAACGATGCGCATAAACGGTCTTGACATGTTTGACAATATTCCAAAGGTCACGTATCGTGTAAACAGAAGAACGCCATTGGAGTGGGTAGTTGATAGATACAGATTCACGACAGACGGGGACAGTGGTATTACAAATAATCCGTGTGAGGGGGCTGATCCAATAGCACTCATAGAGAGGGCGGTCTATGTGGGCGTGGAATCAGACAAAATCATAAACGAACTGTCAGGGAAGGAGTTCGAGTCAGATGACTGGGAACCCCTAAAAACCGGCCTTGACGCATACTAGATACCATGCCATTGCACCTTGGGATCTCACTGATTTTTCAGGACCGCTGCATTAGATGGTTGTGGCGTTATGCTAGGATGTCCCTTGGCCCCTGTGGTTCCACAATCTCCTCATCAGCTGACGTACCTACAATGGTTACTGGCAAGCTTCCACATAGAATTCCCCGTCCTTTGATAGGCACCGGAGCCATAACAGTACCCATAACCGCAAGAGGTTAATACAGCAAAGGCTAGTTTATCGTTCACTGTATCTTTCACTAAAAACTGGGTAACAACCGGGTATGGAGAATACAGTCATCCGTTCTATCGCGTATGTTACATTTGATATGGTATCCACATGACGGATTGGGATGCTACCTGTCATAAGACGAGGAATGCCAGGAAGTTCATTAGGGAGCCCCAGTGCTGAAGGTGAAATTCCTGCCAAAGAAGGTGCCACACCTAAACCCTGTAGAAAAGTTGGTTAATGCACTGATGAAATCAGTTGCATGCCCCAATAGGAGTCATCGTGGCATAGAAGAGGTAATAACAAATACTTATAGATTCTTCAGAGAATACAGAAAGAATTCCTACACCTGACTTAGTTCATCAAGAAGTTGTTTTCTTTTCTGTTCGGCTATATCTGGGAACTTACCCATACCGTCAAAAAGAATAGCTTTAGAGAGTTCGAATTCTTCACTACAGTGTGAGCACTCGGCAACAAGATTAGAATTCTTCAATTCGTTTATTATTTCAATATTCCCCAAAGCTCTGAATCCATTAATCATACGTTCACTTAATAATATATATGCCCATTTGATGTGGTAAGATACAGTCCTTAACTCATAAAGATCTAATGTCAATAATAGCAAGTTATTTTTGATGAAAGAAAATAACTTAGGGAGAAACAAAAAGTACAACCAACCTTAAATCATCTTAATACTAATTGTAACGGATAATGGTACTTCGGGATAGTGATATCGATAAGTAGGAGTATAAAGAGCATACAAAGGTAAAGCATGAAATCCTCACGAAATATTTGGATGGTTGGACAAAGATCTTGAGTAGTACCAATGAAAGACTTCTCTATTTCGACTGTTTCGCGGGAAGAGGGGAATACAAGGAAGGACATCTCGGTTCTCCTATACTTATTATGATGGAAGCACAAAAATACGCTAGTAAAGGATGGGAATTTATCTGCATTGCTGTAGAAAAGGACAAGACTAATTTTGACAATCTGAAGAAAGTATACGATAGAGAGAAGCACAGATTTCCAGATGTAAAGTTCAAACCCGTACATGGGACATTCGAGAAGTGTGTAGACGAGATATCCGATTATCTTGAGAAAGAAAGATCAAATATAGCTCCTTCATTCTTTTTCATCGATCCGTTTGGTTTCGGCGGTGCGCCATTCAAGCTTGTCAAAAAGATATTGTCGTATCAGCATACGGAGATTCTAGTTACTTTTATGTCACGTGATATAAGCAGATTCTTCGAAAGTGCTCCACATGTCAAAGCAATCGAGGAACTGTTTGGAGCTAAGGTAGACCTAAAGGATTTTCCTGTAGATATCACTAGCAGGCAGGATGCACTAGTAGAATTATACAGGAAGCAGCTCGCACATGATGCAAAAGCAAAATTCACATGTGCCTACAAATTGAGCCAGACAGATGCAAGGAAGTCGATCTACCATCTGATACATGCTACAAACCACTTCAAAGGATTGAAACTGATGAAAGATATCACATATAGCCAAGGTGCTGCTGGCATGTTCACGTACTTCGGACCTGATGAAAGGAAGTTCGGCAAGGATCAGATGCGTCTTGATGAGTTCAAGACGCCGGAATTCCAGCAATTCCTGCTTAAGCGGTTTGCAGGTAAGACTATAAGTTTCTGGGATATCATGGAAGAAACATACACCGAGACTCCATACATAGAAAAACATTACAGAAATGCATTAAAAGATTTAAGGGACAGGAATATTGTTGGGTTTAAACCTATCAAACCAAGACCAAGGGGAGGGCTGGATTATTCGGACAAACTCGTTTTTCAAGCTAGATAAGCTTTTGGTCCGTAACAGTTGCATGTTAGGGGCGTATAAGGTCGTCCAAGTTCCTTCCACATATCAACGGTTTCCTTGCACATAGAAACTTTTGTCAAATTATAGCCAAGCGAGTTTAATTTGTCATAGAAGAATTGATAGATTTCCTTGCGTTGATTAAACGATAACTTCTTTCCCCAACCAGAATCTTCCTTGAAATATCTTGTCCATGACATGTCTATCCCTGCCTTATTCGCGTATTTTATCGTCTTCCACAATCCTCTTGGAGTTCCTAGTATGATTCTTTTTGGCTCGAATTCTGAGAGCAGTTTGTAGAGGAGTTCCTGATAATGCGATTGCCAGCTTTCTACGGGGAATATCGGATCGACTCTGATCCTTGTATCGTAGCCTGCGTCACTTACCATCTTTGCTGTCATAATCCTTTCTGATAGTGGTGGTGCTGCCTTCTCCCACAGTCTTGCGACTTCAGCATTTATGCTCCACGCACAAATGACTTGCTTTCTCGGTTTCTTGATAAGGAATTCCACATTACGTGGACCAAACTTGCTCAGAGTTGCAAGTTTGTGTTTTTTCTGAGTTTCAAATTTATCTGCTATCTTCTCCATCAACGATGGTAACATCAATGAATCGGAAAGCTCGCCGCTGTTGAAAATCGATGGTTCTTTGATATTCTCAAAGGCTTCATCCAATGCTGGCATGATATACTTCGGATCTATGGGACTAGGTTTCATTCTCCCTCTCATCGTACCACGTAGATAGCAGTAGTTGCAGTCAAGGGGACAGCCGAATGCCCATCTAAGCTCCCAGAATCTTCCACATGCTATGTCTTCTGGAGTCTTGTGGAACAAAGATACGATGTTTTTTCCAAAAGAAGTAACCTCTTCCATTTTCTTCGGTGAAATTATCTCTGGATGCTGTAACGATGTTACTGTTTCTGGTTTTACGAATTCTAGAATAGTTTTTGACCTTTTGCTTGCACTGAATCGCTTATTCTGCCTAATTGTCCTCCATGCCTTGTACGCTGCCTTGCGTTGGCGAGTGCTTGCACTGATTTTATTATTCTCTTGCTCTACTGAATCTACCAATATAGTAAAACAAACCAACAAACCTTAGTTTAAACTTGTTTAACTTTCCTGCAGTCGACAATTGCACAGAAATTTCCTTGCACCGCATTCTGTTACTAATCGTGCCCACGTTTCTCCCGATTCCTTACAGACACCCATCCGTTTGAATTTCAGGCTCTTGAAGGCAAACTTGTACATTTCCCATCGTAGATTGCTTTCCAAGTGGTATCTCCTGTCACTTTCTCTACATGGAAGAAGATCTTTCAGATCCTTTGATAACATACCGCGCAGAGTAGGGAATGCGCGGTGTTCCAACAACACCATACAATTTCATTTTATTTAATTTCTTGAACAGGTACCCCTTTTCCTATTAGGTTTTGTCCGAGGAATCACGTCAATCAAAAATAATATACGAAGAAGTATCGAGTCTGAGCTAAACATATTACCAATGAAAATTGAAACCTGATCTTATCGTTTCGACCGGCTTAATTATGCCCAAGCCTCATCTAGTTGGAAGGCTATAAGATTCGTTCCACTAACAATTGGGTTACTAATGTTATATACATTTTTTATACACGATTACCTCGATGCAATACCAATTCTGAATTGGGGTTGGTTGGGTTATAACATAGCTCTGGGTCCATTAGGTGATCAGGGAATATATGGGATTTTGCCCTTTGTTCCAGTATTGATCTATATGTTATCACTCCTTAATTATTATGAAGAGATGTACTTCAGGAAGAGCAAAAAACTTGTTGTGTTATGGTCCTTTTTGCACATAACAATGGGTGTACAACACGTAATACTAGTACTATTACCCATAGGTTTCATCTATAAATATATCCATGATAAACATGGGTTAAAAAACTCCTATTCAGCTCATTTTTCCACAAATATATTCTTAGTATTCTCCATGGTGATTTCGTATATTTTATCTATCTGACTATTTTTTAGCTTTTGTATAAACCAATGAGAATGCGCATCCAAGTCCAAGATTAATTACAGATAATAAGAGTATGATCAAATTACCTCCAAACATGTAGCTTATGCCTACACCCCATCCACCCACAACAAAGAACATTATCGCGATCCGTTTTGCCTTAGCTTTAGTTGTTTTCATTTAGGAACAATTGTTGTGATACTATAAAACCGTTTATACTTTCTAATAAAGATTCAAATTGGAACCAATGCCGCTACAGTCTAATGCAAGTAGTAGCTATCGGAAGCAGAGTTTTTATCACAAGCTTTCAATTAGCAGGTGTATTTGGTATAATGGTGGATTCTTCATCAGTTGCACTTGCGGAGTTAAAAAAACTTTGTAAAAATCATTCAGTAGGTTTGATTTTGTTAAGTGATGATATTGGAAAAGATATTCGTAAGGAACTAACCGACATTAGAGCAAAGACTCCTGTGCCTTTAATCTTCGAAGTACCTGCTCCCGGTAGCAAGAAAGAGAAGCTTGACTACAGGGCTTTACTAAAGCAGATCCTTGGTGTCTGATTAAGAGTTTAAAAATTTTTCATAGTATTGTTAAACTGCAATTGAACCCATTTGAGAATATAATGTTTCTATGAGAATCCGCTATGTCGAATAATTACTCATCATATTCTTCCATTTGACTGCCTTCACATGTTCTCCAAAGATAGGCATATATCTCAATGATAATAACTGATCAAAATCACATTCTATCTAATATTCACAAACTTCTGGTTAATTATTCGACCCAGTATGAAAATCAAAATACATCAACCATCGATTCGTGAAATTAATCAAACATTAGTAGCCTTGATAAAAGTAATTAAGGGCAGTTCACTCGATTTGCGGTCTTATATTGGACAAATTCGTAAATAGAAATAATCGTATAATTGTTGAAATATATTCATACAAAATTTGTTTTCATATATTATTTATAACGGAAGGAAAAAAGTTCTACGATGAAGGTCGTAATTGTAAAAGAGGAGAACAAAGTTGCGGTTAATGATATTCCTATACCGAGTATCTCTGAAGGGGATGTCCTAGTCAAGATGAAGGCTTGCGGTTTGTGTGGGTCTGATCTCGAAAAGGTATATGGACATTATGGAATGGTGTCAAAAAGACTCGGACATGAACCTGCTGGAGAGATAGAAAGTGTTGGTAAAAACGTAAAAAATTTCAAAGTTGGAGATAGAGTTTTCGTACATCATCACGTTCCATGTTATTCCTGTCACTATTGCATGCATGGAGATCATACATTATGTCCATACTACCAAAAAAGCAACATTGATCCTTGTGGGCTAGCCGAGTCCTTTCTTGTTCCAGAGTGGAATGTTAAAAGGGGAGGAATAATAAAACTGCCGAGCAAGGTTTCGTTTGAAGAAGCTGCAATGATTGAACCATTGGCAAGCTGTATCCGTGCAATTAACAAAGCCAATGTTGCTGCTAATGATGATGTGGTTATAATTGGTGTGGGGCCAGTAGGGATAATGCATATTATGCTCGCGAAATTGTTTGGAGCTAATAGAGTTTTTGCTTTGGATATTAACGACTTTAGATTAGACTTTGCTAGAAAGATAGGTATTGGGTTGACCTTTAACATGAATGAAAAGTATTACTCTAGAATACGAGATGTGACGAACGGAAGAGGTGCGGACTTGGTTATTGTTGCCACTGGAAACAAAGAAGCATTCCTAAACTCATTGGAACTTACCAGAAGTGGAGGTAAAATTATCCTGTTTGGAGTACCTCCTAAGGGCTCAAATGTGGAGTTAGACATCAATCGTATATTTTCGAAAGAGATAAAAATTATACCAAGTTATGCAGCCACCGAAAAGGAAACCAGATATGCATTACGGTTGATAAAAAATGGGAGTGTTGACATCAAATCTATAATAACACATCGATTTAGTTTAGATAGAGCGAGCGAAGCGTTCAGATGTGCGTTTGAGGGCAAAAATACAATGAAGGTAGTTGTAACTGCGTAGAAAAATTTAACTATATCATTTCTCTCCTAAAAGTTAAAGTAATCAATATGAGCTGGGGAATGAAAAATCGAATGTCAAGAATATTCAAACCAATTGATGGTCGAACGGTAATGCTGGCAGTAGATCATGGTTATTTTTTAGGACCAACAGAAAAGCTAGAAGTACCTAGAAAAACCATTGAACCTCTTGTTCATTATGCTGATTCGCTTATGCTTACTAGAGGTGTATTGCGTACCTCCGTTAGTACCAGTCATGATGTACCTATAGTTTTAAGAGTATCTGGTGGTGCGAGTATTATTAGCCAAGATTTGTCGAATGAAATGATCACAACATCAATAGAAGATGCTCTTAGACTCAATGCTTCGGCTGTAACATTATCGATATTCGTTGGTGCGGCACATGAACATCAAACACTTGTAAACCTTGCTAAACTTGTTGACGAAGGTGAAAGATACGGCATCCCAGTTTTAGCTGTTACAGCGGTAGGTAAAGAGATGGTTAGAGATGCAAGATACTTGGGTTTAGCTAGCAGAATTGCTGCAGAGCTAGGTGCACAGATGATAAAGACTTACTATTGTGAAAACTTTGAAAAGGTGGTAGAATCTTGTCCAGTTCCGGTAATCATTGCTGGTGGAAAGAAAACTAGTGAACTCGAAGCGTTGCAATTAACATATAATGCGATACAACATGGTGCTTCTGGTGTTGACATGGGAAGAAATATTTGGCAGTCGAATCATCCAGTTGCGATGATAAAGGCGGTTCGTTCTATTGTACATGAAAATGCTAGTGTAAAGGAAGCATCTGATCTTCTTAACAAAGAATCAAAAATAATAGATAAGGAGAGATGATTATCCCGTAGATTTGGATGGAACCGATGAAAAATGTTCATGAATTATTAACCAGGAGAAGTCCTTTTTAAGAAAGACCATGGTTCCCCTTGATTTGATATTCATAGTTGTACCAGTAAAACTGTAGTTGTCGACAAGCATACCTTTTTGCTCTACATCAAAAGTTGCTATTGCTACATTATCAAAAAAATCAATCTCCAGATCAGTAATGTTGAAATCATAATCCGATACGCTTGCAAAGTATAATTCCTTAAACATACAGGCTTCATCATAGTCTAATCTTTTGTACGGAGGTACATCACCAAATCTTGAAAATCTTTTATCTTTAGAATACTGCTCCCGCACTGCCATTATATCCTTACTTTTACCAATCTCAAATGACTTGTAAACGGCTCGCTTAATAACCTCTCCCTCGCTTGTGACCAAATTAATTTTCTAAATGGGGTAAAATATTTATAATTATTGGAGATTAACATAGTATAATATGGTAAATACTTATAGTAAAATGATTGGCGTGTCAGTAGATTTGCCTTTGCTAGTTTTCTTTTTAGGTTAACATTTGTGACTTTATTTGCAGAGGTTTTGGGGTAATCTATAGTGGTCGAGTTATCTGGTTCTAAGGCTCTAATGCGTGCTCTAGAGAAAGAAGGGGTAGATATTATATTTGGCATGCCTGGTGGCGCAAACCTTCCGATGTATGATGAATTAGAACGTAGTGACATTAGACACGTACTTGTGAGACATGAACAATCAGCCGCACATATGGCTGATGGCTATGGAAGAATAAAAAGGAAACCTGGTGTATGCTTTGCAACATCTGGACCAGGTGCAACCAACCTCGTAACAGGTATAAGCACTGCTTACATGGATTCTGCTCCTATGGTAGCAATAACTGGCCAGGTTCCGAGAGCAATGATTGGTAAGGATGCATTTCAGGAATGCGATATAATGGGGATTTGCACTTCGATAACTAAATACTGTTTTCAACCAACATCCGCTACGGAGATTCCAGAGATGGTTAAGAAAGGCTTCCACATTGCAGAGAGTGGCAGGCCAGGTCCTGTTCTAATTGATATCCCTAAAGATGTGCAGCAAGAAGTATCAGAGATTACATTCCCCGAATTAATCAAAATAAGAGGATACACACCTCATGTTGATCCAAACATGGAACAGATTGGAAAAGCTGTAGAATTACTAATGAATGCAGAGCGACCAATGATCATGGCCGGTGGCGGAGTACATATATCTGGAGCTTTTCATGAACTGCAGACATTAGCAGAACTTCTAATGATACCTGTTGTCACTACATTTAAGGGCAAGGGTGGATTCCCAGAGACCCATCCTCTAGCACTTGGACCCATTGGAATGCATGGCCATGCAGAGGCTAACAAGCTGATACTAGAAGCTGATGTTTTACTTGCAATAGGAGCAAGATTCTCAGATAGGTCTGTTGGAAGATTTGATGAGTTTGGACAGAAAATGAAGATAGTGCACATCGACATAGACCCATCGGAAATTGGAAAAAACAAATCTGTAACAATACCTGTTGTTGGTGATGTGAGGGCTTCACTTCGCGCCCTTGTGAAGATGCTTGGAACACGTATGTCCAAAAGAGAAGGTGAAAATATGTGGGTAAGACATATCAAGGAAGTGAGAGAAGAGGTGCAAAGCAATTTCAAAGATCATCCAGGCGATATAACTGCTAAAAAATCACTTAAGAAGTTAAGGGAACTATTACCAGCAGATGCAATAGTTACCACCGAAGTTGGTCAATGCCAAATGTGGACCTCACTATTCTTTGACATTATACAGCCCGGTACATTCTTCAGCTCTACCGGTTTAGGAACTATGGGTTTTGGATTCCCGGCTTCAATAGGGGCTAAAGCTGCAAGACCATCTGCTCATGTTGTGGATATAGCTGGGGATGGTAGCTTCAACATGACTGAAAATTCACTTGCAGTCTCTGTTCTTGATAACCTCCCTGTGATAGTATTCTTGATGAATAACAAATCACTAGGCATGGTGGCACAGTGGCAGAGACTCTTTTACGGAAGACGCTATATTGGAATCGATTTGAAAGGAGGGCCAGATTTTGTTAAGCTGGCTGAAGCATATGGTGCACAGGGAATAAGAGCCCAATCTATGGACGAACTTGATATGGCCATAAGGGAAGCATTGAAGAGTGATGTAGTGACAGTAATTGACATTCTCATAGACCCAGAAGAGGATGTGTTTCCATTTGTAGCTCCAGGAACAGGACTTAAGGATATGATCACTGCAGCTTAGGTGAAAAAATGGGGTGGCATATAATTTCTGCCTTGGTTGAGAATAAGCCAGGTGTTCTTTTCAAGGTCTCCAATATGTTTAGAGCTAGAAATTTTAACATTGAAAGTCTTTCAGTGGGACCAACTGAGCAAACAGATTTGTCAAGAATAACGGTGACGATAAACAGTGATGAGAGTGTAACGGAACAGATGGTAAAACAGTTGCAAAAATTAATAGACGTGGTTGAAGTGACAAGGTTAGCCGTAGAAAATACAGTGTATAGGGAACTTGCATTGTTGAAATTGAAAGTAGTTGATCCAAATTCAAGAATGGAGATAATTAATCTCGCGAATGTTTTTAGGGCAAAGATCGTTGATGTCGGTGAAAGCTCTATAATGGTAGAAATAACTGGCACTCCAGATAAGATAGAGGCGTTTAGAAGTATGGTACAACATTTCGGTATAATACAGCTTGCAAGAACAGGGGTTTCAGCTCTTCCTAGAGGTGTTATATATGAGTGAAAGATTCGTTCGAATCTACGATACTACTCTCAGGGATGGTGAACAAACGCCGGGGGTTACCCTTACTCCGGAGAACAAAGTGAAGATCGCCATTCAGCTTGACAAATTGGGCGTTGACGTTGTTGAAGCGGGATTTCCTATTATATCTCAAGGTGAGATGGATGTTATCAGGGAAATTGCAAAACAGAATCTAGATTGTGAGATCTCTGGTCTTGCTCGGGTCGAAAAGAAGGATATAGACGCAGTAATGAAATGTGATCTCAATTATGTACATACTTTCATTGCCACATCTGACATACATCTCAAATACAAGTTAAAGATGACAAGAGAGGAAGCGCTTCATAAGGCTATAGAGGCCGTAGAATATGCAAAATCGCATGGACTTCTTTGCGAATTTTCAGCTGAAGATGCCACAAGAACCGATAGAGAATTTCTAAAAAAGGTGTACAAGGCAGTAGTAGATGCCGGTGCAGATAGAATAGACGTTCCAGATACCGTTGGATATTCTAATCCAAAGTATATTGATACCTTAATAAGGGATTTGAAGGCAATGGTTAATGTCCCAATAAGCATTCATTGTCATGATGACTTTGGTCTTGCAGTTGCCAATTCTATAGCTGCAATTGAAGCTGATGCTTCATGTGCACATGTTACGGTAAACGGTCTAGGTGAAAGAGCTGGCAACACTCCCCTTGAAGAGTTCGTCATGGCATTACACTGTTTGTATGACAAGAAGACGCATATAAGGACTGAATTGCTTTATGAGACCTCCAGAACAGTAGCAAGTCTAACTGGTATAGTTGTGCAACCCAATAAAGCAATTATTGGAGAAAATGCGTTCGGTCATGAATCTGGGATCCATACCCATGGCGTACTTTCAAATCCATTAACATATGAACCAATTGCACCCGAGATGGTGGGGAGGAAAAGATGGCTAGAGGCTGGTAAACATGCCGGAATGCATGGGATCTCTGCAATGTTGGAAGAATATGGTCTAATCCCTTCAGAAGGACAATTGAAAGAAATACTCGCAAAAGTAAAGGATTTGGGAGACAAGGGTAAGAATATTACAGATGCAGATCTTCTTGCCATTTCTTCTCAGGTGATGCGACAACAAGGGCTAGAACGCAGAATAAAATTGAATGACTTTGTTGTAACAACTGGTATGAACATCATTCCAACAGCATCTGTACGGTTGATAATAGAAGGAAAAGAATTCGTTGCTGCAGATACAGGTTTAGGTCCTGTTGATGCCGCCCTAAAAGCGATACAGAAAATCACTGATGAACTTGCTAACATAAGGCTAAGAGAGTTTAGGTTAGAATCAATAACAGGTGGCTCTGATGCACTTGCAGAGGTTAGCATAAAGGTCGAAGATAAAGATGGTCATGTAGCGTCCGCAAGAGCTGCAGGAGAAGACATCGTAATTGCAAGTGTAGAAGCAATGATCAATGGACTTAACAGAATAATGCTAAAACGAACTATGGATAAAGATAAAAAGAGTTGAGGAAGTATTCTGTTTAGCTAGCATGTATAGATTAGCAATTATTTCAGGAGATGGTATTGGGCCAGAAATATCAAAAGCAGCAAGATCTGTTTTACAACTTATTCATGACAAGTATGATGTGAAGTTTGAAATAACGGATGTTGAGGCAGGTGACTCTGTTGTAAAGAAAGATGGGATGGCTTTGCCTGATCATAGTTTTCAAGCAATAAGGAACTCTGATGTATGCATGAAAGCACCTATTGGGGAGAGTGCTGCCGACGTTGTAGTTTATCTTAGAAGAACTTTTGATCTTTATGCTAATATTAGACCCGTAAAGAGCTATCCAAACATACAATCCTTGAAAGACAATATTGATATGGTCATAGTTAGAGAGAATACAGAAGATGTTTATGCTGGATTAGAATATGAATTTCAGAATGCTTGCATCGCTATACGATTAACAACTAAGAAAGCATCGATTAGAATTGCAGAATATGCATTCAATCTAGCAAAGTTTAGAAATAAAATGAAATGCGTTACATCAGTTCATAAAGCCAATCTACTGAGGAAGACAGATGGTCTATTTTCAAGTTCTTGTAGAGAAGTATCTGAAAAATATACTGATATAAAATTTAACGAAATGTATGTAGATGCCTGTGCTATGAATCTCATTAGAAATCCTGAAAGTTTTGATGTAATAGTTACAACCAATTTGTTTGGAGATATTTTATCTGATGAAGCTGCACAGGTAGTTGGGAGCTTAGGCATTGCACCAGCGGCAAATATCGGCGATAGCTTTGCCATGTTCGAACCAGTCCATGGGTCAGCTCCAGACATAGCAGGCAAAGGGATAGCAAATCCGTTTTCTATGATATTGTCGGCAAGGATGATGCTTGATTGGTTGGCGCTAAACAATAATGACAGCAAATGTATTTTTGCAGCTCAAAAAATAGAAACTGCTGTTATTAAGGTATTAGTGAAAGGTATAAAGACACAAGATATTGGAGGAAACTATAGAACTGATGACGTGACAAATGCAATATTAGACGAGCTAATATCTACTTAGATTGGCGTTTCTGCCATATTTTTAGTATAATTATCTAAAGTTATCATTGCTATATCGAATAATTACTATGTTACAACAGTTATTCAGATCCTTTTGGATTCATCGCAATGAACATGTTGTGTATGGATGCTTTTAGCATCAGTTCTTTACCCATATTCTTCCATCTTACTGACTTTACATGTTCACGAAGGATAGGCTTGAATCTCAATGATAATAACTGATCAAAATCTCATTCTATCAAATATTCACGAACTTCTGGTTAATTATTCGACGCATCAAATAAACCGATATAATTTAAATAGCAATTATTTGCGAATACGATAGATGCCAAACAAGTGGGTAGAAGGTAAACCAAAACAAATCAAATTCACCCGAAGTCAAGTTTTGGAAGCAATCGATGATCAGGGTATAAATTTTCTAGATCTTCAATTTACAGGTTTGTTTGGCAAGTTTCACCATACTACAGTCAAAGCATCTATGATTGATGATAATTCTATCCAAGATGGTATGCCAAAGCTTGACGGGTCATCTATTCGTGGATTTACAGGAATTCATGAATCGGACATGATTCTAAAGCCTGATCCGAATACCTTCGCAAGGATCCCTTGGATTGAGAGGGACAAAACTGCTCGTATGATATGTGATATTTACTGGGGACATGCGGGAGGTAGATTGGCAAGGGATCCCCGAGGGATCGCACAAAAGGCTGAGAAATTCCTACAAGAGGAAGGATTCAACTTTGCATACTGGGGACCGGAAGTGGAGTTTTTTGTATTTGATGAGGTTTCATGGGATACCATGTTACCAAGCAGGGGTACAAGCTACTCTATTAATTCGATAGAAGCCCCATGGAACCAGAACTTCTCTGGATACCCTATTCGACTAAAGGACGGATACTTACCTTCTGCACCGCATGACACACTTATAGAATACAGGAATGAATGTGTTAATTTATTGCACGACGATTTTGGTGTCATATGTGACACACATCATCACGAAGTGGCAACGAGCGGTCAATGCGAGATCGACATTTATCATGATACTTTGTCCAATATGGGAGATGGTGCCATGACCTACAAATATGTTGTTAAGAACGTCGCAAGGAAGTATGGAAAGGTAGCTACACTTATGCCCAAACCTGTTGCTATGGATAATGGTTCTGGAATGCATGTAAATGTTAGTTTATGGAATGATAAAAACGAGTTCTTCGACCCCAACGATAAGGATGCAGAACTGAGCCAATTGGGTAGGTACTTTGGTGGGGGGATAATGGAACATGCAAGTTCACTATGTACTATTGTTGCTCCAACTACAAATTCTTATAGAAGATTGGTACCAGGATATGAAGCACCAGTTTATGTTGCTTGGAGTAGTAGAAACAGATCCGCAATAATACGAATTCCCACGTACTTCAGGGGAGATGCTGCCGCTAAAACTAAAAGAATAGAATTTAGAGCTCCTGATCCCTCATGCAATCCATACTTATGTTTTGCATCTGTACTTGCAGCAGGTTTAGATGGTATAAGAAAGAAGCGAGATATGGGAGATCCTGTAGAAGAAGATATTTACAAGATGACCCCTGACAGAAGAAGACAATTGGGAATAAAGCAACTGCCAGGCAGTTTAAAGGAAGCAATTGACCATTTGAAGAATGATCTTGATTACCTTAAACCATTATTTACTGAAGATACATTAGAAACCATTATTGAACTGGAAAATAAGGAACAGGAGGAGATTTCAATTAGGCCACATCCACATGAATTCCAGCTTTATTTCGATATTTAATTGGTTTTTTTATTATTTTGCAATTCCTAATACATGGGAAAAGGGATATTGATCTACATAGTATCTAGCTAGAGATATGTAATTTATTAGAATGGAGTTTAAGGATTAAGATTGAATTTGATTGAATGATCAATGCCAAGAAATGCTTGAAGGTGCAGATAATTTATCTAGACATCATTAGAATGGTGATCTAATATACATTCATTAATTCCTATTATATTATTACAATTGGTAAATATCATTTACATAAGGTAAAATAGTACTAATAGACATATCAATATCATAATTAAAAAATCAATTATTAATACAATTTATGATGTAATTTGAATAAATGAGCAGTTAATTCAAAATATGAAAATGAGGATATGTTTGCCAATCTAGCAACCTCATTGGTAGATCATAAAGAAAGAAAATAGGCGATATTATTAAGAGGTTATGGAGGAAAAAGGCCACTTCTGTAAATTCCATGCTTGTAATTCTATACCCATTTAATTACCCTCCAACTGTGCTATAGCTTGATCTGCCATTGTATTTCGCTTCGGTTTTGTTATTACGAAGTAACTTTTGTCTGCCCTTTCCAATGAGGTTACTTTTTTATATTTTACCGTTGAAAGATCAAACTCCAACAAACCTGGTTCTATGGTTGTCTTTGCATATATCATCAAAATAGGTTCTCCGGAAAGCGGGGCTATAGGTATCATTGCAAATGTATACCCTTTGTAAACGTTTACCGTTAAAACTTGTTTCATCATAGGTGCAATAGTTACCATGTAAAGAAATATCTCTTCAAGAGTCTCAAATTCTTCGAATTCAAACTTCATATCTAGCATTTTAATAGTACTATGATATAAGCATTCAGAGGTTTGTATTTTAAACGAAGATTATCTTATTAGTAATATGGTAATATACACTATCAAAGACTCTGTAGAAAACATAGATTTTAGCCTAATATATATAGAATTGTACCGTGAGATCAATCAGTTGGACACCTATCATGCTCATGCATGAGGATCTAGATACGTCAAACTTGCAAAAACAATACTTAATGTCTTGATAAGGGCTATAGTACTGCCCTACATGCATAAGAAGAGTAAACATATGTATACTGTATGGCAAACTTTTATCCTTCTAGCGCTAATAAAGTATGAGGTTAATAGCTACCGAAGGTTTGTAGAATGACTTCATGAAGCATTTTATCTTAGAATGTATCGTCCCACATTATACAACACTTGAGAAGTTTGCTGCAAGGATAGATGGCCAACATACTGAGCAGAATAATTTCTTCATTCATACTAACCTAGATTAGGAAATTGTTGGTAAGACTAGATGCTTCTAGATTCAGATCCAGCATGCGTCATCATTCTATACGGATGGAACAGGAATAAGTAAGAAGTACATCAATCTATCGATAAGTGCTGAAGTGAGAGAGTAGGTAGAATATTCATTGAAGATCAGGCGTGCTCTTAAGTTTGATACCCTAGATTTCAAACCCATTATGGAAAGAACATCAAACATAATTCCATTATCTATCGTTGTAGAGAAGGGCTATAATAGAGAAGCAATTCATGAATTCGTAAGGGAAGAATTTGATACTGTTAGTATCATACTAGCTAGATATGGGATTTTTCCAGTATGGAGGACGCATGAAAGATACAGGAAGCAGATGAAGAGGAGATGTTATACACATCTGTACCATCAAAGAAACAAGAATGAGACTATACTGTCTGTGGTAAAGAGAATGTTTTGTGAGCATATAGCATCAAGATTGGTGATGATGCAGAATAGAGACCTAATGTTCAGTGTGATAGCCTACAACATCCATAGATTGACTGTATTTATGGTACGGTTTCTACCGAGCCTAAATAATATACTCCTTGTTTAGTAGTAATCATTTACATTGTCTTTATACTCACGTTTCTCAAAGAAAAATGGTTTTTCAAGGAATTATTCTTTATGGACTTTTCATTGTTACAAAAAAGGTTAATACTGAATTTCTCAAGGAATCTAGCATTCTTAATACTTCATCTATATTTAACAAGGGTTATTGCAATAACTTATCATTGGAGCATCTTTATCAATTCTAAAACCCTTGGTGCTTATGTATTCGGGTTATCCACAGGGAGCCTTTATGAAGTTATCGTTGTTAAATCCCCCTACCTCTTCATTATAATAATTAACCAAGAAACTCTCTGGTTTTTGTTGGGTTGGCATTAATAAATTATCAAGGTTTTTTTGAGACTATTAAGATTAGAAATTTGTAAACAAGTATTTGGAAGAATCAATCAGAATTGCAAATCAAACTAATTTCAGAATGAGAAATATTATACTGTGTATAGATTCGTATCTAGATGGAAAGATATCCAGGAGAACCAGAAACTAGGGTCTAATGGTAATCTTTCAAGTTGCTTGCCTTCAAGAGGTCCGGAAATTGCTTATCCATCAAAATTCCATATACTACCACTTTGTTTATCCACTAACTTGTTGTTAGTGAAATGAAAGTCTAGTACTAATTCATCCACCGCTCTGTCATAAGCTCTAGCTAAGAATAGGTATAGCGAAACAAGTAATATTTCTTTATCTCCGAACGAATCGTTTGTGATCTTTTCACTTTCTATATCATCCAGTCTGTAAGCTTTGTAAATATCCTTATTCCTAATCCCCATAACCAATTCTTTGGGACTGAGTCTATCATCTCTATGCTCTACGGGAAAGAATATCTGAGGGTTTGTGTAATAATCCCCATAGGGATCAACATCATAAGGTCTTGCGCTTCCTGTATCTGTAGAAAGCACCATTGTATCAGGATGTAGTTCCTTCCATTCCTTCCAGAATGCCAAATCAAACGGAACCCGTATAAGCTCATGACCAGAATACTTGCCAACTATGCCCTTCCCGATAGCCTGACTCCAATAAGAATTGGTTAGTCTATCATACATCACTAAATTGCTGTTATATAATTTTCCAGATGTTCCAAATTCTACTACCAGTCCATCTAAAGTTCTTTCAAACACTATATTTGTGAAGCATAGAGAGCAATAAGTTACCGCAACAGGCAAACCGCCGATGTTATCATTGACAATTTCATGCCAAACCTGGATCCTCAAAGGATATGCCTTTGATTCGCCATTATACTTCAATCCAACTATGATATCATCATCTTCTAAGAAGTGAGCCTGCTCCATGGGCACGAATTTTGGTTTATCGATTGATGGAATTCCATCCTTGGGGGTCCACCAGAGAGTATTTTATTCATGGGCACCATTGGTTCAGGATTATTTCCATCATTAATTGCAGTCACCGCCAAGGATGTTATTGTAGAATATGATGCAAACACTAGTGTTAAAGCTAATGCACCTCCTGCGATAAGTGCAATAAAAATTAATTTCATCAAGAGAATTATGAATGCTTAGCCTATAAGCTGGATGTTTAACAGTTAAGCTTTCGATTTAACAAATCTGGGATTGATAGAATTCTACAATATTTACACCTGAATCTATCAAACGTTAAGCAATATTCCTATACCATCCTTGAATAAATTATATTCCTAAAAATAATACAGTATAATCTGACAATGTTATACTAGAAAATTCCGTGTTGAAAGTAAATAATGGTAGGATTTTTATCAATTATACCTATTTTATGGCTATTGTTTAGGTTGAGTGGTACACACGATTAAATATCACTAGTGTAAAACCCCAATTTTTTTGTCAACCTTTTCGATCCAACAGTCGTATATCGTATGTGATATATTATCACAGTATATGGAATCGCTTTGCATAAGTTGCGAATTGTTCACTGAGTATAGGCAGTTAGATAGTGAAAGTAGCATGTGTGATCAATGTTTAGAGACAATAATTGAACTGGAATTTTGAGAGGATACTCAATCCACTTCCTCAATTTCCATACTTTAATTTTAGTACACTTAAGTATCGTATCTATCTAGCACGTTCTTTATTCATTAATATCTCCATAAGTTTCTTGTATTCTTCTTGCCAATTTGTATATCCATGTGGGTGTATGACTAGCATAGTTATCTTCTCATTTGGCCTAGATCTTAGGGACTTACTCATAAATTCACTTCTTTAACCATCATACTTAACCGATCATAAAATTAGTAAATTTCTGTGCTTTGGTATCCTTATATCCCTTATCGTTTGTGCATCACTTACTAAAAATCTAAATGATTTATTCCCTTAATTTCTCTCCCTTAATCAACTTTAAAACTTCATGTTTTAATCTGACCGGTGCAGAACATCTTCAATCTCAAGTCGGCTAACACTGCTAAAAATATTTGGTGTTGAAATGTAGGACTGGAGTATTTTAGGAAATAGAGTTGGACGCATTTGTTTTCAATGTTAATTTTTGCCAAATCTATATTAAACCATCAATCTGGTATTACATCTAAATCTCGTTTCTATAAGTTAACTATATTTGAGTGTACATAGGCAAAAGAATGATGCGACCTACCTTACATGATATAATAGATGCGAAGAAGATTCTGCAGAAAGTTGTGCAGAAAACATCCTTGGAGCGTTCTAATACATTTAGCGAGTTGACCAACTGTAAACTATATTTAAAAGAGGAATCGATGCAGAAAACTGGTTCCTTCAAGGTAAGAGGCGCTTATGTGAAGATAAACTCATTATCGAACAAGCAAAAGAAGAATGGGGTTATAGCGGCCTCGGCAGGTAACCATGGACAGGGGGTTGCATATGCTTCTAAAATGCAGAAGATCCCTTCTACTGTTGTGATGCCAGTTAATGCATCACCAGCAAAGGTCTCCGCCACTAGAGGTTATGGGGCGGATGTCTTGCTTCATGGTATTATATATGATCAAGCATGGGAAAAAGCAAAGGAAATTGCTAAGGAACAATCAAGAACCATAATACCTGCGTTCGATGACCCCCATGTCATAGCAGGTAATGGTACTATTGGATTGGAAATTCTGGAAGACTTGCCCGATCTTGATGCTATTATCATTCCGATTGGCGGTGGAGGAATAGCATCTGGTATTGCGATAGCGGTAAAAAGCAAGAAACCCAAAGTTAAGATTATTGGTGTTCAATCAAAGGCATTTCCAGCTATGAAGATATCCTTAGAAAATGGAGAGTTAGTTGAATGTAAAAATGGCTCAACAATAGCAGATGGAATATCGGTGAAGCATCCTGGAGAACTTACTTATGAGATTCTTAACAAGTATATTGATGACGTAGTTACCGTTACTGATAATGATATAGTAAAGACTATGTTTCTGCTTATGGAGAGGTCTAAACTAGTAGTAGAACCATCTGGCGCCGCTGGGCTAGCTTACTTGTTGTCTAATGGTAATCCTCTAACGGGAAAGAAAGTCGTTACAGTGCTGACTGGTGGCAATGTTGATATGTATTTGCTTGGACAAATAGTATCAAAGGGTTTGCTGGAAACGGGTAGAATGCTAAAGATGTCGATACAATTAGTGGACAGACCAGGTGAGTTGAAGAATGTGGTAGATACCATAGTGAAAAATAGGGTTAACATAGTGGAGGTCTTACATGATCGTTTGAGCCAAGAAGTTGCGGTGGGGAAAGCAAATGTGACTTTGAGTCTGGAGACAGAAGATGATGAGCATACTAGAAGATTGATCAAATTCTTCAAGGAAAATGATATAGATTTTGAAGTCGTTTCCTAATATAATTTTAAATGATGTCTCAATAATCCTTTCACAGCGCTTGGTAACACATTCCGTTCATGGTTATGTGTAGGTTCTTTATAATGATCTTCACACATATAGATGAGCCTCCTAGGTGGCATCGGTGCGCTCATTGCTAACATTGATTCCATGAGTAATTCTTCTGAATTACCCAAATTCATGAATTTCCTTTGAATAGTTCTTAATTTCTTCAGAAACCTCTCGTCAGCCTTATGAGTGAGCCACAAGTCAATATATCGATCTAGTTCAGTGATTTCCATCGGTTGTATGATATCTGTACCATGTATTGGCGTATGTGTATTTACTGAAAAAATTCCCTTCTCATTGGAAGGGCTGTATAATCCAATACAGGGTTGTTGAAGCACAAATTTCAAGTTATAAGGAGTTGGATAGACAATGGGTTCTATTTCAATATGAAGTCCGCTCTCGTCCTTCACTCTTCTTACCGACAGGCAGGACATCTTCCTTGGACTAGTTACCAAGAAGGGCATATCAAACTTTAACTCATTCATTTCATTTATCTTCTGTTCGGCTACTTGCAACAAAGAATGATCTGCTTCTTCGAATTTTCTTACGATATCTTCTCTAGTTTGTTTCTGGAACCCTGATAGAACAGATTGCTGTCGCTTTTTCATCGCAGCAATTTCATCTTCAACCATACGAAGTATTTTATAAAGATCTAACATGCCTACAAAAAACCATTATCTTTTATGAATAATCAACCTTTTAGGTTTTCGCTTAAAACACTACCAACTTTATCCAATAGGTTCGCTAACTTGTTTTCCTTCAAATCTATCTTTGCGACTTTCTCCATCATCTTATCCAATTCTATTTCCTCAGGTTGACGTTCGTCAACAGCACCCTCGAGGTAGAATTTGAATAAATTATCCTTCACACCTGTCAATGAATCAAGAAAAATCCACTGCCAGTTAGAAACTACGAAATAAACTCTAGGTGGAGTAGCATTGTTTCTAACTCTATTCCAGACCTTTATCGCCATAGATGAAATATCCTTACAGGAATCAAGTTCAATCTTATCCTCAGGCAAACCAATGCTCTCACCATACCGCTTCAGCGCTTCTAGGGATTTTTCTCCAAAGAATATTATCCACATGTGTTCACTGTCTGGATGTGAAGCAGTTATTCGTGAGAATACCTCACTTGCCTTCTCCACCCTTTTTTTAACATGCTCTGGAAGCGTCTGTGAATCATTATCTGAATTCTCTGTTTCACCATAAGTGAACCTACAGTAAATGGCTATTATATGGCGGTGTTGCATGAATCTTCGACACACAATTATTATTTAACTTTTTTTAACGTGTAATGGGCCAGAGAATTGAAAATGTAGGCGGATATTCTAATAAGTCATTTTTTAGGTGCGAATAACTAAGAATATAATTATTACTGTACTAATCTTTTTTTATGGGTACTAGAGTGTTTGGCTGATTCTAAATCCAGAGCAGATTAACTCTACCATGGTACATAAATGAGCGGGCTTTTGTATTATTAGATCCTACTTTCTCTATTGAAATATTAGTAAGAATTACAAGTAAAGGGGTTAATCAGGTCTCTATGGTCAACCAATACCTACTCTTAGGGATGGACGCATTTTCAATTGAGATAACACCAGGTAAGTTCATGATAGAAGAAAACGGATAAAAATTATTTTATAATCCAATAAGAAAAACTGGTACATTTTATACTTTTATGACAATAGGGAGATATGACGGTATTATATCGTTTAGCCAACAAGCCTTTTTGAAACTTGTATGAATTATGGCAATGGTGTGATATTAGTCTGATTATTATGTTTCTAGCTTATATTTTACATACAACAAATTTTCATCATAAAACTAATATTTGGTGTAAGAAAACATCAGATAATATGGTAGAAGCTTTTATAGAGCATATGTGGGTGATGGCGGGGATATTTGCATTATTGGTTATTGTAGTATTCTCTGTGCGTGGCGGACAAAAAGCTCGACGGGAGACTGTGTCAGAAAATTCATAACTACCAAACCACTTACTTTTTTTGATGATAAATTGAAAAATCTGAATATTTTTCTATAAGGAAAATATTATGGAGTAGTTTGAGTGTCACTATAATCCAGAGGTTTTCTCTAATATTTGGATGAATTTAAGTAATCGCACCTCCTCTAGCGTATAAGAGATCTTCTTTTGATATATAGTACAGAATGATTGTTAGCATGATATTCATGATGTTTTCTAAGACCGATACATCATTAGTTTCCTGCATATTTCGAAATAATACACATTATTGAGGCATCAATAGATTATAATGTCGATATACACAACTCATCTCAAAACCCTACAATACATCAAAAATGATGCAGGATTAACAAATGCCAGATAGTTTTCTGCCGTTCTTTCATACCTGGTTCTTGTTCTGTGAAATCCATTCTTGAGCCATGCAAGGAATCTCTCAACTACAAATCTTGTCTTGTTGCAATGTTTGCAATCATTATTTTGCAAGATGAACTTGGAATTTATTTTGTATGGGATGCAACATGCAATATTTCTATCCCACAAATACATTCTGATGTATTTTGCATCATTTTGTCTGCATAAACTGATTCTATCTGTTGTATTGAATCATCATCAAGATAGTCTGAAATTGATCCTGTAACATCCATGCATTTTGTACTGTCATGTTCATTTGCTGGACTCAACAGTATGGATATTGGAAATCCGTTACTCTCTACTGAGGCATGTATTTTTGTACCTGTTATTCTCTTGAATCCATTATATCCAGTTACATTGCCCCTTTTTTATCAGGAATGGATGAAGAGTCAACTGATATTTTTTGCAGATTAATTTTGCCAGATTTATGTGCTGAGTGAATAGTACGTGATAGAATCTTTTTCCAGATTCCTTTTTGTTGCCATTTGTTTAACCTTCTGTTTGCAGTAGAATCATCACCATATCTTTTTGGCATATCGTCCCATCGGCATCCAGTAGTTAGAACATGGATTATTCCGTTAATGATTTTTCTATCATCATCCCTAGGCCTGCCAGTTTTTGCATGTGGTGGTATGTGTGATTCTATCATACTCCACTGTTTGTCTGATAATTCTTGGAATTTCATAAAATAATTTTAGATGTCGCTATTCATGGATCTAAATGGTCGCTAAAAATTGTCTAAATGGTTAGTTTTGAGATGAGTTGAACTACTTGACAGGAAGACCATTAAGGGCATTGAAGCACATGCTCGGAAGTTAATCAATCAGAGGCATCAAGTTATTTTTGTTATATGTAATAATGCCCATGCCTCAATTAGTTCATTGATAAATATTTTGGGTGCTGACAATGTTGTGAATGATGAAGAAGAGATCAAAAAATACAGCAAGGACGCTCTAGATATTTCAAGAGTAATTCCCCACAATTTCAAACCCCAGATACCAATTGCGGTAGTCAGGCCCAGTGTGGATGATGATATTGTTGCTTTAGTGAAGTTTGCAAATAGAGGAAGAATACCGCTCGTTCCATATGGCGGTGGTACCTGACTAATGGGAGGAGCAACCACAGTAAAGCGTGGTATCGTTGTGGATATGAAAAATATGAATACCGTGTCTATCAACAAGGATGATTTGACGGTTGATGTGGGTGTGGGGATTGTAGTTAAGCAACTTGCCTCGCAAGTGCAGCAACATGGGTTGTTGTTTGCACACGATCCTTGGAGCGCCAGTTATTGCACTGTTGGAGGCGCCATAGCGACCAATGGTGTAGGCTACCTTACATGCAAATATGGTTCCATGCGAGAACAGGTTCTCGGGCTGAGTGCTGTTGCTGGGGACAGCACTTTGATTGATATTAAACCTGCAAAGAAAACATCCACTGGTCTGGATCTTAAGAATCTGTTTATTGGTAGTGAAGGTATACTAGGAATTTTGACATCTGCAACATTGAAGTTGTATCCATCGCCTTCATTACAGAAAATACATGTATTTCAGTTTAAAGATCTAGAAAGCGGTTACAATTGTATAAGACAGTTGTTTTTGGCAGGGGTGAAACCAACCTCACTGGATCTGTTCGAATCTTTCGATGTAAATGCTGATTACGATACTAGGATATGGTTACAGGATGAAGAGGGGACAAGACTCTACCTTCTCTTCGACGGCTCTGATGAGGAAGTCAGTTTTTTATCTAAGAAGAGTAAAAATATCATCAAGGAATTTGATGGCATAGAACTCAAGGAAGAATTTGCCGAGGAATACTAGGAGAATAGATATGATATTGCCAAGAGATACATTGAATTCATTAGAAAACATTCCAGAGGAACAGACATAAAAATTTGATTTCATTCAGGTATCAATACCTCCGAGCAAACTACGAGCAAACTACTAGAATTTGATAAGAGTTGTAGGAATATTGCATCAAAGTACAAAGTCACAGTACAGGGACATGGAGTCTGGCAGGCTTTGGAATTTTACTCGATGAACCTCTTTGCTAGTAGTTCAGGTGCAAACGACAGAATGTTGAAAGCAATTGATGAAATGCTAAAACTTGCTATAGAAATAGGAACGATGGAATATGTTCATGGCGTCGGTGTTAGACTGGCACATCTGATGGAGGAAACTCATTTAGACGGAATGGCCTTTATCAGGAAGATTAAGAGAATCTTTGATCCAAACAATATAATGAATCCAGGCAAACTTTCAATGTGATTAAGGTGATTCAAAAGGGTCTGGTCTTTCTCCAAGTATCACTGAGAGATCGATCGTTTCTCCATCCCTAATAATAGTTAGCAACAACTCGTCACCCACAAATCTTTCTCTTTCCAAATAAACCAAAACATCATCTAATTTTCTAATCTCAAGATCATCAATTTGTATAATTACATCTCCACCAAGAATGACCTGCATACCATCAAGTGTGACCTCTCTTTCTCCACCTTTTAATCCTGATTTTGATGCAGGACTGTTTTCTACTACGTCTACCACCAAAAATCCCAGTGCTTTCTCAAGACCCAATTCATCCGCAATCTCTGGTGTAACATCCCTTCCAGATACTCCCAGCCATGGATGCTTGTAAACACCATCGTTGATAAGAGCTTGAGCGACACTACTTACTGTATTAGATGGGATTGCAAAACCAATACCAGAAAATCCTTCTGTGGGCGATCTTATGGCTGAATTTACCCCTACGACCTCTCCTCTCAAGTTCAACAACGGACCACCAGAGTTTCCTGGATTAATTGCTGCATCAGTCTGGATTATATTTGGAATTGAAAATCCTCGTGCCTCAGTGAGTGGTAACAATCTACCCAGCTGGCTGACTATACCCGTTGTCATTGAACCGCTCAGACCGAATGGATTGCCTATAGCTGCTACCTGATCTCCAACTTGAAGTTTGGATGAATCGGCCAGCGGTAATGGGAATAGCTTATCTCTTGGAGTATCTACTCTTATCACAGCAAGGTCTGAATAGGGATCCGAGCCCACAACGACAGCTCTATAAATGGCACCATCCTGGAATGTGATATCGATTCTATCTGTGTCATCAACCACATGAAAATTAGTTATTACGTGACCATCGTGATCGAAAATAAATGCAGATCCAACACCACCTCCTCCTAAAGTTTCGGATCTAGTAGTCACCTGCACAACAGAATTTTCTACAGTTTTAAAGAGTTCCTGTAAAGACAGATCTGTTTCAGACGGCTCTATAAACACTATATCACCCTGGGTAGTTAAAGAATTCCCGTTGGCCTGTATGAGAGGAGTCCTAGGAGTCTCAGGCGGGGTTAAAGTATTATTTGGATCACCAGGACCTTGTATTACTGCCGCATAGTAATACATACCACCTGCAATAACTATTAGAACCCCTATGACAATAGCACTTTTCATTAAAGATTAGTACTATCGTCACATCTATATTCTTTTTCTAATATTACAGGAATCAAACAGATAATACAATCGGTTCTAGCAATTCTTAAAATTAGATACTACGTAATATGACGTTGGTTAGCAAGCGGCAATCTAAAGATCAAGTGAACCTGAAGGATATAATATCACAAAAAGACGTACAAATTATTCGTAATATATCAATAAAAACAAAATATTTAGTCAAATGGACTACATATGTGATTGGGAGTGACGCAGCAAAATACCAAACATCATCATTATTCAAGTTGATTGAAGAGAATATCTAAAGTGCTTGAGGATAGGACAATGTTTGATGGAAATGATAGATAATGATAAAAACGGTAAAGCAAGGGAAATCAAAAAGGAGGTTACTGACATTATTAATGGGGTATTAGAGATGACATAAAAAAACAGTTAGAAGTAAGGAAAATAATTGTTGTGGAGCTAAACAACTTTTAAAAAGACTAAATGCTCCAAGGCAGTCCATCCATGAGTTCTAAATATGATACTATGAACAAAGTGTGTCGAATTGTTCATGAAGCACATACGCCTAAGGTGTAACCGCTTTCCTCAATGTCAAACTGAGTAACAATAAAGAACCATATGAACATATAAACAATTGATAAAAGACTTTACGTTATAGCATTGGTCGGAAGGGAAATCTCGCCAATTCTTGAATTACTGAAACGAAAAAGGAAAATCTGCCTTACACAATGCAGGTCATAGTTAGGAAAAGCATTAGTACAGAAGAAAAATAAAGATGAAAGATATGATCAGAATGACAGCTTGAATCAATTATGGATTAAATATCTATGCGGAGGAGCATACTAGACAGAAAGAATGATAAAATGATCCGGTGTACAGAAGGAAGGATCGGTTAGATTGGCATAAACTCATTAAATCCAAAGTCAAGTATGTAGTTAAGCAATTTAGGTCATATTACAATGATTATATGCAATCTCAACATAGATACTACACCTTAGAATGAATATAGTTAGAAATTAAAGTGTAAAACCCTGCGAGCTGTAGCGTGAATAAACATAGTTTCTGGCCCGCCATGTCACACCTTTTCTTCTTTTCCCTTTCACAACACCTGAAAGGAAACCCATAGCAATTATCACTGCAGCAAGAGGAGCTGCAAGCGCATATATCACATTTAGCTTTAGACTTGCAGATGCCTCTATCATGCCAGCTAAAGTGACAAGTACACATATGGCACCACTTACTGCAAAGAGTATTTTTGTTATCATGTTGTCTAAGAAGAATGCAGAGTAGGGAAAAATTATGAACGGCGTGAGGAAAAGAAAAAAAGTTATTATGGATATAGCAATTGCTTGAAATCTATTCGTTACATAAAGCGGAATAACAAGTCTCCCAAGACCATTCCACAAAGAGCTAAAGTCCCGCGCCCAGACTGCGGTGATAAGATTCTCTCCACTGAACATTTTTAGTTTATAACCACTCTTCTTCACACGAGAACCAAGAGCACCATCTTCGACAAGTTCATTTCTAACTCCAGAATGCGTACCAATAGCTTCATAGATCTTGCGTTTTATCACGTAAAAACTTCCAAAGAAGTACCCAATTCCGTGCATAGGATCATTAACTCGTAACGGAGAATATCGTGAATGCAAAAAAGTGCTTAAAAATGGTAATGTCATTTTGGTCCACCGGTCTAAGCAAATAAGTCGTGGTACCAATGTGAGAGCGTCCAGCCCTTCCCCCAATACTTTGGAGACAGCTCGGGAGATCAAGTTTTTATCGTAATTCGTATCTGCATCTGTAAAGAGCAGAAGATCTCCATCAGAACGGATATATCCCTGATAACATGCCCAATTCTTCCCAACCCACCCATCAGGTTTAGGTCCTGCTTCCAAGAAAATAATTTTTTTATCCTGTACCGCACGTTCCTTGATCAAACTAACCGTTCTGTCAGTTGAAGAATCATCTACAGCTATAATATTGTAATTAGGATAATCTTGGGCCCTTATCGAATCAAGGCAATTGCTTATGAAGCATTCCTCATTTCTTGCGGGTAGAATGACGCTGACTTTAGGGTACGTAATACTAACTGTTGAATCAAGTTTTGGTATTTGTCTAAATGATTTTGCCATGTATGCAAGCAGGTATACCCAAGTGCCCAGTACCCCAACCATCATGGATAATAGTATAAGATGGAAAATATTGAATATTATTCCCATGTTTATCTCTTCTTTTCAGCCTCTAAGCTTATTCTTTCCAAGGCATCTTCAGTGCCGCGCTCAATATGACCTTTGAGCATGCTCGAGAACACCGACATCATTCCGGATAGTTTGATTTCCCATACAACCTTCACATTAGTTTTGTTGTTCAAATCATTTAGGGAAATGGTCTTTGTTCCCTTAATGGGCCCATCAGTTATGATTACTTCAATACTATTCAAAGGTGTCAATACTACAGTTTCCATACATTTAGAATTCTTGAATGCTATGACCACTTCTCTTCTTATAATATTGCCTTCAACACTAATGTTCCTAACCGACTTTGTACCATGCCAATACTTGGGCTCATCATCAAGATTGCTAGCAATATTCCAGACCTTACTTAGCGGCGCGTTAATCTCTCTACTTGCCTCAATATGGACCACTATTAGCTATAACTCCATGTAGGTTTATTAGTTAATCCCTAACAACCTCCGCAGTATCATAGAGAAATTGAATTAATTAGAAATTCTAATCTTGTGAGTTAGACGAAATTCAAAAATTATTACTTAATCCCCTTTAGGTTTTTCCTTTAGGTTTTTCCTTTAGGTTTTTCCTCTTTAGGTTTTTCCTCTTTAGGTTTTTCCTCTTTAGGTTTTTCCTCTTTAGGTTTTTCCTCTTTAGGTTTTTCCTCTTTAGGTTTTTCTTTAGGTTTTTCTTTAGGTTTTTCCTCTTTAGGTTTTTCTTTAGGTTTTTCCTCTTTAGGTTTTTCCTCTTTAGGTTTTTCCTCTTTAGGTTTTTCCTCTTTAGGTTTTTCCTTTAGGTTTTTCCTCTTTAGGTTTTTCAGATTTTTCTTCCTTTATTTCCAATCCCTCAGTTTCTTTATCTAGGATTTCCGCAAGTTCTTCTTCACCCAATTCGATCTTTTCCTGTTCTGATTCTATTTCTTCCTTTTTCTGACCTTCATTTTTTATTTCTTCCTCTCTTCCTTTTCCTTCGATTGCTTCAATTTTCTTTGGTTCCGAAGGTGCAGTTTCCTGTTCTTTTTCAGTACCTTCTACAACAGTTTCATCAGCTGTTGGAGGTGTTGGTGATACATCTGCCTCAGCCGCCGGCTTTTCTTTTACTTTACCTTTCTTCAAATCCTCAGTATAAAGTGAAACAGTTACAACATCATCTTCATCTTTCATCATCTTTACTCTAACCCTCCTAGGTGGATGTCTAATACCCCGTTTCCACATCATTTCATTCAAACTTTGTTCTATCTTCACATCTTCAGATTTCATATGACGTCGTGCAAATTCCCTGATCATATTAATTGCACGCTTCGTTCTTCTAATCCTAGGAGCTAACCATACCTTTGAAAGGTTTATTGTATAAATGCGACTACCTTCTTCTTCAGACAAAATCCTCACCCTACTTCAACGTCGGTTCTTCTCCAGGCTCTCTGCTTTGGATTCCTTCTCACTTTCCTGCCTGTTCTCACTATAACCCAAGCTGGAAGTGAAGTATTTTGCTTGGTTTTTTTCATTAATCTGTTCTTGCGTCCAGAATGCTTTCTTGCAGCCATTATGAAAGCATAAATCAAAGACCCTTTTTAAATCATTCCACTTTTGTTAAGGATGTAATGAATCTGTTTCAGTATTCTTGCGGTTGCTCCCCACACTACCATGTCTTTATATTCAAATCTATGGACCTCCCCGAAATTTGCATGTTCTAGATCAATTTCTACCGTCTTGAGCAGGTCAAATAATGGAACATCGATCACCGCATCGATTTCATTTAAATTGGGTTTTGGATCTGCAATTTTATTAATAATTGCAACGTAAGGCGCTATGGCGAAATTTGAACTCAATGTATGTACATTCCTTAAACATCCTATAACATCACTTTGATCAATTCTAATACCTATTTCCTCCCAAGTTTCCCTAATCGCTGTATGTAGGAGATCCCTGTCTGAATTCGAATAAGTTCCACCGGGGCATGAGATCTCTCCACCATGGTTCCTAAGCCTTTTACTACGCTTGGTGAGTATCAAATACGGTTTTTCTTTGCAATAATGAATTATTACCAACACTGCTGCAAGAATTCCCTCCTCGAGTCTCCCCTCCTTCGCTAGATAAGGTTTCAAGACTTGAAGCAACCGTGAATTGTCCAATGTTGACAACTCGTGAACGAAATAAATATGCCTTTGCCCATTTTGCCAGTTTTATAGCCAAATATTTGCAACTTTAATTATGCCTAACTTGTCGGGGGACATTATGATAAATATAACTTGAACTAGATAGCTGATAGCAGTGTTCTTGCTAATGTTTTCGAACTCAACTGTAGTTTATGGTTTCCTAAATTAATTTCTAAGGGAAAACTCCCAAAAACGTTTTAGTAAATTTTCTTTTAGCAGTAGTTAATGCCTTTTTTCCTCTTGGAGTAAGTGTGTAGGTAATTGTTTTTCCCTCTTTTTCTTCTTCAAGGAATCCAGCTTCTCTTAATCCCTTGAGTGCAGGATAAATTGTTCCAGGACTAGGCTTTTCACCCTTTCTTTTAGCGATCTCATTAGCTATTTCCTGTCCATGCATTGATTTTTCAGATAATAAAAACAGAATAAGAAATCCCAGAAACCCTCTCATATCACAACAATTATCAGTAATTCTCCCCATGCTACATTTTGGAGTCTGATATATTTAAATAGTAAACTAATGTATCGTATGTCCGATATTACAAAGGAGGTGTTTAATGGGAAATAGTTGTTGCGGCATAAGCCAACAAACGGCAAGAAGCTTTCTTACCAAAAAAGAAAGGATTGCCTTGCTAAAAGAGTACAAAGAAGAGGTTGATAAAGAATCTCAAGGTATTGCTGAGCAAATAAAGGAGCTTGAAAAAGAATAATCTCGTAGTGCCCCTACCCATCAAGCTCTATCTTTATTTTTTTGAAATAACTGGGTTTAGGAGATATTACTTTATGTTGTATCCCTACATAATACCCTAGAAGGAACAGGATTACTAGAGTAGTGACTAAAGTTAATGAATCCATTGTATGTCATCCTCAATGAGATTCTTTAGAATTATGAGATTCTCATCTCTTTTTGCCATTACCTTGGCTATTTTGTTTAATCCTTCTATGAGTTCGAGAATAGGAGCCTATACAGAACTGTTGGCAAAGCACGCAATGCCAGTTATCATTGATAACGTTTTGATTGTAATTAGTTTCTTGCCACCTTCCAGACTAGTTTTTTAGAATTGGAAAGTATCTTTACACAAAGTTTGGTAGATGAAAATTAAATTTATAGTTAATTCTTTTTAGGATGGGTCAGTTATTAAATTAACTTTTAATGTAGAATATTCAAAGTTCATTGAAGGAGGGGGATGCACCATAGTATCTAACCATGCCTCCAATTCTTTCTTCTCGATATACGCACCCCACCCTCCTAACACCGTCATGATAGTGAATATGATAATGAGTATGCCAACTATTCGTTTTTCCCTTTTTTTATGTCCGTAAGGATCATTATTGGTCAAGTAATGACTCTATAATCAAGGGATAGACATAAGTTTATCTCATTAAAGGTTAGTCTTTAATAAAACATAAAATATTTCTGATCATATTTTTAACTTTCTTTGGTAATTGATAATGATCCATTTCTCTATGTGATCTTACGCTTCTAATTTTCTCATCTCTGTGTTGAATTCTGTCTTCAGACATCTTGGACATCTTTCATTTCTTCCCCTTATTACCCAATAAATAATGCCACCTATAAAAGTCAGGCAAGTGAGCCAAAACTGGACCCCTACTGATGCGTTATAACCTATGACAAAGATTTCTCCACAATTCTTACAGGTCTTTATAGGTATATTCAACTCTACCATGATTTATTGTACAAGAATGGCAATAGATTAAGTTTACTTTCAGCAGGCTCACGGGTAATATTGATTTTGTGATGCACCAGTTGAGAGGATGATAGATGGGTTTTTTTAAATAACTTGACAGAGAACTATAAGTCTATAGTTAAACAAAGCTAGTTTATTAAAGTATATGTTATTTTGTTCTATACATGAACAATATCTTGGCTTGATGATATTGTGAATTATATACTCCTTTATTTCAGATTCCTTGTATTGGAAATATCATATGAAATGAATCCTCCCAAGATCGTAAGAAGCGGTGTCTTCAATCTTGATTCACTTAATTATGACATACGTAACTTTTGTGATAAGATTTCTCGACTTGTTGGTCTGGTTGATAGTATACATATAACCGATTCAGTTTTGGGTATACCAAGAGTATCCAGTATTGGCGCAGCTCATGAAATCATGAAACAACATAATAGTATAAAATTGCGCTGCAGCGTGCGTTCAAGGGATAGAAATCTAAGCGCATTGATTCAGTTGGTTTCTGACGCAATAATGTTGGGTGTTGAAAGTTTGCTTGTAGTGAAGGGAGATAAGCCTGAAGGACCCTCCGTAGATTCTGGTTTGCAGCCAAGCCAAATTGTGAAAATATTAAACGAACAAGGCTTTGGTGACAAAATCAAACTTTTCCTTTCGGTCCCATGCAATCCTGATCTGAGTAAAATACAGAAAAAGGTGGAAGCAGATCCTTTTGGTTTCATAACGCAAACCATAAGCTCACTTCATCATTTACAGATCATCTTTGATCATGTCAAAAGTAATAATATCAAAGTGATCCCTAACATTATGGTTCCATCGCCAAAAAACAGGGAATGTGCGAAATTGATTGGTCTTGATTGGGGAGATTATGAAAATGATACTCAATCATTCATTAGAGGCGCTTTGGATATTTGTGGGGAGGTTCTAATAACATCCCCAAACAGTTTTAATGAGGGAATAAATGTTCTGAGTACATTAAGGAGTGAGTGAATTGACAAAAACCTATGCATTGGGAATATACCCAAGATCTTCGAGTTTAATTGAAGCGACCAGGAAATATGACAAGACACTTCCAAAGTTATATCAAATGGAAAAGAAGAAACTCATAAAGATACAGAAAGAGGCCAATTTGAGTTATGTTAGTGACCCTTTGCTTGATTGGGACGATATGTTCAGACCGTTTTCCAATTTAAAAAACGTTAGTTTAGGCGCTTTGAACAGATTTTTTGAAACTAACACTTTCTATCGAAAGTTGATTATCAATGGAGAGTTTGAGAACTCTTCCAGTATCATGACTTCTCATCTTGCACTCTCCTTATTGCCCAAGAAAAAAGGGTTAGCTGTATGTATGCCTGATCCTTACACATTTGCCGATTTGAACGAAAACAAATACTACAACAGCTATACAGATTATATTTTCGCGATTGCAGATATGCTGAGGAGGGAAGCAAAGGCACTTGCGAGGGCTAAGGTTGGGTTTATCCAGTTGAATGCTCCATCAGTTGCTTACAATGCTGACAAGATAGACATTGGCATTGTTAAAGAAGCCGTAGAGAGAATTAAGAATGGATTGAAGATAAAAATTTATTTGCATCTGTATTTCGGAGACGTTAGCAAAATATTTAGTAAATTGTTGGATATAAATGTCGATGGCTTGAGTATAGATCTATCACACACTGATTTAAATTCCATAACTGATTACAAAGTAGACAAGGGCTTGTGCTTAGGTATAGTTGATAGTATGAATACAAAAATGGAAGATGTTAAGCAAAAATCAAAGACAGTTTTAGATGCTTTTGAAAAGATGGGTCCAAAGGAAGCGTATATTAGTACTACCTGTGATTTGGAATTCTTACCTTATGAGTTTGCTGTTAAGAAATTATCGAGGTTGGGAATTATTGGGAGGAAAGTAAAGTATGGATAAACCTTTTCCAACACAGGAGATTGGTAGTTTGAGAAAGCCTGGATGGCTGCTTGAGCTTGTAAGAAATAAACAGATAAAGGATGAAGATAAGAGTAAGGCCAGAAATGATGCAGCGTATCTCAACATCAAAACCATGGAAGATTTAGGTTTAGATATTGTCTATGATGGAGAAGTAAGAAGGGTTGAGATGTACGAATATCCGATCAGATATACAAAGGGCTTTGAATTTGCAGGTTTGATCCGTTCATGGGATAACAAGTATTACAAAAAGGCCAGATGTAATAGTAGAGTAGCATACGAGTCGAATTTTCTTTTGGATGAATACAATTTCGTGAAAAATAGTTCTGATAAAACCATCAAAGTTCCCGTCACCGGTCCATATACACTTGGCGACTGGTCATATAATGAATATTACAGTAGTAAGGAAGAATTCGTTATTGATCTCGCACGCAATGTTGTAAGACCTCTGATTGTAGATCTTGTGAAGCATGGAGCAAAAGAAATACAGATAGATGAACCTGCAGCTACCACGCATCCAAATGAGATGGGCATGTTTGCAGAAGCCATTAATGAGTGTGCTAAAGGCATCGATGCGAGGATAACGGTTCATGCATGCTATAGCGGAAATGATTATTTGGCATTAATCCCATACTCAAATGAAATCAAGGTGACACAGTTTGCCCTTGAATTTGCAAACAGGGACAGTTGGAAACTTGGTACGACAGACGATGTCAGGAATGGTTATTCAGTTTTGAAAGCATTCAAGGAGCATGGATTTACCGGTGAGATAGGTTTAGGTGTTGTTGATGTTCATGTTAATGAAATGGAACCACAGGAATTGGTTAGGGATCGCTTGCTTTATGCCGCGAAAATATTAGACCCAACTAAAATTTTTGCCAATCCTGATTGTGGTTTGCGGACACGAACGAGAAGTGTTGCGTTTGAAAAACTGAGGAGAGTTGTTCAGGGTGCAGAATTGGCAAGAAATTCATTGAATTAGACATGAATATGAAAGCTTAACGAATTCAGAATTATTTGAATTCTTTATACTAAACTTGTGGATTCCGTGCAATTGTTGATTAGACTAACCTATATGCAGTTGTTGTTACTGTTAATGAAAATAAAGCGAGATATTGGTAATAGTATGTTGTTATGATAATATGAGACTACCACTTTACCAATGATTGTTGATAATTCTATATTAACCGCAACTCAGTTAAAAAAAGCACTTGAGTAAATCCACATAAAAAATTCCAATTATGGTTCAGGCCAGAGAATATCCATATAACCTCAATAGGAAGTTCCCTCGATTCAAGACCTAACTTTTTAAATATTAACGATGTCCATTTTTAATGATAATATATCCTATTACTGGGCAAATATCATAATTTGGATTTGGACCTACCCTTGCGCATAGACTTTCTTGCTTCTGTTATGAGTTCTGTAAGTGCATTGAACGCTTTTGCCACATCATTCATGTTAACTAGCATTATCGTATCTGTATAGCAACTAATTGTATCTTCAATATTCACATGCCTTCTAGCTAATTGATTATAAAATATTAAGGCACATCCCGATGTCTTGATAATATCTTCTGGACTCTGAACTATTATGGCAGCGAGGTTGTTTTCAACCTCAAGTGTATCATCTTCATCGAAAAATCTCCTCATTTTTTCGAGAATTAATTGATCAAAAATCAAAGTCATCGAATTGATACTTTCGGAGATGCTAATGAAGCTGTCATTATTTTGGGTGAGTGGTTTTGCAATTTTCTCTATGGTTTTCTTGTTCTTAAGAATTGATAATTTGGCAACATCAGTTCTAAGGCTAATCTTACTCCCTGCCACTATCGGCTCTACAGAGTTGTTAGGCAACTTGTAATCCACCCTGGTTCTTTTAAGTGCTGAAACTATGCTTTCTAGGCTGATATCTGTGCCAGCTATAGAATCTATACTAGGTTTAATTATTCGAGCGATCCCACTCAGGTTGCAATATCCCCGCTGAATTGCATCTTGAAACGATAAATCATTATCTATGATTGCCTTTACAGATTTTGTTATATTCTTCTTGGCCAACATTGGTCGTCTTATCCTAATATGGGCTATTCTTGGCCAAAAAATATAAATGTAATGTTTAGCGCTGGTTCAGTATTCATGGCAGATAAGGTTGTACTTGCTTACTCAGGTGGTCTAGATACTTCTGTTGCGATTAAATGGTTACAAGTAAAGTATGGATTTGACGTCATCACTGTTACTGTAGACGTTGGTCAAGAGGATGATTTCAAGGCCATGGAGGAAAAGTCAAAGGAAATAGGAGCGATAAAACACTATCACTTTGATGCCACAGAAGAATTTGCTAATGATTACATAATTCCATGTATCAAGGCTAACGGATTGTACCAAGGAAAGTATCCATTGGCAACCGCACTGGCAAGGCCTTTGATTGCAGCAAAAACAGTTGAAGTAGCCAAGAAGGAGGGTGCTGACACGTTGGCTCACGGGTGCACAGGGAAGGGCAATGATCAGATAAGGTTTGATATTACTATGAAGTCTTTGTTGCCTGGACTCAAGATAGTTGCTCCCATTAGAGACATGAATCTTATACGTGATGATGAGATTAAATTCGCACAGAATCATAACATTCCTATTAGCATTGAAGAACACAAGTATAGTATAGATCAAAACCTTTGGGGAAGGGCTGTTGAAGGAAATATAATAGAGGATCCAAACTATGAACCACCACTAGATGCTTTCCAATTGGTGAAGACGCAGGACCTGCCAGACACGCCAGGTTACATGGTTATTGAATTTGAAAATGGCGTACCAGTGGGGATAGATGGCAAGTTGATGAATATAGTTGATCTTATCAAATTCACAAACGAAAAGGCGGGTTCTCATGGTATAGGGATAATAGATCATATTGAAGACAGAGTGGTTGGAATAAAATCAAGAGAAGTTTACGAGGCACCAGTGGCAACTTGCTTCATTGAAGCCCATAAGGATCTAGAAAAACTAACCCTAACAAAACATGAATTAAGATTCAAACAAACAGTTGATGAACAATGGGCTTGGTTGACCTATTCTGGTCTTTGGTTAGATCCGCTGAAAAATGATTTAGATAAATTTATAGATGCTACCCAAGTGCGGGTTTGTGGTAGTGTAAAGCTAAAGATGTACAAAGGTTCACTCCGTATAGTTGGAAGGGAATCGAAATACTCACTCTACGAGTCAAATGTAGCAACGTACGGCGCAGGATCAACCTTTGATCAGAGTCTGGCGAGGGGCTTTGTTGAACTTTGGGGACTACAGTCTATATTTGCAAATGAAGTAATTAGGAGGAAAGATGCGTGATGGTAAAGATAAAGTGCAATGAATGCGACAAGGAACTGAATGTTGCTGATGATTCTGTAAAAGGCGAAATAGTAACATGTCCAGATTGCGGTTCAGACTATGAAATTGCGAGTATAGAGAACAACGATATTCAACTGAAACCAGCAGAAAAAGTAGGAGAAGACTGGGGAGAATGAGTTGTCTGATATATGCTTAGTATACGATAGGGTTAGATGGGAAGAGAAGGAGTTATATGAAAAGGCCGTCAATCTTGGGCATACTTGCAAGATGGTAGATGCTAAGACTCTTGCAATTAGTACTAATGACGGAAATAAATCATACAGTTTTGGTGATGTTGTATTACAAAGATGCGTGAGCTATTATCGTGGCTTGTATATAACGGCATGTCTTGAATTCTTAGGTTTCAAGGTGATCAACGCATATTCAATCGCAGAAATTTGTGGTAATAAACTTCTGACGTCGATCTTGCTTTCCAAGTGCAAAATTCCAACGCCAACTACTCACTTTGCATTTGGTTCTGAGGCTGCTGGTGATGTTGCTGATAAGCTGGGATATCCAATAGTTCTTAAACCCATTGTAGGTAGCTGGGGAAGGATGGTCATACCTGTCAAGGATAAGGATGTCATGGAAGTGATGGTAGAAATGAGGGAAGAAACAACAAACCCACTCAATAGGCTATACTATATTCAAGACTATATTAACAGGCCCCCTAGAGATATTCGAACCATTGTAATTGATGATAGGATTGTTACAGCAATCTACAGATACTCGGCCGAAGGAGAATGGAGGACAAATATTGCACGTGGAGGAAAAGCTGAATTATGTCCAGTAACGAACGAATTAGAAGACACATGTATAAAGGCATCAAAAGCAGTAGGAAGTGGGATACTGGGTGTCGATTTGATGGAAGATGAAAAAGAAGGTTTACTAGTACACGAGATCAACAATACCGTGGAGTTCAAGGGTGCGTCTATTGTTAGCGAAAAAGACATAGCTGAAGAAATAATAAATTATGCATCAAAGATGAAAAGGTGATTCTATGAAGGTTGGAGTAGTTGGTGCCTCAGGTTATGTTGGTGGAGAATTGTTAAGATTACTTGTGTTGCACCCAAAAATAGAGTTGAGCGTCGTAACATCCAGACAACATGCTGGTGATTATGTACATAGGGTGCATCCAAGCCTAAAGGGTTTTACAGAACTTGTTTTTTCTCCCCTTGATGTTGACAAACTTGCAAATGATTGTGATTTAATATTCATCTCGGTACCCCATGGTAAGGCCGTTGAGTTAGTGAAAAAATTGTATGATGCTGGAGTGAAAATCATTGATTTAAGTGCTGACTATAGGCTAAAGAATCCCAAAGCTTACTTGGAATATTACGAATGGGAACATCCACATCCGGAACTTCTTGCGAAATCAGTCTATGGTATTCCAGAACTGTACAGGGATAAGGTAAAAAATTCACAGCTTGTATCATGTCCGGGTTGCATGGCAGTGACATCAGTGCTCGCGATTGCACCCTTGGTGAAGAACAATTTGATTGACCTGAATCATGTTATAGTTGACAGTAAAATAGGTTCTTCTGGTGCAGGTAGAACACTGTCAGCAGGAACACATCATGCTATGCGTTATGGCGTTATAAGACCGTACAAACCCGTCAAACACAGACATACTGCAGAGATTGAACAGGAGCTGGGTTCAATCGCACAGAAAGAAGTTAGGGTGAGCATGAGCCCTCATGCTGTTAATATCGTACGAGGAATTTTGTGCACCAATCACCTTTTTCTAACAAAACAGATCACTATTCAAGAGTTGTGGAAGATGTACAGGAACATGTACAAGGGCGAACCATTTATCAGATTCATAAGGGATACCAAGGGTCTTTATAAATATCCAGACCCGAAGTTCGTAGTCGGTTCAAACTTCTGTGACATAGGCTTCGATGTGGATGAAAAGAATGATAGGTTGGTAGCTCTATCTGCCTCCGACAATCTCATGAAAGGTGCAGCTGGTTCTGCAGTTCAATGCATGAATGTTATGCAAGGGTTTGATGAGAATGACGGTCTAAAGTACACTCCGGTAACTCCCGTGTGAATTGTATGATTGTAATCAAGATTGGCGGTAGCATTGTCGATGGTTTACATGAGAGTACAATACCTGATCTTAAGGGTATTATTAGCCAAGACCGAGTGGTGGTGGTTCATGGAGGGGGAAAAGAAGTTACAAATATAGCTGAAAAGCTCGGGAAGGAACAGAGGTTTGTAGTATCCCCCGGGGGAATCAAGAGCAGATACACCGACAAGGAGACTGCACAGATCTATACGATGGTGATGTCTGGTAAAATAAATAAGGAGATTGTCATGATGCTACAGAAACATGGGATAAACGCAGTGGGCTTGGCTGGAATAGACGGATCCATAATAAAGGCAGATAGAAAGAAAAAGCTAATCATAGTTGATGAGAGGGGAAGAAAGGTAGTAATCGATGGTGGTTATACTGGAAAAATTAATGGTATTAATACATCGTTGTTAAATATGATCACGGCGGATGGATACGTAACAGTAGTTTCGCCTGTAGCATCAAGTGAGGACTTTGATCTCTTGAATGTAGATGGGGATAGAGCTGCTGCATACGTTGCTGGAGGTATGAAGGCAGATCGCGTCATTTTTTTAACAAATGTTATCGGACTTTTGATGGAGAACAAACTTGTTACTCAACTGACCGTTAATGAAGCGAAAAAAATACTACCACAGATTGGTTTCGGTATGGAGAAGAAAGTACTGGCATGTACAGAAGCTTTGAGCATGGGAGTAAAGGAAGCTATAATTGCGTCTGGTCAGATAGATAATCCAATCTCATCTGCATTAAAACATGATAATTGTACGGTGATAACTAGTGAGTGAAGAGGACAAGTACTCGGCGAATGTGTATCAACGTTTTCCCGTAACATTGGCAAGGGGTAAGGGAGCAAAGGTTTGGGATGGCGACGGGAGAGAATATATTGATTGTATGGGAGGATACGGCGTAGCACTCGTTGGTCACTCTAATGACAAAGTTCTCAGGGCAATAAAAGAACAAGCAGAGAAATTGATAACATGTCATAGCTCATTTAACAATGAAACTAGAATTGCATTCATGCGGAAATTAATTGGAGTCGCACCGAAAGGGTTGGATAAAGTATTCTTCTCTAACAGTGGTGCTGAAGCCGTGGAAGCTGCAATCAAAATTGCTAGAAAGTACACCAAAAAACACGGTATAGTGGCGATGATGGGTTCATTTCATGGAAAAACGACGGGAGCACTGTCAATAACCTATGCTCAAAAATATAGAGAAGCCTTTTCTCCCCTACTCCAAGGGATGAAGTTTGTTACTTTTGGAGATGCGAATAAACTTGAGAATGCTATTGAGGATACAACAGGCGCTGTGATTGTAGAACCTGTGCAAGGGGAGGGAGGCATAAATGTAGCACCTGATGGTTATCTGCAGAAGGTCAGAGAGATCTGTAATAGCAAAGACATAGCTCTGATATTTGATGAAATTCAGGCAGGTCTTGGCAGAACAGGAAAGTTATGGGCTGGAGAACATTGGAATGTGACCCCTGACATTATGTGTCTAGCAAAGGGCATTGCTGGTGGTGTACCGATGGGTGCCACATTAGCAAGGCATGAGCTAATGGATACATTGAAGCGTGGTGAGCATTCATCAACATTTGGAGGCAACCCTCTAGCATGCGCAGCAGGACTTGCTGCGTTAGAATGTTTAGTGGATGATGGTCTTGTGAATAATGCAAGTGTTGTAGGAAAATATTTCAAGGAAGGTTTGTTAGCATTGAAAGACAGACATAAAATAATAAGAGAGGTAAGGGGCTTGGGTTTGATGTTGGCAGCTGAATTAAGATTTGATGTTAAGGATTTATTGTTTGATGGGATAAAGGAGGGATTATTATTACTTTATTCAGGAAAAAACATAATCAGGCTGTTACCTCCCCTGGTCATTGATGAACATACAGTGTCAAATGCTTTATTAATTATGGAGAAGTTGTTAGGTAAGGAAGAGGAGAGAAGAAATGTCTAGCGTTGATAAGATAGACGAAAAGATGCTTAGAATACTAAGGGAGGATTCAAGAAAAGCTTTTGTGGAAATAGCTAAACAAGTTGGTTTATCAGAATCTGCAGTAAGAAGAAGAGTAAAGAATCTTGTTGATAGAGGAGAAATAAAGAGGTTTACGGTTGAGCTGGGTGCAAGTAACAAGACAAGTGCTATCACTTTAATTTCTGTCAGTCCATCCACAGATACCTCTAAAGTTTCTGAAAAACTAAAGTCACTTCAAGGAGTCGATGTCGTGTATGAGATAACTGGTCAATATGATATAGTGGCAATAGTAAGTGCACCTGCAATTACTGAAATAAACAAGTGTATAGATGATTTGAGACGCATTGAAGGTGTGGATGATACTAATACTGTTATAATTCTTAGGACTTTGAATTGAATATCATAATTAGCTTTTCCAATCATGAGATTATCATCTATCAAAATTTACAAATTTACCACTCTATTTGCTTGTCAAAAATAATAACATTCTGCTTATACCCTCATTTTTTCAATTGTGAACAAACAGATAGTTGGAAGCAAACTGATTTCGGTATTTAATTTATCCCGATCACGAATTTCATTATTTTTGTATCATATGTATACTCATATCGCTGTGTTAAATTGGTAAATATACTACTTTAGGAGCGAAAATTGTAAATAAGCTGTGAGGATGTGCTATGTTAGCAATGCAAGATCCGAACTACTTCGCTAACCTCTACAACGAGATGGATAACAATGGCATCAAGCATATCAACATACTTGATAGTACGCTAAGGGAAGGTGAGCAGCATCCAGGGGTGTCGTTCACGAACAAACACAGAATTCAGATTGCATGGATGCTTGATTATTTTGGGGTTGATCAAATAGAAATCAGTCCTATCATATCTCGGGATCATGAAGAAGCAACCAAGACAATAATTAAAGCCGGTCTTAGTGCAGATATAGTTGCACATTGTAGGGCATTAAAAAAAGACATCGATGTTGCGTTAAGATGTGATGCAGAATGGATGGCAATGTATCTTGGAATATCTGACATTCATCTTAGTACTAAACTTAGGATCAATAGACAGGAGGTACTTGAGCGATCCGTTGAAGCTGTTGATTATATGAAAGCTCATGGCCTAAAGGGTAGATTTACAGTTGAGGATGCCAGCAGGGCAGATCCAGTGTATTTAAAAAATATATGTAAAGCCCTAAGCGATGCTGGCGTCGACCGTATAAGCATGCCTGATACTGTTGGAATAATGCGTCCAAAAGGTATGTACAATTTTGTCAGAACGATCAGGGAAGTTATAAACACGCCATTAGATGTTCACTGTCACAACGATATCGGTTTGGCGTTAGCAAATGCACTTGCGGGTATAGATGCTGGTGCGGATCAGATACATGTCACAATTGACGGGGTTGGAGAAAGAACCGGTATACCATCATTGGCAGAAACTGCCCTTGCGTTGAAGTTACTTTATAACTCTAAGAATGATTATAGATTGGATATGTTGAAAGATCTTTCGAGATTAATTGAACAGTACACGAACATTCCGACTAATGAATCGAAACCCATAGTTGGCGAGAGTGCCTTCAAGCACAAGGCAGGCACGCATCTAGCTGCTGTTTTAAGAGATCCCGCTGCATATGAGATTATGGAGCCCCGTATAGTTGGTAATAGAAGGAAGATAGTGTTTGGAGAGCTTGTTGGAAAGAATGGAGCCGCGTTTTTGCTATCGCTTCTTGGTATGGAGGCAAAGGTAGATGATGCCCAGAAGTTCGCTCAGGGGCTTAAGGAGTTACGAATGGGTGACGTGTTAGAAATATTCTTGGATGAAAAACTTGAGAAAAGGATAACTAATACTAAATCCGTAGGAATCACGGAGTGAATATAGGAATGGTAAAGTGTACAGAATGTGATGGTGAAATAAAAACTCCAGAAGATGCAATCGAAGGAGAAATTGTAACATGTCCTGACTGTGGAAATAGTTATGAGATTGTCAAGACTGATGAAGGGTTTAATATAAAACCTGCACAAGTGGTTGGCGAGGATTGGGGAGAGTGAGCAATAAACTCACTATACTTTATGATAGAATTCGATGGGAAGAAAAAGCGTTGTATGAATCAGCAAGGAAGAAAGGCATTGATGTTACAAATCTAAACTGTAATAATTTATTTATAGATCTTTCCAAGAGTATGACTGAAGATCTTGGTATAGTGTTGCAGAGATGTGTGAGTTATTTTCGTAGTTTACATTCAACTGCAGCACTGGAAGGTGAAGGGGTCAGAGTAGTAAACCCTTTGCATACGAGTATAATGGCGGGTAATAAGCTATTTGCGCATATGAAGCTTAGAAAAGTGAACGTCGCAACACCGAGGAGTATGTTAGCATTTTCCATGGAGTCCACTTTAGCGGCACTTGATAACCTAGGATATCCCTCGGTTCTGAAACCGACGGTGGGAAGCTGGGGAAGACTTG
>CBDAOC010000018.1:0-354406 GCA_965197925.1 Nitrososphaerales archaeon
GAGCAGACCGCGCAAGATGAAATATCTTGCCCAATCTCAATAACATTAGGTCCTGCATGGATATTTTCAATTTCTCTCTCTCATCACCTTTTGTCCTCTCGATGTACGTATTCAAGCGTACGTAAAGGTCGGGCTTCAAGGAAGAAAGCTGATCAGTACCCGCTATTCTCTCCCTGCTTAATGCACGCAAAAGATCCACATTCATATCGGGTACCTGTATTTCCACAAAACCACCCTCCTCGAGTATGTCCGCAAGCCATCGGGGTATACTCTGCAATTCATCCTCCTTTGCCTCTACAGAGACATTGGAGATGTCGATCTTTGTGTTCTTTTTGAATCTGGTCTTTACATCTTCAAGCATATGACCAATGTGATAAACTTGAGTTAATTGATTGAAATCCACAAGTAATGTTAACTATAGTATACATTTAATGTCTTTGATCAATAGTAAGTTATTAATCAGCCTAGGCTGGGATATATGATATTAAATAATGGAAATTAAAAATTTGATGTGGGTGGAGAAGTATAGACCCACGGTACTTGATGATATTACCAACCAAAAGTCCATCGTCAATGGTATCAGAAATTTATTAGTAAAGCCGGAGGAGATGCCCAATCTACTATTTTCCGGGCCCGCTGGAGTGGGCAAGACTACTCTGGCGCTATGCATAGCAAGGGAAATTTTGGGAGATTATTGGAGGGACTATACTTTGGAACTAAACGCTTCTGATGAACGAGGAATAAACATGGTACGTGAACGTGTCAAGATGTTTGCCCGATACGCGACCATGGCTTCTCCCAAAATACCTTTCAAGGTAATCATACTTGATGAGGCAGACGAAATGACTGGTGATGCCCAAACGGCATTGCGAAGGATAATTGAAGACAGTGCCAGATCAACCAGATTTATCTTGATATGCAATTATTTGTCGCAGATCATAGAGCCTATACAGAGCAGGTGTGTTATTTTCAGGTTCACCAATTTGAAGGAAGAGGACGTGGTAAATCATCTCGAAGGGATATGCAAGAAAGAGAACGTGAAATGTGATGCCAAAGCACTGGCATTGATCCATGAAGCCACCGAAGGCGACCTACGACATTCCATCAATGTACTACAGGCAACCGCGAGTTCTGGCTCCGTCAATACCCCCAATGTTAACTTGGCAGTGGGCATCTCTGAGAAGGGAAAGGTAAAGGAAATTATAAAACTGGCATTAAGCGGGAAGTTTCAGGAGTCCAGAACCGCACTTATAGAATTAACCAAATTCTATGGTATGTCGGAACGAGATTTCTTGAGATATGCGAATGAAGAGATGCAAAAGTTAAAGCTATTAAATGCAGATGCCATTTCCGCACTGGCTGATTGCGATTACAGACTTGTTTCGGGAGCTCATCCCGACATACAGCTTTCGGCATTTCTGGCCGAATTGGGTAGGATAAGCAAGGATGTAGAATCAAAGCAAAAATAGCAAAGTGTCGAGTAAGTATGTTTTATTGGGGACACACAAACCTCTTTTAACTTTCGTCTCTTATGAGTTGGTAGAAGCCCCACATCTGTATGACGTATGTACGTACTATAGCCCCAGTAATAGGCAGAGTACATTTTTACTCTGCCTAACAATTTAAGATAGTGGATACGATCAATTTTGTTAAGATCTATTGTCTATAATAACAATAAATAAAATTTGTAAACCCCAACCATGGAAGCGATCGGCATACGTGGAAACTTTATCGAACGTTTTGTGATGTTTAGAGAAGCATATGGTAGGATGAGTAGCAAGGTAGAGAAAAGTTATCTTGCAGAAGATTTCCTGAAAACCTGTACAACTGACGAGGTTAAAATGGTAAGAGAAGTTATAGGTACCATTCTTCAGGGAGAGCATATTTAATTTACTTATGTTACAACCTCATAGACCTGCATACTTGTCTTCCTGTAGTAGATGAAGTTATTGTAGTCAACTCAAGTCCATTGAAACTATATCGATAACAGGATCGTTTGCTTTTTGTTATCTGGCATGATTCAGCATATCCCTTTCCAAGAATCAAATCATACCATATCATCAACAATGTTTCTTGCTGTACATTCTTCCTCCTTGCCTCATTTTATATTATTCTAGACATCTCCTCCGTAAACGTAATTCGAATTGTTCCCATAAGTTACATTATCATAACAAACATTTTGATATCTAAGCTAGATGTTAGAAATTACATATGGATATTAAGGTACATATGGATATTAAGGATCTAGTGCCGTATAAAGTGTCACGGGATTCTCCGTTGCCACCATCGGTAAGGAAGTAATTACATAGAAATTATCTAATAATATCCATTCAATGAAACTATTAAAAACTGGTAACAATGCATCATAATATTGAATAGGTATCAGTTTCTTTCTAACATTGATTTGATTGAAAGAGAATGTCTTAATATTTCAGTTCCTGAGACTAGATAAGGGCTCAAAAAGACAGTTCAATTACCTAAATTCGCGGTATGTTAAAAATACTCCAACGGCAGCTAGTCCAAGACCAAATGCAACATAATTCATATCGACTGGATCTGTAGTGACCATTACCCACGATACTATTAACATCCCTGCAAAGGCTACGAAAAGACCAACTAGAACCATGGCCGCACTAAGCATATACATCCTAGGAGCAAGTGGTTGATAAAGGGATCAACAACCATCACGCCTCCTCGCTAGCAGACTTCCATTTATAGAAATTCAGATAATGATTATCACAAATATTACAGGTATTAAGAAATCATTCCAGTTTGATGGAGTAAACATCTCTGCCTTGAATCCAATGAGGTTCAGGATACATTTACTTTTAATTGAAAAAATGGTAATATTATACAGAACCGTTTTTTCCTACATTTCCCTCTTCTCTTATAGTCTAGATTTTTCTGTAAGATTACATAAATTTCTTGAGCTTACATAAATTGAATCCTCTAATATACGAAAACTTTAAAGTGATAACCCATTGACATTATATCAGTGCCCTGGTAGTATAGTGAGCAAACTCGTAAATGCTCGTAAATCCTGGCCTAGTATGTGGCCCTGTCACGGCTGCGGCCCGGGTTCAAAAGGTCATTATTGATCGGAAAATCCCGGCCAGGGCGCTTACATTTCTCAAAGTGATTGCTAAGATAAGCTTACAAATCAAATAATTAATCGATCCATCTATTGATACAAAGGAATTTTACCTGCAAAAGTCCATCCGAATCGTATGGCTCTTCTTAAAGTGATGATTATAATTGGTTCAATAATCATAGCTTTTGGAATCTTGTTCACCGCACAAAGCCAATCCCTAGTAGGACCTGAAACTTCCTTCATGTATAGAAATCCAGAGTGGGCAGTAAATGGTAGCATAATATCTACGGTTGGTGTTGCAATAATAATTATAGGTATATTATTGGCCATTAGACGTAAAAGACTATAATGCACTTAGAAGACTTACAAGTTTATTCAAATTAATTTCAAATCCAAAACGCTTTTCTTCCTTCTTCATATTGTTGTAAAGTTTGTAAAATGTGTTAAAGTGTTTTATCGTGCTCAGCTTTCCTTCCATCTTTAACCTTACAATCTTGTAAACCTCATCATAGTATCCCAGTCTTTTGAATAACCTCTTTCTATATTCTTCATGGGTATAGCCATCGTTGTTAAACAGTTCAAACAGGATTTCTGAACATATCAGCGAAGGAATTATACCTTCTCCGAGCAAAGGAAATACGCATCCCACAGATTCGCCTACGCCTATAACATTACCATTTGAGAGAGGCTCCATCCTAGTTGGAGGGGTGATTCTTATCGGCCTACCTATCTTGGTTAAAACCTTTGCTTCCGGATTTTCTTTGAAGAATTCATCAATACCAAGATATATCCTGTTGATGTCTCCAGCTCCAACAAATGCTTTATTGTTGTTCAATGGAAAGAACCAAAAGTATCCAGTTGCTCCCTTATACCCAAGGATGTAAAATTCATCAGCGACGTGAACGTTATCAACCAGATATTCCCATGCAGGTATGATCAATTCTTTCTCCCTTGGTTTCGGGAGCAAAGATCTATGGAATCCCGTACAGTCCAGAACGTAATCATACTTATGAAATGGGAAATTTTCTTGTGTGCATCGAACTCCGTAATTGATGTCTATCCCGTCCAAAAGGTCTTCTTCCCATTTCCTCTTGTCGTAAGTAACAAAACCTAGGCAGTTCAGGTGACTTCTCTTCCCATTCGGTAACCGTATTCCTATGCGTTCCCCTACATGAAAGATGTAATCGTCAAAGTTCAAACCCGCCATTCCGGAAAAATGTGACAGCATATGTCTTGAAGCACCCCATGCACAAACTGGGAAGTGCTTCTCTTTTTCGTATAACTCAAACACATCCACCTCATGACCTTTTTGCTTAAGCATGGAAGCTAAGAAACTCCCTGCAACACCCGCACCAACTACCCCGAACTTCATATTGATTAACCAATTGCAGGTTTCTCCAACATGAATCTTACCATCTGTCTGGGTGTCTGTTTCTGCTCGCTGTATCCGTTGTTAGGAAATTCCTCATTCTCCTTTGGGAATAGTAAAGTCCTTCAAGCATAATGTGATGCAAAATCTTATTTAAAAGCCGCTATTGCGCACCTCGTGTATTGGGTGTAAAAGTCTTCACTAACCTAACCTTTGATCGATAATGAAGTTATTATAGCACATGAGAAAGACTACTTTCTCGGAGTTACTCCGAGTTACTTTGCGTATCCCATTAAGTGATGCAACATGAAACCGAAATGGGTGTGTGGGAATTGTGGAATGTACTCAAGCAGGCACGGGAATGTTGTACGCCACATGAACGATTTTCATGGAGTGGGTCAGATTGTTCAATTTATGGACTATGTGATAGGTGTACGTTCAGGAACCTACAGGCATCCTACCAATGAGCATTTTATGTATGATCGCTATGGTAAACCAAAGACTGTCCATCCTTTAGATCCGACTGACATTGTATATGAAATCGTGAAAGTATCTCATAATAAAATTATTCAAAAATTTATTCAAAAAGAATCTGATAAACTGATATCAACTTTATCCCCAAATACAGGCCAAACTTCAATGAGTGACAATAATTTAGAAGGTTGGTTATTTGGGTACGAAGCATCAGTATGCAACCAATGCAATAGAGGCTATGTACAGGCTATACGTTACTATGGTTCAGAGAGGATCGATTACCCACCACACTCTTGTCGTCCAGAGGATCTAGAAACTGCAAAACTTATAGAATCTTCCAAACCAAAAAAGATTAAATGGAATGAAGCTAATGAATTATTATTCAAAGCGGTTAACAATTGGGGCAAAAAACAAAAACTATTGGGAAGCATTCCTTGCAAACCCACGACAAATTCCGTAAATCTTGGCGTTATTCATAAAGAACACTGGGCTTCTGGACTTTAAGTACCTGGGTTGTTTGCCAAGTATCCTAAACCTTCAGAACTTCGTCGTTTCCTGAAGATAGCCCATTCGACGACGGGAACATTCACTTTGACTTCTGAGGAAGGCAACACGGTGACCAAGTGGTTGTTATTATCTACCAAGCCTGGGAACAAACCCGTCTCATATTCTACGAGTTCGGGTCAGAACTATGAAAGGATCTATGGGTATATGGGAAATGTTTGTGAGTTCTGCTGTACTGCTGGATTGTTAGAGTATTATTCCGATGGAAAACAATACAGATGGACCAAGCATGTATGCGATCCCAGGGGATTATTAGATTTTGCTTTGTTAGAGAATAAGGAAGAAAAGATAAAAGAAAAGATAAAAGAATTACACAATCAACTTCCCAAACTTCTGATGAGGAAGATGGACAATTGGGTTGGGGAAAAAAATCTATATGTACAAAAAGTGGATGGTATACCTGAAAATTATATAGAAGTTAGGCCTAAGAATAAAGACCATTGGACACTTCGATCCATCAGAGAAACAACAGTATTGGATAATCGGGAAGTATCAGATTTTTTGAAGAAGGCAAGAGCCACTTTTGGTTATTTCAAGATTCGTATTGGAAGAGATTGGGAATATTATTATATTTCGATCTCTAGGGATTCTGCCGAATTTACAAATTAATGTAAAGTGTATAATGAACGGAAGTCAGAAGGGCGATCGATAGAAGAACAAAAAGTATCGATGGTCAAGTATTATCGAGATAAAGACAAAACTTAAGCTGCTAAATGTATTAAACTCCTTCCCTAATAGCACAGTACCCCCCCTAATATCCCGGGGGTTTTCCTTTACTAGGTTTCACTAGATTCAGTATAAATGGTATCTAGCAGTATTACTTGATATTATGTATAACCAAAATAGCTTCTATAGTCTTATTGATCACTATTTTGCTACCATCATAAGTCTTCTATCGATAAAATCATTCGTATTTAATCCCAAATCATCACTTATTGTTTTCGTATCGTCTTTCAATCTTGTATGACTTATGCACCAGCGTTAATTCCATTCCTCCCACTTACCATGTGCTATAACATTTCTCAGTTCCTTCAGAGCTAGGCACAACCTCAAATTAGAATTCACTGTAATTTTGCTATCTAAACCACATATTTTTTTTAGAGTCCAATTGGCTCGTCACCAGTACTCTGAAAATTCTTGTCCAAATGCACCTTTTTGTTAAATTGAACTTCCAAGGCAAAGAGCGCAGCTATCACCGCTATTTCACTGTACATTTTGATAAAATCAGATGCGCGATGAAGGAATTTTAACACGCCAAAGTCTAGATCATAGAATGTTTTGAAACGTTGTTCAAATCCATTAAGAGCCTATCCTAAAATTCTAGCTGATAGTTAACTATTGGTAGAAATGATATCATTTAGAATGTAAGAATATTAGTTCATACTGTCAGGTTTAGTTTTCTTACTATTGATTTTATTAGTATTGTAGATAATAGATACTAGAAACAGTTGCATTAACGTGTTTATGACACTACCGATATATCGCTCTGTACACTATCAGGCAGTCAGCAAATTCTACTAGCGCCTGATAATTTTCCTTCTTCTTCTCGAACCTTACCAATAACTTTCTGAACCTGTTATGCCAAGATGCGGTTCTTTCTACAACCCATCTCTTTGCTTTGTACAAATTCTTTTTCAACACTTCACCCTTATGACGAATGTGATCCACATATCCCCTTCCTAACTCCATACTCTATCTCAGGGAAATCATATCCTATTCATGCATATGTTCTGTTTAACTTTGGGCCTATCAACAACAATGCTATCTATTGTAGGAAAGGCTGATTTCATATCGTGCTTGTTTGCTCCAGTAATTACAGATGAGAGAGGTACTCCTCTTCTATCAACCAGCATGTGACGTTTGGTACCTAGCTTGCCTCTATCCGTTGGGTTTGCTCCGGTCGTTTTCCCCCTAATGGGGCCTTCGGTACGCTATCCATGGATTGCCAGTCCCATCCCATGCTCTTTAATTCATCATATATTTCCAGCAGCCTCTTCCATACCTTCTTGAATACTCCTATCCCAATCCATTCCTGAAATCTTGCATGGCAAGTTGAACCAGAACCAAATTCTTTAGATACCTTCTTCCACTGGCATCCAGTTCTTAATACATACAGTATTCCATTCAACACTTTTCTAAATGGCACAGCTGGCCTTCCAACTGTTCTTGCTGGTTTCCCTGGTGGCAACACTAGTTTGAACTCTACCCATAGATTGTCTGGTATATGCCATATGGTCGGCATGCTCTTTTTCTTTGATTTTCTCACAAATTTAGCTAGAGAGACAGATCTAGATCTGTTTCGGTATAAACAATTAGGCTATGATGTTAATTTTAGGATAAGCTCTTAGTTAAACTTTCGTTTCAAGCCACTGGGAAAAGAGAAAAAATATCATTACTAAATTTATCTAGCATACTCCTTGCATTATAAAAGAATTCTTTAATTAAATTATATAGAACCAACCAGAAGGACATTTAGGGAAATTCAATACATGATTTTAATATTAGATGATTTTAATATTAGATGATTTTAATATTAGATGATTAGATTAAATATTACCATTTTTCGTATATGGGTTTATAAGGTCTTATTATAGGCTTTACTAAATTGGACCTAAACTTAATAACCACTAACATTGTTCAAGTTGAGCATGAGCTGTTCGGGGGAAACAAATCCCACCAAGGAATTAATACAAATTCAACCCAATGTGATAAATAATCTTAAGAAGGCAAAGTATGGTGTTTCGAACCATTCAACGGTTGAATTATGTCACTGGACAAAGAAATCATTTCTTAATGAAGGCGAATGTTACAAGAAGAAGTTTTATGGAATAGACACGCATAGGTGTATGGAGTTTTCTCCTGCTGGTATGCTTTGTCAGAACAGATGTGTCTATTGCTGGAGACCAATGGAGTTTTACGACTTTATGGAGATGCCAACTGATGCTGTTGATGATCCGGAAACAATAGTACACAACTTAATGCATGAACGTTACAGGTTGATGAATGGTTTCTTTGGCAATGTCAAAGCAGACAGGAAGAAGTTGGATGAAGCATTGCTACCCTCTCATTATGCCATATCGCTTTCTGGAGAACCAACAATGTATCCTAAATTGCCTGAACTCATCAGATACCTCAAGGGTTTGAGGAATACCAAATCTATATTTTTGGTCACAAACGGACAGGAACCAGAGATGTTATATAGATTGCAAGAGAATGATGCTTTACCTACCCAAATTTATCTGTCCTCGAATGCGCCAAACAGAAGGTTATTCTTCATGATAAATAAACCTAGACAAAGAGATGCCTGGGAGAGATGGAGAGAGAGTTTAGAATTTTTGGGCAAAATAAATACTAGAACTGTCGTTAGAATTACACTGATTCAAAGTTATAACGGTAATATAAAATTGATACCTGATTTTGCTGAACTGTTGAAACATGGTAACCCACATTTTATAGAAATAAAGTCATACATGCATGTTGGGTATTCGACAAATCGATTAGAACACTCTGATATGTTGGAGATTGAGGACGTCAGAATATTTGCAGATGGATTGGCAAAGCAGATGGGGAACTTCACATTTATGGATGAGAGTATTGTGTCAAGAGTGGTTGTTTTGCAGAATAGGGCACGATACCTGGAAAGGTGGATTTCGTAATTTTGTCAGTAGACTGTTAGCTAGAAAAATTCAATAACCAATTATTGATTTCATAGATAATAGATTACTTTCAATGTAATTTCATAAAAAGTGAAATAGCGAAAGAGAAGACCCGTGGTCTACTGGAAGATTCGGGTTATAACACATATGTTTTTGTTTACGAAAGCCTACTCTCACATATTCGATATCAAATGCAAATAAAACTTCTTCCTCAGGCAGATTCCATAAAGAGATTGAGATCTACTCTAGACTTGGTAGTGTTCGATGAACCGGATATTCAAACTTGATTTACTTGTGTCAAGTTTAGGAGAACTGATAATCCAAAAGAGGTTGAATTCCAAGCTCAATCCCTGGGTTGGTATCAAAAATACTGGACTGATTCGGTTCTTTTAGTTATAATACCCACAACCATATGTATTACACTCAGTACATCACTGAGCTTTAGATATATGAGCCGTTCGTCAAAACGCGAGGGTGGATTTTTTGATATTACAAAAGATTTCATACAAATGAGCAAATATCCTCAAGTCAAGATGTAGATAATAAATAAGTGAGACTTGGGCATAATTCAATTATAATATTATTTTGAAATTATTACTATTAGCTTCCCAACATATACTTCAATGCCCTAAGAGGCCTTCCTGTCAAGTAGTTGTAGTACACCATTACCTGATACAATAATGCAGATAACAATACAATGCTCCTTACCTTATCGAACCCTCTAACTGGCAATGGATCTATGGTAAATACATCCTTCATATGCTCTATCAATGGCTCAACGCTTATGCTCCTCCGAGAATATACATGCCGCCTATATTCAGAGTTATAGAACTGCAGCAATGCCAGTCTATTATTATCTGTAGCATGCCTATACCTTTCCAATGGGAATACTGGATGCCCTCTATACCTGCTGAAATCACATAACTTGTGATCATCATATCCTTCATCTCCTACAACATACCTTACCATTCCTGTAGGCAATGAAGATGTTATGCTTTCATACATCTTGTTATCAGTAATGTTAGCTGTTGTGAAATCAGCTGATAATGGAACTATCAATGAACCTGTGCTACATGCTAGATGCATCTTGTATCCGAATATCCATCCCTTGGTTCTGCTGAATCCCCATCGAGCATCTGTATCTATACCGGAGCGTGGCACTTCATTCTTCTTCATGTTTGATCTATGCCATACATGTCCCTTTGCTTTCAACAAGGAACTGTCAACGGATACTATGGATGAGTCTACCAACCCATCTTTTATGAAGAGCATACCCATAGCACCTATCCTTGATCTTATGTCAATTGATATGGCCTTGACCTTCTGTCGAATGTTCTTTTATCTGGAAACCTATCAAGACCACATGCCTTCATTACCTTCCTGTTGTATGGCATGTCTATCGAAAAATATTCATGCAAAGCATTGTTGCTTGGTATTCTTACCCATACTCTAACGATGAAGCATCTCACCATAACTGTAGGAGAATAGTAGAATGGTCTACCCCTTTTCCTATTAGGTTTTGACCAAGGAATCACGTCAATCAAAAATAATATACGAAGGAGTATCGAGTCTGAGCTAAACATATTACCAATGAAAATTGAAACCTGATCTTATCGTTTCGACCGGCTTAATTATGCCCAAGCCTCAAATAAGTATAAATCAATAGATGAGTTCCCGATGTTGGAAGTATATTTAGGATATAAGGAAGAATTTTATGATGAATATGACGCAGAACGTTTTTACTAGAACAAATTTGCATTGTATATGTTAACTCATTCCTACCAAACCAAATTTGAGTGGGTTTGGATCAATCAGCTTATACCAGAGGAATCACAATGAGTATATTGAGAATCTACCGGGTTCAGAGATTCAGTGTCGATGTGGCGCCTCTGGATATGGCGTAAAGTATTACTGGGTTAGAAAATGCCTACATTGATTATTCAGACAAATTCATAATAGATCATTTTATGTTGTATTGATAAACTTTGACTGAACTTGCTCCTAAAGCAATACAAACATCATTAAGTTTCAACTACAAACAAGAGCTGTCCGATTTGTTTTGACAATTCAACATTACCACAAACTATCACAATCCTGTCACCATGTTTCATAAGCTTCTCCTTAACCAGTTTGTTAATTGAATCATCAAGAAGGTCGGTTAGGTTGTCCAGCTTGCTTATCTGTATTGGGTATACCCCCCATACAATTTTTAATTTCCTAAGGAGTTGATGATTATTTGTTAGTGCTATTATAGGAGCCTTTGGTCTAAACCTCGAAATCCTTGATGGCATCTCTCCAGAATTTGTGAGAGATACGAGTAGTTTTGAACCAATATCAAGAGAAATCTGATTCGCAGCCTCACTTACCGCATCCCTTATATCCTCATGTAAAAAACCACTTTTTGCAGCATGTTTTGAATTACTCAGCATCTTTTGCTCTGTGGTAACTGATACTCTATTGAGTACATCAACGCATTCTATAGGATGTTTTCCAATGGAGGTTTCTTCAGAAAGCATCACAGAGTCGGTTCCGTCGAATATTGCAGTTGCTATATCAGTAACCTCCGCCCTAGTGGGTACTGAATTATTTACCATCGACTCCAGCATTTGAGTAGCAACGATTACAGGTATCGCATTTCTGTTACAATCAGATATTATAAACTTTTGAATTATTGGTACCTGTTCCAGAGCGATTTCTACTCCCAGATCTCCCCTTGCCACCATTACTGCATCTGATACCTGTATAATGCTTTCAATATTACCCACAGCCTGCTTCTTCTCGATCTTGGCTATAATTGAAGACGTTTTATTTTTTTTCTTTATGAATTTACGCACACGTTCAATATCTGCAGCCTCTCTAATGAAAGATACGGCAACTAAATCCACGTCACTTTTTAAACCGAATTCAAGATGTTGCTTATCTAGATCAGTAAATGATCTAAAATCTTGGTTGAGGTGTGGAATATTCACACCCTTCCCTGATAACAATTCTCCCCCGAGCTCACATTTACATTTAATGTCAGTGTCATTGGTTTCCAAAACCTTGAGTCTTATTGAGCCATCAGACAAAAATATTGTTTTCCCAGGAGTAATGTATCTTGGCAAATCGTCATATTTGATAGGAATTTTTTTTTCATTGCCAACTATATTTTCTGTAGTGAGTGACAAAGAGGAACCCTTGCCGAGATATACAAATCCTTTGTTTAACTTTCCAACCCTGATCTTGGGTCCTGGCAGATCTTGTATTACTGGTATATGTTTGCCAAGTTTGGTAGATATTTTTCTTATTAAATTAATAGTGCGTAAATGTTCAGAATGTTTTCCATGTGAAAAATTTAATCTAGCGCAATCCATTCCAGATTTTATTAGCTTTTCTATCATACCTGTTGAACATGTAGAAGGGCCAATGGTACAAACTATCTTGGTTCTTCTCAATTTTAGGGGGTTCTTTGGGAATGACATTTTGACTAACTTCAAATAATAATTTTGCTAAAGTATAATTGTTATCCCATTGTTCTCATTATAATCTTTCTATAAACATCAATAACCGATATTTGATCGCTTGTTTTATCGTTGCTTTCAGCCGCTTTAGTCTCCTGTCAGAATTTACAGATGGACTAAATGATGTTTACTTATCGCCTAAGGTTCCTTTAAGGCTTGGGATCAGCTATTTTGGTTGATTAAATTTGGATCCTATTCCAACATATACTTCCCCTAACACAAAAGTCAGGATTATGGTGCCGTCCAAACTTAGAGATGGCTCACAACCTCCTGCTTGAATTATTATTATACTAACCCCATCCTTCTTGAAGACTATAGCAAGCAACCTACAGGTCTATGTTTATCTATTTAGTGACATTTATCGCTTATGGAGATGCAAATGATTGGTAGTTGAACTTGTAAGTGGAGCAATAAATTGGGATACGAGTATATTTGTAGATAAGTTCCCTAACCCAAAAGAAGTCAAGGCCAAGAAAATAATAAGCATGCCGGTGGAAAGGGTGCGAACATCGCTGTAGCATCTGCGAGGATACTTGGTGCGAACAGCGTAGGGCTGATTGGTGCATTGGGTGATGATGAATTAGCTGATAGGCATTTAGAGATACTGAAAGAAGAAGGTATTGATATTACTTTAATAAAACGAATAAAAAATGTAAGTTCAGGTCAAGCATTTGAGGTAATTGATCGTACAGGCGAGAATTTTATTATTACATACAAGGCTGTGAACCACATGATTACTGCTAAAATGATCAACGATACGGTTTTCGATAAATCACTAAAGGAATGTAAATTAATTACTGTCACAGATCTTCCGTTGCAAGTTGCTGGTATAATCATTTTTAGAGCAAGTGACTTGCACAGACTAATTGTGTGGTCTCCAGCAATGCTGGTAAGGAATGGATTCCACAAAATCAAAGAAATACTTCAGAAAACGGACTATCTTATTCTCAATGAACCTGAAACGAGAATACTTTCAGACATGATTGATATAAAAAAAGGCATGTTCAATGCTGTCAGCAAAGATGGATGGAAAAAAAGTAAAAGTACCATGGGTGCTAGAGGTTGCATTCTTTGTTGGCAGAACAAGATTGCAACTATTCCGACACCAACGCCTCTAAATCTAAATCTGGAAATCGTAAATACGGTAGGATCTGGAGACGCGTTCGCAGGTGTTTTTCCGCTCTTAAAATAGAAGGGGTTGATGATTTAGAGGCATTGTTTATGGCAAATGTGGCAGGTTTATTGAAAAGTAAAGGGAAGAGACACGCAGAAGTCCAAGATATAAAGAGATTAGACAGTGTTTCGATGAAAAACATGTGCGCAAAATGTATAATAAGATCAATGTCTCCTGAATATTTCCATAAATTTATCCAATGTTGAAGTATTTATGTTTGGAGAGTTGGGTACCCCGCCTTCAATGATACGGTCTAACGAGTATGAAACTTTCCAAATTTAAGGCTGATCTTAAAGATAATTGTTCAAAAGGTTTTAAGTTAAGAAACTCTGAAATACAAACGCGTCATGAAGATAAAGAATTAAATCTTAAAATATGCTGTGATAATATTTTGACTTTCTCACTTTGTTTCTTATGGTTTAGCATTCCTCTAGTACTATTTTTATCAATCGTACATCCTTGATCTTTTAGTAAATCTATTCTACATCATAAATCCCTTCACATTAACCGAATACAATTCATCGCCCTCATGATCCTAACCATAATGAATGTTGTGAAAGGAGAACTGCTTAATACAGTGTGTCTTTGCATAAATACCTCCCAACTGGACCATCTTTCTATGTTTCGATATCAATGGAGAATCATATAATAGTATAAAGCAATATTAGTTAAATATCCAGTAAAATATTCTAATCGGTTTGTATTGTACTTTGTCAGAGCATTAAACAAAAATTTCTGAACATGCAATTGGTCATCCTCCCATATTCAGTTTAGCATCACAAGACGATCAAAGTAATGCATAAGTTCAAAATGAATTGAGGTTTACAACGGGGGTTATGTCTCCATGGCGATATAACAATATTTTTTCTATCATATTTATTCTTTCTAATGTTTAATATGTAAAATTGTTTATTTTGTATTTCAAACTGCAATTGTAATGACCAATATGTATACCCTTAAACTATTCTTTGATATTAATGGCAGAACACTATTATCAATTCATTAAACCGTACCAAGATCTGATTACATGAAAGTATTTCAACAAATATAATAAGTCTTGACGAGTGATGTGTGTTTGATGACTTTCTTGGGAGTCTCTGCAACGCGGAGATATTATCAATTTGTTTTAGGAATGGCTTTAGCTGTTTCATTGGAGGCCCCAAAGGGATCAACCAATACCCTTATCTCCTATTTTAGTAAAAAATATTCCCGTCTCTCAGGATTCACAGTTGGAATGGTGACTTGCAGCGCAGATGCAATAATTCTGGTGTTAATTTTCTTCACTCGCTTTGCACGGAAATTAACAAATTTGGTAGGTAACAATTTGTTGCTTGTTGGCGGAATAGTGATGATCATGTTTGCAATAGTTATTGCTAAAAGTTTCATTAAACAGCAATTTAATTACAAGTATTCCGGTTTAAATCTAGTATTTCTTATTTCGCGGGTCTAACAACAAATATTGTTCCTGCACTATACCCTGGTGGTTAACAGTGGGTCCTGAATTGGTGATAAGATTAGGTTTTGCTATTGTTAGTTTTTTTACATTATTAATGATTTCGAATATATTATTTCCAAATTTGTTAACGTATAGTAAAAGATGATTCCCACTTCAAAAATATGTAACTTTCTTTGCTGTGTCAACTCTATCTGTCCTTGGTATTTGGTTTGTAATTGGCTACTTATCCACTAAAAAAGAAGATTTTTATCCTAGATTAATTGTCGATCGGTCACAAAAGTGATTCAGGTAGCACTTTTAGAAATTTATTTGTGAAATCTATTTAAAGATAATGGGTTCAAACATTCCTCAATCACTAGTGATAATTGCTATCAATAAACAATTTAAACAACCTATTGGATGAATTACCCACTAGTGTATGTGGTACATGTGTACACTGGGACAAGGAATTGGGAAGTATGAATTTATTAATTCCTGCTATCCCACTCAATTCCTGTTGAGAAATTATTAGTAACAGCAATTCTCAGTGCTTATAACTCTCAACTAAATAAAAGTATCCTTTACAAAATTATCGAACTTGTTTTCAGTCTCCTGTTCAAATGTCCTAATTAAGATTTTCAGATGGGACGGATTGTAAATCGATAAATTATTTATATAAAATTTGTTCTATTCATGATTTTTTTTGAAAATGAACTTACATTATCAATATAATAAAAAAGGATGAAAGGGTTTATACGAAACTGTAAATATAAATTATTAATAATACTATTGCAATATCAATTTCTTCGCCAGTTTTATCTGTATTAAATCTTTCTGGTTATTGGTGCCTGTCCGAATACTGCTACTTATGTCGTTGCGTGACAAGTAGTTTGTTAACAACAATATCCATGGCATTATATTCCTTGCATTGGCAGGAGACTCGATTATGATCAAATTATCATTCTGTTCGTATCTTAATGTGGCAGAACAGGTTATACCTAAAGAGGCATTGATTACATCTAACATCTCTGAAAGTCTAAGCGTTTCTAAGTTTACACCATTGGATTCTAGATGATGATTAATATCTTGTTGCTTTGGCATATCGTTCATAAGGTTATCTGCTAGATAACCACAGACATTCTGGTCAATTACGCTAACAAGTTTTAACGTGGTTTTTGCAAGGTTATTGTCCAACGATGTCAAAAAAGTACCGTCTATCCCATTCGCCCAAGCAATATTGAATATCCTTGTATGCAATCTGCTTAAAACATTCATTGACCTAAAGAGTACACCCTTACCGGTACTACTAGATACTAGAACAATAATAGATTTATCAAACACAAACATGTTTGAGGCACCATCGCCTATCCGTACTGTTACACCATAGGGTATTGATTGTAGAGTATCGCTGTCAAGACATCTCTTGCTTAAAAGTAATTTTACATGTATTTGTTTTGTAACAGACTTCACAATAGTATGTTTACACTTTGATATTATCTCTAATCCCCAACCATCTATGATACACGCAATTTCCTGTTTGGTACCAAGGATCAATTCGTTTAAAGTCATCAGTACTTGATTTGGGTCTAGCGTAAGATACCTGTGCTCCTCCGTACCATTCTGTTTGTTACTTTCTTCATTTATCTTTTTGAGTTTTGCTATCATAACTCTCATATCACTAATTTTGCTCTCCTCTGCCATTATTAGCTCCTCAAAAGCGCTATCTGGACGTATTGCTGTGCATACTCGAGGTTTATCTTGAGTGATTAAAACCAAGCGTTTCTTGGAAAGCTTTGTAAGTGTAGAATAGACCTTATTTCTTGGTAAATTGGCAAAATAGGCAAGCTCACTTGCAGAAAGTGGTCCTTTGCTCAATAATGTCAGATATGCCCTCGCTTCGTAATTGCTTAGTCCTAATTCCTGTAGGCTTGTGGCTAGATCATGAATTCCCATTTACATTTACATGCCTTGAAGAAAGGTAAGTATCATAGGCAAATACATTTGAATAGTCGCTCAAATAATTCCATTTAGTAAACAATGTTTGCAATGTTAATCAAATTGCAAGCACATAGGGCTATTAGTGCTATATCTGGATTAGATCAAGCGGTGTAAACATGTCATTTGCAACAAAATGGATGAAATCGAACGGGTCTAATGCGGGAGAGAAGCTTCATGCTGCTATTAAACCCGCGGGACCATTAAAGCCCCGTATAGAACATGCGCAGAGAAGATTGCAATTACAGATTTCGAGGTTGGACTCTATAACGAATAAACTAAAAGAAAAAGATCAGGCTCTGTTCAGGAAGATCGTAAACTCCATTCAACAACATGACACTCAATATTCGAGTGTATTGTCCAATGAGTTGGCACAGATAAGAAAGATGGGCAAGATGGTGAGTCATGCCAGGCTAGCACTGGAACAGATACAGATCAGGCTAAGTACTATCACGGAACTAGGTGATGTTGTCGTGACACTGAGTCCGGCGATGGCGGTTGTCAAAAACGTGAAAGCAGGATTATCTACTATGATGCCTGAAGTGGAGAATGAAATGGGTGAGATTTCGCAGATGTTAGGCGGAATACTAATGGATGCTGGACAGGTAGGAGGATACACTATAAACTTCGATTCTGCGAATGAAGAGGCAACTAAGATAATGGAAGAGGCCGCTAGTGTTGCTGAGAACAATATGAAGGACAAGTTTCCAGATCTGCCTGCTACAATAGATGAAGAAACTGCAAAAGGGGTGACAGGATAAACACGATGTTTGTAGGGGTAGCAAAGTTTCAATCTTTGCTATCCTTCAAACTTTATTTTTTTGTGGTGCTAATAATGCATTCGTTATCTAGTTTCTTTTCCTTGAAGAAAGATGTGGATTTAAGGAAACGGACATTTCAAGCCATGAATAACCTCGAGGATGAAATAATGGCAATGCATTCATTACAGGATAAACTACATAAGCATGTTAATGATTCGGTATTGGACGCTATAAAGTTAGATAATAAAGAATTTGATACATATTATAAAGGCGGATATGAAAACCTTGTAAATCTTCTTGATATAGTGAAATTTTTTGAAAAACTACTTGAAATTTTATCAGTTAAGATGGATACTACTCGGTACCTACAAGAGTTCGTGAATATCCTGGAAAGTGCTATATGTTCAGCAAATGCAATGAAATCAAATTTGGTTAGATCAGTGACAGAAGTTGATTCTACTTTGGAGAAAATACGCAATTCTATAATGGAAATAAAGACAGAACTAAATATCATTGAACCAAATTACGAATTACCCGCTATGGTAACACAAGTTAGTATTGAGTTACCTTCAATCCAGCGGTCAAGGATTAGAAATAATAGTGCAATAAATTTAACCACTTTTGCTACTGCAGTTCACACTCATGTATAGGTAAACGATAAAGCCATCAATAACGGTCTAGGAGATGGTTTAATTGGCATTAGCACCACAAGAATTGGAAAATCATGCTAGCAGACTTGCTGAAGAAGCTATCAGACTGGACTCACAAGGTTCAAGGGGTATGGCCATACAGAATTATCAGGGTGCTGTTGAATCACTGCTAAAACTTGTTCGCTTGTATCCTGATTATAAATTGAACAAAATATATGTTGAAAGAGCGGAAACATATCAAAATAGGATAAAGGCTTTACAGGAATCCAGGGGATTTGATGAAGGTGACGGCACCTCAAAGCCACATAATGGCAACGGAAGGTCGGGCGGTTCTGTCGAAACAGTAAAGGCGAATTTCGATGATCTCATTATCAAGGATAAACCTAAAATAAGTTGGGACGAGGTGGTAGGTCTTGAAGATGCAAAACGCGCATTGAATGAATCTATAGTGTATCCTGCTCAAAGACCAGACTTGTTTCCTCTTGGATGGCCTAACGGTATATTGCTATTTGGTCCTCCAGGTAATGGGAAGACATTGATAGCAGCCGCTACGGCAAGTGAAATAGCGGGATATTTTATCAACGTTGATGCTGCATCAATGATGAGTAAGTGGTTGGGGGAAGCTGAGAAAAACGTCGCAAAATTATTTTCGATGGCAAGAAGTATTTCTAAGGAGGAAAAGGTTCCTGCTATTTTATTTATAGATGAATTAGATTCACTACTAGGCACAAGAACTAATGAAGTAGGGGGCGAGATAAGGGTCAAGAATCAATTCCTTACTGAAATGGATGGTATAGCAAATAAATCAAAAGCCCTTCAATTATATGTTATTGGAGCTACTAACAAACCTTGGAGTTTAGATTCACCTTTTCTCCGGAGATTCCAAAAAAGGATCTTTATTTCACTTCCTGATATGGCTGGAAGGCTTGAGATGTTGAGAGTATATACATCTCAATTGCATGTCGATGGAAACCTAAAGTTAGAAGAACTAGCTAAGATAACAGAGGGATACTCTGCTAGTGATATACGCGATATATGCCAATCGGTGCAATTGAGAGTTGTAAATGAATTATTTGAAAGCGGGAAAGCTAATGAGAATGATGCAAAGACTCGTTCCATTACATTGAATGACTTGAAAAATAGTCTGAAATCAAGAAGACCGAGTGTGAGTGTAGATATGCTGAGGGCATATGCAAGATGGACGGAGCAGTTTAAAGCTCTTTAGGCTGTACTTCTTCTATTCATTTTAATATAGGTCGAATCGTTGTATCCTATAATAAAATTAGAAAACATAATAAGGAAAAAATCCATATGAAATGCTAGTTAGTTATAGGTTGTCATTGATTATTGAATAATGGTATGATTTGGTCTATTTCTTATACTATGGTTAATTCCTTGATGTCGATGATAAGAAGGGAGAACAAAACGAATACTTCTAAATAATTGAGGGTTGGGAATAATAAAGCAATAAGAATACATGCTGTAGATGGATACGGTTTAACTAATTGTCCAATATATACTTCAATTCTCTTAATGTTCTTCCTGCTATAGATAGTTGTAGTAAACCGTTACCTGCTAAAACAATAGTGATAGCAACACTATACCCCTTGCCTTATAGAATCCTCTAACTGGTAATGGATCTATTGCAAATATATCCTTCGTATGCTCTATCAAAGGTTCAATGCTTACGCTCCTGAGATAGTATGTGTACTACCCAAATTCCGATTGAAAGAACCGTAATAATGCTAACATATCGTTGTCTATTGTATGCTCACACCTTTGCAATGGAAATACAAGCAGGAATCCTTTACCTGCTGAAATCACATAACTTGTGATCATCATATCCTTCATCTCCTACAACAAACCTTACCATTCCTAAAGGCAATGAAGATGTTATGCTTTCATACGTCTTGTTATCAGTAATGTTAGCTGTTGTGAAATCAGCTGATTATGGAACTATCAACGTACTTATGCTACATGCTAGATACAGTTTGTATCTGAATCCCCATTCCTTTGTTCTACTGAATCCCCGTAGAGCATCCGTATCTATCTATACCTGAACGTGGTACTTCATCCTTCTTCGTGCTTGATCTATGCCAATCACGTCCTTTTGCTTTCAATAATGAACTGTCAACGAATACTATGGATAGGTTTACCAACACATCTTTTATGAAGAGCATACCCATAGCATCTATCCTTGATCTTATATCAATTGATATTCAACTCATCTCAAAACCCTACAATACATCAAAAATGATGCAAGATTAACAAATGCCAGGTAGTTTTCTGCCGTTCTTTCATACCTGGTTCTTGTTCTGTGAAATCCATTCTTGAGCCATGCAAGGAATCTCTCAACTACAAATCTTGTCTTGCTGTAATGTTTGTAATCATTATTTTGCAAGATGAACTTGGAATTTATTTTGTATGGGATGCAACATGCAATATTTCTATTCCACAACCACAAATACATTCTGATGTATTTTGCATCATTTTGTCTGCATAAACTGGTTCTATCTGTTGTATTGAATCATCATCAAGATAGTCTGAAATTGATCCTGTAACATCCATGCATTTTGTACTGTCATGTTCATTTGCTGGACTCAACAGTATGGATATTGGAAATCCGTTACCCTCTACTGCGGCATGTATTTTTGTACCTGTTATTCTCTTGAATCCATTATATCTAGTTAATTGCCCCTTTTTTATCAGGAATGGGTGGAGTCAACTGATTTTTGTAGACTAATTTTGCCAGATTTATGTGCTGAGTGAATAGTACGTGATAGAATCTTTTTCCAGATTCCTTTTTGTTGCCATTTGTTTAACCCTCTGTTTGCAGTAGAATCATCACCATATCTTTTTGGCATATCGTCCCATCGGCATCCAGTAGTTAGAACATGGATTATTCCGTTAATGATTTTTCTATCATAATCCCTAGGCCTGCCAGTTTTTGCATGTGGTGGTATGTGTGATTCTATCATACTCCACTGTTTGTCTGATAATTCTTGGAATTTCATAAAATAATTTTAGATGTCGCTATTCATGGATCTAAATGGTCGCTAAAAATTGTCTAAATGGTTAGTTTTGAGATGAGTTGATTATGGAAAGAGCGTCAAACATAATGCTATTATCTGTCGTTGTAGCAGACAAGGGGCATGATAGCGAAGCGAATCGTGAATTTGTACGAGAAGAACTCGATGCTGTTGGTATAATACTAGCTAGACATGAAGATGTCCCTGTATGGAGGACGCATGGAAGATATGGGAAACAGATGAAGAGGAGATTCTATACACGCCTATACCGTCAAAGAAGCAAGAACTAGACGATATTGTCTGTGGTATAGAGAATGTTTGGAGAGCATGTAGCATCAAGCCTTGTCAAGATGCAGGACAGGAAATCAGCATCTAGGGTAATTGCTTGCAATATGCACAGAATCACTATCTATATAGTATGGTTTCTACAGAGCCACCGGTATATGAACTAGATATGTTAGCGGGCCCGGCCGGATTCGAACCGGCGACCTTTAGCCGAAGTCTAATTGAGTTAGAACTTCTACAGCTGTCACCATGGATTAGGAGGTTCAGCCCAAAGTCTGCCGCGCTATCCATGCTGCGCTACGAGCCCTAACCAAAACTGCATTTGCACTTTATTAAACTATCTTAAAAATGCGTTATTTTCGTTCCAGTCACGATTCTGTTCGAATACCCCTACAATCCTTAAATTCAAGTTGAGATAGTTGGAGATCTTTCTATCTACCTTTACAATTGTTGCCCCACTTTTCGAAATAAATTACTTCATTCAATGGCAATCGTGGGAGCCACCCAGCTTGTTCCAAATCAGGTTTTTCTTCGAATTTTGTAACATATCCCATTGTCAAATACGCTACTGGTTCTACGTTTTCTGGCAGTTGCAGGATTTCACGTAAATCATCATTTCTTAATATACTGACCCAGCCAACACCAATTCCTTCAACTCTAGCTGCAAGCCACAAATTTTGAATCGCACAACAAACGCTGTACACACCAGTTTCTGATATACTTGTCCGTCCAATGACAAACGGACCAAACCTCATAGGATCGTATGTGACACATAAATTAATTGGTGAGTCAAGTATGCCTTCTAACTTTAACGCCAAATATTCTGAGCGTTTAGGGTCATTAATAAGTTTGGAGGAGATTTTACGTTCCTTATCAAATGATTTCTTCACCTTACTCCTGATATTAAAGTCCTTGATCACTATGAAATTCCAAGGTTGAGAAAACCCTACCGAAGGGGCATGATGTGCAGCATCAAGAATTCTTAAAAGAACATCGTCTGCAATGGACTCTTGTTTGAAATGGCTCCTTACATCCCTTCTCGAATATATTGCCCTATACACTCCATCCTTTTCTTGTTGTGAGAAATTATTCAATACGGCCTCTTACTATGTGAAGTTTATAGCTATTAAATCATACCAGTTCTTCTATATTTCCCATATAGGGTTTTAGTGCATTAGGGATTTTTACAGTGCCTTTCTCGGTTTGATAGTTTTCAATTATAGCGACCATCGTTCTTTCTGTAGCAACCAAGGTACTGTTTAATGTATGAAGAAATTTAGATTCTTCGTTAGGTCGTTCTCTATACTTAATCCCAAGTCTCCTTGCTTGAAAGTCCAAGCAGTTGGAGCAGGACACTATTTCTCTATATGCCTTTTGACTGGGCATCCATGCTTCTATATCGTATGTTTTTGCGGAAATCTTACCAAGGTCCGCTGTACATAATAATACTACTCGGTAGGGTATACCCAAGAGCTGTAAAAACTCTTCAGAGTTCTTAAGCATCTCTTCGTGAATTAACCATGATTCTTCCGGCTTTGCAAATGCGAATTGCTCGCACTTCTCGAACTGATGAACCCTGAAGATACCCTTGGTGTCTCTGCCATGAGCACCAGCCTCCTTCCTGAAGCACGGGCTTACACCTACATACTTTATTGGTAGATTTTTTACGTCAAATATTTCGTTCATATGCATAGCAACTATTGCATGTTCAGATGTACCAATCATGTAGAGATCATCGTCCTCAAGTTTGTATATTACATCTCCAAAGTCACTTGTTATTACAGCACCTTCCATGGCCTTCTTGTTGATCATATAAGGAGTTTGAAGTGGTATGTAACCCTTTTTGACCAGGAAATCCACTGCCAATAATATAAGTACATGGTTCATCTTCACGAGATCGCCTTTAAGAAAGTAAAACCTAGCACTGGATGTCTTTGCAGCTCGATCTATATCAATTAGATTTAATGATTTTGCTATGTCTATGTGATCTTTCGGATCAAAACCAAATTTCTTGGGTTCACCCCATTTTCTGATCTCGATATTATCATTTTCATCTGAACCCTCAGGCACCGATTCATGTACTAAATTAGGCAGTGACATCATTAGTTCTTGGTAGCGTTGTTCATTATAATCAATTTCAGTATCCAACTCAACTATTCTATTTGATATTTTCTTCATCTCTTCAATAATAATAGAAACGTCGGAGCCATGTTTCTTCTCTATCGCGATCTTATCAGAAACTACATTACGCTCATGTTTCAGCTTTTGCACTTCAGTTATTAATCCTCTCCTTTTTCTATCAAAATCAAACAATTCATCTAATGGAAATTCAATATGCCTTTTCACAAGGATTTCTCTAATGAGCTCAGGTTGTTCTCTAATGATCTTGCTATCGAGCATAAGATCACTCCAAAATCTTACTCATTATTGAAATATGTTCTAACACTTCATCTATAGTCGCAATTAAATCGTTGAAGTGTCCAGGACTTTGGAATGAGAATACAATAGCAGTTCCCTCACCAATCATTTCCATTGTTAGACCTCTTGGGAAATTAATATTGTCTGGTATTAATGCTTTCATTATTGACTTTGTTTTTTTTACATTTTTCAGATCTATACTTATTGCGACCTTAACTATTTGTGACATTTTCTTTTAAGCAGGAAAAAAACTCTTCAACCTTATCAATCGGGACTCGTGCACCAGCAGCCGCTGCATGTCCACCGCCCGTACCTTCAAATTGTAAAGAGCATTCGCGCATAAGCAAACCCAGGTTTGCATTAGATTCACATCGTAAGCATTTTCTAGATGAAAACTTGCATGTTCCTTCATCTGCTTGAGTTCTGATGAAAAGCATCTTACCATAAAGGGAGGGCGAGCCGCTTAATAATGAAGATACTGCTCCTAACATATCTTCAGCAATTAAACCATCTCCATTAACGAGTACTATTTTTCCATCATCAATGAGACGCCATCTTTCACTAAATATGGTATTTATGTAATTTCGCAGAGTTCCCCTGTACTCCTTAATTATAGACTCTGCCTCCTTCAGCATCGATACTCTATCGCCTAAACAAATAGCCATTCCTATACCAGCTTTCCTAATCCGGCCACACGCATTCAGTATTGTAGAAAACTCTCTTGCGTCCCGAAGCATGCTTCCCTTATCTTCTTTACAGAGTGTATAGAGGTAGCCAACGAGATCCTCTATAACATCTCCAGATTTTGTAGTGGAAACAACAAACTTTGCTATCGCCTCAAGCAGGTTTGCCTTCTCATCTTCACTAAATTCAGCCAGTACTCGCCATCTACCAACATCTTTCAATTTTAGCCCTGCCGTGCTTAACAAAGATAGGCATGTATCAGCATTCCATGTAAGACCATCTATGTAGGGAAAAGATGTATATGCAAGTGATTCATGTAAAGGTCTAGTTTCTCTACCCACTAACATAAGGTCTAGGTCTACGGTGATCAGTCCAAGCGATTTTGCAGTTTCTGCTATTTCTAAATTCAAACCTATCAATGACTTCTTCTCTCCCTGATCCTGTCTGTCGGCAACGGCAGCTACGACCGCAAGACATGATAAATCCCTATTTCTTCTATCAAGAGTGCTACTCACCATGTAGGCCATACCACCAGCACATACTTCCTTTCCACCATCAATACCGTACTTCCATGCATTAAGCACTTTATCATTCTCCATCTCGCTTTCAGGCAATTGATGATGATCTATAATTAGATATTTTTCAGAAAAAGCTTCTTCGATTTCAGATGCAAGCCCTGCTCCAAGATCGCTAATTATATAAAATTCATGTTCTTCCTCCTTCAGTCTCGCTATGACATTAGGATTCATATCAGTAACGGTTCTCACGTTGCATTTTGCATCCTTTCTGAGTAGCGTCTTTGCAATTATACTCCCAGAAGTTATACCATCAGCATCCATATGTGTAATTACGACAATCTCCCTATCAGCAGCTATTACATCAGATATTTTATCACAAACCGTATGAAGACCGTCCTGTAATCCTCTACTTGACATATCATCACTCGAGCTTGGCAATCACTGCGGAATACTTCCATTTCTTAGGTATTCTACTCAGCCTCTTATAGTATTTCTGGAGACGGTGAATTTTTGCCTCTACCAATTCAAGTGAGCGTATATTGATCCTATCTCCAGGATGACCGCTAAGATGTTTCTGTAAAGCAAGCGCTTTCTTTATCAAATTATCAAGTTCTTCAGGCAGTTCACCGGCCAAATTATTGTCACGTAAAACTTTCAGTATTGATTTACCAATAAGTGGTTTCACTAAAGGAATACCATGCTCGTCCCGTAGTCTAGTCCCTATCTGACTAGGACCTTGACCTTCCTTGGCCATCTCTACGATTAGGGACACTATTTCATCTTCACTCTGTTTGACCCACGTAGCAGAACTCTTCTGTGGCCTGGTTGAATGAGATTTTCCTCTTCTATGAGAATGCATTTTAGCCATGATAAACACCTACATTTGGTTCTGCTGATAAATGTTACGAAGTGGACAAAATAATGCAAGGCGGATAAAATATACGATAGCCTTAAAATTACCAGGGGAGAGGAACGGAATCCTGATTAATTGGCTATATAGTATGCATTGCTGGATCTGAATCCAGAAGCATCTATTCCTACGAACAATTTCCTAAACTTGGTGAGAAGTAAGAATGAAGAAATTATTCTATATAGTATGTTGTCATCCATCCTTGCAGCAAACTTCTGAAGAGTAGTATAATATGGGACCCTAATTGTAGATACATTCTAAGATTAAATGCTCAATGGAACCATTCTATGAGCCTTCTGTAGCTCTTCTCTTCATAATGTCTTAGCGCTAAAAGATAAAGTGTTGCCATACAGTATAGATGTGATTGCTCTTCCTGTACATGAGAGCCATTTTTGCCTTCATTAACACATTCAACATAGTTATGGCATGTTTGACGTATCTAGATCCTCATGTATAGGCATGATAGGTATCTAACAGATTGATCTCACGGTGCAATTCTATATACAATGGGTTTGATCTATGGTTTCTAGAGCCGATATTTAATGAGTTCATACAAGGCATAAGAAATATACTCATAACTCAATCAATTCTTTACAAGAGGGTTGTAAGAAGAAAGATATTTTCACTGAAGGATTGGGGTTTATCTTGATTATTTTGATTGATGCAATAGCAACATGACGTTGCAATAATTCTATACACACCAAACTACGTAAGAGCATTGAAGAAGAAAGTCAATACTTGTTAGGTCACAGTTTTATTAGTAAAATACCAATTTGGGGTTCATTCTTTTAACATTTATGACTAGAAATTCATCACAATACTTGAGAAATATAAAATCAAATTTACATATATTCATATGATCATAATAGAACATTTTCAGCTATTCAGATGCTAGTTACCATGGATCAAACAACTTCTGTGCAGTGCAGGTACAATGGCACATATTTAATGAAGAGATTCTATTAAATTATATCGTCCAATTAACAAAATATCTTGAATGGTAATTAAGATCCGGTGAAGTTGAAGGAGTATTTAAGATCAGAAAGAAATAGTCCTCCTCAAACATGATATGTTGAAGTAAACACTATGTCATGTTGGTCCAATTCAGGAACCAGTTTTCCGGTACTAAAGAATGATATTTCTGCTGATGTGGTAGTGATAGGTGCCGGCATAACGGGAGCGTCTGTTTCTTACTGGCTGGGCAACAAATGCAAGACTGTTTTGCTTGAAAGTGATACAGTTGCAAGCAAGGCGTCTAGCAGAAATGCTGGATTTCTACTGACTGGCACATCTGCCTATTATAACAGAGCTATAGAGCTTTATGGTCACCGTAAGTCCAAGGCAATATGGAGTTTAAGCCGGCAAAATCATACCTTGCTCCAAAGACATATTTTAAGAAATAATATTGAATGTGAATACAAACGTTCTGGCAGTTATTTGGTAGCTACCACCAAGCGCGAAATGAACGACCTTATTACAAGCACTACTTTAATGAAGCGCGATGGTTTCAATTATAATATAATAGGAGAGAAAGATATAAACGAACTACTCTCAAGCAAAAGTTTCTATGGTGCCGCATTTAATGAACGTGATGGGGAGATAAACCCTGTCAAATTTGTAAGAGGACTTTTAAAAACAGCAGCTATTACGGGGACAAACATTTTTGAAAATTCTAAGGTATATAAGATTGAAATGAGAAAAAATATTTTCAAGATAAAAACAAAATATGGAAAAATAAGAGCCGACTATTTAGTACTAGCAACAAATGCTTATTCTCCATTAGTATATCCATACTTGAGAAGTTTAATATTACCTGTCAGGGGACAGATGTTAGTTACAAAGCCTTGTAAAGATTTTTTGGATGGTGTATTTTATGCGAATTATGGTTATGAGTATTGGCGGCAACTTTTAGATAAGCGTATAATCGTTGGTGGTTTTAGAGAAATTGATCCTCTTGAAGAAACAGGATACTCAATGGTCACCAGAAACAAGATTCAGAAGAAACTTGAAGGACTATTGCATGAACTATCGATAAAATCTGCAATTACGTGTAAATGGTCAGGTATAATGGGATTTACAAAGGACCAACTTCCAATTATTGGTTCATTGCAAAATAGAAAAAATCTTCTTATCTCGGCAGGTTATTCCGGCCACGGTTTAGCTTTCAGTTTCATCGCAGGTAAAATGCTAGGCGAAAAAATTCTTCACAACAATTTTAATAATATATTCTCGCCCGAACGATTTCACTTCGATATAAATAACAAAACATGTTTAGGAAATTGATACATATACTAATTTAGTAATACGCTATTAAGATTGGCAAAACTAGATGACTTAAATAGCCACAAAGGAGTATTTATAGTTTGTAATAGAGAATATTTATAATATTAGCACAAAATATCTAAAATTTAATATTAGTTCAAATTATTCAAACTAGCAAAATTCATGCATATTTGGCAATTACAAACTAAATACTTTTATTGGGTATTTTTTTCTACAAGTAAGGATGGATAAGAAGAAACTAGTAATGCTATCAATAGTAGTAATGGCGTTAGCATTTACTACAAATTCTGCTTTTGCCGTTGCACAAACCAATGAAAACGGAAGTATAGGTTTTATTGGGACAGATCAGAATCCATATGAATGTTGGACTCCTGAAGGTGACCCATGTGAGATTGATAGTGGTGATACTGCATGGATTTTAACATCATCAGCTTTAGTGCTTATTATGACACCGGGGGTAGCATTCTTCTATGGAGGTTTAGCCAGACAAAAGAACGCGTTATCAACTATTATGATGTGTTTCATCATTATAGGCATCATTAGTGTGCAATGGGTGTTATGGGGATATAGCGTGGCATTCGGTCCTCCTGGAGAAGGAATACACGATTTTGTAGGGGACTTTTCATATTTAGGATTGAATGGTGTTTCCCATGAAGCACCACTTGGCAATTACGCTGATGGAGAGTGGTCTTCAATACCACATCAAACATTCATGATATTCCAGGCAATGTTCGCAATTATTACTCCTGCACTTATAGTTGGGGGATTGATCGATAGAATCAAGTTCAGTGCATTGGTAATATTCATACCTATCTGGGCATCAATTGTATATGATCCCATAGCACATTGGGTTTGGGGTGGAGGCTGGCTTGGAGACCTTGGAGCATTGGATTTTGCTGGAGGGACAGTGGTACACATAACATCTGGATGGGCTGCATTAGCTGGTGCATTGATACTCGGTAGAAGACTTGGATATCGTAGAGTTCCTATGGAGGCACATAACATACCGATGGTTGTGTTAGGCGCTTCATTGTTATGGTTTGGCTGGTTTGGATTCAACGCTGGTAGCGAATTAGCAGCAGATGGTGTAGCGGCTAGCGCATTCGTGGTAACCAATACGGCTGCTGGTATGGCATCAGTAACATGGATGCTTGTAAGTTGGGCCCATACAGGAAGACCAAGTTTAGTTGGAGCGGCGACTGGGGCAGTTGCTGGCCTCGTAGCAATTACTCCTGCTTCCGGTTTCGTTGGCGTGAGTGGTTCATTGATAATTGGTATTGCAGCAGGTACAATATGCTATGGATGTATCGTGGCTAAGAACAAGGCGAAATGGGATGATGCACTTGATGTGTGGGGAGTTCACGGCATGGGAGGAACGGTTGGAGCAGTGTTGACTGGGGTACTCGCAAATGAACATATTGGCGGAACTCCAGGAGGATGGGAAGGCAATATCCAACAGGTACTCATCAATTCCGTTGCCGCAGCTGCAAGCATAATATACGCATTTGGAATCACCTTGCTGATATTGAAAGTAATGGATGTAGTTTGGCCTGGAGGAATAAGAGTGACGCCGAAGGAAGAAGAGGTGGGCTTAGACATTGCGCAGCATGCTGAAAGGGCTTATGTATCTGAATAAGCCAAATTTTTATCTTTTTCTTGAAAATACTGTTAGGCATTTATAATATTTCATCTATTGAATGTAGTTTTGTTGGTTCAACAAGTCAGTAATCTTCTGTATATTTGGTTGACCAATTAACTTTAATTGGTATTTTTAATTATATTGAACAAAAAAGTGATTCTCTAAAGTCCAATTTAGGAGGATATAACTTTTCAAATAACATAGACCTCGATATCATAGTACATTGATATGTTGGATATTATGTGAGGAGATGGACCCTCAACCACATAAGGTCTAATAGAATTTCCCGAATATGATAAGGTAGATAACCAATTATACCATCTACCATCTACCATATCGAATGTCCAATATCTAGGATATCAATTCATTAGGCATTTGTAAACATTTTATTCTACAAATTAAAGGAAATTTCTTCTATAATCACCTTTAAGATATATTACTCCCGCTTTATTCAATCAATTGATGGCGCTGAATGGACAAGAAATTGGGAAAAAGATACAAGACTGGTTTGTTGAAGATGGATTTTCTATAGCGAAAGGGGATATTGCAAATACAGACTTTTCCTGGAAGATAACTTCAGCCAATATTCCTATACATATTTCTAAATTAAATAAGAAAAAAGATTTGATTCTTGTATTTGGTTTTATCAGTTTTGTGGGTGAAGATAAGAACCGATTACTTTCTCATCCTAGAATTAATGATATCTTGTATGAATTAAAAGCAAAATTTCTTGAACACGGATTGGATTATGCTTTCAAACCAAACCTTCAGAACTTGAATTTGATAGAAATTTATCAAGGTGTTTATTATGATGGTCTTAGTAAACATTTATTGATGCGAACTTTTGTTCATGTAAGGAATATGCTTCTCTGGACAGCAGAAAAACTTAGGCATGAGGTAGGAACTGCTACTAAATCCCAAGACTTTAGTTCCGCATATAGGTAATAATCCAGTTTTTGATAATGATGCACTTATTATATAGAATAGGTTTTAATTCTTTTTAGTTTTAGACAAAAGCAGAATTAAAACTTAGAATGAATTCTTTTTAGTTTTTAGGAACTTAGCTAAATCCCATAAATTAGTTCCGCATATATTAACTAATCCAGTTTTTGATAATGATAACTTATTATATAGAATAGGTTTTAATTGAATTCTTTTTAGTTTTAGCATATAAATTATCACATATATTAAACTAACTTTTAAACTAATCACAGTCAAAGATAACTTTTACCGTGTTTTGAAAATTTCGCTACACCTCAACTTGAGAAATGACTTTTGAAATTACTAGAGGAATTTGTAAAGGTTACGGATGACTAACTTTCAATTCTTTTCATTTTTCATACGAACCTAATGGAAAATCGGTTTGCCAGATCTAGTAAATCTCTCTTGACAAGTATTAGATCCATTGACCTCTATCTACAGTAAAGAATTTTTTTGGTTATGAAGTTCCAATTCTGGAGTATGTGGATAAGACTGCAAATGCTGAAATAAATGCTGTTTTGCCCATGATCGCCCATTGAGTACAATCATCATATATTGGATAACACTTCTTCACTTTCACAACGCATGATAATTGCTCGTTCTTTATTTGGGCAGTAACATGACAATGTAATTAAAATTGGTCGATGTGCCGATCCAGTTTGCTGGGGAATAATTAGGATCCAATCTAGAGGACATTATTCCGTATTCTGCCAATAGGTGAATTTCTGAGGCCTAATCTTGATACAGAGATCGCTTAACTCTACTTTTTTATACTGAGAATATTTCGAAATCAATAGTTTGTGAACTTTACCCATTTTCTTTTTATCTTTGAACTCAACAATACTAGCCTTTCCATGAATCATCAAAAAGAAGAGCTTACCCCATTTTTCATGGTAATAGTCAATAAGGAGGGTTGTATTGGGATTTTCTTTTATGTTTTTTATTCTTCTCAACTTTCTTGGATTCACACGCTTTTTCTTTTTATCCAGAGGTATAAAAAACGAGTTTTTATTGAAGACAAAGACTACAGGTATTACATGGGGCCTTAATGTTTCATCCACTGTGGCCAGCCTAGCTACTCTGGCACTAATGATAAGATCCATTAAATGTTGGTTAAACTTCAATGAATATTGTTATACAATATGACTAAAATTATTTTTTTAGACTGTCAAGCTCACAATTAAATGATATACAAAACTAACTTTTTTCTATTCTTTGTTTATAGTAATTACAGGCCATTAATATGAAGATTCCAGACTTAAAACCTGTTTTCGGTTCAAGCAATCTAATGGTATTTATGAATTGCCAATGTTATGTTGGGTAATAGGGAGAAAAGTTAGAACCAGAAAAAAATCTCATTCATTGAAAAATAAGGTTGTAGGTGTTGTGTAGCCACCCCAATGGCTTTCTGCCCTGACGGCGATCCTCCCTGGGTGAAAGTTTATTGCAAGGGTGATCCCCCGTAGTTGACGAGGAACTTTGAGTAAGGAGATAGGTATTACTACTAGGAAGAGTGACGATTTTAATGAATGGTACACACAAGTAGTCCTGAAGGCGGGACTCGTTGATTATGCACCTGTGAAAGGTTTCGTAATCTTACGTCCATACGGATATTCTATATGGGAGTCCATCAGGGATATTGCGGATGAAATGTTCAAGGAAACTGGACATCAAAATGCATTCCTTCCCGTATTGATTCCTGAAGGTCTGCTAGGTAAGGAAGCTAAACATTTTGAAGGTTTCAGTCCTGAAGTGTTTTGGGTAACTCATTCTGGGAATGATGAACTTTCTGAACGTTTGGCATTGAGACCTACATCAGAAACATTGGCATATGAAACATTTTCAAATTGGGTACGTTCCTATAGAGATCTTCCATTAAAACTGAACTTCTGGAACACTGCTTTACGTGCAGATATCAAAGGAACAAAGCCTTTGATACGCACCTCAGAATTTTTGTGGCAAGAAGGACACACGGTTCATGCTAAAGAGGAAGAAGCGAAGGAAGAGGTCATGATCATACAAGAGATTTACAAGTCAATTATTGAAAATTATTTGGCAATTCCTGTTATAGTTGGGGGTAAGAGTGACAAGGAAAAGTTTGTTGGTGCCCTTTATACCAATACATTAGAAGCTTTAATGGCTGATGGAAAGGCACTACAGATGGGCACTTCCCATAATTTGGGTCAAAATTTCTCTAAGACCTTCAACATTAAATATTTGGGCATCGATAATAAAGAGCATTATGCATGGCAGACGTCTTGGGGAATATCATGGCGCTTGATAGGTGCATTAACAATGGTTCATGGAGATGACAAGGGACTTGTACTACCCCCTAGAGTTGCTCCAATCCAAGTTGTAATCATACCAATATTATATGGCGAGAAAAATAAATCACTGATTCTAGAGAAAGCAAAAGAGATTAATGAATTATTGTCAGGCCTCAAGGTGTACCTTGACGATAGAAAGGAGTTTACACCTGGATACAAATTTAATGATTGGGAGATGAAAGGCGTACCATTACGTTTAGAGATCGGCCCAAAGGATTTGGAAAAGAATTCAGTTATGCTCGTTAGGCGTGATACAGGTGAAAAAGTGAGTGTTGAAAGCAATCAAGTAACAAGCCAAGTAATAACAGTTCTGCAACAGATACAAGATAATCTGTATAAAATAGCTAAGGACTTGCTTAACAGGAATGTTCATGTTGTCAGTGAGTATGGCAAATTCAAAGAGATGATCAGCAATGGTGGATTCGTTAAAGCATCATGGTGTGGCAATCTGGAATGCGAGGAGAAGATCAAAGGAGAAACAGGAGCTGATATTCGAGTAATACCAATTAATCATGATCCACTTTCAACCTGTATCTACTGCAAGAAAGAAGGTAAGTATGTGGCTTATTTTGCAAAGGGTTATTGATATAAACTCAAAATTTGAAAATCAAATCTTTAATTTGTTGATGAATTACACTGGAATTATCTTTACACATTATTCTGTTAACATTGAATCCAAAGCGATCTGAATAACTTCTCAAAAAATAAAACGATTAATAGATTAAGTTTTTCAAAAGGCTTATAAATAACTCTGAGGGTAGTTTGTTTATACAAGACCGAGCGCAGAGAGAAGCACGAAGTCAAGGTACTGCTTTTTTCTTCCCTTGATTGTGTAAAAAGTGAAAAAAATTGAAAAGTTTCAAAGATTTAGGAGTAAAAAGTGAGATACTGAAAGCTATAAATGAAGCAGGATTTACAGAACCATTTCCTATACAAGTAGAAGCAATTCCCGTTATGCTGAAGAGAGGAGATATTATTGGTCAGGCTCATACCGGTACAGGAAAGACGGCAGCTTTTGGAATACCGATACTACAACAAATGAAGCCTAACATACCTGTTCAGGCATTGGTCCTTTCACCGACAAGGGAGCTTGCTTTGCAGGTAACAAATGAAATCAAGAGATTTGCGAAATATATACCAGTAAAAGTAGTAACGATTTATGGCGGACAGAGCATTAACATCCAGTTTCAGGCCTTAAAGCATGGACCAAATATTGTTGTAGCAACTCCAGGTCGGTTGATGGATCATGTGAGACGTCGTTCAATTTCACTTGGGAATATAAAATTTGTTGTTCTTGATGAAGCCGATAAGATGTTAGATATGGGCTTTATTGAGGATATCCAGTACATACTTGATTTGTTGCCTAGAGATAAACAGGTAAGTTTGTTTTCTGCTACCATGCCAAACGACATAGTTAGAATCTCCGAAAGATACATGTATGAACCCCATAAATTATTGATCGACAATGATGAGTTGAGTGTAGATACTATAAAGCAATCATATTTGATAGTAGACGGAAGAGACAAACTTGAACATCTTTGCAACCAATTATCAAAGATTAAGGATCAGACGATAATATTCTGTGCAACAAAACAAAGGACTAGAAATTTGGCTCAAGATTTACGACAAAAAGGATACAAGGTAGATGCTCTACATGGAGACCTTAGGCAGAGCAGGCGGGACGATGTTATGAACAGATTCAGAAAGGGTATGGATGACATACTCATTGCTACAGATATAGCGGCAAGGGGAATTGATGTTCCTAAAGTCGGACATGTAATAAATTACGATGTTCCTAACGAGTCGAACATGTACTTCCATAGAATAGGAAGGACGGCTAGGGCAGGAGGATCAGGAGTGGCTTTTACTCTTGTGTCAAGAATTGATCAGGAATCATTCAACAGTGTACTAATGTCCACTAAAGTGCCGATAAAGAGGATGAATGAAGAGCTTGGAATAGAAATCAAGATGGGCGAAGCGCCAAGGAAGAATTATGGTTATTCAAAGAACAATAGAAATCGGTTCTCAAAACAGCGTGGAGGCCATCAAAAACACTATTACGGATTAAAGAGTAGATGGTAATCCGTAGATATTTTTCAACTATTACCGCCTATCGTTAAATGATTTTTGTTGTTTGGAATTGGGATTAATAAGGGATATCCGAAAGTAGAATCCTTTTCAAATCTTTGAGAGATTTAAAGACAAGCTGCAGGGTCACATTTTTTATTGGTATAGATTGTAAGTTTAGTTGAGAAATGTCCTTTACCTCATGAATTCTTTAACTGACGGTATTATATCATCCTAGTCAAATACCTCACCCAGCAAGATGTACATATTAGGACAGATCCAACCTTCCTATTAGGAAAGTTAGACAAGCCGTGATTCGTTTTTTAGATTCCTCTACCCTACGTATACCGTTGAAAAATCCTAACAGACAAGAAATAATCAAGACTTAATGTTGATAGCAAAGACAATTGACCTATTGTCTACTCTGTAGGACCTTTCACCTGCATTTGATCCTTCCTTAATTTTTAAACCTATTTTGGGAGACTGGTATTAACTATGGCCAATGTAAAAATTTTGAGAATAGTCTAATAATTACATTGGCCCATGGTTTTCACAACTGAAGAAGATCATAGAAACAAGAATAAAATAAAACCTAGCTGTATGTTTTGACATTCCCAGATACAAATTTGTTGCCAGTAATTAAAAATCTCCACTGCTTATTCACCGCTAACCTTATACCTATTCTGGGGGTAGCTTTTATGGAAGAACGATTTATTGGTAGACCTTCTAGGATATACATATTCCCTTTTCTTGTAATATCTGTCCCATTGTGTTTTTTGTTCACATTTAACGCATTTGTAAGTTTTCCAGGACCATTTGTTAAATTATAAAAGTCGTCAATTTTTCGAAATTTTTGCATATGCCCTATGCCCATAATTGGTTCAATCGCTCTTATTAAAACGGCGCCTGCAGGAAAAGTATCTTCCTTTGCCACTATATTTAAGCAGTAATGAATTCCATATGTGATGTAAACATAAGCAAGACCAACCTCACCAAACATAACACCATTCCTTTCAGTTTTGCCATTGTGCGAATGACTGGCAGGATCATCGATTGATCTGTAGGCTTCACTCTCAACTATAATTCCAGATAAGAGGTTTCCATCTATGACCCTAACTAATATATTTCCTAAGATCGCTTTAGCGACATCGACAGTATTCCTTTTATAAAATTCTCTTGGTATAATTTTCATAGAAATTCATCTAAAGAGTTTTTCTTTAATTCAAGTTTTTTGAATTTAGCGACCAGTTCATCTATATCTTTCATGAATACTGGTTTCAACCGCGGATTATAAATCACAGCCGCCGGATGTACTGTCAAAAAGTAAAATCTGTTTTCATGGAGAATGAATTTTCCCCGGTTTGATGTTATTGAACGACCTTTAAGAAGGGCTTGATATGCGGTTCTACCTAGAATACAGATAATTTTTGGGCAAATCAATTTGATCTGTCTATCAAGGTATGGTCTACATGAATCTCTTTCTTCGTCTGTAGGTACTCTGTTACTAGGCGGTCTACATTTTACCAAATTTGTAATGAAAACGCTTTCACGTGAAAGCCCTGCCTCTAACAATGCTTCAGTCAATATTTTTCCTGCAACACCAACAAATGGTTTTCCTTGCTCATCCTCATTTCTTCCAGGGGCTTCACCTATGAACATAAGTTTTGCCAAACTACTACCCTCTCCCGGCACGGCGTTTTTTCTGTCTTTGCACAATCTGCATAATGTGCAATCCTTGACTTCATTTCTAATAATTTCAAGAGTCTCTACCATTAAATTATATACATATATTGATAAACATACTAATTAATAATTTGTTACCTTAGATCTTGTACTAATTTGATACCTACGAAAAAAACCGTCACGCACTAATATTTGATTGACACTTTTTATCTAACACTCTTCACAGTTGCAGTCCCTCTTATGTATGGCCCACCATTTCCCATTCGCATCGTTTGCATTGGATCTCCTTTTCCACAATTCAAAATGGGCCTGATTTCTAATTCCTTGCTACATGCATCGATTGAGCTGAAGAATTCTGGAGCTATCCCCGTTACTATGATATCTCGCAGGAGATCCGCAATTTCTCCATCTTTAATTTTATATGCATATTGGCATGAAATACTCCAGTTGTAGCGCATCATATCTATAGACGGGACCTTCATATTGCAAATAAAATAACCATCTTTAAGATCCTTGATCATTTCAAAATGATCCCAGTCGCCAGCATTGATGTATGTATTTGCCATTCTTATTAAAGGCATGAACTCATAACCTGTTGCTCTCATTCCTGAATTTGGTACTGAATTGAACTTTGTTGCGGTTTCCCTACTGTGTATATATTCGTGTAATATACCATTATTGATTAATATTTTTTCCTTGGATCTTACACCTTCATCGTCATATTTGTAGTGACCAAGACTTTGTTCCATAGTTGGATTATCAGAAACCGTAAGAACATCAGATCCTACCCTCTGACCTGTCTTCCCAGCCCACCAAGCACCTCCAGCCCAGGCCATCTCATACCCCAACACCCTGTCAGCTTCTGATGGATGTCCGAGAATTTCATGGGTGAGCAAAGCAACAAAATCTGGATTCATCACTACTTTTGCTTTATCCTCCTTCACTTGTTTAGCATTTAGTAATTCCGTTGCCTTTAGTGCAACATCTTCAGCAGTCTTTCGTACATCAGAATAATCAATTAACATCTCTATGCCTCCACGACCACCCTCCGTTCCAGATACACTCTGTGTAAGGCCCGAGTCATGAGCAGTTGCTGAGAGGTTAGTTATAGTATCAACATACTTTTGTAGGATCTTGGAACCATCGCTACTTACAAAGAATTTTTCTTCATCCCTATAACCTATTGAGACTGATGATTTGTTAATTTTCTGGCTAGTTTCCCTAATTATCTTATCACAATCCCTTGATAACTGTAAAAGTTCTTCCATTGACCCGCGGGGATCCTTCTTGCAGGAGTAAATCACTTTATCAGTGAAGGACTTTACATCGGCTAAGACAACTTTATCCTTCTGGTATCTACTAGAACTTTTGGCCAGCTTGAATGCCTGCTCAGCTGCAGTAATAACATCTCCAATGGTATTTGGATTCGTAGACGCATAGAATCCCCATGCACCATCAACTAGCACACGTATACCGATCCCAGAGTTCTGTCTCGAAGCGAAATGCTCTATAGAGCCATTTTCAATCAATAACCCTTTGTCAGTACTAACTTCAAATCGAGCATCTGCATAGCTAGCTCCTAAACTCCTTGCATGATCAATGGCTTTAAGCGCAAAATCTTCTGTGCTCACAACAAGGTTATCATGGTGATATGATAAAAATCAACTTGTCGATGTTTGAAAGACAATATCGCTTATAAAGAAGTGAAAATAAGTATAAAAAAGAGGTATCACTGTCATGCGAATATTACAGACATCCGATAATCATCTAGGCCAGGTTGGCTATTCTAGAGTGGATCCTGAGACTGGTCTTAACTCCCGTGGTCTTGATTATTTAAATTCTTTCAGGACCATAGGAAAGATGGCCCTGACTGAACACGTAGATATTTTTGTTATCGCTGGCGATTTATTTGCAAATTCCAACCCATATCATTATTATATGTTGGAAGTTACACGAATATTGAAACGCTTATCAAAGGCTGGAATAATGACTCTAATAGTAAGTGGTAATCGTGATAGACCAAGTACCATTTCTGGACTTAATCCCTTGACTATTCTGAGTGAAATTGAAAACGTCTTTATCGCAACCGAGCCGAGCACTTTCATTCTTGGAAGTTATGACTTTGTATGCGTCCCTGCACCCCTGAAGTTTGATGAAATTGGCAAAGAGTTCCCTTCTTTGCTTGATATAGCCTTGGAAAAATCAAGTTCTGACAAGAAAATACTTGTTGGACATATACCGATTGCGGGAGCGCAAACTGGTTCAGAGCAACTGGTAGAATCTTTTGGCGGTGAATATGTAAAGCCCCATCAGATTCCCAACAAGTTTTCATACATTGCTCTAGGTCACATGCACAAATTCCAACAGATAGAGAATGTACTTCCGATGTTCTATTCGGGTTCTTCTGAGCGTTTTGATTTTGGAGAGGAGGCCCTTGATAAATATGCTCTTCTTGTAGAACTAGAGAACGGAATTAAAGTAAAACCAGTTAGATTACCAATAAGAAAAATGATTACTGTAATAGATTTTGACTGTTCGGGTTCCTCTAGGTCAAAGATAGAAAAATTTGTTTTAGATTCAATTGACATAAGAACCAAGGAATTAAAAAATACAATTGTAAGGATCAAACTCGAAGAGATAGACCTACACGAAAATAGTGCAATAAATTGGGAACCAATAATAGAGAAACTAAAAGAGTGTCGGGTTTTCGATTTCAAGATACAGGCACAAACAACTGTTGCGTTGTCAGAATCCAGCTTGCTGGGCGAGCATTACATTTTGCCCCCAACAGATGAACTTGAACTTTACTTAAAGAGTAATAGGAAATATGTTAATAAGACACAAACAATTTCGAAAATTGGTGGAGAAATAATAAAGAGGTCTATGAAAGAATGAAGTTCAAAAGACTAATGGTAAAAGGTTTTATGCGATTCAAGGAACAACAAGAAGTAATTTTTCCAGAAAACCAAATAACTCTGATATTTGGCGAAAATGGGGCTGGTAAAACATCTCTTCTTGATGCGATCTGCATTGCTCTTTATGGTAAAACATTTAGGACCTCATCAGACCCTGAAGTTGGGTTTCTTACTATACCTGATTTGGTAAATCGTGATTCTACAAAAGCATCTATACATATAGAATTTGAGAATTATGGTCATAATTTTGTTGTTAAACGTGAAATAACAAGGAATGAATCTGAAGGAGAATTGCTTGAAGACGGAGAAGTAAAAGCCCAAGGCGAGGACGTTTTTAGCTATGTAACTAAAAATGCTCTAGGTTTAGACTGGAAAGGGTTCACGAAATCCACAGTGATACTTCAAGGAGAGATGAATACTCTAACGAGTGCACTCCCGGCCACTAGGAAGGAGGCCTTTGTTAATTTATTTGGGCTCGACAAGTATGCTGATTATGAACTCATTGCGAGACTCGAATTGGAAAGACAGAATGTATCTATCAAAGAGCTGGAAACAGCGAATGAAATTCTTGTTAATGAAGTTGCATTGTTGCCTAAGGTCACAAACTCCATTAAACATTTAGGTAAAGAGATAACCAAACTAGAACAGCTGAAAACAAATTCTGGCAAGCAAGTGAAACGGCTTACAAAGTTAGAAGGGCATTTGGATAAAGGCTATAAGAGGTATATAGCATTAAACGGGAAGGTCGATAACGTTGATAAACTGATATTTGATCTCGAAAAGAGGATTAAAACAAAAACAAACGTTCTAGTACAACTAACTCCTACTCAAAGTAAATTTCCTTCTATTAAGAAAGCATATGGTGAACTTGTTGCAATAACACACTCCTTGAAAACTATGAGATCATTGAAGTTACGATATGAAGGGTTACAGAACCAACTGGAATCACTAGAGGGTTTAATCAGGGAAAAAAATGAAAAACTTGAATTAATACAAGACAAGACCAAAATATCAGAGGATATAATCAATAAGCTAAAGAAACAGATTCCTTCTCCAAAAGAAGTTATGAGTGTAAAAGAAGAGATGATAAGGCTTAACCGAAAAAAAGTGGAACTTGAAGCAAAGCAATATCAGCTTACTACAGTACTAAACGTTGAGATACGTTCTGTGAATGAATTGAACGCAAATATGATCAAGATCGAAAGCAAACGCCTATGTCCAATTTGCACGCAGAAGATACTTGATATTAAAGGTTTATTGAAAAATTATACTAAAAAAATCAGATCCATTGAAGCAGATGCCAAAAGGAAACAATCTAGGTCAAATTCTATATCTTTAGAATTAAAAAAAGTAGATCAAAAACTTGGCTCTCTAAAAGACCTCAAGAACAAATTAGAAGGAACATTTAGCAAGGAGGGTGAGCTAATTGAGGAAGTTAAGAGACTTGATACTATGAATAGTGAAAGGAATAAAATGAATAAAGAAATTACTCCTCTTTTGAAGAAGATTGACCAATTGAAGAAGCGATTGAAATCTTTGGGTTTTGATGTGAGAGAGTATAATTCGATGGAACAGAAATTCAATTCATTAACCCAAGTGAAAGCCACTGCTAACTACTTTGATGCACAAGCCAAACTAAAACAGCTACCAAAATTGAAGGCGGAGGTTGGTAGTTTAAATTTGGGCTTGTCAAAAATGGAGAAAGAGAGAAAGAATCTGATTTCAGAAATTAAAAAACTTAGGGATATAGAGAATAGATTTTCTGCTCTGAAGGAAGAATTTCAATCGAGAAGAAATATTTACGACCAAAACTTGGTCACTCTTGTGAAGGAACAGACTAACTATAAAGCCCTAACAAATCAGCTTTTTGAACTGAAAAACAAGGAAACAAAACTGCAGAATAACGAAGACAATATTGAAAAACTACGAAAAGACGCTTCTGTGTACGAAGATTTGATACTTATATTTAGGAAGATTCCAGAAAATATCTTGAAACGGGTTGTGCCATTTGTTGAAAAGGAAAGCACTGCTGTGATTAACGAACTATCAGAGCATGCAATAACTGCAATCAATATTGACAGTGAAAAATTTGATATCCGTGCTTCCATGGGGGGTGAGATAAGGCCTTTACAATATTTTTCTGGTGGTCAGCAGACCAGAATAAACCTGGCTTTACGGGTAGCCATTTCGAGAATACTGAGCAGGATGCCACATGGAGAAGCCAAAGCATTAGATATGATTCAGACAATTTTCATCGATGAAGGCGACTTTGGTAACTTGGATGAAGTTGGTGTTAGGGATACTGTTGGCGTTCTGAACAATCTAATCAAAGGGTTCAGTAGGCTGATACTCATTAGCCATCTTGATAGCGTTAGAAACAGCTTTCAAGGCTTTTCGGTTGAGATTATCAAAACGACTCCCTCGCAGAGCATGATCAATACATCTTCAGCAGCTTTATACGTTGAAAATTAGTTTTTATAAATAATCTATTGGGTCGATGAGTTAAGGCCCACATAATCTTCAAATTAGAATTTTTGGATCCATTGAATTCGCTTGTGGAGTCTATGGGTAGTGGGTGTAATGAATAAGAAAATTTACAGGTTGGGTGATGGAACACTAGTTAATTCTTAATTTGGGTTGATTAAAAAATTAAATTTAACTAAAAAACAAAAAATAAAACCAATACCTCAGAAAAGTGAGTCATGGTGGATTGAATTGATTCATAATCAAGCAAGTTCGGTAACAATTCTATTGACTTGGGGTGCTTTGATCATTCTTATGTTGTATCTTGGTGCTCTGAAATGTAGCAAAACCCTTTTCACAAACTCTGATTGTTTATCTACTAAATTTATCAATATATTTAAGCTATAATCAATAAATTGTGTACCACAATCTGCGTTAGGGTGTCTTAACAAATATTTGAGGCATGGGCATTATTCCATATAACAAAAATAACTTGATGCCTCTGATTGATTAACTTCCCAACATGTGCTTCAATGCCCTTAATGGTCTTCCTGTCAAGTAGTTGTAGTATACCATCAGCTGGTATAGCAATATAGAAATCAGAACGATGCTCCTAGCTTTATCGAACCCTCTAACAGGTAGTTGGGTCTATATCAAATACATCCTTTATCTGCTCTGTCAATGGTTCAACGCTTATGCTCCTCCGAGAATATACATGCTCAAATTCCGATTGATAGAACTGCAGCAATGCCAGTCTATTATTATCTGTAGTATGCCTATACCTTTCCAATGGGAATACCAGTAGATGCCCTCTATACCTGCTGAAATCACATAACTTGTGATCATCATATCCTTCATCTTCTACAACATACCTTACCATTCCTGTAGGCAATGAAGATGTTATGCTTTCATACATCTTGTTATCAGTAATGTTAGCTGTTGTGAAATCAGCTGATAATGGAACTATCAACGAACCTGTGCTACATGCTAGATGCAGTTTGTATCCGAATATCCATCCCTTGGTTCTGCTGAATCCCCATCGAGCATCTGTATCTATACCTGAGCGTGGCACTTCATTCTTCTTCATGTTTGATCTATGCCATACATGTCCCTTTGCTTTCAACAATGAACTGTCAACGGATATTATGGCTGGGTCTACCAACCCATCTTTTATGAAGAGTATACCCATAACATCTGTCCTTGATCTTATGTCAATTGATACGGCCTTGACCTTCTGTCGAATGTTCTTCTGTCTGGCAACCTATCAAGACCACATGATTCCATAACTCTCCTGTTGTATGGTATGTCTATCGAATAGTATTCATGCAAAGCATTGTTGCTTGGTATTCTTACCCATACTCTAACGATGAAGCATCTACCATAACTGTAGGAGAATAGTAGAATGGTCTACCTCTTTTCCTATTAGGTTTTGACTAGAATCACGTCAATCAAAAATAATATACGAAGGAGTATGGAGTCTGAGCTAAACATATCAACAATAAAAACTAGAACCTGATCTTATCGTTTCGAACTAAATTACGCCCAAGCCTCAGATAATTAATAGGATTAATCACACATGAAATGATTAAATTTTGTTTTATTTATTGCAGTCATATACTTGAGATCAACAGCTTCAATTCAAATAATAATATTGGTTGAAATAGATCAATTAATGTTACGGAATTAGGATTTCGTTGAAATACTATCAAATAAGATGCTTTTGCAAAAATAGTGAACCTGGATTGTGAGTGGGCCGGGAGAGATTTGAACTCTCGACCACCGCTGTGTCAGAGCGGTATCCTAACCAACTAGACGACCGGCCCAAACAGTATCATAGGGATTCTTGCACGGTTACACCATTCTCTGCACACTTGTTTGTACATTATATATATGCATATGAATACGATTCGGTTAATTTAGAGCCTATCCTAAAATTCTAGCTGATAGTTAATGATTGGTAGAAATGATAACATTTAGAATGCAAGAATATTAGTTCATACTGTCAGGTTTAGTTTTCTTACTATTGATTTTATTAGTATTGTAGATAGTAGATACTAGAAACAGTTGCATTAACGTGTTTATGACACTACCAATATATCGCTCTATACACTATTAGGCAGTTAGCAAATTCTACTAGCGCCTGATAATTTTCCTTCTTCTTCTCGAACCTTACCAATAACTTTCTGAACCTATTATGCCAGGATGCGGTTCTTTCTACAACCCATCTCTTTGCTTTGTACAAATTCTTTTTCAATACTTCACCCTTATGACGAATGTGATCCACATATCCCCTTCCTAACTCCATACTCTATCTCAGGGAAATCATATCCTATTCATGCATATGTTCTGTTTAACTTTGGGCCTATCAACAACAATGCTATCTATTGTAGGAAAGGCTGATTTCATATCGTGTTTATTTGCTTCAGTAATTACAGATGAGAGAGGAATACCTCTTCTATCAACCAGCATGTGACGTTTGGTACCTAGCTTGCCTCTATCCGTTGGGTTTGCTCCGGTCGTTTTCCCCCTAATGGGGCCTTCGGTACGCTATCCATGGATTGCCAGTCCCATCCTATACCCTTCAATTCATCATATATTTCCAGCAGCCTCTTCCATACCTTTTCGAATACTCCTATCCCAATCCATTCCTGAAATCTTGCATGGCAAGTTGAACCAGAACCAAATTCTTTAGATACCTTCTTCCACTGGCATCCAGTTCTTAATACGTACAGTATTCCATTCAATACTTTTCTAAATGGCACAGCTGGCCTTCCAACTGTTCTTGCTGGTTTCTCTGGTGGCAACACTAGTTTGAACTCTTCCCATAGATTGTCTGGTATATGCCATATGGTCGGCATGCTCTTTTTCTTTGATTTTCTCACAAATTTAGCTAGAGAGGACAGATCTAGATCTGTTTCGGTATAAACAATTAGGCTATGATGTTAATTTTCGGATAAGCTCTTAGTTAGAAAAGGGACTATTTTTCACCTGATTATCTAATTGGATTAATATGAAATATTTAGCTCAAATATGCATTGTTAATAACAAGTCAAAATACTTACTGAATACTATATGTACGATCTCCTTTTACATTCCACTCCAAGGGAAAATTCAAACGGAAAAACAAGCATCATATCCATGATAAGTTATTTTTCATATATTCTTAAAGGCTAAAGTGCTTAAATGGGAATCAATGGAGATTCTTAATGAAGAAATTCCTGTATGGTTTTCTGATGCACCACTACAATCTCGAATAAAATTTGTAAATAAAATCCAGTTTATCATTCTTTTGATTTAGCTCCAGGATAATAAGTTAGAATAGCTGTTCAAGTTCTACTTAATTACGGCATATCTGAGAGTAAATAGTATTGAATTGCAAAGTTATGCCATAAATCTTCACATATTGTGCGGCAGAGAGTATATAAAGAAAGGTGAACCCTTAGTCCCGAGAAGACTTGAGGATTATATTAATTGGGTTCGGAGTTGTAGGTCAAAATCTTGCCAAGTTATTACTGTCAAGAAATGAGGACCTTCATGCGTCATATGGTATGAAGCCAAGATTAGTTGCAGTCGTAGATAGCCAAGGTTATGCTTATTCTTCGTCAGGCTTGGATCTAGAAAAGTTACTTGATGTAAAAAAAACTAAAGGTACGGTTTCGAAGTATGAAAAAAGTGGAAGGAAAAAAATGGGAGAAATTATAAATTCTGTTGATGCTGAAGTAGTAATAGAGCTTACCCCTACAAATTTAAAGACTGGAGAGCCAGGAATTTCTAATGTAACCACTGCTATAAAGAGCGGTAAGAACGTGATTACAACTAACAAGGGACCATTGGCACTTGCATTGCCATCGTTGATCGAACTTGCTGATTACAACAATGTGACTCTGTGTTTCAGCGGAACAGTGGGAGGAGGTACTCCCGTCCTCGAGTTTGCCAAAAGGTGCCTCAAGGGTGATAGAATAATGTCATTTAGGGGTATTCTTAACGGAACCACAAATTATATTCTTACAAAAATAGAAGATGGTGCTACGTTCAAAAATGCATTAACAGATGCGAAGCTTAAAGGATATGTGGAAGCTGATCCTTCTTTAGATATAGATGGTTATGATGCTGCTGCAAAACTGGTAATTCTGGCGAACTGGGTGATGAATAAAAAGGTGACAATGAAAGATGTCAGATTCAGGGGAATAAAAGAAGTTAGTGTTGACGATATGAAGAAGGCAATGAAGAGGGATTCAATAATTAAATTAATTGCATCAAGTAATAAACATCTAGTGGTAGAACCGACCGAGATATCTAAGACCGATCCGTTATGTGTCAGTGGAACTTTAAATGCAGTAACATTTTCATCAGAATACTCCGGGCAACAAACAATAATCGGAAGAGGTGCTGGAGGAATGGAAACCGCCAGTGCCGTGTTACGTGACCTGATAGAGATTAGGAGGGGTATGAGTAGGGTATGAGAAGGTATACACTTTCAAAGAGTGACTCAAACGAAATAATTGAATCCATTAGTAAATATTGGCCAAAGAATAATGTACCCACAAAGCTCAAAAGTATACAGGTTGTTGAGTTGGAAGAAAACCATTGTTTATTATTAGATGAAAATTTTTTTGCTGTGAAAATTGACAAGTACGTTGTACCACTATTGGCGAACGAGGAGGGCTTGAAATCATTTCCAAGCATTAATGTCGATATGGGAGCTGTACGGTTTGTCTGCAATGGAGCTAGGGTAATGCGTCCTGGGATTATCAGAATGGATGAATTCAACAAGGATGATCTTGTTGTCGTAAAGGATGACAAACATGGGAAGTATCTTGCAGTTGGGCTTGCGTTGGTTGGGAGTAAAGAAGCTCAATCAATGAATAAGGGTCCAGTGATTGATAACATGCATTACGTAAGTGACAAATTTTGGGAAGCATACAAGGAATACGCGTAGCTAAAATTTAACAGATTCTTCTGTACAGCCACCTTCGGTTATGATTAGCATGTCCACACCATCACCGCTAGCAGCATCTCTAGAAATAGCAGATCTTATTGCCTTTATAGCAAGTTCCTTTGCCTCATTCTCCTTCATGTCAAGTTTGAATGAGATTTCAATAACACCTATAGCCATTTCAGCACCAGTTCCTGCAGCTGCAAAATCATCTTCTAATAGTGAACCCAAGGGATCTAGTGTGTATATTACTGGTTTACTATCAACACCGCCAATAATTACCTGAGTTAACAATGGAAAGTATCTTCTTTCGAACAACATAACAGAAACCAATTTTGCGATAGAATTTGTGGGCATAGGTCTCCTAGTCTCTAAAGACTTTATCTTTGCTAGAGCCCCGATCTGCCTAATCAAGACTTGCATATCTGCTACCATACCAGCACATGCTGCACCTACTTGTCCAGTAATTAGAAATGTCTTCTTCGTGTTTTTACTAACAATATATGTTCCGAGCGCTATTCTCTTCTCCGCTGCGAGAATTACGCCTTTATCAAAGGTTACGCCAACCGCAGTAGCACCTGGCATGAATTGTTCAAATCCCATAGGCACCACTCTCCAGCAGGTAAATTTAGTTCTTTCTATTACCCTTTCTATTATCCCTTCACTTTATCAATCTTTTTCATAACTTCGGGAATCTCATCAATAATATCTGTTGGAAGAATATGCAACCCCGATTTATTATATGCCTTGTTACCAGCCATTCCGTTGATCCCGGCACCAGCTATGGAGGCATTCAGTGGACTCATATCCTTTGCAAGAAAACCAGCCGTAAGCCCAGACAATACGTCACCTGTACCACCAACTGTCATTCCACTGTTGTGATTTTCATTTACTGCTACTCTATTGCCGTCTGATATAACATCAATCCAACCTTTAAGAAGTATAGTAAGGTCAAATTTTGAAGCAAATGTCTTGACAACATCAATTCTTTCCTTCTTACTCCTCCCAATTTTATTCCCGAAAATCCGGTCAAATTCTCCTGAATGTGGGGTCAGTACTACCGGTTTTTTGCTAACCGCTGGAAGAATGTCAGGAATTAGTGCACTTGCGTCCAACAGTATCTTTGAATTATTCTTTTCAAGTTCTGATAACAAGTTTACCAAAGCCTCAATTTTTGCAATGCTCAAACCCATTCCAATAGCGGCAGCATCCACTTTCTTTGGCAACATAGCCTTCAGTTTGTTGACACTTCCAACAGTAAGTCGATCATCCGGCAGTGGTAGCACAATTAGATTTGGAGAATAAGAACGCAAGGCAGAGGAAATAGTTCTAGGAACCGCGACGTATACCAGATCAACACCACTACGCATAGCAGCCAGGGCGGCAAGCAAGGGGGCACCATGGTAAATCCTGCTCCCCCCAACCACTAGAACTATCCCATTATCACCCTTCTTAGATTGCACTGACCTTGGGGGTATCAACTTCGCAATTTTGTCTAGACTAACTATTAACGGTTTCATCTAACCACTGGGTAAACCTTTCTAGCAAATACTAAATAAGCAGTATGTCCTATCATACTGAAGGATGGTCTAGTCATTCCTTCTCTACCTTCAATATGGCGCATGATTATTTCTGTAGACTCGATATCTGTAAAACCGTTTTTTAGCGATACTGCTAATTTCTCAACTTGATTCACGGTAGGGCATATAGCGGCAACACACCCACTCCCTTTCAGATGTTGGTGAACGTGTGGAATCACTGTCCACGGGTCTCCCAAATCAATAATAGCAAGATCAGCATTTATCAGATCTGTACCATCCCTGATATCTAGCTGATGCATAGTGACAAACTTGTCTACTTTTGCTTTCTCAATGTTCCTTTTTGCAATCTCCATAAACTCTGGTCTAATATCAAAAGTATAGATGTGACCGTCAGGTTTTACAATGCTTGCCATAAAAGTTGTCAATGCTCCACTGCCAGTTCCTACCTCTAGCACAATGAAACCATTACTCAGTCCTGTTCGTGCCGCTATGTAACCCAAATCTTTTGGATACACAATCTGCGTCTTTCTTTCACTCTTCATGATGAAATCATGTATAGTAGGCTTCAAAAGGTAAACGTCCTTCCCCTTGGCTGTCTTTATGCATTCGCCATACTCCATACCAATAACAGCGTCAAGATCAATGATACCAAGATGCGTGTGCATTTTCTTACCTTTACTAACTTTTACTAACCATTTCTTCCTTGCAGTATGAAATAGAAGAATGTATGATCCTTCGTCAATACGTTCCACCTCGGTAAAGAGCAGGTATTAAGATAATAAGGTAACTATACCAAATCATCTTCATCAATAAGATTTGCGGCCCTTCCCTTTAGTTTAATATCTACTTTAAAGTCCTCTGGACTAATGACATCTCTCGTAATTCTCTTTACAGATAATCCACATCTGTTTTCTGGCAACAATTTGTTCCTCATACAACTAGAATAAGCACAAGAGGGTCCTAAGCATGATTGCTCCAACCATTCACACCAAAGGACATCCCCTCTAGTCCGCAATACACTCTTTGTACATTTGAACAATACGCATTGTGGCCAACAAAAACCATTTTTATCTGGACCTTCTACACTCATTATTCATTTCTTCCTGGCACCAAGTTGAGCACCCGACTATTATTCTATAACCAATGATTAAAGTGTTTGGTTGTCAGATTGTATAAAAGTTCACCTTCACATTCTCCAATGTAGTAAAGTGCTAAATTTATGAATCTAGTCGATTATTAGCGCTAACTAATCTCCCGATATCAAATTTGAACGGTTTGTTAAACCCTTTAAAACAAGCATTTTCTACCTTCGTTATTCTTCTGAGACCGTTCCTCTTCTGAGATCCTTCAATTCATAATCTAGTTCTATCAAACATTCATAATCTTCTGGTTAATTATTCGATATAGCAAGTTATTGTTATTAATGCTTAAAACCCATTATATTTGGATCCTAATGATGCCTAGAAGAGCCACTTGATATGTATTGAGAACAACTATGTGTTGAGGGAATCACCTTAATCAAAAGGGAAATCTAGATAGAGATTCATAGATCTTCACGATCGCTGGTATTATTGTATATAACAATAATTTCAAATCAATGCTGATAGAAATCTAAATACAAATTACAATAATACGATAGAAGCCATGTAGGCACTCACGTGATGTTCTAAATTTAAGCCTGATCATGTAATTCGAATTGATCTAACGTTCTAAATAAGTACCATTTGTAAATATCTAGATCCACGACCTGCCCCCATTATCTGTTAACTGGATTTTCATTTTGTATTTTCTGTTGGGTCAGCAATTTCCAACAAAGAACAGAGAAAGCTAATTTTTCATGCGGATTACACTCTCCCTTATCAATAATGATCTGTTGTTCTTACCTCTCATCATATTTTATGGAGTAATCACATAGATAGTTTGCCGTTCAATTAGAATCTCTTTGACTGTGAGTAGCTTAGATCCCTTCGAATAAAAAAATATTGTATTTGCTCAATCTTACAACCAAATCTGGTTTGTATGAGTAACAGTTTTTTTGCATTATTCCTCTCTAGCTTAACTGAAATACCGCTGTAAATATCCACTTATGGTAAAAATAGATTATTGAAAGATAGAAAGTCTAGACCATCAAGTGCCAACACAATATTGATGAATGAGAGTATAATAGTATGATCTTTGTAAAAACAATATCTACTTATTTATTGCTAATCATAATTCATATTGTAAGATCCAAAATGAAAAAACTGATACTGATAATCATAATACTTTTGTTGGCAACAACTACTCTTACCTTCGTCGCAGTTGGACAAGAAGATTTCTTGAAATTTGAGAATATGACTTTTAGAATAAGAATTCAATATCCCACTAATTGGGAAAAAGTCGAAGATCGTCTTCCTTTGAATGTAATCGTTGTGTTCGATCCCCCAGGAGAAAGTGATTCAGTTATAGGGATTGATGGTGTTGACATAGTAATTGCACCGGTACCTCCAAATGTAACACTAGAACAATATACTGAAGATTATATTAATCTACTAGGAGATATTTTTTCTGAGTTCAGTATAGTCGAGTCAAGTCCGACCACTCTTGCAAATTATCCTGCATATAGAGTGGTGTACACTGGCAAAGTAGAAAGAAATGAGGTTCTTGAAAACGTACTGTACAGGGATGTCATCCTAAACAAGGTAATGGAAGTCTGGACGCTAAAGGACAGCAAAGCCTACCTCATTTCATATTACGCTGATGAGAAAAAATATGATAATCATTTGGAAACCGTACAAAAAATGATTGATTCATTTGAAATAGATACAAATTCGGTATTAGAGGAGAAAAGCGAAGGAGATGTTGGTACTAACATAGAGATTGAGGTTATCATCGGTTTAACTGTTATCATAATAGGAGTAGGTTTGTTTCTGGCCATAAGAGCAATAAAGAGCAAAAGGCAAACCAGCAACACCGGTGGCGAAGAACCAGCCTTCACTGACCCCAATGGCGGTGATAGTGGTCCCATATCTGAGAATATATAATTTGAGACTCAAGTGAGAAGTTTTTTAGAAGACGTTAAACAATTTTTTTCACTGACTCAAATAGTCAATAACAAGTTTGCAAATATTTTGCGCTGTAAACTGTCCAGATCAAGCTATTACATAATATGACATAGAATTGATCAGAAATCACCTAAATAAACTCGTTGACAGAGTCAAATTTACAATCTTTAATTTCGAATATGTATATTATGACATTACAGATCATTTACAATAACATAAAATGAAAAAGTATTCCTAACGTGATTTTAATAATAAGAATTACGCTGAATTTACTTCCCAAGTTTTCCTTTTTCCAGTTCTATTCCACTTGCAGCTATCTTCTCGAACAGCGGCTTAACATGGCCTATCTTGTGATTAGATTTTATTAGCAGTTCAGATACGGAATCCCACTTTTGTTGATGCACAGATCCTGTCAAATTCAACTGTTTCCATATCTTCTCTGCGGAAAACGGTAAATATGGTTCTAACAAGATTGCCAGTGAACGAACGGCATTTACAGATAAATAAGTGCAGTTATTTGCACCTTCTGTATTTACCCAAGGTTCCTTTTGTTGAAAGTATTTATTGAAATGAGCAGAAAATCTCAATATCCGTTTCAGAGCCTTATCTAGTTCATTAGTGCATAGTAATTCACCAACTTCTATTTTTACCCTTTTTATTGCGTCTATACTTTCGTTGTCAGCAATATCATTCTCTGTAGGCTCAGGTACGATTCCGTTGAATTTACTACTTGTGAAACTCAAAGTCCTGTTTACAAAATTTCCAATATTCGCTATCAATTCGTTATTTATTCTTGCAGCAAAATCTTCCCAGTCAAAGTTAAGATCTTGCTGACTAAAAGGAGTTATTGATGCAATGTAATATCTAAGATAATCTGCTGGGTAGCTCTCAAGAAAATCTCTAAGACCAATGTACCAATTCCTACTCTTTGAAATCTTTTGTGCTTGCAACATGAGATGTCCCCTCGTAGGTATGAAATCTGGCAAACGATACTCTTCATTTATTCCAAGCCTCATGGCTGGCAGGAACAGGTAATGATGATAAACGATATCTTTTCCAATAAAATGATAAATTTCTGCGTCATTCCAGAACTCCTTCCCATCGATTCCTTTCTCCTTAAGAAAAGTAAGCAAGGAAGATATGTAGCATAGATGGTTGTCAAACCACCCGTAAAGCACCTTACCTTCAGCTTCATTCAGAGGGATTTGCACTCCCCAACTAATATCTCGCGTTATATCCCAGTCCTGTAGACCATCCTCGATCCATTTCAACACATAATTCTTCACATCATCTTGTAGGTTTTCGTTATTGGTAAGCCAATCCTTAAGCTTTCCAGAAAAGCTTGACAATTTGAAGAAGAAATGATTGGTTTCTTTCTTAATGGGCGTTTCTCCACAAATCGCACACTTTGGTTCCTGAATTTCAGGTGGCACCCTTCTACACTTCTCACATAAATCTGAATATTGGTTCTCTGCAGCACAATAGGGACATCTGCCTACAACATATCTATCTGGCAAGAATTTCTTGTCGTTATTACAGTAGAACTGGATAATCTGTTTAGCGTAAATAAAGCCATTATGATATAATTTATTGAAAACATATCTCGCAAATTCGACATTTTCATATGAACTTGTCTGGTAAAAAAAATCAAATGAAATTCCTAGCTTTGTGAAATCCTCATAATCACGGTCATGCCAATGAGCAACGTATTCTTCAGGGTCCTTTGCCTCCTTCTCTGCCCTAATTAATATTGGAGTGCCAAAGTCATCGGTAGCACAAATGTATACTACATCACTCCCCTTTAGTCTGGAGTATCTCGTGAAAATATCTGCAGGCAAATATGTTGATGAAATATGTCCTAGATGAATTTCACCATTCGCATAGGGTAACGCGCTGGTAACGACTACCTTCTCCATTCTGCCGCACCCACAGATTTTGGAGAGTTACCTATCTCCAGCTTTTGGCATATTGGGCTTGTTCTTTTGTTTGTTTGTCTATCTTTACTCCCATTGCCTCTAGAGAGTTGATTGCTACTCGAGAATCGATCTCATCAGGTACATTATGTACAGCCTTGGCCATTTTCGAGTGATTTTCTGCGATATAGATTATTGATAGTAATTGGTTCGAAAATGATAATGCCATTACTTCGGGCGGGTGCCCTTCCGCCGCTACAAGGTTTGCTATTCTGCCCTCTCCTATCAAGTACACCTTCTTATTATTCTTCAACGTATATTCTTCCAAGTTATTTCGGACCATGCGTTTTGATTTGTTATCATTCCTCAAATAATTCGTATCAACCTCAACATCGAAGTGACCTGCGTTGGCAAGTACAGCACCATCTTTCATACTTTCAATATGATCCTTATTGATAACACCTGTCTGACCTGTTGCTGTAACGAAGATATCTCCAATCCTGGCAGCTTCCTCCATTGGGATTACAGTGAAACCATCCATATGTGCTTCAAGTGCCTTTATAGGATCAACTTCTGTCACAACAACCTTAGCATTAAGACCCCTAGCCCTGCTTGCTATTCCTCTTCCAACCCATCCATAGCCACAAACAACAAAGTTTTTGCCAGCTATCAAAAGAGAGGTAGCACGTAATATCCCATCCATTGTGCTCTGACCTGTACCGTATCGATTGTCGAATAGATGCTTCGTATAAGCATTGTTAACCGCAATAACCGGATATCGTAAAAGACCATCGTTTTCCAATGCCTTTAACCTTACAACTCCAGTAGTAGTTTCTTCGGTACCTCCCATAGTATCAAAATTAGAAAACTCCTTCTCATTATGCATTGCAATGTGGGTATCAGATCCATCATCGGTAATTACATCTGGTTTATCCCTGATAATTCTCCTTATGCAGTCATCATACTCTTGTTTATTTTGACCACGCCAAGCGTAAACATTAATCCCTTCCGACGCGAGGAACGCTGCTATATCGTCCTGAGTCGATAGGGGGTTAGCAGCACACATGCTAACATCCGCCCCAAGCGTTTTAGCTCCAATTGCAAGAGCAGATGTTTCTTTAGTAATATGCAAACAGAAACTTACTCGTATCCCATGTAATGGTCTATTTTCAGCGAGCTTTTCAACTGTCCTGCCAAGTATCTGCATATGAGAACTTGCCCACTCGTAAGATAACTTTCCTCTACCAGCTAGTTTCTCATCTGCTATCATACTACTCATATGAAAAACATCATATAACATAATAATAAAAATCATTCTATAATGGTTTGGACTAACCTAGGAACGAAAGAGAAGGTTGGTATTGGAAAAGGGAAAGAGTTTAATGTTAATGATAAGAGGATCGCTGTTTTCAATGTCAATGGTAACTATTACGCCATTGAAGCATTGTGTAGACATCAAGATGGTCCTCTTGCATCGGGTATGTTGAAAGGAGAAATTGTCGAATGTCCTTGGCATTTCTGGCACTACAATGTAACGACAGGAGAGTTGCTGGATTATCTAAATGGCGTTAAACTTACTACGTATTCCATCGAAGTAAGGGACAATGATATCTATGTAGAGACTTGAACTTTGGATATGAATTTCTAATTTGAGTTTATTTAAATCACAATTTCTCGCGAAATGGTTTATTATCCATGAGTGTATCCAAGCCCTTAGTTGATAGTCGGTGAAATGACAAATTTAGAATATGGAAAAATTAGACAGAATATAGTCTCCTTCCTGAAGAAGGAACTTAAATCTTCTAGAAGGAGTGGTTATGTAGTAGGACTCAGTGGCGGTCTTGATTCCTCAGTGGTTACCAGTTTGGCATTCGAAGCAGTAAATAGAAAATTGTTGGCTTTGATATTACCTAGTAAGGTAACACCTGTTCAGGATATTAAGGATGCAGTGACATTATCAAAAAAATTGAAAGTTAAATACAATATCATAGATTTGGAGCAAGTTCATTCGTGCTTAGTTCTTAAAATGCAGAAAAACAGGGCAGCTTCTGGAAACTTACTTGCGAGGCTACGAATGTGTATGCTTTATTACTATGCAAACCAAAACGACCTACTGGTCCTTGGTACAAGCGATAAAAGTGAGTTATTAATAGGGTACTTTACAAAATATGGCGACGGGGGGGCAGATATCATGCCGATTGCATCACTATACAAAGTTCAGGTTAAGGCTTTAGGTAGATATCTCCATATTCAGGATTCGATATTAACCAAGAAGATTGGACCGATTTTGTGGAAGAATCACTTTGCAGAAGATGAGATTGGAATGACCTATGAACAAGTGGACAGCATACTTTACTGTTTGCATGATCTGAAACAATCTCCAAACCGGACTTCTGTAAAACTTGGTATACCATTAAAAAAGGTGGTGAAGATTAAGAATATGCATGACCAAAGTAGACATAAACGAATGGGTGCAAAGATTTGTAAGCTTTGATTGTGAGACCAGTCTCTATCCTACCTCTAGTTATGCCTTTAGCTTGCATTATGACGAATACAAGATTTGCCTGTAAATTTTGCCAGTAAGATAGATAGATATTATGAGTGCCTTGGAAATTTGTTCTTTAAAACCTGTATAACTTAACTCTCTTCGCAAATAACGAAGATTTGGAATATTAAGAGCAATTAAAATGTAATAACACTCTTTTGAATCGATAGAATTTTCAGATCTATTGAGGGCTTAAATACCGGATCCATTATAGAAGTGGATAAGATGACAATGCCTGGGTCAGGTAGTGCTAGAAAAAGTAGGATGCTTAGGATGGGTGTCATCTTTGGAGCATTTATAGCTATAAGTTTAGTAAGCGGTCTTTTTCAGGATGATGATGATGAAAATGAGAGCGCAACTAATACTGTTGACGAACTAGAAGAGGAAATTGAGGTTAGCCAACGGGCTCCAGAGGTTTCCTCAATGGGAGAACAAGTCATGGTATCGGGTTTATCATATGACGTTACACATGCTTCTGTAAGTGACAGTTTGCCAACTGCTGGTTTGTCGGAACAGCCTAAGGAAGAGTATTTGTTAATAACAATGTATGTGACAAATTCAAGCAATGAACCAAGAACAGAATTGAAAGAGTTTGACTTTACACTCACAGATTCTGAAAACCGCAAGTTTAATGTGATAAAAGCTCTTTCACCCTACTTTGGTGAATCATGGAGTACTCTTCAACCAGGTATTACAGGATATAGGGGTCTTGTCTTTCAAATACCGGTCGATAGCGAGTTAGAATACAATTTGCTAGTTGGAGATGATAATATAGTACCGCTAGGGGCAGGCAATAATTTTGTTGTCATGGAGTAAGTTCAGGATGAAGGATTGGATAAACCATAATTGTTAATATTTTGCGGTTAAACATAAATTTTCCAAGTAGAAAGTTTCAACAGAATGGGTTTAAGTACGGTACTAGTGGTGAGAGGGTATTATACCCCCAATATATTGGACTGAAATGATTGTGAGATAATTCTTTACAATGCAAAATCTTTCTTGTTAGGGAACTGATTTTCCTATATCCTTGATGTTAATAGTCAAATCTAAATTACGAACAATTTTATGTTGAATATGTCTAAAATATTTGTTATTTATATCCCTAATATCTAAAAGGTCAAGAGTTATTTTTGATTCATTCAAACTATTCTTTTATATAAAAAAATATCAAAGGGGATCCCGTTTCGTCTAGACCAACTTTTCATTTTACAATTAATTAATCGGGCTGAGTAGCCAAGGTAGTGATATCGATGAATGGCATTGCTCCTCCTCCACCCATCGCTATTGGCAATTTTCCATTCCATTTGTTTATCGCCTGCCACTTTAGATAATCGGGGCTTGATTTGAGTTGTTCTTGTATTATCAATATTGCTTCAGCTTCACCTTTTGCCTGTGCAATATTTGCGTTCGCGTTACCAATAGCCTCGGCTTCTCTTGATTCTGCTTGTACTCGCACCTTTTCAAGGACATTTCTCTCTCTCTCTGCTTCCTGTTGTGCTACCACCTTTAGCTCAATGGATCTAGCGAAATCAGCTGAAAATTGGAAGTCAGTTATGAAGACCTGTTCTACAATAAGACCTCTACTGATCAATGTCTCACTGATTGTATCACCAATTCTTGCCTTTGCCTCTTCTCTTTTAGTGATCAATTCTTCGGCTACAAACTTTGCAGTACTCCCTTTCACAGATTCCTGTATGGTGGGTGCAATTAATCTAGCAGCATAATCTTCTCCAAGTTCCTGATAAAGAGTTTGGACAACCGCGGGATCTACATGAAAATTCAAGGCAACTGCAGTCGTTACTACTTGAAGGTCGGCGGAAGATGAGCTCGCATCTGCCTCATACTTTAGGGTCCTCACTTCCATTTGTATAACTTGTTCCACAAACGGAGTTATGAAGGAGAAGCCTTCAGGAAGTACTCTATCTTCAACGGCACCAAAATATAAAACCACTCCACGATGACCTGCCTCTACGATTACTACAGACTGTGAGATTATTACCAAAATGATTATAGCCGTCACTATTCCAAGACCAAGCTTCGTTTTGCTCTCTTGTGACCCAGGTCTGCTAGGTCTAGGTCTATCACGGACCACCTCTGCCTCCTCTGGTTCACCTTCTTTTCTAAATTTCTTAAATGGATTACCCATATATGTTCAACGTGATATGTTCATCTTATTACATTAATATGTTTTTAATGTGAATTCAAAGATTAAATTTTTAGAAAAGATTAATATTATCAAAGGGAATCGTGCGAGATTATTTGACCCCTCTTAATTATCATGCAACAGGAACAATAAGCTTTTACGCAATCTGTTGCCTCTATGTGCTTACATATATGACACCTGCATTCCTGCCCTTCAGTATCAGCCTGTATTTGCTCTAGTTGCTTGTTCTTGTTTTGTCTCCAGTAGTAATAAAACCACATTCCTCCCAAGGCTAAAGCTATCAACAGCAATGGTCTTACTGCAAGTAATGGAATATGGAAAACCAGCAGGCTGATCGCTATCAGACCGGTGCCGATCGCCAATATCATAATGTACTTATTGAGATTCATCCATATCACATATTACCATGCAATACATTTGAATTGTTACGTGATATAATCATTTTTCTTTCATTGTTAAGCACCCAACGAGTTTAAGATTTTCTCTCATATCCGATATATACTCTATAGTAACAACTCAGGATATTGTTATCACTAACGAGAGACCGATAAAGGAGTGATGAGAAAGATGACCCTAGGAAAATACACCTCTAGTGAAGTTTGTCTAGGAGATACATACAAATGTTTTTTATCTTGTTTCAGATCGTAATATAGAATAAATCTTGCTTGATAAGGAAATATGTAAATGCCTAAGAAAGGAACGCAGTAAATTCGTATATTTAACTTCTGCATCTCATGCTACTGGTCGGCTACTTTGTATGATGGAAAATGTATCCCCTGTCCTTTGTATGATGGAAATATCTATAGCAGAAGAATTAAAGTTAATACAAAATATAATCCACAGAATACCGGCACCCATGCCTTAGGTGCATTAACAATTCAAAAAGATGGCGCTGGAAAGGTGACAATTAATGTAGACTAAACTTTATTTTAGTACAAATCCTTCGTAGTTTGTTTAACAATAATTCAATTCTATCAAATGAAGTACATTAATCATCAATTCCAAGATCCTCTGTTAATGTAATTACACGATGTGTGACTAAAGAAATATTGTCACTCATAGCCAGTTCATCTTTTAACGTAATTTCTGTTCTCCCTTCTAGTTTAGCGCTTCCTTTTTGCAAATTAAATTGATGTTCAATCATGGGACTAGAATTCCCTTCTTCCAGATTGCTTTGATAAGATATGTTAGAGCCTAATGCTATTGCTCCAAAAGTCACTGCCACTACAACTGTCATTATCAAGATATTCCTTCTACTCATACCTACTATTGAAAGAGGGTACGTTGAATATTGACTTTATGTACTTGTAATGATGTATCTGTGATGCTGTTAATTGAAAGGAAATATTACTAATCTGAAGAAAATCTTGATAATTAATATTGGCCGACTATTATATTTAGAATCACGATTAATACAAGAAAATTGTTAATCAGAATACAAGATGCATTAGAGTATCATATGCTCTATCAAGGATATACATTGCCATACCCTTGTAGGTTGATAAACCTCTGATAAATAGTATCAAAAAGCGGAACCGTTTTAGCTATGCCAAGATCCGTATTTTACAGGTGTGTTTTATGCCTAGATAGCTGACCTCCTCCATCAAAACCGACATTACAAAGTCGATTAAATTAAATAATGTTACCAGAGTTATTTAGGTCGTCTCAAAACCCTTTAACGGTTAATGAAATTTCTGCGATCGATATATTTGCCAGTACAGGGTTCCGGAGATCAACGATTCGTTATGAAAGATCATGGGAAACGTACATGGGATTTCCGCATCTAGCAGCATCCATAATGCATTGGAAAGTTTTGAGATGACTTCATTATTACCTTCTATAGATGATATAAAAACTACCTCATTATTTTCCATACTTTTCCATACATTATTTATACAATAATAATTATCAATTTCAACAGGGATCAAACATAATCTCCCTGCTAGTAGATATACTCTAATCAACATAGTGAGATACACCGAATTGTGTGAGACCTCAAAGTGCTATATACATTTCATGATTATAGCAGCAGCGAGGCTTAACTGTGTGCTTATTAACTAGCTTTATCGTAGTGAATTTTGGAAAAGGGGCTGCTGTTGAAATTATATAATACGCTAACTGGTATACTAGAAGAAGTTCAGGCTAAAGATAATCAGTTCAGAATATACCTTTGTGGTGTTACTGTTTACGATTACAGTCATCTTGGACACGCAAGAACCATAATAATATTTGATGTGCTAAGGCGATACCTAATTCATAAAGGTTACAAGGTCATATTTGTGCAGAATTTCACGGATATTGACGATAAGATAATCAATACCTCAAGGAAACTAGGAATTGAACCAAAAGAACTATCTGAAAAATTCATCAAGCAGTATTTTGAGAATTTTGATGATTTGAACATAATACGTGCAGATGAGTACCCTAAAGCCACAGAGCATGTAAACGAAATGCAGGGACTTATCGCAGGCTTGGTAGAAAGGAATTTTGCATATCTTTCCGATAACGGCGTTTACTTTCACGTCCTTTCAGATAATGATTATGGCAAACTGTCAAAGAAACCCATTGACCAACTTCAAGCAGGGGCAAGGGTAGAAGTTGATCTCAGTAAAAAAGATCCGTTGGATTTTGCATTGTGGAAGTTATACAAGGAGGGTCTACTTTGGGACAGTCCATGGGGCAAAGGTAGACCAGGATGGCATATAGAATGTTCCGCGATGAGTATCAAATACCTTGGCAATGGGTTCGAAATACATGGTGGTGGTGAAGATCTTATCTTTCCGCACCATGAAAACGAAATTGCCCAGTCAGAATGCTACACTGGAAGTATGTTCGCAAGATATTGGATGCATGTGGGTATGGTAACTATAGCGGGAGAAAAAATGGCGAAATCCTTGAAGAATATAGAACCAATACATACAGCATTAAAAAAATGGGGTGCAAATGGAATCAGAATATATTGTCTATCTGGTCACTACAGAAAAACTCTTGATTATAATGACCGCCTTCTTGCAGATGCAATCGCAAGGTGGCGTGATATAGAAACATGTGCGTATGAATTGGAATTTGCCGAAGGAGATGGTGGACCTATTGATGAGGCAATGAAAATTGTCAATGATACTCTCAGAGAATTTAAACATGTCATGGATGACGACCTTAACACACCCATGTCGTTAACTGTATTCACTACTTTTGTCAGAAAAATAAACAGGTATGCTGCAGATGAAAAGCTTGATAGGACCATGGCCGACGCAGTTAAACCAACATTTGATAAAATTATGTTCATATTTGGTTTGAAGATCATAAAAGCTTCTAGTGAAGAGGAAAGAAAGATCGAAATAATGGTAAGGGAGAGGAACAAGCTAAGAGAGCAGAAAATGTTTGTAGAGGCTGACAAAATTAGAGAGCAGTTAAAAAATATGGGGGTTGAACTCATGGATCACAAGAGGAGAACCATATGGAAAAAACTAAGGTGATATCAGTAAGCTTACTGATGTATACGATAAAATTATCTCCTCAAATAGAATGATTGAAGTTAAAATTTAGATGAATAATGAGATTGAACAGATTTTTTTCAGTTTCAACAAATTAAAGTAAAAATCCACTTTCCCAAATTCATAGATGTGATTTCATCTGGGAATTGATAATCCATTGAACTGTAACGACAACATTCCACAAAGTTAAGAATCTTAGGCCTAGAGCTCTATAGGTGATAGCTCAGAAAGTTTTATGTAACTATGAGATTTCTTTCCTATGGGATTCCTGAAGTGGATAATAATTGCAGCGATAATAATATTACCAATATTGGCAAGTTTCGCGATATTGCCAGAAGGACCAGAACCACGACAATTAGGGGAGTATATTAATGGAATAGTACAATATTGGAAAGAGGTTATTTCGGAAATTAAATTATCATAGCCTTAGATTATATCAACCACTCAAACCATTGACAATGTATTCACTATTAGTCAAAAACATTAACCTTTCTTCTTAGCTGCAGAGATTATAGAAACCACGTCTCTATCCTTTATATTATAATCTGACGGCAACCGTAGCCCATCACGAGCATCTATCGCGTATAACAAGTTTTTAGCTAAATCACTGTGGATCTGCCTCGCCAGATCCTCCACGGTTGATCCAGAAGGCATTAAATAAACATCCGGAAGCACATTACCCTTTTTATCAGTTAAGTTTGATACATCTCCTACAGGGTAAACTGCATTCATCCTCAACAATTTGAAAACAGCGACGTTGATAGAGTGTTGTACACCAGTTCGCATGTATTCACCCAATACATCTTTTCGTATGAAGTTAAGTGCCCATTTTTGCTTGTCATTAAGCTCATCTTGTTTTACTATATCAAACCTTTCGTCACCAGGCAGATACTTTATTAATCCTTTATTTTCAGCTCTCCTTAATGTAAGTTCAGCCTCTGCACTTGCGGGAACAACCATCATATCCTTGTATTCTTCTCTCAAACGTCTAAAGTTCTCCATCCCATCTGGAATATCAACCTTGTTCGCGACTATTAGTGTGGGTTTTGATATATCACGTAAAGACCATACAAAGTCTTTGCTATCATCAATGTCATAGTCATCAAAACTTTTGTCCTGAAGTTTTGCATCATTTACTGCCCTTTGAACATCAAATTCCTTTACTCCAATACCAGCAAAGATGTCGGCTATTGCAACATTCATCTTAACACCAGATTTTGTTGCTCGAGAAATTTTATCTCTATTACCCTCCAGAAGTTTAAGGTACCACATTACAAGTTCTTCTTCAATATCACCAATATCAGCAACAGGATCGCCGGATCCAACTTCAGTAACCCTTCCCCCAGCATCAATACTACCAGATACATCAACAACATGTAACAGCGCATCAGACTGTGCCGCTATTGACAGAAACTGGTTTCCCAGGCCCTTACCTTCCCATGCACCTTTTATCAATCCTGGTAGATCGATCAACTCAACGGGGATAAATCTCCAGCCATCTATACATGAAGAGTTCTTCGGGTTGTCCTGCACCTTGAACTCCTTATGGACACACAGTGTAATAGCATGACTGGTTCCGACATTGGGCTGTTTTGTGGTAAAAGGATAATTTGACACTTCTGCAAATGACATTGTCGCCGCATTAAAGAAAGTAGTTTTTCCAGTATTGGTCTTTCCGATAATCCCTATTTTAATGGGCATAAAATCATTTTCTGCTTGCGTTTATTTAAATTATATTATTGCTTTAATCTTTCCAACACACCTTGGATCTCTGCGATTCTCCACAATAATTCGCTTAATTCATTTCCATCAAGCTCATCATTCCACTTATCTAGAGTAATCCTTGAAATTTCTATTGCGTGGTAAACTATGCTCCAGTAAGGATGGTGTTCTGCTGTTGTATAAGCGAGTTCCGACACTTCACTGAGGCCAAAAGTAGCACGCTTCAGTATATCTGAAGATTCACCATAGATCGTTATCATACCGGCCTCATTGTCACTCCTTACCTTTACGGTAATTCCTTGCTTCTGTAGATCGACCCTTAATTTCCTTACTTCATCAAGAATCTTTTCCATTGACATTTATTTTCACCTAGCTCCCATTTTGATAACTTCATCTTCCAAACAATTTTCGGTGTTCCCTCATCACACATCTATTATAAACCACCTTGATTCCTTTTTCTAGCGCATCTTTCTCACCTTCTTTGTTACTAATCCCCAATTGCATCCAAACTACCTTCACGCCTCTCGCGATAGCATCTTTCACTATTGCAGGGACATCTTCAGAAGGCCTAAAGATATCAACTATATCAATATCACTTGGGATTTCTTGCAGATTCTTATAACTTTTTTTCCCTAAGATTTCGTTTACTGTAGGATTTACAGGTATCACATTGTATCCAGCATTAATTAGATATTTTGGTATCTGGTGGGCATCTTTTCCCGGATTTTTTGAAAATCCTACGACGACCACATTCTTCAAAGACATTATTTCTCTGATCTCAGAGTCTGAGTATCCATCTTTCTCCATACCGATTACTCTTGTTAATGATATTAAAGAATGATCAAGCAATAATTATAGTCTAGTATTCCGGATACAAAATATGCAAGAGTCGTCTGCAGACAATAAAACCTTGGAAGTTTTGAAGATTCTAAAGAAGGCAGAAAAAAGCTATGTATCAGGTGAATCAATAAGCAAGAAGACTAAAGTATCAAGAACAGCAATATGGAAGTATATTTCTGTTCTGAGAAAATATGGATATAATATAACTTCCAAGAAAGGCCTAGGTTACAAACTTCTGAAGAGGAGTGATCTTCTTCTCCCATGGGAGATCAAGGATGGATTGAAGACTCAACGTATAGGTAAGGTAATTCATCATTTCGAAACCATTGATTCAACACAGGATCTTGCTATTAGGTTGGCTGAAGGGAATGCCCCAGAAGGGAGTATTGTAATTGGAGAAAATCAAAAAAAAGGAAGAGCCAGAATAGGCAGAAGGTGGATAGCACCAAAAGGTGGCATATGGGTGTCATTGATACTCAGGCCAAAAATAGCTACTGCAGAAAGTACCTTACTTCCACTGTTGGTATCTTTAGCGGTATGCAATGCGATCAGGGGTGTTTGCGGTGTGAATGCCAGGTTGAAATGGCCCAATGACGTTGTCATAAACGGAATGAAAGTTGCTGGAATACTTGCAGAAATGAGTTGTGAGGTCGATCGAATAAATTATGTTGTAATTGGTATAGGTATTAACGCTAACGTAAGTGTTAGAAAGATCGAATCCAGTATAAAAGGAACAGCTGGATATTACGGGGTTATTTCTTTGATGAAAGAGCTGGACAAGAAAGTTGACAGATTGGTATTGGTTATGAAGACATTCACAGAGATGGAGAGACTCTATATCGAATTGGAGAAACAAGGCTCTGATACCATAATCCAATCATGGAAGGATCTTTCCGCCACATTGGGCAGCAACGTCACCGTTACACAAGATGATCTTTGTTTTGAGGGGAGGGCGGTGGATATAGATTATGATGGGGCTTTGTTGTTGAGATTACCAAATGGTAATATCAAAAGGATAGTTACTGGCGATGTATTTGTTCGCCGCAAGAATATTAAAACATGACATCTTGTTAAACAAATGCAACTTTTTATCTGCTAATTGTTATTCATTAGAACTATTCACCTTTTGGCTTCGTTGAACCAAGCCCTACACCTGCACTTGGTCCAGAATTGTTGCGTACCATTTCATCTATCTTTCCCTGAACTTCCTTCAGACTTTCCTTCAACCTTGTTTCTTGCTTTGAAAGAACCATCGTACGTGTATTTGCAAGTTCTTTCTTCTCTTCCAGCTCTTTAATGATTTCATCCTTGTTTGTCTTTATCAATAATGGCCCCGCTGTTTTAAAGATCATATTCTCGGCATCTGCCTTATTCAATTCCTCAAGTGCCCTACCCACTTCTACCAGCTCAATCTCTATCTGCTGTTTTTGCATAAGTAGACTCTGATGGTTTTGCTGGAGTTGGTTGAGTCTTACTACTTGTTCACGTAGCCAGGGTGGTAATTCTTGTTCACTCATTTTCAGAACAAGTAAGCGTGATCACTCGTATATATAAACTCATTAAAAGCGCCCAAAGAACATCTATCTCATGGTCTAAATGCATCTCGTCGGCCTCAAGTATCCTATATTTTCTACCAACTTCATTCAAGTTTTAGTGTAATTTATTATGTAGATTTTTTATTCTAATTTATTACGGCTGGGACTTTAAGAAGGTTTTATACATGTAAGAGCAATTAGATTTGAATCTATTAGCATATAAGATATTTACATTTCGTAGATATTATGTCAGTAGTTATTACAAATGCCTTATAATGAAAGTAGGTCGATAGATGATGACGTGAAATCATCTATTACAACCATTTCGATTGCAAGACGGTAGGAGTGATACTTGCAAATTGGGATTAGGGAAGTGCTTATTCAGTCACACTAGATTGTTATGATGGAGCACTAGGATAGAAAAAATACCAAATCTCCCATAAAGGTATGAGTTCCTGGGCATAAAAGGATCCCTTTTGGAAAAGAGTAATAGTTTTAGATAAACAGGGTTCTTTTATCATCGAAATTCTATGTTTTGAAACCAAAGAGTCTTTTGAAAACCCATGAAATCTGCATATAACCCATATTTCTTCACCGAATCATCACTTATCTGGGCAACAGTTTTTTCCTTGAACAAAATAGATCAGAGAAAATTACTTCGTTCATTTACAAAATCATGTTCTATCTATGAATTCCAAGTGTAAATATTGGAAAAGACCAAGACCATTTATGAAATTACGGAGCTTAATTTACAAGGGTAAATCTAGGCAACTAACAGCTGTGCGAAAAAGTCTTAGATATGAGTTTAAGCTTGCTCTTAAATCTGAAATCTGGTCTGAAGCAATGTTAATAATTACTGTGTTATCCGCAATTGTGATGCTTGCCTTTGTATTTCTTTCATTGGAATAAATCATATCGGGCTTTAAGGCAGAAAATACAATTTTTGAATTCTTCGTCCTTATTTCTATCGTAGCATTATGACTTTTTGACGATGTCATAGGCTCTGCTTGTAATGGTGTATCGACATTTAGGACACCACCATATGCCCAATACCTTCCGTCTAAACTTTCTCGAACCACATTCAAGGCATCGCCGTTTCTGCTTTAAGGTAATAAATGCCTTGGTATACCTACGCCTAAGAGTTGCACCATACTTCTGGCGCAATCCACCCAACGATTCCTTCTTTCTAGACCGAGCCACTTTCTGCAACCTTCTTCAGTAACGGTCTTATCTCCTTACCCTTGGCAATAGCGTTATCCACTATTTCATGTATTTGTTCCACTGAAAATGCCCCCGTACTTCCCCTTTGTACAGCACATACATTACCATCCGAATCCGTTGTCATTGTAACTCTCCCATTCATGACCGCTTCCTCCTCAGATATAGGGTCAGCAATTATCGAAGAGCCTATCTTTGCCATAGTGACCGATACTGGCACAGTTCGTACTGGTGCAGGAATTACCTCTCCAGTATCGATAACTTTACCGTTCTCCACCTTTAACTTGGGTAATTTAGTAGTTAGCAATGCACTCACAGCAGCATAAGAAGCAGCATCGAATAGATTACCTCCCATATTTATGATGCTAGAGTCAACAAAAACGGCATATACAACCTTCCCTTCTATCAACACAAGTTTCTCTAAATCGATCATTTCTGATTCCCTTATCCCGCGGTCAACCACCCTTGCCAATTCTACAGCTTCTTCATCTGGTGGACCAGGTTCGCTATGTGCTGATGCTAAGGGCAAAACTTCAGCATTGCAAATCAATATCCCCTTTTTTTCTAATCCTTCATAAGGCTCATCTGTAGATATCTTTATGCCTGTGATAACTTGAGTATTTCCCAAGGTAACACGCGCGGAACCATTAGCTTTCTGGATAACATTAGTTTCAATCTTTATGGGTCTATATTCATTCAAACCTCTCCCATCAAGTCTCTTCCCTTCACCCAAAAGCTCCTGCATTTGGACTCTACGCAACTGATCTAATATCATACTAGATTTTCTTGCACTACTCATGTTGTCTCCCCTAATTCCATACCGTTACCAAAGTATTTCTTCATAAGTGCCTCCTTTTGTAAATCATATATCTTCATGCAGCCCTTAATGGCCATATCCAAACATTTCTTATACTCCTGACTGGACAGCATACCATCTACCTGCATAAGTGTAACCTGTTTTAGATTAGGCATATATGCTATTGGCATGTCTGCCTGTCCTTCCTTGTCCTCCTCATCAATTATGTCTAACACAATGGTATCATTAACCTTGCCAGCAGCGCAAGCAGCAACCATATCCCGCATGTTGATTCCTGCATCTGCCAGGGCGACAGATGCAGCCGCTATACCCGCACACCTAGAGCCGCCGTCCGACTGTAATATTTCAATGTAAACATCAATAGCTGTTCTAGGATAATTTTCCAGTATAACTGACGGTTCCAAGGCCTCTTTTGAGATCTTTGAGATCTCGATTTCACGTCTAGATGGTGCAGGATTTTTTCTTTCATCTACTGAGTAAGGTGCCATGTGATACCTACATCTAAGGACTCCCCTACTAGATAATGCCATATGTTTTGGGTGAGCTTCCCTTGGTCCATAAACCGCAACCATGATTTTGTTATTTCCAAACTCTATATATGCCGAACCGTCGGCATTTTTCAATACGCCAGCCTCAATTTTCACTGGTCTAAGTTCTTCAATCCCCCTTCCATCAGTTCGACTAAAACCTTTAGCCAAATTACCCATTGTTATCACCCATTGAACTTTGCAACATATCTTTTACACGCTGAGTAAGATTCACTGTATGAGCCTCTTCATCTACCATCCTTATAGCCTTAACTGCCAGCATTACGCTATCTGAAGATGAGCCCGAAACTACTATAATACCGTTTTGACCAATAATTATCTTGCACCGAGTACTCTGTTCTATAGTTTGAATCATAGAACCTCTTTTTCCTATTAATCTTGGTACTCTTGTAGGAGAGACACTCACTACCTGCCCCTCTGGGATTAACCCCAGGTCATTATCTGATGCGGTAAGCAACGGGTCTCTGGTCCTGTCAAAATTAGCTATCTTGCACGCAATCAGATCTCCAACACGAAAGGTTTGTGTTAGATCATCTTGCGAAGGGGAAAATTCCTTCCCAAACACGTCCTGTGCCGGCAAGTACCCAGCAAAGCATGAGCGAATATCGAGATCCCACGCCATTGCAGAGTGTTCCGTAATTTTTCCAATGACTAAATCTCCAATTCTAGGAACATATACACCGGATAGAGGAATAACCTTTGCACCATCATTTCCAACTTCAGCGATGCCTACCCTCGTAGCATATATCTTATCATTAATCTTTATTGCATTTAGCAGAGGTTTGACATTACCATCTGCAATACAGTCTCCTGGGATAACATTCATCTTCTGTATGTCTTCCACTATTTGATCACCATCACCTGTGCAGAACCCTTTGTAACCGAACCTAACCTGTCCATTAACGTTGATTGAATAGCAGCTGGTATTTCAACTATTGCTTTAAGTGAACCATCAGCCTGCCATTCTTCGTTCTGCATTTCACAAATCTTCTTTATCACGCTATAAGACTGTGCTGCAAAATTAGCCGGAATAACAATTGAAAGCCTTAGTTGTTCTGTCTTTAATGGCAAGATTGGTCTCAATTCATCAATAATCTTCTTGACCTGGGCTTCAGCATTGGTGAAGGGATCTATTACTGCACCAGCTTCTACTACGGCATTCTCTATCCTTGTCGGGGGATGAGGTAAATGCGTTTTAGGGTCAACGTAGCTCCTCGATATTAGCTGCACTATTTGCTTTCGCTTTTCTACCACGAATCGTTTCCTCTGCTCAGTAGTCATATTTAGTTCCCCTTTCTCCATTATCATTTTAGCTATATCCGTGGGATTGGTGGTTTTAAAATGTTTCATCAATTTCTCATCAGAAATTCTTTTCCCATTATTAGCGTCAGTGTATATCTCGTCAGATGCTAGAACATTTGAAAGATCTGTACGCCTACCCATTTTAAAGTCAAGTGCGGGATCAGGCTTTACAAGAAGTTCAAATTTTTCACCTTCAATGGTGAGCCTGACTACCGTTAACTTTGTTGACATACTAGAAAGTCATCAGGTCAGATATATATAATCTATGCAAATCAACATACTGTATCGAATAATTACCTTATTATAGCAGTTATCCAAACCCTTTTCGATTCATTGCAATGAACAAGTTGTATATGGATGCTTAAAGTATTAGTTCCTTCACCATATTCTTCCATCTTACCTCCTTTACATGTTCAAAGTCACGCTTGAATGCAGCGAATACCGATTTTTCAGCCCATCTATGTACATATTCATGATTCTTCTACCATGCATCAAGATCCTCCTTCTGCTTTATTACTGATAGCTTCCATGGTATATACCCCTTGCTTTTGTAGTTGCTTTCTTCTTCACCTTTCACTGGTCCAATGCTGCTATCTGATAGAAGCCTGAACTTCCTTCTAGAATCATAAGATCTTTCTAGAATAATAAGCTCCAACTGCTATCACTGAATATATTACCTTTCTTCAACACCTCTTTTATCATATACATCATCTTCTTTGAAGATAAGAAGAGGGTCAAGACACGACACTAGATTTTAAGCTATTGCTGCAATGGCATCAAATATTATGCCATTGTCTATAGTTGTAGCTGATAAAGGCTCTGACAGCAAAGTCAATCACGAATTTGTAAGGGGCCATCTAGATGCTGTGAGCATAATCCCTGATAAATATGGAATGTTCCGGTATAGATGGTGTAATGAAGATATAGGAGGCAGATGAAGAGGAAATTCTGTACACGTCTATACTTTCAAAGAATAAAGAGTCGATAAAGTCGTGGTAAAGCGATTGTTATGTGAGTCTATACTATCAAGATCTGTTAGGATGCAAAACAAATAGCGTTTTTCAGAGTAATTGGTTACAACATGCACAGATTAACTGTATTAATGGTATGTTTTTTACAGAACCAAAACTTCGTTAGATTTTTAAATGACCAGCAGGGTATGTGTTTGAAAAGAGCATGGCATCGATAGATATAGTTTCACAGTCAGATGATAATATAATTCTGAAATTAAGGGATATACCTAGAGAATATGCAAACGCGTTGAGGCGTATAGCCTTGAGCGAGGTTCCGACAATGGCTATAGACGATGTTGTTATATTAGATAACTCATCTGTCATTCATGATGAGGCTATGGCTCATCGCCTTGCTCTAATTCCTCTCCGCACTGAATTGGAAAGATTTGTGATGGCTCACGAATGCGATTGCGATAGTTCTTTGGGATGCTCAAGGTGTAGGGTTATGTTATATATTGATTCTAGTGCACAAGACCAAAGCAGAACAGTTTTGTCTGGTGAATTAAATTCTGAAGATGATTATGTAAAGCCAGTTAGTAGTGACATACCGATAGTGATTCTCGCTCCCTCACAAAAGCTTAAAGTGGAAGCGTATGCAAGATTGGGAACGGGAAAAATGCATGCAAAGTGGCAACCAGTTTCCACTTCTATATTAAAAGAGACGGATGGCAAGAAAGAAGAATTCACACTGGAAGTTGAAACTATTGGTATGCTGACACCTACAGAAGTAATAGAACAATCAATGAAAATACTTGAACAAAAAATAAAGATGTTTGGAGAAAAAGCCAAGGAGTTAAAATCATTTGTTAAACAATCCAGTGCTAAGTGAAGGAATTTGGGCTGTTAGGGCTGCCTACGTGAGGACTAAGGCACCCATCTGGTTGAAATTACGAGAACTACTGGAGAGTTCGGGTCCTAAGCATGAAGTTGATCTGGCCAAACTTTCTAAATTAACAGAACCTGGGGATATTGTAATTGTTCCTGGTAAGGTACTGGGCATGGGAAATATGGATCATAATATTACACTTTGCGCTTTTTCACTATCAGAGAACGCTGCCAGAAAAATAGTTGATGCTGACGGTAAGATTTTTAGTGTTAAGGAATTTGTTGAAGAGTATCCTAAAGGGAGTAAGGTGAAAATAATTGGCTGAACAGGTAATAGTTGATGCTAAAGATCATATAGCAGGTAGATTATGTTCTTATGTTGCGAAGATATTACTGAAAGGGAATATGGTTGTGGTAATTAATGCAGAAAAGGCAATGTTGTCTGGAGATAAATATTCTATAATAAGGGAATGGCATGATTATCTGGAAGTCGGTAGCATAATCAATCCAATACATGGTCCTTTCCATGCAAGGAGACCTGATAGGATAATAACAAGGATGATCAGGGGTATGGTTCCTAGGAGAAAAACATCGGGTGATAATGCTATGAAACGTTTAAGAGTTTATATAGGAATGCCAAAAATTTATGAAGATAGTAAAATGACAGGGTTTGATGATGCCAAGATCCGGAAGCCTTCTTCATATTACATGAGTGTGAGAGATCTTGCGAAATCCATTGGGTGGAATGAATAATGACTAAAATTGAACTTTACTCTGCGAATAGAAAGAGGGCTAGAGCTGTTGCTAGAATAGTACCTGGCAGGGGCAGAATTAGGATCAACAACATCCCGGCTGAATTGATTACTCCTGAAATCGCAAAGGAGATCATTCTTACGCCCATAGAAATTGCAGGTGAACCAAGAAATGAGGTCGATATCAGTGTTAGAGTTGAAGGCGGTGGCTATATTGGGGGAGCGTTTGCTAGTGCAATTGCTATATCTAGGGCTCTAACGGGATATATCAAGGGTAAGAAAGATCCTAAAGATCATCCTTTGCAGAAATCCGTTAGAGAAGAGATAAAGGAAAGAATTGTTGAATATGATAGGCATCTATTAATAGGAGATCCTAGACGAACTGAACCTAAAAAATTTGGTGGTCTAGGTGCTAGAACAAGGAAACAAAAGTCTTATCGTTAACCTCTTACCAAAAATCACAGAAGGTTGTTTGTTATAATCAACCAATGCAATACCACAATGGAGTTAATATCAAAGATTTTGTCTCTTCATCTTTGATTCATTTCTGAGCTGTTGGATCGTTGCTGCGTGAATTTCATCTATAATTTTATAACGAGTTAAAAGCTTATGAAACACACTCGGCTGATCCAATCCTGGACACTTCTATGACATGTAGAGCCTTTGTATTCTTTTAGTATCTTCTCAACTGGCATCAGGTTCTTAACTAATTTAAGCCAACCAATACTTTTCTACATGATGCAGCAGGTCTTCCAACTGTATCAACTGGCTTCTCTGTTGCAAGGATCTTTTACATTTCTTTGCATAAATCATGGAGTACTATCCATATCGTTGTAATGTTCTTCTCATTTTTCTTCATAGATTGAAATGTGAGGGGGGAACTAGATCCGTTTTTGTAGAAGAAATTGGTTAAATTAATAATTTTGTGAAAACTCTGCATGAATATTTTGGAACGAATTTTTCTACCCTGAGCATTTTTATCTATATTTCCTGAACAAAGTTTCATGTAGTCTTTTCACATGAAAGATCCTACTCGCGGGTATTGTCTGAAATTCTTCTGATATTTGTAAGAATTGCAACAAATTTACTTCCTTGATTTCATCATAATCTCGATATCCTACGAAATAAAGTTCAGGATTGTCCGCATGAATTGCTTTATTAAATATCTCCTTTAACTTACCCTTTCGCGCCAATATTTAAACTATAAAATACTATATAATAAAGTCTAATTTCCTGGGAAAGAAAGGATATGGTAGATCCCAAAAGGGAGAAAATGTAGAAATGGTGGAGATAAATGCAGACGAAATTATTGCATTTCATTTCTACTGACTCACTTTTATCTACATGGAGGGATAGGATTCACAACGCTCACAAACCTGTTCAAAAATAACGCAATGGGCGAGTTGAAACATGTAGAAATGCTTGCGTACAGATTAAACTAGCTGGGCATTCGCTTTCACCAATCTAGCCGAATGATTGAGGAACAGCAACGTTGGGGATATTCAACCAGAGCAATACCTTACATTCTAGAAATCTGTGCAAAAAGCTATGGAAATACCAGGAATTGTCAGAGCGCTACAATAAAATAATGAAGGTGAATGGAGTGAATATCGTGACCTACGAACTGGTTGGTGATATACTTGCTGAAGAAGTAAAGGTAGAGTAGGATTTGGAGGATATACTCAACCATTTGACAATTTAGGGAATATAATTAAGGAGGCCGCCGGCATCGATTATTTTTCTAATCAATTCTGAAAATGGTTTCATTTTGTATACTTTAGATTTAGTAAGGTTCTTCACCTCACTTTTGTCTATATCAATCACCAACTGATCTTTATCACTTATACTTCCATATGCATCCTTATCTATTTCTATAGGAAGCAAGTGAGCACCGTCTACTGAATTCCTGTAAAATATTCTTGCAAATGATAATGCCAGTACAGCAGTTATACCTGCATGCTTTAACGCTATAGGAGCATGTTCTCTACTTGAGCCACAACCGAAGTTCTCCCCTGCAATAACAAAGTCACCCTGATTTACCTTCTTAATAAATTCTATATCAAGACCCTCCATAGCGTGTTTTGCAAGTTCATTAGGATCCATTATTTTTAGATAAGGGCCAGGTATTATAACATCGGTATCGATATTGTCCATTTCATATTTGTGTGCTATACCATTCAAATTCACTTCACCTTACATCTCTTGGGTCAGTTATGATTCCAGTTATTGCAGACGCTGCCACAACTTTTGGTGAAGCAAGGTATGTTTTTGATTCATTATGCCCCATCCTTCCAGGGAAGTTTCTATTTGTTGTACTAACACAAACTTCATCCTTGGCCAAAACACCCATATGCGCACCGCAGCATGCTCCACATGTAGGTGGGCCCACAACTGCACCAGCCTCTATAAATATACTGATAAGACCAGTGGATAGTGCACGCCTGTAGATGCTTTGTGCTGCAGGTAACACTTCCGTTCTTACCTTGACCTTCTTTCCTTTCAGGATTTTCGCTGCTTCCTCAAGATCCGTATACTTTGCACCCGTACATGAGCCAATATACGCCTTGTCTATTGGTATGCTACCAAGTTGCCTTACTACTTCTCTATTATCAGGAGAGAAAGGTTTCGCAACAACGGGCTCCATCTTCTCTACATCGTAGTCGTGAATGTCAGCAAAATCAGCATCTTCATCACCAACCAGCGGTGTAAAAGGCATTCTATTTCGCTCCTTCACATAATTTAACGCTGTCTGATCTGGATCCATTATTCCATTCTTTGCACCGGCTTCAGTAGTCATATTTGTAAGTGTAAATCGCTCGTCCATTGGCATCTTGCTTATGACAGATCCGCTAAACTGTATAGTACTATAATTTCCAACATCGGTTCCATGATCGGCAATAATGTTAAGTATGATGTCCTTAGCCATAATGTAATCGGGTATATGGCCTTCAAGCTTAAATAATTTAGTCTGAGGAACCTTAAACCAAATCTTGCCGTTCAGCAAGACATATGCAATATCGGTATGACCCAGCCCTGTTGCAAAAGCCCCTAACGCACCTGTAGTGTTTGTATGCGAATCTCCCCCTACATAAACCTCCCCAGGTAGGACCAGTCCCTCCTCATGAGATAATGTGTGGCAAATTCCATACTGGCCTAAACCATATTTGAAGTGTTTCTCAATACCGAATTTCTTTACGAAATTTTGAACCAACACGATGTTTTGAGCCGCTAGCTTGTCTACAGCTGGAACGAAATGATCCTCTGCTACCCATACCCTAGATGGATCCCATATTCTTTCTATTTTCCTTCCATTCGTTTCCAATTCTTTGAATACCGTCATTACTCCTGGGCCAGAAACATCATGAAGCATGACCTTGTCTACATTAGCGAATATGACGTCATCTGGTGACACCTTATCTCTACCTGACGCTCTTGCGAGAATTTTTTCAGTCAAAGTCATACCCAAAAATTATCACCTGCAATCCTACGCCACAATACAGAATTAAAATGTTTTGTGCTCCTATCGCGTTCAGAGGATTGTTTTTATTACTTTTCAAATGTTCAGCTCCACAAGCACCTGTTGTTAAATCAAACACATTAGATCAGGAAGAGTCTGTCTGTAGTAATTGGTACACTAAAGTATACAAGTCAAATGATTTGATTGTATAAATAGGCCACATCTACGAACTACATATTTCCTTTAATTAGTGGATTGGAAGAATAGTGAGATCATTATTCCTTTTCCCAATTGGATCTATTAGTTAATAATAATCTGGAAATCATTACCATAATCTTTATTCTACCTCTAAAAAATCAATGCCACCAACAACTCCAAATTATTTACTATTCTTCCGATCCCCGTCAAAAGGATCCTTTAGGATGCCTCCCATCTAACAATATCTCTGCTTCGGTAATATCGGTTTATCATATGGAATGAATAACCCTTGTTAATTAATACCATCACAACATGAACAAAATTAGCTTCCCAACATATTCATTTGTAAAGAATATCATCGGTACGCCTGGGATCGTCTTTTTCATATGGCTACGCGCAAATTTTAAGAAACAATATCCAACCTTCAAGAAAACTATTCTAGGAACAAATTATTCATCATATATTTACAGTCTTTAATACTACAATATACTTCTTTAACCAATGAAACTAACCGATTCTGACTCGAGAGATTTTTTAAAATTTGCTAAATAAGGTTTAATTGGTATTTCCATTGAGATTGATATTTCTAAGCTTGTCATCGTTGTTGTTATTAGGTTATGAATATTAGTTCGGCAGGGATTTTCCTATTATAAACATAATATCCCACAACCCCAATTATTCACCATTATTACCACTGAATAATTTACCATCCATTGGCCAAACAAGCAAAGAAATTCGACCGATCGGTGAAGGTAATACAAGAAATAAATCAAGCTTTGTGATTACCTTCTTCAATAGTGCTGCATTTTTAAATATATTTAGATACAGATCATCGACTATACTATAATACGAAACTTCCAATATTAGTAATATCATACTGCAATATTAATTAGTGCTGGCACCATGACTATTGGTGTGGACACACAAAAAATGATTGACACAATCCTAAGACAAAAAATGAATCTTTCCAAGGTTGATCTTGAACAGATGATCGAGGAAAAGAAGGAAAAGATCGGTTCTGGATATCTTACTGACCAAGGTGCATTATTTCTTGTAGCTGCTGATTTAGGAATATTGTTAGAAGAGCTGCCCAGATTAGAGATGAGCTTAAAGGATATCTACGCAGGAGCAAGGGAAGTTACCATCATTGCACGGGTATTGAACATATATCCACTAAAAAAATATAATAGGAAAAATGGTTCTGAGGCAAGCCTAAGGACTTTGACGGTCTATGATAACGATACTAAAGTTAAGGTAAAGCTTTGGGATGAGATGGCGGTGTTACCGGAAAAAATTAACATAAAACCTGGTGATGCTATAAAGGTTTCAAAAGCCTATGTACGTTCGGGTATAGATGGCAAGATTGCCATTAATGGCGGTTCTACGACCACAATTGAGTTAATAGAGGATAATGTTCCTCATATTCGGGAAATCGATGCCTTGGTCATGGACGCAAGCGAAATAACGGGTTCAGAAGAGGATATCATTGTAACCGGTGTGGTAAATACAAGTCCAACTATAACACGTTTCAACAACTTCCGGGGTGAACCAAGTAAGATGATGAACATGCAAATTGCAGGGAGCGATGGCAAGACATTTCGAATTGTCATATGGAACATTGATGAAGAAAGGATACCTAAAGTAATTAAGAATAATTCTGAGATTAAGTTGATTGGGCTAAAAACTAAGCAAGGACAATATGGTGGTGTTGAGCTTCATGGTGATGAGGGAACTTTGATAGAATTAAAGGATGAGCCAGAGGAGATTGAAATGATGTTACTACGAGTTATTTCTGTAAGCAGAGATGATGGCGAGAAACCAGAGTCTTATGCACTCGCCTTTGACAAAGGTAAGCAAATCTTTACCATCCTTATGGATGAAATTTTTGTTGAGCAGCTTATAGATGACGGTATAATCCAATGCGTGCCGAGCAGGATTTATGGTAATATGCTATTACTTCGGGATGATGCTTATGTTAGTGTGGTGGAAGACGATTCAACATTTCCAAATACAGATTCGCTCGAAATAAAAATCAAAGAACTCAAACCATCGCAAGAACCTTATTTCTTGGAAGCTATCACCTTATCTGCAGTAAAGGTGCAAGATATTCAAGTTAGAGATGGGAATGAAGTAAAATTCGCAGAAGTAATGCTTGGTGATGACACGGCTGAAATAAAGCTAGTTGGTTGGAGAGAAACAGCCAGCTTTATTGCTGGTTTAACTATAGGGAAACGAGTTAAGGTGTATGGAGTTGTAGCTTTAACAGGAAGGGAAGGTGATATTGAATTAAGATTGAAACCTTTCTCGCGTGTACTCGAGCTTTAATCATCCCAAAATCCTCTTGTTACAATGTATTGTCTTTCCGCCTCATATATCTGCTTATAAGTCTCGGAATCGTCTACGAAATTCCGCAATACCCGCGCAGCCGTATCAACACCAATACCGTAACCAGATAATACCAGTAGTGCTTTCCTACCAAAGTTATGTATTAGGGATGCACCTTTCCATGCTCTATCGAACTTATGCTCATCATCAACGTTAAGCTTCCCGCCCTTCATTTTTGTTTTGATGATTTTTGCCAGCTCAAGATCAGAAACATATGTAGAGGTTATGAGTTGTGACCTGCATTTTGTACAGTGTAAATTATCAGGGATGTCCTTGGTCTCCATTATCCGCTCCCAGTTGCCACACCTTATACATATCAATTTGTGTCTAGTCTTCTGCAAACGTTCCTTCACCAACTCTATTACCCCTTGTTCAATGCTTAAGGGCGTCGCAGAAAAGCGCGTGGAACGGTCAAGGATAGGCTTTGAAAGGTCTGAGAATTCATCAACATCAATCCATTTTAAATTGATATCACTTTTCTTTATGCGTTCAAGTATTGATGATGATAGCGGAATATCAAATTTGTCATGCATTAATTCTCTAATTACCTCCTTGCTTATTGCGGTTTTTGAATATCTTTCATAAATCAAACGAGCCGCCTTTTTGTCATAAACAGCCTTACGATCGATCAATCCGAATCGCTTTGCGACATGCCATGTACGCCAGTTTACATTATGAGTATTTCTTAGCGAGGCTATAATTACAACTTCAAGGTCATACTGATCGCCGAAGCAATCCATTATCTGCTGTTTCATTATTCTAACCTTGGAAGTGAGTATGATCCTATAAGCATCTGATCTGGTTTCAACCAGGTATCCTAGCTTTGAAGAAATTATTGTCGAAAGAAGTGTCGAAAGAGTATTATTTACTTTCGTACCAAAACATGCATGTATTACTATTGCATTTCTCCTGGCCGACGATTCCACGACTATAGTACGATGATCAGGAATGGTTTGGGATAACCTGTAAATTTCTTCCAGATTAGACTCACCAACAGACAAATTTCCTTTCAAGATCATTCTCCTTAATTTACCAACTTCTACAGCGGTCTCATATTCAATAGGGATCAAATCGCCCACCCAATATGGAATATTGACAGCTGCGCTGTGCATAGGTTCCACATTCAACCTCAACTTAGAATCATCCACTGCAAGAACACGCCACTGGGTCCCCTTCAACACAAAGACATTACCTTGTTCACCATAATCACCTACAAACTCCTGATCTAAGCTCCCGACGGTCTTTTTGTTTACCGTATCAAACACTTCAAACTTCATGATATCTGGAATCGTAGAAATATTTTCAAAATAGTACTTGTAAGCTTTGATCTTTTTCCTGAAAGATAGTTCATCACGATCATAATTTATTATTCTATTGCTATCAAGTAAGTCCAAACATGATTCTATATCATGCATTGTTATTTCCCTGAATAAATATGCACCATTTACAATCTTACAAGCTTCTTCAACACTTACGCTTTTTTGTTGTAATGTAAGTCCCACCAAATGATGGGTAAGAACATCTAATGACATTTCATGCATAACTTGTTCTTCAATAGAATCTCGCTTCAATCTACGGATTATCGCCATTGCCTCGAGTTCGTCGTCTGGATTGTTTGTTATCAATAAGCCCTTTGCAGATTGTTTTATTTTGTGCCTGCTTCTGCCTATCCTTTGCATCAGTTTTGAAACCTGTCTTGGTGAGCCATAATGGATCACAATTTCTACAGAACCTATATCAAGACCAAGTTCAAGGGAGGATGTGCAAACAACTATACCTGCTGCCCCGCTTCGCAGCCTTGCCTCCGTTTCCTCCCTCATATCTTTTGATAGCGAACCATGATGTACGTCTATGTTAACATGATTTGAATGATTGTTCATAACCGTGGATAAGTATTCTGCCTCGTTTCTAGTATTTGTGAATAGCAATACAGAGCATTCAGGATAATTCTTTTTGACGTAATCTGTAGCAAACTTTGCTACTTCATTTAATGAACCCTTTACAAACCTTGTTTTTATATCGTAATCTCTTATGGAATTGTCTACTAAAATTGCACATTTTCTGTGAGTGCCGGCTACAAACTTCGCTGCAGCTTTTAGATTCCGTATAGTTGCTGATAGACCTATTCTGATGATAGGGTTACTGGTGATAGCTTGGAGTCTTTCCAGACTCACAGCCAAGTGTGCACCACGTTCATTTGAAATGAGCTCATGAATCTCATCTATAACTATCCATTGTAAATTCTTCATTACACTAATCAACCTCTCATTAGTCAAAATAATGGCCAGCGTTTCTGGTGTTGTTATCAGGATATCGGGGGGATCGGTAACCATTTTCTTCTTCGCATTTGCTGAAGTATCACCATGTCTGACTCCTACTTTCAAACCTTCCTTCTCCGCATAACCAATTATTCTTCGCAGGACATCCCGATTCAGTGCTTTTAATGGTGTGATGTAGATTGCACCTATACCAGAGTATTTTTGAGACACAAGCATAGTGAAAATTGGTATAACTGCTGATTCCGTCTTACCTGAACCTGTTGGTGAGACCAAAAGGGCGTTAATTTTGCGTGATAATAGAGGTAGAGCCTTTCTCTGAATAGGTGTTAATTTGTCAAACCCCACAGTCTTGAATTTATCAATTATGTCTTGGTCAACGTTCTGCATGCTTTCTTTCCTTCGCCCGTTCCCGTTCATAAAGCATAATCACAAATAACCCTACGATAAATATCACAATAGAGGCTATCGTTAAGGAACTTGTAATTTCTGCCATACGTCATTACAAAAAATAAAGGAATTAAATGTTTGGTTATATTTGCATTATACAATAATTAGATTATGATGTGTTTAGTGAACATCCACTAACAATGGAATCTATCTAATTAGCGGGCCCGGCCGGATTCGAACTTTACCATGTTTCGGATTTGTAGGTGTTTTTGGAACCTCTTGACAGACGTTCTACTGCTACAGCCATAGCAATGAGTTGGCAGATGGCAGGGAATTGTACTTCCCGTAGTACCGAAATGTTTCTTGAGTTCAGTTATCTCTTCGTCCTTCGACTTGATTATAGAGAGAAGTTTGTAGTGCTTGCAATGCTTATGCTTGCTCACACCGTACTATCATAGAATACTTGATCTGATCGTTTCGATTCTCAGGAAGGACGTAAATACATGCCATTAGGTTCTATTGAAGGCTCCTTTGAGTATTTCAACCTGAAATGAAATTCAAGTTTGCGCAAGTGGTAATACTGGCCAAATTGAATTTAAATCAAGAATCGGGATCGAAGTTTTTAAAGAACTAAGAGCCTATCCTAAAATTCTAGCTGATAGTTAATGATTGGTAGAAATGATAACATTTAGAATGCAAGAATATTAGTTCATACTGTCAGGTTTAGTTTTCTTACTATTGATTTTATTAGTATTGTAGATAGTAGATACTAGAAACAGTTGCATTAACGTGTTTATGACACTACCAATATATCGCTCTGTACACTATTAGGCAGTTAGCAAATTCTACTAGCGCCTGATAATTTTCCTCTCTCTTCTCGAACCTTACCAATAACTTTCTGAACCTGTTATGCCAAGATGCGGTTCTTTCTACAACCCATCTCTTTGCTTTGTATAAATTCTTTTTCAACACTTCACCCTTATGACGAATGTGATCTACATATCCCCTTCCTAACTCCATACTCTATCTCAGGGAAATCATATCCTATTCATGCATATGTTCTGTTTAACTTTGGGCCTATCAACAACAATGCTATCTATTGTAGGAAAGGCTGATTTCATATCGTGTTTATTTGCTCCAGTAATTACAGATGAGAGAGGAATACCTCTTCTATCAACCAGCATGTAACGTTTGGTACCTAGCTTGCCTCTATCCGTTGGGTTTGCTCCGGTCGTTTTCCCCCTAATGGGGCCTTCGGTACGCTATCCATGGATTGCCAGTCCCATCCTATACTCTTTAATTCATCATATATTTCCAGCAGCCTCTTCCATACCTTCTTGAATACTCCTATCCCAATCCATTCCTGAAATCTTGCATGGCAAGTTGAACCAGAACCAAATTCTTTCAATACCTTCTTCCACTGGCATCCAGTTCTTAATACATACAGTATTCCATTCAATACTTTTCTAAATGGCACAGCTGGCCTTCCAACTGTTCTTGCTGGTTTCTCTGGTGACAACACTAGTTTGAACTCTTCCCATAGATTGTCTGGCATATGCCATATGGTCGGCATGCTCTTTTTCTTTGATTTTCTCACAAATTTAGCTAGATCTAGAGACAGATCTAGATCTGTTTCGGTATAAACAATTAGGCTATGATGTTAATTTTAGGATAAGCTCTAAATTATAGGAGTTTGTAGATGTTTTTGCTGTATTGGGAACACCAAAGATTATATCATATCCATAATCTAGATGAGTAATACAAAAATAAATCAAAAAAGTTGCATGGAAAATATTTGATTGATTTTGCTTCAACTTCCCATTTATCTCGCTCAAATTAATTCCACTGATTATCAAACCAAATCCGAATAGATTGATTGTGGGTCACCTAAAATCAGAAATTGCTCTAGGACCCTATGTATCACAGATATCCCAATTTAACGACAAGAATCAGATCATGAGAGATAGAGATAGGAAATTGATTACCGGCTTCATTGAAGACGGTCCACTTTGCTTTTGTTATGATATGTGGTAGAAAAATAATTGTCGGGTAACTGCAAGCTTTTCTCACCCACCTGGGAGCCCTTGAGCCGAATATCCGTAATTCCAATTTCTACAATTGAAGCGGAATTCCAAAAATATGAAGTATGGTTTGTAGATGCTGTGTATTTCTTAAGATAATCGTTAGTCATAACTTTTAATCCCTTTGCGTATATGCTTATATGCGTAAGCCCTTTAGGCGTTCCCCTCAATACACAAGGGGGGATCTGGATATTCTTGCAATGTATTGTTGTAAATCCATCCTAGAAGATATTAGAATGCAAGCATTTTCAGCAATATTCGGGTCCTTGTCAACAAGCTAAATCTATTCATGATTGTTTAGGGTCTATCCTTATCTTCAATTGTTGTAGTTCTTAAGGCCTGCTGCCAGGTCATTTAAGAGGTAATCTAGTTCTTATCCTTAGATGTTTCGACACAATGGTTGCAAGTATTATCTCTCCTTCACTCCACGTGTTCAATGGGAGTGATAATGCGAGAGGAATCTTCTTCCATTACAGAAACTCAAGTCCTGCGAGCTCTTTCTTCCTGGATAGATGCTTACCTTTTTTGATTGCCTAGGCATATAACTGAGGCTTGGACATAATTAAGTAGCTCGAAACGATAAGATCAGGTTCCAGTTTTCATTATTGATGTGTTTAACTCAGACTCCATACTCCTTCACATATTATTTTTGATTGGTATGATTCCTTGGCCAAAACCTAATAGGAAAAGAAGTAAACTATTCTGTTATTCTCCAACAGCAATACTGAGGTGCTTCATCGTTAGAGTATGGGTAAGGATTCCCAGTAACAACGCATTGCATCAGTATTTCTGTATGGATATGCCGTACAATAGGAAGGTGATGAAGGCATGTGGGTTGGATAGGTTACCAGATAGGAGAACATTAGATAGGAGGTTCAAGCTAATATCTTTTGATATCAAAGCAAGGATAGATGCCATAGGTCTGTTATTCATAAATGGGGGTCTGATAGATTCATGCGTTGCATCTGTAGATAGTTCCTTGTTGAAAGCAAAGGGACATGTATGGCAAATCCAGCATGAAGAAGAATGAAGTGCCACGCTCTGGTATAGATACAGATGCAAAATGGGGCTACAGCAGAACCAAGGGATAGATGTTCGGATACAAGCTGCATATAGCCTGCAGTACAGGCTCATTAATTCTACCATTGTCTGCTGACCTAACTACAGCAAATATTTCTGATAATAACTTGTATGAGAGTATAGCAGTACCATTACCAGAAGGGGTTAGATACATTGTAGGAGATGAAGGATATGATGATCATGAGTTATGTGATTTCAGCAGGTATAGAGGGCATCTACTAGTATTCCCATTGGAAAGGTACAAGCATACTACAGATAATAATAGACTGGCATTACTGCAGTTCTATCAATCTGAATTTGGACAGCTTGTACATTCGCAAAGAAGCATAAGCGTTGAACCATTGATAGAGCACATAAAGGATGTATTTTATATAGACCCATTACCAGTTAGAGGATTTGATAAAGCTAGGAGCATCGTTCTGATTTCTATATTGCTATACCAGCTGATGGTATACTACAACTACTTGACAGGAAGACCATTAAGGGCATTGAAGCACATGTTGGGAAGTTAATCAATCAGAGGCATCAAGTTATTTTTGTTATATGGAATAATGCCCATGCCTCATATAACTATCAAATGGTTGAAGGCCCAAGTTCAAACCAAATACTTTAAGTGTAAGGATCTGGCGTAAATACCTATAACAAGTTCATTGTTTTCCAATTAGTTCTAGTTAACTCATAGACAAATTAATCGAGCACAAATTCTTGGATTTTGCCTTACTTTCTATTCTATAGACACAGTCGTAATATCAGGGTTCTGCAGTTGGATTGGGATTTAAATTTGGATTACCCGCAATTCCATAGTGCTTATTGACATCAAAATTGCTCATAATATTTAAAATTACAGATATACAATTCTAAACGATTTTAAATGACTTCTTTAGGGAACTAATATGATGGTTACAGTTAATGAAATTATAGGTCTAATCAAAAAGGCTAGGGAGAGGGCGCAACAGAAAAAGTTCACTCAAACGGTTGAACTTATTATTACTCTGAAGGATATAGATGTTAAGAAGGGTTTCTCTATCAATGAAGTAGTTACTTTACCACATCCATCCTCGAAGAAAGCTAGCGTTTGTGTGCTCGGTTCGGGTGATATGGCATTAAGGTCTAAGAAAGCTAATGCAGAGAAGGTAATAGAACCAGAAGAATTGGATAGAATAAATACCAATAAAAGAGAGGCGAAGAAGCTTACAAAAAAATTTGATTTCTTTATTGCTGATACCTCAATAATGTCCAAGGTAGGAAAATCACTTGGACAGTACCTTGGTCCCAGAGGAAAGATGGCAGCACCGGTGCCTTTTAACTCCCCCGTTGAAAATATGTTGGAACGATTCGGAAATTCTGTCAGGATTAGGGCAAAAGCGCAACTAAATGCGTCTTGTAAGATTGGGGATGAGAGTATGAAAGATACTGATCTGTCTGAAAATGCAGTCGCTGTGGTGAGTACGATAGAGAAGAAACTACCCAACGGTGATAAAAATGTAAGAAATATTATGATAAAGCTAACTATGGGAAAGCCTGCTACTTTAACAGAAGCCAAGGCGATTTAATATGCAGACAACTAGAACCTATTCTAAAAAGAAGGTTCAGATGTACAAAGATCTCGTGGAGCTCATTAGGCAATACAAAGTGATAACATTGTTAAAAATGGAAAAGGTGCGTTCCACACAACTCATGCAGGTAAGAAAGAAGTTCAGAACTCAGCTAAAGATCATAATGACCAAGAATAATATTGCCAAGAAGGCGTTGGCCGCCGTCGAAATTAAGGGGATGGAAAAAATATTAGAAGGCCTCGAGGGTCAACGCGCATTCATGTTTACAAATATGGATCCTTTCAAGTTATCCCTAGAATTAGATAAAAGCAAAATCTATCTACCAGCGAAAGGAGGTAATATTGCAACAGATGAAATAGTTATACCTGCGGGAAACACAGGTATACCTCCTGGTCCTGTTCTCTCCGAATTCAAAGAAGCGAAGGTTCAAACTAAGATAGATTCTGGTAGCATTGCGGTTTCTGAGGACACAGTAGTTGCTCTACCTGGTGATGTTCTTTCACACAAACTATCCGCTCTCTTGGGCAAGTTGAATATCAAGCCGATAAAGGCTGGTATGACAGTATTTATGGCCCTACAAGATGGCGTGTTATATAGAGAAGAGGATCTGATAATAGATATCGAGGGGATTAAGCTTGAATTATTGACCTCCTCCAATTCGTCTTTGGCATTAGCTATAAATGTTTCATATGCAACCAAGGAAACGATTGAACAATTGTTAGAAAAGGCATTCGCAGATGCAAGAAATCTGTCAGTGAATAGTGAATATGTTAATGATGAGACAATAAAGGAATTATTGTATGCAAATAGTGCTAGAGCACAGGCATTATATGAATCTGTAAAAAAATTAGGTTATTCTTAACCGAACAGCGCAGATAGTCCTGCAAGTGCCTCTTCATCACCCTTTTTCTCCTCTACTTCCTCTTTCTTTTTCTTCTCTCCGCCTTTTGCCTCTGCTCCTGAAGGCTGTTGGGCATCTACCGCAGGGGGCACTACTACCGGCGCACTCTTCAGCGCTTCCTCAATGTTAACTTCACTCAGGGCGGCTACCAATGTTTTAACCCTAGCCTCATCTGGCTCAACGCCAGCGGCTTTCACAACATTCTTTACATTAACCTCACTCACATCTTGCTTCAGTTTGTGCAAGAGTAAAGCAGCATACACATATTCCATTGTTGATTCATACATACTTCTAGAAGCTATAATATAAAATTTTGTAAGCTGATTTAGAAAATACTTAGTTGTCGAGCAACAGCATATACGGTCTGTTTCAATTCAGGGTCTTTAATGTCATTCATCCTCTCCATAAAGACCTTTAAAGCCTCCTCCCTCCTTTGGTCCGAGGGAGATAGAATCACCGAAAATAGCTCAGGAAAACCTTGACGTAACCATGTATCTATTTCTGTGTATCTCTTCGGCCCAATCTTTATTGGGTTATTGTTAATATCAAGGTAATCATGAAAATTTCCAGAATCTACCTTGTTAAGTAAGATATGAATCAAATTATCTGGATGTGGCTCCTTTAACACCTCCGTGGAACGTAGACCACCTTTTCCTGAACGTGTCTTTTCTAAGAGTCCAGTAGGTTTAATGTACAATCCAGCTATCTTGATTCTTTTCTCACCAGATGCTTCAACCACACCAATTATTATTTGAATAGAATCGTTTGAACCACTTACCACAAAAACATACTCGCCTTCTTTGATGACACCCTTCTTTCCCAGACCAAACATGTTATATCAAGTAAAAATTTTGTATTTAAACAGGATGCCCCTTTACCACTTGAGCTGATAATCCTTAAATATCCATTTTTGAGGAGAATTATACAATAGTGCGTAACCCAATCCTATGGTAAAAACAATGCCAAGAATTTGACTCCCTAACATACTTACTACCGTTAGCATGAAACGGTCTACTAGTGGTTATATGTATACTAAATTTATTCTTCATTTAGAGCCTTGGCAAATATCTTTCCTTATACTTTCAAAGTTCTAATATCTTCTCAAGCCATTCCAACAAGGTCTTTAATCACAGTAATTGTATTCATCAAATCTACCAACCCATTTTCGAACTATTTTTTAACTTTTTACCATGCCTATTATATCATGTATAAGCATCACCAGATAGAATTCCAAAACTATTTCAAAGAATTAGATAACTTCTAGACAAATACCTGAACAACAATAGAGCATAATCTTTGTCATAATATTAATCTTTTTTTTAAAATCTTTCAAAGCAATTTCTGTGAAGAAAGTCCAGTTTTAATGCTATTGATAATTAACCATGATTGAGTGAAGGTGTTAAAAGGATATCCTATCAGATATTTTTAATTATGATATATAGAGTTTATTTACAATCCACAATAACTGGTTTCTATAAGGTATATTCTGATTGGACTCGAAGTCCAAGCCATCTATCCCACCACGAATATACATCTGGGTTAGCCTTGTATTGGCCTCAATTATATTTGATCATGATCATTTTTCTTCTATGCAAGCCTTATTCCAAAAAGATATACTAGCTAATTCTTCAGTTGTTTTACAACATTCAGGTGCAAATACCGTTATCTTCAATAGTTTCCATGAGTTATCTTCTTCATTACTTACATTTTTAATGTTACTTTAAGTAAGGTGATATTAACAATCAAACTGATCAGTTCCGTAATAATCATATAGATCAAAAACCGATTTATTAAAGTAATGAGGATTATCTTTTAAACAATTCGTAAGAATAGTAAGTTGTTTGGGACTGGCACAAACTTTTTTGGTCAAGCATCGGGTTAAGGTTATAGTCATCAATTTATTATATCATCATTCTAAATTTAGTATAATTAGTTAATGCTTCAATCATAACATTCCTCGCAAAAGGATTAATAACATAAAATACACTTTGTTAAATAAATTGACGGAAAAAGATGAGCTTGTTACTCGTTTCTCCTCAGAGCCGGATAAATACTATAGGGTTGAGTTATTTGATAATCTTGGGTTCGAAAGGAAAGGCTGTCACCTCTGTGGTAGATACTTCTGGAGTATCGAAATTAAGGAAAGGTGCCCAAACTGTGAGCCTTATACATTTATCGGAAATCCTCCTACGAGCAAAAGATTGGATTATGTCAAAGCTTGGCAGGAAATTGAAAAATTTTTTACTAGCCACAATCATACTAGTATAAAACGATACCCTGTTGTTTGCAGATGGCGCGAAGACCTCTTTTTCACCGTAGCTTCTATAGTTGATTTTCAGCGTGTAATAGGAGGAAAGGTTGTTTTCGAAATGCCGGCCAATCCGTTAATTGTGCCACAGGTTTGTTTGCGCTTTAACGATATTGAGAATGTAGGTGTAAGTGGTAAACACTATACATCATTTTGCATGATCGGCCAACATAGCATCGCTAATGAGCAGGGTTACTGGAAAGATCGTTGTGTCGAACTTGATTTCAATATGCTAACACAAGGATTGGGAATAAGCAAGGAAGAAATCGTTTTTGTTGAAGATGTGTGGTTAGGTTATGGTGCTTTCGGTTATTCCCTTGAATATTTTGTAAGAGGCCTTGAGCTTGGCAATGCTGTTTTCACGGAATTTGAAGGAACCCCCAAAAAACACCTGGAAATGAAAGAGAGAATCATCGATATGGGTGCAGGTCTTGAGCGCTTTTCATGGATAACCATGGGTACACCAACAAGTTACGATTGCTGCTTTGGACCTTTGATAAATAAACTATTTGACAATATTGGGATAGATTATAATAATGAGATTCTATCGAAATATTTTACCGTAATATCTAGCAGACTGGAAGAAATCGAAGATATCAAAGAACTCAAGTCCATAGCAGTGAAGGAATTGAAGTTAAGTTATGAGGAGTTGGAGAATATGGTTGTACCCATAGAGGCTGTTTATACTTTAGCAGATCATACTAGAACCCTTTTATTCGCTATATCTGATGGTGCGTTACCAAGTAATGTTGGCGGTGGATATAACTTACGTGTTATATTACGACGTGCAATTTCTACACTCCATAGATTAGGATGGGAAATCAAATTGCAAGATATCGCTGATATGCATATAGATTATTTGAAGACTATTTATCCTGAGCTAGAAGAGCATAGAGATGAAGTTAAAGCTATCCTAGGCATAGAGATAAACAGATATCATGAATCAACAAAAAGAATGAAATCAATCACAAACAATTTAGCCGCCAGAAAGGACCAGTTAAGCGACGGGGAATTGATAAAACTTTATGAATCTGATGGGATAACGCCCGATTTTCTGAAAGAGTATGGTGCTATAAACCATATTCCGTCGAATTTTTACACCAAATTAGCCGGACTTCACGCTGAACATGCATTACAGGAAGCACCTAAACCCAAAGTCCCTATGGAGGAAGTTCAAGCAACAAGGATGTTATTCTATGAGGATCAGAAGATGACTAATTTTGAAGCTAAGATTGTACAAATAATTGAAAAGTATGTTGTACTAGATAAAACTGCTTTTTACCCAAGAGGAGGAGGCCAAGAACCAGATCATGGCTTGATCGCGGATGCCATGGTTACTGATGTTGTCAAACAGGGTAATGTTATCCTACATGAAGTGATTAATGGAAATTTGAAGACTGGTTCTTCTGTAAAATGTGTTGTTGACCCCATAAGAAGAGGACTTCTAAAACAACATCATACTGCAACACACGTGTTAAATTCCGCTGCACGCAATGCTCTGGGCTCGTGGGTGTGGCAGCATTCTGCATTCAAGGAACACGATTATGCAAGGCTTGACATTACGCATCACTCGCCCCTTACACATGATGATATAAATAAAATAGAAAATTTCTCTAACAAAACAATTCAGGCAAACCTCCCGGTTGGTATAAAGATATTTGACAGAACACAAGCAGAATCCCTCTATAGTTTCAGGATCTACCAAGGAGGTTATGTTCCCAGTAGCAAGATCAGGATTGTAAACATCGAAGGATGGGATATCGAAGCATGTGCGGGAACTCATGTTGAAAGAACAGGAGAAATTGGTATGTTGAAGATCATAAAAGCAGAACGGATTCAAGACGGTGTAGTCAGATTGGAATTTGTAGCTGGCCAAGCCGCACTTCAATATGCGCAAACACAAGAGGAACAACTGAATAAGATAGCACGATCTTTGGGCTCGAGTAAACATAGGTTGGTCGAATCTTTTCAAAAGCTTTTGAACGAGGTAGAAGTATCAAGAAAAAAACTTAAGACTACTATAAAGAAGCTATCCCCTGTAATTGCAAAAGATATCATCCAAAATGCAAAACACCATGAACAAATTAAGATATACAGCGTATATGAAGAGGAGTTAGATGAGGAGTATCACATTACTATCGGTGACCAGGCAATTCTTATTGAACCCCTGCTGGTTTATTGTGCATTAATTTCAACAGTACAAGGAATCCGTGTCATAGTCTTTGTTGGTAAAGAGGCAAGGAATATCGGCATAAGAGCTGATAAGATAGCCAAGAAGGTAGCAGGAAATCTTGGTGGATCTGGTGGAGGCGACGAAAGATTCGGTCAAGGAGGAGGGAAATCTGTTAAAATGTTCAAGGATACTTTTCTTGATATAGAAAACATTTTGTACGAGGACTAAATATCATGCCATTAGATTGGAAAGCCATACAAGATAAGTGGAGGAAACGATGGGATGTTGAAAAAATATTTGAGGCAGAACCAAAAGAAAACAGGAAGAAATATTTTGTGACCGTAGCATACCCATATCCCAATTCTCCTCAGCATGTAGGACATGGTAGAACGTATGCCTTGGCCGATGTACATGCCAGATACATGCGGATGCAAGGGTACAATGTATTATTCCCAATGGGGTTCCATTATACTGGTACACCGATTCTTGCAATGTCTAAACGTGTTCAAATCAAAGATCGTGATTTGATAAATACTTTTATAAAAATATACAAAGTTCCAGAAAATGAGATTGAAACTTTTGTTAAGCCAATAAATATAGCCAAATATTTTCATAATGAGATCAAGCTTGGAATGAAAGAGATGGGCTTTGCTATCGACTGGAGAAGAGAATTTACTACTGTAGACAATGCTTATACGAAATTCATAGGATGGCAATTTAGAAAATTAAAAGAGAAGGGTCTTGTTGTTCAGGGTTCACATCCGGTGGGATGGTGTCCAAACGATGGCAACCCGGTAAGTCAACACGATACTTTAGGTGATGTCGAACCAGAATTTACAGAATATACATTGATAAAATTTGAATTAGAAGGGAACATAGTTCTTACTGCCACGCTAAGACCAGAGATGATATTTGGGGTCACTAATTTATGGATAAACCCGGAAGGAGAATATGTGAGAGCTAGGATAGATGGAGAATATTGGATGATTAGTGTCAAATGTGCTGAAAAGTTAAGGTTTTTGAACAGGAATGTAGAAATAAAAAATACCTTTAAAGGAAAGGAACTTGTGGGCAAAAAAATAATGGTCCCAATTGTGAATAAGAAAGTTACAATATTTCCTGCTGGTTTTGTTGAACCTAAAGACGGAACTGGGATTGTTATGTCTGTGCCTGCCCACGCACCAGACGATTATCAGGCTCTCGAAGATCTAAAGAAAAATCAAATATTATTAGAAAATTTCATGCTAGATTATGAACAGTTGGAAGCTATAAAACCTATAGTTATAATCGAATCGGAGGGATATGAGGGTATACCAGCTGCGGTCGCAATCAACAAGTTCACCTCGAAGATACAGGATGAATCTAACCTACAAGATGCTACTTCCAGTTTATACTCACATGAGTACCACAAAGGTAAGATGTTGGATAATACAATGCAGTATTCTGGGATGAAGGTAGTTGAAGCAAGGGATAAAGTAAATGATGAGTTACAAAATAAATTTGCTGATACAATGCTCGAGTTAAACACCCCTGTGACATGTAGATGTGGTGCCGAATGTACTGTAAAAATACTAAACGATCAATGGTTCATAAATTACTCCGATTCTGATTGGAAGTCGTCTACACACGAATGCATAGACGGAATGGAATTAATTCCATTCGAGATGAGAACTGAATTCAACTATACTGTTGATTGGTTGAAAGAGCGAGCTTGTGCGAGAAAATCTGGATTGGGGACTGAACTACCATGGGATACAGAGTGGGTAATTGAGAGTCTTTCGGATTCTGTGATATACATGGCATACTATATTATCGCAAAATACATCAATGATCATTCTTTAAGCAATACTAAATTTAAGGATCTTTTTTTTGATTATATTTTTCTAGGCAATGGCATTGCCGAAGAAGTAGCGAAATCATGTAATATCTCCGTTGAGTTGTTAGATAGGATCAGATATGATTTTGAATATTTTTATCCGGTAGATACGAGACATTCTGGTAGGGATTTGGTTGCAAACCATCTCTCATTCTTCGTCTTCAATCATACAGCAATATTCACAAAACCAAAATGGCCGAAACAAATAGTAGTTAATGGAAGTATTCTAATGGAAGGTAAGAAAATGTCAAAATCAATGGGTAACATAATACCCTTGAGGAGTGCTGCACATGACCATGGAGCTGATGCAATACGCATATCAATGTTGATAGCGTCCGAGCTACTTCAGGATGCAAATTTTACCCTTGACTCAGTAAAGGGTGCTAGGGAAAGACTGGAACGAATTTACAATATGTGTGTACGATTTAAAAAGAAAGATTTAGACCAACTAGAACCTGAAGATAGATGGATGCTCAGTAAATTGCATCATGTAATCGAAAGTACGACAATCGCTATGGAAAAACTTAGGGTTAGAGAGGCTCTTCATAATATAATAAATTCTATGGATCAGGACGTACATTGGTATCTTAAACGTGCCTCCGCCAAAGAAAGAAATGAGCAATCCATATCTGCGGTGATGAAGGGAGTACTTGATAATAGAATTAGATTGCTAGCACCGTTTGCACCCTTTATAAGTGAAGAGATGTGGGAAATCCTAGGAAACAAAAATTCAATTATATCTGCCAACTGGCCAAAAGTGGATCCGACAAGAATTGATTATACTTCTGATGAATCTGAGATTATTATTATGAATTTACTTGTTGACGGAAAGAATATAATAAAAATTACTAAAATTAAACCAAAGAAAATCTTCATTTATGTTGCTTCAGAATCCAAGTGGAACGTTTACAATAGAATACTAAATGCAATAATAGAGGGGATGACAAATTTTGGTGAAATAATGAAGTTGCTTCATTCTAGTCAGCCTAATAGCAAGATAGAGTGTACTCCGGCTATGGTGAAGCGAATGATTGAAGATGCTTTATCTGTTCCCTATGATTCTAGACTTAGAAAGGCAAACATATTGTGGTTGGATGAATCAAAAATTTTAAATGATGCTAAAAGTTTATTGGTCAGAGAATTTGATGCAGAAATTGTCATATACAACGAGAACGATTCAGAAAGAATAGACCCGAAGAAGAAAGCTACCATGGCACGTCCATACAAACCCGCACTCTATATTGAATAAATGATTATTGTTGATTGTGTGCAAATACCTTTATGATATTGCGAAGGTTTGCATAAGAGTTGATGGTTCATATCAAGTAAATAGACTTGACGAACAATACGATGTAATTGGCTTTGAAACATTGGACAAAGAAAATTAGCACTTCCTATGCTTGTGGGGTAAGTCTATCCATCAAACTTGTTAGAAGATGTGATCCTGACTTCAAAGGTTATATACAACTCATCTCAAAACTAACCATTTAGACAATTTTTAGCGACCATTTAGATCCATGAATAGCGACATCTAAAATTATTTTATGAAATTCCAAGAATTATCAGACAAACAGTGGAGTATGATGGAATCACACATACCACCACATGCAAAAACTGGCAGGCCTAGGGATTATGATAGAAAAATCATTAACGGAATAATCCATGTTCTAACTACTGGATGCCGATGGGACGATATGCCAAAAAGATATGGTGATGATTCTACTGCAAACAGAAGGTTAAACAAATGGCAACAAAAAGGAATCTGGAAAAAGATTCTATCACGTACTATTCACTCAGCACATAAATCTGGCAAAATTAATCTACAAAAAATATCAGTTGACTCTTCATCCATTCCTGATAAAAAAGGGGCAATGTAACTGGATATAATGGATTCAAGAGAATAACAGGTACAAAAATACATGCCGCAGTAGAGAGTAACGGATTTCCAATATCCATACTGTTGAGTCCAGCAAATGAACATGACAGTACAAAATGCATGGATGTTACAGGATCAATTTCAGACTATCTTGATGATGATTCAATACAACAGATAGAATCAGTTTATGCAGACAAAATGATGCAAAATACATCAGAATGTATTTGTGGGATAGAAATATTGCATGTTGCATCCCATACAAAATAAATTCCAAGTTCATCTTGCAAAATAATGATTGCAAACATTGCAACAAGACAAGATTTGTAGTTGAGAGATTCCTTGCATGGCTCAAGAATGGATTTCACAGAACAAGAACCAGGTATGAAAGAACGGCAGAAAACTACCTGGCATTTGTTAATCTTGCATCATTTTTGATGTATTGTAGGGTTTTGAGATGAGTTGACCGGTTTATTTCTGACCTAAATATTCTTGACAAACAAGTCACACCGGTGGCACTCACAATAGAGTTCAAGTCCTTCACATACTTACACAATCTATGCAAGGTGTTAAAGAACTAGGTTTTTCTAGAGAATACGAGGTAAAGACTAGCAGGATCTTCCACGTCTTCCATAATCTCATCAATGTTGAAACCCCGCATTAAACCCATCATGTCTTTTTTACTGAATAATCTGATCTCAAAACCATTTACATCATAAACTCCACCAGAAACTTGTCTTCCCTTACCATAGAACTTGTCCTTATCACTTCTAACAGAAAAGAAATGTAACCCTCCAAGTTTTAGAACTCTCTTCACCTCATTAAACAATAATACCAACTCTTCATGTGTGAAATTCATGCTGAAAAACATATGTGAATAAACAGCCTCGAATTCTTGGTCTTGGTAAGGAAGCCCGGTTTTGGCGTTATGCACCATTGCACTTATGGGAAGTGTATGTACTTTGGCCTGTTTAACAACGGCATTTATTGCAACTTCAGAGTAATCGAATGTCTTAACATCGATTCCATTTGAGGCAAAAAAATGCCATCTCTTCCTTGACCACATCCAAATTCTAGAAGTCCCTTAATATCATTTCTTTTCATACGCTGGTAGCATAATAATGCAAAGCGACTTGGTTCTTCGCCAAAAAAGGAAGAATCCTTGTCATATACTTTGTTCCAGACTTTCTTCATTTAAGATATGTATACATCCTCTTAATTTTTAGATTTTGTTCTGCTAAAACAGGTATTAACATATTTCACATGCCCAAGAAGCGCAATCATATTCAAATGAATTAGAAGAAGCAAAATTACTGGAGTAGAAGGGATTTGGTAATGTAACTAGAGGTTATAGAAAAACGATATTTAAGAAATGAAGTTTCCCAATTGAACATATTCGATATCTACTAGACTAGCCAAAAAGGTTTAGGTTATGTAGCAAAAAACGGTCCATGATGTTGAAGTGATGTGATACTATTGTCACACTTAAAATAGATTCTAGCCCATCGCCGAATAGATTTACATTCGTAAGATTAGGCAGAGCCAGACGCTTATTATTCTAGGTTTTAGCATAGTTAGGATGAAGCCGTATAGCAATATTATAACATCTGATAGCTTGTTCATGATTGCCTAAATTATCTAGTGATATACTTTTGTTATACCAGGCTTTAACATAGTTAGGATGAAGAAGTATAGCTTTATCATAACACTCGATAGCTAGATGATGATTACCTAAATTATTCAGAGATATACCTTTGCCATTCCATGCTTTAGCATCATTAGGATTAAGCCGTATAGCTTTATCATAACACTCGATAGCTTGCTGATGATTACCTAAATTGGTTAGGACAAAAGCTTTGTTATACCATGCTTTGGCATCATTAGGATTAAGCCGTATAGCTTTATCATAACATTTGACAACTTCCTGAAATTTACCTAAATTATATAAAGTAATACACTTGTTGTTCCAAGCATCAATATAATTGGGATTAAGCCGTATAGCTTTATCATAACACTCGATAGCTTGCTGATATTTACGTAAATTATCTAGAGATATACCTTTGTTATTCCATGCTTTAGCATCATTAGGATTAAGCCGTATAGCTTTATCATAACACTCGATAGCTTGCTGATATTTACGTAAATTATCTAGAGATATACCTTTGTTATTCCATGCTTTACCATGATTAGGGTCTATATCTAGTACCTTATCATAATACGTGATAGCTTCCTCATATCTGCCTAAACTAGCAAGAGCTAAGCCTTTGTTATACAATGCGTGAGTATACTTCGGATCTATATCTAGTACCTTATCATAATACGTGATAGCTTCCTCATATCTGCCTAACTTATCAAGAGCTAAGCCTTTGTTATACAATGCATAAGCACGCCTAGGATCTTGTTCAGGAATGCGATCGTAATGTTCAATGGCTTTTTCATAATTATTTGAATAATAGAAGAAGTTTCCTAGTCTTAGAATATAATCACTATCTAGCGATACTTTTTCACGTAGTCTTTCTAGTTCTAATCTTAATTCTGCAATCTGTTTATCGCGTTTACCAATCTCAAGTTGCATTTCTTTTGGTACTTCTATTTTTTCTTCTTCCCTCAGCTCAATTATAATTCCCAACTTATCGAAATCTTGATTTTGGACTTGTTTATGTTCTATTAGTTTTTGCAAAATTACATTTGCTTTCTGATTAATTTCTTCCACATCTTGTTGAGTTTCCCCAGCTGTTTTCTTAATTTGGTCAACCGTACCCTTTATTTGGATAACTTCATCCATTAGTTCATATAATTTCTTATTAGTATCGTCACCAGTACTTATTAGAATATCTCGAATTGTTTTGACCATGGTTTCTTTAGCCACAATCTTCTTGACATCATCAATTTCCACTAGAATGCTGTCCAATTGTATGGTGATTTGATTATAGTGCTGCTCACCTTGTCCCTCAAGATTATTGAAATAATCTAATACCTCCTTGGTCTTATCCTCTCCAGAACCCTCACAACTGTTATAAATATAGTCTGCTATAATGTTAAAAGGAGGAAAGAATAAGGGAATCGCTATTCTCTTTATGGCATTGTCTAACTTAGCATAATCATTTTTAAATTCTTTAATCTTAGTTCCCGCGTCTTGTTTGAAATCATTCAGTGCTTTTGTAAATGCATTAAATGATGGAAATCTCATCTACATTTCATAAAATTATATCTTAACGGATAAAGTTTATGGGATTACCTTCCTCAGCCCTCAAAGAATCCAATACGGTTTGAGACCATTTATGAAGCGGTCTATAAGAAAATTAATGGCTGCAATGGAACATGGAATTATAGGAACATTCAATGTGATGCCTATCGATGAGCTGAAAAAACAACTCTCAAATTGGGTTGAAAAGATGAATACTCTCAACGAAGAAAGCATAGCGGTATTAGGACCTAAGAGAGCATTCAGAGATAAATCTGTAAGTTCAAACCTTGAGAATAATGTTGGATCTAGATTGCCTGACAATATCCGCCAAGAAATTTCAAAATTCCAAGGAATTGATGAAGATGAAATGAAAAAGGCAATTGATATCATGAAAGAATAAAAATGTGACTACGGGAATTTCATGGCTTTTATCGAGAAATCAAAAAAATAGACAGGAATGTCTGAACTGAAAAATATGGTTGTAGGGGTTGTCTAGCCACCACAATGGCTTACTGCCTTAATATTATTCGTCTAGAGGTGTCTGAACCCACTGTGGGTTCAAATCCCACCGAGCCCGCTAACTTATTTTTAGGAACAAATTCAAGTAGCTCAGCTATATGAGTAGCCAGTTTCCAATTATCTACTCCGGAAGGAATATGTCCAATAGTCTATTCACACCTATTAGAAAGGTATTCTCGGTATCTCCCTTCTAGCTTATGAATGTCAGATTCTAGAATGGAATTAGATGAACCTGATAATTTTATTAGAGTGTTTGCTTCGTTCACATACTTGTGCGGGATTGGTCTAGCGGTTAGGATATTGGCTTCCCAAGCCAATTGCGCGGGTTCGAATCCCGCATCCCGCATACACTGAACGTATATTATACACGGAACAAAAAGGGAAGATCAAATGGTATTGTTTTATTATTCTCTCAAGCAAGTTAACCATAGAAAATACAACTTTAGACACCCTCGTCAAACTTGTCACATGAACAACCTTGTAGCGTCAAGAAAGATGAAGAACGTAGGCCTAGGATATACTGAGCGCCACTAGCCTATACTATATAGGGGAGGGAAATTTTCATTTGACGGATTTGGTGACGCTGATGGTGAGTTTGATGACCATTTGACGACCGATTTGACGATAATGAGCTTGTAACAATATCACACTTTTAATATTGATGAGCTTGTAACAGCGATGCAATTGTAACAACAAAAGTCTTCTAATATAACCGGTTCAAACCGGTAAATATGGGAATAAAAATTCCAGACGATGTTAAGGAAGAGATAGTAAGGTTCAACTCATCTCAAAACCCTACAATACATCAAAAATGATGCAGGATTAACAAATGCCAGGTAGTTTTCTGCCGTTCTTTCATACCTGGTTCTTGTTCTGTGAAATCCATTCTTGAGCCATGCAAGGAATCTCTCAACTACAAATCTTGTCTTGCTGTAATGTTTGCAATCATTATTTTGCAAGATGAACTTGGGATTTATTTTGTATGGGATGCAACATGCAATATTTCTATCCCACAAATACATTCTGATGTATTTTGCATCATTTTGTCTGCATAAACTGATTCTATCTGTTGTATTGAATCATCATCAAGATAGTCTGAAATTGATCCTGTAACATCCATGCATTTTGTACTGTCATGTTCATTTGCTGGACTCAACAGTATGGATATTGGAAATCCGTTACTCTCTACTGCGGCATGTATTTTTGTACCTGTTATTCTCTTGAATCCATTATATCCAGTTACATTGCCCCTTTTTTTTATCAGGAATGGATGAAGAGTCAACTGATATTTTTTGTAGATTAATTTTGCCAGATTTATGTGCTGAGTGAATAGTACGTGATAGAATATTTTTCCAGATTCCTTTTTGTTGCCATTTGTTTAACCTTCTGTTTGCAGTAGAATCATCACCATATCTTTTTGGCATATCGTCCCATCGGCATCCAGTAGTTAGAACATGGATTATTCCGTTAATGATTTTTCTATCATCATCCCTAGGCCTGCCAGTTTTTGCATGTGGTGGTATGTGTGATTCCATCATACTCCACTGTTTGTCTGATAATTCTTGGAATTTCATAAAATAATTTTAGATGTCGCTATTCATGGATCTAAATGGTCGCTAAAAATTGTCTAAATGGTTAGTTTTGAGATGAGTTGATTATACGTAAGGACTGGATGTCAGTGGAAGAAGATACTAAAAGAATAACCACAGACTCTACATGTTAAAGGTTCAGGATTCGGTTCAGAAAGTATTCCATAAGCCGTGGAAGAAGTTGCTTGAAAAAAATGGAGACGAACGGAATTGGATGGAACTAGCAGTCATTGTATAGCCTTACAGTCAGAGCATCGTTAGAGGAGAAACCATGGACAGAATTACCCTTTTCCTAACCTCATTTGAGGCCAAGTTTCCTTATATCTTGGCTTCAGATGATTTTTGCTCTATTTCCACCATTGCTACACTACTTCACAAATCTGGTTGATACTGGGTTAATCCAATTTGTAGCCATCTAATAATCTATTAAAGAGCTAGTAACAAATAGTAACAATTATTCTTCTACAATTGCTTAATTCGCATAGAGAGTGTTATAGGATGTGGGGTTACACTAGTTGCAAAGCAAGATTGGATAGAATCTAAGGTTTAATCTTGTTTCCTTGCTTCTTCTAGGGCTTCCTTTTGTTTGATATCAGATGGTGAAATGTGCTTGGAAACGTATGTTCTTGCAGCTGGTCCTAGTTCCTTCAATGTCTCCAAAGCTTTCTGGCAGTCGGTGCCTGGTTCCGGTTGAAACTCCCAACCTTTAGGTGTAACAACAAACTTTCCAATACATTCTTTCTTCTCCTCGTTACTTTCCTGACTCATTATTCTCCACCATAGCGTTCACAGCTGAGTATTCATCATTTAATCTTTCGATAATATTCTTTAGTTCTTCTAATGGGTCATCAAATTCAGTTTCATTTTCTAAGCCTAGCTGTTCTTTAACGGATTGAGTAATTTGTCTAACAGACTCAAGGATTTCTTCCTTGGATGCATTTTGTGCATTCAACTCTTCATTTAGTTCATGAATGGTTTCATCTTTCTCTTCTGTAATTGCAGATAAAGATGCCTTTTCCTCGGAATGGGAAGAATTTAGACCTAGAAGCGCTTCCACCCGATTTACTCATTAAACCATTCTTGATTAACATAGATATCAGCTGCAGTAGTCTTTCCTTGATTACATTGGTAGTATCGGATTGTAGAATGCTATGTTTACCAGTAGTTTTGAATCCCTTTCTCCTTCCCAAACCTATGACATCCTGTGCATAGATATCATGGTCAAATGAACATGGATCGAAATTTCTAAGACTACTGTTTTTCCCGCACAAGGGGCATAAAAGGAAACTCATTACCTCTTTATCTAATTCATACTATTTGATCTTATCGGTGTTCTGTTTTATTACTTTACTTAGTTAATTGAGGCTTGGGCATAATTAAGCCGGTCGAATCGATAAGATCAGGTTTCAATTTTCATTGGTAATATGTTTAGCTCAGACTCCATACTTCTTCGTATATTATTTTTGATTGACGTGATTCGGCCAAAACCTCTTAGGAAAAGGGGTAGACCATTCTACTATTCTCCTACAGTAATGATGAGATGCTTCATCGTTAGAGTATGGATAAGAATACCAGGCAACAATGTGTTACATCAATATTTTTCGATAGACATGCCATACAACAGGAAGGTAATGAAGGCATGTGGTCTTGATAAGTTGCCAGACAGAAGAACATTCGACAGAAGGTTCAAGGCCATATCAATTGACATAAGATCAAGGATAGATGTTATGGGTATGCTCTTCATAAAAGATGGGTTGGTAGACTCATCCATAGTATCCGTTGACAGTTCCTTGTTGAAAGCAAAGGGACATGTATGGCATAGATCAAACATGAAGAAGAATGAAGTGCCACGCTCCGGTATAGATACAGATGCTCGATGGGGCTACAGCAGAACCAAGGGATGGATATTCGGATACAAGATGCATCTAGCATGTAGCACAGGTTCATTGATAGTTCCATTATCAGCTGATTTCACAACAGCTAACATTACTGATAACAAGATGTATGAAAGCATAACATCTTCATTGCCTACAGGAATGGTAAGGTATGTTGTAGGAGATGAAGGATATGATGATCACAAGTTATGTGATTTCAGCAGGTATAGAGGGCATCCAGTATTCCCATTGGAAAGGTATAGGCATACTACAGATAATAATAGACTGGCATTGCTGCAGTTCTATCAATCTGAATTTGGGCAGCATGTATATTCTCGGAAGAGCATAAGCGTTGAACCATTGATAGAGCATATGAAAGATGTATTTACCATAGACCCATTACCAGTTAGAGGATTTGATAAGGTAAGGAGTATAGTGTTGTTATCAGTATTGTTGTATCAAGTAATGGTTTACTACTTGACAGGAAGGCCTCTCAGGGCATTGAAGTATATGTTGGGAAGCTAATAGTAATAATTTCAAAATAATATTATAATTGAATTATGCCCAAGTCTCAATTAATTATTATGTTAGAAAATTCGGTTGCTTTTTGATTGGTGAATATGCTAAACAAGAAGGTTATATCAACATAAAAGATGTTTGTACTCTAGACAGCGAGGCAAACAAATGAACGAAATAAGTTCTATAGAAAAGCAATTCATTGAAGAAAATGGAAAACTAGACACAACTAGACAAAAATTTACAAAGAAGATAGGTTGTCCATACACCAAGCAAGAAAGGCAGAAGCGTCTAGATGAGGTGTATAAACTGTATTTCATGTTCGGTTACCCAGCGAAAAAAATAGCAGAATTAATGAAAGTTAATAGACATGCCATAGAGAGTGATATCAAATTAATATACAAGAAACTTGGCGAGCAGATCTTCACGCCTGACTCTAATGGTTGGATAACAAGGCAGTTTGAAAGGTTAGAATTTCAACGAAGTAGACTTTTGGAATCGTTGTACAGTGAAGATTACCTAGATCGGAAATTGTCCATTGAACGATTGATCTTAGAAATAGATAACAGAATTATGCATTATACAATGAATGCGTTCAACAATGAAATTGTGATTTGGTCTAGAGTATCAAAGATGTTAAATGATTTTGCTGGGCGGAAAAAGCTAGGAACGAGATGGTATTCACCCTTTGAATTGATAGAAATTACCGCTAAGCAACAGGAACGGATAGACAAAATTTTAAAAGAGTAATGATACATTATTAGTTATAGTAACCGTTTCTTTCAAGAATAGCTACACCTTTCGCCTGTCTTTGGGTTCAATAGATTCACTATCTTGTGGCGAACTGATTTGGGGGGCTTGAGTTATCAGGTCAAACCATCAATAGGCGGGTGTAGTGAATCCCTATTGGTTATGGCATCGTTTCTACAAACTCATCGCAATAGTCAAGATCTTCCTCAATAACTTCTTCACCATCTAGGAATGCGTTAAATATTATGCTACAAGCTCTTGAAGTTTCTTGATTATTCATGCCTTGAGCATCAATTGGAAAGTGACCATTTGAATCCCTGAAAGTATTTGGTTCTAGACCCCAAGCTGCTAATCGTTCTTCTTCTTGTTCAGTTCCTATCTCTCTACCTGTATATTCTACAAATTCACTACAATAATTATAATCCCGATCTATTGCCTCTTTACCTTCTATCATATCATCGAACAATATTCCACATGCTTGAATAGTTTCATCATTCGTTCTATCTTTGACTTCATCTGGATAATAACCAGTGGAATCTACGAATGTAGTAATAGAATCAGCCCATGCCACGATTTCTTCATTGGTTGGCTGAGTTTGATCTTTATCAGGTGCCTGTGTTTGAATTGTATCTGGTTGCTGAGTTTCACCCCACATTCCCACAATCCCCACAATCGCTATTATTATACCTACGAATGTTATGCCTATTCTAACGCTTTTTTTCAAACTTTATTGCCACTCCTTCATACCCAATATCTCACTCTTCGCCACGCTTGCTAATTCCTCTCCCTCCTCACCTAGCAGAGTAACACCTTCAGTCTTTGGATTTTTTATGAATTCCTTCATTACTGTTTGCATCAAGGAAATTGTTAGATTGGTTTTTTGTTGCTCTAATTTCAAGTGCTCGATAGTCTTTTCTTGGTCTGAGTATCTATCGGTTAGTTCCTTTCTAACAGTATCAGCATTGAATATCGTGAGTTCTGGTTCTAATTCCCTATACATCTCTTTCTTTTCTTCTATTGTGTAATTGGAGTATTGGGTAGTTCTATCGCCTTTTAACTCTCTAGCGAAATCTGTATCGAATTTTTTAGATGCCCTAGTGAAGGCAAAGTCTTTGAAAGAGTATAAGGATATCTTATATCTGTTAGGAGTGCTTCTTTTCTTATATTCAAATCAGGGATTCGTTTCATATAAAACCGCATCATCTTTGCGTATCCCATAGCCTGCTACTTTTGGGGTTGTTTTACGTGGGAATACATATTCATCAGGCATCCTAGAGCGTCTACCTAGATATTGTAACAACATATTTTTGCATTTCTGGGTAAGAAAGGATAGGTTTTGTGTCTTGTTTTTGCTTGCAAAAGCAGGGATATTGACCATGGTAGGATAGCTATTGAAATCAATATCTGCTACTCTTAACTGCAATATTTCATGAGGTCTGCGTAATGTCGAGATCATCATTAGAGAGAATACCTTATGCTTCATAGGTAATGTGTTGAGGATCTTTGCTACAGTTTCATGGTCTAAAGGTAATCTCTTTTCTCGTTGTAGTTTGGGTAACTTTATCCTAACTCTAGACTTGTATGGATTGATCTCGACATCATTATAGATTAGATATTGCCTAGCGTATGTGAAGTTCAACCGAATACTAGAAGATTTTAGATTCTCATTATCCATATATGTTACAAAGTCGTTTAATACATTGTAGGGATTCAGCAAATTTTTCTTTACTGCTATTGTAGTTTCTAGTAGGTCTTTATTCTATCGTACTTTGCAGAATTTATCGAATTTCTTTAAAGCATTTGTGGCAACATCCTTCGAGTATAAAGAATGAGAACTCATGTAAATTAATGCAATGAAATCCTCTACTAATTCCATATTTTTAGCTAATGCATCTGCGAATATTTAAACAAAAATTAACTAGGAACAAATTGATAATTAAGATGTATAAACTACATTTTTCCCGAACAGAGTCTATCTTCCATTGACAAAAAAAGGGTCACCGGAGGTCTACTTGCTACAAAGGAGAAGACAACTAAAAGAAGCACAAAAAAATGAATTCGCTAGCCCCAAACATCTTTTTACAATTTTCTATTTTTAGATATTTCCCTATAAGGTTCTGTACAAAAGGTTTTGTACAATCTATGCCTGTGGCTTAAAAATTATTCATGCTTGACGAGGGTTGCCTTTGCTACATCAAGTCCCTTCCATACTACGTCATAACCCATGATGGAGATCATCTCAGCATGACAAGACTCAGGTATACTATTTTCTGCAAGGACTGAACATGCATCAACAAATTTGGTAGTACCATCAAGTAATTTTGCCAATTCATAAGAAATGATCTTCGATATAAGAAACTTTCCTACAATGACATAATCATTATTGTTAGTAAGGATATTTAATGCAGTTTGTTCGGGTATGTTGTATTCCTGTGCAATCTCCTCTAATGGTATAACTTCTCCTCTTGTACGGTCAAGAGTGATTTTCACATTGACCATACTTCTCTCAACCAATTCTCTTTCTATCCTCTTCAAGTAATCTACAATTGGTTTAACTGGTACCTCATCCTTGTAGATTATTAATTGTTCTTTTGGTAGTGAAAAGAGCTTGGAACAAGCAAGCTCCTTATTTACAGCTATGAGTATATTTATTTTATTACCTGTACTTACAATAAGTTTATGCAACTTCCTTTCGAGATATTCCCTTGTCCAAAATCCAACTACTTCTAGATATACTCTGGTATTGTATTTCTGGAACATAAAGTCCGGTATCAACGCTTTGCCTTCTACTATTAATGGATCCGGCTCTCTCACCAATTTCCAACCATTTGCAAATTGATCAAACTTTCTTGCAAACCTCTCTTCTACATTGCTATCGTAAATGCCAACAATGTTTTCTTTTTGCTTAATGCATGGAACACTAGCAATTAGTAAAGGAGCTTCCGAATCTGATAACTCAAGTTCAAATAACTTTTTTCCTGACATTGTCTTTCTTACGATCGAAGCCCTTACATACCACTTCTCTGATGTGATAATTGAGGGAAGCAATTTTGCTATTGATGTACCGTACCTATCGGTCAACCTGAAAAGACTCAGTGGTCCATCAAGTGAACATGTAAGTTGTTCACTTTCTGCTGTAGGTTGTTCCAAATAATATATCAGACCGAACCATTTGACGTTCCTAAGCACACGCTTCCAGTTTATTCCCCCGAAAACATAAAATTCCAGTTTTGTACAGTTGAAGAGTAGGGTCTGAAACAGTGAAAGGTTGTAACAGGCCACGAGATCATTTGCATTTATAGAATCAAATTTTGTGAGGATCATATTTTCGTCAAGGTCGCTCCATAAAGCTTCATCCACTTCGCCAGCCGTAACACCGATTCTCCCTGCTGCACTAGAGAGTATATTATTCCTCTCAAAATCTGTTAAAGCAAATCCCTTCTTTGACGCTTCTTCAAATACCGTTTTTCTTACAAATATTGAGCTAAGATTTGAGATACTCTTGAAAAGACATCTCCTTTCAAGAAGTGTATACAGTCCTCTGACTAGTTTGTAGTCGTTTTTGCATTCATATTCAGTTATTCTTTCAAGAAGAACTCCTTTCTTCTCAGTTCTTTCTAGCGCTTCTTCAAATACCTTGATAATTCTTGTTGCCAATTGGAATTCGTTCTCGGAACAGAACAAAGGAGATATCATTCCCTTTTTCGTCCTGATCCTCAGCAAAGATGAAGGGAGCATCTCTAGTCTTTCCCTTCCTTGCTTTTTAGATTCTCTAGTGATTTCTTCCTCCTGTTGCTCGACCCAACCTCATTGGTCCCCATTGATACTATCTCGATTAATCTTGCAGTTTTTCTATCCTGCTTTGGTCTTAGAAGCCTTCCTAATCTTTGAATGAATTCTCTACTGCTTCCTGTACCGCTCACGATGATTCCCAGCTCGGCATCTGGGACATCAACACCTTCATCTAACACTTTCGATGTTACTATAGTTGAATACTTACCATCTTTGAAGCCATTGAGCACAGCCTGTCTCTCTTCCCTCTTGCTCTTATGGGTAATGAATGGGATCAAGAACTTGTTCGATATCTCGTGAACTAAAATATTATGTTGAGTAAAGATTAATGTTTTAACTCTCCTGTTTTCTGCAAGAATTTCTCTTAATTCATCAAATTTAGCTTTACTGTTCAACGCTATATTCATAGACTTGTTCCTGGCCAGGATCGCATCTCTAGCAAATTTATTCCTCGAAGACATCATAATCAACCTTTGAAACGCATTGGGGTAATTCAGCCTAAGCCCTAACTTGTTTATGATGAACTTGTACTTGTTATGATTTTTCTTGTATTCGACCGATTCTTCAGGTAACATTTCAACATTTCTTCTTTCGATGGAATAGTTGGCGAGATGATTTTGTTCTGCCAGATCTCTAGGTATTGTTTGAAAGACAATCCCCCCAACCAGTTTTGGTAGATCTTTATGAAGACCATCCTGCCGTTCAACAGTAGCTGTCAATCCTAATCGGAATGGTGATGCAAATTGTTCAGCGATTGACCTGTAACCAAGGGCAGGTAAGTGATGAACTTCGTCAAATATTACTAAGGAAAATTTGTTACCAAGCGATGCTGCTTTGATATATGAAGAATCGTAAGTTGAAATTGTTATCGGTTCTATTATTTCATCACCTCCTCCCAACTTCCCGATCTGAATATTGAAATGTTTTGAGAGAACAGTCGTCCATTGATCCATTAACTCCAGCGTTGGAACCACTATTAGAACAGAGGAATTTACCTCCTCAATTGCTTTTACACCTACTATTGTTTTGCCAGCGCCAGGAGGGAGTACGATACACCCCCTCATTCCAGCCTTGAGCCACATATTCAATGCTTTATGTTGATAATCCCTTAATTTGACACCTTTAGCCTGAAGAACAGGAGAAGGTATAAGGTCAAGTACATAATCTTCATACTCAATATCACTTGAGCTAAAATACTGGATAATATCCTTGTAATAAAGTGCATTAGCTCTCAACGAACTCGTGCGAGGATCAAATGAGGCAAATGGAAGATGAGTAATGCCCTTAATGACTATAGTTCCCTTATCATACTTCAGTATTGCCTTAAGCAATAAGTGTCAATGTAGAATGATTCATGGTTATTAAAAAATCTTTTACATACTGTTAATAGAAAGATCCAGTAACTATATTGATCTCTTTGATCACTAAATAATCTCTTCTTTAGAGGACCTGTTTTAGATAGAATGTGGGAAGCTTTTAGATTGAACTCACAAAATATTAACTCATATTTTTGGTGTCAAGATTCTATATCTTTTAATTTTTGTATTAAGCAATATTCATGCTATGCGGAGAGTCAATTATATTCATCTATATGATGAACCATCATCCAAAACCTTGGACATGAATACTGTGGCCGATTATGTAAGGAGTGTGGTAAAATGTGATGTTGATTGTAGGAAAGAATTCTTTGCCCATTTCCTAAGGAATGAGAATATTGATCGTGTTGTTGATAAAATAGTGTGTGCAGAGGTATTAGATCCTAGGAAGAAATTAACCAGGCATACCCCTGCTTCGAGAGAGAGAGAGTTCGAAAAACAGATTCTCTCCGATCCTGAAAAACGAACTTTTAGTATTCTCTATGATGGTTTTGTGTTGCAACAAATACTAGATGATCTTATTCCAAAAGAAGAAAATAACCTTGAGCATTTACACGTAGTATTCACGAATAGGCTAGTATGCACGTTTGATGAAAGTGATTATAGATATCATTATCGCACTATAATATGTGGATACCCATCCATAATATGTACTAGTGGAATTGTCGAGGCTCCAGCCAAACCTAGAGATTTCTATTATTTGCAACTATACTATGCTTCTATAGGAAATACAAATTTGGACGACGTGAAGAGAAAATTTCATGGCAGATTCATAGATTATGACGATCCAAGATTCACAGATATAGTTAATGGTTTTGTTCTCCAAGCATTATTTTACCAACTGACGGGAAATCCCTTCTGTAACAAAAGAGAATGTAGGTTGTTCAATGCACACTGGCAGGAAGACTTGATAAAATGTCAGTTGGATAACAGCAATATATGTGATAATCATTTGAAAATCTTACACAATTTTAACATTATGAAACCATAATTTAAATATCATTTCATTCTGGTTTTGAGTCATGATGGCAACTGATATCAAGTCCGAGACACCTGAACCGAGGAATAGAAGTAATTACGATGTCATTATTTTGGGCTCCGGACCCGCGGGGTTGACGGCTGGTATTTACGCAGCTAGAGCCAAACTTCGAACTCTCGTGATATCAGGTAATCTGCCTGGAGGTCAGCTTATGACAACAAGTGATGTAGAAAATTTCCCAGGGTTTCCTAATGGTATATTGGGACCTGAGCTTATGATGAACATACGCCAACAGGCGGAAAGATTCGAATCGAATGTGATGGATGATATTGCTACGCAGGTTGACTTCCGACATCATCCCTTCAGGATATTAACGACGGATAGAGAGTTTGAGACCAAGGCGGTAATTGTGGCCACAGGTGCATCTCCGCGTAAGTTAGGATTGAAATCAGAAGAAACCTTTGGAGGTAAAGGTGTATCTTATTGTGCTACATGTGATGGCCCTTTTTTCAAGGGTGAGGACCTTGTTGTGGTTGGGGGTGGTGATAGTGCTATTGAGGAAGCAACGTTTCTATCTAAATTTGCTAAAAGTATTCAGGTTGTACATAGGAAAGACAAATTGAGAGCTAGTAGGATCCTGCAGGAACGGGCATTCGAAAATCCTAAAATAAAGTTTCAATGGAATACTGTAGTTGCGGAAATTGATGGTGACAGGAAGGTTCATTCAGTAACATTGCAAGATGTGTTGAATAATGAAACAATAAGGGTAGATATTGGGGGAATATTTATTGCGATTGGACATGATCCAAATACAATGATTTTCAAGGAACAGCTTGATATGGATGAAAGCGGTTACCTAAAGGTTCAAAATCATACCCTAACAAGTGTTGAAGGTGTTTTCGCGGCTGGGGATGTGCATGACCATCGGTACAGGCAGGCTGTAACTGCAGCTGGATTTGGATGTATGGCTGCTATGGACGTAGAAAAATATCTGCGGGAAAAGGAACATAGATGAGTCATACGACCATTTGGATCAATAATAATTTTTTAATTATCACAAGGAAGTAAATGGAAGCTCAGTCATGTTCTTTGCTTCTTTCAACGCATTATCAAATTCGGTTTCAGTAAAAACATTTTGGTTTAGATACAAGCTCTTGAATTTTCTTCCATCGTCAGCCAATATTACTACTATTGTACCCTCATTCAAATTTTCAGCGAGTTTCTTTGTAGCTGCCATTACACATCCAGATGAAGGTCCTACAAGCAACTTTTCTCGTGTCAATAAATCTCTTGAAGCATCAAATGATTCTTCATTTGTAATTGTATACCACTCATCCACGACATCTTTTCTCCTTTCGAACAAGGGAGGCATGTCTGATTCCTCATAATTCCTCAATCCTTGGATTAAATGATTCTTTTGGGGTTGCACAGGAATTACCTTTATCTTCTTATTCTTCTCTTTAAGAAAAGTGCCTGCGCCAGTTATTGTGCCCCCAGTACCTGCACCAGCAACAAGGTGTGTAACCGTACCCTTAGTTTGCTCCCATATTTCATAACCAGTTCCTTCATAATGCGCCATGAAGTTTGCTTCATTTTCATATTGATTTGGCATGTAGTATATTTCCGGTCTTGCCTTAGATATAGCGGTTGCGAGAGATATACTCTGATCCGTCCCTACACCAACCTTCGGACATAGATCGTCGCTAGTTTCATATAGTTTTGCCCCTAAATTACGAAGTATCGATTTAGTTTCTACACTAACTTTTTCCGGAATAACCATTTCAACCTCGTAACCCATTAGGTGTGCTATGCCTGTTAATGCTATTCCGGTATTACCAGACGTCGGTTCTATTATGATGCTCTTGCCCTTTTTCAAGACACCTTTTTTTTCAGCATCTTTTATCATCCAGTAAGCTGGTCTATCTTTGACTGAACCAAATGGATTATACCATTCTAGCTTAGCCAGAATTTTCACTCTCTTCGAATATGACTCCAGTTCGATTAAAGGAGTGTTGCCAACTCTTTCCAATAACTTTGTTGAAAGCGGTTTCGTGGCCATTTTTACCTACTTTACCTTTTTTATCATAAAGACCAGTTCATTATTTTCTTTTGAAAAATTAACTAACTCCTGTCCGTTGCGGTTCACCCAACGTGAAATATCCTCCTCTGCTTGTGGGTCATCTGCAAGAACTTTCAGTATTTCCCCAATCCCCAGCCTTTCTACCTCGATCTTCGTTCTGAACACTGGTTCAGGGCAGTATAGGCCCTTAACATCTATAGTCTTGGTCGGAGACTTTATTTCGCTCAAATAACAACCTCAGTATGGGCTATAACCAGTCCAATATATTAAATATTTATCGGAATAGGTCATTTTTGCTTTTTCTAATTAATTCTTTGGAAGAACCATTCTTATTATTATTAATATGTCCACGAATTACTGCCAAAGGAATCAAGTCTAACTTGCCCATCACAAGCTCCGCTGCACTAGCGATTTCGTCTGCAATTGCGATTTCAGTTACCATTAGTTCCTTTCCAAAACTATCTTTCAAGCCACGATAATCCATAATAGGTTTCAAACCAGAAAGCCCTATAGCAACGTTGACCTGACCTTCCCGAAAAGGTCTTCCAAAAGTGTCACTAATTATTACGGCTATTTGCTTTCCTATTCGCTTCTTAATTTTGGCTCTGATTCTGGCAGCAGAATTATCAGGATTAAAGGGAAGTAGAGACACGAAATCATCCTTAACGTTAGACTGATCCACACCTGCATTAGCGCAAACAAACCCGTGTTTTGTTTCGACGATTATTATCCCACGTTTAATCTTCACTATTCTCCTTGATTCAGATAGGATCAGCTCTATGACCTTTGGATCCTTACCATGTTTCGCCGCGATAGAATGTGCACGTCTTGACGGTTTGACATCAATCAGAGAAACAAGCCTTCCCTCAGCCTTCGATACTATTTTCTGTGCAATAACAAGTATATCATTATCATATAATTTTTCTTTTTGTTTTTTTATGGATGAAAGTATCAACTCTACCAGATCGTCATACAAACTAACATCCTTCTCAACTTTAATGGGGATTATGGATATTCGCACAGGTTATATTCCATCCATAAATGTTAAAAAATTATGTTCAACAGCGCTATTAGAACGAAGACTTTGCTGTAATCTCACCATAATGTTTTTCAATTACCTCTATTATGAGTTCAAGATCCTTTTTGGCTATTATCACATCTGCCTTTTCCTTAACCAATTCCTGCGCGTTAAATGCAATTTTCAAACCAGAAATCTCAAAAAGTTTTAGGTCGTTTGCACCATCAACAACTGATACGATATTTTCTTTCTTCTCATTCCACTGTCTCATCACTTTGGCAATGGCATTTGGTTTGTCCGAATTTACATTAATATCTACCCCCACCAACTTTCCATCCCTAAAGATCAGTTCATTTGAAGTAACATAATCCAATTTTAGCTCGTCTATCAGTCTATCAGTAAATAAAGTGAAACCCCCAGATACTGCAAGTAAACGCCAACCAAACCTTTTCAGTTTCTGACATGCTACCTTGGCGCCCTCCATTATAGGCATTTTGAGGGCGATCTCTTTTGCCCTATCGTAATCTATCCCACGCAAAGCATCTACTCTCTTAAGTAATCCTTCTTCCCAAGGTATTTCTCCCCTAATACCCTGCATAGTAATATCCATTATCTCCTTCTCCTTATCAAGCAAGTTTGCTAGTAGGGGAAGGTATTCTCCATCGAATAGTACGCCCTCAACGTCGAATATAACCAGCAAAGAAATCTAAGAATGTGGATTTCTGAGGATAATATTAAGTTTGACCAATTGAGGATTGCCAAAATTACTCTACGTATAATATAAAATTTTAAAGGTTTGTATCAAGAATTTAGTCCATATTCATGGAATTGTTGATGAATTTAGTATAAACAATTTCTTTTCCCATAACCTCTTTGCAGACAAAGCATCTCAACTTTCTAACGTTTATTGAAATTTCAAGATCAACTTGATCTACTTGCTAGCAACTTTAAATGCTATACGATGTAACAAATTCATTCAGGAAATTATATGACATATAATTGAGGCTTGGGCGTAATTTAGTTCGAAACGATAAGATCAGGTTTCAATTTTCATTGTTGATATGTTTAGCTCAGACTCGATACTCCTTCGTATATTATTTTTGATTGACGTGATTCCTTGGTCAAAACCTAATAGGAAAAGGGTAGACCATTCTACTATTCTCCTACAGTAATGGTGAGATGCTTCATCGTTAGAGTATGGGTAAGAATACCAGGCAACAATGCTTTGCATGAATACTTTTCGATAGACATGCCATACAACAGGAAGGTAATGAAGGCATGTGGTCTTGATAGGTTGCCAGACAGAAGAACATTCGACAGAAGGTCAAGGCCGTATCAATTGACATAAGATCAAGGATAGGTGCTATGGGTATGCTCTTCATAAAAGATGGGTTGGTAGACCCAGCCATAGTATCCGTTGACAGTTCATTGTTGAAAGCAAAGGGACATGTATGGCACAAATCTAGCATGAAGAAGAATGAAGTGCCACGCTCTGGTATAGATACAGATGCTCGATGGGGCTACAGCAGAACCAAGGGATGGGTATTCGGATACAAGATGCATCTAGCATGTAGCACAGGTTCGTTGATAGTTCCATTGTCAGCTGATTTCACAACAGCTAACATTACTGATAACAAGATGTATGAAAGCATAACATCTTCATTGCCTACAGGAATGGTAAGGTATGTTGTAGGAGATGAAGGATATGATGATCACAAGTTATGTGATTTCAGCAGGTATAGAGGGTATCCAGTATTCCCATTGGAAAGGTACAAGCATACTACAGATAATAATAGACTGGCATTGCTGCAGTTCTATAACTCTGAATTTGGACAGCATGTATATTCTCGGAGGAGCATAAGTGTTGAACCATTGATAGAGCATATGAAGGATGTATTTACCATAGATCCATTGCCAGTCAGAGGATTTGATAAAGCTAGGAGCATCGTTCTGATTTCTATATTGCTATACCAGCTGATGGTATACTACAACTACTTGACAGGAAGACCATTAAGGGCATTGAAGCACATGTTGGGAAGTTAATCAATCAGAGGCATCAAGTTATTTTTGTTATATGAAATTATGTCCATGCCTCAATTATCTGATGTAAGGGAAGGGACTTCCAATATCAAGGATTTCAGAGACAAAGGAGAATTATCTCCTGAGAATGTTGAACATGACCTGGGTTATGTCAAGAGGGAAGATGTTGCGTTTGTAATATCTAATAGGCTATGCTATGATATTGCCATTGAAAAGCTTGCGACCAGGAATATAGGTAAGCGGAATGTGTCACTATCTGATAACACTATACCCATAGCTTGGCCGATAAATTAGTCCGATCTTGTGGTTAGAAGTGAAAAAGAACATACCTGCAATGATGGTCGTAAATAACATATTTCTTTTCATAACTAAACATGACATTACGCTGCACACCTTGTGGCATTCCAGGCATAAGGAAAAAGGGGTAAAAGAACCTAAAGGGCGTTCTATCCATACCATCTGGTTAAATGGAAGGCTGTAACAATACAACACACAACACACGACAGCTGTATTTTCTATATACTATAGTGTAGGTGATATGTTAGGTCGTTGTGTGTTGTAGAATCGGGTCAAAGAAGACCATATGAGCCCAGATAGAAAGCCTTTGCTTTCCATCACTCATTCTATTCTCCATTTTGACCACCTCTCCTTTCAGAGACCCCAATCTTACCCGGTGGCTCCTACATCCTTGTTCAAAGGGACTTTTGCCTAAGTAGCGGATAAATACCTGCGTTGGGAATAACGAAGTAACATGAAATAATAAAATCAAATTTCAGTTCTATTATTGATGTGTGTAATTCAGACTCGATACTCCATATATTATCTTTAATTAGCTTGATTCTCTAGGCAAAACTTGATAGGAATATAGATAAACCAATCTAATACTCACAAACAATAAGGCTAAGGTTCTTCATATAAGGATGTGACTAGGAATTCTCACTAATAAAATGTTTCCATCATATCTTCCTGACTTCCTTTTTGGCAGCAACATCACCGCTATCAACAGTAACTTCCTCCATCTTAAATTTTCCATCTGTATCCATGGTTTACTGGCGTAGCCACACTCTGTTCCCCCTTTCCATTTTTTACCCATATTGTCAGCCTCCTATTAGCTGTAGAACCGTCACCATTTTTTGGTACATCAATCCACGGACATCGTGTTATTAATTCTACAATATGCCGTTAATTACCATCATTTCACATGCTTTACTCCTGCCCCTCCTTACCTTGAGGTAACAATGGTTCAATGAACTCCCCCTGTTGATCTATCAAAGCAGTAAATTTAAACTAGATTAGGCATGGTGGCGACAGATAGATCAAGCGATTGCAGAGGGTTCACTAGACGCTAAAGTATATTTGAACAACTTTATTCATCAACCTTATATTGTTCGCATTCACATGATATGGCACGAGCAACGAAAGCGAAAATAAGTATTTAGTAGATATAAAGGCGGCGGAGAAGAGCATAAAGCTAACCGATCAGGCAAAGGAAGAATTGAGGGAACTTGGTATGATGAACGAAAAGGGAAAGTTGAAACTGCAGGGAGTGAGTCCAAAGATGCTGAAGCGTATGAAAACAGAGTATGTAGACTGTCCAGTATTAAAACAAGAGATTAGTTTTGTGCAGTGTTATGTCTGTAAAAACTTTAGGAGTAGGATAAAAGGACAGGTTTATTGCAAAGGAGACCCACTGTGAGTTGCCCTTACATTTGCAAGACTATACCGGTGGGTAAGATTCCAACAAATTTCCAACCTTGAGGAATTAGCTTTTCCGACTCTTCACTAGTAGCTACCCTCTGAACAGTCCATACAGACACTTCTCCCAGCAAGGCAAGTATCTTTTGTATTTGGTCAGGAATGGCTTTATCTATCCTAGTACACATCTCCTCTTTCTGCTTAAACAATGGATCTTCTTCCTTGATCTCTAGGTCCAAGAATTCCTCAGCCTGCTTAAAGGATTCACGCATTTCATTTACCAGGGATTCCGGTAAAACCCCTTTTGTTTGTCGTATACCTGGCCTCCATGCTTCCCTTGTGTCCCATCCATAATACTAACAAGATCAATATGAATAAACCTAAATCCAGATTTATCAAATAATTCCTTCCTACTATCACTTATCGTTTCTACTAAACATAACAACCAAATAGAATTTTGGGATAGGCTAAGTTGATTTTCAGATTTCCTCGGATTTAATAAACTTATTTAGATGACGAGCAATAATATTATAGACTTGTATTGAAATGTTATTGATTTTATATTTTTGGTCAGCCTTCCAGCTACTATGAATCCTCACACAATTTTCTGTTGGATCTAAATAAATATCTCCTTCCTCAAGTAATATTTCCTTCAGCAATGATTTCAGTTCAATATCTTGGTTAAGCTGATCTGCTATACTTCCTCCCTCCCACCAAACATCTATTATTTCTTTATGAATGATACCTTTGGTTCTTTTCCTAGTTCGAGCTAATAGTCGCTCTGTAATATTTTTTCCGTTACATATCACAACAAAATGGGCTTGGTGGTATGGTAGTGCACCCCATGGAGTCACTCGCTTGGAGATCAGCCACACCTCAATATTTGAATATAATCAAAGTTTTGATCTTTGACCCTGATAGTTCCAATATTATCGACCATTCTAAATATACCACCAGAAAATAGACTACTGTAGTACGGCGGTTTTTCAATTTCCAGTTCATTCGAATCAACCAATTCAGCTTCGAGTCCTAAATTTTGGAGGTGTTTCAGAACATTCTTAAGCAGATCGGTCTCCACATACTCTTCCTTTCCTTCCATCCCCAATAAATAAATGAATCCACCAAATAAAGATTTCAAATATCTGTTAACATTTATTAATCATTGAAATATGCAAATTTTAATGGTAAAGCAGTCCTCACCATCTTCTTTGTCTTTTGATAATCAAGTTGTAGTTATTACTGGTAGCGGAACTGGGATAGGTCAGGCAATAGCAAAAAAGTTTGCAGAACATGGTGCAAGCATAATTATCATGGGAAGAAGGAAGGAACCATTAGAAGTAACGACTGCTATATTAGACAAAATAATTAAACGTGTTAACAGCAATGGAAGAATATTTTCTTTTCCTGGGATTGATGTAAGCGATGAAGAGGGAATAACAAATATGTTTACTAATATAAAGAGGGAATTCGGAAAAGTCGATCTCGTGATAAACAATGCTGGTGTTTCAGGACCGGTAAAATGTTTTCCTTCCCAACCCTACAAGGAGTTCAGGGATTGTGTAGCAATACATCTAACAGGAACGTTTTGGACTAGTGTACAGGCCTTACGGTGCATGGAACGAGGTGGCAAGATCATCACCATTGCCACTTTTTTCACTGAAGAGAAACCATACGAACAACGGCCATACAGATTCAGAAGTCCATACACATCAGCGCAAGGTGCAAAAAATAGGCTTTCTGAAGCTTTTGCTTGGGAACTTGTGTCTAGAGGAGTAAGATCTTTAGCAACAAATCCTGGTCCTGTTCATTCAGATAGAATTTACAAAACTGTTTATCCCAAAGCAGCTGCAGAATTTCTTAGAATAGGTGGATATCCCAGCTTGACACCAGTTGATATTGAAATGATTACCGACAAATTGCTGCCAGTTTTAGGAGAATCTGATGATATTGTAAATAATGCAGTCATGAATGTGGTCAACGATATTGTAAAGGAAAAAGACTCTAAAAATGACATTGAACAAACTGCGAAGATTGTAAAGGATTGCTTGGCGAAGATGCAAGAAATCGCAGAAAAGATACAGAAGAATACAAGCAAAATGATCGTTGATAACCAATTCTTATCACAAGAAGAGACTGCGGACGTTGTCTTACACCTTGCAGATGATACAGTCAGTAGACTAATCAATGGGAGAGTGATTCCTGCTGACAGAGTTTTTTACCCTGTCAAACCATTGATTGCATCTCATGTTTCATTGAATGAAAAAGTGCATTTGAAGGATGTAGTAGTTGTTTTTACTGTATCATCCACTTCAGGAAAAGACCATAATAGAGTTAAAGTGCTAATCGATGCTTTTGTAAATGCAGGTGCAAAATATGTTCTACTATTCTCCAAAGAAAACAATGAATCTGAATTGTTGAGTTTTTCCCAATATGAATTCAATCTAATAGATTTTGCGGATGAAAATGCGATAAGAAATACCTTTGATAATATTGTGAGAAAATTTGGTAGATTTGATGTTGTGATATATATTACAGGGGATTATGATTATGAGAAGGATTTAACGAAGTTAAGTAGATTAGAATGGGATTACCTTGTTGACAAATATATCAATGTCCCCGCCTTGGTATCAAAAGAAGCAATTAATGCAATGGTTCCAGGTGCGATGACAGAACCGTCAAAATTTAGGGATAGTAAGGGTACAATTATATTAGTCGGACCAGATGCCCCCATAGGCAAAAAAATACTTGGACTGATTCGAGCTAGAGCGGAAGTGTTTAGGGGTGCTTTAAGGCCATTTACTGCAACTATTAATCAGGAATTGAGTGAGGCCTTGAAATCCTTGATAAGAGTTTATTTGTTATTACCTGGTAGTATAGATGGGTCAGAACCAGATGTCAATAAACTGGTAAACTCCACTGTGTACTTTGCATCGGGGGAGACGCAAGAGAGAACCGAAGTCATCTATTACATAGATGAGTCTAGATAATGAAATCATAATTTAAATCCACTTTACCGTTGGTTCAACATTGGCAAATTTCCTTATATCCTCTACGGTATGACTTCTAATCTCTCTTGTACTCCTGAACTTCCGGATTATTTTTCCATTCACAATTAAATCGGTTAACAATGGTCTACAACCTGATGGTACTTCATTACCCGCTTCACTAATTATGTCATGAAATTCGCCATCCCTGTAGACTTGCTTTCTCCCCCCGATATCGCCTCTCTTAGCCCTGTACACTCTTCGGTGATTTTCAATGATCTCAACTATCTTGAAACTGAAGTCTATAGGTTCAGCGGAACTTACGTTGGTACCCACAAAGCCATCAACACAATCCCTAAGTTGTGTTATTTCCTCTTCATCCAAACCTCCGGACACATATATTTTCACATACTTTCCTCCTCGTAAGTTAATCTCCCAGCGAGCTTCTTCGACAATTTTCCTCCTACTACCACGTCTACTTGAGGGAGTGTCAATCCTAATTCCATGAAGTCTTTCCTTCAAAAGTTCTAACGCCATAATAGATTCCAATTTTTCATCGCATAATGTGTAAATAAGTGCTATCCTAGGTACATCACCTGGAACAAAATCATCAAATGCCTTCCATGCTTTCAATTGATCATTGAAGACAAGTATTAGGGCATGTGGCATTGTACCCATAGGCATTATTCCCATTAGTTCAGTCCCTAACAAGTTCGAAACGCTGTCAAATCCACCAATATAGGCTCCACATTCTATTGTAGCAGCCAAAGCGGGATGTTATCGCCTTGTACCGAAACTAAAAATGGCTTTATCATCAGCCCTCCTTATCTTCGCTACCTTACTTGATACTCCGCTCGAAAAGCATAGAAAACCTAAAATCGGGTTTTCGAAAATCGCAATATCTGCATAATTTGCTTCTATCTGCATAACAGGTTCATAAATTGGAGACTCTTTTGGCGATTGAAATATTTCACCTTCTTCCATTGCTCTAACATTCACATTCATCCCTTGAAACAATTTAGATACCTCATAAATTCCCGTAACCACACCCCAATCATCCTCGACGCTTCTAGCAAAGACTTCGATTACGACACGAGGATTCTTATTCATACTTTTCAGTATGTCTCTAGTATAGACAAAATACACATCCGTTGTCTTTCCTTGTTTTATCTCATCTTCCTTGGATATCCAAAATATTCGATCGCTTGGCTCACTGTTCATATGTTGAATATTATATTGCGGCTCAACCCTTTCTCTTTCTCTTATTCTTGATGTGAAATGTACACAGTCAGAAGTGATCTGCAACCCTACACAATCATTGATCACGAGGAAAAGTATCTGAATAAGATCCAATAGCTGTAGATCAAGGAGTAATTTGTTCATAATATGTAAAAATCAAAGTCTATTAAATCAGTGTAAATCTACTTACAAATTATTAAGAACACATATGTAATCAAAGAAAAATATACTATACAAGTACCTGTATAGCTAGTAAATTTGAACGTCTCCAAGATAACATTTTGTTTGATTTTCGATAGATATCACTCTTCGTGTGAAAGAACCTACTTGATCAATTCATTTAAGAGAATTCCTCAGATCGCATCATAATAGTTTAACAAATAAGCCAACGGTTAGATAACACGTTCATATTCTTTCTCTATTTCAAGCAGAAGTTTATTTCCATCTATTACACCATCACTCTTTAATATCGCGCTTATACACGCCCCACCAGCACCGACCCCTTCTTTTACAAAACCATAGGCGTAGGCCCTTAGACCTTCCTTATTTGATTTACTCAAATTTGGATCACAGGAAAGTATTGGTACATCCCCAATGGAATTGACCAACTGGCGTATATCGGATGAGTTGTCATTCAGAATATATCTAGTAGTCCCTATAACTAGATTCTTGACGGCGTTTTTATCTATAGTATTAATGACCGATAGTACTGCTGCCATCTGTGTTCCACCAGCAAGCATAACATTGGATTTTTTGGATGCTCCTAATGCAATTGATGCTACAGTTGGTATCATAGGATCCCCCAAATGTGCTATTGCTTCAAGTGGTTCATTTGCAAAGTTGCCGAACGTTATAGATGCTGAGTTCATTCCATGTTGGACTGTGGCTAATTTCAATTCATGGGGATTATCTGGCATACTGCTGCTGACTTTGAACCTAGCGTCTACACCCATTGCCAAAAGCACTCCCAATGCAGTTGTGGTACCTGCAGGTATACTCTCACCGATAATAACATTATTCACGCTATCACCAAGTTCACTACCAATTTTTATGCCTTTATCGAAAGCTTTCTTCACTAACTCTATATTCAACGCATGCCCACTAGCTATATTTTCTCCAATTGGAATTTCAAGTGTGGTACACGGAATATTTGGTTTAATCTTGCTTCCGGCATCAACTACTACTAATGGAATATTTGCTGTTTTAAGTGCCGCCCTAGTTATAAGAGCAGGAGTTGGCTTACCATCAGGAGTTGCAGGAATTCTGCTTATGCATTTACATTCTCCGTGGTAAAGAAATTCCGCATCTGCAGACGGAGTAAATTGAATTAAATCTGGATTTGCTCCCGCTAAGGTTATTCCTGGTATTTCGCATGTTTTCGTATATGATATCACACATACGAAACAACAGTCCCTACCACGTGCTCCATCTATAAATTTTCTTGCCCTATTTTCGTTTCCCGATACTAATATTTCATGAGACTGCACTAGTCTTCACTCTGCATGAACTTCTGGAACTCTTCTTTAGTTCTTGGCCTTAAGACAAAGTTAGTCCTCTTCTCATCTCCTATAGTCGAAACCTGCTTGTCACCATAATCATGGCCGGGATAAATTTGGACGCTATCATCAAATTTAACCAATTTCCCAAATAAGCTATCGTAAAGTTTAGAGGCACTTCCGCCTGGAAGATCAACTCTTCCACAATTCCCGACAAATAAAGTATCACCAGTAAAGAGTATGTTTTCTACAAATAAACAGATGCTATCATTCGAATGTCCAGGAGTGAAGAATACACGAATACTCAAGTCACCTAATGTGATGATATCACCCTCATCTACAGTAATATTCTTCTCAAGCTCAGAGTTCTTATGCATAATTGTTTCAATATTTCCCAGTGAGGCAAGTTGCTCATTTCCGGATACATGGTCGAAGTGAGTGTGTGTATTGATTATGAAGAGAATTTTAAGTTCATATTTTTCTAAGATATTCAAAACTTTATCCAGATCCCATGATGGATCTATTACTGCCGCAAGCTTACTCTTCTCATCGGCAATAACATATGTAAAGTTGGCCATTGAACCCACTAATATTTGCTTTACAATCATTATTATCTACCTACCTGTCTGCTTCAGGGGGTATACCGATGGGCGCTACTATTATCTTTCCAAGGACACGTTTCTTTATGGCTAAACCCTTCTTCATTCTGTGAAAAGTTATAATAACATTTGCCGAAATGCATTTATCATGGATTTTACCGTTATCTGGATCAAGTCCTGATGGCACATCCACTGCGATTCTGTATGCATGCGATTTATTTATTACATCTATAAGGCTAGAATGGGGTTCTTTTATCTTACCCTTTATACCAATACCAAAGATTCCATCTATTATTATGTTAGCTTTGTTTATTAACCTGACCAATTCCTTGGTTACTTCCTTGGCAAGGATTATCTCTGTGCAATCCATTAGATCTATTATATTCCAGTTTAACCTTGCTTCCACTGTTTTCAGGTTGGCTGGGTTTCCAAGTAGGATCACCGTGACCTTCGGACTGTAATATGTGAGATGTCTGGCTACTACAAAGGCGTCTCCACCATTATTACCCGTCCCTGCGACAATAACAATTTTCTTTTTCTTCAACTTTTTGAACTTATTGAAGATGTAATCGGCTACAACACTTCCTGCATTCTCCATCATGAACGATCTTAAAAAGCCCATATTGTGTGCTTTTTCTTCTATCTCTCTCATTCTATCAGCCGTAATTGACTTCACACCCAGCATATCAACCGTCAAGAATATGGGCTTTGCTAAAGTAGCCTTGTTAAATATAGGACTATTTGAGTAACCTGTTCTCATTTAAATACAGAACATTCTTTCTCTTACCAATATACGATCGCTATTACTCTTATCAGCGTTAGAAAAATCAATCCTTTCCATACCCAATCATTTCCTAACCAACATATCAATTTCTTTCTTTCCTCACTTGATACCCATTCATAGTGACTCGACTACCTTCCTAACCCTAATGTGCAATTTACCATTACTATGATAAAGTGTGGCAATACACTTGAATTCGGAACCCCTCTTCACAAGATCCCTCGGACCATCGTAGTCTTCAGCGTTCATTCTTGCATACCATTTGTCATCTATTCTCACAATTGCTGAACCCTGTATTATTTTCTCAACACTAACCATATACTCGTTCCCTTCAACTGGATTGAAGTTCTTTCTTAAAGCTATTGTATGATCGTTAATCCAAACTATCTGCCTAAGCCCTTCAAGCTTGTCACATGCAGTCTCTACCAATTGTTCATCCATATCAATGGAATAAATATCTATTCCCTTCAATCCAGACTTTGTGATTTCTTTGTAGAGTTTTCTGGCCGCTCTATCAACTTCTCTCCTTGTCAGAGACACCATCGCCTGTTCCCGCATTGTTATTACAGGAGTTTCAGGGGTTGATGGCAATGCATCGATATTGGCTAAATTTATTGGAAACTCCTTCCTCCGGGGGAACATCTTCAGCTTCGTATTTAACGTTGACATTATTGATCTCATTGCCTGAACTCTCCTCTGGCTTGAATACAAGTACCTAGCATCTATAGAATCTCTCGTTGAAAGAATGATTACATTTCCAGCCGTCTTTCTCCCAGTTCTCCCCCTCCTCTGTATGTACCTTATCTCGCTAGGTATCGGTTCGTAAAAGACTACGAGATCTACTTCTGGTATATCTAGTCCTTCTTCAGCTATCGATGTTGCTACCAGAACTTTGAAATCCCCTCCCCTGAACATCTCCAAAGTCTTGATCTGCTGTTCCTGTGTTAGACCCTCATCATGTAACTTCTTTGCCTGTCCAACAAATCTTGATGACTCTACACCATTTTTTTCCAAGATTTCTACAGCATGTGTAGCGGTATCTCTGAACTGTGTAAACACAAGAACCCTTGACTCTGCATTCCTTCTGAACTGCTCCTTTAGCAGATCCACAAGCAACAGCATCTTTGGATGCTCCCCTGTTAAAGAAAGCAAATTTTTAAGTCGTTGTATTCTTGCATCTGATAATAGTATCTTGTGTGACCTCGAATTATCCTTACCCATTTTCTCCATGAATGCGAGTAGAGAGTATGCTCCCTGGCTCTCCAATAATTCCAGCGAATGAAATAGCGACATTGCAATTGAATTGTTCATCAGTGAGATCAAGAATGGGACCCTCTCCTCCTCCATGTTTATCTCTATGTTATATCGCAACTCCTCTCCTGCATTTATCAGATCTTTCTTGTACACATACCGTGGATCCTTTCTGATTATCTTGCGTCTAACAAGCCATTCTATCCTTTCGTTAAGCATATCCCTGATCACCGATACCGCATTGTTATAATCATCTGGCAGAGAAACCCACTCCGATTCAATATTTATTGGATTTAGATATGGACTTACATCTGTATCATCCTCGCTCCTGTACTCCAGTTGTTCAATGAATAGATTCTCGCATACATGCCGTATCCTCTCCTTATTAGCACCCGGACTGGCAGTCATTGCAAGTATCAATGGATAATCACACTGTTGTGCATAGAATTTGGCTATGGCAGTGTACGCGTAATCCCCTACAGCTCTATGACATTCGTCGAATATAAGTAGGGAATAATCTGACAACATAAGTGTTTTATTCATAAGATCGTTCCTTACCACCTGCGGAGTTGCAAAGAATATCTTTGCGATGCTTCCCCATACAGCACTCCTGTAGTGCTGCTCAGTCTTACCGGTTAAAACGACAACGTTTTCCTCACTTATCCTCAGCTTCTTGATGTAGGTGTTCTTATGTTGTATTATTAGAGGTCTTGTTGGAGCCATAATCAGAATCTTCTTGTCGCTGTATCGATAGAGTATATTAGCTACTATCAATGCAGAAATCACAGTCTTCCCCAGGGCAGTTGGAAGTGACACTAGGGTATTTTTCTTTGAAGCTGTAGATGCTATACTCTCCTGATACCTCCTGCTCTCTATTGCACCACTCCATATCAGCGGATGCTTTACATAGTCCATACATCTTATCTAATTTCACGTTAACTTATATCATATCTTTACAAATCTGAGGAAATTAGTGGATTAACCTTCTCCTTTGGATTTACTTTTCTTCTTCATCAGATCTTCAAGCGTGTATTTTCCAACAGGTTCAAGATCTCAACGAGTTGCTTAGTTACAATATATGGTTTCTATGAGTCAAAGATTTAAAATAATTATTTGGATCGCATTTGATAGAATATGCGAACCTTTCTGGAGAGAGAGCGGGTAGAAAGCAGTATGTAGGATTTTTCCAAATTTCAAGTTGATTCTGAAACAAAATATCATATGAAGTCATCCCAATACTCTCCAATACATCATAATCGACGAAATGATAACAAATGCCAGATAGTTTTGTGCATTCTTCTCATATCTGATCCTGGTTCTGTGGAACCCATTCTTCAACCAGGCAAAGAATCTCTCCACAACATAGCGCGTCTTGCCGTATAGGTATTGTTCTGTATTATCATTTTGTTGTTGTGTCTTACTGTTTTTTCTGTAAGGTATGCAGTCAGAGATTTTTCTTTTGGTGAGGTATTTCCTGATGAATTCTGCATCATAGCCCTTGTCTGCTTGGCACCGCGCAATTTTTCTGATAGATCTCTCATCCAGATATTGTGAGATGCCATCCATCACGTCTACAAATCTTGCAGAGTCATGCTGATTTGCAGGATCCATCACTACTGAGACTGGCAGTCCGTTTTGTTCCACCGCAACGTGTATTTTTGTGCCTGAAATCCTGTTGAATCCGTTGTATCCTATGACGCTTCCCCTTTTTTGGCCGGAACTGATGACGAATCGACCGTTTTTTGCAGCTGCATCTTGCCTGATCTGTGGGCTGATTTGACTGCAGCGGAGAGGATATTCTTCCATATTCCACGTCGCTGCCAGTTCTGCAGTCTGCGGTGCGCAGTTGATTTGGAGCCGTACCTTTGTGACATCCCAGTCCACCTGCATCCTGTTATCCCGACAAACAGGATTCCGTTGACTGTCTTTCTGTCGTCTGCCCTTGGCCTTCCGGTTCTGGCTGGCTTGGGGAGATGCGGTGATATCATCTTCCATTGTTCACCTGTTATCTCCTGAAATTTCATGATCTGCTACGGGCAGCATTGCAAATAGATCCAAATGATCGTCAATTATTCACTAAATGATCAGTTTTGGGATCAGTTGTATGAAATATGCCCTAATCATACCACAAAAACCTTAAAGACGGAGACATAATTGTATTGAGTGAAAAAATGAGTCTCCTATCTCACTTCCCGGGTAAACCATTTGATATACAAATTCATGTTCTGAAACAGGTAGAACAAGCTATAAATTCTGGTTTTAAGTATATTGTAATACAGGCTCCAACTGGTACAGGTAAAAGCTTCATAGGTGCAACAATAGCCAGATTCAAAGGAACTTCTTCAATATTGAGTTCGACCACTGATCTCGAGGATCAATACAATCGTGATTTTCCTTGGATGTATACCATAAGGGGTAAATCCCACTTCGATTGTAAGCAACTACAGGACCAATTCGGCCACTTAAAACAGGATGGAATAAAGATCAAGAAGAATGAACTTACATGTGACAAGGGTGAATGTTTTGATGATCTTGCAAAAAAGTGGTGTAAGTATCATCCAGATAGAGACGGTTTTAAAATAGAGAATAAGGGTACGTTGACGGAAAAAATAATTCATGAAGAAAGTGAGCAAAATTTTTGCAGTTACTATCTTCAGAAGTTCAAGGCATTGATGGCTAGCCATACCATCTTTAATTATTCAGTCTATCTTTCACTTATGCAATATACCCATGAACTACCGACAAAAAATGTGTTGATATGGGATGAAGCTCACGATTTAGAGAATCATATTGTAAACTTTTATGGTATAACAATATGGAAGGGATGGGCCGACTTTACCAACACTCAATTTCCAAAGTTTAGAGCCGGCGAGGGCAAGGATGTAGCAAAGTGGCTCGAGTATCTTAAAGTTTTATCAAGACAATATAAAGAATTCATCGATACCTGTAGGGCATCAATCAGAGCAGGAAAGCAAACTAATTCATACAATCACTCTACTTTGAAAAAAGCTGAAGAAAGAGCTGAGAAGATAGAGTTTGTTCTGCAGGAGATAATGGGAGATATGAATAACTATGTTGTGACTAAGGTGAACAGAGATCTAGTGGATAATATAAAGTCTGTAAACATTGAACCAATAGATATAAGCAAACAAGGGGTAAAAATGTTTGCCAGTGCGGGGCTCAATATCTTTATGAGTGCTACAATCAACAAACAGGTATTCTGCAGAAGTGCTGGTATACCTTCCCACGAATGCATCTTCATTGAGGTAAAACATACACCTTTCGCAGTACAAAATAGAATGGTCAACTTTCTCAATGTTGCTAGGCTTGGAGCAAATTCAAGCACCAGCGATATGGATACGGTAGTAAGAAAAATAGATGAGCTTATGTCAAAACACAGGACCGAGAAGGGCCTTATTCTGACCACGTCGTACAAACAAGTTTCCGAGATTGAAATTGGGTTATCAGAAGAGAATGCATCTAGGTTAATGAGTACTGGAAATGAATACCTTACTCGCTCGGATATACTGAAAAATCACATAGAATCGAAAAAACCCGCTGTTCTCATTTCACCTTCTCTATGGCAAGGGATCGATTTGAAGGATAAACAGAGCAGGTTCCAGATAATTGTGAAGGCCCCCTTTTTGGATCTTGGTGATGGGCGTATCAACGCCAAGAGGAATCTGGATCCACACTGGTATAATGTACAAAGTGGAATGAAACTGATACAGGGATGCGGAAGAAGCATTAGGCATCATGAAGACTACGCTGTAACATATGTATTAGATACAAACGCTACATCATTACTAAACCGTATTTCCAATGAAGTGCCTGACTGGTTTAAGGAATCTGTAAGGGGTGTATGGTGATATTTCCTATGAATTTTTGATGTGTTACAATTGAAATGAAATAATCTTTGGTAATTATCTTTCATTGGACCATTACTATCCATTAAACTCATTCATCTTTGTAATCTTCCCCATGCTCATTGCTCTCCTCCATTAGTTCTTCTACCTGACTTGAGTTAGGACTCAATTCTAGCTAAATCAGTACTGCAGGTGTGGCTTGTTTGTCAAGAATATTCCCATATAATTGGAACCGTTCTAAAATCAGCGGGTATCTAATTCTAAACTATGGGTACCGTTATGGAAGAATCTTTGATAAATCTGGATGGGCAATAACTAGATGGACCTATAAACGATAAGATTTTATCAATAAAGAATAAATCCGTAACTGATTCCGCTAAAATATTTAACCAGTGTAAACAAATGACAAAATACTGACGGTAGTTACCCTACCGACGTCAAATTTACCGTTATAAATACAGTTATTCACTCGTTAATTTCGTTGTCTTTAAAATAACATGGTTCTAAGATTGATTTTACGTTATTGGAGTAACCGTTTTACGTTATTAACGGGCGAAGTTACGTTTTTTTCAATGATACGTTAATAACAGAGATTCTTACGTTAATAATTTGGTAGTTTACGTTATTTAGGGCCAATTTATGTTATTCTCTCCATAAAAACGGTATTTTGGGGGTTAATACACGTTATTTCTGCTAAATTACGTTATTTATGTTATTTTTCACGGTTTTACACCCTGTATTTAGGTATGAATTTGACAAGCAAAAATTAACGGAAATAACGCAAGTCCACGTTAATAACGGTTCAAAAACAAAGGAGCGAAAGATGTAGCGGTATCAAGTGGCAAAATTTATAATCATTTTATTCAATCTCGGAATTAGTCTTGTACAGAAAATAAGAGATACTGCGGTTGCAAAAATAGCTTCATTAACCCTAATTTTTTACTAATCACTAGTAAAGTTGAATCTAATGTTGATAATCGAGTATACCATAAAATGGGCTTCTTGATATACACATAAAAAATTCTCAATTTCAAGCTCAATAATTTAAGGGCTAAACTGCTGTGCGGGTTAGGAATCGCCCTTTTATGAGCGCGTTCTTACTGTAAGTTTTTTTTCCAATCCACCCAATCGTCAACAATAGCCCTTTTAGTTTAATGCTTGAATAAAGAATACAATCTTACCCTTCCTTGATCTTAATTCATGATACTTTTTGGTTCTAAATATTTATCCCTTAATCATTAAAAGAAAGGGCTTTATCCTTCGATATATAAGGTGGACCTAATGAGTGTGAACAAAATACAGGAATCAGTAGATGGCATAACAAACGATCTCAAAAGTTTAGAAGAACGAAGGGAGAAGTTGATCAATGGAACTAGAGATGTTATCTTGCTCTGCTCAAAGTCAATAGTAGCATTGCACAATGGAAAGTATGAAGAAGCATTGGAGCTAGCAGACAAAGCGAAAGTCTTACTAGATGAATTGAGGCATTTTGCTAAGGTAGACCTTTACAGGTATCTCATATCCGCAGAGACAGAATTTGTAGAAGCAAATGCTCTACAAGCAATAATTTCAGGTTCTAATATTCCTTCAATAGAAACGCTGCATGTACATGACAATTCGTACATTTTAGGTTTGCTTGACTGCGTTGGTGAACTAAAGAGGTTGATCTATGATCAGATACGTAAGGGAAAGAGTGATGATGCAAGAAATTTGTTTGATTTAATGGAACAGATCTACATAATGCTCTCCCCGTTAGCCATTTACGACAATATAGTTCAAGGTGTAAGAAGAAAGTTAGACGTAGCAAGAAAACTAATTGAAGACACTAGAGCTGTTATTACCGAAGATTCAAGAAGGCTAACTTTGCTGGAATCTATTGACAGATTGCATAATCAACTGTCTGAAAGGAGTCTAGAGTGAAGCTCAAGTTTGGAATAAGAGCAATACTGTATGATAATAGCTTTGAACGAATCAAGGATTATATAATTACGGCAGAAAAATTGGGCTATAACAATATTTGGGTCAATGATCATCTACTCCCTATTGTGGGTTCCCTACAAAAACCAATGATGGAGTCCTGGACTGTCCTTTCTGTGGTTGCGCCCATAACCAAAGAGATCAGACTGGGTACGCTAGTACTTAACAATACTTTTAGACATCCACAGGTGGTCGCCAAGATGGCATCCACACTTGATATTATTAGTAAGGGAAGGCTAGAGCTGGGTATCGGGGCCGGTTGGTTCAAGAGAGAGCATAAGATGTTCGGTTTCCCCTACAAGAAACATTCTGAACGTATAGCTATGTTGACTGAGGCGCTTGAGTTGTTGAAAAAATTATGGATTGATAAAAGGGCTAATTTCAAGGGAAATTATTATCATGTAGATAATGCTGTATGTATGCCTAAACCCTTACAGAAGCCACATCCCCCTTTGCTAATCGGAGGTTATTCTCGAATTATACTAGATGTTGTTGCGAAGTATGCAAATAAATCTAATTTTATACTGCTATCAAGCAGGGAATTTGCAAAGAAAGCAGAGATGTTGAATGAACGATGTAAGGCAATAGGGCGGGATTATTCCAGGCTGAAAAAAAGTTTCTTTGGGGAGGCACTGGTTGTGAAATCTGAGAAGCAGATGCATGAGGAGATACGGAGGAGGTTAAAGGTAAGGCGAATGCCAGCAAAACAGGGAGTTCAGTATTTTCAGAAGTGTATAATAGGAACATCGGAACAGTGTATAAGTCGGATAAAGGAGTATAGTGATGCTGGTGCACAAGAGTTTATGTTGGTCTTTCCGCGGCTTGATACGAGGCAGATAAGGTCGTTTAAAGAAAATGTAATAGAATGCCTTTAACTTTAGACAATGCTCTTCACTTGCAGCTCAAGATGGCAAAGAAAGTAATAAACCATGACATATTAGGATATAATGAGATTCGATACATTTGTGGTGTTGATGTTTCTTACCGTAATGATAAAGCATTTGCCTGTGCTGTAGTAGTTGATAAATATGATTTTACTGTAATTAGTTCTTCACACAGTATAACAACTGTGGAGAACCCGTATTTACCAGGCTTACTTTTTTTACGTGAATCAGGACCAATATTTAGAGTTTTGAAGAAGCTTGATCAACATTATGAAGTGTTGATGGTAGATGGTCATGGCATATCGCATCCTAGAATGTTCGGGCTTGCTTCCTACGTTGGAACTAAAGTTAACAAGCCTACAATTGGTGTTGCCAAGACTCTTCTCTGTGGTAATATCTCAAAAAATGGTTCACAAGCTATATTGTCAAATGGCAAAGTCGTGGGTCAAGTAATTAATACAAGTTCAAAACCTATCTACGTTAGCATTGGTCATATGGTTAGTTTGGCAACAGCAGTAAAGCTCGTAAAGGAGGTTTCAAAGTATAGGATTCCTGAACCTATAAGGCAGGCCGATATAAACTCGCGTAAGATGTCTAAATATTAGGCATATACTTCTGGTGTTATTTCGAACTTTTCAAAGGCTCCATTGAGTTCTTTAATCAACATATCATGCCACAGGGGGAACTCTTCAGGCTTCGTAGGGTAGTTGTTATAAAGGTCCACAAGAATCCTATTCTTGCAAGCTGTGTACTTCAATCCCTCTGAAGTTTTCTTATCAAGTGCTCCCCTAATCAATAAACCAACTTTATCAATGGTACCAAACTCTGGATGTTCGCCATGCGATATCTTTTCAATATCTAGTTTTGATAGAAAATGTTTCATACCATAATTGATCTGCTCATTTTTCAATGTTTGTAGAAACCTCCTGAAAACCTCCAGTCCGGCCGTTTTGTATCCATACTCATGCACAAAATCAATATTGTAATTCCATAAACCTTTTTCACTAGTATCGTTAGATTCTATAGCCTCTACAGCGTCCTTACCTGCAATGGTTGCTGCAATTATTGCAGGACCTATACCACCTGCATCTAGCGGTTTAGGCATCCAAGCAGAATCGCCAACTACAATGTAGCCGTTCGCCACCATACAATCATTTTGTCTCCTTACTGACACCTGCCAAGTTCCCCACCCATTTCCTTCATCTTCGCTACCATTTGCGATTTTTGGGTTCTTTATCACAGGGTTAACTTTCACATAATTATCAATCAGCATTTTCAAATTTTCAGTCTTGCCCATTGTTCTATTTCTCAACTCTAGGCTTTTCTGTTGAACCCCAAGACCTATATTCACCTTGCTCTCGCTTTTGGGAAACACCCACGCATATCCCCCAGGAGCGATTAACTGGTCCAAGTGAATGAGAGCATAATCAGGGTCGAAATATGTCTTATCTTCGTCGCCATTGTCAAATTCATAAATGTACCTACCAGTTGCCTCGAGATCATCTCGATTTATCATTTTCTGTATATAGCTCTTGATCGAAAGATTTTGCCTCAGAACAGAGGTGACGCCTGCACAATCTATAACAAGTTTAGCAGTTTTCTTAAAGGAAGATTTATCCGTTAGATCTGTACCAACGACTCCCCTCACAAAATCATTATCAGAATAAACAGTTCGTAGGGCAACATTCCATTTAAACTCGATACCGACCTTTTCAGCATCTTTTAGTTGTTTTTGTGGTAATAGCCTTCTGTTTAAAATGTAGCCATCACCATCAAAATAGATCGATGTTTCGTGATCGGGAGAGTAAGCAACAACGCCTTTAACTGGATGCTCTATCTCAGGTTTATTCCAAGTGATCCCAATATGCTGTGTCATGTAATCTACACTGTTCTTTCCCACAGCATCACCACAAATCCAGCCGTTAATCGTTTTTTTACCCGCTACCGGTTGCGGATTCCTGTCCACAACTAAAATGCTTAGACTCTGCCTAGAATATATGGATGCGGAGGTGGCAGCAATCATTCCAGCTAATCCAGCACCAGCAACGATTATGTCGTAATCAGTCTCCACATATATAGAAAAAATTTCGTCTAATTTAAGTTTCACTTTGCCAGATTAATTTCTTGGGTCAGTTCGTCGCGAGGTCTTCACTGCGTTTAGCTCAGACTGGAGCGGCTCGTTATTCACTTCATCCCAAGACTAAGTTTTACTTCACAGTATTAAAAGTTGTTTCTATGAACCGTTTTTTGGTCTCATCAAATCTTGATGCCAGAGATCTCAAGGTACCGGATGTATCTAGCGTAGTAAACGAGTCATTCATCAACAAAAGCGTTTCCATCAGGTGTGTATAACATGATAAACTACATTTAATAATCAGGAACCCCTCTAAATAAGATATCACCTTAAGTGATGCCATTAAAAGATCGGCCTTGTCGAATTTTTCGAGATATCGCCTTTTTATCACAGCCATGGCATTATCACCATTATAATGTAATAGCAAGTACCGACGTTTCCGCCTCAATTATCATCACTATTTATCAACATCTTTCTGTAATCTTCCATCCCATTACTAGAATGGAATTTATTTACTATCTTCAATTTTAACTTGATAGAATCTGCTTGCTCAAGTATAACCTTACCTTCGAGGATTTTCTGTTTACTGATCCTTAGAAAAAAAGAGCTCTTACCATCATTATAAAGGTCAAAATTGTTATGCAAAGCCAGACGATCTGTATCACTCATACTTGTTATTATCGTATATGCTATATTCGTAGCAAATTTAGTAGAGAGACTTGCCGTATATTGGATAATCTCGTTATTAAAATGACCTATGATTTTATGAGGAGTGAATTCTTCCGGTTCTATTTGCAACGTTTTTTTTATAGCAGATAATACTTTAACGCTATTTTCCGTGGCATGAATCATAACATCTATCCTCGCAGAAGCAAAAGTAACCAAGCGCATCTTATACAAACACGCTATCCACATTATATAATCAGTTGTAATTTAGAAAGTGGATATTGTTATTTTGAAATCATCTACACTTGTACCGTTTCAACAACTTCAGTTTTTGGTGATTCTAGTAACTTTGTCTTTCTTACAGAAATATGCCTAACTCCTACTATCTTTTTAACCTTTGCATGCATACGAGCGTTAAGTTCTGGACCGACCACTGCTTGCACAAATTGGTTGATTGCTTTCCGTGGTATTTCATTCTGCAACACCTGGTTTATAATAGCTCTTATCTCATGCTTTTTTGAGGAATTCAACCTCCTTTGTGAAAAGGTAATTGCTGATACTCTAAATTTATATCCGTCAAGGGTAGAATAATCATTAACATAACTTATCATTGAAGATCCTCTTCTTATCAGACTCCGCAGAAATTCTTTAGCAAACTCATGTCCATCAAAACGAGTGTAAGCAGTATCATTTTCAATCTTTTCTATCTGAAAATAAAGCTTTACAGTATGTTGTTGGGGATCAGTTTTCCAAAGTTCAAACAAGGTTACCTCTATAACCCTACCAATAGCTTTGTCTTCATCTGTTATAGGTATCTGGGCTATCTGCATATTACCAAATGAAGGGGGCGCTTGAACTATTACCCATTTCTTATCATGCCATTTGTCCCGTACCTTTCCACCTCTCTTACGCTTTACCATTGAAAAGCTGGTTTTGGTTCCAGAATATAAGTGTTAGATTGCTTTGTTCGTTTCAACTTATTTTTCTAAAACTACCCCGTACGGGCAATACCACCATGAAATTCTGTTATGAAATTAACGCATTCATTTCTATTCTTCCATACATATTTTGAGTCAAGGACTAATCGGTTACTAACGTTTAAATTCTTGAACACATAATATGGTTACACTTCATTCTTTTTTCATTTTTACGACAATTATTCCCGCGATGAACATTTTAAGGAATAAATTAGATGAATGATAATGCCCTGCTTATATCCTCTTCCAAACTTAACCGTGCCCTTCATCCAATTGCAACAATGGATTTTTTTCCCTCAATGAACAACTGGTTTGTTTGACTCCAGATTATCCATCGGTAGCTTGTATACTTGTGGCATGGTAACGTTTTGTGGGAGTAAATTGTCAGCATACTTCAAGAAATCTAAATCCTGCAGACATTTTTAAGCCTTCATGATTTGCTTATGTTCATGAGATGATTTATGGATGAGATTGGACTCCACTTGAGATTATTCATGATATGAGAATAACTATGAGACAAATGGAACATTCTCAATAATCAGTATTTATCCTCAAGCAGTCTAGATTTTTATATTGTGCTGGATTTGGATATTAAAATTACATAATTTGTTGAATTGTTGATGAACCCTTTTGTTAAGTGCATAATATATGAAAAATATGAGCTGGCCAAATGAACTGACCAAACTTGGAATTCATTTATCTTTAAATACATCAAATCAAAGTTTCAATTCCTCTCATTATCCTTGATGATGAGATGCAACATCATATGAGATTGGAAGAACAAAACCATCGCATCCATGCAACAAATGTTGACATGCATATTGTCCTTCGATGGTGTATAATATGACAACTCCTAGATCAACATTATACTATCTAAGCTTAAGGATATTACATTGCATCTATGGCTATCGACAAATATGTCAAACAACAAGTACGAAATAAAGAAGGGTATTCGAAATGGAGCGATTGCAGGACTCATTGCAGGACTGGTGTTAGCGGTTACTATGTTTGGTACAAACACTCTGGACCTTCAAGTGCTATTGCCTACCACTCTAATCGTAGGTGCAATATATGGTGTGTTGACATCCAACGATAGTGTTAAACCAGTAAGAACCAAAGATGCAGTATCATTGGGTGTAATTACTGGATTGGTATCTTTCGCTGTAATAGCAAAGCCAGAATCAATGCCGTACACAGAATTACTTGTGCCATTACTACAGTATGCTCTCTTTGGTGCCATCTTAGGTTGGATGACCTCATTCCTGGCTAACAGGGAAGAGAAGCAGAAGATAGGCATCCACGCATAAAGAAAGAATCCCGACTCGACTCCATAACTTTTCCTCTTTTTCTTTTTACTAATTCTTTGTAATTTGAAATTAACTTATATCATGCTAAATTAGCATAATTATTCCAAATAATAGTAAACAGACGACATTCTTCTAGAAAGGTTAAATATTCTTAGTTCTCATTTCCACGCATTGAGGGATACATTCTTTGTAGGAATCGTAGCGGGTATACTTGTGCTTGCATTCACTTTACCCATCCTCTTGGGACATAATGAAGCTGTTAGTTTGGAAATGGAAAATGAAGGAACTGCGCAAGAGATGATAGAAGAAGAATTTGGTAGGCATTTAGTTGACACCGAAACCATAAATCTTCATGACTGGATAAATCCAGGTGATTTCATCCTTCTAATAGACATCACAACATACTTGTCTGAAGAGGGACATGTTGCAATAAAAGTTCCATGTGGACCTGATGGTGAACAACTTTTAACTCTACTCACTGGTGTGGCACCAGATGTTGCTCCTGTAAAAATGGAGTATGTTGCCCCACTTTCGAATCCACCATTATCATGTGTTTATCATGCAGATATAGGCGAAGGTATTACAGATATCGCTCTAGCAAACACGTCGGAAGAAAGAGTTCGCTTCCACGGTAATGCTGGATATACTGCAACCATAACGATACATGGTGAAAAAGGTGAAGGACATGCATTACTGCATATGACTACTCACGTCTTTTATGCAACACTGAAGACTGGAAATGCCGTCACTGCCATACCCGATGATGAACAATGGTTTGCGGGTAAAAGTATGACGAAGTCATCCCAATACTCTCCAATACATCATAATCGACGAAATGATAACAAATGCCAGATAGTTTTGTGCATTCTTCTCATATCTGATCCTGGTTCTGTGGAACCCATTCTTCAACCAGGCAAAGAATCTCTCCACAACATAGCGCGTCTTGCCGTATAGGTATTGTTCTGTATTATCATTTTGTTGTTGTGTCTTACTGTTTTTTCTGTAAGGTATGCAGTCAGAGATTTTTCTTTTGGTGAGGTATTTCCTGATGAATTCTGCATCATAGCCCTTGTCTGCTTGGCACCGCGCAATTTTTCTGATAGATCTCTCATCCAGATATTGTGAGATGCCATCCATCACGTCTACAAATCTTGCAGAGTCATGCTGATTTGCAGGACCCATCACTACTGAGACTGGCAGTCCGTTTTGTTCCACCGCAACGTGTATTTTTGTGCCTGAAATCCTGTTGAATCCGTTGTATCCTATGACGCTTCCCCTTTTTTGGCCGGAACTGATGACGAATCGACCGTTTTTTGCAGCTGCATCTTGCCTGATCTGTGGGCTGATTTGACTGCAGCGGAGAGGATATTCTTCCATATTCCACGTCGCTGCCAGTTCTGCAGTCTGCGGTGCGCAGTTGATTTGGAGCCGTACCTTTGTGACATCCCAGTCCACCTGCATCCTGTTATCCCGACAAACAGGATTCCGTTGACTGTCTTTCTGTCGTCTGCCCTTGGCCTTCCGGTTCTGGCTGGCTTGGGGAGATGCGGTGATATCATCTTCCATTGTTCACCTGTTATCTCCTGAAATTTCATGATCTGCTACGGGCAGCATTGCAAATAGATCCAAATGATCGTCAATTATTCACTAAATGATCAGTTTTGGGATCAGTTGGACATATATCTCCACTACGGTAGATAGACGCCTGACATTAGCAACCAGCAGCGGTGAAGACCAAGTGTATGCCTTTGATACTAGAACAGATGAATTGATCACTACCGTAAAAGTTGGCGAAACACCAAAGGGTATCAAGATCTCACCAGACGAGAAGTTGGCTTTTGTGGCCAATGAGGCCTCCGGCTCGATAAGTGTTATAGATTTGTCCACATGGAATGTTGTTAAAGAGATTCCAGTTGGTGAAATACCACATAATAGTATCTTCTCACCAGATGGGAATCAAGCTTATGTTACCATCCAAGGGGGAGATGAAGTGGCGGTGATTGATGTGGAATCTCTCGAGAAGATTGCGTCGATCCCCTTAGAGAAGAACTCGCACAATTTAGACATCACACCTGACGGCAAATACCTCTTCGTGGCAAACATTGGCACTAAGGATGTGGCTGTGATAGACCTCGCAAGTCATGAAGTCATGAAGAAGATCGAGGTGAGTACAGGTCACCATGGGATAGATGTGTCACCTGATGGAGACCGAGTGTATGTTTCGGGGATAGGCTCCGATAAAGTGAATGTTATTGATACCGATACACTAGAACTGGTTAAGCAGATTACGGTTGGGGATGGTCCACATGGTTTACGAACTAGTCCCGACGATAGTCTTCTATATGTTGGTGTAACTACAACTAACGAGTTCGTTGTCATTGATACAAATAGTCTGGAGATCATCGAACGCATTCCAACAGGGAATGAGCCCTTTTGGATCGCAATGCCCGGTAATCCTTAACGATAAGCAGAGATGGGAATGCCACATTTAGAAAATGTATGACAAACCTAACATGTAAACATCCAAAAATTCCTCTCATCGATGCGTCTCCGCATGATGTCTAACTCAATTGGAGAAAAATGTGTTTAGTCTCTCATTGAAGCAAGGATATTTGTCAAAGATCTTAAAAAGCAATTTCAATAATAATAAGATGGTGTTTGATGAAACATCAGGCATTTTAATTTGAAAATGAATGTATATGAACAACTTCTAGGAAACTTAACCCAAACTCTGGTAATTGTTGAACTCGGAGGATTGGGTGGGTTTATACTTTCATTTATTCATTGTTATTGCAGTTCTATTCCGATGGAAGGTCTATAACAATTTTTCTCACCAATAGAGATAAAGAAATAATATAATTAGAACCTTGTACCTGCCTATCCAAGAACAGGAAATGGAAATCAAAGAATGGAAATCACCATATATATAACTTTACGACGTAACATTATAGTCGATAGAGGATATGTTCCGCTTAATTCTTGTTGCTAAAAAATAGATTTAAGAAGGTCTTCAGCAAATATCATGGGGAATACAATGATAAGTATAGTTATTCAAGTTACTACATGGATGGAAGGAAACTACAATTAGAAATCATTTCGACATTCAATTGTAATAAGTCCAGACCATGGATTCCTACTTGGTGAGACCATATTCGAGCCCCACCAATCTTATAATATCTTTTTATCTTTTTTTTGACTTCAGGTTATGCCTCCCATTACTACCATGAAGGAAAATCGGGTAAGTTTGACTTGCTAAATGTGTGATATCAAATTTTCAATTCAGATTCAGAAAGATCCTAAACTTGAAGTCCATTGTTATGAATTGAAATACGATAATATGGATGAATTGTTACTTTTTAATGAAATGACTAAAACCAATCTTCTAAGTCTCAAAAGACTTACATTCCTGTAGAATTAAGTAAATTCATGGCAAGAAGCAAGACAACATACGTGATTGCAGCTGCGATATTTGCAGGGTTATCATTGGTAGCCTTGACGAACATCTTCTCAGATGAGATTGAAACTGAATTGACAAATGAATCAGAGGCATATGCTCAGTACAGTTCCCTAGTAGGGATTAGACAGAATATAATTACAGTATCAGGCTCTGCATCAACAGGGGGGGATCCAAACCGAGTAGTTATAAGCTTCGGTCTTGAGACGCAAGGAACCACCGCCTCTCAAGCAACTGAAGATAACGCTCAGAAGATGGATGCTGTTGTTAATGCTGTAAAGGAGCTTGGGATTGATGATGACGAGATTAGCACATCGATGTTTTCGGTATCTCCAGTCTATGATAGAGACAGAAGATTCATCACTGGATATAGAACATCAAACATGCTTACTGTCAACACAGACCAATTAGATAAAGCAAGTCAGATAATCGATACTGCTGTAGCTGCTGGAGCAAACAGAGTGAATAATGTGTTCTTCACACTCTCCGACGATCTTAGAAAGAGAGTTAGTGACCAGTTGATCGGCGAGGCTGTGAATGATGCAAAGATGAAAGCTGAATTAGCGTTACAACCACTAGGCAAGGAAATATTAGGAGTCAAGAGTGTTACACTGGAACATTTTGGAATACCCCAACCTGTATCATTTGATACAATTGCGATGGCGAAGAGCACAAAATCTCTACCAACACCGATCTTTGAATCTGAGCAACGAGTAACTATGAGTGTTAGTGTGATATTCCTGATCTAGAAGAGAAAGTATTTGTGAGAAGTTAAAACATACACCTCCATTTTTTTTGAAATATCAACTACTCAATCCATTAAGTATTGAATTCTTTTGGACCCACGAATAATATTTTCATACTAGTTTTGCAATTTTATGAACTATTAATTATAGGAATGATATCCCTGGTGATGCAGATTAGGGTAGTACTAATCTATTTGGAAACAGCTTCATTATAGCATGTCTCATAATTATTAACATTGCCCAATTTTCTAGATAGGAATTATCTTAGATCAGTTTCAAAATACTCCATATATGAAGGAAGGTAAGAAAAATATCGTGTCAAAGATATTATATATTCTTGATGATCTTTAAGAAGAATTCAAATTGATACTTCCAAAGAAACGAACGCAATTAGAAGTACTACGATAAAGAGTAGTGATGGGTAGTATTAATTTTTCTGAGAAGTGGATCCAGTGACAAAAGATATCCAAGGACTATTCCAAGTTCGCATTATCGTGGAAGTTTCCTAAGTAAAATGAAATAATGGTTTTTTAGTAGATGTAGAATAAGCCCCTAAAGTGGTATGATACATTGAATGGTCAATGATCAGAGGTGAAATTATTAGATAGTGCTTCAGAATGTTCTATAAAAGGAGGAACCGGCTAAAAATACAAGGGAAAGCAAGCTACCACTAGATACTTACATTCTAGTTGAATTGAATAGATTACTTCACACATCTAAAGGTACTGAAATAATAGATCCTATATGAAAACAGCCCTTCCTACAATAGACGGTAATATAACGAAAAATCTAAGTTAACCAGAATATCTGTTTGGATAATAGATACACCATTCAAGAATCAGAGGATGGTGTTAGAAGGTAGTATGCAAGTTACACTCGTTATAAGAGTAGAATGTTCAAAGAGAATTTGGGGAAATTTCGATCAGTTGTATCTTTGGGGAACAAGAGTTTTCTGTTCATATTACATATTAGCTAAAGTCGAGCCATCGGATAGGGTATACATCATATTAGTTAGCTCTCACTCTTTCTAATAAACAGTCAGAAAACCATGCGGCTAGTGAGAAATCAATACTGTATTGCATTATAAAATAGAACCTGAGATTCTTTAGAAAAATATTTGAGGAACATATATACAATAAACACTATGAATAAAGGAAATCTACTGGTTGCTACATTCGCAGCGGGCTGCTTTTGGGGAGTTGAAGAGAGCTTCAGGCAGATAAAAGGCGTTAAATCAACCATGGTGGGGTACATTGGAGGAACGATGGATAACCCTACATATGCAGAGGTTTGCTCTGGCAGGACAGGACATGCAGAAGCTGTTCAAATACACTATGATACAAAAGAAGTTTCTTATGAACAACTCCTTGATATATTTTGGTCGATTCATGACCCCACAACCAAGAACAGACAGGGTCCTGATATAGGTACACAATACCGCTCTATGATTTCTTACCACATTCCTAAACAGGAAGCACTTGCCAACAAGTCAAAGGAGGAAATCGAAAGGTCGGGAAAATTCAAGAGTGCTATCGTGACAGAGATCCTCCCTGCATCAAAGTTCTACAAAGCGGAGGAATACCACCAACAATATTACAAGAAGAAAAGCGGTGGTATCTGCTATCCTATGAGAGAGATAGGGCAATAGAACTACTATTGAGGAATGGGCTCTGTAGAAACCATACCAAAAATACAGTTAATCTATGCATGTTGTAGGCAATTACTCTGCAGAACAGCTCCCTGTTCTGCATTCTAACAGATCTTGATAGTATATGCTCACCAAACATTCTCTTTACCACAGACAGTATGGTTTCTACAGAGCCATAAACTGGGAAACCTTACCCATTGTTTTGTCAAAAGTATCATTAGAGAATTCTTAGAGAATACAATCTTGAAGCTAGTGCTACTAGACCTTGTAATATCTGTAAACCAGGGCAAGAAATATCAATACTTAAGGAAATTAAGGGAGTACTTGATCCTGTTAGATGATTCTGCTTGAGTCACGTCTTACGCGGGAAAATTTTCTTTATTTTCCACTAGAATCCATCAGTAAAAAAATAATATGGGTTAACTTCTCCTTAAGCTTTCCCGCTCGCTTCAGAAAATATTTTCCTAAACTTTGAATCCAGTTCTTTCTTGGCTTCCGACTGATTAACCATAGACTGCCAATACTTACCAAATGATTCTATTACCGCATCAGCTGCCTCATCCAGTGAGGATCCCCACAATGATTCAATCCTCTTTCTTAACCTCTCCACATGTGCCTCGTGCATCGCTTGGAAGAATGCCTTATGCCACCCTTGTTTTGCATGTTCTACAGGATCCATTGTTTGACAACATTCAGAGCCACAACAATCCTCATATGATTTTCCTGATCCACAAGCGCAAGTTTCACCTTTTCCTGTGGTACATGATTGACTCGCATTCCATGTATCTAACTATCTCTTTACCATCTACTATACAAAGGTAAGTATATAAATTGGTAAGTGACTAATTGGTAATGAGATGAAGTGGTAGTAAGTTGAATGAGCAACAGTTAGAGTGGGCCAAAAAGAATATGAAGTGCTGTCCCATTGGAAATACATTTAGAATAATAGGTAAAAAGTTCACTTTCTTGATATTACGTAATATGATGAATTTTAACCAGACTAGATTCAATCAATTTATTGCTTCAATTAAAGGAATAAACCCAAAGACACTTTCTATTAGATTAAGGGAAATGGAGAGGGATGGCTTGATAGAAAGAAAGATCTATCCTGAGACTCCAATAAGGATCGAGTATCATGTTACGGAGAAAGGAGAGGCGTTGAGGCCCATTCTGAAGACAATGGCAGATTTTGCGATGGAGTATTGTTGCAACGATGTATTTAGGGATGGAAAACCAAGAACATTCCAACAAGTTTTTGGTAGATCGATGAAAGTTCCATCTTAGAAGGAAAAGATCCTTAAATGTAGGAAGTAAATAATTAAAATTTTCATCCTAAATAGTATCATAATAATGGTGTATGTTCAAGATTAGGTTGAACTAGTGGATATTATCTAGACCCGTTATCAACTTGAAATAATTTGTTTGCTTACGATTGTATGATGTAATAAATTACAGCCTTACCTTTTTATAGTATGTGCTAAAAGGTAAGGCGGTAGAATATGAAATCTGAAGAGAGTATGATGGATGGAATAATTGCAGAAGCGAAGAGGATGTATCAAAAGATGTCTTTAACTGAGTTGTTGACAGAAGAAAACATGGTTACAGAATTCCTGAATAGAAGTAAGGTGGGTTCTGCACACATCAGAATACAGAAAATTCTTCGCTCAGAGATAGAATGTAGATTACGATAGAAATTTTGAGAGCCAGAGCCTTATACACAGTGGAAAAAATGATGGCTTGATCAGTGATATATTTGGCTATGATAATCATACCATATATATTTCATATATTCTTAACCTCAGGTTAAACAATTCGAGTTTGGAATCTAAACAAATATACCATGTATTGATTAAAGAAGATTAGAGTCAGAACAATCTATTTTGTACCTTATCTAAACCGGATCATATACATATAGAATAGGAAAATGACCTATTCTTTTCCTTTTAGTTAATCATATCCATCTAAAGTTCGTGTTTTTATTATTTAATTATAGGTCTAATTAAGATTATGGATGAACTACTAAATTCGTGTGGATCATTAGAAAGATTAACAATATCACCCCCCACTGATTTTCATTGATGATTTTGTTTTATTAAACACAATATGTATCACAGCCTTCTATTATAGCAGTTTATTGAAGAGGAGCTTATTACAATCATTAAATTGATTTTCTTCAATAACAAATATCATTAGGAAATTCGTAGAATATACTTAAGTTGTGATTGATAATCAAATTTTTGACCCCGCCCATCTTTTGAAGATCTCGTGCTCAATGTTGAATTGATCCAAAACCTTACCTACAATATGGTTCAGTAATTCATCTATACTCTTTGGCTTATGATAAAAGCCAGGCATAGCCGGCAATATTGTAGCCCCCATTTTTGCCAAATTCAACATATTTGAAAGATGTATGCTTGTAAGAGGTGTTTCCCTGGGAACCAAAACCAACCTCCTAGATTCTTTTAGCGTTACCGAAGCAGCTCTTGAGATCAGAGTATCTTCATAACCAGTAGCAATACTGGCCAATGTCTTCATGCTACATGGTATAACAGCCATACCTTCTGTTTTGTATGATCCGCTAGATGGTTTAGCCGCTAGGTCGTTGTTGTCGTACATGTAATCTGCAAGGGATCTAACATAAGAAGGTAGTTTGTCAGTTTCAATCTTTATACATTCATCTGCCCATTTGCTTAGTATAAGATGTGTTTCTATTTTCAAAATCTTTAGAATCTCTAACATTCTTACCCCGTAAGCAACGCCGGAACTACCACTTATTCCTACTAGCATTCGCATATACATTAAGTTTTCAACCTGATATTTAATTAATACCATTGAATCATGGTTGACATTATGTTCTACTTGTTGGCATTGGTTATATTGTAGATACCAATGAATAAATATGCAAAAGTTAGAAAAAAACAATTTGTAACTCGGAAGGAGAAAAACACTTCTACATTCTTTGAGGTTTCTTACCAGAGTCCACTTCCAATGTTTTATTGCATTCAAATGTATTAGTATACTAAATTCTATTATTTGAAATTTTTTATAATGTGTTTGCTTCGCTAAGAAAGCCCAAGATTAGTCTTGCGGTTAGGATATTGAGTTCCTTAACTTCTTTCCCCTTGTTGCCTTACGTTTACCTCTAGGGAGATTAATCACTTTAACAGGTTCTCATTTTCTTCATTGATCTTCTAATTTATTATATCCCTCAAAAATTCCCTAAATGTTGAATAAGATTATATCAGTAATAGACAACCAGGACCCAATTCTAATTAGACATAGCATAACAATAATTGTATTACAAGATTGTTCATCTATAACAGACAGGAATCAGTAAACTATGACAACCTCAGGAAATACGTATGTTAACATTCACACTACAGGAAATCCTGGTGGAGAAATTCGAGGTCAGATCTAAAAGAACTATTCTGTACCAGTCACACCAATCAACTTTAATGTGATTCGAATTAATTCAGCTCGAACAAGAGTCATTATGGGGCTTTAAGATTAGGTTGCTGCTAGGACGGTTCCAATTATGTAAGAATATTCTTGAAAAACTAGTCAGAACGACGAGATACTTTTAGACTGTGAAGCTAGTAACTAATCGCAAAACGTAAAACCATCTTTTTTATTTTTGTTCATAATTTAGACATAGTCATCCAAAATAATTCTACACCACTATTAGACTTCTAATGGAGTAACTAGAACATACTTGTTCAATTAATGAAGTGATATGTCGAATGGATAGATGGATATCACAATAGATGAATTATATTAATTTTATTGCTGATTTATGGGCTGTAGTTTACAAAGTTTCAATACAATACCTTGATGAATTAACTTATAAATATGACACAGATAAGAAAAAATGAAATATACGAGCGTATCTTGGGCATTTATGTTGTGAATCCATAAAGTTTCGATTTAATTTAAAAATATTTTATGAATGCTTTCTTTGGTCAAATGTAGTTTGTAAATATCATCATTTTTTATAACAAAGATTCTATCATGCATCAAAAGGAGTTCAATCATATCTGTAATATCTGAATTCATTAAATCACTAGCTTTGTATGGACAAAACATTAAACCTGGAAGTCTAGCATCATCATATTTTCTTTCAAGCTCTATTGCATGTTTAAAAGAATTATCTGCAATGTCAGTTATCATAAAATCAATACAGCATAATGGTCGATTCTTTGATGCTTTAACAAAATTTTGAACAACTTGATCACAATATCTTGAACTATCTACACCATGCGGTTTATATGGTTTAACAGTTGCATTGTACCAATTAAGTTTGGATAGAATTTCTTCTGTATGATGTTTAGGCGGTGCTGCAAATGATTTGAACCATTCAGTATTACTTGTCATTCTGTCTAACGATTTTAGAAAATTATTCATTGATTTTTCATCAGAGTAAATTAACAAATCATGCACATGAGGCACATGTGTTTTTTTATTCAGCCATTGTTCAACTGCATCTTTTACTATTGAATTAATTGAAACTCCCATTTGATCTGATTTTTTACCAAGCTCTGTGTGAACGTTATCATCAAATCCTCTAATCAGAATATCTTTTGTCATGATATTATTTGTGCATAGGGATATATAAATTATGATATCATGATAGCATATTCCATAACATTAATATAATGATATCATGATAGCATTATTATGAAACCAAAACAAACCCAAACAAAAATAGTAAATGGTGTTAATGTCACTCAACTTTTTGATACGATTGACAACATCAAAAAAGAACCTAAAATTGCGAAATTCAATTTCAGGGCAAAAAATAAGTGGATAGGCGGAACAGAAAATCATACAACTGTTTCAGACTATTATGGTGCATGCCAAACCCACACAAGAAGCAAACCACACATCTTCATAAAAGATGAAGTTCCAATTCTTTTGGGAACTGACAAAGGTGCAAATCCAGTGGAATATCTTCTTGCAGGATTGGCAGGTTGTATTACAACTAGCCTAGTGGCTCATGCAGCAGCCAAAGGAATCAAAATTGATTCAATCGAATCTACTCTTGAAGGCGACATTGATCTTCTAGGATTTCTGCAATTAGATGAAAACGTAAATCCTGGATATCAAGGAATCAACATTTCCTTTAAGATAGAGTCTGATGCTTCTGAAGAAACTCTACTAGAGCTAATAGAACTTGCAAAGAAAGCATCTCCAGTAGCAAATACTATATCGAAACCCACCCCAATTAATGTGAGGTTAGCAAAACAAGGAGAATCAAGGTGAAAGCATTGATTGTTGGTGGCTCTAGCGGTATTGGAAAAGAAACAGCGAAACTCCTCTTACAGAGAAATGTAGAGGTTGAATTAATTGCCAATAATCCAAATAAACTTGAAAAAACAAAAAAAGAACTTGAACAATTTGGTAATGTTCATACAGAAAGTGTAAATCTGTATGAACAAGACCAAGTTAACAAATTTATTGAAAAAATTCGAAGGGATGAACAACATATTAAATACTTTGTCAATGCCGCGGGTACCTTCAATCCCAAACCATTTTTAGAACACAACAAATCTGATTACGACCAATACGTAGAACTTAACAAAAGTTTCTTCTTCATCTCCCAAGCAGTTGCTGAAAACATGAAAAAAAATGGTGGAGGTTCCATTGTAAACATCGGTTCAATGTGGGCAAAACAAGCCATTAAAGCAACTCCCTCATCGGCATATTCAATGGCAAAAGCTGGATTGCATTCCCTAACACAACACCTTGCGATGGAACTTGCAGAACACAAAATTCGGGTTAATGCAGTATCACTAGCAGTAGTAATAACTCCAATCTATAACAAATTCATTGAGCCAGATAAAGTCAAAGAAACGTTAGCATCGTTTAATGACTTTCATCCTCTTGGGAGAGTGGGAAAACCCAAAGACGTTGCTTCTGTAATAGATTACTTGTTATCAGATAAATCAGATTGGATAACAGGAGTAATCTGGGACGTAGATGGCGGTGTTATGGCTGGAAGAAATTAATGCTTTAACCTGTGAGTCTAAAATTAAACTAAATATTCACCAATGTTGATGGTTTCAATAAAACAAAAAACGTACCGCTATAACTGACCGTAAAAATGAACTATACTGTCACTTTTCAACAACTTACCGTGAACTCTTCTCAGAAATACCCACGGGATATAGAAAATAAAAATTGGTAGGGGTTATGAAACCACCCCAATAGCTTACTGCCGCTTTTACAACGTAGTAATACTAATCTCTGTCATCTCTAATCCAGAAGTACTACCAAATGATTGAGTTTGTAAATGAAGTATAGATTGACTCACTTAGAAGAAAGTATGGTCAGCTATAGTTAAGGCCAATCTGCGGAATTGGTTTGATATCTACGGTGAAATATCAACATCAAAATTAGCAAGGGATTTACCAGTAGTGGTGAAGATTGTGTGTACCTAACACCTTCAAACACTGCTAAACGGCTTAGAGCCTATCCTAAAATTCTAGCTGATAGTTAACTATTGGTAGAAATGATATCATTTAGAATGTAAGAATATTAGTTCATACTGTCAGGTTTAGTTTTCTTACTATTGATTTTATTAGTATTGTAGATAATAGATACTAGAAACAGTTGCATTAACGTGTTTATGACACTACCAATATATCGCTCTGTACACTATTAGGCAGTTAGCAAATTCTACTAGCGCCTGATAATTTTCCTCTCTCTTCTCGAACCTTACCAATAACTTTCTGAACCTGTTATGCCAAGATGCGGTTCTTTCTACAACCCATCTCTTTGCTTTGTATAAATTCTTTTTCAACACTTCACCCTTATGACGAATGTGATCCACATATCCCCTTCCTAACTCCATATTTCATACTCTATACTCTATCTCTGGAAAATCGTATCCTATTCATGCATATGTTCTGTTTAACTTTGGGCCTATCAACAACAATGCTATCTATTGTAGGAAAGGCTGATTTCATATCGTGTTTATTTGCTTCAGTAATTACAGATGAGGTACTCCTCTTCTATCAACCAGCATGTGACGTTTGGTACCTAGCTTGCCTCTATCCGTTGGGTTTGCTCCGGTCGTTTTCCCCCTAATGGGGCCTTCGGTACGCTATCCATGGATTGCCAGTCCCATCCTATACCCTTCAATTCATCATATATTTCCAGCAGCCTCTTCCATACCTTCTTGAATACTCCTATCCCAATCCATTCCTGAAATCTTGCATGGCAAGTTGAACCAGAACCAAATTCTTTCGATACCTTCTTCCACTGGCATCCAGTTCTTAATACATACAGTATTCCATTCAATACTTTTCTAAATGGCACAGCTGGCCTTCCAACTGTTCTTGCTGGTTTCCCTGGCGGCAGCACTAGTTTGAACTCTTCCCATAGATTGTCTGGTATATGCCATATGGTCGGCATGCTCTTTTTCTTTGATTTTCTCACAAATTTAGCTAGAGATAACGGTTCTAGATCTGTTTCGGTATAAACAATTAGGCTATGATGTTAATTTTAGGATAAGCTCTTAATCGTATCTTGTAATTTATGGGAGAATGTGAAGACATTCTTTACCCATTCTTGAAGAATACGTTACCCGATTTATGGAGAGAGTCTGCAAATCAAATTGAGTCTATTGAACAAGATACAAGAGGTATTCAATGAATGTGAATCAACCTTATCTAAAACATGTAGATTTCATTTATTTGTTACAATAATATTGATAAATATGATATTAAGGAATTAAACCACCTATGCGACTCCCATTACATTTCAGAAAGTTCGTTATTACCTACGAAGCTCAAAAAATAATGGGAATATCATAAAAGAATTCATCTATACTATTAGTATTGGTTGAATATTAAAATTAATTTTTGAGCTAATTGAGGCTTGGGCGTAATTTAGTTCGAAACGATAAGATCAGGTTCTAGTTTTTATTGGTAATATGTTTAGCTCAGACTCCATACTTCTTCGTATATTATTTTTGATTGACGTGATTCGGCCAAAACCTCTTAGGAAAAGGGGTAGACCATTCTACTATTCTCCTACAGTAATGATGAGATGCTTCATCGTTAGAGTATGGATAAGAATACCAGGCAACAATGTGTTACATCAATATTTTTCGATAGACATGCCATACAACAGGAAGGTAATGAAGGCATGTGGTCTTGATAAGTTGCCAGACAGAAGAACATTCGACAGAAGGTTCAAGGCCATATCAATTGACATAAGATCAAGGATAGATGTTATGGGTATGCTCTTCATAAAAGATGGGTTGGTAGACTCATCCATAGTATCCGTTGACAGTTCCTTGTTGAAAGCAAAGGGACATGTATGGCATAGATCAAACATGAAGAAGAATGAAGTGCCACGCTCCGGTATAGATACAGATGCTCGATGGGGATTCAGCAGAACCAAGGGATGGATATTCGGATACAAGATGCATCTAGCATGTAGCACAGGTTCATTGATAGTTCCATTATCAGCTGATTTCACAACAGCTAACATTACTGATAACAAGATGTATGAAAGCATAACATCTTCATTGCCTACAGGAATGGTAAGGTATGTTGTAGGAGATGAAGGATATGATGATCACAAGTTATGTGATTTCAGCAGGTATAGAGGGCATCCAGTATTCCCATTGGAAAGGTATAGGCATGCTACAGATAATAATAGACTGGCATTGCTGCAGTTCTATAACTCTGAATATAGGCGGCATGTATATTCTCGGAGGAGCATAAGCGTTGAGCCATTGATAGAGCATATGAAGGATGTATTTACCATAGATCCATTGCCAGTTAGAGGGTTCGATAAGGTAAGGAGCATTGTATTGTTATCTGCATTATTGTATCAGGTAATGGTGTACTACAATCATCTAGCAGGAAGACCATTAAGGGCATTGAAGCACATGCTCGGAAGTTAATCAATCAGAGGCATCAAGTTATTTTTGTTATATGGAATAATGCCCATGCCTCAATTACCTACCTTTCTGCAATTGCTTCAGATACTGTAGGTTTAGCTAATAGTCCTAGATGCTCACCCGCCTCAGGTTCAATTTTTGTATTAGGTACCACAATAGTTAATTGTGTAGCAATTGACAATGCAGGTAACCTAGCAACAACAACATTCACAGTTGAAGTACAGGATACTATTCCCCCAACAATATGGTCTCCGGGTGAGATCAATTTAGAAGCCACCGGTACATTGACTCCAATAGCCCTTTCACCCCCAGAGGTCACTGACATTGTAGATACTTCACCCAAGATTAGGAGTGATGCTCCTAGAGCTTTCCCGTTTGGAACTACAATTGTCACATGGATAGCTACAGACTTTTCGGGTAATTCCATAACAAACCAACAATTTATAACTATTATAGACCCCTTGCCAACTAAACCAAATACCATAATCGATAGTGCTGACACTGGAGAAGAGGGTTCTCTCGTCACATTCTCCGCAATTGGTTCCGTTCAACCAGAGGGCCATTTTATCAATAGTTATGAATGGGATTTCGGTGACGGAGCTGGTGAATTAAGTGCCAAGGTGGCACACATATATGATGACGATGGCAACTACGTTGTTACTTTAACTGTGATTGATGTTGAAGGTCTAATTGGAAAATCTACCAAAAAAATTCAGATATTAAATGTTCCTCCCAGCATAAGGGAGTTCAATGCAGATAAAGAAACGATAGATATTGGTGATACGGTCAATATTGAGGCTATGTTTGAGGATCGTGGTGAATCTGATACACATACAGTAGAGTGGTATCTTGGAGGGGAAAACATTATTATTCTTGCTGGAGTTTCTTCTGACCCTCAACATGAGAGTTTTACATTTAACGAACTTGGAACTTACAAGATAACCTTTGTAGTTAGAGATGATGATAATGGTGTAGCAGAGGAGAGTATAGCTGTTATAGTTAATCCTTTATCAACACCACTCATCCCTCATAATGCTTGGCTATTTGTAGCAGGGGCTGCTAGTGCAGGTGGTGTGGGTGTAGGTGGATATGCTTTGATCAGGTTCTTTAAACCACTCCGTAAACCAATTAGCAATACAGGTAATACATCAAATCATGGGGAGAAACCTAATACCAATCAACCACACATAAGTGTGGAAATTCGAAGGGGTATAGAATGACAGTAGAACCAGGGATCTCTTCCAGCAATATGGCTGGCAAAGTTGGAACAGAATTAGGTAATGCCTTTGAAGGTATATTGAACAACGCGGAATTGAATCAATTGCAGGAGCTGAAGGTTGTTGCTGGATGGTATAGGGAAGCTAAAGAAGATCCAACTATGATTCCCTCATTGATAACAAATAAAATCCTTGAGCATATGTTAGAGCACCTAAAACCATATTTCATCAACCTCTTAATAGAACATTTCAAGTTTGAAACCCAAGCTAGAGCATAGGGTACAAGATTCGATCTGAATTTTAGTCTAAAACCTAAAAAGCCTTATGTGGAATTGGTTAAGGCATTTGAGGGAGTAGAAATTCCCCCACAAGTTAAGATTGACATTCCAGATTAATACGAATCTAGATGGAAAGAATTTAGAAATTCATCCGAGTTCAGAAGGTATAGTGGTAGAATTAGAGAAGCTCATTGTTTCTTTGAAACTATTAATCGTGAAGCTACCAATCACTACTTTGAGTGAACCAAAGTTCTTGGGTGAAAGGAAATTTGAACTAAGCAAACTTTCTTTGAAATTATAGAATTGATAGTTCAAGTCCCATTTATTGAATTGATTTAGGCATGATCGTACTACGAAATAAGAAAAGGTCATCTAAACTCCTGATTGATGATATATTATAGGATGATGATCTGTAATAATAATCAATAATAATCTAACATTTTTCTAAAATTATTTTTAACTCTATTGAAGATTGGAGTTTAAGGTCAGCTGATTTTAACAAATTTCAAGTTGTCCAAAATACTGCGTATTGCTACGGCAGAAACACCTGCAGACTATGCTATATCAGCAATGATGGACAAAGGAATAGCGGTAACTAATTTGTAAGACATAATGATAGGAACGGCCATCTTTTGCAGTTGGTGTAGTTCTGACGACCTAGGAAGAAAAAAAAGAAAAGAAATAACAACCACTAGATAATTTTTTTGAGAGAATCTTTTTGACCTATCAAATTGGAGAATTTTTGCACTATGAAGAATGTTATCAATTCTTTCTTACTAGTGGGATTCCTCATACTTTTTTCATCCTTCTCATACTTCTGGCATTCATTTAGCAGACATTATCATTTCAAAATTTTTATGCTTCGGGAAAATACTAGAAATGCTTTAACTATAGGAAATCTATACATGGGGGTGTATCAAAATTTGTTAAAAGTGTACAACACCATAAGAAAGAAAACTTCTTTAAATGGTATGATTAACCACTAATAGGTATGCCAATATCCTATGTTCTCATAAACTGTGATCTTGGATTTGAAGAATCCATTGTAAAAGAATTAGGAGGGATTCCAGATATAACAGAGGTGCGTGGTGTCTACGGGGTATTTGATATATTTGTTAAGGTTCAATCTGATGATATGGATCGAGTGAGAGATGTTGTAACAAAGATAAGAAGATTTGATAAGGTCCGATCAACCAACACACTTACAGCAATATTGGAACAGGGTGGCAAGTAACTTATTTCAAGACTTTTCCTTGGTTAGAGCTTAATTTGAAGAACTTTCATGATTAGAGTCATCCAATTACAGTTCTGTTCAAAAGAAAATATCATAACTAAACAAGATAAAACATAAGGATTCGCTGTGTATACTAGTAACTTATTCATAAGACCTATTTCACCCTCATCTACTCTCTGTGGTGGTGTTTGACAATCTGCTATGTGTATTATAATTATTGTTTCTACAAAGTTCAAAATGTGGATCAATACTCCCCCAATCAATCAAGATATTAATTTCAGAATAAGTTCTATACATAAAGCACTTGATTGCACTAGGTCTCAATATAACTACAAAAAGACAGGTGAGTCAATGAATATATTATCGACCAGTGTCCACTTTTTATGGCTCCGATTGATCTTCTATTAACACATACCAACTTCTGGCCGATTAACCCTATCTAATCTTACATCTAAAATTATATCAAGAACAAATTTATTGTTCTTTGATTCATTCTGCTGATAATGACATTTGAGTCATTTAGTTGGATAAAAAGAATTGTACTAAAACAAGAGAGATTCATGAGAAAAGAATACACAGAACAATATGTTACTCGGTGCTTGGGGGATGGTATTAACCCGTTGCCCTATGCAGCATGGAGACAACAGAGGAATGAACCAAAATTGTTGGAATTTCTGATAGAAGAAAATAGGCTCAATCACACAACGGATGATCAAGATCCGTTAAATACATATTTTAGTGATAGGATATCTGTATTTGCAGGTATCACTGAAGCCCCTACTCTTCCCGTTGTCTAGTTCAGAAACCTGAATTAGAAGACTTTTCAAGTAGCTGCGGGAATTTTTACTCGATTTGTGCCCGTTGCGTTTTCACGTTTCGGAATATAAATTAACCAGGAGCAACAATTAATAAGAATTTATTTTTTCGGCCTTAAATCAATTCCGATTTTGTCTTGAATTACAAATCATTGTAAAACACATTTGTATTTCAAGAGATAAAAAATTAAGATATAGTTCAAGATTGCAAATGGGATATGCTAAGATCTACAAGAAGGAAGTATTTGTTGTTCAAAGAGATAGGTGGAGCATGCTAAACAGAATGGAATCCAGGAGCCTGTCACCAAAGTTCTTGAAATGGAGAATTTAAGAATTCTTGTATGATTATCAGCCGGGCCATGTTAGTCCTTTGTGAAGTATGTAAATGCTTTCTGGATTTCCTTAACTTCTATCACACTATCTCATACTAATCATTATTGATCAAGGATAAACTTGCTGGTTCGATACTGCGGTTTCTATAGCGTACATTTCCTATTTTCTATTCCTCACAGGATTGAATCTGAGCTGTATTTTGCCCTAATGGAATCAGGAAGATTTTCATTCCATACTTCCCAGTACCATCTGTCTTTTCTATAATTCTCCCAACTCTACCAATAATTCCAATTGGATTTATTGAGCCAGTCATTAGAACATCTCTTTTGACCCCCTTCTTGACTAATTCAGAAATAATTAAAATCGTAATGGCTACTCCAGCACTTTGACCAACCTCTACCTTCATATCTTGATCTGATTCTATCGCAAATATCATATCATAGTTTGATACATCTACAATATTCTTAGACACCTGAACTGCAGTCCTCACTGAAGGCTGAAAATCCACTACAGTTGAGGAGATGTATCAATGAGAATATTTCCAACTCCCAGTCTAATTTCCACAGTTATCTGCATGGTTGTATCAAATCTGTAGCTCTGGAAGAAATCACCCATTGGAACCTGCCTGACGCCAAGGGTTGTTATGGTCTTTCTACTATCTCCGCTTACGCTGACCGAATAAAAGGGCTTAATCTGAGTATCAGGCGTTTGCTTAGCTACCTTATTTTGGAAAGATAATTGGTTCTGCAGTGATACCTGTTGACTCATCATGAACTTGATTGTGAAATATGTAGTTCATCAATAAAGAAATTGCCAGAACGGCCATAACTCTATAGATTATGGGATTCCTACCTGTAGATTATGGGATTCCTACCTGATGGGGTTAATATTATTCTATTTTCGTTCATCTATACATTAATAATTTAATTATTACCTATTGGTAAAATTATCATGTCTTGGTTTAGGCACGGAGTGGATACTTGGCATCTTGATTGCAATTTGATCTTAGACAAGCATGATTTTATAGCATCGATAACTAGGACTAACGACACTTTCTTGGTACAGATTCCTGATTCTTCTGAACAGAAGGCAATTAGACAAAGTTTCGATTCTACCAAAGAACTAAATGAGTACTTGACGTTGATAGGACTAGAGCAACTTAAGTTATAATGCACGAACCCCAACATTATTTTTATTTATTATGGAACGGTAAAGAAGGTTATCGAGTGATTCTATATTATTCATCCATAAAATAACATAACCACTATGTTTCCTATAAGAAAATAACGTGGGAGAATGGTTAACTACCAACTAATTGAACTTTCTAAATTATGATGAATAACTCTAGCCAAATATCATGTGATTTTTACTTTAGGATTATTTCATCAGTTCTTAGGAAATAGTTACTGAGAGACAAAAAGAGCACCTGTATTTGTTTTGATAAACATATATCACTTTTACTTCATTGAAGATACTTTACTAATGACTTGGATACGTTTGTTGACTAATCTACCAAATATATGGTCTGTATAGTTACCTCCTATATCGTCATCATTATATATTCAAGAGAATGAATATATTCAAACTTAGCTGATTATCAGAAGGGAATAATAAGAAAAACTTGTCCATTGAAGAATAAAATGATTCCAATTTAATTAAGGAAGAACTATAAATGATAAATCATTGTATATAATTGTTAGATCAAAGGGATGCAATATTTTTTCGAAAATTCCTGAAATCTTCTAGGAAGCTTTCAGGATCTACATCTACTCTTGGTGGTTCGCCACACCTAATATATCCTGCCATTACACAATCCCGAAATTGCTCATCCGTCCAATTGAAGAATGAGCGAAGTGTTTCACATCTTTCATACGCCGACTCCATCCATTCCAAGACAGTCTTGATATAAAATTGAGCATTAAATCTAACTCTAATTGCTTTAGGACCCTTTCGGATCAGTTCCTCCCTAATTTGCCCACTCCCAGCGAAATCAGTTATTTTACCATTAGAAATTTTCCTGACTACTGCCTCTGTTTTTATATGTAGTCTAACTTGACTTTCACCCTCTTTTTCATCTTTTTCTTCCAGTTCATGCTTGACCACGTCTTTCAATTCTATTTCCAACATTTCATCACCCTGGTCACTCCGCGATGTAACTAAAATACAATAATTTGCATTGTCTGATTGCCTCAGGATTCCTCTCACTGAGAGTCCCCACGAGTTCCTTATCAAATTTATAGACGCTTGTATGTTTTATTAAATCCTCTAATTTTTCTTTGACTCCACTTTCTTCCAATCAATATAATTTCTCAAACAAGTATTATTTAAGCCAATCTTGCTCCAAATGAGCTTAGAGAAAATTAAAGGGCGAGTTGTATCTTTCTTCCAATCTTCCTTACTCCTTATTGACTGTTATAAAATGAAAATAGATCATTCCAGAGTATTTTCTCAAAATTTTTCTCAAAATCATATAGATAATATTCTCTTCAATCTATTATTCCACATGTGATTTTGCAGGCCATACAAACTATCTCAACAACTGCAGAAGTAGGTCTCCGCTTCTGCACATGTCTCTCCATACCATGTCCGCATTTACAGGCTACTTGACCCATAATAAAATAATCGAAGCTCTATTTTTAAATTCTACTTAACTAACTCTCGTAAAAATGTCTTCAAACATGCTTCATTGGACAAAAAAGGGGGAAGGTAACCTCTCCTTTAGTTTGCCTAACCGTTCTAGAAAATGATAACTGGGTGAATTTATTCAGAATTTGTTTAAGCATTAGCTATAAACAAGGCTATTTTCTAGAAGATGTCATGATACGTATAGATGAACAGAAGATCTTCGAAGTTATAAGGGCAAGAAAGCCCAAAGTAATAGCATTCAACGGACCTGAAGGAATATTTCAAAAAATACAGAAAGTTGCAGACAAGGTCAGTAATGAATTCGATTTAACAGCTTACATCATAGGTGACCCTTGTTATGGCTCATGCGATATAAACTCACATGCTGCTGATATGCTTGGTGCAGAAGTCCTTTTCCATATAGGACATTCAATATCAATCGATCAATTTGGAACCAAGATCGTGATGGTTGATGCATTGGATGATATAAGCTTCGATTCTGTGGCAGAAAGGTGTGTGACCATATTTAAGGATTATAAAACTCTATCCATCCTTACTGATAGCCAACACTTACATCAAATACAACCAGTAAGAGAAATTTTGGAGAAACATGGTTTTACGGTTGTAATAGGTAAAGGTAAGGGACAGCTGAATGATGGTCAAGTGTTTGGATGCGAATTCTATCCGGTATCTGAAGTTAAGAATGAGGTAAATGCGTATGTGTTCTTGGGCCAGAGTCAATTTCATGCTGCGGGTATTGCACTTTCGAGTGGCAAACCAGTCTTTATTTTGGATCCGTATTATGATGAAATAAAAGATGTGACAGATTTTGCTCTTGAACTACAGAAGAAATCTATTCTGACTATCTATAAAGCAATGGAAGCCAATACTTTTGGATTGGTGGTAGGTTTGAAGGAGGGTCAGTTTATGCTCAATCGAGTGCTTGAATTGAAGAAAGAGCTTGAGAAACATGAAAAACAAGTTAGGTTGATTGCGCTTACAGAAATCACTAATGATAGATTAATGATCTTCAGTGATATAGATGTATTTATTCAGGTGGCTTGTCCTAGAATATCCATTGATAATTCCTTTAAGAAGCCAGTTCTTTCAGTGCCGCAGGCAAAAGCATTGATAAACCTATTCAATAAGCAAAATATAGACGACTTCCTGAAAATACCACATTGGCTCTAATGATAAATAATAGTCTATTGTAAGGTACTACGAATAAGACATGGGAGAGATTGTAAAACTACCTGGCGAGAGGATTGCGTCAATAGAGGAGTTTGAAAATGGAGATGGTACTTATGAGCACGATGGTGTCATTAGAGCCGGTGGATTAGGCAAGGTCTTACTTGATTTTAAAAAGAGGGTTGCAAAAGTTGATCAAACAAAGAAAACTGGGTTTCCGAAGACTGGTGATATTATCTTAGGCTTCATTGATATGGTGCCAGGGAATATGGTGAGTGTGCGCGTCCTTTACGTGAATAACAGGAAAACTAATGCCGGATTTATTGCAATATCCTTGATGCGCGGTGGAAGAGGGAAAAGAAGTATTATGTTTAGGGTAGGAGATGTGGTTAGGGCCAAAGTATCTAGCTTGCTAAACGCCAATATACACATAAACTTCCTGGATCCAACCTTAGGAGTAATCTCTACTAGATGTCATGCATGTGGTGGTAATGTTGCAAAGGTTAATGGCCGTGTAAAATGTGTGGAATGCGATACATCTGATGAGAGAAAGCTTGCGGATGATTTTGGCAAGGCGAATCTGAAACTGTAAGGTAATTAAATTGAAAGTTGCGTTCCAGGGGGAGCGTGGTGCATATAGTGAAATGGCGGCACGTCAGCACTTCGGACCCAATATAGAGGTATTACCAAGAAAGACCCTCACAGATGTCTTTCATACTATTGAAAGTAAGAAAGATTTCTATGCTGTCGTACCCATAGAAAATTCATTAGAAGGGAGTGTAAATGAAACTTATGATTTATTGGTTTATACAAGAAAGATGGTTTGTAACGAAATCTTTTTTCGTATAACCCATTGCTTAATTAGCTATAGTAATATTGGACTTGGTAAGATAAAAGGCGTATATTCGCATCCACAAGCACTTGCCCAATGCAGAAATTTCTTATCGAAATATGAAATGACGCCCATTCCTTTTTATGATACTGCTGGTAGTGTAAAAATGCTTAAAGAATTTCCTGTCGACCACGCGGGTGCTATTGCCAGTCAAAGTGCTGCGGAAATATATGAAATGAAAGTAATTAAGAAAGGTATAGAAGACAACAAGAAAAATTATACTCGCTTCTTAGTATTAGCATCCAGAGATTCAGAACCTACCGGCAATGACAAAACTCTGACAATTTTTACAACTAAACATGTCCCAGGTGCTTTGCATAGAGTAATTGCAGAATTTGCTGCGAGAGACATAAATTTAACAATGATAGTTTCTAGACCCAAAAAGGAGAAACCGTGGGAGTATAATTTTTATCTTGATTTTGAAGGTCATAGGAAGGATCCAAAAGTCAGGGAATGTTTGAGGTGTTTGAAATCTTATACTGTATTTTTGAAGGTATTGGGTTCTTACCCTAAATTTGGCCAGTAAATGTATAACGTGAACAATAAAGAGCTATACTGTTCCAGGAATCCAGATATCCTTACCTGTAATATGCTATAAAGAAAAATCATCGGAGTAACTATGTGAACCTTAGTTTGCTCAATTATTGTTAAAAGACTCAATATGCATACTTTAGAAAACAACGTCCTGGTAATTGAAATTGGCATGTTCTCTACATTTTCCCTTTTCAAAAATACTCCACTAATCCAAATATTTCTATTATTCATTGAGTCAAAAAAACTTTGATAATTTGTACGATTTTTTAGTTTCTATGCAAAAGAGTTTCAAATAGCAAGGCTTTATACTCAAAACCAAACTCCATTCTTTCATACTATATAACCATCTTTCTGGTTCAACATGCTTCCTTGAAGACATTATTCGCTGGAACTTTCATAAAATTACTCCTTAACTTCTTCAGCTGCTCATATGATAGAAAGCATTTTACTCAAAGCTTCATCTTTTCATACAACATTCCCAGATCATTCCTATGAATCCTATTCAACTAGTCTATTGGCTGATTGTGAGAATTATTTATGCCAAGTATGTACGTATCTTCTCCTCTAGAAAATCCACATTTGACCGAAAGCGAAATTTTATTTATTTTTTTCTATTAGATTGTTATTTTCTATTAGATTGTTACGTTTTTTTCTTACTATCTCCCTCCATTAGTATATAGTATATGGCAAATATAGGAGAAATTGTCTGTGAATAAATAATTATAACATGGTTTTTTTTGGAAAGCCAGCTTTGGACAAAACTAGCTTCTTTGATTGCCTTTTAGAACCTCTCCGATCTACTTCCAGATATCTCTCGCGTCTGAACCTTCTCCTTGTATCTCGTGAAAATCAACAATTATGGTAGTTATTCTTTAGGATCCCTTACTCCTAGCTCAATAATTTGGCCATGAGTTAGGTGTGTTTATCTGAAGAAACCAACTAGTTAATATTGGCATGCTGTTGTAGTTTCTTTGGACTTTATAGCACAATCAAACAATTGCTGAACCTGTTAGTTTTTGCAAGCTAACAAAGGCTTGACATTATAAGTCATATGGCGTTTTACGTCACATAACATCAACGTTATGATGTATTAATGCAACACAACTAGAGATATTTAGCTGGTGAATTAGACAAAATCCCTTAACAATATGAAGAAAATAAGTATCAGTAATAGAACAGAAAGAGGATCTTCATACATGGAAGGAAAATCATGAATGTGGACTTACGGTAGAATCTGTGTTTATATTCTCTGTATTCAAGCGTAACTTTGGTTTTGGTGAACATGTGAAGCCAGTAAGATGGAAGAATATGGTGAAGGAACTAATGCTAAAAGCTCTATATGTAACATGTTCATTGCGATGAATCCAAAAGGGTTTGTATACCGCTATAATATGGTAATTATTCGGCATATGAAATAAATTTACTTCTTTTCTGAAAGAAAAAGGAAATTTTTGTTTTTGATTGGTTCCTAATCCCATCCACATTCCGAGAGCATATGTTATAACCTCTCAAAAGGGTTCGCTCTCCTACTCTTGGGACTTGTCTAACTTCTAAAGCGACAGCTTTGAAAAGCGGGAAGCCATAACAATATAAACTAAAATCCATTCTTACCTTGAAAAGCGGGAAGCCATAACAATATAAACTAAAATCCATTCTTACCTTCTTTTTTTGGGGGTTTAATTCGTATTGATCCATTGACTTATTTAATACCTTGAATATGTATTCATGCATTCCAACTAAAGAATAATTTCAATTACCTAATGCAGAAGCTACAAATGGGAATTTAGATTGATTCTATCTGAAACAGTAAGGCTTAGTAACTGCTAATACATACCTTATTAACATAGTAAACGCTACTATATGTGAGATGAAAACAAGAACCAATGAAGATCCTGGAATAAATCGCATGTATAAAACTATTCAGTCTTATCTAGATGGTAAGAACGACTGCGCTGAGGTGGTTAGTTATATGAGGGAGTCTGGTCTCAAATCAGAAATACTTGCTGGAATTATGAGGCAACTCTCCGATTTTGGTGATATTGATAGATATTCATTGTTGCGTCAAGAATGTAAGTTATTTGGTTTGTACTGATGTCTGCAAATATGAATTGGGTGATATGTGACGAGTAATATCAGGGAAAATATAGAATAAATGAATTCTAAAAGTATGAAAATAATAGAGATATCTAATCAGGCTACGCACTCCCCAACTGAGGATCTCAAACATCGCGTTTCCTTCCAGAAGCAGCAAAAGCAAGCCAAAAATGATCTGGTCAGTGAATTGATGACACTACTGAGCGAAAGTAGAAAAATGAAACTCAATGAGTCAGATAGCGCCTTGTTAGATGCATCTCTAACTAAATTAAATAAAAAACTTTACGACGCTACTAGTCTAACTATACTAACTATACTTTGATTATTATTCATATATTGTCAGGAAAACCAAATTATAGTCATCGAATCTCCTATATGTAATTGAGGCTTGGGCGTAATTTAGTTCGAAACGATAAGATTAGATTTCTAGTTCATATTGGTAATGTGTTTAGCTCAGACTCCATACTCCTTCGCATATTATTTTTGATTGACGTGATTCCTCGGCCAAAACCTAATAGGAAAAGGGTAGACCATTCTACTATTCTCCTACAGTAATGATGAGATGCTTCATCGTTAGAGTATGGGTAAGAATACCAAGCAACAATGCTTTGTATGAATACTATTCGTTAGACATGCCATACAACAGGAGAGTTATGGAATCATGTGGTCTTGATAGGTTGCCAGACAGAAGAACATTCGACAGAAGGTCAAGGCCATATCAATTGACATAAGATCAAGGATAGATGTTATGGGTATGCTCTTCATAAAAGATGGGTTGGTAGACTCATCCATAGTATCCGTTGACAGTTCATTGTTGAAAGCAAAGGGACATGTATGGCATAGATCAAACATGAAGAAGAATGAAGTGCCACGCTCCGGTATAGATACAGATGCTCGATGGGGCTACAGCAGAACCAAGGGATGGGTATTCGGATACAAGATGCATCTAGCATGTAGTACTGGTTCGTTGATAGTTCCATTATCAGCTGATTTCACAACAGCTAACATTACTGATAACAAGATGTATGAAAGCATAACATCTTCATTGCCTACAGGAATGGTAAGGTATGTTGTAGGAGATGAAGGATATGATGATCACAAGTTATGTGATTTCAGCAGGTATAGAGGGTATCCAGTATTCCCATTGGAAAGGTACAAGCATACTACAGATAATAATAGACTGGCATTGCTGCAGTTCTATCAATCGGAATTTGAGCATGTATATTCTCGGAGGAGCATAAGCGTTGAGCCATTGACAGAGCAGATAAAGGATGTATTTGATATAGACCCACTACCTGTTAGAGGATTTGATAAAGCTAGGAGCATCGTTCTGATTTCTATATTGCTATACCAGCTGATGGTATACTATAACTACTTGACAGGAAGACCATTAAGGGCATTGAAGCATATGTTGGGAAGTTAATCAATCAGAGGCATCAAGTTATTTTTGTTATATGGAATAATGCCAATGCCTCAAATATTTAATTAATTGACAATCTAGTTTCAATCCTTGTTATTATGGATTCATCATTATGATTATGATCATTCGTTCATAACGATCCCAGAGTGTCGGTTTCAATCCTTGTTATTATGGATTCATCATTATGATTCAAGTGTATGCTCATCGACCTCAATCCGTATATTAGTTTCAATCCTTGTTATTATGGATTCATCATTATGATCTTTATCGTCGTAATATGCTGTTAATTTCTCTCCAGATGCGTTTGTCAATCTATCTTTTGGGCATAACCTTGATGGAATCTCCATCATTGATGATGGTTATTCTTTTGATTCGTTTTCCAGGATTATTTACAAAGTTTGGTTTTGTACCGGCTTGTTTGATTAAATCCATGCACTTGTCCCGTCCAAGAGCAAGATCAACGTTGGTTGCTTTGGCAGGTGTCTTGCCATTCAGACCCCTTATGTGGCTTTACAAAGTTATGGTTTATCTTCAACAGTTCTGAGAATGTCTGGACTGATTCATCATTGCCCAGTCCACTCCTTGCCTTGAGTCTCTCCCTGATTTTGTTGTGGTATATTTCCATTGGCCTGTTACAAATCCGTCTTTTAGTGATTTTGTCTTAATGTGCACTGTCCTGTTTTCAAATTCTTTTCTGATTGCCTCTTGGTAGGAGTTTAGGGGATCGGTTAGAATATGGTTCGGGTTTTTTTGATACCGTCCTCTTACCGCTTGGAATAATCTTCCTTGCATTTGCAACTTCACGTCTTTTGGAGACTTTTGTAGATATGGGAAATCGGGTTTTAGGATTTATAATACTCCATAACCAATCATAAAATCCCTTTCCGGCCTTCTTTATGTTCTTGACGTTTAGAACCATTTCATCAAGTGACCAGGCATCACCTAAATCAGGATAAAATGATTCTACATATTCTTTGATCAAGTATATGTGATTTTTTTATCCAGTTGATGACAGACACATGGGTTATTGAAATTCTATGTGTTGATTCTATATGTCTTGCAGTATTTCTGTATGAAACACCAGATATTACTAGGTTGATTGATTCGTAGATTATCTTGGGATCCGATGATACCTTTGAAAAACCATTCTCACCCAGAACGAATTTTCTATTGCATTGCTTGCAAGAATATTTCTGTCGTTTTGTTCCGTTTTTAAGCTTTCTGAATCCATGTTTGACTATAATGATAGAGTTGCATCTTGGACATATCTGTAGTCTTTCAGTCTTTTCGATTCTGTTTTGAATGGGAGATATTTTCTTTTAGGATAACGCAGCTCTGAATATACCCGCAATGCTTGTCATCCTGCGTTCTTAACCTGTAATGAAAGTCATGGCATTCACAAGTCCAAATATCAACATCCGGGAATCTCTGAATGTTATACTGTTTTTTTGAGTTTTGGGAATCTACAACATGTGGTTGTTTGTAATTTTAGTATACTTAAAAGTAATCCCTTACCAATTGGATCACGCCCGGGAATAGAAACAAATCTACCACCGGCTTTCTGCAGGATATGATGACTTCTCTTGTGACTATAGATCCATTCTTTATCTCTAAGAAATTTTATTATATCCCTACTGGATACCTGAGGAAGCCTAGTCACTCGTGTTTTCAACAATAATCAAGTTAAATTCTTTTTCTACCCCACGAGCTAAGTATTCCTTCTGCGGCTTTATGCATTTCTTATAGCCTCATCCTCCGTAGCCCCATCTGTAACTAAACCTTGTAAATCTAAGGATCTAGCTACGATTCTACCATCTTTATCTTGTTCTAATACTATTATACGATTGTTTCGTTATTAATGATTCCGCAATGAATTGAAACTAGAAAAGTCAAAAGCAAAACTTGATTTTGGGAAAATAATTCAAGTTGAATCCGTCCATTCTCTTCAAGTTAAGAAGGTTGATGGTGAAAAATATGCAGAAAAATGTGAAGGTCGTCTTTTAGTTGAAGGAACCGATATTGATTTTGCGAGTGTGCGGAACGATGACAACCAACGATATCGCCCCATTTTTAGAGATGAATTATCTCAACTCATCTCAAAACTAACCATTTAGACAATTTTTAGCGACCATTTAGATCTATGAATAGCATCTATGAATAGCGACATCTAAAATTATTTTATGAAATTCCAAGAATTATCAGACAAACAGTGGAGTATGATGGAATCACACATACCACCACATGCAAAAACTGGCAGGCCTAGAGATGATGATAGAAAAATCATTAACGGAATAATCCATGTTCTAACTACTGGATGCCGATGGGACGATATGCCAAAAAGATATGGTGATGATTCTACTGCAAACAGAAGGTTAAACAAATGGCAACAAAAAGGAATCTGGAAAAATATTCTATCACGTACTATTCACTCAGCACATAAATCTGGCAAAATTAATCTACAAAAAATATCAGTTGACTCTTCATCCATTCCTGATAAAAAAGGGGCAATGTAACTGGATATAATGGATTCAAGAGAATAACAGGTACAAAAATACATGCCGCAGTAGAGGGTAACGGATTTCCAATATCCATACTGCTGAGTCCGGCAAATGAACATGACAGTACAAAATGCATGGATGTTACAGGATCAATTTCAGACTATCTTGATGATGATTCAATACAACAGATAGAACCAGTTTATGCAGACAAAATGATGCAAAATACATCAGAATGTATTTGTGGGATAGAAATATTGCATGTTGCATCCCATACAAAATAAATTCCAAGTTCATCTTGCAAAATAATGATTGCAAACATTACAACAAGACAAGATTTGTAGTTGAGAGATTCTTTGCATGGCTCAAGAATGGATTTCACAGAACAAGAATCAGGTATGAAAGAACGGCAGAAAACTATCTGGCATTTGTTAATCTTGCATCATTTTTGATGTATTGTAGGGTTTTGAGATGAGTTGATGTTCAAATTCAGAAAACAACAAATTCTAATAAAAAAGGCTAAATCCTAGATTATGAAAGAACTTAATGGATTTAAAGCCGACTCGCATCTTATGCACTACGTCATAAGCCATGGATCTATGAAATTAAAATAGATAATGAAGGCATCACATCTGACTACTGGACAGGGAGAAGCAGAATTAAGGTAAACATCATGCCAAAGTCGCATTTGTTCATAAATTCAAGCCGTCCTAGTATGGGGGTTACCACTATGTAAACCAAAAATTAAAGTCCGAATAGGGCAGCAGGAAAGCCATAGTAAAACTTACCTACGAAGTTCTCCGGTTACCCTTTTCGAAGAGAGAATCTACTATGATAGGCGCAAATAGCATAAGTATTACCAAACCCAAACCCAAACCAAACTTGTAACTCTCCGTAGAGTTTGGAAACGTCCAACTGAAGCTGTCCTCAATAAAAAGTATGTAAGCTATAACACAGGTGAACGTAAAAAGTAATATGTTCTTCAAATTCAACATCGGTTTCAAGTTTAGCTTGAGCCGATCGATGTTGTTCATTACTTATACTTTGAGTGTTTTGATATTAAATTTATTTTGAATATGGAATAAAATACTGGGCTATTTTAGAGAAGTATAACGGGTAAATAATAACAAAAGAAATTCAGACATGGAATGCAAAATAAGAGAAAATGAGAACATAGGGCTTGCTCGGCTAATTTGACATTTCCTTAATAGTGGTTTACATTAAGTTATACCCTTATTCTTTGAAGGTATAGATCACTGACTTGAAAGGGTATCACTATGATAATTTACTTCATGACCATTATCTCTACAATATTCCTCATATGCCTGTCTTGACAGTTGGTCTGCTTCTGCATTATTTTCTCTATTGACCCATATGAAACGCAGGCTCGCATTCACCTTGAACATCAGTCTTTTTGCTTCCTTAAATTTCGCAACATAAAGACCATTTTTGACTTTCCACTTACCCGTCATCTGCTCCACGACAAGTTTCGAGTCCAATTTTACTGAGATATTGCCTTGAATACCCTTTTGTATCAGATACTCGAGAAGTGCTACTAGACCAGAATATTCTGCAACGTTGTTACTCATTCCATCGCCCTTACCGACGAATTTGGCCTCTTGATGAATTTTCACCATATTCCTATCATATACGACAAAACCATATGTTGCAACTCCACCTGGATTGACAGGTTCACATAGACCATCTATGAATGAAGTAAAGTCCTTTTCAGGTGCTAAATAGTCATCAAAAGACATCTGTTTAGTCATTGGAAAAACCTATGGTAGAGCTGTTAACTGTTTAGCATGGTATATCCCTTTTGGTGAAGTTTCTTTACTTACCTTTCTCTACCTCTGTTCTTATTATCTTAATAATAGATCACTGTTTATTGAATTATCAGTAGAATACAGAGTTGTTCTTAGTTACAGTTTTGATATTAGGATAATTCTTACTTTACTTACCTCTTACTTTACCATAAGGTTTAGTGGTTAGATTGAAAAGGGGATATAGATAGAAAAAAGATTTTGAACGGTACTACCATATATACTACTGTTAATACGAATGTATTCACCAAACATGCTAAACAATGCAAAGAACAATCCTACTGGTAATACCTCAATTATAGTCTAGCAATTGGACTTTGCATTTGCCCATGGTGTGACACCATCACCAGTTGTGTGACAGTCAATTACTGTGTCAATAAAGAAGGTGATAGGGTTATTATATTAATTCAATCAAAATTGCTTACCTCCAACATCATATCTTAATATGTATCAGAATATTGTCTATTGGAGTATTGGAGGAAATACCTAACCTAACTTCGGTATCTTGGTTCACTTGTAGTGACATGGTAGTCCTTTTGTATTAAATTCTAACAGCACTCAAGTACTTTTCTAAATTAAGAATTTTCTAAATTAAGAATATTACAATAATCCATGTGTGAACTTCAGCATTATGGGAATTATTATTTTAATATATTCATATGTAATTGAATCCTTTTTTATTTCCCTTACACTTCATCATATGGGAGGAATAATCAATTCAATTTTTGAGACTCATTATCATACCTCTTGTTTATTGAGGGTACACACCAAACTGTGTAGTTATTGAAGTGGGGCTTCAATTAATCTCACTAAATCCTGTAACTTGGACAATAATCGAATGGGTATATCAGGGATAACTTTCTACTGTGTTTGGAATTGGTATCAAGCTTCTAAAAAGAATCTTCCTCACCCTTAATAATTCATATACAAATATCTGATGGGATAGTTATCGATTCAGCTTTTTGGCAACCATCTGGAAATTATTATATATTTAGTTGAGGAATTATGCAATAATGAGCATAACTTGGGTGAGGTTGTTCCAGTTTAATCTTGATAGAATATCATCCATTATAGAGTATTCATTGTCGAAACAAAGAAGACACTTTCTGTTGCTAACAGGGATATTCTTCATCAGTATTTTTCTTCTTTTCATGGCGGCTGCTTGGCTTTCAATATCATCAACGAGGGGAGAATTTGGTCACCCACCTGTAGGTGTTTACCCAAATTATTTCGACTTTACACCGGAGAATATCGCTAATACAATATCCTACTGGCGATCTCCAACATACGGACTTATTGAGAAGATAGAATTTTTGCTCAACACCTCCATATTGATATATGGTTCATATAATCCCGAAACTAATGTTGTTTCGGGAGCGTTTCAGGTCGGTTTAGGCCAATTACTAGGTATAGTTTCAATGGCTTTTCTAATGAGTATGTACACGAACCTTTGGTTACTCTCTAGGAGAAATGGTTATAGAATTAGTGCAGTTGCTAAAGGAACAGGCTTTCTAGCTGCAAGTGGAGCAGGAGCGAGTGGTATTTTCTCGATGTTATTGCTTGCAGGTAGCGATGGAGGGACAGGTGCAAGTGCTCTATTCTTTTCCTTGCCGATTATAGGTCAGTTCTTCAGTGGATTATATGCTAAATTTGACACTATGTCAGTTTTACTGATCGTAATCCCTGCAAATTTGTTATTGACCGGTCTGATTGTTTTTTTGGCTAGCAAGTTCCGGGAAATTCCCACTGCGGAATCCAAAACAACAAAAGAATTTAACGGCTGGTTAAATATTGTTGCTTATCTAATTGTAGCAGTCATCTTTCTATTCACTTTTGCGATTGCAGTCTACTGGTGGTATTTTCAATCCATAGTAGTGATAAACTCGGGGTTAACGGGCGGAGTTCAGAATGCAACTGTGGCCATTTACACCACGTTACCTTTATCCGCATCTCTATTCTTGATGTCAGCCTATACACATCTTCGTTGGACGTTCCGTCAACGGAAGCTCTTGAAAATATCTGGATAAAGACTTAAAGTCCAGGCTAAGACTGCATAACAAGATATCTCTAGCTTTTCACTACTCAATTAATAAATATGTAGAAAAAATTGTCCAATTACTCGATTGCTACAAGTCATATTTTTGGAATGATAATTGATATCTATCAATAGGGAATCCAGTAGAATAGATCAATTATCACTATGTTATACTTCAAACAGTTGTATAACCATGGAGTTGCTCAAGCTAATTTGAAAGGATAATTTAGGTCCAAATTGTTGATTTGGTAAAAATAACCTAGATGTGAAATACCGTTACTGGTTTCTAATTGTGATATTGATAAGAATCTCATAAACCAATTTGGAAAATTGTTAACGAGGTTGTTTTCTCTGGGAAATGTGCCATACAAGTTAAAAATCACATCGAATTGAACTAGTAAACAAAGATTTGATGATGTCTGAAATGACTTCATAGGCACACTACGGAAGTTAAGAACCTATAATGCTCTCAATACACATACTAGTATTTAGTTGACTAAATAACATTTTATACAAACGACACATGTAGTTGTATATGACTGAAGAGAAACCACAAGAAAGAGTCGAGGAAAATGAACTAGACCAGAAAGTACAGGAACCTATAAAGAAGTTCGAGGAACTTGTTGCAAAATATGGAAGGATGCAGAATCTTCATATGTTCGAATCTTTCCATAGTCCTGGGTTTAACAGAAAGCATCCAAGTAAGGTTAATACTATCAGGTATGTATTAGATGGAAATCAAGTTAAGGTAAGTTGCATATGTGGTGCATCGCTGAATTTGACTGATTACACTAAACTAGGCTTGGCGTAACAAGTTTACTTTTATTGAGGCCTAATATTGAGTTGAACGCCCTGACGGAGTATTTATTTTGCCATCTTGGTAAGCAGATCTTTAAATTCACTTTCGCTGAGAGGTGAGGTTTCTGCTATCTTGATATTTTCCTGCACATGTTCTACCCGCTTATGTCCAACGAGTGGTATAGCACCAGTTGATCTTACAAACTGCAAACATCTGAGAGCGGTCGATTCTAAGTTTGCAAATTTCGGTATTGTATTGTCATTCAATAACTGTCCTTGCATGAAGGGTACGCTAGTAAACACACTTACACCTAGTTTTTTTGCAACCTCTAGGAATGAAACAGTACTACCATCAACTTCTTGGTTATTCTCAGTCAGTGCTTCACTCATTGCCATATTAAATGGTAGTTGCACAAATGCAAATCCATTATCCTCCCCACCAACTTCTTTGGCTATATTTGCAACATTTTTTAGGTTAAGATATTCCAGATTGTTCTTAGCAACTCTGAAACAGTTCCATGTGGCCAATCCATAATACTTTATCTTTCCTTCCTTCCGCTTCTCCTCATAAAACTGGAACACTTCCTTTAGCATTTGGATGAACTTGAGTATCCCAACATCCTGAACCTGACCCTCTACAGAGTTATGCAAATACATCAGGTCTAGGCATTCAAGATCAAGATTTTTCCTGCTCCTCTCGAGCTGTTCCTCAAGGTAAGGTATAGTCATACAGTGATACCCGGATGAAATATCATCAGCTTTAATTACACCAGTTTTGATGAGCGTGTTTTGGATATAAGTCCAGAACTCCATTGGCATATCTGCATCGTTTGTTATGTAACCATTCTTTGTACTGATAAAAATTTCATCACGTTTAATCTCTTCTGATCCAATAAGTTCATTCAACGCCTTTCCGATGGCCCGTTCTGACTTTTGCGCCCGATAATTAACAGCGGTGTCAACCACATTGATTGCCCCAGATTGTATGGACAACTTTACTGCATCCTTCACCATCCGATCTGTTGTAGCATCAGATTCACCAAGATATGTACCCATACCAACACTCGTTAGGTAAAGATTTTTTATGGAACGGAAATGCCCTTCTGCACCAGATTTTACATTTTTCTCCTTGAATCTTGCTGTACCTTCTTCTGTGGCAAATCCTGGGATCATATACTGTTTCTACTAATTACCCCTTAAATACTTGAGCATAGGCAAAATTCTCCAATTAGATAATGGGATCAAGATAGTTCATTATATTATCAAATCAAAAAACTCAAAACAAGCAATACTCCCACCAGCCTTGAAAATGTTACAGTGGAACCCATGACTGGGATCAGCGTTTTGACTTCATCATGACCTTTCCTCAAAAGTCTTCCCACCCTATATGCGTGGGGTGCGGCTGCGAAACAGATCATGGAATAAATAGGTAACATATTCAATATTATGCCAGCTAGGATCAACCCATAGATCATGACAGGGAAGAAAATAAAGAAATCTGGTGCCCTCTTCCTTCCAAGTAAAATGACAAGCGTTTTTCTTCCCCTGCTTCTGTCCGCATCATAATCAGGGAATGAATTCACAAACAATACTGAAGCTGAAAGCAGGCCAATCAAGGTGCCAACATAGAGCGGTTCAGGAAATATCACCCCCGCTTGAACAAAAAATGTGCCTAACACTATCATGGCACCCTTAACGGCTACGAACAGTTCACCCAACCCTATGTTTACTATACTCGTTGAGTAAAAGTAAATGGAAATCACTGCAAATCCTAGTATAACAGCTATCGTGATCCCTCTGACGAAGACGAAATATATTCCGATCATTGTTCCTATGGCAAGAAACATTAAACCTGCAGTGTAAATACTTGAAGGTTTCAATAAATTTTCTGGCAAAACTCCGGTACCCCCACTGAATGGGGTTCTCTTCGTTAGCCTGTCTATTCCACGTTTGTAATCCCAATAATCATTGAGAAGATCCACACTTACGTGCAGAGATACCACACCAACATAGGTCAGAAGAGCATAAAATGGATCTATATGCTGAAACTCCCACCATGTTACTCCCAAGCCCCCGCTAACTGCAATTATGGAAGCAAGTAGAAACCTTATCCTTATTGCCCTGAACCAGCTCGAAAGAATCAAACTAAATATTCATCACATATTGTTCGTGATAAATCTTCATTCCATATTCTCCAATGTTTATTTAAAATACCTCTTCGCGAAACTGGGAGATATTTTATCATCAATATCTATTGGGCAATCCTGACTGGTCCACGATTGAGGATTTCATGACGTAATAATTTATTAGGATCCTGTAAAATATACTGTATTTCAAGCCAGTAGAGTTTGATAGGTTGCCATTGAAGTTGATCAATATTTCCCTTTAGGATAGATTCCAAAATTTGTGCCTAACTCAAACGAAATACTGCTTATATTCAATCTTGGCCTCTTGTATCATCGCATCATGGTTTGTATCTACAAAATAATAATGAAGTTCATAACAATCGGAATGCCCCAATCATCGAAACCCAAAGTCCTCGGCCGGAATTTTCCCCCAAAAATCCTCCTTCATAACTCGTAAGGAAATCTCTACGATTTTCCTTATTATGTGAGGAAATGCACGTTTCTTGAAACAAGTACATTATAAATATCAGTAAATTTAATTACTTATTATCCATAAAACAAAGGAAGAAATGAGTTCTATTAGTGAGACACTCTTTGTTGCCACAGCCGAATCTGAGCATATTGAAATGTATCTTAAGGCTATATGGTGGATCAAGGAGCAGACCCAAAAGGTAAAAGTGAGTTCGATTGCAAAGATCTTGAGCATTAGCCAGCCTAGTGTTGTTCAAATGTTGAGGAAACTTGATGATTTGAAACTAGTCACCTACAACAAGCGTGGAGTGTACTTTACAAAGAAAGGCGAAGTAATAGGTAAACAGATGATAAGAAATAGCAGATTATTAGAAGTTATGATGAATAATGCATTAAAGATCAATGTTGATGAAGAAATGGTCTGTGGTATTGAGCACCATATGAAAAAGAAGTTCTCAGATGCATTATGTACGTTACTAGAACATCCCGAAACATGTCCACATGGAAAAAATATACCCCATGGTGATTGCTGCCCGATTGAATGATCATCAGTATAGGCTCAGACTAATCATGTAACCTAGTTGACGCTGGTATTTTGTCTAGGAGAGACGGACTATGGGATGACCCACAACGATGCTCTCCCAGCTTAGGCAAGAGGGGATATTAGTCAATAACCAAGTGCGGACTTGTTTGGACATATTGGTTATCCCCACTTTATGATGTTACTATTCTGAATGTTTTATACCCTGGGATTGGTAGCAGCAAAACCATTGCAACATTGATATGTTTGGAATGATTGTATCGATAGATGCCGATCGATAAACAATAGGATTAGCATACTATTCTCTGAATTTCAGAGTGATGTTACCAACCGATTATTTGCATCATATTCAATTGGATAAAAAATAATGGAGGAAATTGATATCATAATAGTTGATATCATAATAGTTTAGAGCTCAATTGGAGAGCCTGCCTAAGTTTAACTATTAAGCTTGAATTTTTACTCCCCTTTGAGCCTTTATTATAAATCTATCACGGATCCGCACACTTATCCAGTCTATTATCAGCACTGTAGCAAGCACTACTAACATGAACACAGCTGCTTTGCCATATTCGAAGAACTTTATGTAATTTATTATGTAAAAACCTATACCACCTGCCCCAACGAGTCCAAGGATACTCGTCTGTCTTACATTGTAATCGAACATGTACAACAACTGGCTGAGAAGATGTGGTGCAGATTCAGGTACTACCACATATTGCAGTAATTGCAACTTAGAAACTCCTATGGCGCCTACCGCTTCCATCGGATCTGAATCTATAGCTTCTATGGATTCATATTGCAATTTAGAGATGAAACCTATTGTATACATTGTGATAGCAAGTATCCCAGCAAATGGTCCTAGTCCGACCATGATCACGAAAAGTATTGCCCAAAGTATGGACGGGAATGTTCTTATCGCTGCCAGCAGCGCTCTTATCGGTGCATAAACGAATTTGCTGTTAAGGTTTCTTGCGGCCAACATACTTAATGGTAGCGAAATCGCTACACCAACTATAGTTCCTATGAAAGCCATTTGTATAGTTTCTATCATAGACCAGAATGCGGTTCCGAACAATGTGGGTTCAACATGTACCATCTCTTCCACAACTATCATCACGTTCGGAATTCCTTTCACAAACTGGGCAGGATCTACACCAACGTTAAAAGAAGCAAAAACAAGTGCTGCTATTACTAATCCTATAACAATATTGTCCTTAGGATTCATGCGTGTTGAATAACCCCACCACTTCTTCTCTCTCAGTTTCGTTAGGTTTGAATTCAGCAATCTTGTCTCCTTGCTTGATCACTGCAACTATATCCGCATAATCAAATGCGAGAGATACATCATGATGCACCATAATAGCTGTTAGATTTAATCTTCGCCTGGAATCCATAAGTAAATCCATAATTTCCCTGGCTGTAACATAATCTAACTCTGATACAATCTCGTCCGCAAGCAAAAGTTCAGGCTTCTGCACCAATGCTCTAGCAATTGCAACTCTTTTCTTCTCTCCACCACTTAGCATGTAGATCTTCCTTTCGGCTTTACCTTCAAGACCCACAAGTTTCAGTGACATTTCTGCATCACCTACTTCCTTATCTGGAAATATCTTGAAGAATGATTTGATCTTGCTTACTCTGGGTAGAGCACCAATAAGCAGATTTTCCATTACTGTCAAGTTCTTTACCAGTCCTAAATTTTGGGGTATATATCCGATTTTAGGCAAGATTACCTTAAACTTATTATCACGCATATTCGGGCTTCTGCCAAAAACCTCGATTTGACCCTTGTTGGGCATCACCATACCGTTTACAAGTTTAAGCAAAGTAGTTTTTCCAGAACCTGATGGGCCTATAACAGTATAATTTTTGCCAATTTCAACAGATAAGTTGATTCCCCGTAAAGCATAACTCCTTCCGTCGTAAGATGCCCAAACATCATGCATTTGCAATATTGAACCGGTAGATAGATAATTTGCTGAGGTTTCGATTTCCATCAATCTGATCACTTTATTTTGTCCAATATTTTTTCCTCTAAGCCAACAAGCGCATTTATTTTGTCTCCAAAGTCTCCAACGTGCATTGTAGTAGTTGTTGGAAGCAGAGCTTCAGCACCATATATTTCGCGTAGTATTTGATTATGCTCGTCGTAGTTCAACTCAGTCATAGCCCTGACCAACAAGTTCTTTATTATCCTAGGCATATTCTTGTCAACAACGAAGACGTGAGATGGTACAGGTCCTATCTTCTCAACTATCCTTATCTTACCCTGATCCTCTGGGGTAAGAAATCTTTGTGGTGCATCTTCGGCACCAAATGCAACATCAACATTACCATTTACTAAAAGCTTAAGCGCTGACTTGTATCCTCCAGCAAAAGTGTAGCTCCTGAATTCTTTGACCAATGCCGATTCAAGCGCTACCAAGTCATTACCATCTACCTTGATTAACCCCTTTTCAATCAGCGTTCCTATTGGCCTTACAAATCCAGAAGAACCCGTCATGCTGGTGAATGCAACCCTTTTGCCTATAACATCATCCAATGTTTTGATAGAATCATCACCTGCCCTGGCGAATACTGTAGCCTGATAGTAAATCTTTCCATCAACTACTTCTGCAAGTACAATTTCTGCACCAGTTTTCTTATGAGTTATCCAACCAGGCCCAGCGTCCATAAATGCAGCATGTACATGCCCAAATCGCAGTCCTTCAATCAATGCCTCGTATGAGGTAGGTACCAACACTTCCACATCAAGTCTATACCTAAACTTTTCTTCAAGATACTCTTCTAGATCTTTTGCCTTTGGTGTTAATTCTTCCGCCTTTTCTGTAGGTATAAACCCGATGACCAACTTCTTAAAGTTCCTATGCTCCGCATCTGCTGTCTGTGACATTACAAACATTCCTACAAGTGTACCAATTAGCACAACAGCCAACGAGATTACTGCGACATTTTTTGTTTTCATTAGCCCACCCAATTAGGATTGCCTAATTAGGCAGGCCTAATCTTATTTAAACATTCTTGAACGGGATTCTGTCAATTCTTGTATTGTCAAAATCGTATTGGTAAAAGGTGTATTGGATACAGGTATCCTATCTATTGTTGAGCTGGGTAACATTTTTCAATAATATGCCGACCTACTCAGTCGTTTAAAATCAACCCTAATATTTTATCTTGATCTTTCTGCAAATCCAATGGTAAGAACTAAGTACTTTTGTAGTAAACACGATTATAGAAAATACTCCAAGTCTTGCCCTGAACAATTCCAAAGCTCCAAGAATATCATTTCTCTGCGATAATACACTGGCAGGCATGTACCTCGTGTCCGGATCAATAGCTATGGAAGATTTAGAGGCATACCTAGAAGTGAAGATCTTGAACTAGGAATAGCAACATTCCTGATGTATCCTAACGGAGTATCGCTAGTGCCTGGTATTACCGTGGAAGTCTCTGGCAGAAGGATAAAGGACCAATACGATGCTGACTATAACCATGCATACCGCCACGACAAGATAACAAACGTCTAATTCAGGCATTTGGTGTTTGACCCCCGTTTGTAGGGCGTTTGTTGATTTTGTTAACATTGTTAACAGAAAACTTATGAACGGATCAAACGGGCTTAAAACGTTATATATACACCAAACAGGAGACCGAACAATAGAAGAACCCGTTCGGTCATAGATCAACAAAAAAGGATAGACCGTCGTCATCGCATCAAGGAATCTTAAATCTGAACTAGAATTTAGATATAATATCCCAATCTTGGCCTTTACCGTGACGTGGAGGCACCAAACGCCTAAAACCAAACGCAAAACCTACTGTATATAGTATACGTGAGTAGGCGTTTGGCGTTTGGTCTGATTGACAGTATTACCACGTTCTATATCATAAAATGAAAAAGTCGAAAAGTGTACTAAGAAGCCTGAAACGGCACAATGACCATTGGGCCTTTCCCAACATAGACCAAGATATAATCAACTAACGTAATCTTATCCAATTAATACATAATTAAGAAGGATTAGGAATCTATCGCATTGAGTAAAAGTCAATTTCTTTAGGCATTCTTCTGTTTTAAGAAAATGAAATATAACTTCACCCTTCTTTCCATTCCTACCCTGGATACCAAGTCAAGTTGGAAGTCGCGGATGTTCAGTATGTTAATGGTAGGATATCCTTAGATTTCTGAAGTATCTCAAGCATAAACCGAAAAACCATTTCGTCTGGGTTTAGAAGTTCCTTAGCAAGTCGCATAGATCGCGTAGGATTGTGCAGGACTTTTACTCTATTGTGCCGCCGGTGGGAAATTAAGTATGAGTTAAAGTCCTACACATTTTGTGCAGACATTATTCTTTTTTGAGGTTTTTTGTGATAGAATTGCTATAAACACATTCAACATCGCTTTGTTAAGCGTAGTTCGCCTTGCACGATAGAAATTCAGTAAACTGCACTTCAATTGGGTTTGCAAGAAATGTAGCGGGCCTGGTGGGATTTGGACCCACAGTGCGTCCAAATCAATTGAACTAATCAGGTGACATAACGGCAGAAGCTATTGGGGTGGCTACATAATCCCTACCCAATTTTTTTTAGAATTTTGTTGATTGGGATTATTCATAAGGTAAAGCTCTTTTTAGTTTGTCTAATTCGTAATCTAATTTTCTGTACAATTCTGATTGCCCACCTATGAGAGAACTTATCGGTCGCCTAGCGGGGAGAACTTAACCAAGTAAGACATCATCTCCTATTATTTCATCCAATCTTTTTGGTTCTTTTAACGGGTTCTATTAACTTTCAAGTCTCGACTGCAAATAAAGGAAATTATAGATTTTAAGCTGGTGTCTTTTCTTTCCTGTGCCACTCATAAGTGTCACAAAATACTCCGTCATCTACGACACATATCTGAGAAGTGGTTTCCGTCCCACATGTGCAATCGGACTTCCAGAGCCCGCCTGTAGACAGACCAGCACTAACCCACCTACCTAAAAAGGTAGATGCTGCCCCCCAGAAACCACCTACGTCTGGGAGTCTCCGCTCAAGAGTTTGTATATCTGGTGTATTGACCGTATCACGCAAAGGTGGCACTGAGGCAATAAGATTATCTAACCCTTCTTCAATTCCAAATCGTCTCACCAAGTCAGGTTCTTTCAGCCGTGCCTTCAAAATCTCATCGCTAAGTTTTCTTACAAACAGAGAAAGGGCTACCAGTAAGCTCCTCCGGCTCCTAATCACGTCCTCTACCGGCGTGTTATTGTCTTGTCTTGAACATTCTTGGAAGTGTGTGCTAAGATCAGCCGCTGTACTGTGTAAAATACGGTCTGTATAGCCAAGCTCAACTACACGATTCTCAAGCCTTTCAAATGACTGAGAGGCTTCTTCGAGTTTCCTTTGAACATTCATATTTTGATCAGTAAATGCCTTCCCTACAGATTCTAGTGTTGCCGCAAATGCTTGTACCGCAGGCAGATCTCTCTCAAGCACGTCATTTTCTGACATATGTTCTATAATATCTAGATGGTTATCAAGTTCATCGTGATGTTTTTAGCCTGTTAACACTTTATCGAATAATTACCCAGTTATAGCAGTTGTCCACGCCATTTTGGATTCATTGCAATGAACATTTTGTATATTAATGCTTTTAGCATTAGTTCCTTTACCATATTCTTCCACTAAGAAAGAACTAGGTCACCCCTTCTTCTCAATTTATGAAGCAAAGATCCAACTAGACAAATTCATCTATTGAATAATGACTTTTAAAAATCTACAACCAAATGGTTTTTGCTTCGCTACTATCCGTAGTTACTTTCCTAATAGCTATATGATCGAAATCTTTTCCTTCTCGAGCACCATGCCAGTGTAATTTGCCCGCTGGTACGCAAAATGTATCGTATTTTTCTCCATCAAGATCAAATTTGCATACTTCAGATTTTTCAAGTTCATTATCCCGACTGGACGAAATTTTTTCAAAAATTACAACAACGCCTTTCCCCTTAGTAGCAATCAGTATCTGCTCAGATAGGTGATAATGCAGTCTGGTTCTAGCACCTTTTTTGAAGCTAACATAATACATTTCTTGTTCCTTAGATTCATGTTCATCTAGGATTGTTTTTAAATCAACTTTACCTATAAAATTTTTACCGCCATCTTTCCCTTTAATAGAATTAATGTGCTTTATCTCCAATAATTATCTGCCATGTTCATGATCAATATATTTGTTGAATTATACAAAAAATCAAGGGAACATGAGGAAAAATATATCAAGCTAATGAACTGTCTCTATACATGTTAAAGTAATTAATGCGTATGACAACCATTTTAATATTTTCAAAATCAGGTTAAACAGATGCAATGTTTAAGGAATATAGATCTTGGATCATAAGTGTAATATTCGGTCTTCTCATATCGGTTCCTGCATACCAAGTATCAGCTCAAAGTAATATATTGATAAACGAAGTTGAAATTAATCCTAGCCATGATAACCCATACGGTCCTTCCGTTCAATGGGTTGAACTTTACAATCCTTCAGCCAGTCCAGTAAATTTAGGTGGGTGGGTTATAACTTCCAATTCCACAAATTTTACAATCACAATTGAGAAAGATATAATCCTAATTCCCAAAACCTACCTTATAATAGGTGCCGGCTCTAGGGCGTTTGATTCACAATGGTTTAGTAACTCTAATGAGACTATAGTTTTAGTTGATTCTCGTGGAACTATTATTGATAGTATAGGTCCCTTCACTGATGATGTGAATGTTAGCTACACATGGCAACGGTTAGCAGTCGACAATGATAATTGGGTATTTGATACACCGAATCCAACAGGCAAACGCTTAGTATATTATGGTAAATCCAGCAAATTGTTACCTGATCACTCCCCGGTGGAGATTCATGCCGAGCTATCTAACAACGACACATTATTAATTTCAATAAATAATACGAAACAAATTTTCGGCCTACATCATTTCTTCATCGGTACCAATGATGCAATTATTGAAGAGGCTACTCTTCCAGAGGGATGGAAAGAAATTACAACATATGATTATCCTTATGATGATGACAATATTTTTACTACCAAAAGTTCCTTTGTGACAGATATTAATCCCATAATTCCAAACGAATCAAAGGAATTTCAGTTTAAGATTAGTTTACTTTCTCCCAGAATAATGTTTGAATATGCGGCGTTCAATGAAGCTGGAGATTATAACTACGGAATTTACCACGTTAAGACCGCATTTATCAAGGATTCAAATCCACAACGTCCTTCAGATCTCAACAATGTGACTATTGGGATGAGAAGATCATCATGTTTGTTCGGCTGTTTTTCTTATACCTTAAATATTGAGGGGGATGGTACTGTTCTTTTTGAAGGGAAAACATTTGTAACAACTAAAGAAATCCAAGTCTACCAAATACCCCAAGATAAAGTGGAAGAACTTGTAAATGAGTTCTTTAGAATTGATTACTTCTCCTTGAAAAATGAACATAGATCTTATCGAGTCATGGATTTACCTTCTGAAATAACTTGGATTACAATAAATAGTGTATCAAAGTATGTTAATAATAATGGCTGGAATGCACCAGAGGAATTATATGAATTGCAAAGGAAGATAGATGAGGTAGCTAATTCCAAACAATGGATGGAACAATCAGCTACAAAAGCAACCTTAGCAGGACAAAATGATGTGAACAATCTTGGAATGCCGGCGTTTCTTATCATTGGAATGATTATTGTTGCGATCGTAATATCAATTATAATTGCAACGAAAACAAAATTGTTAAAATTGCCGAAGAAAAATATCTAATATTCTTTCTTTGGAAAATAACAAAAGTAAATCAATATTATTTTTGTAAAAATATCTTGACCTCATCAGGCACTAAATTTCACATTAGAAGTTGAATTATATCTGTCTTAGAATTTCTCCACTAGGATTTCCTACAGTGTGAATGTTAACATACGTATTGCCTAACATCATCCCAGTAATGAGTACAAATCTCTCCCGGCCCATTGTAGTTTGGAGTATAAACAAAGTACAGACGTTTTGCCAGTAAGCCAGGGGGTGGCTACATAACCCCTTTCTCTTTTTTTCAGTGAATGAGACTTTTATCTTGTTCTAACTTTTCTTCCTGTTAATCAATCTGATATTGGCGATTCAGAATTATCATTATTATTCTTGAACCGAAAAGTGATTTTAAATCTAGAAACGATTCATCTTCATATGTGGCCAGTAGTTACTAAACGAAGAATAGAAAAAATTGGTTTTATATCTCCCTTAATTATGAGCTTCACAGCGGAATAATGCCTCACCGTTCTGACAAGTCCCCCCCCAACATCATTCTCACCGCCATCTAACCTATCTATACCTATACCACCAAACAAGTTATCATCTCCATCTTGTCCAAATAAACTGTCATCCTCTGTTCCACCAGACAAACCATCATTACCATCCCCACCAAATATACGGTCATTTCCAGAACCACCAAATGCTCTGTCATTACCTTGACCAAGACTTATGAAGTCGTGTCCCATTCCACCACCTGCTGTATCATTACCATTTCCTCCAAATATCTTATCATCTCCATCTCCACTACAGATTATGTCATTGCCGCCTAATCCAACTATGGTATCATTTCCTCCCAATCCATGGATTACATCAACTTCGCCTGTTCCCACAAGGATATCATTACCTGCAGTGCCTATTAGAGTAGGCATCACATTAAAGCAGTTTAGCCCAATTCCTTCAATATTTATGATACCATTAAACTCCTGGTTCATAGATGAACCATCTCTGATATCCATGTAATTTGCTTCAAGGTCCATCATCTCTGTTATCACAGATACGGGAGGAGTTTCAGGAGTGCCAGGCGTTGCATCAACCAGTATCGCCATTGGTATGGTTATCTGTGCTACAAATGTTCCAGTATTGGTACCTGTCTCCAATAGTGTAGTATTTACTGCATTGAAGAAAGAGTCTATTTCTCCTGGTGCACAGCTATTGGCATCACCACCTAGTATACCAGATACCGCTGGATCTACCTCTGAGCATACTCTTTCTTCACTTAACTCGAAGAAGACAAAACTATCAATGGGTAGGTGGTACCTCTCTTGGGAATCTGCTCTTCTGTTAAGGTCCTCATCCTTTATGGTCAGGAAGGCATCCTGTCCAAATGAGAATAAACTCCTATCCCATTCTATCATACCATCTCTAGTTTCGTAGTCGAATGTTACATTTACTTCCCTGAAGAAATCTACGCTGTCAGTATCGAAGTATGTGAACGCTAATCTGTTGGGTGTAACTAATCTATTCGGTACCCACATCTTCACTGGATCACCAGTCAAGGTAATGTCAGCCAATATATCCGACACGGTGTCGAATTGGTTGAACGTGAAAAAATCAGCCCTCCCGCTGAATACACTGGAGTTAGAACCATCTTCACCAAGGTCCATCCTGTAGGCAACGTTTGAGAATGCAGTACCTATAGGTGAGGCGATATTGTCAGGCTCCTGATCGGTTGGTGCAGGAGAGAATACTACGCCGAGTCCAACTATGTCTACTAGTATGGTGTGGGCAACTAGACTTATGATATCAGCCGTATCGATTATTCCTGAATCATCATCTAGTAAGAGTGTAGTTACTCTAATCTGGTCCTCTGGTTCAACCATTGGATAGTCTACCAAGTCAAGAACTCTGAATGCACCCACAGAGATCCTACTTGTTGTTAGGTCTCTGTCGAAACCAACAGCATCGCTACCTGTTAGTGTGTCCCAAGGATCACCTGGTCCAATTACACCAGGAGACAAATCAGGTAAGCTATCATAAACTTCTCCAGTCAATGGATTTCCGTCTATGTCTCTATTGTCCGTCTCTTTTATCTGAAAGTCAACTATCTGTGATGCATGTACACATGTCTCGTCGAATGCGATCTCTGAATCTGTTTCTCCATCAGCCATACATGCTGGATCTACAGCGTCTATCTTTGCAACTAGTTGTTCGATTCCTGTTGTGGTATGAAGTTGTTGTACATTCATGTGCAGAAGGTTATACCTTGGCATGTCAACGGTAAGCAATTCATCATCAGGTATAGGACCTGCGCCCAATAGGCCGAGAACTACATCCCTTCCTATTACCTCACCTGTAGATCTGGTGATTCTTGCTACTTGTGTGACAAAGTTCTCTTGCTGTTCATCCAGCAATGAACCGCCAAATTCCTGTAAGTTATTTACCCTTATCTGTCCCAGAATCTGGGCTTTAGTGGCCGTTGTACTGAATTGGACATCATTGATATCGTCAATGGTTACACTGGTATCAATCATGATGGCATTGGGATTGTCAAAGCCGATCCGATCTGTGGTAAATACTAGGGAGAACTTGTCATTTTCTGTTGGTAAATCAAATTCACTATCCCTGCTGACTGCTATAATATCAAAAAAATGAGCTTGGAACGCCTCTGGACCGAACGTGCCTCCTGTAGCGTCAACTACATCATCATCGTTGAAATCTGCAAGAACGTTAGCTCCTGTGTCATTTAGACCGAACAATGCAGTATCCCCTTGCGCTGACAAGAATATAGCTTCCCATATCTGAAGGACGTTGTTCAATGTTGGGTCAAATATTCCACCGGCATCAAGAGCAGTCCTCGTGTTAATTAGAGGGATTGGTTCTCCAACTTCTAATATGTTGTTTGCATTCCTTCCATCACGTGGTTCACTTGCTGCGCTACTCAAGTTCTGGTCAGGATCTGTGACAATAAATACCGCTCTATCAGCAGAATCAAAAACCTCTCCATCAACACTTGTAATGCCATCATGTAAAGCAAATGGAACACTGCTGACTAAATCGAAGTACTTGAAATTAGCAATTCTGTCTCTAACACCTGCGAATATTGTAGACCTGTCACCTTTTCTTGCTTGACCCGTGTTGAAGCTGCCAGAGTTTGGTTTGGCTGATGCTTCATTGATCCTAACTACAGATGAAAGGTCTCCTGGTTGTGCAGCACTGATATCTATTGGTATAGCGGTACCTGGTAAGAATACAGTATCGATATCGTCAAATTCTGTAGTTAATCTGGCATTCTCTCTTACTAGAATGAATGAGGAGAGTCTGGTACAAAGTTCACTTCCCTATCCAGAGATTCTGAAAAGGCGAAGATCCATGCTACAGATTCAACTCCATCGTCAAGCTCGAGTATCTGTCTGTGGTCAAAGTCAATGTCGGGGAATATTGGAAGTACATCCTGTTTTTTAATTGATCCTTTTGGCGAGCTTAGAATCTTCTCTATGAATCCAGTGTCTTTGTTCAAGACCATAAAAAGTTGGTCAACTTCTCGTGGATTAATATTCCACTGAAAGTCGTTGATTTCGTAGAATATCTCTGCACCCAGTAGATAAGAATTTCTATCTAGGGATGATGTAATAGATTCCGGCAAGTCATCAAATGTAAGTATGAAGTCATCCCAATACTCTCCAATACATCATAATCGACGAAATGATAACAAATGCCAGATAGTTTTGTGCATTCTTCTCATATCTGATCCTGGTTCTGTGGAACCCATTCTTCAACCAGGCAAAGAATCTCTCCACAACATAGCGCGTCTTGCCGTATAGGTATTGTTCTGTATTATCATTTTGTTGTTGTGTCTTACTGTTTTTTCTGTAAGGTATGCAGTCAGAGATTTTTCTTTTGGTGAGGTATTTCCTGATGAATTCTGCATCATAGCCCTTGTCTGCTTGGCACCGCGCAATTTTTCTGATAGATCTCTCATCCAGATATTGTGAGATGCCATCCATCACGTCTACAAATCTTGCAGAGTCATGCTGATTTGCAGGACCCATCACTACTGAGACTGGCAGTCCGTTTTGTTCCACCGCAACGTGTATTTTTGTGCCTGAAATCCTGTTGAATCCGTTGTATCCTATGACGCTTCCCCTTTTTTGGCCGGAACTGATGACGAATCGACCGTTTTTTGCAGCTGCATCTTGCCTGATCTGTGGGCTGATTTGACTGCAGCGGAGAGGATATTCTTCCATATTCCACGTCGCTGCCAGTTCTGCAGTCTGCGGTGCGCAGTTGATTTGGAGCCGTACCTTTGTGACATCCCAGTCCACCTGCATCCTGTTATCCCGACAAACAGGATTCCGTTGACTGTCTTTCTGTCGTCTGCCCTTGGCCTTCCGGTTCTGGCTGGCTTGGGGAGATGCGGTGATATCATCTTCCATTGTTCACCTGTTATCTCCTGAAATTTCATGATCTGCTACGGGCAGCATTGCAAATAGATCCAAATGATCGTCAATTATTCACTAAATGATCAGTTTTGGGATCAGTTGGATAAAGGTAAACGTTGACTTCGTAGAACTTTCAGCTTGATGTATAACTTCCCATCCTTTTCGAATGTTTCAATGTGCTCAATATCCCGTTTTCCTAAATTACCAAACCCTCGTTGCTTCCATTTACCATTGAACCTATAAAATCCATTTTGAAGGTAGAACACGTCATCAGCATGATCCTTGGAAGAAAACTCACCTAACTCCGAGGAGTCTAGGCCAAGTTCTTTGGTGGTGCAGATTGAATCGGTTGCAAAACTAACAACACCCCTTCCCAAGGCATTATCAACCACAAATTTGTAAAGCTAAGCTCTAGTACTCCCTGTTATGGTTGCAAAAATAACAGGGCAGAATAAGTTTCCTATTACGTGTTTAACTTTCTGGCCTGTCTTTCCGTATATAGAATTTAGAATTAACTTTATGACTGATTGACGTGGATCGTTAGCAGTCTTTAGTTCCATCCTTTTCTGGTAAAGGTCTTCAATAAAGTTCTTGTATGGACGATAATCAGAGTTTGGGATAAACTGCCGAGATTGCAATATTTTATAATATGTATTTGGACATGCTCTCAGCTCATCTATCGTTGCATATGTTATGAAACGGCCAGAAGGAAAGCTCAAGTCGCCATTAACTCTAAAAGGAAATGGTGCGATGTAATTCCCGTCTGGAATGTCTGCCAGAATTTTGAAAAAGCCTAGCTTTGCGTCATAATGAATATTGTTTCCATTTATCCACCTTCCGTCAGTCAGATCTGGAAGTTTAGCATTTTATCTGGATATGCCGAGTTTATATCATATAGGAATGCCTTGCCAATGAACCCACGTTTCAGCATCTCAAATCTTCCCCCAAAATATGATCGAAAAGCCAAGTCCTGTACGTCATAGGGAATGGAATCAAACAGTGGAAAGTTTAACCCACTGTTTATCACCACCTTTTCTGCTAGATATGCAGGTGAGAGCCATTTTTGTGGAAAAAATCCAAAGATATCATAAAACAGATGTATCCAATGTTGTGATAACTCTTCCGTATACTTACAGTCCTGAATACAATAATTTCTTACCTCATTAGTATTACGGCGATAAAACCTTGGAGAAAATTGACTTCTATCCCCCTTGAAACCTAGATACGACTCATCTACGGGGCCTATATTATCTTGGTAATCCTTTGCAAGACCCTTACCGTAGAATTGCGCTATATCATAAAACTTTACGGAATGATGACCTTTATTGATAGTGAGACATTTTTTCGGATAGTAAGTATAGCGGTAATCTCCATACTTGAACGATAATTTTCCAGTAGTCTTATACGTGCTTAACGCATTCCCAAACACTGCTTTTAAAATAACTTCAGCATCATATTCCAATCGATAGAAGAAATTCCATGCACCTTGGTACTTCTTACAATAAAGAAATCTTGTCAAAGACATAGGCGTTATTTTATCGAGATACCTTTTATCAGAATCTGCTATTAGAAATACATCGCCCTGATAGGTTTCTACATCTACAGCATAGACTTTTCGTGGTTCTGATTTTGCTGGATCTCTGTACTGGATTTTATTAGTCCATAACTTTCGTAGATCCTTGTAGTCTGTTATGGAGATGGATTCTGCCATACGACATCAGGAATTGACCCTTCTTTGCCTTCTTTTCTTGCCTTGAATTCCTTTCGTATCTCCTGATATGGTACTTCCGGAAAGTTATCATGAATCAATCTTATGTAGCGATGATAATTTTTTAGTTTGCTTGACCGTGATATTTTTCCTTCAGATTTCCTTTCTTCCTCCTCCACTTCTCTTTCAGCCCTTCTTCGCTTTTGTCTTGATTTTTTCCAGCTTTGATGTAAGCTCCTTTCTTAGTTGCCTCACCGTTCTTGTGTTTGGAAAATTCTTTAGGGTCCTTATGAGTTCAATTAATTTACTATCATCAAGTTGGGACATTCATTATCACTTCCGAAATAAAAAATCCTTAGGGCGATCTGCTTTCGAATTCAAAAACAAATCGCCTGATAGTTCTCCCTGTTGTCAGTGACTTCCCTAACCATGTTTTTAGTTTGAATTTTATACCTGGTTTGATGAGTCCCTCCTCATATGTGCTCCATTGGTTCTGTAGACTGACATTGTTGGACGTGTTTGATTTCAGTAGAATTACAACGTCGTGGAATTTGTCGTCTTGTTTTAGCTGTGCTTTGACATTCGTAGAATACATGGTCTCGAATGTCTCGATATCTGTTATCTTCATCTCTAGGATGTCTGGATTGTTTGCGTCACTGGATTTGTAGGGCCCCCAATTGACGAATGGAGCCCAGTTAGTTCGGTCCTGTGTCATTGCTCTTTATCCCCTTAATGGGCGTCAGAGTGAGCTTTCCATCTGTACCCATGGTCATATATACTCTCATTCCTTTATCCAGGAAATTGTCGGTGAATGTCTTAGGCAAAGTAACCACTTTTGAAAAATTCATGGTGCTCACCTTCCTTATGCCTAGATTCAGATTCTTCTTCATATTTTTCATTTCAATCGTTATGCTTTACGTTATCTTATTATATATGACCTATGTTAAGTAGGTTGACCTATAAATAATGATTAGCAGTGAACCACGCAGAACAGACAAGAGTGTCCCTAGGAGGACGGAGTTTGGAGAAGTAAAGCAAAGAGAGATATCGATTCTTAAAACCATCAAGGAACATCCAAACATACATCACAACGCATTGAAGAAAATTATTGTTGAGGAGCTGGATCTTGTAGCAATTAAAACATTTGACCGATTAATAAAAGAATTGATAAAAACTTACAAGATTTCTTTTACTTATGAGAATAATAAAAAGCTCTATTCGATTCCAAATATTTCAATTCTACAAGATTCTCAGGATTTAATAATACCGTATCTAAACTCTATGAACGAGCATCTTAAAATATTTGAAAAAGTGTATCCAAGGCTGTCTTATTATGAGAAGGTTGTAATTTCAGAGCATTTTGTTAAACAATTGCTGAGTAACTTATACGGGATAGATTTGTACCGTCAAATTAATTCTGATAAAAAAATAGAAGATTATCTTCAAATCAAAGATGATTTTATGAAAAAGATAAGGAAGATTTTAGAAATATTCTCCCACGATTCTGCCGGTGGTGCTTTAACTTCCAACCTTCTATTTAGCATAATAAATCTGAATCCAGATCAGAATGCCGAAGTAGCCTCCCTAATGAATTCTAAGAAATAATAAAATTCCTCTATTCTAATCAGATCCACTTCCAGAGTCCACCTTGAGGACCTCACAAAATTCTTCTACAATAGTTATTTCGGAGAGGCTCTTTACCTTTGGTTCTCTGCTTGATTGCGTTTCTATTTTTTCTTTGATTACTTTCCGTATAGGAGCTGAAGGAGTGCATCCCTCTTTGTTGCATATATCCACTAATCTATTATGTTCATCCTCTGTAAGTTTGTTAGATACCATTCGTTGACCCACGGTAGACCTAGGTAGACAATAGATAGACCTGAGCTAAAAAACTTTCGATTATAATAAATTCAACGCTTACGACAAGCGTCAGTTTTCTAGGCGTAAAAGGGGGGGATACCATTTTTATTCAGTAGCTATAAAAAGTGATTCCCCCCTCCTAGGCACGGATTTGTGTCGCTTACTAGATTATAATACACGTTATGGTCTACCTCTATAATCGAAAGTTTTTTAGCTCAGGTCTATCTATTGTCTACCTAGGTCTACCGTGGGTCAACGAATGGTATCTAACAAACTTACAGAGGATGAACATAATAGATTAGTGGATATATGCAACAAAGAGGGATGCACTCCTTCAGCTCCTATACGGAAAGTAATCAAAGAAAAAATAGAAACGCAATCAAGCAGAGAACCAAAGGTAAAGAGCCTCTCCGAAATAACTATTGTAGAAGAATTTTGTGAGGTCCTCAAGGTGGACTCTGGAAGTGGATCTGATTAGAATAGAGGAATTTTATTATTTCTAATTAAGCAATGCAGCTAAGGTAATCAATATCCTTCTTTTGGGCGATATTTTTTACCATATATAAAAACAAAGGTGTAGATCCCCAACTATAATTAACCCTATATGATCCTTATAGAATAAATGATTGAGAAATGAAAGTGTGGAGATCCTTCGGGGAAGCCAGAAAGTTTGTACATTCATTAAAACTAAAAAATAAGAACGAGTGGCAACAATATTGCAAGTCTGACGAAAAACCTGGTGATATTCCGTCTTCACCGGATAAGATCTATCGAAATAAGAGTTGGTATGGTTATCTTGACTGGTTAGGGAACGAGGCGAAAAGGGGTAGAAAACTTTGGCTAGGAAAGCATTTTGCAGAAGAACGTCAGAGAAAGCTGAACAAGGCGGGAAGGGGTAGAAAGAAATCGGAAGAACATAAAAGAAAGAAGAGCAGGTAAAAACGGTAAAAAAAGAACAGAAGAATCAAAGAGAAAGATGAGTGAGGCGGCAAAGGGCAAAACAAATTCTGGTCACTTCAAAAAAGAGGTAATACCTTAAAATAGAGGAAAAAGAGGAGTATATTCAGAAGAAACTAAGAGAAAGAAGAGCGAGGCGATGAATGGTAAAAAGAGTATCCCCCTCCTAGGCACGGATTTGTGTCGCTTATCTAAATTAATACGCAGGTTATGATTAGTTGGATAATGGTTAAGATCTTAATAAGTCAATACATTGTGAAAAGTTTATTCTTGCACAGTTATGGACTTTTAATAAAAGTCAAGAATATCAGATTAGTATTCTCTTAAGGAATAGATCCCTTCAATGACAATAGGGAAATCTTAGAGCTGCCTGCAAGAGCTTGTCCATTTTAAAGTGATCATACAGGGGAATGGTTATGTTTCTATTGAAGCATTGTAGTACTTGTCAGAATCAAATATCAATGTAGTATTGTTGGATAAGCATGGTAAGTTATACACCTTGATTAAACTGTAGATAGACCTTGGTATATGTTAATTAACTTTAAAATCGAGATTATACATATGATATATTTTGAAAGTTGCAAGTACGAATTTGGACAACATATCAAATGATAAGATTATAAAAAAATGCAAATCATGCAGAGAGAGTATTGCCGAACACATAAAGAACCTTATTTTACAAAATCTAAATGAAGATAACCAGGTTCCTAAACTTAGGATTACTGGTATTGATGATATTCCTTACCAGAATGGAGAGCTAAATTTCGAAGATGAGTAGATAGAGATTGAAGATTGAAGTGTCCGTCTGATTATGAGGGAAGTAGCTAAGGAAGAATTTGATAATCAGACTTTGTGCAAGAAGTGTAGAAGAAGAACCAGGTAATCAGCAGGGCCTGACTGCGAGAGTCTACATACCTAACCTTAAGTATTAATTATTCGTAACATATGCAAACACATGATTAGTGATGAACGGATATTATTCGGCCCTGACAGCAGCTTCTACATAGCCATATATACCCCTTATTGAAAATTAGAAACAATATATGCCACAAACAAAGGCGGTTGTTAGCGTAGAAAATGTCGTTGCGTCTGCAAGCGTAAATCAAAGGATAAATCTTAACGATATAACACAAAAATTTCCTGACGTCGAATACCATCCCGATCAGTTCCCGGGCTTGGTCTTTAGGATAAAATCACCCAAAACCGCTACCTTAATCTTCAGTACTGGCAAGATGGTTTGTACAGGTGGCAAATCAGAAGATCAATCTATCAAGGCTGTAAATAGTGTAGTTCAGAAACTGAAGAAGGGTGGGATTCCCATAGAAAACGAACCTTCCATAGAGATACAGAACATAGTTGCATCTGTCAATCTAGGGGGCAAGATAAACATAGAACTTGCTGCTAGAGTGTTACCTAGGAGCATGTATGAGCCAGAGCAGTTCCCTGGCTTGATACACAGAATACTGGATCCTAAAAGTGTAATACTTCTATTTGCTAGCGGTAAGCTCGTATGTACTGGTACCAAGAAGGAGAACGAGGTTTATAGAGTAATAAACGCGTTGCATATACTGCTGGAAGAGAAGGAGTTAATGATATACGAGAGTTAAATCTTCTGTTTGATCTGTTTTCTCGAACGATAACCAGTTTGAATCGAACTATTATAGAATTGAAAGTCTTAAGAATATCTTAAGACCATGTGGTATAATCTGGATGCTGATGATGAAAGGAAAAGCCGTCTGAAGTTTGATGAATAATATAGGCGAGTTGAAGCATCCTCTAAAGCCCACATTGATGGAATCTTGACAATCTTATCAGTCTTGGGAGTAGTTGGAGAGTATTTGAAGAGTGTTTTAATGTAATCTTAAGAAATGTTAAGAGTGGTTTGAGAGTATTTGAAGACCATCATAAGAGTATTTTAATACTCAATCATAATTATAATTACGTACAGGGTCTTCTCGATTCTATTCGTGGAAAACTACTTGTAGAAAATTCTACGAATAGAATCTATATCATGTTTGAATCGAACTCTTATAGGATTGAAATGATGTTAGCGTTATGGTCGTGGTAACTGATTGTGCGGTTTGAATCGAACTAATTGGAAATTGAAACTTGAATTCGATCTAATTCCGTTCTACAGAGACAACAAAACTAACTTTTTTGATATGATCTTTTAGATGGATACTAACACCGTAACCTTTCAGTAATTTGATATTGTAATGGTTCTTCTTTCCTTTGAGTAACATGATCTATCAGATTTCACTGATCAAAATCTTTACGGCAGAGTGTCATATTTTTAAGCGGAAAGTGGGACATACAATTTTTTTGATTGGTGTTGTAGTAAGGAATATGTTAGAGGGTTGTTCATTCCAACTTTTCATAACCTATCTATAACTTTGGAGTATTTGCATCTTATGATAGAACTCTAGAACATCGTAAAAAGAAACATAGAACAGATAGAACACCTCAGAACAGAGAACAGGCCCTATACAGTATCTATACAGTATCTATACAGTATCTATACAGTAGGATTATCTGTTCTGCGTTCTGTGTTCTTTTCCTACTTGAGGATAAGGTGAAGGATTAGACGACTTGGATATTTGGCAATCTACAACTGCAGAGGATATCAGTGGGCAAAAATGACCTATTCGAATGTGTTGCATGTTGCGTGTTGCAGATTTTTTGCTTAGAATTTATTGATGAAGAATAAGAGTATCCCTCCACCTTACGCATGGAAATCTGACGCTTGTCGTAAAGCTTGTATGTATCATATTCGAAAAGTTTAGATCTATTCTACCTGTAGTCTAAGATCATGGACTCTACAAGATTCGAGTTACAAAACAGATAGTATATAGCAGCGTTATCCAATTTTGATGGGATTGGGCTCGATAAAGATACTCATAGATGCAATGCGTGACGGGATTGACCTAGAATTAAATAAACTGGGTTATGAGGCTTATAGCGTCAGGAAGCTTGTTGAGAAGGGAGAGAAATTAAAGAGTGATTATTCTATTATAAAATATGCTGAACAAAATAAAATGATTTTGGTTACAGAAGATATTGATAACATAGAGGGTTGTATGGAGAACAACATAGAATGTGTACACTTTGAACAGATTCATTCTCTCAACTATCTTCTGGAAGCGTTAGAAAAGATAACACAGATTGAATTAGCATAGAACCATCTAGATCATGGTTTAGCTTTAGTCTATCAGGTCTACAATGACTCTACGAGTTGTGTATAAATTAACAGAAGAAGAGCATGCAAGGTTGCTTGAATTTTGCAGTAGGGGAGGATGTACTCCATCTGCAATGGTAAAAGAAACTATTATCATAAGGATTATACCCGAATCTCCGACGAGAGAGAGAAACCTTATGGACATGTTAAGAGAACTTTCGAACAAACACCAACTAGTGAAGAGCTGTAAGAGTAGTTTTCACTATTGAACTTAATAAGAGAAAAAGGATTCTAGGTCAAAATATAATTTTTTGTTGGAAGTGGTAAATCTTGAAGTGGTATTATTTGAACTGTCACCGCATCTATAGAGATAATATTCAGCTTTACTTAATATGTTGTATCTATAGATATATCTATAGATATAGGATAAGTTTAAACAAATCAAAGGATTTGATTCCTAAGACATTATAGCAGTTTCATAAATTAATCTTACTAAACCATTTTTATATAATGAAGTCATCCCAATACTCTCCAATACATCATAATCGACGAAATGATAACAAATGCCAGATAGTTTTGTGCATTCTTCTCATATCTGATCCTGGTTCTGTGGAACCCATTCTTCAACCAGGCAAAGAATCTCTCCACAACATAGCGCGTCTTGCCGTATAGGTATTGTTCTGTATTATCATTTTGTTGTTGTGTCTTACTGTTTTTTCTGTAAGGTATGCAGTCAGAGATTTTTCTTTTGGTGAGGTATTTCCTGATGAATTCTGCATCATAGCCCTTGTCTGCTTGGCACCGCGCAATTTTTCTGATAGATCTCTCATCCAGATATTGTGAGATGCCATCCATCACGTCTACAAATCTTGCAGAGTCATGCTGATTTGCAGGACATTACTACTGAGACTGGCAGTCCGTTTTGTTCCACCGCAACGTGTATTTTTGTGCCTGAAATCCTGTTGAATCCGTTGTATCCTATGACGCTTCCCCTTTTTTGGCCGGAACTGATGACGAATCGACCGTTTTTTGCAGCTGCATCTTGCCTGATCTGTGGGCTGATTTGACTGCAGCGGAGAGGATATTCTTCCATATTCCACGTCGCTGCCAGTTCTGCAGTCTGCGGTGCGCAGTTGATTTGGAGCCGTACCTTTGTGACATCCCAGTCCACCTGCATCCTGTTATCCCGACAAACAGGATTCCGTTGACTGTCTTTCTGTCGTCTGCCCTTGGCCTTCCGGTTCTGGCTGGCTTGGGGAGATGCGGTGATATCATCTTCCATTGTTCACCTGTTATCTCCTGAAATTTCATGATCTGCTACGGGCAGCATTGCAAATAGATCCAAATGATCGTCAATTATTCACTAAATGATCAGTTTTGGGATCAGCTGTACATCTTCATTGCCTACAGGAATGGTAAGGTATGTTGTAGGAGATGAAGGATATGATGATCACAAGTTATGTGATTTCAGCAGGTATAGAGGGCATCCAGTATTCCCATTGGAAAGGTACAAGCATACTACAGATAATAATAGACTGGCATTGCTGCAGTTCTATCAATCTGAATTTAGACAGCATGTATATTCTCGGAGGAGCATAAGTGTTGAGCCATTGATAGAGCATATGAAGGATGTATTTACCATAGATCCATTGCCAGTTAGAGGGTTCGATAAGGTAAGGAACATCGTTCTGATTTCTATATTGCTATACCAGCTGATGGTATACTACAACTACTTGACGGAAGACCATTAAGGGCATTGAAGCACATGTTGGGAAGTTAATCAATCAGAGGCATCAAGTTATTTTTGTTATATGGAATAATGCCCATGCCTCAACTAATTCATCGTTCGTTGGAGACTTGATTATTATATCTAGAAGAACGTTTGAGGTAGGGCTTTCATTATATTCTACCCAACCCATTATGGTTACTGTTTCACCTTTTTCATAATCTACCTTTTTCATCTCTATGATTGGCTTCGATACGTGTGTAGCAAAAGCATCGGATGTAAAAACTGAGAATATTAAAAGAAGAATCAAGGTAGATATCACTTTCATCAATGTCTAGTCACAATTATCCAATTTGAATTTTTATAATTTGAAACGTCAATCTAGAAAACAATTATTCTCTGCATTCCTAAAGCTAACATACCAATCAGTTATTAATAGTCATACACAATTGAAATACAAGTGTGGGGTATCTGATGTATGCGCTTTAGTCTCTTTAGTAAGAAACAAAGGTGTAAGCTTTGTGGCAATAGCTTTGGTACATTGGAAGAATTGATAGAACATTTAAGAAAGGAGCACAAGCGTAAAATGATAAAATGTAGCAAATGCAAGAGGGAGTTTCTTTACGAATCAGAACGTTTTAAGCACATGAAAGAATTCCACAGGAAATGAAGTGTTTGAGATAATTAATAATGGACAATAATTTAGTGATTCACTATGACTTTATTGATATGGTTAAACAAAGATGGAAAGCTCCTTCTTTTAGCCAATATAACGAGGATGTTAGCCTTCGGTTTCCTCAGCATAATACTTGCAATTTACCTTACAAGCGTAGGCTATGATGAGCTATATACGGGCATAATAATCACTGCAACGCTAGTAAGCGGTACTTTTTTTACACTCTTTGCAAGCTTATTCGCAGATAGGATAGGTCGCAAGAAGACATTAGTTCTTTTTTCTGGTTTGATGTCCATATCTGGAACAATCTTTGCTTTTACAACTGACTTTTACCTTCTAATGCTTGCAGCTCTAATAGGCTTCATCAATCCGACTGGTATTAATTTTGGTGCATTCATCTCCGTCGAACAAGCAATAATTCCACAAACAAGTTCAGATAGAAAAAGGAATTATGCTTTTGCGTTGTTTAGCACAGTAGGAACGATTGCTGTGGCATCTGGGACATTGATAGCAAAGGTTCCCGAATTTTTGCGTGTGACATATGGTCTTGATCTTGTGAATTCTTACCAACCCTTGTTTGTGTTTTACGCTTTGATTGGGTTAGTCACTATGGGCATCTATGCTGCTTTGTCAAAAAATGCTGAAGTCAGTACCATAAAACCTGTCAAGAAAGTAATTCTTAGCGCTCAGTCAAAATCGGTAGTTAAGAAATTGTCGTTTTTATTCGGCATTGACTCCTTTGCTGGGGGATTCGTAATACAGAGTTGGGTGGCATACTGGTTCTTCATAAAATTCGCTGTTCCGGAGAATGAGATTGCCGACATATTCTTCATTACAGGTATCCTTACTGCTTTATCTTACATATTAGCCGTAAAAATGGCTAGCAAGATTGGCCTGGTAAAAACTATGGTATGTACACATATACCAGCAAACCTGCTCCTTATACCGCTTGCACTGGCACCATCATTACAAATAGCAATAGTGTTCTACATGGTTAGAATGTTCCTAGCAATGATGGACGTACCAACAAGACAATCATACGTTATTGCAATAGTGAAACCTGAAGAAAGAATTAAGGTCGCTGGTCTGACTAACCTTTCACGCAACATTCCATTTTCTACAGGCCCTATACTAGTGGGTTATATGTTTCAGTTCGTATCATTAGCATTTCCTTTCATTCTTAGTGGTGCATTGAAAACAGTATACGACCTTTTACTCTATAGAAGTTTTAAAAAAATCAAACCGCCTGAAGAACAGGAGTGATCTTATGTACAACATGAATTATCCATACTCAAAATGTATACTAATATTATATATTGTAATCTACAGTGTTCATCTTTATGAAGAGAGTGTATGTTGCAATGTATGGAGTAGGTTTAGGCCATGCCAGCAGGATGTTATTGATTGCAAACAATTTGCAATCTGATGCAACTCTCAGGTTTTCATCATTTGGAGATGCTGTAAATTATACTAAGATGCAGGGATTTGAATGTTTTTCTATTCCAAGTGTTGATTTTGCCTGGGGTACAGATAGAGGTTTCTCCGTGAAAGAAAGTATAATTAAGCTACCTCAAAATCTTCTGCGCTTTACTGCACAATTAGGAATGGAGGGAAAATACATGGGAAGTTTCAAACCAGATGTGGTCGTTTCAGACACAAGGTTATCATCGTTGTTTATGGCAAAGGTGTTAGATCTTCCTTGCATTACAATCTTGAATCAGATCAAACTACTCTTATCTCCAAGATTGCGAGAGTTTAGGGTTGCCCGCCTGTTTGAAACTATGCTAGCGGAGTTGCTCGGTTCATTTTGGTCCAAGAGCGATTCCATATTGATACCCGATCTTCCCCCTCCCTACACTTTGTCTGAACAGAATCTATGGACCGTAGGAAGCACTACAAACAAACTGAAATACGTTGGTTTCCTGGCACCCAAACCTAAAATCAACGGAGATTACGCTGATAAGGTAGCGAGGCTACTCCAACTAGATCGTAAGAAGAAAATTGTATTTGCACATATAAGTGGACCTTATGAAACTAAAGTGATGATACTGGAAAAAATTAAGGAAGCATTTCAAGAGATTAAAAACAATGAAATTGAATTTGTGGTATCTGAAGGAGAGCCAAATGGAGACACTACGCCAAGAAAGATCAAGAATGGGTGGTACTTCCAGTGGTGCCCTTTTAGAGACGAAATATTTGCAATGAGTAACCTGATAATTATGAGGGGAGGTCATTCCACGCTTGCACAGGCAATTCAATATGGAAAACCCGTAATTACTATACCGATACACAAACATGGTGAACAATTAGGTAATGCCAAAAAGGTGCAGAAGATCGGCTTCGGCCTGATGTTGAACCAGAGGGGGTTGAAATCAGATGATATTTGTAGTGCAGTGGAACAAGTTTTAAATGATTCTCGTTTTGCTAATAATGCTGAGATGCTGATGGATGTTGCAAATAAATTAAATGGTATTGAAGAAATAGCGAATGTAGTGAGATCTTATTTTTAGATAACAAATTGTATGATTTTATTGTGTCTAGGAATGTAGGGTAGATATTCTTTGCTTGCCCATAATGATTGATTCCACTTTATTCCAACAAAATAGCTAATGATGGAATAATATGGATAAATTGTAGAAAAACCCCCATTTGCCCAAATGTCCTTTTGGGCTGAGAAAGGAATTAGTAAAAAAACGATATACACCTGATAGATTTCTATCCATCTAGTTGTCCATATTTGAGAAGTATGAATAATGTAAAAATAGAAGAACAATCGTATCAAAAAGTTAGAAGATGTGTTGATCTGAATTAACCTTCCTTGTTCGTAGATTCAATGGTAACCTTATAACAGGATACCCTAGAATGAAGCTTTATTGACTAAGAATATCAACGAAGCACTTGCAATGCAGCATGGCATTTATATAGAATTGCGCGGGTGGGTAGTTACCAAGAATATTGTTGGTGGCTTATTATTCTTCACTTTACGTGATGGTTCGGGGTATATTCAGGTGGTTGGTAAGAAGGGGGTTACTGATGAAAATTCTCTCACTAAGATGAAAGACGTGACTATTGAATCAGCAGTTAGATTGAAAGGACAATTGAGAGACGATAGAAGAGCTCCAGGAGGGAAGGAACTCACAATGCAAGAAATGGAAATAATTGCAAAGGCAGACAAGTGGCCGATAACCAAAAGTGCAGTGAAATCCTCTTCCTTCTTGTATGATAACAGACACCTATCCATACGAGGTAGGAAAAGTAGTTCAATAATGAAAATAAGGTCGGAATTTATTAGAGCTGTATTCAATTTTTTCGTTGAACATGATTTTGTCTATATAAATGCACCATCAATAGTACAATCTGCTGTGGAAGGCGGATCAACGCTATTTGATATTAATTATTTCGGCAAGAAGGCGGCGTTGACGCAAAGTGGACAACTGTATGAAGAGGCAGCCATCTGCGCCTTTGGCAAGGTTTTCATCATGCAGCCGGCATTTAGAGCTGAGAAATCTAGGACAACCAAACATCTTACAGAATTTGTAATGATAGAAGCAGAAGTAGCTTTTAATGAACAACTTGATAATATGAAGCTGCAGGAGGATCTTGTGAATTATGCTTGCACAAGGATAGTAGAAAAGAGAAATAAGGAATTGGAAATTTTGGGAAGAAAATTTAAAATTCCTGAAAAACCTTTTCCTCATATAACGTATGACGAAGTTAGAGAAATGGTACTAAAAAATGGTATTAACTTTCAATACGGTGAAGATATACCAACAGAGGCTGAACGGTTTGTTTCTAAAACATTTGACAGCCCATTCTTCATAACCGATTATCCATTGAGTGCAAGGAGTTTTTATCATATGACAAAACCTGACAATGATGCCATAACATTATCGGCTGATCTTATTGCACCAGAAGGATTTGGGGAGATAGCTACCGGGGGCCAAAGAATACATGTTTACGATCTCTTGGTTGAGAGGTTAAGGCAGCATGAATTACCGACAGAATCATTCCAATGGTATGTTGATCTACGGAAGTATGGAATGCCTCCACATGCTGGTTTTGGCATTGGTGTAGAAAGAGTGGTAAGATGGATATGTAATCTTAAACATGTTAGATCTACTTCTCTATTTCCAAGAACTATAACAAGATTCTATCCCTGACCTTTTTTTATTCTATGACCGCACTTACTCAAGTGTCGATACTGCTTTTACATATTTCGATTAATAATTTTTCATCGACATCCAGTACCCTCCTCAGTGTCTTAATTTATCAAATATGTTAGTTCTAAAATAATTGTAATGTATGGAATTTTAGATCTTTCTATCTTTCTGATCCTTATTGATCATGAGGCACTTTATAGATTGTAAATACTGAAATATCAAATAAAAAGTGACCAATTTCATGGAGTTTTATATGATGATAATAAAAATTGTGAGGCATAAATTCATTTATCCAGCTATCCAGGTGTTCTTTAACCCTTCTATTTTAGATAGCTGCCGCGAATGGATCGGCGCTCCATATCATCATCTTTCTAGCTTTGTTCTAATACATACTAAGCTCGCTGTTATAGTCATCTCATTTGCTGAGGGAAAACTACATGCAATTTGAAACACATGTCTACTACCCTTGGGTTAAGCGTAGTTCTTTCCTCAGAGCTTCATTAATAATTTCTGCCATAGTTACCCCTCTGACAACAGCCTCTACTTTCGCTCTATCTAATAATTCTTCATCAATTCTAATCGATACTGCAACGATTTTGCCCATATCTATATTTATGCAGCATCACTCATATGTTTTTCGCCTGCGCAATTGAGAACGAAAATAAAGTGAAAATCATATTAGAATTGCACAGTATAATGATTTCATGAACGGTTACCATCTAATCAGACCTTTGCTCTTTTTCTTACCTAAACTTACAAAAACATTTTCTTATTTCAGACATTATCTTTCATTTTTGTTCCTCCTTGTACTTGAAGAAACACTTTTCATATTCACTATTTCTTTGATAAATTCTACTTATCTCAGCATGCTCATATTCTAGCAAGTGTTATGAGCAAATATGCAGAGTGTCCATGGAATAATAAAGGTACCATTACAAAACAAAAAACAGATGAGCTTGATCTCAATCTTAACTAAATAATAAAATTATTAAGAGATCTATTTGAGGAGAATGCGGAAATTATCGAGTGAAATCCACCTCGATCTTGATTGTGAATGTTATCTAAAGTTCTTCAATGCATATTCTGATTATGGACTACAAATAGAACCGTTTTATAGATACCATGAATCGAAGTACGATGAAGCAAACGATTTTATTCTATTTTCATAAGAAAATGGGAAGTGAGGCTCTTTTATTATGTTCTCCTAATTCTTTTAATATCTTCGGTATTTCCTGAAGCTTTAGGAACAGTTGAGAGAATTGAAGAGGGATTAGTAATACCCTATAATGCCTTTAACTCTCAGGGAACTGGTGTTGAATACTTTGAATCTGAGCATAAAAGGGATTGGCTCTTAACTATAAAGAACAATTTGATTTACAATTCTGATAATCCAGAGTCAACAATCGTATTGCGCTTAAAAGAAAATGAAAGAAGTGATGAACATATAGAACTTACAATGGATGGTAAGAATAAAATCACTATCGCTGTGAGCATTAAAGAAACTAGTGATCTTCGGTTAAACAATGCTGAGAATTCTTGGTTTTCAGACAAGCCCTTGATATTATTTTATTCAAAGGCTCAGGATGGAAAAATCAGCATTAGCAATGGTGAAAGTACTATAGTTGACGGGCTTAAAGTTGGAGAATTTGTACCTCGAGTCATTGAATTTTACGGATTGGGTCATTCTCAGGATTTGCCCGTGGTATTAGAAGGGAAAATCAGATTGGAGATTATATCTGGCGATCCTGTGGCCAATTTTCCATTCATGTTGATATTGATCATCGTTGGGTTTGCTGCTGCACTTGGATTAAGCCTACGTAAGCTCAAAAGTAATAAAGAATGGTATTCAAAAACTAGTGATCAATAATTCAACAATAAATTTATTTACCAATCGGGAAACCTATTTGAATAAAAAAGATTGAGTTGTTGTTCAGCTTAGCACGTAATTAGCATGGGGTTTCGCGAGATAATGTGATGGATTCGTCTCAAAGCTGACCTGACATCCAGCCACATCAAAGTAATACTTTTTACCTTGGTGTTCAGTTACCCACTCAGAATTCTCATCTACTTCCCCTCCACATACTATATCTCTTGCCATTATCGTTCGGTTTTATGTCCAATCGCTTGCTTATAAGATTTTCCAACTTGCCTATATCCATAGTAGAATTCTTTAGATCTTCCTCTATGATCTAATAATTTCATTCATTATTTTAGCTATGAAATAAAGTGTTGTTAATATTATGAGTACGAATTAATCAAGTGGATCAAAATGATGGCAATTTGATCACCGGTTGATCATCTCTAATTGTATGGTTGCTCGTTAGACTAAATATTCGAGGAAAATTTTATAAGATAGTGGAAGAGATAAAGGGAAAAGAGGAGCAGAAATTGGTAAAATTCATTATGCTAGGATTCGACGGATGTTCACCGGAACAGGTTTACAGACACACTGATGAGTTGCCGAATATCAAGAGAATAATGGATGCTGGCGGATATGGGGTAAATAAAAGTGTTATACCTCCTATAACGCCACATGCATGGACAACCATCTTTTCAGGAAAGAATCCAGGCGCGTTCGGATACTGGGACTTTCAGTATAGATCGAGCTACTCCTACGTGGAAGATCAAAGAGCGACATCGATGACATGTAAAGAGCCTAGACTTCACAATATTCTTCCCAAGAAAGGTTTTAAGATGGGAATGGCAGGAGTACCACTCTCATCGCCACCTTTGGATATAATGAACGGGTTCTGTATATCTGACTTTATGACAGGAACAACCAAGGGAAATTGGATACATCCTCCTACGATGGCCCCGGAAGTACACAGTTGTTGCGGAGATTGGATCTTTGACGCATCTACGGTAGATGAAAATTTCAGAAAGATGGAGAAAGGAAAGCTGAAACAGAGAATAGCAGATATGGATGTACAGAGGTTCAAGCTTTTCAAAGCAGTTCATGAGAAATACGACTTCTTGGCAGCGGACTGTATGGGTACAGACAGAATGGGACATTTATTCTGGAGTGACTTTGATCCTAAACATGTAAGGTTTGTAGAGAACTCTCCACACCAGGATGCCTATGTTGAGCACTTGAAGTTCTTGGATAAGAACGTCGGGGAGCTAGTAGACAAAGTGGGAGGCTTGGAGAAGACAAACTTTATGATATTGAGCGATCACAATGTGCAGAGACTAGATGGAAGATGTAACATCAACATGTGGTTGATCGAGAATGGATATATGAAATTGAAGGAAGGCGCAAAACCAGAAATAAAAACAAACCTAACAGAATTACTGACAAATATGGTCGATTGGTCACAGACTAAAGCATGGGGAAGTGGCTATCAAGGACAGATCTTCTTGAACATGAAGGGCAGAGAGAGATTTGGTATAGTCGATGAAAAAGATTATGACACCGTCCTTGACGGAATACTCAAAGAACTAAGTGATTTCCCAGACGAAAAAGGAAACAAGATAGAGGGTACCAGAGTAACGAAGAGAAAGGACGTATACAGTGGGAAATATTCTCATTTGGCACCTGACCTGTTCTTATGGATCGGAAATGGAAATTGGGCTGTAAACGAGAGACTTGGATATGATTCATTGTACTCATATGACACATTGTTAGGCCAAGACGATGGAATACATGGCGATGACTGCACATTCATGATGGGTGGACCTGATGTTCCCCGCTTGGGCGAAATAAAGGGAGGTAGCCTGCTTGATATTGCACCTACAATGCTTGACATAATGGGCGTAGAAAAACCATCAGACTTCGAAGGAAAATCTTTCATAAAGAAATAAGACAACTTACAACCGGTGAAATAAAAAACACAAACCCCCTTTTTTATATTTAGATAGAATTAACAATGTTTGTATTCATCAATTTTAATTATATTTAATATATAGAAAAGTGCTCAATCGTGAACAGAAACTATTTCTAAATATGAATTGAAAAATACTTCATTGGTTCCTCTTACCCGAACAAACAAATCATTCTTCTCCAAAAACTATCTTTTCAAATATTGTTCTTCCTAGGAATTTAGCTTGTGAAAAGTCATGCTCTCCAAATACAGTCCGCTGGAAGTTAGCCTCATCGTTAAATGTAGTGTTCTTAAAGTCAGCCTTCCTAAATGAGGCATCCTGGAAGACAGCTGTTCCATCAAACTGAGCTCCCTCAAAGCTTACCAGATCAAAGGTCGTACTTTTGAAGTAGGCAAGCTTTTTGAATACAGTCCGCTGGAAGTTAGCCTCATCGTTAAATGTAGTGTTCTTAAAGTCAGCCTTCCTAAATGAGGCATCCTGGAAGACAGCTGTTCCATCAAACTGAGCTCCCTCAAAGCTTACCAGATCAAAGGTCGTACTTTTGAAGTCTGTCAGATCGTGGAATCTAGTAAAGTCAAAATAAGTCGCCTTTTCAAAAACCTGGGTGACCCTCAGCTCAGGTAAGTTATATCCTATACATAACAAATCCTCTTTTTCTGAAATTGCAATTTCAATCTTTTTGATCAACATTTCATTTACTTCGCTTGGATTTTCTTGCCAGTAACCTAGATCATGAAATATGCAATGAATTCCTGTGGAAAGCGCTTCTTCATCACAACGATAAGGTATCTCCAACCAAGTATTATAGTTATAATACCAAGTTTGGAAGTCACACCGATTTGGCAAATCATGTTCACGCTCCTATGAACTCTCTAATAGGTCAAACAACGTATTTAACCCCTCAATAGATACTCATTAAATCTACTATGCATTTAAAGGCTCAAAGAATTCTTCTAATTCTTGAATTTTGCCGCATTCGACATAATTCTCCATTAGATGATTTCCCTTAACAGCAAATCCAAGTATTAAGGTATGTTCTCTGTGCTTCTTACCCGAAGGAAAGGTATACTTCCCATGTAAAAAGTGTATTTACTCGGGCAAATGTTATATCTTACAATTTTCAAGTATTGTAAGTGAAATGGGTTACCCGTGAGAAGGCAAAAGTTGACAGGATTGCGTGTCCATGGCTCATAAAGAAATTCGTCGATCCAGAAGCCGAATTTCTCTTTGTTTCTGCGGATAATGTTATGAAAGCTGCAAATGAACAAAATGCCATTCCCTTTGATATTCCAGATGTGGAACTCGGCCATCATGGTGAAAAATGTAGTTTTGATGCCATTATAGAGAAATACAACATCCAAGATAGGGCCCTCTTCCAGCTTGCAATGATAGTCCGGGGTGCAGATACTCCTAACAGAACATTAACTCAGGAATCCCTTGGACTTGTAGCTGTTGCAGAGGGATTCAGAGCAATAACGAAGAATGACTTTGATAACATGCACAAGCAGTTTTTTGTGTATGATGCTCTTTATGAATTCTGTAGGATTAAGATGTTAGAATAACAAGATAAGAAAATGTTTCATATGGTGTTCTGATGAAACTGCTGTGTTGAATAATCAACTTAGAGAAAATAGAATCTTCTTACCATGAGACTTCAACATACTCGCCGAGAAACAAGTATCACGTAGAAACCAGGATTATTCATCTTTGGCTTAAGTTGAATAAAAAATCTTCTACCCATTAGAAATGAAACTGGTTCTAAAAGTTGGTAACTACAAAAGTATAGAGGTTGGTTTCAAATGACCCAATTCCATTATGAACAAATGACGTGAAAGATCTGTCGTTCCTTTTCTCCGATCTACAATTCACAATTGACAAAACGAATTTCATTATATGAACGACTATTCTTTACGGCATTGATATTTTGTTGTATACTTTTCTAACAAATAGGAGAACAATGATACCGTGTATAATAGTTTATTCTTATTGCTCCGATATTACTTAATGGACTAACTATGTATATGTACTAAAGTTGGTTTGTGCCGTATGAAATCATTATCATCCATCATCATGCTGCCTACACGGTTTGCTCCGTAATCAATCGTCTTCCTTTGTAAATATATGTCAAGCGTTAATTCAAACCACAGGATGGACCATTTATTCATCAACCTAATATATTACCTATTATACAACTCATCTCAAAACTAACCATTTAGACAATTTTTAGCAACCATTTAGATCCATGAATAGCGACATCTAAAATTATTTTATGAAATTCCAAGAATTATCAGACAAACAGTGGAGTATGATGGAATCACACATACCACCACATGCAAAAACTGGCAGGCCTAGGGATGATGATAGAAAAATCATTAACGGAATAATCCATGTTCTAACTACTGGATGCCGATGGGACGATATGCCAAAAAGATATGGTGATGATTCTACTGCAAACAGAAGGTTAAACAAATGGCAACAAAAAGGAATCTGGAAAAAGATTCTATCGCGTACTATTCACTCAGCACATAAATCTGGCAAAATTAATCTACAAATATCAGTTGACTCTTCATCCATTCCTGATAAAAAAGGGGCAATGTAACTGGATATAATGGATTCAAGAGAATAACAGGTACAAAAATACATGCCGCAGTAGAGAGTAACGGATTTCCAATATCCATACTGTTGAGTCCAGCAAATGAACATGACAGTACAAAATGCATGGATGTTACAGGATCAATTTCAGACTATCTTGATGATGATTCAATACAACAGATAGAACCAGTTTATGCAGACAAAATGATGCAAAATACATCAGAATGTATTTGTGGGATAGAAATATTGCATGTTGCATCCCATACAAAATAAATTCCAAGTTCATCTTGCAAAATAATGATTGCAAACATTGCAACAAGACAAGATTTGTAGTTGAGAGATTCCTTGCATGGCTCAAGAATGGATTTCACAGAACAAGAATCAGGTATGAAAGAACGGCAGAAAACTACCTGGCATTTGTTAATCTTGCATCATTTTTGATGTATTGTAGGGTTTTGAGATGAGTTGATGGTGAGATGCTTCATCGTTAGAGTATGGATAAGAATACCAAGCAACAATGCTTTGCATGAATACTATTCGATAGACATGCCATACAACAGGAAGGTAATGAAGGCATGTGGTCTTAATAGGTTGCCAGACAGAAGAACATTCGACAGAAGGTCAAGGCCGTATCAATTGACATAAGATCAAGGATAGATGTTATGGGTATGCTCTTCATAAAAGATGGGTTGGTAGACCCATCCATAGTATCCGTTGACAGTTCCTTGTTGAAAGCAAAGGGACATGTATGGCATAGATCAAACATGAAGAAGAATGAAGTGCCACGCTCCGGTATAGATACAGATGCTCGATGGGGCTACAGCAGAACCAAGGGATGGGTATTCGGATACAAGATGCATCTAGCATGTAGCACAGGTTCATTGATAGTTCCATTATCAGCTGATTTCACAACAGCTAACATTACTGATAACAAGATGTATGAAAGCATAACATCTTCATTGCCTACAGGAATGGTAAGGTATGTTGTAAGAGATGAAGGATATGATGATCACAAGTTATGTGATTTCAGCAGGTATAGAGGGCATCCAGTATTCCCATTGGAAAGGTACAAGCATACTACAGATAATAATAGACTGGCATTGCTGCAGTTCTATCAATCTGAATTTGGGCAGCATGTATATTCTCGGAGGAGCATAAGCGTTGAACCATTGATAGAGCATATGAAAGATGTATTTACCATAGACCCATTACCAGTTAGAGGATTTGATAAGGTAAGGAGTATAGTGTTGTTATCAGTATTGTTGTATCAGGTAATGGTGTACTACAATCATCTAGCAGGAAGACCATTAAGGGCATTGAAGCACATGCTCGGAAGTTAATCAATCAGAGGCATCAAGTTATTTTTGTTATATGTAATAATGCCCATGCCTCAATTATATGTGAAACATACATTTTGCATATTCATAAATCAGTTAACTAAATCCTAAGGAATCATTTTTCTACAGGTATATTGGGTTTAAGCTCACTGAAATCCAAGTGATTTATTCTTCCCTCAATATACATCATCAATTCTCTAGTCTTTATCTCGATAATACTAGATCACTGATGCTTTCTGTTCTTATAGATAACACTCATTCCAAAAAGTTTTCCAAGTTTGGTTAACAAAAGTTTTACAGCATTTGGTCTTAATCTAATGTTCCCTTTTAGTTTCTAGGAAATCCTTCTTCTTTATCCACTTCCTAAATGCAATTTTAACAACAGTGATATCTAGCCATCTAAAAGGTTCCATCAAATCATATACCAATGATGCCTTATTGTTGTAGTTTTCATGCAAAAATCCTACATAAGCATCCAAACCAACTTTGTTGACAGCCTTCCAACATTCACTTTCTAAAACAGAATATCCATAATTCAGCAAAGCGTTAACAGGATCAATGACATTCCTGGGTTTTCTTTGACCACTCCTGGCTTCAAACTCAAACTTATCATCAATTACGTTAGTTATAGCATCCCAGTATCATTGTATACCACAAAACACTTGTCCCCTGCCATTAGAATCATGTTATCTCACCTCACCCAACAATATCTTATCTTGAGGCGTAGAGAAGGCTAACAAAACGATTATTCATAATATAGATTTGAGCCACTAGTTTTATACACCATCTGTCCTCGCTTCAAGACTAGAATCTGATAAGACCATCAATCAGATACATGAGTTCTAGTAAATTTACATTGAGCTAGAACATTTACACAGACAACATAAAGCTTAAGAGTATTTACGAACTAATTTACTGTTATGAACTGTCTTATACCGCCGGGAATATTCCTCGGTCTGATTCCAGTATTGTCATCTCTGGATATCTCTTCTTATTGAAATGGCCGTTCCGAAGGAATTCTTAACTTCACATATGGAAATAGTGTTAGGGTGTAGTATGAGAATGAGAACAATATTATCATTTGCCGTGATTGCAATACTAACAATAAGCTTGGTAAGCGTGCCCTCGGTGTACGCTCCTTCCGCTATTCCAAAGGAGATCCAAAGGGTCCAAACGACCTTCCAGAAGTTAGTGTAGCACCATCTAAGATACGGGTTATTGATGGTGAGAATATTATAGCATATACAAGACCTCTTTACACCGCCTTTGATGATCCTTCTAATCACGAAGTATCTACCGATTTACATGATGGAGTGGCAAAACTAAGCCTAACTAGAAGCGACGGTACCTTTGGTTGTAGTGGAGCCTTAGCAAGTGATAAACTACATATTATTACAGCAGTACATTGTGTGGCCGACGATTTTGGAAATTACATTTTATTATCTGGAACAGCTACATTTGAAGGCGATTCTAAATCTATAACCATACCAATAGATCCACTAAACTCTTTATCTCATCCTAATTATGATGGCGATTTCATTAGAGGAAATGATATAGCCGTTTTAAAACTTGTATCAACTGCTCCTCCCCCAAGTTCCAGGAATCCCCCATGCTACTTCTGATAATTCAGTTGGTCAAGTAGGAGATAAAATTGGATTTGGTTGGTCTGGGTTCTTGAGCTCCGGAGCTGACAGGCCCACTTATCCATTTGGCACCAAAAGGGATGGCCAAAACCAGTATGACTCTTTTGCTGATACAATGTACTTAGCATTAGGATTGGTTCCAAATACGGACTTTGTACCCCAAACAGTATATCAATATGATTCTGATGATGGAGATTCACAACATGATGCATTTGACTTTTTCTTTGGAAACTCTGACCTTGGTTTAGGTAATGCTGAAGTTATTTCCGCGCCAGGAGATTCTGGAGGACCGACGATTCTAAACGGAGAACTCGTAGGTATTACATCTTATGGAATAACCCTAGAATTCTCTCGAGGACCGCCTCCAAGAACTTCGGATTGTACCACAGAAGGTAAAAGCCCAATATTAGATAGCAGTTGTGGAGAGTTTGTAGGAGATACACGCGTCTCTTCTTATACTAATTTTATTGGTAGTGTCTTAAATTCTGGACCTAATAATCCGCCCACTGCATTTGCTAATGGTCCTTACAGCGGAACGGAAGATTCAGCCATTTTATTTGATGGTATAGGTTCTTCAGACCCTGATGGTGATCAATTAACATATTCGTGGGACTTTGGTGATGGTTCAGCTGGTTCAGGAGCAGCCCCCACTCACACTTATAGCTGGGGTGAAACATTCACTATTACATTAACGGTAAATGATGGAAAAGGAGGTAGTGACACGGCCACTACTTCTGCTACAGTTACAGAGGTGAATGACCCGCCAACAGCTGATCCCAATGGTTCACACAGCGGAACTGTAAACGAAGCAATAACATTTGATGGTTCCGGTTCATTTGATCCGGATAATCAAGATGGAACTACCCTCAATGATCAAACATTAACTTATTCATGGGACTTTGGGGACACCGGAACAGGAATAGGTGTTAACCCACCTCACACATATACTTCAACAGGATCATTTACAGTTTCACTAACTGTGAGTGATGGAACAGCATCTGATACCTCAACAACTACCGTTACAGTTAACGAGGTCTCGCTAGGGGTAACTGTTACATCAATTACTCCTAATTCTGTAGTTGAGGGTCAGTCAGTGGGTGTAACAATTGGTGGAAGTGGGTTCGTGTCAGGAGCGTCGGTTACATTATCAAGTGGTAGTGGTCTAACACCAAATGTTTCTAATGTTGTAGTTGATGACATTACCATTACAGCTACCATTACAACCCAAAATGGTGGCCCACCCCGTGAGCGTGTCTGGGACGTTACTGTAACAAATACAGATGCATCCAGTGATACTCTAGTTGACGGTTTCACAGTAATACCTAACTAAACAAGAATTCCTACTAGAGCTGAATATTTAGAAGGTAAATCTCAAAGTATTTTTCAGGATTAGAACTATTTTAGGGTAGGTTCATTTGCTGGTTAGAAGTTAATGACATGATAATGTTAGCTCTGGACCTATTACAACATCTGGGTGTGAAAAGATATAGAACAAAGGATGGAAAAGGGGCCCATAAAAATAATTTGAAGGAAATAAATATACCAAATATCTCCATATATCTTCAATAAGTTCAAGCTTCTTCGATGCTTCGAGTCTCGCTTAGTTTCCGAGTTTGTCTAGCTGTATCTCATGTATATTTGAACAGAGAAGAAAAAGTAACCAACAGGTCAGTTGTCAATCACGAATTATGATTTATACCTGAATCTAGGTGGATATTCGTCATGGAAGGGGATAACGGAGAAAATGAACAATTTTGGCGCAACCAGTACGGATTTGTGCTTAATGCTTTGCAACAAGAAGGCATTAAGTTTTGGACAAGATTTCAATCATCCCTTATAGTGAATGGAGGTTTGTTATCGATCTTTGTTGCTATTTTGTTGTTTTTTCAAAATTCAGATTTACAATTGACGTTTCCTCTAAATACTCCGATATGGATATTTACTGCATTTAATTGGGTTCTTATAATAATTATGGGATTGGGTATATTGATATCTTCAATTTGGCTAGAACTTACAAAAAATGGAGCGAAGTGGCAGGGTTATTGGGTTAATTTAGGTAGAGATTTAGAGAACACCAATCAAGAAAATTGCGAAGTATTTATTTTCAGGAACTTAAGGAGAACCGAAGATGCTTATCCAACAATCAAATGGTCACTAGTAATTCCTATTTTGTTCGTAATTAGCTGGGCATTAATTCTATCCCTATTTCTGTATTCATTGTTGCAAAAAACTTTGCTTGAATATTCTTCAATATTCATGTCTTAAAAGTTTATTTTATATTCAAGATGCTAGAGGATTCCATATGAATTAGAGAAGGGATTCTGTGAGACAATTGTTTTTGAGATAGTGGGCCCGGAGGGATTCGAACCCTCGGCCTGAAGCTCCGCAAGCTCCCGCCATATCCTCTCTATTCTATACGATGACTAGGCCACGGGCCCGTATTAACAATAATAATAATTGAGCATTTTAACTTTGCAAACTAAGATTGTAAGGCGCTTCCACAATTGGGACAATTGGTTGAACCTCCAATGTAAAAGATAAAGGAACAGTTAGCGCATTTATTATTAGTCAACTTCTGGATTAGATGGAATCCATTATTACTATTCTTGCTTATTACATTGTTGGTTTCTAAAATTTTCAATAAATTAACAACTTCCTCTTCAGTAGTATACCTGTTAAGGCTCATCTTTGCCTTCCTAATAATATCTTCTACGGCGAACTCTCCTAGATCATTGTAATGGTAATATAGTAACTGTCTTAATACATACTCAGTCATTATCATAAATTTAACACCTATCCACATCGTAATAAGTACTAATCTAGATATACCGTTCCAGCGCTTCTACAACCTTGTCTGAACCAATGTCAACAATATATGGCCCCAGTCGTGGACCCCTTTCTGCACTTAGAAGTATATTATAGAGTAGTTTAAAAAAATCTCTTGGTTCTACTTTATTACTTCTTGCTATCTCGAATATTTTCGTCTGCAGATTCTTGGCATCATTCTCACTCTTTACAACCTCAATTAAATCAGTTAAGGCATGCTTCTGGTTCTGATTAATGATAATTTCTCTTTTCTCATAATGTTCAAAATCATCGGCCCAGTTGGAAGCAAGAATCACTTTCTCAACCAGATCGTCTGAACTCTCCTTTATAGTTCCGTAGCTCTTTAGTTTATTTGTTACATAATCCATTCTGTTGTCTCCGCTGGAGACGGATGCCAGCTGAACGAGCAGCAAATATGGAACATGTTGCGATGGCTTGGAAGCTGGATTCTGATGATTTATGTATTCGTAAACCCCCCTAAGCTTTGTTTTCTTCAATTCATTATCAACTTTGATTTTCTCAAAGTAAATATCTTCAAGGTAATCATATTCTGTCATCAATTTTGGCACGTCGTTCAAATCAAGATTTCTGGTTCCCTTGATCCGTTTATAAAGTAGGAGCAATAATGATTGAGGGCTTCCATATTTTAACCAAATCTGTGGGGTAAACACATTTCCAAGAGATTTCGATATCTTCTTTCCAGATTTATCCAAAAACATTTCATACTTCACGTGTATTGGATGAGGATACTTTAGAACTTCATCAGCAATCCAGTCATTTACCTTGACAGAGTCCATGATGTCCTTTCCATAAGCCTCGAATCTTATGTCCAATGCCTGCCATCTGGCAGCAAATTCTACTTTCCATCCCAGCTTACCTTCATTGGTTCTAATATCAGCAGAGCCTTCATGGGCACAACCGTCAATGAAATTGTTCCCCATTCTTGAGCCTTTACATCTGTACAGTACTTTCTTTTCTTCCTTCACATACTCATACGCTTCTGCAACGTAGATCCTTTTACAGCCATCGCAAATAGGGAAATAAGGTAATGAAGTTTTGAACTTCTCCTGTCCAACCAGTTCCTTGATCTTCTCACCAATGTATTTGGTATTGCTTAAAATAACATCAATCTGCTTTTCCATCAACCCTTGCTTGTAAGCATCTGTTCCACTTTGAAACCTGTATTCAACTTTCAATTTATCCAGGGCATCGACCAACAGGCTGCTCATGTGTTCTCCGTAAGAATTATGGCAGTCAAAAGGATCAGGTATTGTTGAAACAGGTTTGGCTAGATAATCCTTGAGCCAATCTGGAAGACCTTCAGGAACTTTCCTTAATCCATCCATGTCATCCGAATAGGCAATCAGTTCAGATTTGTAGCCCATATTCTCAAGCGCCATCTTTATTCCGTAAGCTCTCACAGCATCACCCAAACTTCCAATATGTGGTATCCCTGATGCACCCAAACCACTCTCTACCCTGATTAGGCTAGTGTTTCTTCCTATCTTCTTCTCCCTCTCAATCAGTTTAACCGCTACCTTGTCTAACCAGGTGCCTCTGCCTATAGCCCGCATTTTGGAAATTTAATATTTCTAGTAATTTAAGTCATTTTAAAGTAGTTTAAACTTGCATATTGTGCAAAGCATATGTAAATTCATGATAACCAAGTTGAATGGGCCGTTAGAGAATTGATCTATAATATTGGGAGAGGAATCACACAATAGGGCACAGACTTTCAATATTGCTTCAGTTTAGATATTGTGAATAGAAGAGCTAGATTGATAACCTTAACATTGATAGATAAAGTTTTGAACAACTTGAGCAAGAATGAAATATTACATCGATAGATTAAGATGAAACTAATTCAGAATTATTCTGGTATCTACACAATCAGTGAAGGATACAATTACATCTTATACATCCGGAAGAAAGAAGATAAAAAAACAGAATATACATTGGTTATGAATCTGCAACCTAAAATACCTATCAAGATTGTAACTGTTTAGACATGTATGGACCTTCACTTGTGTAACCTAACTTCCTGTAATACTCTCTGGTTCCAACAGCGCTGATCACAAGCATCTTCTTTACGTTGAATCTTTTCAAAGCAATGCGTTCCGCCTCATGCATAAGCATTGTGCCATAGCCTCTATGCTGCCAACTATTGTTGTCTCTCTTACCAAGACTCAATGCTTGGCCATAAACATGCAATTCTCTTACTATACAACAATTATTGATTTCCGGGCGAGATGCCTTGCTGCTTGGAAAGCGCATACGAAGAAATCCAAACAACACATTCCTCTCATGATCCTCGTATGATAAGAATAGTTCATTACCATCAGATGCAATATATTCTTCCTTCAATAGTTTCACATTGTAAGAATCATTATTCTCTCTTTTCAGCCCCACCTCCCTGCACCTAATGCAGTTGCACTTTAGACCTTGTGATTTCAACCTTTCGAGTACCATCTGTCTAAGATTGCCCTTCTTTGGACCAGCAATAATATCTCCCGAATTTATTTCTCTTTGGATACGCATTATCCTAACCCAACGTGGAATGTTTTTCTTCAGTTCAGCAATGATGTTGACAAGTTCTGAATCCGTATATGAGTTATATTTACCCTGCTTGTACAAAGTAAACAATCCAGTGTTTTTCAACACCAAGGCGGGGTAGATCTTAAGCATATCGGGCTTGAATCTGGAATCAGAAAATAACTTTTCAAAATCATCAATATCCTTTTCTACACTAGAACTAGGAAGCCCCGGCATCATATGCGCAACTATCTTGTAACCAGCATCCCTTGCGGTTTGAAATGATTCAATCACATCGTCAAGTGTATGACCCCTATTGGTTATTTGATAGACTTCATTCCGCAGTGCCTGCACACCTATTTCCACCCTTGTTGCTCCAAAGTCAAGCATAGAATCAATATGTTTCTGCTTGCAAAAATCTGGTTTGGTTTCAATAGTAAGACCCACGTTTCTTACTGCAGCCGTTTCATTGTATCTTTTTGCTTCTTCTAGGCTAACTGACTTGAAGCCATTCAATGCATCATAGCATGATCTTATAAAATCAAACTGATAGTCAAGCGGCATGAACAAAAAGGTACCTCCAACAATAACAATCTCGACCTTAGATATTTCATGACCTTTGTACTGTAAATGTTGCATCTTTGAGCATATTTGTCTAAACGGATCATATTCATACATGATAGCATTCTGAGTTGAAGGTTCAGTGCCAGTATAGCTGTTGGGGGTATTAACCTCTACACCCCCTGGACAGAAAGTACACCTCCCGTGTGGACATGGGTAGGGTTTGGGCATCACTGCTACTACCGCAACACCCGATGCCGTTTTAGTGGGTTTTACCATTAGTAACTTCCTTACATTTTCGTATGAAGATCTCTTGGCATAATTCAGAATGTCGGAATTCCTTGGGAGTGTGGATAATGCATACTTTGCTGATATCTGCTTAACAACACGGTTCACTAATTTAATATCCGGATCATCGGTCCTGCTAATTGCTGCAGCAATTTCACTACAAGCAATAGAATAGGTATCCTTTTGGCTCTGCATTCTGCTAGTTTGATAATCTACGTATTAAATCTTATAGTTATTATTTCTACTAAAATATTATCAGTAAATAGACAATACGCCGGTATCAAAAAGATGAAAAATAAAGGAGAAGAGCTTAGTTCAGTGACAGGTCAGGAAATGATGCTTGCTGAACGCCTAGTTCATCTTGAAGTTTGCGGATCTTTGTCGCGTACTCTGTCATTTTAGAGCGATCCCCTTGAACTTTGGCTATCTTGTATCCTTTCCAAGATTTTCTCAACGCTCCCCATGTCTGACCTATTGTGAAGCTCTTCGATGCTTGTTGTTCGGTTTGTTCTCCTACTGGGAAAGTCATTCTAAGGATTGCTAACGAGTTGTACATATCATTACGAAAGCGCACATGAGTTTATCTTCGTGTCAATTTTTGTCTCACAGTCTCATTGTACCATGAGAATCAATCTCAATAAACCATTTGATTGATCAGGAAACCTACGAGGTCTATACAATCCTTACTTTACCTATATAAACTCCCTTCCCATGTGCAACCTTTCCTATAATTGAGCTCTTCAGGCCATACTTTTTGAATATTTTGATTACTATATCAGCCACATTGTCTGGAATAATCAGATTGAATCCTACACTCATGTTGAAGGTACTATACATTTCTTTATCATCGATCTTCGAAAGTGTCTGTATCAATTTGAAAATCGGCTGGGGTCTTGGCATATCTTCAAGTTTAAAACAAATATCGTTGCGTAAGCGCGTAAGCTTTGTAAACGCACCACCCGTTATGTGTGCCAAACCATGTATTTCTGCGTTGTCGATGACCTCCATAACTGGTCTTACATAGATATGTGTGGGCTTTAGCAGTTCATCTGCAATTGTGTTACTAAGTTCCTTGATCTTTTTCCCCAACTTGTATTTTCTTAGCAAGACCTTTCTGGCAAGACTGAATCCATTGGAATGTAAACCGTTGCTTTCTACTCCCACTATTACGTCACCTATCTTGATCTTGTCACCCAGAACAAGTTTATCCTTGTCAACTATCCCCATTACTGCGCCAGCAAGGTCAAAGGCCTGCTTATGCCCAGTAATTATTTCGGGCATCACAGCGGTTTCTCCACCGATTATTGCAACCCTAGCCTCCCTCGCACCTCTCACCAACCCCTTCACTATTTCTTTCATGAGGTTTTCATCAGGCTTACTAACCGCAGTATAGTCAACGAATGCTAAAGGTTCAGCACCGACACAAATTACGTCATTTACATTCATAGCTACACAATCAATTCCAACTGTATCAAGGCGGTTTGCCATTTGTGCGATTAGTACTTTTGTACCAACGCCATCAGTATGCAATGCAAGAACCTTGTTATCACCAATTTCAACTAGACCAGCATAATGACCATAACCAGATATTATTCCATCTTTGAATCTGTGTGTAGAAGAAATAAGATCCATAATGGTTTTATGGGCAGTCTTAATCTTCTTAAGGTCAACACCTGAATCCCTATAGGTTATTTTCATAATTGCAACAGATCACGGCAAGCGTATAAACGATTGCAACCATCTGAGCCAAACTATTTTTATGCAACGTCTTGCATCCATTATCTATGCCAAAGGCCCTTGTTCTAATGAATGCCGAGTCGGGTCATGAAAAAGACCTTATGAATGAACTAAAGGGAACATCCTATGTAACTGAGGTTTATGCGGTTTATGGTGTTTATGATATTATTGTAAAGATAGAGGCAGATTCCATGGAAAAATTAAAGGAGACTGTCGCTACACAATTAAGAAGAATAAAAGGTGTTAAATCCACACTCACCATGATCATGGCTTAGATAATCATTTTGTTAAAGACACAACTTGAGACCCAAGGATTTTACTGAGCTCATCTGTAGTTTTGGTGAGTCCGTACCATTCCCTTATTGTTTCCAAAGTCGCGGAGTGAAAACTTGGATGACTTGACGCCACTGCGTCTGAAATGACCACTATATCATATCCCCTATTGAATCCATCTCTAACTGAGCTGTCTACGCATACAGATGTATCTGCACCGCAGAAAATTATGGTGTCAATATGAGAACTGCTTAGCCAGAGATCAAGTTCAGTATCCTGAAATGCGGAATCCCTCCTTTTTGTTACAATATGATCAGTCTTGTCCGGGCTTAACTCCGGAATTATTTCGGCATCCCATGTTCCCCTAATGCATATTGGAATCTTCTTGATTCTTTCACCACGTTTTTTCGGCAGTATCTTATGATTATTGGTAAATAGATCTATGCCAGAAGCTTCACGAACTGCCTGTGTATAAAATATAGGGATACCTGCCTTTCTACAATCACGTATTGTATTTTTAATATTGGGTACTATATTTCGATAATGTGAAATGTTAACACCTAACCTGGAATAAGACCCACCTGCACTGCAAAAACCATTTTGCATATCTACCACCAGCAAAATGGGATTTATCCTGTAACTGCCAAGGTCTATCATGTATTTCATTGATTCACAATATCAATATTAAGTTTAGTACTAATTTGATCCTGACAGAAATGATATTATCAAATAAACTCAAGCTGGGAAAAAGGTTCATAACAGAGATGTATGGATTTTGTAATAATGATGGAGCGGCAGTTACCTAATAAGAAAAGGGCTAAGAAACTGAACATTGCTATTGTATCCACTTATTTACCAACACAATGTGGCATAGCAAAGTTCACACACAGTTTGCAGAACTCATTGTTAGGTTCAAAAGAATCTGTCAATATCAAAATAATGCGAATGGTTATTCCCGGAGACAAGCAATTAAAAGCTAACAACATACATCCAATCACTAAATATAAAAGAGAATCTTATCTTGAAGCATCTGATTTCATAAACAACTCCAATATAGACTTGGTAAACTTACAACATGAATACGGTATATTTGGCGGGAGTTGGGGGAGGTATATTCTAGATTTCATGGTTAATGTGAAAAAACCCATAGTGACGGTGTTGCATACGCTAGAACCAAATCAGAGCGGTGAGAAGGCTGAAGTTTTTAAAAAGGTATGTAATCTCAGCGAGAAAGTGATAGTGATGGTTCCTTTATCAATCAAAGTTATGGAGCAGAGGTACGACCTGGACTACAAAGATAAGGTGATCTACATTCCCCATGGGGTACCATCAATTGAAGGCATATCCAAGGATGATGCCAAGGGAAGATTGGGAATGCAAGGAAAGTATATCATGATTTCATTTGGTTTGATCAATCCTGGTAAGGGATTCGAATATGCAATAGATGCAATCCCAGATATTGCAAAAGTACAAAAGGATTTTGCTTACCTCATAATAGGTACTACACATCCAAAAGTAAAGAAGACCCAAGGAGATAAGTATCTGAACATGTTGAAACAGAAGGTAGATGATTTAGGTATTAAGAATCATGTAAGGTTCATAGAAAAATTCTTTTTATCTGAAGAGGAGTTTAGCAGATACTTGTTTGCTGGAGACATCTTCATAGCACCTTACTTGGCCAAAAACCAGATCTCTAGCGGTGCTTTGGTGTACGCAATGTCGCACAAAATGTGTGTGATAACAACCCCATTCACACATGCCAAACATGAAATAACCAAAAATATTGGTTATATTGTAAAGCACGAGAATTCTGGGATGATCGCGAAGGCGGCAAGGGAATTGTTGGAAAATCCAACAAAGATGAAAAAGATGCAAGGATATGCTTACAGACAAGTAAAGGGGCGACAATGGCCCAGAATAGGTCAAAGATACTTGCAGGTTTTTCGGAAGGTAGTAGACAATAACTAAAGTGGAACGGCCTTTATCCCCTCCACTCTTACGGATGGAGTAACTGAAGGTGATGAGTGCCATTGCATTATATGCTTGGAATCTTTTCCTATCGCGGATATATTCATGAGAATCCTCTGCAAGTTATCAATTATTCTGACCATCTTGGACGGTCCTACAATCTCCCCATCCTTGATAACGAAAATACCGCTCCTCGCGGTACATGAGAAATCACCTTTTTCAGGATTAACCGGATAGGTATACCATAAACGTCCTACCAACAAACCATTTTTCGTTTCCTTGATCATTTCATCCATGCCATAGTCCCCACTTTTTATTACTATGTTGTGGAAGGAGGGAAATGGGATTGGATCTGCTGACCTACCAACCGGGTATCCAGATCTACTTGCATTACCCGTAGATTCAACTTCATCTTTGGCGGCATAAAATGTGTCATATATTAAGCTCTGAAAGATCCCATTTTCAATTAGGTTTCTTGTCTGTGTGGGTACCCCCTCATCATCGAAGGGTTTGCTTCCCATGCAGTCGACGGCCCTTGGGTTGTCCTGCAATGTAAGGGATTCCATAGCAACTTGTTTACCAAGCTTCCCATAGAGGCAACTCCTCTTATCTTGGTAAGCCTTCCCATTGAAATTGTAAGAAAATACAAATGACAAAAGTTCTCCAATGGCATATGGTGTAAAAATAATGCTAAAGTTTCCCTCCTCATACTTTCTTGCCCCAGCACATCTGGACGCCATGTCACCTGCTTCCCTACCAATAGATTCTGCGTTAAATGTAGCCATTGTTCTCGCTGCGTTGAAGCCGATGCCACTTACCGTTTCACCATTATTTCTTACATCGGCATTTATATTTCCAATTATGTACGTACCTTTATCATGTTGATTTAGATCAATGCTATTCGAAATATAAACACGTTCCTTTACAAGATGTAGACTGCCGGATACACTGCTGATCTTGCTAAACTGCAAAGATGAATTTAACATTGAAATTGCTATATCAACAGCTTCATCAATACTTAATTTGTCAAGCCGTTCGTCGTAACATCTATCTATAGGCGTGATCTTTGTAGGTTCCGGTAACGACTTCCATTCAGACTTTGATTCTATCTTGGTCGCAGCTGAGATTGCATCTTCTATCGCCTTCCCTAAAGATTTCTCATCCAGAAGTGATGTTGAGGATGCACCTATGTTTTTGTTCCTTACAATGCGTAACGCTAAAGCTCTTTCCCTCATACCTTTGGCTTCAACAATCTGCGTATTCGCAATCCTAATTGTTAATATCTCCTTATCTACAAGAAACGATTCGGCTTCATCGGCGCCACATTTCAAGGCAGTATTTACTGTCTTATTGCAGATATCCAACATAATGATTTTTGTCCGCTTCGATGATTTTATACTTTTTGAGTATTTCATCCTTTATTATACAAAGTCAACACCCATGAATTTGGGAATAGGGACGGTTCAGAATTAAGGTGAACTCGTTATTGAATACCGCATCTTATTTCTTCTACATATGAAGTATAGTTAAGTGTGACTTCTGCACTACCTGGACCTTTGTTATAGAACCACACCTTGTAATTACCAATTTCAAGATTAACTGTCTTGAATGAATCGATCGATAGGTTCAAGCTGGTTTGAGAGTCACCATTGGGAGTAAGGGTTACCATATCACCATTCTCAGCCAGTTGTCTTAGTAATAATCCATCTTCCCGGGTAACAGAAACTACAGGTATTTTTGGTTCATTGACAGATTCATCTTCCAGCTTACCAAAGAACATACCTGGTTGGTCTTTGTACAGAATAAGTGCCCCATCTCCTTTCGTAGCTAAATTATTCTCTCTTTCGATAATGCTTTCATCTTCATTCACCTCTTCTACCTCAGATATAATAACAGAATTTTTTAGCTCCAGTTGTTCTGTATCAAGCGTCCTTGAATAATCTACATAGACCAGTTTACCACTTGTCTCATGTGAAATTGGAGGTGAGTTTTCAGTCAGAATTGCCAAAAAGTCACTATCATAATTATCCACCATAACAAGTATTGAAGATATTGAAGAGGTAGATGGCGGTTCATAGGTCTTATGACCGCTAGGGGCTTCAATCCAGTATTTGACTTTTGAAGGATCTTGTAGTTGGATCGCAAATTGTCCTTCCATGACAAACATGCCGGCGTGATCCATAGTTATGTTCTTGTGAATTTTCTGATTAGGATCAATAACACCTGATAAGACGGTTTTATCATATGAATCGGGAGTCTCAATAAGTTGTAGCTTGCCAACGGTTCCAGTATCTCGCAACTGCATATATTCCGAGTCCGACAACTGTAATTGTTCTGACTCAACTTGTGTGATGCCTATGGGCCCCTCCCCTACCTTTAATGTTTTAATTACCTCGTTAGTTGCTACCTCAATTATAGACAACGTATCTTCCTTGCTATTGGGTACATACACATGCTTCCCATCTGCCCCCACTAACAATCCTTTTGGCCCTTTCCCAACTGGTATATGCTTCACAATTTCAAGTTTGGTTATATCCAACACGGCAACAGAACCTTGATCCTGTACGCCAATGTACGCAAACTTTCCGTCGGGGGTAGGCTCAGAAACACTAGGACGTCCTCCAAGATCGACAGTCTTGATAATTTTGTTGGTAGAAACGTCGATGATTGACTCACTTTTACCACCTCCCAAGTCTGTGCCATACGAACGCTCTCCATGATTCTCAACAAATACATACTTCCCATCAGGAGAAACGGTTAACATGAATGGAGCATCTCCTTCAGGAAACTTTATCGTTTCAATAACTTTAAGTTGTGATACGTTTATGACGGAAACAGAATCTGAATCTCTATTTGGTACATATAGGAGTTCTCTATCGGGTGTAAAATCAACATCACAGGGAAATTTTCCAACAGGTATCTTCTTTACCACCTCAAAGCTACCTGTATCTACAACCCACATCTCATTGTGTGAAGAAGCAGGAATGAATGCCAACTTCCCATCAGGAGTAGCCTCCACAGGATTTATTACACCCCCAACGTGAATGTTTTCAATTAATTTCAACGTTCTTGGATCTATCACCTTCATGTTAGATTTATCAGCCATGTCTCGTGTCCATAACAATCCATTTTGATCCAAGTAATGGTTGGATGGCCATACAGTATAAGGCACATCTGATTGAAGAATTTTGATATTATTTCGAGGATCTATAATGGACGCTGACTCCTTACTAAAGGCATAGATGTAAAAATGGTTATCAATAATATCCACCCGTTCCCATTTTGGTGGGAAATCCGATGTGGTTGATGATATTTCCGGCTTTTCTTCAGGTCCAGTTTACACTTCCGGCGTCATAGAATTTAATCCAGAAAATCCAATAGCAATTCCAGCAATTACCCCTACAGCAACTCCAATACCCAGAAAAAGATATCTGGAAATCATAAACAAATTTCATTTGCTGCTTATAGAATATAAATCATCTGTTAGCAAATTGACTTTTCAGATAAGGATACAATTGATGTGTAATACAAATATCGAAGTCATCCCAATACTCTCCAATACATCATAATCGACGAAATGATAACAAATGCCAGATAGTTTTGTGCATTCTTCTCATATCTGATCCTGGTTCTGTGGAACCCATTCTTCAACCAGGCAAAGAATCTCTCCACAACATAGCGCGTCTTGCCGTATAGGTATTGTTCTGTATCATCATTTTGTTGTTGTGTCTTACTGTTTTTTCTGTAAGGTATGCAGTCAGAGATTTTTCTTTTGGTGAGGTATTTCCTGATGAATTCTGCATCATAGCCCTTGTCTGCTTGGCACCGCGCAATTTTTCTGATAGATCTCTCATCCAGATATTGTGAGATGCCATCCATCACGTCTACAAATCTTGCAGAGTCATGCTGATTTGCAGGACCCATCACTACTGAGACTGGCAGTCCGTTTTGTTCCACCGCAACGTGTATTTTTGTGCCTGAAATCCTGTTGAATCCGTTGTATCCTATGACGCTTCCCCTTTTTTGGCCGGAACTGATGACGAATCGACCGTTTTTTGCAGCTGCATCTTGCCTGATCTGTGGGCTGATTTGACTGCAGCGGAGAGGATATTCTTCCATATTCCACGTCGCTGCCAGTTCTGCAGTCTGCGGTGCGCAGTTGATTTGGAGCCGTACCTTTGTGACATCCCAGTCCACCTGCATCCTGTTATCCCGACAAACAGGATTCCGTTGACTGTCTTTCTGTCGTCTGCCCTTGGCCTTCCGGTTCTGGCTGGCTTTGGGAGATGCGGTGATATCATCTTCCATTGTTCACCTGTTATCTCCTGAAATTTCATGATCTGCTACGGGCAGCATTGCAAATAGATCCAAATGATCGTCAATTATTCACTAAATGATCAGTTTTGGGATCAGTTGATCATATCATAAACCAATCCTTGAAGAATATATTGAATAAGTTTTCCATATTAATCAATTTTTAAAGTTATTGCACATCCTTCATCATAGATCAGAAATTTGGATAATCTAGAATAATTGTTTAAATCAAGATCACGACTTCACCATCAATCAGTTGTTCTTTGAATACTAAGGGTACCTTTTCAGGCAAAGGATTTTCCGTGGTTAAGGTCATGAAGGAACCGGGACCGCCTTCCTCTACTACAAACGTAAAGTCCAGATTGCTTCCAGCACCAATACCTGTGATGGTGACCTCTCCCTTCATAGTTGCTGTCTTACCATGTCTCTAGCTCCATTATTGTTCCTGTTACATACATAACATTGACAGAAAAGGTTCCGCTTAATGGCTTGAAACTTTCAGCTTTACGTGGCATAAGCGCTAAGCACTCGAAGAATCCATTAACATCTTCCCCATCTTTAGTAGCCTGAAATGAAATCATGGTTATAACAGGTGTCGGCAAATTGATATCCCCCTGTATCATTCCACCATCACCACCGACAATCATCGTTTGACCACCACCTTTAACAGTTATAGGGTCAATAACTATCTGCGAAGATACTGTCTGTGACAATCCAAACAAAACCAATACGAGGCTCAGGATTAATAATGAAGACATTCCATAAATTAGATATGATTTCACTGAAAATTAAATATTCAACGACTAATATTAGTTTTTTCTACTAGCAGCTACACCATACTATCCAAACAAAATAACAATAAATGATAGATAAAGGAAACTGAAGAAATCAAATCTATTTCAAAGTTATAGAAATAAGAAATAAGAAATCATAGTAATTATTTAAAAATGAACAATAATTTACTTACTATCAATAATGAAATTTATACTTAATTTCAAATAGAACATAAGGAAATACTGCAGTAAGCCACGTTTCATGATGTCCAAGGAGCCAAGTATGCAGCTATGAGCTGGAGCAAATACCGAATTGGAAATTCAGATATATATTGTATACATATCAAACGAAATATTACAGCGTAAACGTTCAAACGAATATTTGGTACTTCAACTATATTTTGTAATAAAACTTAGATTTTTCGGCGTCTTAATTATTAGTAAACACCTAAAAACAAATGTGATAAAGTTAATGAGGTTAAGAGAAAATTAACTTTCACAGTTTTAACAACAGAGGTGTCATAATATACAAATAAGACGGTTTCATTATTTCTTTGTGGCTTCATCTTATTATTACCTCGTTTTGGCATCATCATTTGTAATACTATTTGGACTCTCTCCTCTTGTTTTTGGGGGGAGTCCCATTGTTCAGATTCTTGATGTATAGGGAAAATCTGTTACAGAGACTATGAGTGTTGGTAGAGATTATGATATTTCCCGCTTTTTAACTGACATTGATAGGAATACAGAAACTGTCACATTTATACTACAGATTAAAGATGAAAGTGGAATAATAACGGAATTAAGCTGGAAGAATATCAAGATACAAGGCCAAGGATTTATTCGACTTGATCTTCCTTGGTCTCCTGAAAAAAGTGGATCTTACTTTATTGAAACATTCGTGTGGGATAATCTTGAGACGCCTAAACCTTTAGAATCTTTTACCACATTCGAAGTTAATGCAGAACCAGAGCCAGAGCCAGAACCTAAGCCTGAAATAGATACAAAATCCAAGATTAAATGGCAAAAGGCATATGGTGGTCCCAATGGAGACATTGCTTATTCAGTAATGCCAACAGATGATGGAGGTTACATTGTAGCAGGTTCTACAACTTCGTTTGGCGCTGGTGATCTTGATGTTTATGTAATTAAATTAAATAGACTTGGTGATGTAACATGGTCATCCAGTTTTGGCGGGTCTGATTTCGACGTCGCAAATATTGTAATTCAGACTTTTGATGGCGGTTATCTAACAGCTGGACGCACAAGGTCTTTCGGTGCAGGCAGTTCAGACTTTTATGTCCTGAAGCTAAATCCAGATGGTACTCTTGATTGGAATAGAACGTACGGTCAACGTGGCTACGATAACGCGTTTGATATCGAACCTCTCAATGATGGTTACATTATTAGCGGTTACACTCATAGCAGGTTGGGACCAGGAGATGTCAATAATGTTGACTCGTTGATAATCAAGATAGACTTTGATGGAAACATCATTTGGTCAAAAGCCTATGGAGTTGGCGAACCGGGTGTTGATTTTCCTGCCCTCACAGAGGACTTTTATTCAGTTAGAGTGACACCAGATAATGGCTATATTGTGGGCGGATGGTCATCATCAAACTCTGCTGGCGGTTATGACTTTTTTGCAATGAAACTAGATAAGGATGGCGATTTTCTATGGACCAAAACCTATGGTGGGCCGGATGACGATTACGGTAGATCACTTGAATTAACAGACGATGGCGGTTATATCATGACTGGTTGGACAGAATCTTTCGGTGCTGGCGTTTCTAATGCGCTAATTATTAAGCTTGATGCTGATGGCAATGAACTTTGGTCTAGAACTATTGGTAGCACTGGTAGAGATACAGGTATGGAAGTGAAGCAATCCAGAGATGGAAACTTTATGGTGGCAGGAACATTTTCCGGAAGTGGTAGGGATGTTCTTGTTGCAAAACTTGATACAAGAGGCGATGTCCTATGGTCAAAAGGATTTGGCGGGACCGCCTTTGATATCGGATATTCGATAAAACAAACTAATGACGAGGGATATGTGGTTGCAGGTTCTAAAATGGTTAGAGGGAGAATGAGTGATTTTTATGTGATAAAGTTAGATCGAGATGGTGATTGTTGTCAAGACTGTACTATAACTCCCGACATTGGAATTCCTTCCCTAATAGTCAAATCTAGTATAACCCCACAAATAGATGTGTTACTGGATTCCAAGTCTGGTGCTAAGGTAGGTGCTTCGCCCACTGAATTCACAGAATTCTGTATCGATGTTGAATCGAACTAACCAAGCAATATCATTAGATCTATGATATTTGCTGGAGGTGATAAGCTAATCTCAATATACTAATTAGTTGAGGCTTGGGCGTAATTTAGTTCGAAACAATAAGATCAGGTTCTAGTTTTTATTGTTGATATGTTTAGCTCAGACTCTATACTTCTTCGTATATTATTTTTAATTGGTGTGATTCGGACAAAACCTAATAGGAAAAGAGGTAGACCATTCTACTATTCTCCTATAGTTATAGTAGATGCTTCATCGTTAGAGTATGGATAAGAATACCAAGCAACAATGCTTTGCATGAAACTTTTTGATAGACATGCCATACAACAGGAAGGTAATGAAGGCATGTGGTCTTGATAGGTTGCCAGACAGAAGAACATTCGACAGAAGGTCAAGGCCATATCAATTGACATAAGATCAAGGATAGATGTTATGGGTATGCTCTTCATAAAAGATGGGTTGGTAGACCCAGCCATAGTATCCGTTGACAGTTCATTGTTGAAAGCAAAGGGACATGTATGGCATAGATCAAACATGAAGAAGAATGAAGTGCCACGCTCCGGTATAGATACAGATGCTCGATGGGGCTACAGCAGAACCAAGGGATGGATATTCGGATACAAGATGCATCTAGCATGTAGCACAGGTTCGTTGATAGTTCCATTATCAGCTGATTTCTCAACAGCTAACATTACTGATAACAAGATGTATGAAAGCATAACATCTTCATTGCCTACAGGAATGGTAAGGTATGTTGTAGGAGATGAAGGATATGATGATCACAAGTTATGTGATTTCAACAGGTATAGAGGGCATCCAGTATTCCCATTGGAAAGGTACAAGCATACTACAGATAATAATAGACTGGCATTGCTGCAGTTCTATCAATCGGAATTTGGGCATGTATATTCTCGGAGGAGCATAAGCGTTGAACCATTGATAGAGCAGATAAAGGATGTATTTGATATAGACCCACTACCTGTTAGAGGGTTCGATAAAGCTAGGAGCATCGTTCTGATTTCTATATTGCTATACCAGCTGATGGTATACTACAACTACTTGACAGGAAGACCATTAAGGGCATTGAAGCACATGTTGGGAAGTTAATCAATCAGAGGCATCAAGTTATTTTTGTTATATAGAATAATGCCCATGCCTCAGTTACATTTACAATTGTTTTATCCAATTAATTATCACTAGGTTTACTCATATTTTTATCCCGGGACTTATCACAGCTACCAAGATCCATCTCATTCCAAATATCTCAAGAATTAGTGAAAACAATAACTCAATCATCCTAAAAATGTTGATAAACTGTTTGAAGTAATGTGACGTAAGAGGATCAAATAATTTATAACAATATAATTGATTCCAAGTACTTATTCGAAATTCCAAAAGCTTATCCAACTGATCCCAAAACTGATCATTTAGTGAATAATTGACGATCATTTGGATCTATTTGCAATGCTGCCTGTAGCAGATCATGAAATTTCAGGAGATAACAGGTGAACAATGGAAGATGATATCACCGCATCTCCCAAAGCCAGCCAGAACCGGAAGGCCAAGGGCAGACGACAGACAGTCAACGGAATCCTGTTTGTCGGGATAACAGGATGCAGGTGGACTGGGATGTCACAAAGGTACGGCTCCAAATCAACTGCGCACCGCAGACTGCAGAACTGGCAGCGACGTGGAATATGGAAGAATATCCTCTCCGCTGCAGTCAAATCAGCCCACAGATCAGGCAAGATGCAGCTGCAAAAAACGGTCGATTCGTCATCAGTTCCGGCCAAAAAAGGGGAAGCGTCATAAGATACAACGGATTCAACAGGATTTCAGGCACAAAAATACACGTTGCGGTGGAACAAAACGGACTGCCAGTCTCAGTAGTGATGGGTCCTGCAAATCAGCATGACTCTGCAAGATTTGTAGACGTGATGGATGGCATCTCACAATATCTGGATGAGAGATCTATCAGAAAAATTGCGCGGTGCCAAGCAGACAAGGGCTATGATGCAGAATTCATCAGGAAATACCTCACCAAAAGAAAAATCTCTGACTGCATACCTTACAGAAAAAACAGTAAGACACAACAACAAAATGATGATACAGAACAATACCTATACGGCAAGACGCGCTATGTTGTGGAGAGATTCTTTGCCTGGTTGAAGAATGGGTTCCACAGAACCAGGATCAGATATGAGAAGAATGCACAAAACTATCTGGCATTTGTTATCATTTCGTCGATTATGATGTATTGGAGAGTATTGGGATGACTTCTATGTATAAATAAGAAAGCATAATAATATAATCTCATTAGGGATTGAGCTGGTTATGATTTATGTACAAGAATACAAATATCACAAAGACAAGCTCAGCTTATGATCTTACACATATCTGAATATGTAGATAACTCTTGTTATACTTGATGGCGACAATAGTGATAATAAGCAGTTGGTTTTTTTCCAATCGGTCAGGGTAACATAAATAAGCAGATGTTTTATTAAGATGAACCAATAGGAAAGAATGTTGGTAGTTATAGAATAGGTTATGTATGGTTTTAAGAAGGAATCGATTTGTCATTATTTGTAATGAAGAATTCTAACAAATATTATTATGTGTGGTTAAGGAATCGTGAATGATTGATTGAGTTCGATCCTTTGTTAAGGCTTGTAATTTTATTCACAATTATATCTATAGGAACTTTCATAATGTTCCCTACGTATAGAAGACAAATTAGGAATTTCAGGGTCAATAAGGGTGCAAAAAGCTTGGGGCAGGCGAATATCAAGAAAGAAATTGAATAACTATTTTTGTTTATACAACTCATCTCAAAACTAACCATTTAGACAATTTTTAGCAACCATTTAGATCCATGAATAGCGACATCTAAAATTATTTTATGAAATTCCAAGAATTATCAGACAAACAGTGGAGTATGATGGAATCACACATACCACCACATGCAAAAACTGGCAGGCCTAGGGATGATGATAGAAAAATCATTAACGGAATAATCCATGTTCTAACTACTGGATGCCGATGGGACGATATGCCAAAAAGATATGGTGATGATTCTACTGCAAACAGAAGGTTAAACAAATGGCAACAAAAAGGAATCTGGAAAAAGATTCTATCACGTACTATTCACTCAGCACATAAATCTGGCAAAATTAATCTACAAATATCAGTTGACTCTTCATCCATTCCTGATAAAAAAGGGGCAATGTAACTGGATATAATGGATTCAAGAGAATAACAGGTACAAAAATACATGCCGCAGTAGAGAGTAACGGATTTCCAATATCCATACTGTTGAGTCCAGCAAATGAACATGACAGTACAAAATGCATGGATGTTACAGGATCAATTTCAGACTATCTTGATGATGATTCAATACAACAGATAGAACCAGTTTATGCAGACAAAATGATGCAAAATACATCAGAATGTATTTGTGGGATAGAAATATTGCATGTTGCATCCCATACAAAATAAATTCCAAGTTCATCTTGCAAAATAATGATTGCAAACATTACAGCAAGACAAGATTTGTAGTTGAGAGATTCCTTGCATGGCTCAAGAATGGATTTCACAGAACAAGAACCAGGTATGAAAGAACGGCAGAAAACTACCTGGCATTTGTTAATCTTGCATCATTTTTGATGTATTGTAGGGTTTTGAGATGAGTTGATTATAATAATAAATTCTTGCTGCGAAGCTGATTCTAGGGACAATCGTAACCCTTCTGTTAGCCGTAATAATGATTACTATATTCACACCTATTTTTCTTAAATATTGCACAATGAATGTCCTTAGACATTTCCTTATCAAACATAAAATCATCGTTTTGTTATTGATAGCATGGGAACCAAAGACCAACGGGGTAGAGTAAGACGTTTTTGCAGCAATGATCGATTTAGATGATTGCTTTAATACTAAGATTTAACAAAAACAGCGATTTCAAGATTATGTCACTGAAAAATTGTTAATAATATTTTTTTAAATCGACAGCCCTACAATGAATCAGGAATATTAAGGGTCCATACTCCTTGTTGCTGATGAGTAAAGATAGAGAAGTTCAAAAGCAGTGTATTGAATAAGGTTAAGAAAGTCCTCTTTATTAGATGCATATTTCTTATTCAAACGTAAGAGTTCATTTCCAAATTCCGGTAGGATAAGACCACTCTTCAAATTGGATTGTACGTATTCTTCTATTTCACTCGCACTTCCTTTCCTGGTAATATCACGCAACTTTCTTAAGTGTACTACCGGAACTTCAAGCTCCATAGCTATTTTTGCAAGGTCACTTGCATCAAACTTTACCTGAACCCCAGCAGACACCAGCATACACCCTTATTTCTATTCCTGATCGAACATAATAAAAGCATAACTCTCTCCACCGAGTCATATTAAGGGAAACATATTCTCACTAAGATCGTCGCATCTAATTAGATGACCGCACGAATACTCTATCTGTTCTCGTCAGGCTTTTTTGAATCTTATTCCCTCTAATATGACAAGGTTTACTGCAAGAATTTAGTCCTTTTACAGAGACTTGAAAGATTTCAATTCTTGAATACCACGAGGTAATAAGCCAGATATCGGGAAAGAACTCAGAACTCCGAGATTCTAATCAAAATTATTACTAATTATGCTAAATGAAAATTAGACTACCACCTAATTTTGATCGAGCATTATGAAATAAACATTACAAACTTCCAGTCTTCTTGTAGTTTAGAATTTTCAAACTAGGTAGAGTTGGGGATTGTATGAAGTGTTCTACTGCTAATCATGAAATGCGATACAGATGAATAGAGTTTAAGTCAATTTACTTTTTACACACTTCTTGGCCTGCTTTATACAATATTGTAAAGAAATCTTGGAGGATTAAGCGTGTGATCACAACCAACTCCCAATTGAATATGCTATTCTATCCTGGGAACTATAACGCCTATCTCGAATTCAAGCTCCATAATGAGACCATTTATCTCTTTAGCACCATCTTGTTGATTACTACTCCAAAGTGAAGGGAAAATTTTTATGGAGTATGTCATATTTTTTATCAGACAAGCTTTGTAATTTTTGTAGGGCAGACTTGTATTTCGTAACAGCTATAAGGTAATTCTCCTTTGCTTCAGAGTAGTTGGTTATTCCTAATTTGCACGTCTTGAAAGCCTCGTCGTAACTTGCTCGATATAATGAAAGCTGGGAGCTCACTATATATTCACTAGCTCTGTTAAGATGATTTACGGCTAGCAACAAGTGATCATCAGCTGAATTGATCTCTGTATTGATCTCTAACTCTTCTTGTAGATCCTGGTTTTCTATGTAAATTTTCGTAAGATTAAAGATAACCATAGACAAACCAATCAATATTATAAAGAAAAGGAAGTATCTAGCAGGGTATTTCACAACAAACAAATTGATTTTTTCACAATTTAAGTACTGCTGTCCTAGCTACCGGTTTTATTCCTATGCCTAGTATTGGTGATCTACTAGACAAATCCGAGGTTAACAGGTAACTCGGGCCACATATAACATTAAGCTAGTAATATTATCAAATTGTTTGTCAATAATACATCTCGCTAATCGGTACTATCTTTCTTAATATTAATCCGAATACAATAACCAGACTAAGGGCTTTTATTTTCCTTTAGATATTTCTCATATTTCTTGAGCGCCATCTCTTGTGACGTATCCTCCAAAGACCCTGGCCTCATTTCTTCAATCTTGTGAATCGCGCTATCCGTATCTAGGCCATTTATCTTGATCATATATGCTATTAGTATAGTTCCAGTTCTACCTTTACCAGCACGACAGTGTACCATAATGGATTTTTTATCTTTCAAACAAGTATCTACAAAGTTCACAGCCTCATCTATTTCATTGATTCCAGGTGCACTCTTATCTATTATCGGAATATGGCTGTAATCAATGCCAGCAATCCATGATTGTGACAATGGCTCTTTTATCAATGTAAGTACAGCCTTGATACCTTTTTCTTTTATCCAAAATATCTCTTCTTCAGAGTTAGGAACACCACTTCCCGCAAGCAAACCGTCTATAACCCAAGAAAAATTCGTTGGTCCTTCAATTGCCATCTGTTCCTCTCCCCCAATACATCTTCATCTTGTTCTATCTCCTAATTCATTCTAACTTCTGCATTTTGATTTAAACTTAGCTGTATAATATTCGATCTTCACACATTTCTTAGCCATTTCACTAAAACAGCTCCCTTTGATTTTGCTTATTAGCAGTCACTAGACCTACTAGACTTTTATATTCAAGACTTTCCGACATCTCAAAGACCAACTTCATTTGGTGAATAATTGTTTATCATGAAGTGTAAGGAAGATTATGGGACAACTAATACGAATTAATTTGCTATAATAGTAACATATGAAAAGTGTTGACATTGAAAGGTCAGATGCCAAAAGTTAAGCCCTAATTTGTATGGTTAAGGATTGTGATAAACCCGTTGCAAGGTCAACTTTTGTATCAGGAGCAGAGCGCTCTAAGCTTTATTTTTTCTGCACAGATCATTGGAAGCTCTGGTTAGACTATTATAACAAGACTAACGATTAAGGAAACGAGATTTTTCCACTAGCAACTGGATTTAGTCTATGAAACTAAGTATAATAAATCGTTATTTTCATCAGTTCAGATTACGGTATTTAAATTATTATTAGAAGATAAAGCAGTTTTTCCTTGTCCTTGATCTATATAAAAAATTCGGCTTGTCCGTTGCTTATTTCATATCTCATATCTCATATTTCGTAGATACTGCATCTAACCATTTAGATTTTTTAATTCACTATGCCTTGACGAATTGCTGCAAATGAGCACTTGTGATGCTCTTTAGTTCGATTCATCATCTGGTTTATCAATTACTTGAGGCTTGGGCGTAATTTAGTTCGAAACGATAAGATCAGGTTTCAATTTTCATTGGTAATGTGTTTAGCTCAGACTCCATTACTTCTTCGTATATTATTTTTGATTGGTGTGATTTGGACAAAACCTAATAGGAAAAGGGGTTAGACCATTTTATTATTCTCCTACAGTTATGGTGAGATGCTTCATCGTTAGAGTATGGATAAGAATACCAAGCAACAATGCTTTGCATGAATACTATTCGATAGACATGCCATACAACAGGAAGGTAATGAAGGCATGTGGTCTTAATAGATTGCCAGACAGAAGAACATTCGACAGAAGGTTCAAGGCCATGTCAATTGACATAAGATCAAGGATAGATGTTATGGGTATGCTCTTCATAAAAGATGGGTTGGTAGACCCAGCCATAGTATCCGTTGACAGTTCATTGTTGAAAGCAAAGGGACATGTATGGCATAGATCAAACATGAAGAAGAATGAAGTGCCACGCTCGGGTATAGATACAGATGCTCGATGGGGATTCAGCAGAACCAAGGGACGGGTATTCGGATACAAGATGCATCTAGCATGTAGTACTGGTTCGTTGATAGTTCCATTGTCAGCTGATTTCACAACAGCTAACATTACTGATAACAAGATGTATGAAAGCATAACATCTTCATTGCCTACAGGAATGGTAAGGTATGTTGTAGGAGATGAAGGATATGATGATCACAAGTTATGTGATTTCAGCAGGTATAGAGGGCATCCAGTATTCCCATTGGAAAGGTACAAGCATACTACAGATAATAGACTGGCATTGCTGCAGTTCTATAACTCTGAATTTGGACAGCATGTATATTCTCGGAGGAGCATAAGCGTTGAGCCATTGATAGAGCATATGAAGGATGTATTTACCATAGATCCATTGCCAGTTAGAGGATTTGATAAAGCTAGGAGCATCGTTCTGATTTCTATATTGCTATACCAGCTGATGGTATACTATAACTACTTGACAGGAAGACCATTAAGGGCATTGAAGCACATGTTGGGAAGTTAATCAATCAGAGGCATCAAGTTATTTTTGTTATATGGAATAATGCCCATGCCTCAATTACTTAGTGCTTATCTCTTTTGGCGGCAGAATTGTTTGTGGTTTGTACTGGTCCATTGTAAACCTGCGTGAGGTTGCGAAAGGATGGAAGGGTCTGCCTCTGCCATGAAAGAACTTTGAGAAAAATTCGACGTACATCAATCGTGCTCCCTGAATCCCAGGCTCGAAGATCCCTATTATGTTGTTGAATAAGTGACCAACCAGAAGTATTATAACTCCAGCTACTATGAACAACTCTCCTCTGTTCAAGGATTTCAGAAAGATAAAATCTATTAGGTGAGCAAATATTACCGACGCCACAAGTATCCCCACTATACGCGTATAAGATAGAATATGACTGATGATGGAGGGTAACTCCAAAAGCGCTCGCATTCCTTCCCCGTAAAACATTAAACCGATACCGACAAAGATCATCCCAAAGTAGCTTCCAACAATAGGATTTTTCATAGGATTCATAGTTTCGCCACCTAGGAGAACTAATCCGAATAAAGCAAGTCCCCATCCAAATAAGAGCCATCCCGCCTTTCCCAAGATTCCTCGTTTGTTCTTCTCCCAGTAGTGATTCAAAATACCCAGAGCTAATCCAGAAGACACCGCAATTAGCCCGATGTACCCACTGATAAGAAGAAGTTTGCGTAAACCGTAGGTGCTTATGGGATCAAAAAAAGTACCGTTGGAGGGCAGGTTTAGACCTAGTTCATTTAATAATTCGAAGGGATATGCATTTAGATGGAATCCAAAGTACAAGTTGAACAGAAAACCTAAGAAAATTGCAATGATCGAACCAGGGATCATAACCTTCGCGAGCTTTACCATCTGTCGTGGGGTGAGTATCATAGTCACGAATTTGATCAACTTTCTTGGCATCAGAGTCCTACCCTTTTTTCCTCCCTCAACACGCCGTACAACCCATATCGAGCCAACAAGTATTACCAATCCATAACCAACATCTCCTAGCATCATACCAAAGAATAGAGGGAAAATAAAAGCAAAGATCAAAGTGGGATCCACCTCATTGGAAGACGGAAGAGAATAGAACCTGATGAAGGATTCCACAACCCTAAACCTCTTTGGGTTAGAAAGAAGCGTAGGTGGATTTTCTTCACTTTCCAACTCGTAAACTTGGGTGGTTCCAGGGGCATATCTTTCTAGGGTATTCCTCAATTGTTCAAGATTTGGTGTAGGCACCCATCCCTCAAGAGCGAATACATCATTAGTAACACCAAGATTAGCAGCCACTTCCTGCTCTCTGCTTTCGATTGTAAGTTGTTCTTCTACAGACACTATGGTAGCGAAATGCTTTTCCGAGAGCTCCCTCTTTTGTTGCTCAAAATGTTTAAGCGTTTTGGAGAATTCATTCAATTCATCCTTTAGCTTCACCATTAGGTCATTCGGTTTGCCAGAAATCCTAGGCATTGGTTCCATCTTTGCTCCATAGCGTTCTATCGCATTAGCAAGAACGTTTGAGGGAAATTCTGGTGGAATGACAAGAATAAAACGGTTAAGATCCTTTCCTTGTTGTTTATATAAAATTATTTTAGACGGATCGACTTGTAAAGCCTGTTTAAAAGCTTCAAAATTTTCAGGTTTAATACGCCCAAAGAATGGATGTGCCAATCTGAACTGAAGGATATTCAGATCTTCTGGGAAGAAAGAGAATTCTTCTACCAATCGAAGGTGTTCAGTTGACTTTTTCATTTTGGTAAGTAGGTCTTCCTTTTGTCTCTCAAGAGAGGCAACTTCTCCATCAATTGTAATGGACCGAGCTGCAGCCATCAAGTCATAGAGGGATGGGAAACGACGTGACTCTGAAAATGGTCGAGCTGGAAGAATACTCTTTAGTGCTCTAATTCTTAACAGCTGATCTGAAACTTCTTTGTGAAGATCATTATCACGCTCATTTCGAAGCATCTCCACAACACTTTTTGATAGTGATTCCAGATGCACTACTCCGAGGTCATGAAGGATGGATACTACTCGCTGTCTTTGTATCCTGAGACCGAGAACAGATATACGCTTCATGGAAACAGGCTTTAACATAATTATACACCTAGAGGCGTTTCAGTAATACCTCTTCAATAATTGTAAGCACAGTCTTTTCGTCCAACTTTTTATTTGATATCGTTGATGCCTCTGCCTTAGCATCATCCAAAATTTTCTTTGCCTCCGCTAGAGCTTTCTGCCTGGCTTCTTCAACTTGTTTGGCTAACTGCTCCTCACATTCCTTACGAGTGGATTCCAATGCTGCTTCAATTGACAAATGTAGATTCTGCAGTTCTTCCTGAACAAACTTCCTGCGGCCCTCAACATCATCGTGTAATTTCTCTTCCTCTTCTTTAATCTTTTTTAATGATTTTACATATTCTTCTTGTGATTCTATCATATATTACCTTTTTCCAAGGATCCAAATGGGAATGGTGGCGCAATACCAGCAACCGCAACATTGACAACCTTTATCATTCTATTTATCATATAAAACAGTCTCTTAGTAATAACTAATTTAGGCAATAATTTTATCCTCCCTCGCTTTCATATTTCGTTTTACGGTTTTGAGCATAATAAAGGCATCACGCTCCATTTCATCAAACCTAAACTTTATGTAACTCACCACTGCTTCTAGCCTTGGAATCAGTACATTCTCGATGGCGTTGGATCTTCGCTTTGTCTTTTCGATTTCATGAAGAATCTTCCTAAGAGCAGTCTCTTTCTCTGCCACATCCAATACCATTTTGTGGATCTGTCGGAATATCTTGATGGCTTCGTGGATAGAAGTGGGAAGCTCCAAGAACATTTCTGGGAAGTCGTCCATACTTCCTGCTCCTTCCAAATGAGGAATTCTGACCCCCATCACATTCTTTGGAACTATCATGAGCCTCTGAAGCTTAGGGATTTTCATTGCTCCATTTTCTAGCCTGAGCGAACCTGCGAGCATCTCCGCCATCCTTATAGTTTCATAGCCTTCGAGTAGCCTCATACGAAGATCACCTCGGAGGGATACAGCCTTTTTGCTTATTCCGAAAAACTCTAGAATCAAGGCTTGACGTTTCAGCTTTAGAATATTAAGTCCCTTCTTTGCTATTACAATTCTACGTTTAGTGCGAAGGTATTCCATTCGGGTAGGACGAACGTTTATGACTACTGGCATATCTAACCAATCCTACTTATTTCAGTAGGTTGTTCTCCCTTCTGTCTATTTCTGTACTTGGCAATGAACTCAGGTCTGACACGCTTTATCTCTGATTCGGAGAGCTCATCCAGGACACTCCAACCCATATTAAGGGTCTGTTCAATAGAACGATCCTCATCAAATGCTTGATTTACGAATTTACCCTCAAAGATAGAAGCGATTCTAAGGAACTTCCTATCGATCTCGCTAAGGGCCTCATCCCCGACAATGGCAGATAGAGCTCTAGAGTCCTTGCCTTGAGCGTATGAAGAGTAGAGCTGGTCAGCTAGACCTCTGTGATCCTCCCTTGTCCGTCCCTCTCCGATGCCCTGATTCATCAGACGAGAAAGGCTGGGTAGAACATCAATAGGGGGATAAATATCAGCCCTGTTCATATCTCTGCTCATGACCAATTGACCTTCCGTGATATAACCAGTGAGATCTGGGATTGGATGTGTTATATCATCTACTGGCATTGTAAGGATCGGAATTTGAGTAATCGAGCCGTTTCTACCCCTTATTCTGCCTGCCCGTTCATAAATGGTAGCCAAGTCTGTATACATATATCCTGGATATCCACGCCTTCCAGGCACTTCTTCACGTGCAGCAGAGATCTCCCGCAGGGCTTCACAGTAATTGGTCATATCTGTTAGAATGACCAAGACATGCATTTCACGTTCATATGCAAGAAATTCTGCGGTTGTTAAGGCCATCCTTGGTGTTAGAACCCTTTCCATGGAAGGATCTGAAGATAAGTTAAGGAATAGAACCGTTCTACGTAATGCACCTGTCTCCTCGAATTGTTTTAAGAAGTAATTTGCTTCCTCACTAGTGATTCCCATTGCTGCAAAAACAATAGCAAAATTCTCGGAGATTCCCAGGACCTTAGCCTGCCTAGCAATCTGAGCTGCAAGAAGGTTATGGGGAAGTCCTGAACCTGAGAAGATGGGAAGCTTTTGACCTCTTACCAATGTGTTCATAGCATCGATGCTGGAGATTCCAGTCTGAATGAACTCCGATGGCTCCTCCCTCGAGTATGGATTTATACCCGAGCTCACTAGATCCTGTTTTTCTTTGGCTATGATCTTGGGTCCACCATCCCTGGGATTGCCTAGACCATCAAATACCCTTCCTAGCATTTCATCAGAAACTGCCAGTTGAGCAGTCTCCCCTAGGAACCTGACCGAGGTCCCTGTAATACTCATTCCCAGAGTCAGACCAAAAACTTGTACTATAGCCAATCCTTCCCTAGAATCCAAAACCTGACCTTGGCGTCTTTCACCATTAGGAAGTTTTATCTCTACCATCTCACCATAAGCTGCGTCCTTTACTTCTCCAACAAAAACAAGGGGGCCTGAGATGTTAGATATTGTCTTGAAATCTAGAAATGGCATTACGTGGTCACCTTCTGTTGTAACTCCTTAAATTGATCTTCCATATCCAATCTGATCTGATTGGCTAGTGTTTTAACCTCTTCCTCTGGAGTCCACTTTATCTTTGATATCTGATTTTTCACATTTAGATCACTAACCTGAGAGGCATGAGCACCCTGACTTATCACCTTCGTCTCCTTCTTACCAAACTCCAGAATTGCAGTGAGCATGGTATACTGCTTTTCAATGGATGTGTAAGTGTCTACTTCGTCATAGGCACTCTGTTGCAAATAGTCCTCCCTAAGGGAGCGGGCGGTATCTAGAATGCCCTTCTCAGGTTCTGGTAATGCATCATATCCTACAAGTTGTACAATCTCCTGAAGTTCCGATTCTCTCTGTAATATCTCCAATGCCTCCTTCCTTAGGTCTACCCAGTTCGCTGCAACATTCTTCGTAAACCATTCACCCAGATCCCTAACATAAAGTGAATAGCTATTAAGCCAATTAATCGAAGGAAAGTGTCTTCTAGATGCCAAAGCGGCATCAAGTGCCCAGAATACCCTAGTTACTCTCAGAGTGTTCTGTGAAACGGGTTCAGAGAAATCACCCCCAGGCGGCGAGACTGCACCTACCACAGTTATAGAGCCTAGCCTCATCTCCGGGGAATCAACAACAACTTTACCTCCTCTAGCATAAAATTCAGCCAACTTCCTTCCTAGATATGCTGGATATCCCTCCTCTCCAGGCATCTCCTCTAACCTTCCAGAGATCTCTCTTAGGGCCTCAGCCCACCTAGACGTGCTGTCAGCCATCAGACTCACATCATATCCCATATCTCGATAGTATTCGGCCATTGTAATTCCTGTGTATATGCTAGCCTCACGGGCCGCGACGGGCATGTTAGAAGTATTGGCAATCAAAATAGTACGCTCCATCAAAGGACGTTTTGACTTGGGATCTAGGAGCTCTGGAAATGTAGCGAGGACTTCAGCAATCTCATTCCCCCTCTCGCCACATCCTACGTACACAATCACCGAGCTGTCAGCCCACTTTGCAAGCTGATGCTGAATCACTGTCTTTCCACTACCAAAAGGGCCTGGAATCGCCGCTATGCCACCCTTAGCGATTGGAAAGAATGTGTCAAGAGTGCGTTGTCCAGTGAGCAATGGAGCTTCAGGTGGGAGTTTTCGTAAAAACGGTCTAGGTGTACGAACACGCCATCGACTGGACAAACCTACTTCCTTCTTACCTTTAGCTGTTTGGATTGTTGCTACAGTATCCTTCACCGTGTATTCTCCTTCCCTTATTTCCTCAAGTTCGCCCTTGACATCAAAGGGAACCATGATTCTATGCTTAATCAGAGGAGTTTCCTGTACGTCACCTAAGATCTCTCCAGGGGAGACCTTGTCACCCTTTTTCGTAATTGGAACGAACTCCCATTTCTTCTCCTCGTTGAGAGCGGCCATTGAATGTCCTCTTCCGATAAAGTCGCCAGCTTGTTTTCTTAAGATATCGAGTGGTCTCTGGATGCCATCATAGATTGAAGTAAGGAGGCCAGGTCCTAGGTCTAGAGAGAGTGCTTGCTTGGTATTGATAACTTTGTCTCCAGGTCTCAGACCTGTAGTATCCTCGTAGACTTGAATACTTGCTTTACTGCCATCCAATCGGATTATCTCGCCAACAAGGCCTAGTTCACCGAGATTCACCACATCATACATCTGGGCTCCCTCTAGCCCACTTGCGATGACTACAGGACCAGAGACTCTGTTTACTATTGAATTAACTATTTCATTCACCTGTTCTAATATCGACTCCAAGAATCCGCCTCGCCAGATCCGCTATTGATTCTTCCTTGACACCTTCCCCAAGGGACGGCATGAACATAACGAGGGGCTTCAGTGATCCCTCGACCTTTGTCCTAAAGGCCGGGGAAAGTAGATCACGTACGGACTGGCTCACCACCATAAAACCGAATTCGTTTGAATAAAAAAGTCGCTGCATTACCTTAACAGCTTCTTCTCCGGTAACAACAAACGTAGAATCAATCCCTAAAAGGCGATAACCTGTCACCAGCTCTTGGTCACCCACGATAGCTATCTTTACACTTTCAACGTTTTTTTGTTTTGTAGCCATTTTCTCACCCAAATATTAGCATAGATCTTATCCGTTCCGTCGAAAGATTATAATGCTTTCCATAGACAATTTTGCGTAAATTTGCCCGCTCAAGCTCCGCACGTATTATGAAGTAAAATATTATTCCAATAGAAAGTGGTACATTCTTCAGTCTTTTGAATTGCCTCTCATTTATGACTTTGTCAATAGCAACCTCAAAGTCGATCAAACTCTTGGTTTTGTTGTACTCCTCTAATCCTTCCCCAAACTTGTAATAGGGTTCAATCCTTCCCACAAGTTCGTCCACATTCTTGGCCGTGTAAATTTCTCCCAATTCCTGGGTCGAAATGGTTCCTCCTTCTATGAAGTGTTGATTGATTACTTTCATGTCTATACCGCTTTCTTTTGCTTTCGAAAGGTTGAGAATATTTCTTCTGTCTATCTGAGCCTTAATCAGCTCTCTGATTACACCCTCATCGCCTTGGAAGAATTTGAGACCCTCAAGAAGTGAGGAATAGTAGAATCTTTGTAATGCCACCATCATCGGACCAAGATCCTCTGTTTTTTTATATTTCTCCAAGTGCTGCATCAATACCGTCCCATAGCCATACCGAATCAATTGATTTACAACGTCTTCTACATTTGTTTGAGACAGCAGGATCATTATATCGTCATGAACAATATTTCCTCCTTCAACTCCAGCAGGCACCTTCCTACTGGACACCAAAAAATGTTCTGTCTCTGTTATGGTTTTACCCAGTATCTTTGATGATAGAATTAGCTCAATATTTAGAATATCCCACTTTGCCAAGTAGGCCCTAATTGCAGACTTTCCATTAAATGGTGAAGACCCCATGGCCGTCGTGTTAACTCCAACTAGATGACGATTCAGGGCTATCTCAATAAGATCCAATGGTTTGTAAAGTGATGCAGCACGCTCAATTTCGTGCCCGTACCATGTGGATGCCAACTGTTTGATGATCTCCCCAACATCTCTAGCTCGAAGTAAATCCATCATGTACTCCTCAGGGAGGAAGTTTAGGGATAGAGCTTGCAATCTACCAAATGAAGCTGAGTATGAAGAGGAAGGCATTACTATCCTTTGCCTACAAGGACACCGTAAATATCATCTTCATGTATACGCAGAAGTTCATCAAAGGTAAAATCAAACTGCATTGTACCGTCATGATTCTCCACCATTATTCCTCCCAGGATTTGAATGGAATTGTCACTTGCCGTCATCCCAATATCCTTCAAAATGCCGCGATCCTCTTCTCTACACCAAATTTGAATATCCTCGCCAAGCCTAGTCTTTGAAATTTTGATCATTTCTTCTAAAATCCCCTTATACTTTGAATTCTTTGAATAGTTCTTAAGCTCCTGTCTTATCAAATCCAACGCTAAATTGAAGTTTGCATTCATAGCCTCGAATACTAACCGCTTTGCCTGCAAATGTGTTGCTTCGATGATGCTGGTCGTCTCTCTTTCCGTTCTTAACTTAGTCTCTCTTTCATAACGTCCCCTAAGATCCTTAATCCCTTCATCTTTCTCTTCTAGCAAAGTTTCTTGCTTTTCAGTCAGTTCGGCATCTAAGGCTTCCAACTCCCTCTTCTTCCGATTCCTTATCTCTACAAGGAAATTATCGGCACTCAATAAAAATCACCTTATAGAATATCAAGCAACAAGATTATTCCAAGTACGAAACCTATAATCCAAAGAGTTTCTGGAATCACGAAGAAAAATAGGACTTGACCAAATTTTTCAGGTTTCTCCGCAATTATACCCATACCTGCGGCACCAATACCTTGCTGGGCGTTTCCTGTACCTATCAACCCTCCTGCTATCGCAATAGCCGCTGCAATTGCTAATTGTGGGTCTGCCATTTTTATTGTCACTCGGTTGTCATATATTAATTTTTAGTAGATGTAAGATGTTAATATAAGATGTTAAATTGCATTTTCTAATTTGAATGGATCAAATAAAATTCCACTCACTTGTTCCATAAAAATTGATCAAGTTTTTCCGATTTCCTTTTGTATCTTTAATATCGGACTACAGCGTGGACATAATTTATGAAGCTCTCCTAATTCTATTTCATCGATTAAACTTAAAATTGATGGAACATTGAGATCAGTCTTTAATGCAATAATCCCAATTGGTGTACCCGATGAATAAAGATTCCTAACTTTTTCCTTTCTATATTTTATAAGCTCATCATCCTTTAACAATATATCAAGATGGTCGGCGATCATTATAAGGGTAGTATACAATTCTCATGGATGATTATCAATTGTGACAATAACTTTCTATTGTTGTACTTGAATTGATATGTACCTCTCAGCTTCATAACCTCTTGTGTCAGAAAGAAGTTGCTATCCGATTCAACTTTCAGTTAAAGTTCTAAAAAGGTAAGCTAGCATATCTTCCTTAATTAGAACATAAATGTAAAGAATATGGGATGAAAAGCAAAGCCAGCGGTGCTCTAACAATAGCAAATTTTTTCTTATCATTACTTTCAATCTATTCTAGTAGAAATGGCTATTGATGAATCGGTGTTTATAGTCCAAGTAATTCCTTGTATAACAATTAACGGTAAAGGTTGTAAATCAAATATCTTGGGGACTAACTTATATTATTGAAAATAATAATGAAATTATCCAGTGAACAGTTTTCCTCAAGGAATTATCTCCATATATATACCTCAATTTATTAGTTAGATGTCAAGCAATATTGTTACGATGGAATTAAAATGCCCTCGATGCTCATCCAACAAACAACGTACCATGTCTTCTTATTTTGCTATATGTTATGATTGTGGCAAGTGGTATTTGACAATTACTAGGAGAATATTCTCTAGGCCCGAATTCGTGAATACCCAGCAGAGGAAGTTTTACATGATAACGAGGATGATCAAGATTGCCAATGTTGCAGTTGCTGCTATTGTGATGTTGATTATATTAGGAATTTTCATAGGAGATTAACTGATTTCTTTTTCCTCCAAATTACACTAGAATCCATTTAGTAACCTTTACTAGTGCCATGTAGCAGTCTGGTAGACTTCAATATCCTATCTATCTTCCTGAAGAAGGTGTTTTGATCTTTCTGAAGCTCCTGATGTGCTCATAAAATTCTACTGGCCTTGGTATTTGAAATATCGAATCTTTGAAATAGGTTATGGATTTTTTACCAATACTTACAGCAGGATACCTAATGATAGGATATTCCAGACCTCTTGGATAAATGCTCTTGTACATTCTTGACAAGGTTGATAATAATTGATTAACAATAAATTTATTTGTACAAAACAATTTCCTCATTTTCTACCAGTTGTAATATAAAAAATAATTTAACTTTACCAAGAATGTTGTGACCTAAGCTTTTACTCCAAATGAATTCGTAGTGTTCACAAGCTAACGGATTATGCATTGAACATGCTGGCAGTAATTCTTTGCTATTTATAGTCTATACAACTGATGATCATCAATTACTCGATTTCCAATACCGTACAACTATCTTCGATACTAAATGGATGGATTATTTTTATGACCAAAATAGCAATAAATATTAGTAAGCATCCAGCAAGGAGCTAAAATTGATTGATTTTGGAGATTTGGTGTTAGATTTCATTCTAAGTTTTCATCCATTGCTGACCGCCATAGATTTCGAGTCATTAACTGCAGATCCTATTTTTCTAGGTATGCTCATAGGTTTAGGCTTCGTGGTTGGTACGGCAGTTGGAGCATCAGGTATAGGGGGCGCCGCATTGCTACTTCCCTCGCTTTTATTCATTGGCTTACCACCTACGGCTGTTGTTGGAATTGACTTGGCATTTAACTTCTTCGCCAAATCCTTCGGCACTGCACTTCATTGGAAGAAGCATAACATTAGTTGGCGTGGCCTTTTCTATACTGCGATAGTGGCGGTTCCAGCAATGGTAGGAGCAAAATTTCTTTGGGACTACATTAAAGAAAGTTATGGTAGTGAATCACTAAATCTTGTTATCCTAATTTTGATACCAACCATCTTATTTTCAATTGGAGTGTATATGGTATGGGCTCATGTAATTCCAAGGAAAGTTAAGGAAAACCTAGCGGGGGGAGAATTGGCAACATCTTTGAAGACGAAATTTTCCAAAGGTGACAAGTCTACCCTTATGGGTGTTGGTGGGGTAGTGAGTTTCATCATGCAAATTACATCTGTTGGAGCGGGCACAATTCTGGTGCCAGTCCTGCTGAAGGTAATACGTTCCCCCAAGCATGTTGCAGGAACCTCCATACTTTTCGGAGTAATTTCAACCGCTATAGGAGCAACTCTGCACGGTGTATCTGGTAATGTTCTATGGCACTTAGTTGTAGTACTGCTGATCGGTGCAATTCCAGGGGTATTACTTGGTGTAAGAATAGCGTCAACCATCTCTCCACAAAAGCTAAAAATTATATTCACCGTCATAATATTTGCGGCCGCATCGCTGATATTGAGTAAGCTTTTTGAACACTTAGCTACTTGAGGCTTGGGCATAATTAAGCCGGTCGAAACGATAAGATCAGGTTCCATTTTTCATTGGTAATGTGTTTAGCTCAGACTCGATACTTCTTCGTATATTATTTTTGATTGACGTGATTCGGACAAAACCTAATAGGAAAAGAGGTAGACCATTCTACTATTCTCCTACAGTTATGGTGAGATGCTTCATCGTTAGAGTATGGATAAGAATACCAAGCAACAATGTGTTACATCAATACTTTTCGATAGACATGCCATACAACAGGAAGGTAATGAAGGCATGTGGTCTTGATAGGTTGCCAGACAGAAGAACATTCGACAGAAGGTCAAGGCTATATCAATTGACATAAGATCAAGGATAGATGTTATGGGTATGCTCTTCATAAAAGATGGGTTGGTAGACCCAGCCATAATATCCGTTGATAGTTCCTTGTTGAAGGCAAAAGGACACGTATGGCACAAATCAAACATGAAGAACGAAGTACCACGCTCCGGTATAGATACAGATGCTCGATGGGGATTCAGCAGAACCAAGGGATGGATATTCGGATACAAGATGCATCTAGCATGTAGTACTGGTTCGTTGATAGTTCCATTATCAGCTGATTTCACAACAGCTAACATTACTGACAACAGGATGTATGAAAGCATAACATCTTCATTGCCTTTAGGAATGGTGAGGTATGTTGTAGGAGATGAAGGATATGATGATCACAAGTTATGTGATTTCAGCAGGTATAGAGGGCATCCAGTATTCCCATTGGAAAGGTACAAGCATACTACAGATAATAATAGACTGGCATTGCTGCAGTTCTATCAATCGGAATTTGGGCAGCATGTATATTCTCGGAGGAGCATAAGCGTTGAGCCATTGATAGAGCAGATAAAGGATGTATTTGATATAGACCCACTACCTGTTAGAGGATTTGATAAAGCTAGGAGCATCGTTCTGATTTCTATATTGCTATACCAGCTGATGGTATACTACAACTACTTGACAGGAAGACCATTAAGGGCATTGAAGCACATGTTGGGAAGTTAATCAATCAGAGGCATCAAGTTATTTTTGTTATATGAAATTATGTCCATGCCTCAACTATCTAACGTTCTAGTCGTTATCTGTGCCAACCTTGCTAAAGAAAGCCCTAAGGATAGACCAGAATCAAGAGCCATTTTTGATAGTAAGACGGGTAAATCTATCAAATGGGATTCATCCCTATTGCTCATTGCTTCTTGTATGGTAATGTTGTTGATAAATATTTGCTTGATTTAATACAATACAATGGTAAATTTAGCAGCAAGCAACTTGCGTTCATAAATAAATATGAGGTATGCCGCAACGCGACCGTTGGCAATGGTAAGCCACATGTAGTGCCAATGTGCTATATCTTGATAAACGATTTGTTTTACCTTGCTACAGATTATGGTATAAAAAAATACAAGAATTTGCTCAAGAATAGGAATGTTGCACTTGTTATGATGTTTATCAACCAAATATGGCAGTTGCTGTTGAAGGTCAGGCAGAAATAGTTGAGAAAGGGAAAGAGTTCAAAGAAATTTATGATAACTTTTATGAAAAATTTGGCTGGGTCAGAGATTCACCATGGAGAGAGATTGGAGAATCAATTATCAAGGTGATTCCAGGGAGGAAGATCAGTTGGGGACTGACTAATTTGGCAGCTAGATTGTAGGAGAAATTAAGAAATTTTATTTCCTATATCACTAAATCCTCTGGTGTCAATGAAAACAAATATGGGCCTGTCTGCATATCCATTCACAACTTACTTCAGTACATCTATAAACCAGAGTTGTTGAACAATTTCAATTTCGTAATACATTGTTCTCCGATTACAAGCGTCTAGAGACAGTTATAGATGATTTGTTGGAACATAATATAATACAATATTCTTTGATGTATGGATATCAAAAGACGTCTTCTAAACTAAATATTGTTTGCAATGGAAAAGATTGTAATCGAAAAAGAATGTTATTCTAATGGGAAGGAACCCTGCTAAGTTATAGCATAGCATCACATTCATGAATTTAGAAAACATTTAAAATCTAACAGCATTGAAATAATTACTAGAACGAATTATCACATTATAAAGCAGATCACTTTCTTATGATAACTTTTGTACTATTATCAATCTTTTCTGCCAAGTTCTCACCGCCAATAATTCTTCCAATCACGTTTACTGGAGAATAAGCTTTTATTTTATTGCCACTACTTATCGGTGTTGGACCAAAGAACAAACACAAAGCCCTCCCCTGTGGCCAGTATGCAACATCCATCAAATCCACACCGGATTTTGCATTCTCCGTTCCTACATCGACTGGCATTGGCTCTGTATACAATTCTTCACCCCATCGGTTAATGATGACCTCAATAGGCAATTTTTCCAAAATTGCCTTTACGGTCCTTGATGCTTTCTCTTCGTATAATTCAATACTAACCTTATCTTTGAGGTCAGAAAATCTACAATAATATGTGTGTACATGTATCACCACCCCATTTAGTATAAGAGATTTGCGTTAATTATTCTAGGTTTACTTGAGCTTGTTTTCACCCAAAAGAAATAATATAATCACATTGGAAGAATAACATTTATGGTATTGGACGTACCTCTAATTTTGGGACTGGCCGGTATTTTCATCCTTATTGGATATGTTAGCGATTACATCTTCAGGAGGTTCGGATTACCAGATATAATAATACTTCTTGCCATTGGGGTGATGTTAGGACCAATATTTGGGGTTATTGAAAGGGTAGATATTATTGATTTTGCACCCCTCCTATCTGCACTGGTTATAACGATTATTCTTTTCGATGGTGGTCTCAACATGAACTACGAGCGTGTGCTAAAGGGAAGTGGTAGGGCGATGATAATAGCTTCTACTGGTATAGTTCTGACTATGATTGTAACTATGTTGGTAACAGTTCCTACACTTGGTTGGGAACCTGAGATGGGTCTTCTGATGGGTGCAATTATTGGAGGAACAAGCGCAGCCATAGTGATCCCACTTGCGAATAAAATACATTCTAATCAAAAAACATCAACACTGCTTACACTTGAATCTGCTTATACCGATGTGATCGTGATAATGGTCGTATTAGCTGTAATCCAGATCATAACCATACAGACAAGCCCTGATGTTCTTGGTTTTGTAAGCAGAGGAATCGTTAACGGCTTTCTTATCGGTGCTGCTGTTGGCATTATAATAGGACTTGCATGGATGCGTGCGCTTATAGCTATGAAGACGGCCTATGAAGACATTCTTACCTTAGCGATTGCATTTGTGCTATACGGTATAACTGAATTTCTGGGAGGAAGTGGTCCTGTTGCAGCACTTGCATTCGGTATAACTTTTGGAAATGCATCAAAGATTTTTCGATCTCTGAAGCACGAACTTCCTCATGTGATAGACTCAACTATTGAGGTATCTGCTAAGAAGTTCCATTCACAGATATCATTCATGGTGCGTGCAATCTTCTTTGTCTTCTTGGGACTTATAATCTCAGTTAGCACCACTATGATAATAGCGGGAATCATTATAGCATTAGCACTTTTCTTCGCAAGAATAGGCGCATCATGGATCAGCACTTACAGGGATCAGGAGCTAAGGAAGGATATGTGGCTTATTAGCTTCATGTTGCCGAGGGGTCTTGCTGCTGCGGTAGCGGCGCAATTACCATTGCTGTATAACATCGAAGGCGCATCGGTATTTACTGATATTGCCTTTGTGGTTATAGTTGTTACGGTAGCAATTACTGGAATAGGAGTGAATACAACCAAGGCCTCGGTTTCACTATTACCTACACTGAAGAAAGTTACTGGTTCAATTGGAAGAACAGAGGTGTTCAAGAAATCAATGATATTAACAGCAATAGGATTTGCCATAACTATATCAGGCGTATTTGCATACAACGGTGTCACTGGCGGTGAATTATTTGGAAAATTTACTCCAGTAATTGAACAGAGCAGAGTATCGGATCTTACCGTTAAACCCGTAGGAACAGATAGAACATACTTATTCGACAGCATTTCAACTGAGAAGAATGCAATATGACAGTTCGGACCAAGTAATATTCTCTCACATAAATGGGAGTTCGGCGATGGTTCTAAAAGCAGTCAAGAGCAGGTAATACATCAATATACCGAATCGGGTGTTTACATAATCAAACTGACGCTAACTAGAGAAGATGGACGTGTATATTCAGAAAACATGGTAATCACAATCCGGTAATTGATCAGTAAAGCATATACTGTTGAATGAATGTTTATTTTTTGGATTGAAAGGATCTAAAAGAGATAACCTCTTGAAGAAACTTAAGGAGAAGGCTGATGTAGCGACAAAAACAGGTGCAGAAATCGGTAAGAAGGCTGTGGAAAAGGGACCAGAGTTTGGAAAGCAACTGAAAAGGCATGGCCTAAGATCGATCGAGAGAAGCATCGGGGCTGCAAGGAAAGCGGCAAATTCTGGAGAGAAGAATATAGAGATTCTTAAACAACTTGCAGTACTAAAAGAAGAAGGTATAATCACTGAAGAAGAGTTCATCAAGAAGAAGAAGGAGATTCTCGATAGAATTTGAAGTAAAAAGAGGAAAATCTTTTAGAGCTAGAAATTTCACTATACTACTCTAGATAATTTGTCAATATTCGCTATATTCCTATTATATAGAATGTATCCCATGACCCAGTCATCGTTGGACTATTTCCGGAAATTGATAGATGAACACTTTGATAGAGAGAATATCATAATGAAAGAGATGCTAGAGGCGGATCTCTCGAAAGATGAATGGGTGCACCTCCAAAGTTTCATGAGAGCGCACTCTCACACCAAGTTTGTGACACAAATGAGAAGATACCAGAACTAGCAAGATCAATTGACCTCGAGTCAATATTTCGGGAAGGAAAGTTTAATAATTAACCGCAGTTATTTAAAACATATGGCAAAGGAAGTTTCTAAAAAAGAGACAGGTAAGATTAGAGGAGGAAAATTAAAGGGAATAGCTCTCTCAGAAAATAATACTTTTAGTGAAAGAATGAGAGCAATTGATCTTCTAGGAGAGCTTGGAGACGATGCATTTGATGAGCTTTCTGATATAGCATCAAAGGGGCTTACCTATAGTGAAAGAATGAATGCTCTCGACATGCTGGAAAAAATAATTAAAAGCGGTTAAGTTCAATCTGTTCTTTGTTTATTACACGTATAATCAAAAATCGTGGATAAGTATGTTGGATGAATAAATAGACAATCCTTCTTTTCATGAAAAACCAAGAAAGGTTTAGTCGTGCATATTTGATTATGTAATATTTGATTATGTAATATTTGATTATGTTAATCTGTAAAGATTATCCCTTCCTAAATTGAGAAGGAAAATGGGAAATCTATAGAAATCATCTCTAAGAGGGAATCAAACCCCTCTTGTTTAAGCGCTCCAACACAAATAACTCAGTTGCAACATCTATAATAGGTCTAGTTATATCACCAATCCTGTTCACTATATCACCAACTTTTCCAGACCATACAGTTGCGAATGATAACAAACAATCTGAATAAGCACTCAAAGCATCAGGGTGCATCATGGGCGGTTCCTTCACCCTTCCTTCTGAATACAACATTTTCCACCCATTATCTATGTACCAGTTTCGCAAGAATTGTTTGCTAAAATCTTGCAAGTGTCTAGGTTCTTTCCTTATCTCATCGATCAAAACAGATAATTTTGCATGGTCAAGACTCCATCTACGTTCGTAGAAGTCAATAAGTCTTGTTATCATATTTGGATCTTTTATTTCCACTATATACCTGTCTTCTTCAGGATTTCCAAAAGTGTCTGCTAGACCAACTTTACCGTCTGAATCTACAAACAATTCGTACTTCCCATCTGACCTTAGCAGTCCCTTCTCCTTTGCATGTTTCGAAATTAACGAGATGCATTTTTTTATAGTCTTCTGCCCTTGCTCCCACTGGTCATCAGTTAATCTTGATCTGCTTTTTGCTTCTTCTTCAGTTAATTGTATATCACCACTCTTGTCGTATTTTGTCGTAAATGTTAACTTGAAGTTGCCATGTTCCACGTCGGGAATAACCTTTCCACCTTCAGGCATTTCGGTAAACCCATAATCCCTGAAGTTCTCCTTACCATTTTTGAAATTACGCAAAAGGGATGATCTAGGATGTAAATAATAGTGAAAAATAACTTCAAGATCTACAACTCTATTTCTTGTACCAACTTTGATCTCACTAGGGTCTTGTGGGAATCCACCCTCCCCAGGAACTCTTGCCACATATATCTTGCATCCATATTCAGTTGTCTCGATGAAACAAGTGCGTATGCCACCTCCCCTCGCTACTTCAAAACTCTTGTTGATGATATATGTCATGGCCACACTCTTGTTCTTAATATCAAAAGGCCACTTGCCCCTTATCTTGTAATCAAATATCGAGAATGAGTCCTTGGGAATAAAGTAACCTATTCCCATCTCATTATCCTTTGGCGATATTTCAATCACGATTTTTTTTGATGATCCCTCTCGTGTATACATTTATGTCATTCTAAAAAACAACTATTCAAGTAATAAAAACATTCTAGGGTTTTTATATCACGTTTCTCTAATAATTCCCAATTTAGGGTAATATTTAGCTCATTATTACTATGATTAGAAAACAAAGGGATTAAAATCACAAAGCAATAACCGTATTGTGAAAAAAGCACCATTACGTAGGGATATCTTTGAAATACTTGCCGATGAGGTCACAGTAAAACTGTTAAAATCAGCCTTAATAGGCTTCAGACCTAGGGGAAATATTGCGGGAAAGCTAAAGATAACGAAGAAACAGTATCAATTCGCCTTCATAAACTTGTTCAGGTTGGGCTTATCCACAAACGTAATGGCGTCTATATTCTCACAGTTCTTGGAGAGGTAGTTGAAAAAATAATTCTGAAGGTTGCAGATGATGTTATTTCAAATTATTGGAAGCTTAAAGCAATAGACTCGTTTGAAAAGAAAGAGATACCAGGGACAGAGAAACGCAAAATAATTGATTCAATACTTTCAGATACTGTAATAAAAGAATACATAAGACAATGATGTGTTGAATAATTATCAAAAATCTTATCAAAGCAGAATATGACTTTTACACTTCTAGAGAACTAATGCCTGGCAGTAGATTAAAGTATTATGAGTTTCTTGTACGACCAATTGCCAATTTACAAAAATTCAGACATTCTCAATATTCAAATACAACTCTGGAGATTATATGATGGTAATAAGACAAAAATACATCGCCAAGTAAGATACAACTATGGATGTGCAATATTCATTTCTAAATAACTCATAGTGAAATAGATGTTATGAGATAGTTAAGATTTATAATCAAAATACGCAAAGCCATGCTGTTGCCAATACCTGGTCCAGAATTTGACTCGGTAGAAGATCCTGTCGACGTGATCAGGGATTTTTTGAAGAGAAATAATAAGGATGCTTGGCTGCCCGAAGAGATAAGCGAGCACACGGGCATAGATATGACTACTGTATATCACATATGTCAAATGATTCGCGCAAGGCATGTTCAATCTGCTGCTAAAGGAGAGTTCTTTCCAATACGATCAATAGAAAGGCTTGGCCAGATGTACTTCAAGTGGACTTCGCGAAGAAGAAAGTCAACAAGCAAGGAAAACCAAAAAAAAGATTTATAACTCTATAAATTCAGGCTGTTTGGTTTCTGTATCAAATATCACTACTGTAGCTTTACCTCTAAATCCATGCGTCGTTCCTGGATTGAGAACCAGCGTTTTACCAATTTTTCTATTAACTATTGTATGTGTATGGCCATAAATGAGAACGTCATATTTTCCACATTCTATCAACGCATCATTTAACTGTGATTCTGTTCCGTGATAAACTGCAATTTTTATTCCTTCCTGTTCAATCGTACAGAAATCCCCTCTAATATCCCCTCCTATCTGATCAAAGGCACTAATTAGCCCGAATTTATCCCCATCATTATTCCCAAATATTCCAACAAGTTTTAATCCCTCAAGGGCTTTAACTATTCCAGGGCTAACATAGTCGCCTGCGTGAATAACAAAGTTTACCTGTTTATCTTTGAATAATAGAACAGCTTTCTTGATATTATCTAAATGATCATGGGAATCTGATATTATACCTATTTTCACAATTTTTATTTGGAAATCAAGCTAATAGATTTTTCTAAAGACCTAATTCATCTATTTGGTCTTATAATAGGATAACTCCTCTCATTCTCCTTTTGAAGGTGTTATATCACCAATTATATAATTGAGGCTTGGGCGTAATTTAGTTCGAAACGATAAGATCAGGTTCCATTTTTCATTGGTAATGTGTTTAGCTCAGACTCGATACTTCTTCGCATATTATTTTTGATTGGTGTGATTCGGTCAAAACCTAATAGGAAAAGGGGTAGACCATTTTATTATTCTCCTACAGTTATGGTGAGATGCTTCATCGTTAGAGTATGGATAAGAATACCAAGCAACAATGCTTTGCATGAATATTTTTCGATAGATATGCCATACAACAGGAAGGTAATGAAGGCATGTGGTCTTAATAGATTGCCAGACAGAAGAACATTCGACAGAAGGTTCAAGGCCATATCAATTGACATAAGATCAAGGATAGATGTTATGGGTATGCTCTTCATAAAAGATGGGTTGGTAGACCCAGCCATAGTATCCGTTGACAGTTCATTGTTGAAAGCAAAGGGACATGTATGGCATAGATCAAACATGAAGAAGAATGAAGTGCCACGCTCCGGTATAGATACAGATGCTCGATGGGGCTACAGCAGAACCAAGGGATGGATATTCGAATACAAGATGCATCTAGCATGTAGCACAGGTTCGTTGATAGTTCCATTATCAGCTGATTTCTCAACAGCTAACATTACTGATAACAAGATGTATGAAAGCATAACATCTTCATTGCCTACAGGAATGGTAAGGTATGTTGTAGGAGATGAAGGATATGATGATCACAAGTTATGTGATTTCAACAGGTAAAGGATTCCTGCTTATATTTCCATTGTAAAGGTATGAGCATACTATAGACAATGATAGGTAGCTTTATTACAGTTCTATCAATCGGAATTTGGACAGCATGCATATTCGCAAATAAGTATAAGCGTTGAACCATTGATAGAGGACATAAAGGATGTATTTGATATAGGCCCACTACCTGTTTAGAGGATTTGATAAAACTAGCAGCATCGTTCTGATTTCTATATTGCTATACCAGCTGATGGTATACTACAACTACTTGACAGGAAGGCCTCTGAAGGATTTGAAGCACAGGCTGGGAAGCTAAAGAAACAATATCAAAATATTATTATTGTTATTGAATTATACCCAAGCCTCAAGTAGTTGGGTAACATAATAGACAAGAATTTAAATCATATTCCGATTCATCATGTATTAGTCAAGTAATCCTGCTCTATATTTCGTACATAAGGGAAAAGATATGTAATGTTTGCCGTTCAAATTGAGAAACTAAATCCAAAATTGAGCGTATTTTTTAACATAATTTTGAACATTATTGGTTTGAGTTTGTGATAATCACTACATCAGCATCTGGTCGAGGTCAACAACAATAATTTCAATAATTTGAACGTGAGAATGGGGTCGGTGGGATTTGAACCCACGATCACCAGCGCCCCGGGCTGGTATCTTTGACCAAGCTAGACAACGACCCCATGAGGGTCTTGATCATGTTTTTGGGTTATTTATTTCAGCAAGATTACCTAATCATTAGACAATATTTCAACTCATTTCCAGTGATTTATACAGCTCTTAATTTCCACTTTTGCTCTCGCCAGGGTTAGTAGAAATTAGAAGTGCTTAATTACTCCCAAATCTGTTGCATTTATAGAATCCAGTCCTAGATAGGTTTTCTAACTATTGTATGTATTGTAAAACCAATGGTGACAATCCCGTTATGAATTTTCACCTAGATTACAAGCTTCAGAAAAATACACTATATAGTTTGGTGATGAAACCCTTAGAGATTGTAAACATGAATCTACCTATAAAAAAAAAGATTATTGTGAAGACATTATCAAACAAGTTATTCTTTATGATACTCTCGACAAAAATTGTAGCAAAAAATTGCAATGTATTAGGCTAAAGATCGATTTATTAAGAAAACGAGAGGAACAAGATTTTAGCACTGAATTTAATTATATGCGCTCAATTCTTTAGATACCCTTTAAGTTTTCCGTTTTATTATAACTTACTATAAAAAGAAGAAAATATAGGGCCCATTAAAAGGCCTATCTTGATTTTACCTTCACTTTTTTCTTGGGTTTAATGTTAGTTTTTACCTTACCTATTGATTTCACTTTAATTTTCTTTGTTTTCCCTCTGAGTATCATCTCTGTATTCTTTTCTATCAAGGTAACTTGCTTGTTGATCTGCCTCATCCATGATTGAATCTCTTTAGTTGTGTATAATTGCTTTTGACTGTTCTTGAGTTGACCCTGAATGGGTCGTAGTATTTTTTCTATATTCTGCAGTTGCTCTTGTTGCTTCTTGAAAAGGGTTGAGAGACGGGCAATATTTGGACCAGTATCCTTTTTCTTTGTAGATTTTGCTCTCGGTTTTAGTTCCTTAGGTTTAGGCTTAGGCTCGAGCATTATCTGCTCATTCTGAGACGATTCCAAAGGGTTTGGCAAATCTGAGGTAACTTCTAAACCTTCTGCTGCATTTTGGGTATCTGTTGTTGTTTGAGATATTTCAGGTTCACTAAATTGCGACATACTTAGGGCTTATCCTAAAATTAACATCATAGCCTAATTGTTTATACCGAAACAGATCTAGATCTGTCTCTCTAGCTAAATTTGTGAGAAAATCAAAGAAAAAGAGCATGCCGACCATATGGCATATACCAAATGATCTATGGGTAGAGTTCAAACTAGTACTGCCGCCAGGGAAACCAGCAAGAACAGTTGGAAGGCCAGCTGTACCATTTAGAAAAGTGTTGAATGGAATACTGTACGTATTAAGAACTGGATGCCAGTGGAAGAAGGTATCTAAAGAATTTGGTTCTGGTTCAACTTGCCATGCAAGATTTCAGGAATGGATTGGGATAGGAGTATTCAAGAAGGTATGGAAGAGGCTGCTGGAAATATATGATGAATTGAAGGGTATAGGATGGGACTAGCAATCCATGGATAGCGTACCGAAGGCCCCATTAGGGGGAAAACGACCGGAGCAAACCCAACGGATAGAGGCAAGCTAGGTACCAAACGTCACATGCTGGTTGATAGAAGAAGAGTACCTCTCTCATCTGTAATTACTGGAACAAATAAACACGATATGAAATCAGCCTTTCCTACAATAGATAGCATTGTTGTTGATAGGCCCAAAGTTAAACAGAACATATGCATGAATAGGATATGATTTTCCAGAGATAGAGTATGGAGTTAGGAGAAGGGGATATGTGGATCACATTCGTCGTAAGGGTGAAGTATTGAAAAAGAATTTGTACAAAGCAAAGGTGGGTTGTAGAAAGAACCGCATCTTGGCATAACAGGTTCAGAAAGTTATTGGTAAGGTTCGAGAAGAGAGAGGAAAATTATCAGGCGCTAGTAGAATTTGCTAACTGCCTAATAGTGTACAGAGCGATATATTGGTAGTGTCATAAACACGTTAATGCAACTGTCTCTAGTATCTACTATCTACAATACTAATAAAATCAATAGTAAGAAAACTAAACCTGGCAGTATGAACTAATATTCTTGCATTCTAAATGTTATCATTTCTACCAATCATTAACTATCAGCTAGAATTTTAGGATAGACTCTTAAACGACTTTGCCGTTCTTAAAATCGTTTGTGATGGATTTTTATGTATTTCTTTGTAAGAATTCTCCAACTTCGAGCCTTCGCCGAGTGCAACAATTAAAATCCTGTAAATAATAACCCTTAACAAGTATACGGGAGTATTACACAACATAAGATGAGTTTAGGTTCTTTACAAATCAAGATTTTCATAGATTACTTTTCATTACATATCGTCAACAACTGATTTTTATTAGAAGAATAAGCTGCATCCAATACTATCTACACTCTTATCCTTATCTAGATTATTTGATTATTATTTTCTTCCTAAAATATTGTTATTTTTGGTGCCTTGTTGCATAACTATGAAATCCTATTACTGAATAACGAAATTATTCTGTTATTGTGGTATGAAATTCTTAATTGCATTTCCATTATTTAACCATAAGACAAAAAATTACAGAATCTTTGAGTTATGCAACAAAGTGATTTTTGGTATTAAACAAACTGATCCAGTTCTTCTGACGAAGTTAGTTCAATTTAATATTAGGAATTATTATTCAGATGTAATTTCTTGACAAACCACCAGCACTGGGAAATAATTATCCTACTATAATACACTTTTAAAATAAGATGATTAATAAAGAGCAAGTCTCGAATTTCCAGACGCTTATCCTGCTGAAAGATCCCAGTAGTTAGCATCTTTTACTACCTCTGTGGGAAGGCCCAGGGACTTCCATTCCCTCAATGACTTTGCGTACAGCTTTACGTTTTTGTAGCCAGCAAGGAGTAATCCATAATAGGCCAATCCTGAAAGCGTGCCTACGCTGCCACAATATGTGATTACTTCTTTGGTATCAGAAATTCCACGGTTATTTACAAGTCTCTTAAGCTCCTCAGGGGGTCTCAGGATGCTATCCTCTCCGGAGAAGGTCTTCCAAGGAATGTTAATTGCTTTAGGTATGTGATGATCCAGATAGTTCAAGCGCTCCCTAGAGTCAAGCAACACTTTGCCGTCACTTTCTACCGAAGAATTAACATAATCTGCAGTAGCAAGAATATCATCATTTATCTTTAGTGAATGCACTGCTTTCTTGTAAACTGTCTTATTTTGCTCTATATTTAGGCCCATCGATTTCCAAGAGCTGTAGGTAACTGCTAATAATGAAACATTTTGGTGCCCTATATATTCAAGTGCCCAGGCAACCCTTGCTGCTATTGCACCGAAGGTATCATCGTAAACTACAACATGTATATTATCATCAATACCCACATTTGCGAATATATCTACTATCTTTTCTAAATTCTCTGCATTTAGTAATTGTGCCAACGGTATGGATACAGCAGTAGGTATATGTCCAATGTCGTATTCTTCAACTTTTCTTACATCAACTATTCTTGTCTCCTTCTTTTCAATTGCCTCTATCAGATCATAAGGATCAATAAGAATAGGATATGTTGTTGATCTATGCATGGTTGATTGTCACTGATTTTAAGCTGCACATTCGCCTCTAGCTGTCTTCGCTGAAAACATACCATCATTACCATAGTCCATGTACGATACGGGGCTCTGCTCTACACTTGGGAGCTGTGCAACTTCATCGACAATAATCTTCAAATCTCCTACATTCTTCACAGTCATAGAGCCCTCACCTCTTAGAATCCTTGATATCCATTCATTTAGGTTTCCACCTTCATTCCTTTCCTGTTTGTAAAGTTCCACAATTTTCAATACAACGTCTATAACCCTCTTTGCTGGAACCCTTGTGAAGACTTTGCCAAGGGAAGCGTTTTCACCGGTACTACCTCCCAAGAGCATTATGTACGTGGGTGCCAGGGTATTATTCACTCTTGATGCACCACCATAGAAACCCATAGTAGCCACTTCGTGCTGTCCACAGGAATTTGGACATCCACTTATCTTTATCGTTGAATCCCTCAATCCGTCATCCATATGAAGGTCAAGTTCTATAAACTTGGCTTGTATTTCTTTTGAAAGTCTATGTGAATTTGTTATTGCTAAGTTGCAAGACGTTGTTCCAACACATCCTACGGTTGACGCCATAGTCAATGCCCCTGAATTTGCAAGGCCTACTTGTACAAGCCCCTGATAGAGGTCGAGGAGATCTGATTGGAGAACCCATCTTAATACTATATCCTGTGATGGTGTTGTACGGACACATCTATCTGCAGTGAATTCTCTACATATATCTGCTAGTGCCTTAAGCTGACTAACGGAAATATCTCCAGATTGTAACGTTATAAATGCCACTACATACCCTTGCTGCTTCTGTTGCACTACATTTGTGTGTAACCACTTTTGATAGCCTAATGGATTAGCAGTGGATTCATGTGAGACGATTGACGATGCAACCATTGGTACTTGCTTTTCCTCGATCTCAAGCTTAGTAGCTGTGGACTTTGTAGCATTTACAATTATGCGCTCCTTTAAAACAAGCTCCTGAAACTTTTCAAAACCCATATCATGTACCATATACCTCATTCGATTTCTGTGCATTTTTTCTCTATTACCAAGTCTATCAAACAGCCTTATAGTTGCTATACATGTGGGCAAGACATTTTCCATAGGGGTAAATTCCTCAAGAAGCTCAGCGATGAATGAAGCTGGACCCAATCCACCTCCTAGATAAATCCTGAAGCCTTTGATCTCCTCTTCATTGATTTTTTTCACCATTGGAACAAGCCCTATATCGGCTATCCTGACAAGACTGTGTTTTTCACAACACGCAAAGTTGAACTTGAATTTTCTTGGCAGGTTCTGATTCAATGGATTTCTCAGAAAGAACTTTGCGACTGCGTTTGCATAGGGAGTTGCATCAAAGGCCTCGTTTATACAGACGCCTGCAAAGTGACTGCATATAACATTTCTTATAGTATTACCGCAAGCTTCCCTAGTTGTAATACCAACTTGAACCAGACCTCTCATAACTTCTGAAACATCATCCAGGTGAACCCAATGCAGTTGAATGTTTTGTCTAGTTGATACATGAGCGCTTCCAATGGAAAATGCATCACTTAAAAAAGCTATTTTTTCTAATTGTTCTGGATCAATTATACCAGAAGGTATCTTAATACGTACCATGCTGAAATCTGACTGCATCCTAGAACCGTAAGCTCCGTTTTGAAGCCTGAACCTTCGAAATTCGTCTTCACTAATTTTTTTCTGCCTGTAAAGCTTTTCAAGTTCTGCGAAGGTATCGACCTCTTCTGGTCTACCCCAATTATCCCTAACCTTCTTTATCAATTGTCTATTCCGTCCCTTGCTCATCATAAAGCTATATTCCTCATAGTGAGTATATGACCATTATAAGATATAATTCATTCCATTAATGATAATTTGCATCGAAAATAAAAATTGAGTTTATAAAGGTTTAGCATGGTGGACCACAATTAGACTACGGTCTGTCAGATGAGATGTAGTAAGATTCTTTCGAAACACAGTAGATTTAGAGCTTATCCGAAAATTAACATCATAGCCTAATTGTTTATACCGAAACAGATCTAGATCTGTCTCTCTAGCTAAATTTGTGAGAAAATCAAAGAAAAAGAGCATGCCGACCATATGGCATATACCAGACAATCTATGGGAAGAGTTCAAACTAGTGTTGCCACCAGAGAAACCAGCAAGAACAGTTGGAAGGCCAGCTGTACCATTTAGAAAAGTGTTGAATGGAATACTGTACGTATTAAGAACTGGATGCCAGTGGAAGAAGGTATCTAAAGAATTTGGTTCTGGTTCAACTTGCCATGCAAGATTTCAGGAATGGATTGGGATAGGAGTATTCAAGAAGGTATGGAAGAGGCTGCTGGAAATATATGATGAATTGAAGGGTATAGGATGGGACTGGCAATCCATGGATAGCGTACCGAAGGCCCCATTAGGGGGAAAACGACCGGAGCAAACCCAACGGATAGAGGCAAGCTAGGTACCAAACGTCACATGCTGGTTGATAGAAGAGGTATTCCTCTCTCATCTGTAATTACTGGAACAAATAAACACGATATGAAATCAGCCTTTCCTACAATAGATAGCATTGTTGTTGATAGGCCCAAAGTTAAACAGAACATATGCATGAATAGGATATGATTTCCCTGAGATAGAGTATGGAGTTAGGAAGGGGATATGTGGATCACATTCGTCGTAAGGGTGAAGTGTTGAAAAAGAATTTGTACAAAGCAAAGAGATGGGTTGTAGAAAGAACCGCATCTTGGCATAACAGGTTCAGAAAGTTATTGGTAAGGTTCGAGAAGAAGGAAAATTATCAGGCGCTAGTAGAATTTGCTAACTGCCTAATAGTGTATAGAGCGATATATTGGTAGTGTCATAAACACGTTAATGCAACTGTTTCTAGTATCTACTATCTACAATACTAATAAAATCAATAGTAAGAAAACTAAACCTGACAGTATGAACTAATATTCTTGCATTCTAAATGTTATCATTTCTACCAATCGTTAACTATCAGCTAGAATTTTAGGATAGGCTCTTAGTTGAAACCCTAAATTCCAGTTGATATCGCTCACTTTATACTCTCCAAATATTGATATAAGATTCTCCCAACCAAGTATCAACAATTAGCAAATTCTCTAATTTTGTAGACAAATCTTCAGGGCTATCAAAAATTACATTAGTATAGTGGTTAGTACCTCCAGTTTGGTTTAACATATTCTACCTTGAAGAGCATACTTCCACAGTTTGGGGAAGGGTTTATCTCTTGTAACCTGGTCATATAAAGATCCATAATTAATAAACTTACAATGGGCAATTGCTCAGCTTCTAATATTTATCTACTCTTTGATTTATCTATACATACTAAATTTTTCCTTTCTTGTTACCACTATTGACATCGTTCTGGATAAAAATTATCAGAGTGGAAAAGGTTTTACATTTAATGGAAGTATACACAAAATGGCAGCATGAATAACCAATATAAAAATGGTCAACAAAATAGAACGGATCCAAGTAGGTCATCAATCTTCACTATTTCTGTTCTGTTACTTAATTCATAAAAATCAAGGTGCCTTTATAGGTTTATTCCACAAGGGTGATTGTTCGATACTCAAAAACTAGATTCATCCTACAAAATTGTCATCTATCAAGATTCCGTTTCTAGAATAATCTACATCAATAGAAATAATGATAGGTGTTTCCTTTGATTGCTTCGCTTTTTCCATGATTCCTGGAAAATCTTTAGTGGAACTAACCGAGTATCCTTTAGCACCAAAACTCTTGGCTAACATTACAAAGTCAGGATTATTAAAAGAGGTAAATGCAGTTCTTCCAAATTCATCCATTTGCTTCAAAGAAATCAAACCAAATTCCCTATCACACCAAATGATAATTATTATTGGTAGTTTAAGGCGAACGGCGGTCTCAACTTCTTGAAGGTTCATAAGAAAAGCACCATCACCACACATTGCCACAATAGTCCTATCCTGATAAACCAATTGAGCCACAATTGCACCAGGTAAAGAGAATCCCATAGAACAAAATCCGTTTGGTATTAAACATGTGTTGGGGTAGTATGTATTGTATAATTTTGCTATCCATAATTTGTGAGCCCCAACATCTGAAATCACAATATCTTTTTTATCCAGTGCACTTCTGACATCAAATAATAGCTTTTCAGGTTTAATCGGATAATCAAGACTATTTTTGTATTTCTGAGTTCTCTCAAGCACCTCTTTCTTAATATTCTTAAAGGTTTCTGGAATGTCATGACATGGAAAGTATTTTAGACTAGGATTCTGGCTTTTTTCTTTTTCCAATTCACTTATGATCGAATCAATTGTTAATGCAATATCGGCAACAATCTCAACCGCTGGAGGATAGTAGGTGTCTACCTCTGCCGGAGTGAAATCAATATGAATAATCTTCTTATCTAAATCACCATTCCAATATTGAGGACTGTATTCAACCAAATCATATCCTATGGCAATAACTAGGTCTGCTTTTTTCATTGCTATTAAGGCATGATCAGCTGTTCTGATACCAATGGTTTGGAGGTGTCTTTCTGACTCATCCGAGATAACACCCTTTCCCATGAAAGTGTTCATCGAGCATATCCCCGTCCGTTCTAAGTACTTTCTTACGTGGGAGCTAGCATTTTCTCTTATACAGCCATTTCCTATAAGAACTAGGGGTCTCTCCGCGTCTAGAATTAACTTCACTGCTTTATCAATCAAAGACTTGTTAGGTTGGGAACGTAAGACTTCCTGCCTTCTAATAGGTTTGATGTAAGATTCTTCCTTCGCCACGTCCTGGGGTAATTCTATATGAGTAGCACCAGCCTTTTCCTCCATAGCTATCTTGAATGCTCTCCTAACAATTTCAGGAATGATATCAGCATTACGAATGGACCAATTCCATTTTGTGATCGGTTTAAACATAGTTATTACATCCATGTTTTGATGTGACTCCTTATGGAGAAGATGCGAGTCGGTCTGCCCAGTGATTGCCAAGACTCTCGATCTATCCATGTTTGCATTTGCTATACCAGTTGTCAAATTAGTAGCTCCTGGACCTAAAGTAGAGAGACAAACTCCCACTTTTCCAGTTAGTCTACCATAGACATCAGCCATGAAAGCAGCAGATTGTTCATGTCTAGTTAGAATAAATTTAATTTTTGAATTTAACAGAGAAATCATAAAATCTGAATTCTCTTCTCCTGGTAGTCCAAAAATATAATCAACTCCTTCCTCCTCTAGACATTTAACGAACAACTCAGCGGCTTTCATTTTTTCCGTCAAATTTTTCACCTATTTTTATATGTATTTGGATGAATATATCTTGATTGTCCGCCATCCCTAAAGAGAAAATCATATGGAGTATTAATCTTTATTTTCAAATATTAGTAGAAAATTTAACTGCTTTTCAAATCACGTATGACTCGCCGATTCTAGAATCTTTTTGACTCTTTAATATACCTTCATTATGATATATTTTTGTAATACACTTGACCTCGTAACTCTTCTTCAAAAGCTTCCTAGGACCTTCGGAAACATCCACATTTATTCGTGTACCCCTTGTAGTCTGTTATTACGAAAGCTGACCCAACCAGAGTATTTTCAATAATAACAATTACGAAGGCTGACCCCAAGACTCGAGAGTCTAAAATATTCAACTTTATCTGGAAACCAGTGTATCTACATTCCTTTCCAACCCTAAGAAGATTATCGAATTTTATTAATGAGTAGTTTGAGAGTGATAAAATATTATAGTTAAGATCAAATCTAACTACCTGTCGGGTCTGCGAAGAATATCTTGGAATCGCTTGTCAATACAGCGATACTAAGCCCTCTTGATAAGTCCGTTCTCTACCGAATTGCTCCATAGACGTAGATTGACAACTCAGCACAAGTTATATCTCGTAGACATCTGATGATTTTGTAGCTGTTGTGGTCTCTCTTGGGTTAACTTCTTCTATTTTTTTCATAAGCTCTTCCATCTTAACATCACTTACTAGTCTCTTTATCTCATCAAGCTCAACACTAGATTTTATAACAACCCCCCTCTTCTTTGTGGGGGCACCTGATGAATCGACAGGATTCACTTCAACACACACAGAAGACTTTCTTCCCTTATATGATGGCAATCTTAGAAGGAATACTCCTTTCATCGATGTCTGTTTCCTTTCCCAATCTTTACCACTGCTGAGAAATTCCAAGAGCTTTTCATCTGGCACGACTTAAATTTGCCCTACTTGAATAAAAATATACGCTTATTTATTGAGGAATTATTGCTATTTTTTGAACGTCCCTTGCTGGAGTACTTTTGAATTGTTAATTTAAGAAAGATATTATTCTCTTTTGGACTATTTTAAGACTACACAAATATGTTTTTGTAAGATAAATACATCGAAGACCTACTCATAAGAGGGTCACATGTACAAAGTATAATCGAGACCTCCATAAAATAACTCTTGAATAAATAAGGTTTTTTCAAATAATTACACACAACTTGTCCCAAAACTGATCATTTAGTGAATTAATGACGATCATTAGATCTATTTGCAATTAGTCATTGAACCATCTCATGCAATTTCAAGAATTAACAGACAAGCAATGGAGGATGATGCAAAAATACATTCCAAAACCTGCAAGAACAGGCAGACCAAGGAGTAATGACCGTGTCACGATAAATGGAATCATGTTTGTTCTAGTTACTGGATGCAGGTGGCGTGAGATGCCAGAAAAGTATGGCTCAAAATCAACTGCACATCGCAGGTTACAGAACTGGCAGCAAAGGAAAGTATGGAAAAAGATTCTGTCAGGTGCAATAAAATCTGCATACAAATCTGGCAATCTACAACTGCAGAGGATATCAGTTGATTCCTCAACTGTTCCTGCCAAAAAAGAGGCAATGTGATTGGACATGATGGATTCAAGAGGATTACAGGCACAAAGATACATGTTGCAGTTGATTGTAATTCCCTGCCAGTATCAATAATTATTGGTTCTGCAAATGAACATGACTCTACTAGATTAATTGATGTGATGGAAAACATTTCTGACTATCTAGATGATGATTCAATAAAACAAATTACATCAGTTTATGCAGACAAGGGTTATGATTCTAAGGCAATTAGAGAATATTTGAAAAGCAGAAATATTCTAGATTGTATTTCACACAGAAATTTCAAGACAAAGAACAACAAGACAACAAACCAAAACGATTACAGCAAGACACGTTACGTTGTTGAGAGATTCTTTGCGTGGCTCAAGTGTGGATTCCATAGAATGGCAATCAGGTATGAAAGAAGAGCGGAGAATTATTTTGGGTTGGTTAACATCGCATCAATCATGATGTATTGGAGAGTTTTGGGATAAATTAACAATATTTTTTATTCCTGAGCGGTTAGCCAATTGATAATCCTGTATTAATAAGTGTGAGGGAGGATTTTAATAGTTGGATAAACTGCATTCTCAAAATAAGTAATAGTATATGTAGCTTTATCACTCCATTACAACAGAATTATGATACCATATATTGTAAAGGAAATGCTACGCCACTTAGTTTTAAGATTAGTCTTGAGTGCTACCTTCATTGCTCTAGGGAAGAAAGGATCCCTTCTTCATTATAACGTAGAGTTGATCAAGCAACAGGAGCGTGAAATTCTTGTTAGTGCTGCACTAATTGGTGTTGCTTTTGGGGCGGTGACAATTTTCCTTGTAGTCATGACAAAAGGCCAGGATAGCATATTGGTAGTGATAGCAGGTATAATGCTTTCAATAGGGTTGAGCCAGCAAGTAATGTCTTTAGGTTTAGACGTGGTCACTCTAAGTTTGAGTGGATATTTATCTTCATGGACCTCGGTTCTTAATTGTATGGCACGGCAGAAGTCAAAACCTGAATGGCATTTTATAGAAAATGAAACGAATCAGATTTTTATTAATCCACACGTAATGTATATTTTGCCTTCTGAACTCGATGAGCCGAAGGCACCAATAGAAAATATAATTAAGTATATAGATGAGCACAGGTGGGAGCTTGAATTCCCTCTTGTTAAGGTATATGGTGATGACCCCAGTCTGCTTTCCTTTGCTCAATATGCTACTGAATACATAAGAAGTCGGTTACTAATATCGGATCGACTAGTGAATATCCAGCAGAGAAGCGGTGCTATTAATCCAATTGTGTTTATCGCACTCGGGACACTGATGTGGTTACTTTCTTAATCAAATAGCTGCCTTGTTGCATAACTATGAAATCCATTATTGAATAACGAAATTATTCTGTTAGTGTGGTGCCAAATTCTGAATTACAAATTCAATTGTTTAATCATAAGACAAAAAATTGCAGAATTTTTGAGTTGTGCAACAAAGCACAAATAGCTAATAATGAGACCCATACATTACCAGCTCTTCAGATCATTCTCCAAGAGAAGAGGCGAGTGCCTAATTCATTGCTATGCAAAATCAAGAACTCTCGTAAATAATAATTGAAAAGAAAATAGAAAGTATCGCTTACATTAGCGGGAAGGAGCATTATTAATTTAGCAAAGTAAGATGAGGTAAATCCTAACCCCAAATTTTATAAAATGCTCATATTCGGGTCATTTGACTCAATGATTCCATGGTAAATTTATCAAACCCCTACACAACATTTGACATTTCCAACAACAGATTCCTATTTGGATTCCCAGTGCCACACCAAAGGTTAATTGTATCTGAACATTAAATGTTCAACATTTCTTTTGACCTAATCGTTGTTTAAATAATAGTTAACAAAGTGAAGCAAAATTGGTTAGCGAATACTTTTGAACTGTCGGTGCAAGAATTGCGGGAATAAGAATTATCGAAACGAATTGAAATATTATTAGACGGCTCAAAATATCGCAACTTTTCTCAAGGAGAATGCGAAGCAAACTAACTATGAATCATCAACAAATTATTAACATTATCGGTAATGATACTAATAATCATGTAAAAATTTTCTATCCCATATTAAAGATACAAGATGGTGGGGCCGGCCGGAATTGAACCGGCGACCTACGGGTCACTGCAGCTCCAGAACATACATCATCCTTTCGTCAGATGACCCATTTATGTCTAGCTTCTGGAGCCCTTAGCGGTACTACTGTCGCCCTGCCATGCTAGGCTACGACCCCACGCCACGGCCAAACATCTTTTCTCCATGCTAGTCGCAGCATTTACGATGACTATCTATCTTCGATATTAATCTTAGTTTATACTCAATTTATTAGAACAACAAAGCAATTTATTTAACAATTCGAAGGTAGAACAAATTGATAAACATATTTCTACATAGTAACTAAGTTTGGTAAGGGCATTAATACTGTCCAGAATGGTAATGTTTCCTCCGGTAGATATCCAAATATCCCTTGCCTCAATCTTGATAATGAACTATCTGCCTGTTCTGGCAAGGAACAAATTCCTAGAGAATAACTTTCACATAACCAGTGATAACATTTGGGCAGGTCTGGTTCTTATCTAGTCAATAAACAATTTAGAAAACAAAATGGTCTGTAATGAAAACCAAGGTCCCATAATTAAAGATTATTTTCACATTTGCCTCTTTGCAGACATGTATTTCGAAAGGTGGGCCGAGGATTAGTTTTATCAAGCTACAAGTTAATTCCCTAAATAAATGAGGCTTGGGCGTAATTTAGTTCGAAACGATAAGATCAGGTTTCTAGTTTTTATTGTTGATATGTTTAGCTCAGACTCGATACTTCTTCGTATATTATTTTTGATTGACGTGATTCCTTAGTCAAAACCTAATAGGAAAAGGGATAGACCATTCTACTATTCTCCTACAGTTATGGTGAGATGCTTCATCGTTAGAGTATGGATAAGAATACCAAGCAACAATGCTTTGTATGAATACTTTTCGATAGATATGCCATACAACAGGAAGGTAATGAAGGCATGTGGTCTTGATAGGTTGCCAGATAAAAGAACATTCGACAGAAGGTCAAGGCCATATCAATTGACATACAACTCATCTCAAAACTAACCATTTAGACAATTTTTAGCGACCATTTAGATCTATGAATAGCGACATCTAAAATTATTTTATGAAATTCCAAGAATTATCAGACAAACAGTGGAGTATGATGGAATCACACATACCACCACATGCAAAAACTGGCAGGCCTAGGGATGATGATAGAAAAATCATTAACGGAATAATCCATGTTCTAACTACTGGATGCCGATGGGACGATATGCCAAAAAGATATGGTGATGATTCTACTGCAAACAGAAGGTTAAACAAATGGCAACAAAAAGGAATCTGGAAAAAGATTCTATCACGTACTATTCACTCAGCACATAAATCTGGCAAAATTAATCTACAAAAAATATCAGTTGACTCTTCATCCATTCCTGATAAAAAAGGGGCAATGTAACTGGATATAATGGATTCAAGAGAATAACAGGTACAAAAATACATGCCGCAGTAGAGAGTAACGGATTTCCAATATCCATACTGTTGAGTCCAGCAAATGAACATGACAGTACAAAATGCATGGATGTTACAGGATCAATTTCAGACTATCTTGATGATGATTCAATACAACAGATAGAATCAGTTTATGCAGACAAAATGATGCAAAATACATCAGAATGTATTTGTGGGATAGAAATATTGCATGTTGCATCCCATACAAAATAAATCCCAAGTTCATCTTGCAAAATAATGATTGCAAACATTACAGCAAGACAAGATTTGTAGTTGAGAGATTCCTTGCATGGCTCAAGAATGGATTTCACAGAACAAGAACCAGGTATGAAAGAACGGCAGAAAACTACCTGGCATTTGTTAATCTCGCATCATTTTTGATGTATTGTAGGGTTTTGAGATGAGTTGATAAGATCAAGGATAGATGTTATGGGTATGCTCTTCATAAAAGATGGGTTGGTAGACCCAGCCATAGTATCCGTTGACAGTTCATTGTTGAAAGCAAAGGGACATGTATGGCATAGATCAAACATGAAAAATGAAGTGCCACGCTCCGGTATAGATACAGATGCTCGATGGGGATTCAGCAGAACCAAGGGATGGGTATTCGGATACAAGATGCATCTAGCATGTAGTACTGGTTCGTTGATAGTTCCATTATCAGCTGATTTCACAACAGCTAACATTACTGATAACAAGATGTATGAAAGCATAACATCTTCATTGCCTACAGGAATGGTAAGGTATGTTGTAGGAGATGAAGGATATGATGATCACAAGTTATGTGATTTCAGCAGGTATAGAGGATTCCTGCTTGTATTCCCATTGGAAAGGTATAGGCATACTACAGATAATAATAGACTGGCATTGCTGCAGTTCTATCAATCGGAATTTGGACAGCATGTATATTCTCGGAGGAGCATAAGCGTTGAGCCATTGATAGAGCATATGAAGGATGTATTTACCATAGATCCATTGCCAGTTAGAGGGTTCGATAAAGCTAGGAGTATCGTTCTGATTTCTATATTGCTATACCAGCTGATAGTATACTACAACTACTTGACAGGACGACCATTAAGGGCATTGAAGCACATGTTGGGAAGTTAATCAATCAGAGGCATCAAGTTATTTTTGTTATATGGAATAATGCCCATGCCTCATATATTTAACCTAGAAGAACAAAAACATCAACAGTTACTAAGTTATACCTACTAAACTTGCCAATTCTTTTCTTGCCGCAGCGCCCAATACTTCAGCAGAATTCTCAGGGCTCATATGGTTCAAATAGATTCCGAAACCACGTTCAAGCCCAGACCAATTTGACAGTTGGGGGTACACTTCTAAATGCCAGTGAAGCTGTCTACTATTCTTCTTTTCCGGTGACAGATGAAACACCAAATTGTAAGAAATATCTTTCATCGCTTTAGACAACCCTCCAAGTGTTGCCCGTAGTATTAACGCAAAATCATTTATCTCCTTCTGGGTTATCCTCGAAAACAATGTTATATGCCTCTTAGGGCAAATCCAGAATTCATGTGGATGTGTCGGTGCCCACGGGCATAACGAAAGAAAGCTATCTGTAGCAAGTACTTGTCTAGGACCACCTGATTCAACGTTAATTACATCACAAATTGGACACACACCCTTTTCATTTATGTATCTATGTGTAGCTTCTGCCTCTTGTTCTATCAATGGTGGTATAGTAGCGAATGTAACTATATCTAGATGCGGATGTTCAAGATTTGAACCAGCATTCTCGCCATAGTTCAAATATATGGAAACATAAGTTACACTCTTCTGCGTATAAAGCCATCTTACTCTATCTTGAATTACAACCAGTACGTTTGCCAATTGTTCAACAGGAATATCCGATAGTTTCTGCTCATGTTCTGGAGATGCAACCACAATAAAATGATATCCATAAGCTGGTTCACTGTACAACGGCTTATCTCCATAAACCTTTTCTTGGGAAGTATTTACCACTGGTTCGTTACTTGGGAATACGCGTACACACCAATCTTCCACATAATTTTCCTCACTGTCAGCAAGTCTTTGTAGCATACCATCCTTTTGCACAAGTGCGAGGATGGCTGGCAATGTCATCCCCTCATTTCCAGGACAGTATGGACATTTTCCATTGTTGGTATCATTATCTCTATGATTGTTCGGAATTATAACAAATCTATCGAGTAAATAATCCTTCCTTAGTTCTGCCATCCCACATATTCCTCCGTCTCTTGAAATTTAAGAGTATCCTTTTCCAAGTTACAATCAGAACATTTACACTTACAATCTTTTGAGTACAATATAAATCCCAATTAGAATTGTATCGTTTTGTAACTTCATAATTTTCTCTGGATAAAGAAATTTACACTACTCAATATTGTTATAAAGCTGAGCATACCAAAGGCGGTTTATGGTAAAACTCATTTACATACTTTTGGATGGAGTTGGAGACTTTCCAAATTCCTCACTAAATGATTTAACCCCGCTTGAAGCTGCCTACACTCCAAACATGGATTTTCTTGCAAGAAACGGGGTGATGGGTAGGGTTTACAGTGTTGGGAAAGGAATAGCACCAGAATCTGATATAGCAGTTTTCAACATGCTAGGATACAGATTCGGGCACAAAGAATATGTTGGAAGAGGTGTTATAGAAGCTATAGGATCAGATTTAGATTTAAGAGAGGGCGATCTTACATTTCGTGGAAATTTCGCAACTATTGATAATAAATTGAATATAATAGATAGGAGAGCAGGGAAGGATATTGAAAAAGATGAAGCAGAAATGATCTCGAAAGCTATTACCGAGAGTGTAAAACTGTCGGCTGGTACATTTGTGTTGAAACCTACATTGGCCCATAGGGTTGTGTTGAGTATAAGACCAGAAAAGGGTAAATTATCTGCGGAGATATCCAATACAGACCCTACTTATATGCGGTTAAGGGGTATGGGAGTTGCTAGACCTGTTGGGAAGAAAATTAAATTATTAAAATGTAGATCTTTGAATAGGATGAAATCTTCAAAGCTTTCAGCCAAACTTGTCAATGAATTCTCGAGAAAATCTACTAAGGTTATGATGGAGAATCAAGTCAATAGGAATAGAAAAAATGCTGGGAAGATGGAGATTAACTGTATACTTTTGAGAGATGCAGGAAACAGGATGCCAATACTTCAACCTATAAGCAATGCATACGGTATCAATTTTGCATGCATTGTTGATATGCCCGTGGAAAAAGGGATAGCAAAGATAGCAGGAATGCAGATATTAGATGCCGGACGTATAACTGATTTCGAAAAGAAGGCTGATGTTCTTTCTAAATGTTTGGATGATAAAGATGCCGTCTATGTACACATTAAAGGTCCAGATGAATTTGGTCATGATGGTAATGCTGAAGGCAAGAAGAAAAGTATAGAAGAAATTGATCGGAGGCTTTTCGGCCCCATACTTGATCTAATAGATATTGAAAAAACGGCCGTAGCTATATCAGGCGATCATTCAACTCCATGCACGAAGAAGGGGCATAGCGACGATCCCGTTCCATTGCTTATTTCTGGAACAATGGTTAAGCGTGATAACACAGCGAGGTTTGCAGAAAGTCATGCTGTAAAGGGCTCTCTTGGAATTATGCAAGGATATGAAGTATTAAGCAAAATCATTAATCTTATCAAATCTTAAAATATTCAATATTTTTCGTATTCATGATAATTAGTAACATCTGCTTAAACCTACTCATATCTATTCCAAAATATATTCCACTAGTACTATCCAATTTTTCTATTGCTCTACCAAGAATTGATATACTTATATTATCTTCATCTTTCTGGCTGTGCACAAAGGCTGCGCATGTAAGTATAATACCTTGTAACAAATATTTTTCGTTACCATGTTCCAACCTCCAAACACCTTCAAGAACTTCATGACATTCCCAATATCGTTCGTCATTGAAGAGAGACTTGGCATATTCAATAGCCTTCTCTTTTTCCATTGGCTTATCAATTATCTTTTTCTTATTTGCAATTGAAGATATCCTCGACAATTTTAATAATAAATTTTCTAGTTTTTCATCTGAAATTGAAATATCGAATTCAATATATTTACTGGAAATACGTGAATCTCTTATAATTATATTATCATCTGCAAGATTTCTAGCCCTGAATAGCAATTCCCGGGCATTCTTTACATTGTATCCATTGTTTTGTAGGTGTATTATGTAGCGGGTCATTTAAGCTAAAAATTACTTCATTATTATAAATGAATTATTGTGCCACGCTAGGTTTATATGAGTTTCAAAGGGCAGTAATCCCACTTGAACGAAATAGTAATGTTGGAAGATAAAATCAATGGACTTTTGAAACGGCGTGAGGTAAATTGTACATTTAAGGGTTATGCGGGTAAGTTAACGAGGAAGGAAGCCGTGGAAAAGGTTGTCAAAGAACTCAAGTTAGACAATAAATTTGTCATACCGGTGAGTCTTATGTGTAATACGGGTATCAACGATATTAAATGCACCTTTTATGTTTATGATGAGGAAACCTTGGCGAGGATACATCTTCCGAAACACCTTTTCAAGAGAATGCTTACGAAAGAAGAGAGCAAGGAGAAAAATGTGGAAAAAGATAGAGGGAAAGTTCCTGACAGTCCTCCAAAGGAAGTGAATGAACTTGTAGTTACAGGAGGAAAGAATGAGGATGCCAAAATTGAAGAACTGAGTAAAGAAGTTGGAGAGAAAGATAAACCTGAAGAGGAGGTTAAATAATAGTGGGAAAGAAGGGACAGAACACAAGCGTATGGAAGTATTACAAAGTTCAGGATGAGCAGGTAAAAAAATTGAAGAAAGAATGCTCTAGATGCGGTAAAGGAGTATTCATGGGGGAACATAAGGATAGGGTGACTTGTGGTAAATGCGGCTATACAGAATTCAAGAGTAAGCCTTGATACAAGTTTTTATTTCGTCTCTAACAGCAGATATTATTCCTAATACTAGTGTCGGATAGAACAGTGATATGTATTTTTTATCTAACGCCTTCTTCATTATTGATACATATTCTATCTGTAAATATCCATCGAGAAATGCCTTAACTACCTTTCGGGCTCCTTTTTCATTCGAAGTAAATTTCATCGAGTAATATATGAAGCATGCAATATCCCACGCTTGATCATCATTATATCCAAACTGCTCTAGATCTGTAAAATAAAATCTATTGTGACTAAGCAGTATGTTGCTTGCTTTTGTGTCCATCAAGGTGTATCCCCTAGTATGTATCAGCTGGAGTAACCGTCCCCATTGTGCTATAGGTTCAGTATCCTCAGATTTGTTTAATAACACTAATTCTATTATTTCGCTCAATTTCGTGCCCTCTATATATCTAGTTATCAGCAATTTTTTGTGGGGTACACTTGCAACAATATCTGGAGTGTTAAAACCTATGCTTTTCAAATATCCTATGGTACTATACTCTCTAAGCATCCTTGTTGTAGGATCTGTGTCAAACTTCTTTACACCTAAGGCCCAAACATTTATTGCAGCCCATTTCATCGCCTTTATGCTCGCGAATTGCTTCATAACTAGTCTTTCTGATCTCTCATTTTCACTTATCGTATAGAGTGTAGTAGCTGCGTGTAGATCTCCTAGTTTTTTTCGACTTACAGAATATTCTCTAAAGTTCAAGGCAGCTGCTAACTCTTTCATCCATCGATCTCCTTCAATACGTATTCCTACCTCCAGTTTAAGTAACGAACCTGGTCTTTCCAATTCTTTAGGAAAATTCTTAATATTTTTCCGTCTTTTTAGTTTAGATCTAGCTTCCTGCTTAACGAAATTGAGGGTTCTCCTTCCTGCGTATGTATGTATTAGCCAAGAAAACACGCCTCTCATAGCACTTGAAATTTTAATAGATGCTTTATCTGAAGATCTGAATTTTATTCTTCCCTCTAAGATTCTGACATATCCGTTATCCAGTTGCACATATCCTTCTTTTTCAAGATCCTGTAATGCCAACTCAAAACCTTTCACGCTCTTTTCCAGATTTTTCCTACCATGATCTTCTGAATAGGTTTTTGCATAACTGTACAATGCATGAGGAAAAATTCTTCCTCTCTTTTGCAATTTAGAATAGAGGAAATAATTTATAGGGATCAGGAGATGTGGGTAAAGAGAATCCGTAACTGAAAGTTCCCTCAACTCCTCCAATATAACTCGTTTCTTATATGTCCTTTCTATATCTGCAAGGTAGTTTGCATTTGTCAAGGATTCATATGGGTGTAAGAGTCTTCCAACAACAAATTCTCCTAATAAGGCCTTTTCTGCATCTTTAATGAGTGATCTGCTGTCAACAATTAAAATGGAAACATCTAATTCATTTTTTTCATACATATATTTTATGGTATGACTATATTTTTTTAGAATTAGTAAAAGATCGTAATCGCTATCCGCCCTTGCATACCCTGCAACTTTAGACCCATAGGCACAACACGCTTCAATGTCATGATTGTCAGCAAGTTTCACCATGATCTTATGTAGATTATCCTTTGTATCACTATCAAGAATCTGTTTGTCATTCAACATTACCGCAATTACCTCTTCCTGGGATATTTTTGAGAGCTCATCTCATTAATTTTCTTCCTGAGATTTTGGTCTATTTGAGTATTCAGCATTGCATTCATAGGTATTCTAATTGTATTTTCATCCATACTAATCCTGCATGCAGGCATACCTTTCTCCAACCACATTTTGATACATTTATTTTCAAGTTTAGGATCGTGAAAACCTTCAGGAAATTTTTTCGTAATTAATTGAAGTAACGATCTATCTCTAAACACAGTTTTAGGTTCAATAATTTTTGTTGAATCAATATATGAGCTTTCAAAAAATGTGCCTGATATTTCATCAGATATCATATCCATCTTGACCATTCTCACCATTAGTTCTAAATAGTGAAGGAATTCATGTGCTAAAACAGCATGAATAGTACCCTTCATACCATATGCTATGAGTGGGGCAGTGAGCTGTATAAGGACATTAACCTTATTATCTAAACTTACGACAGGAATAGTTCTAGCGAATAAAACCCCAACCTCATTTATCTCTAACGGAGAAACAGATAGCACAATGCTGGGTTCAACATAGTATGATGGATAACTAATGCCAGAGGTTTTTGCAACTCTTTTAACACCTTCCTGTACGAACTTGAACCTATCTTGAATCTTCTTGTAAATACTTTGAGGGATCAGATTTGCAAGTTTGGCATCGTCAATCTTTCTAAGCGGATCCACTTTATCAATTTCCAACCGGCGATACAAAAGTGTTTGGTTATCAATCAACAAATTCAACATTTAAAATATCGAAAGAACTACACGTTGCTTTACACCCTATGATTTTTGAAATATTTGGTGTCATATCCTTACACTCTACGAACTGTTTTATTGTAAGCCCACCATCAACAACCATCAATAATGTTAGAATATTCTTCAATGCGTTTGCTTTTATTTGATAAATCTTCCTGCTTACTTCTTGTCCATGTCTTCCAGAGAATCTTACATATGTGTTATTCAGATTATTTAGCTTCTCTAATAAAGCGTTATTGATTTCAGAAGCACATTCTACTATCAATTTAACCTTCATCTTGAATTTTATAGGCTTGTCAGGTAATCTTTCAACCCTTTTAAGGAATTTGACCTGTACCCCATCTTCATTGACAAATCTTGGCCTGGAAAATCTTGTTTTTGGATTGATAATCTTTACAAAAAAAGGTCTTCCATCATTGAGAACCAAACTATCCTTATCCTCGCCTCCCATCCATGCAAATTTTGTACTTTCACACTTAAAGGAATCAATCAACTTTCCTTCTATTATACCCTCTATACTGTCATACCCAGATAATCTAATATTCTTACATTTTGAGCAGCTTTTGTCCATACAAATATTACAACGTTGTCGTTTCTGTCTCAAACCCCTTGTGTGCTTCACATATCTACCGAATAGAAATACAGGCCCCGACCTTACCTTCACATCTTTTGTGACAGGGTTGATATTGATTGTGACATCTGGTTTGTTATAGTCCACTTGCCTTCCAGATTTTCTACTAAGCCTTTTACCTAACTCTTTTGTTAGATTGTTCTTCACATTTTCTGTACCTTTGATCTTAAACCTTGATCTGATTTCGTCTTCCCGTTCCAGCATGACGGATGGTAAAACTGCACCTATGAGGAAAGTATTGTATGTATACATCTTCAATTCTGCAAGAACAATTTCTAACAAATCATCAATCCTATCCATTAATCCATTACAGATATAGCATTCATTTTTTATTTTCTTACTATTTTTAGATATCTTCTTAGATGATTGTCTTGCAAGACAGATAGTGCATAGAGTATATTTTTTCAGGATATCTGACTCTGTTACGGTATTAACCAATACCGAATCTCCTTAACAAACCTTGCATCTGCCTGCCCTTCGATGCTTTCATGACATCCTTTGAGCGTTTGTAATTTGTTAACAATTCTTTCACGTCGCGTTCGGGTAATCCACAACCACGCGCAACACGTTTTATTCTTGAAGCATTAAAAAGATCTGGATTAATCCTTTCTTTCTTTGTCATGGATTGTATGACATAACGCCATTTAATCATCTTTTTTTCCATCACATCAATATCATCGTCTTTCATTGCACCAGACAGGCCTGGAATATGTTCAAAGACGGCTCGTAACGAACCCATCTTTCCTACTTGTTCAAGTTGGAAGTAGAAATCATCTATCGTCATCTTTCCACTTGTTATTCTCTTAACTTTTGCTTCATCAGCTTCTGACTCGAGTGTCCTGGCCATATCCAGTAACGCTTTGACATCTCCCATTCCGAGTAATCTTCCAACAAATCTAGTGGGTGAGAATTGTTCTAGGTCATCTATTCTTTCACCAGTTCCAATAAACATTATCCTTGCCCCGGTAGCAGCGGCTGCAGATAAAGCTCCACCTCCTTTTGCTGAACCATCGAGTTTTGTTACAATTATACCGCCTACCGGAACAGTGTTGTGAAATGATGCCGCTTGATTGTAACATTGTTGTCCTATGGTCCCATCTATAACAAGTACCACAAGATCTGGGGCAACTTTTTTGTAAATATTGTTCATTTCGTCTAGCAACTCCTTTTCTTCTTTATGTCTTCCAGCCGTATCGACTATGATAACATCAAGGTTGGATGATTTGAAATAATCTAGCCCTTTCCTAGATACTTCTACTGGATCTTTTAAGCTTTCATCTCCATATACATCAACATTGATTTTTTTACAAATCATCTTCAGCTGAGTAAGCGCACCAGGTCTGAAGGTATCTGCACCTATTACACCAACAGCGTATCCATGCTTTGATAACCACCTAGCTATCTTGCCAGTAACTGTCGTCTTCCCGCTTCCTTGGATACCAATCATCAGCATAATGTTTGTCTTATTTGGTTTGAAGTAGAGCGGTTTCTCCTCACCAAGCAATCTTGCCAGTTCATCATATAATATCTTTACAATATGATCCTTTCTTAACAATCCTGGAGGAGGTTGCTCGTGTAAAGCTCTCTGTTGGAGTTTGTTTGTGACATCCAGAACGAGCTTAACGTTAACGTCAGAACCTAGAAGTGATCTCTGTACGTCCTTCGCAAGGTCTTTGATCAAATTTTCATCTATGTTGGAGGCTCCAACAAGCTTTTTCAGTGCGCCTCTTAACCCAGTTCTCAGAGAGTCTAGAACCATTCAGTCTTCGTTATCTACTGAGGCATCCGGTATTTCAAATTAATGAATGACTATTTTGTCTATTAGAGACGGCAGAAGCCTATTTAGGCGGGTTCGTAAGTTCAACTTAATCTTCTTGTTATAGAGGATTAAACTGCTGAAATATTGATATTTATGGAATCTATTTGTGTTACTAAATATGTCAGATATGTGAAAGTGTAGTAGTAAGTACATTACAATGCGTAGTAGAAAGATACCAAATAAGCTAACCTAAGTTGGAAGCGTTGCAACAAGTATTCTGACTATCTACTTGGTACTTCGGCAAACAAATTCTAGGTTAATATCACCAAATAACCATCTAATTTTTCTATTTTGATAAAATGGAGTGAATTAATTAATGACAGTTTTATGATTTAGCAACATTTGTTTTTTTCTTGATTTTACCTTGTAGCCACATTTATTTTGGATTATAATATCTTATTTTGATATTATAGAAGTGTAACATGATAAATTCAAATGAAATGTGGTACAATTGAAAATATTTCTCCTAAGCTATTTGTGTAAATACCCAAACATCGAATCTCCTTTTTCCGATAGGAATTCCTGGAGGTTTTGGTCTGCCTCCCGATTATCTAAGGACAGCTTACTCAATCTGCCTCATTCTTAATTGAAGTCATCTTTGGACTATGGCATCATAACCATTAAAATATCACAAATTGTTCTTTCTATATATTTACTATAATATAGGAGAAATAGTTCTTGCGGGAATTACTTATTGATTAGCTCAGCACTTAACTCAAAATAACCACGAACACCATCCCAATGTTTTTTTCCTTGTTTTGCTTCTATACGCTTTCTGAATATCGGGCAGTCAAGAACAAAGGTTTCTCCTTCACCACCTTCAAATGCAATGCTGAATCTATATTTCTTGCTTAAACTCTCAAGCTCTCTCATTGCCGTGTAATCCAGTATACGTCCCAACCATTTCTCGTCCAAACCTTGTGCTGAAACGCCAACGATCATTATCACGAAATTATGCGCAAGGAGTTCCTGCATGTATTGGGTTTGATCAACACGCCAGCTTGGACTATAACACTTTAAACCAACTTTATTACAAATTCTGCGAAAATTGGCCCATTGGAACTCACTTGCCAAGGCACCAGTTAATACACCATCAATGTCGAAAGACGTTTTTGCTCTTATTAATGCCTGTTCGAGCGCATCAAGCTCCTGTTCCTTACTGTTGCACCTTGACTTCGTAATTATCAATGGTGTGCCTAAACATTCTGCATGGTAAGATGTGAAGTAAGCGTTAGGATAATGAAAGAATAAACTATCATCTCTTTCTGGTAATATTGTAATCAAGCATTTTACTTGATGGTGTTCCTTTAGAGCCTTGTAAACTGAAAATGTACTATCCTTTCCACCAGAGTACAATGCCGCAAGCTTCATCTCGTATTATAATCTAATTTTACAGGCCATCTATATCTTTTCCTTTAATTAGTCGAGATTCTGGTATAATCCTTCTGATAGTAGTTTCTTTTACTATTGCAGATAGGGTACATCCTCCCCTGCAGCATAATTCAAGCAACTTTACATGTTCTTCTTCTGTTAATTTAGTGACAAAACTCGTGGAGTCATTGTAGACCTAATAGACTAAAGCTAAACCATGGTCTAGATGTTTCTGCGCTAATTCAATCTCAGTGTTATCTTTTCTAACGCTTCCAGAAGATAGTTGAGAGAATGAATCCGTTCAAAGTGCACACATTCTATGTTGTTTTCCATACAACCATGCATTATTACAGTTCTATCAATCTGAACTTGGGTAGTACATACACTCTCTCAGGAGCGTAAGCATTGAACCTTTGTTAGAGCATATGAAGGATGTATTTGCAATCGATCCATTACCAGTTAGAAGGTTCTAAATAGCAAGGAGTATAATGCTGCTATCAGTATTGTTGTATCAGGTAATGGTTTACTACAACTATCTAGCAAGAAGACCATTAAGAGAAATGAAGTATATGTTGGGCAGTTAGTTAAACTGCATCCATATGGGGCAGATATTCTTATTGCTTAATTATTCCCAACCCTCAGTTAGTTATTCTAAAAGTTTTTCTAATGTATCAAGATCTCGATATTTTGAATTTTATGCTGATAAGGATCTATTCCACAAATAATAATTATCCACTATCTCCCATTTTTCCAAAGTATTATGAAGGTGCTATCATAGAACTAGAGTGTTCTGCATCAAAACTTTTCTTGTGTTATGTAATGATCTGAACGATCGTTACTGAGTATAATCAGGGGCAGTCCATATATCTTTCTGCCTCTAACAATATTTTAACCCTTTACCCTTACTACCATGGTTCTATCAAGCACCTTCCAGTATTCTACTTCTACTCCTTGTTGTATCTTGGGCTTTGCATTTTCATCAATTGCTTTGGTATCAAAGACCTCGAAGGTTTCAAGATCCATGATCTGTAAGTTATCATCTGTCATTGCTATAATCTGCCCATTTCTCTTATCTATGAGAGGAGTCTCTACATTAGAATCTACGGGAGAAACAAGGCTTCTTCTAGTGCCATCAAACACACCTATGCCAACAACCCTTGCCTTTGCAGAACCATGCTATCTGGGCAGTTCAATACTGCATTCCAGGCTTGCTTTTATCATAGGATACGATCCTGCAGGGCTCTTCATCAATTAGTATGTAAGATCCTTCCTTCAAACTTCCAAGATCTACTGGCTTACTCATATTATTCACAAACATAGTTGTGATATTTAACATTTACACATTTAGAAATATCCATACTTTGAAGAACTCTTAAGTGATTCCAAATCAAGATATACATCGCACTGTTTCCCTTTAGTATATATGAAATCTAATTAAGAAATCTATCTTCTAATTTTGCTTTTCCGCATTATGGAAGTCATTCATATTATTCACTACTTTCTCCATAAGGCTTTGAGTTACATAAAAGACAAAGAAACACTAAACAATTTTTACTCTGGCTCGTATATAAAGAATTCATTCTTAGAATGTATTGCAAGTTCTGTATTCCGCATAACTTCGCGTATCAAACTTCTATTCTTCTGATTGTTTGTAGTTGACACAGATATACCAACAGCCCTTACACCTTGATATATTCTTGCCCAAGCCGGTATGGAGGACATTTCCTTATTCCTATGCTAATAATTCCCAGCATTCCCTATGACGAGTATCAAGTTTTCAATGACTCCAATCTCTAGATATGAAACATTTTTTTCATATCCTGGTGAGGTTAAAGGACTCGTAAATTGACCACTAAAGATTCTGATTAGAGGATAATGTTACTACAAAGCCACAATCCAAGAGAATTACCGCAGAAAGCATCATCACCCAACTTGATTTAATACCAATATTCAATATGAATACATATGTAGATAATGTTAATATTTTTATTCCTTAAGTTCTGAGAGAACAGAAAAACTTACTAGATTGTTAATGCTTATTCCCTTCCTTAGGATTTCCTTAAGGGTCCTTTCGCAGTACTTTCTATCACTTCTATGGCTTTTCTCGCTTTCTAACTCCAGTAGTACAATATCTTTTAAATAAGGAAATCTGAATTTTAAAGAGGGTTCAGATATTACCCCCATTTCCGTCAATGAAGCAGTTCTCAATCTTTCTCTCTTTCGTAAAAATACATATTCCATTTCATCAAGAGTATCCTGATCGTATGACTGTTTGATGAAATATATAGATAGATAATTCAATTTAGCCAACACTGGCGTCTGAAATAACAACTTCTTTTTGAAAAATACAAATGACATTTTATCTCCAGCATATTAATTAAGTTCCTTTTTTACATATTCAAAATCCGAAAAAGATGCTAGCAAGTAGTAATTTGAGTAATTTGGAAAGTAAGATTTACCCTCAAGAGAGAACGTAGCCGTTGCAGAATATATTTCCTGTATATTATTAGATTCTTTCCAGATGTGCTCCAATGTTTTATAATCGATATTATTAGAATTTGGTACGCAAATATATCCCCACATTATTGTCCATCTATACAATGCTATTCTAAATATAATAACCTTAGATTATATTTTTTTCAATGTAGGAACCCGAAGAGATTTAAAACGAGTAAATTACGTATAATTTACCTTATATGGTTAAATTTACCTTATATGGTTAAAAATTCAAGATATAATGTTAATCCTATTGAGTATCATTTATAGCTTTAGTACATTTAAGATTTTCCAAGCAATTAGCACGTTTGTTAAACTTTGTAGTTGATGTTTGATTTCAGTTAGCAATTTAATCTAATACAAAGTAACACAGTTTGGTTTAAGAAAATCCATCCCTTCGTCGTGTCGAATTATTACCATATTATAGCAGTTATCCAAACCCTTTTGGATTTATTGCAATGAACATGTTGAATATGGATGCTTTTAGCATGTCCCTGTTTGCTACCTTTATGCCAGAGGAATCTGCAGTTATTACAATAACATCCTCCATAATTGATGGATCTATCTAGATGTCCATCTTCGCTACTCTCCATACTATGTTTGTGAAGTGAGGTGCATTCAGTCCCTTTACATGTTTACTTACTTCACCCTTGTGAATCCTTCTAACTGCCTGTATGGTAGCAGGTAAGCATGTACAACAGAAAGCATCGCTAGGAATGATTCTGGATACAGGAATGGCGTGCCTACCTTACCTTCATTCATTCTTACAAGCTCATCAGGCCATGAATTTATGAAATCCATATCAAAAAGTATCACTCCTCTCCTTACCAGGGCTTCATTGCAATCCTTCCAGTTCCATTCAGGTATGAATCTCAATGATAACAAGTGATCAAAATTTCATTCCATCTAATATTCACGATCTTCTAGTTGATGATTCGACACAGCAAATAGTTCTATTGGGTATAAGAGTCACTAAGAGGGATACTCTTTGTGCTATTAGCAATGTGCCAGATAGGACTTCTTACATCTTTTGGAAACCTTGAAAGGTAAATAGGGAGTGAAACGTAGGCTATTGCTGTCGCGATCATACCTTTCGGATCTTGAAGTGCTTCCTTAATAGTTTCTTTGAAAATTAAGGAATGAGGCAATTTCAAGTTAAATTTGTCGATATAGTCATTTATATGCGAATGTCCATTCACAGCTCTTACAACCTGGGATGCAAAATCAAGCATTCTACAAGCTGGTTTGAACCAAACTACAGCCTCATCGCAATAATAAATTTTGTAGCCAAACTCCATTACTATACACTGTAGGTACAGATCCGTCGCTATTATGTCAGGAACAGTTATCATTTTTGCTAAATCAGCATGAATAGATAATCCTCTACCCATGACTGTATACTGTGATAACATCTGCTTCCTGACACGCCTTAACCAGAATGCATTAAAGGATGATGCCTTCGCTGCAATACCTTTCTGATTTAGTGGTAATGGGTTCGAGGCACATATCCCAATATCATCCCTTAACTTCGATGTCAGCAAATGTGTAGTATCCTTACCAGGTAGTACATCCGCATCATACAAAACTATTGTATCACCTCGGGCATTCCTAAAAATCTCATTCCAGGCATTGGCAACGCCTCTTCTTCTATTGTGATGTAATAATGATATATCAATTCGAGATTTTCTTGCAAAATCATTTACTAATTCGGGTGTATTATCCGTGGAATCATCAGAAATTATTATCTCATCTATTCTATTTTCTCCATCCATAACTTGAGCATCCAGCACTTCAAGTAGAATTCTTATGCTATTCTCTTCGTTGTATGATGGTATACCTACCGTAATCCGCATACTTTTCAAAAACTAAACATTAATTTAACCTTCACTAAGAAAGTTGGATACTGAATAGATTTGTACTTATGATCGAGCCATTTCGTGTAGTCTTCACCTTGGAAATTACAATGTTATGAGCCCAAATTGTCACCATTATAGAACCATCTGGAATTCCTTCTGGTCGGTCGATAACTATCATGTCAGACATTTCAACACCACACTCCACGAGTTTGTTCTTGCACTGAAGTACCAACTCTTCAGAATAGCCAGTATTGTAAAGGTAAACACTACCCTGATATTCGAGTCTATTAGTCACTAACTATCAGTTGAAAATAGTAGGAAAAAAATCTTTCATTTCGTGCTAGATAATTATTTATTTGTCTGCAAGGGTAGCACCTTAGTCCCGTGGTAGCTCAGCCTGGTAGAAGTTACTATCTGCCGAAAGCTTCCGGCTGTAGTGGTTGGCTTATAGCCGATCGGTCTCAGCGTACACAGGCTAACAGATACCGGACCGTCGCAGGTTCAATTCCTGCCCACGGGACCAAACTTCTATTGGACATGTATAATGAATTCATTCGTAATACACATAAATGGGGAAAAGGTAGAGCAGTTATGAGAAAGGAATACGTTGTTGTAAGAATAGACGCAGCACCAGATGGGAGCCCACAAGTGTTTGTTGCACTTTCTGATCCTAAAGATGTTAAGGATAGGGGTCAAACACAAGTTGGTGGGACACAAATGATGGGCAGTTTCGGATCCATGGAAGATCTAATGAAGAACATAAACAAAATGTTTAGTAGCCAGATGATGGGTGGTTTTACAACTACATTGAAATTTAGCATAAAAGAATACGAGGATTCAGGGATAAAGGTAGGGGATAAGGTCCATCTTGATGTGATAAAGCCTACAGGTGAAAGAGCATCAAATGAGTTATTACTAAGTCCTGATCAGATGCAGAAATATGAAAGTGTGGTAAGCAACTTGAGCGATTTCGGTATTAAACCAAGTGAATGGTCTACCTTGCGGGATGATATTTTGAATATGATAAATAAAGGGGTGCCGGTAAGGGAGATTGCTGACTCAGTGACACGCAGAATAAAGGGAAAATAATTCTAGTCAATGTTTATTGAGTTACGACTTTTCATTATATGAAAAGGCTAGGTAAACTTATATAATTGTAGTTAAACTGAAGGCTATGAATGGTATACCTGTAATAGCGGTTTTTGCAGGGTTGTCGCTGTTACTAACAATGGTCTCAATTGATGCCTTTGCAAATGTTACAGATAAAAGAATGGTTACTAATATTTTACTAGACCAAATAGAGGAATGCCAAAACAGTATATGCAATGCAAAGGTCTTCACGGATGATATCGTAAAATTCACAGGTATGTTAACAGACCGTTCTGGAAATCCTATACGAGATAAGGAAGTGAAAATAATTACTTTGATTCCGACTCCCGAACTCGTACTACTAACAAGTGCTATTACTGACGATGATGGGATATTCACCGCAGAATGGACTGCAAAGTTTTCCAAACAGAAAGCTGCATTTCAGGATGTAACAAGAAAATTTAAATCGGATTCATTTGAGGTTTTTGCAGAATTTACCGGTGATGAAGCCATTGGACCATCTAGATCGAATAAGCTTTCTATTACTGTATCGGTAAATAATGTAAGTACGATGGTAAACTCTGATAAAACACTATACAATGAAGGCGGTACCGTAGTGATCTTCGTCGCATTCATTGATAGTAATGACGAATTCATCGATCCCGTAAGTATACACTCAACATGGAACAATCAATTTATCAAGTTGGAAAAAAAGAAGGTGGGTTCATACACATTTACAATTGAAAATCTTGTAAAACAACATCATCAGGTACTTGTAGTACCAGAGAAACAAGGATTTAATGCATCTACAGCATTTTTAACAATAATAGTGGCAGGACTACGATAAATTAATGTACTTTTCACATGATTTAATATCTAGTAAGCATGATATTTTATTCTCTCGTCACCAGTAACCGAGATCATTATCATCATGCAATATGAATTTGAGAATTTAATGGATTTATATACATCATAATATTGCTTGAATTCGTGCGGTCGTCGTCTAGATAGTCAGTCGATAATGTATCGACTGATTAGGATAAATTGGTCTAGGACGCTGGCCTTCCAAGCCCGCGACGCGGGTTCAAATCCCGCCGACCGCATATAGTTTACTAATGACCAATAAAGGCAATCCATAGATTTCTATACTAGTTATCAAAAGAGTCCATACTTCGAAGTTTCTAACTCAGATTTTAGATCCATTTTCATTTCACATCCTCGTTCTTTCAGTTTTGCAGTAAGCCAATTCATAAACTTTTTTTCAAAAGTCTTACCTTTCATATTAAGAAATTCATTTCCCAGTAAATTTGCAATCTTAACAAGTAACTGACTACAAACAGACAGTGTTAAGAAATACCAGCCGAACGTGAATTGTGGTTCACTAAGAACAAAGTCATCCTTCCCATGAACAAATTCTTCTACTTCCATTAGCGCTTTATTAAGTATCTGACTATCCCTATCATAATTCATAACGGCAATACTGATCTCTACACTGTCATTTACCATATATCATATATGTATAATTATTTAATAAACCTTGATTACGGATATAGATTTAACCTATTGCTTTAATGGAAAATTCATGGTTAATTTATCCCAAAACTCTCCAATACATCATGATTGATGCGATGTTAACCAACCCAAAATAATTCTCCGCTCTTCTTTCATACCTGATTGCCATTCTATGGAATCCACACTTGAGCCACGCAAAGAATCTCTCAACAACGTAACGTGTCTTGCTGTAATCGTTTTGGTTTGTTGTCTTGTTGTTCTTTGTCTTGAAATTTCTGTGTGAAATACAATCTAGAATATTTCTGCTTTTCAAATATTCTCTAATTGCCTTAGAATCATAACCCTTGTCTGCATAAACTGATGTAATTTGTTTTATTGAATCATCATCTAGATAGTCAGAAATGTTTTCCATCACATCAATTAATCTAGTAGAGTCATGTTCATTTGCAGAACCAATAATTATTGATACTGGCAGGGAATTACAATCAACTGCAACATGTATCTTTGTGCCTGTAATCCTCTTGAATCCATCATGTCCAATCACATTGCCTCTTTTTTGGCAGGAACAGTTGAGGAATCAACTGATATCCTCTGCAGTTGTAGATTGCCAGATTTGTATGCAGATTTTATTGCACCTGACAGAATCTTTTTCCATACTTTCCTTTGCTGCCAGTTCTGTAACCTGCGATGTGCAGTTGATTTTGAGCCATACTTTTCTGGCATCTCACGCCACCTGCATCCAGTAACTAGAACAAACATGATTCCATTTATCGTGACACGGTCATTACTCCTTGGTCTGCCTGTTCTTGCAGGTTTTGGAATGTATTTTTGCATCATCCTCCATTGCTTGTCTGTTAATTCTTGAAATTGCATGAGATGGTTCAATGACTAATTGCAAATAGATCTAATGATCGTCATTAATTCACTAAATGATCAGTTTTGGGACAAGTTGGGTATATGTAACCAAGATTCAAAAAAAACAGATTGTTATTCTCTTATACTTTCTAACACAGAAACAGCTTGCCATAAAGTAACTCTTACATACGAAGGCATGTTCGGGTCCTGTGAAAGATCGTCTAGTGTACTTATAGCATTTGCAGCACGAACAGAAATACTCAACTCAGGATCTCGCAATGAATTAGCAATATCTTTCACGGTTTTTCGTATATTCCTAGGCGTTGTGAAATTATCACCCACACCATTTAGTATCTCCATTGATTTGGTACATCTTTCTACGTTTTCCTTCTCCTTTTGTTTCTTTGTTGTCAACATTATCACCCACAAAACAACTCTTAACCAATGATACTCACTTTAAATGTTTATTATCATAAAAGGTTTTAGAAAGTCCACTTTCATAGTGATGCTTTTCAAAGAAAAATTTCAAAATCTGTGGCAAAATTGTAGAAAACGAGGGTTATTTCCCATATACCAAAATACGCAAGCCTTAATCGGAGTTGGTGGAGGTTACTGGTAGGTTGAACATAGACGAGAAGAAAAAAAAGTATAGAAACTCATTATTAAAAAATAATGAGGAATTAGACCTCAACGTATACTGTATCACCCTCAACACTAACTTTATAGGATTCTGAATCTTTGATCTTTGCCGGAAAAGCAATCAATTTTCCTGTAGTAACGTCCCATTTTGAACCATGCCATGGACATGTGACCTCTTTGCCTCCTAATTCCCCCTCGTGCAAATTTGCACCTGCATGTGTACAAATATCACCCATTGCATAGAAACTACCTTCAACGTTCGCCACGAGTATATCTATCCCTCCAGCCTCTACATGCACCATTTTTCCTGTTGGTATATCTGTTTTCTTTCCTACAACGACCTTAGCCATACAATCTTGTGTTGAAACTATTATTTATAAATTATAACTACTCAACAATCAGGACGTTATTCCTTAAACTTCCTAGATTTTCAATCTCAATGTCAACTCTATCACCATTGTGAAGAAACTTAGGATTTTCCATGAATGCAGCCACACCAGAAGGTGTGCCTGATGCTATTATATCGCCCTGCTCTAATGTCATGACCATTGATAAACTTGCCACTATTCTATCTATCTTTATCACCATATTTTTTGTAGAAGAGTCCTGTCTTACCTCATTATTCACTTTGGTAATAATACGCAGATTATAAGGATCCCTTATTTCATCTCTTGTAGTCAGCCAGGGACCACAAGGAGCAAAAGTATCAAAGCCTTTACTCTTAGTCCATTGGCTTTCTTTGAATTGAATATCTCTAGCTGATACGTCATTAAAGATCAAATATCCTAGTACGTATTCCATTGCTTCTTCCGGTTTTACATTCTTACATTTCTTACCCATTACAAATGCAAGTTCACCTTCATAATCCAATTGCGTGACGAAACTAGGACACACTATGCTATCACCACTACCAATCAATGTCGTTCTTGGTTTCATAAATATAATGGGTTCATCCGGTGGAGTTGTGCCCCTTTCATTAGCATGATCAAGATAATTATATCCAAGGCAAATAATCTTGGATGGGTTTGATAAAGGGGGAAGAAACCTGTAGCCATCGATAGGCTCTGAAATGCTAACGTGATCATCCCTAATAGTTTCAATCCAGCCGCCAAAGAGAAATTCCTCTATATGCTCTGGTAGATTAATATTCAATTGCCTCCCCATGTCTTCTCTAGTCGTCAATTTATTACCATCAACTAATGCATAGGATTCCAAGGAAAGATGCTCTAGTCTAGCGATCTTCACATAACATCACCTGTGTGTTAGAATGGCGAAATTAGCAGAATCAATCTTGCAGAAACCAAATCTAATAAACTGAATTCTATCGTCAAGATTTAACCTCGAAACGTACGATTCTGCATAACCCTTCACAATTTCCATGCTGGCAGGGTTGTACTCCTCGCCGATTAAGAGCTTTCTAGGAATCATAATAGTCAAGTTGATTGCATCATTTACGCTAACCCAATGTATTTTTGCAGTATCCCGTAACTCATCACCACTATATGTTCCAATTACTTTATCCCCAACTTCATCAATCTTTACATTATACAAGTCGATCATTCTAATTTCAGATCCTACTTCCATCTTATTAACATCATCACCTGAAACATAAAAAGTGTCATGAATACTAATCTCCCTTAAACCCATATCTACATCTGGATGATTTTTAATTTTGATCTTTTTTGACGGGGCATTTCTGACCAGTAGAATGATTGGCTTTGTGACGAAAAATAGTCTTATAGAATGAGAGTCTATCATCTTCCTGTTAATAGATTCCAAGACATCAAACGGTGGTTTAGTATCTGCCTTCGTAAGCCCTAAAGTAAAAACAAACTTCCTTATCGCTTCAGGTAGAATCCCCCTTCGTTTCAACCCCATCAACGTAGGCAATCTTGGATCATCCCAGTTCTCTACTAGCCCTTGGTCTATCATTGGTTTTATCTTGCGTTTTGATACAGGCATACCATCAAAGTCCAACCTAGAAAATTCCATCATCATAGGTTTCCTTAATTGGAGTTTATCAATTATTGCATAATACAGTTCCTTTCGTAATTCATATTCTTTAGTCCGCATGGCATGAGTAACACCATCAACACTGTCCTCTATTGGAGCAGCGAAGTCATAAGTTGGCCATACTCTATACTTATGATCTTTCAGAGGATGTTCACTATCAATTATTCTGAACAGCGTTGGATCACGCATTGCTGTATTTTCGCTCTGCATATTACCTCTAAACCTTACAATGGCTTGATTGGATATATAGTCGGTGAACATCCTTTCCCATCTTTCAAAATTGTCTTCTTGATACACATTTCTGCACTTGCACTCAACACCATTCTTTCTGTTTTCTCTTATAGTATTAATGGCACATGTACAAACATATGCACCGTTTATCCCCAACATCTGGCCTCCATAATTGTAAATCAATTCCATATCGTCTGAAGTGTTCTTTACTATGTGGGGTTTAACGCCAAGCCACTCTACTCCGTCTCTTATTGCGTCATAGTATTCCAGCTTCTCTTTCAAGGGATTGGTATCATCAAAACGCAGTATGAGCTTCCCATTATACATCTTGGCGTATTCTTCATCTAAGATTACAGCTTTTGCATGACCTATGTGAGGATAACCGCTTGGTTCCGGTGGGAATCTTGTAACAACCTTACCCATTTCCGCATTTGGCAAGGGCGGAAGAACATTCTTCTGTTCTTTCCGAGTCTGATTGATCAATTCTGGGGCTATTGATTCTAGTTCCAATTTCTGTTCCTCAACACTTAACTTGTTTACATTGTTGACAATTATCTTGGTCTCCTCGAAGATCATCGTGGCTTCTTTTCTAAATTCCGGTCTTAAACCAATAACTTTAGCCACTACTGTACCAGATTTGGCTTTGCCTTCATGGTCTACTGCATTTTTAAGTGCTAATTTTCTGACAAGACTCTTGACATATTCATCTATCATCTATAAGGCCCTCTCAACAATGAAATCTGCGAGAGAGACTAGAGCATCCTTTGACTTTGAGCCGTCATATAATTTTAAAGAATCCATGGCCTTTGATACATATAATCTCGCCATTTTTCTTACATCGTGATCAATTCCAATACGAGAAAGAATATCTAGAACCGCCTTCAGTTCCGCGTCGGAAGCATTCTTCGAACCAAAGACATTAAGAATGATATTTTTTTCCTTAACCTTTGCTCTCTTGATTGTCATAAGGATGGGTAAGGTTTTCTTTCCTTCCCTAATATCATTCCCAACGGGTTTCTTCGTTACTTTGGGATCGCCTACAATGCCTATAAGATCATCAACTAGTTGAAAAGCTATCCCTAGGTTTTTACCAAATACTCCAAGATTCTCAACATCAGCCTTATCCGCGAGTGCACACATCGCACCCAATTCGCAAGAAACAGAAAACAGCGCCGCTGTCTTTTTGCTAATCATATTGATATATTGTGATCCTGATGAAAATTTGGAGTTTAAAGCCATACCAATATCTAGTGCCTGTCCTTCACTCACTTCAATACAGCTTTGTGACAATTTGTAAACAAGTTGAGATATAACCTTGTCTGGCAAACCTCTTCTCTTTCCATAGTGTGCTACTGCTTGAAATGCCTTAGAAAAAAGAACATCCCCTCCTAGTATAGCTAATGGAAAACCGTAATACTTGTGCACTGTAGGAATACTGTGTCTAACTTCATCATTGTCCATTATATCATCCTGTACAAGTGTAAAATTATGTACCATCTCAATAGCAGCAGCTATAGGTAACGCTTGCTCTATTTTTCCTCCTAGCAATTCTGAGCTCTTTATTACTAAAAATGGTCTCATCCTTTTCCCACCACTCCGTATGTAATGGGATGATGCCAGATACAGGTCTCTTGGTTCACCTTCAAGCATTGATAATATGAAGCTATTTACACGCGATACTGTCGACCCTAAATGTTGTTCTAGACTCATTTAAACCAATCCGCCAAAGGACCTGTCAACACATGTCTAGACCCTTTCAATGCTTTTACATTTTCGGCTCCAACCAAATACATCGCGCTCTTTAATTCATTTAACAACAAGCTGACAAACTGCATAACAGAATCTTTGGAAATTGAAGCCTGTTTCAAGAATGGTAGTGCCATTGCACACATATCAGCCCCTATAGAGAGGGACTTGGCTACTTCAAGACCATTTCTTAAACCTCCTGAAGCTATCAATGGCAACTCCACTGCCTTTTTAACTTCAATCAAACTAACTGCTGTAGGTATACCCCAATCCCAGAACATTTCTCCCAAATGCATTTTCAACTCATCACCCATCGATTCAGCTCTAAGCTTTTCAACTCCAGCCCAGCTAGTGCCTCCGGAACCAGCTACATTAATAGCCTTTATACCTATGACCTGCAATTTGAGTGCAACTTCCTTCGATATACCTGCTCCGACTTCCTTCGCAATAACAGGAACATTCAAGACCTTTACCAGGTCTGCAATTTTTTGATATACAGCTCTGAACACCGGCTCACCTTCTGGTTGTATTAGCTCCTGTAATGGATTAAGATGAACCACGAGTGCATCGGCATTTATCATATCGATTATCCGTGTCACCTCATCAACACTCAACCCTTTCGCTAATTGTGCTCCTCCTATATTCGCAATCAGGAACGCATTAGGCGCATGTTCTCTTGCTATTGAATATGTTTCAGCCAGTGCCTTACTTTTCAATCCAGCCCTCTGGCTTCCCAAACCCATTCCTAACCCAAGTTCCTCAGCTGTTTCAGCTAATCTCTCATTGATCTTGGCTGCCTCGGGCGTACCTCCAGTCATGGAATCAATAATCAATGGTGCACTGAAATTATGGTTCAGAAATGTAGCTGAAGTATCAATTTCATCAAAATCTAACTCTGGTAATGCATTATGGACAAGCCCAACATATTCCAGATAAGTTGACGTTGTCTTTGCTTGAACTTGTTTGTGTAATGGCACATTTAACCCATCTAACTTTCTCTGTTTAATTACATCAATATCTGTTCGTTCATTCATTCCCTTACACCCCTCACTATCGTACCTATCGCTTTTTTGTTATTCAAAGCCGTAACGATCCTATTAGGTTTCAATCCATTTACCATTAACACATCTATGTTCATTCCTGTTATCTTAAATGCTTCCCTGATTTTTCTCTTCATTCCTCCCGTAACATCTCCAACCACATTATTGATGTTTGCCTGATCTTCGGTATTGATCTCTCTTACTACTTCTTTACTATTCATATCTCTGTAAACCCCATCTACGTTCAGAGCAAATATAACAACGTCAGGACTCAATTCCTTTGCTAGTATAGTCATCAGGACATCGCCGGAAAGAATGTAATATGAACGATCTACATAGTAGAGAACATCACCATATGTTATTGGTATAAGATTACTTTTTGCAAGTTCCTTTAGTTCATTAAGTTTTGTCTTTATGCTTCTTGTTCTATACAGCAGCGATGAGGGTGGTACACTATAAGGATTAAGTTTGTTTTTTACCATTATATTGATAATATAACTGTTGAGCTCGACCATGGCGCTCTTCACTACAGCTACACCATGTATATCGTATTTTGCTGGCTCCGTGTGCATGTCATACTTTATCGAATAATAATGCCCAAATGAACCGCCCCCATGCACTATTATCAATGGCATCTTTACTTTTCTAAGACACTTACTTATTTTCTCCAAAGCTTTTTTGTTTACAGAAAGGGGTCTATCCTTGTATGTAATAACGGATCCTCCTAGTTTTAGAAGGGCTAGCCCCATTAAAATATAGCTCCTTCAAGAACACATTTAACGTTATCTATTAGACCCGAGGATCTTTATTAGTCTGATCTAAATGACATCACAAGACCTTATTGAATTTCAATTGGGTTTTTGTTCCATAATAATTCAAAATCTGGTGAAAGGTATTTATCTGATCGTTATTTCTAAATTATATTCACCTCCGTTGGTTCCCGGGATATTTTGTCTTTTTATTAACAAAATCTATAATCGATCTATGGATATGATAACCAATAAGATTCCTGACAATTCGTTATACCTACAAAATCATGTAAGAATGACACTATCAGTGGATATTTTATACCTGCAGTCCCTCAAAATGTCTAAAATATATTATATTAGATTGACACGGTTTAGTAAGTAGATTTACTTTTCTGCTTACATAATCAATCTTCTCGAAAAATGTAATGACTAAGAGCCTATCCTAAAATTCTATCTGATTGTTAACGATTGGTAGAAATGATAACATTTAGAATGCAAGAATACTAGTTCATACTGTCAGGTTTAGTTTTCTTACTATTGATTTTATTAGTATTGTAGATAGTAGATACTAGAAACAGTTGCATTAACGTGTTTATGACACTACCAATATATCGCTCTATACACTATTAGGCAGTTAGCAAATTCTACTAGCGCCTGATAATTTTCCTTCTTCTCGAACCTTACCAATAACTTTCTGAACCTGTTATGCCAAGATGCGGTTCTTTCTACAACCCATCTCTTTGCTTTGTACAAATTCTTTTTCAACACTTCACCCTTACGACGAATGTGATCCACATATCCCCTTCCTAACTCCATACTCTATCTCAGGGAAATCATATCATATCCTATTCATGCATATGTTCTGTTTAACTTTGGGCCTATCAACAACAATGCTATCTATTGTAGGAAAGGCTGATTTCATATCGTGTTTATTTGCTCCAGTAATTACAGATGAGAGAGGAATACCTCTTCTATCAACCAGCATGTGACGTTTGGTACCTAGCTTGCCTCTATCCGTTGGGTTTGCTCCGGTCGTTTTCCCCCTAATGGGGCCTTCGGTACGCTATCCATGGATTGCCAGTCCCATCCTATACCCTTCAATTCATCATATATTTCCAGCAGCCTCTTCCATACCTTCTTGAATACTCCTATCCCAATCCATTCCTGAAATCTTGCATGGCAAGTTGAACCAGAACCAAATTCTTTAGATACCTTCTTCCACTGGCATCCAGTTCTTAATACGTACAGTATTCCATTCAACACTTTTCTAAATGGTACAGCTGGCCTTCCAACTGTTCTTGCTGGTTTCTCTGGTGGCAACACTAGTTTGAACTCTTCCCATAGATTGTCTGGTATATGCCATATGGTCGGCATGCTCTTTTTCTTTGATTTTCTCACAAATTTAGCTAGAGAGGACAGATCTAGATCTGTTTCGGTATAAACAATTAGGCTATGATGTTAATTTTAGGATAAGCTCTAAATCAAATTTGTGGTAATAATGATCTCTTTGATCCTTCTATTAGTATTAGTAATTTTATTATTCATAACTATCAGAGGCTTGGGCGTAATTTAGTTCGAAACGATAAGATCAGGTTCTAGTTTTTATTGTTGATATGTTTAGCTCAGACTCGATACTTCTTCATATATTATTTTTGATTGACGTGATTCGGACAAAACCTAATAGGAAAAGAGGTAGATCATTCTACTATTCTCCTACAGTTATGGTGAGATGCTTCATCGTTAGAGTATGGATAAGAATACCAAGCAACAATGTGTTACATCAATACTTTTCGATAGACATGCCATACAACAGGAAGGTAATGAAGGCATGTGGTCTTGATAGGTTGCCAGACAGAAGAACATTCGACAGAAGGTCAAGGCCGTATCAATTGACATAAGATCAAGGATAGATGTTATGGGTGTGCTCTTCATAAAAGATGGGTTGGTAGACCCAGCCATAGTATCCGTTGACAGTTCATTGTTGAAAGCAAAGGGACATGTATGGCATAGATCAAACATGAAGAAGAACGAAGTACCACGCTCCGGTATAGATACAGATGCTCGATGGGGATTCAGCAGAACCAAGGGATGGGTATTCGGATACAAGATGCATCTAGCATGTAGCACAGGTTCGTTGATAGTTCCATTATCAGCTGATTTCACAACAGCTAACATTACTGATAACAAGATGTATGAAAGCATAACATCTTCATTGCCTACAGGAATGGTAAGGTATGTTGTAGGAGATGAAGGATATGATGATCACAAGTTATGTGATTTCAGCAGGTATAGAGGGCATCCAGTATTCCCATTGGAAAGGTACAAGCATACTACAGATAATAATAGACTGGCATTGCTGCAGTTCTATCAATCTGAATTTAGACAGCATGTATATTCTCGGAGGAGCATAAGCGTTGAACCATTGATAGAGCAGATAAAGGATGTATTTACCATTAGATCCATTACCAGTTAGAGGATTTGATAAAGCTAGGAGCATCGTTCTGATTTCTATATTGCTATACCAGCTGATGGTATACTACAACTACTTGACAGGAAGACCATTAAGGGCATTGAAGCACATGTTGGGAAGTTAATCAATCAGAGGCATCAAGTTATTTTTGTTATATGGAATAATGCCCATGCCTCAACTATCTATTGAATAAATAATAATATCTATTGATCATTAAGTGCCATAAACAAATTAGAACGATATGCTGGATCAAATTAACCAAGGGTAAATCATTACAAACAAGCTGGATAGTAATGAACAAAAACAAAATTAATGAAGGAGACCTTATTTCTAATGATAGTTTGGCTCTGTAGAAACCATACAATAAAAAAAGTAAATCTATGCATGTTGTAGGCTATCATTCTGAACATCAGTCCCTATTCTACATCTTCACCAGTCTTGATGTTATATGCTCACTAAACTTCTCTTTATCACTGATAGTACCGCCTCATTCTTGTTTTTTTGATGGTATAGCCGTGTATAGAATCTCCTCTTCAGTTGCTTCCTTTATCTCCCATATGAAGCCTCAACTTTCTATGGTTTTACTTAAATAAACGATCTATGTATTCGAATTCCCTACGATAAAGAAATTGTTTTGTAATCCAAATATTATTAATTCTGTCAGCAAATTTTTGAACGGTTATATGCAGAGGAATATACAGCGCTTTAGTAGGGTCCCCATGTTAGTATCCCTATGATGCCAATCTACACATCTTCAAATAATAAATTTCATTCTCTCTTTTACCTAGAAGGAAATTGCGATGTCATATCGCAAAGATATGATTTCTATTTTTGCAAATAGAGGCCCCCTCTTGTCTTTAATGCAATATTAAAAGAAGTTTTATAGATATTGAACTAGCGGGATTCTTTTGTGAATTAAACATAAGGAATACCCTAATACTAGTTTTGATGTTACTTCAGAATCCTAACACTGAGGGTTATGGTTTTTCCAGAGCAAAAAATACTCCTCAATACTTGGTTTAGTAAGATTAATCTACAATTAGACCATCGTATTCTATTTTTGCCACAAAACCTCTATATCTTTTCATGAATTTCATTATCTTTTTCTTACAATGCTTGCTTGTTAACACTATAATACATCCACCACCACCAGCACCAGTTATCTTAGCGCCCAAGGCTCCATTTTTCAAAGCATTTTGTACTAAATTGTCTAACACAATTCTAGAAACACCTAATCTAGATAACAGACCATGGTTTAAGGTCATAAGCAAACCAATTTCTTTATAATCTTGATCATTTAACGCTTTTAGTCCACATAAAGTAATCTTTTCACTCTTGGTAGCCAAATCCATAAAGAGGTCATTATTTCTTTCATGCTTTTGTTCAACTCTGGAAACCACCTTACCCGTGGTTCTTCTTATTCCTGAATTGAGAAGAATCAACTGCAAATCAATCTCTGAATTAATAGGTTTCACACTCTTATTTTTGGTGTATAACATAAGCCCGCCATAAGTACAAATTGCAGAGTCTGCCCCAGATGGATTCCCATGAACCATTTTTTCTGTATTTAATGATATATCACAGATTTTCTTCTTGCTTAACTGCCCAAAAAGCGCTCCTACGGCGCCTATGGTTCCTACAGAACAAGCCGCAGATGATCCGAGGCCTACACCCTGTTGAAATTCAGATCTGATACTTATGTCGAGTCCAACATTAGCATTAAATTCATTCATAGTATCAGTAGCGGCTGTCAGTATCGATTGTGCTAACGATTTAAAAGGTCTAGTCTGTATTTGCCTCCGTTCTTTCTGATCGAAAGAACCAGCAAAATCTATATTTGATTTAATTACAATTCTATCATCTTTTCTTATTTTAACATCAACATGAACTTTCTTATCAATCGAAGCCAATATTGCCGGTTTACCGTAGACCACAAAATGTTCTCCAAATAATATTACTTTAGCAGGTGCAATCGCTCTTGCATGATTTTTTATGGGATTCATGTAAAGATTATCGATCCGTAACCAACTACGGAATCCTTTTTATCAGTAATATCACCGCTTGTTGCATATTTCATTAATTCACCTTTCTTTGCTCCAAGAATTTTCGCAGCAAACATAACTGAGGCAATTGCTCCATATCCACATGTTGAAACTCGCAGTTTTCTTAACACCGTGTAAAATTTGTTAAGATCTAGGTCAAGTATAGTCTTAATCAATTCATTATCCTTCCTGTAGGCTACTTCATTGGGTTCATAGTGTGTAAAATCAGAAGAAGCTATTAAAAGAGCGTTTCTATCCTTGCAAATTTCAGCTATTGCTTTTCCTACGTCTGAAGCGGTTTCCATATCCTGCATCCACATAATTATTGGTAGTATTTTGAAATTTTCATAAACGAATTGTAGCATCGGTAACTGAACTTCTAAGCAATGATCTTCAGTGTGCGCAGAATCATCAATATCTACTATTCCAGATATTTTCACAACACTCTCAGCGGCCCTGTCATCAACGCTTATAACACCTAAGGAAGTCTCCCAATAACACATACTCGTAGTTGCTACACCACTACCTATACCGTAGTGATTTGGCCCGATCATTATTACTATATCAGTGTTCAGAGACGACACTGCATAATATGAATGCGCAGCTACCGACCCTGAATATGCATAACCTGCATGAGGGCAAACCATCCCAATTATTTTTCTTTCATTATCAGTAGGGGGTTTCTTTCGTGGTCCGTAAGGGTGTGTAAAACAATTTTCAATCATCTGTACTAATTCGTGCTTATTTGATGGATAAAATGATCCTGCTACGGCGGGTTTCCTAACCCGCATAAATTCAAGTTACCTCCTCCTCTGTCAACTTGGTTTCAAAATCATCAATCACATATTCATTACCATTATAAACTATTTTATCTATAGGTTGTTCTTCAGGCTTTATTTTATTCAATCTGGCAAGAACTTCCTTTGCTATAAGCCAATACACTGTAGCAAGAGCTTTTCGTCCTCTGTTATTAGCGGGTATTACAAGATCAACTTTTGACGTAACATTATCACTATTAGATATAGCTATAACGGGCAATCCTGCTCTCGTAGCCTCGAGCACTGCCTGCTCGTCCGCTTGAGGGTCGGTGACTAAGATAAGCCCAGGTTCCATGTAGTTGGGGAGTAAGGGATTGGTAAAAGTTCCAGGCATGAATCTTTCCAGTATTGGGGTAGCACCAGTAAGCTCGCAGAACTTCTGAACAGGCGTTTTACCATATTCTCTAGCTGAACATACAGCCACCTTTAATAGTGGCATTCTAGAAATAAAGCTTGCCGTAACTTCAATTCTCTCAAGCGTTTGATTCATATCAAGTATGTATAATCCTTCAGGGTTGGTCTTTGTTATGAAAGGCAACATATACTTGGTCTTTACAGGTGTACCTACCCTTATACCTGTGGAAAGCAACATCTTTTCAAGCAGATTTTCCCCTTCAACGGCAGTCATCATAACTCACTACATAATACACTAATTTTAAACTTCTGCCATACCATCTATCAACTTGGTCTCTGAAAGTCGTAACAATTCGTTCAACTTGGCTATCCTTTCTCCTCCCAAAACTCCAGTCTTGATCATTCTAGCCTCTGTTGCAATAGCTATATGGGCCAAATGATTATCGATAGATTCGCCAGATCTGTGTGATGCTATTAACTTGACTTTATTTTCATTGCATTTTTTAGCAAAACACATTGCATCATGCAAACTGCCTGCCTGATTTACTTTCAATATTGCGGCGTTACAAGCACCATGTTTAATGGCCTTGGTAAGTTTTCCCACATTGGTTACTAATAGATCATCACCTGTAACATATACATTCCTGAATCTCTTAGTCAATTCAGTCATTTCCTCAAAAGCTTCCTCATGCACTGGATCTTCTACGTAGATCAGTTTATAGTCTTTGATTATTTTTGAAACGAATTCAACCTGTCTTGAAGGTGTAAGCTTCTTTCCTGAACGCTCATATACATACGCATTTGATTTTTCATTCCATAGAGAAGATGTGGCAAAATCAACACCTATTGCAATATCCCTTCCAAGTTTGAACCCGCAATCATTACATGCATTCTCAACTGCATCCAAAGCATGTATATCGTTCATTCTAGGAGCCCATGCACCCTCATCACCCCTTCCATAAGTAAATTCTTTATCCTTGCGTTGTATAATATTCTTAAGCTCCTTATGCACTTTAATATTCATTTCCAACGCCTTGTTGATCGATTTGGCACCTATAGGTATGACAAGAAATTCTTGTATATCCGGTGTTCCAGGTCCAGCATGCGCACCTCCCCCCAAAACATTGCCCAGCGGGAAGGGAAATTTGTATGAACCATTTTTCCTTAACACTTTGAACATAGGTATATTCAAGGTTTTAGCAGCAGAATCTAGAGCGGCTAAACTTAACGCATATGCAACCGAACCACCGACCTTACTATAATTACTTGTACCATCAATCATTCTTAATGTATCATAAATTGCTTTAGTATCAGAAGTGTCAAGTCCAATGAATCTGTTAGTATTAGATTTAAGCATTTGAAGTGCATATTCAGGTTGATTCTTTGGAAAACTTCTGACTTCATACTTACCGACGCTTGCGCCAGAAGGTGCACAAGCTCTACCAAGATGTTTCTTGTCCGTTATAACATCGACTTCTACTGTTTTTTGCCCTCTGCTATTGTAGCATATCCTTCCGACGACGGAAGTTAAGCTAGGCATATTACTCTAACTCTGCCTGGACTTCCTGTTTTTTCCGTCTCAACGCCTCATAGTACGGAATAACTTGATGAATAGTTTCAACTGTTGAGACAAACATTCTTCTGCAGCAGTAGCGTCTAACACCAAGCTCATCCATCACTTTTGCAGAGTCCTCACCATTTTTAACTCTATTATCATATTTCTGAAATTTGTCCCCAACCAAACCTCCACAGCTGAAACATCTTACTGGAACTAACATATCATTACTCAAATGAAGGCTTTATAAAAACCAATCATCGATCTAGTTTGACTGCGGGAGTCGCCCAGCATGGCCAAAGGCGCTAGACTGAGGCTCTAGTCTCTTAGGAGTACGTGGGTTCAAATCCCACCTCCCGCATCATTCTTACTACAATTATTTTAGGTTTTGTTAGAATCACAGTTTGAATATGCCTAAACACAGATTGTCTTTATGCTTGTATTGATCAGATAACAAATTTTATCGTTAGCAAAAGATTAGTGTTGAATTAGAAAATTTAGGTAAAATTTAAAAAATATCTCATCATATTAGACATATGAGAATATGTTCTTTCCTCCCTAGCGCTACTGAGATACTCTACGAATTGGATCTAGGGAACCATGTTGTTGGAGTAACCCATGCTTGTAATTTCCCCCCCGCCGCGAAAGGAAAGACTGTTGTAGTTAGAAGTGTTTTTGATGACTCTATTTTGACTAGTAAAGAAATCGATAATTTGATAGTTCAATTGGAGTGTGAAAGAAAGGATGTTTATGTAGTGGATGAATATGCGTTAAAAAACGCAGCTCCCGATCTAATAATTGCACAGGGGTTATGTGACGTATGTTCACCACATAAGAAAGAACTTGACAGAGCAATGAATATTTTGAACAATAAACCTGAAGTCATTATGTTAAATCCTGACGATCTGGATGGAATAATTTTCTGTATTGGTGATATTGCTAAAAAAGTAGGAAAGGAGCAGAAGGGGAAGGAAATAATTGCATCACTGATGAGGCGTATAGACAACATAAGTTCTAAAGCCAAGGCGGCACTGAATAAGCCGAAAGTGCTCTGCATAGAGTGGTTAGACCCATTGTTCACATCCGGTCACTGGGTTCCACAAATGGTGGATCTCTCGGGAGGAATAAATGGTATTAGTAAAACAGGAGAAAGGTCGAGAAGGATGGAGTTGAGAGAAGTCATGGAATTCGATCCCGATATAATAATTCTTATGCCCTGTGGTTTTAATATTGAGAGAACTATGAAAGAAATATGGCAAATAGAATGGATAGAGGAATGGAAGAACATTCGAGCAGTTAAGATGAAAGAAGTATACGCTACCGAAGCAAGTCCATACTTCAGCAGGCCGGGACCTAGGACTGTTGTTGGTATTGAAATACTAGCCAAGATAATTCATCCAGAATTATTTACCGAACTAAAAGTTCCAGAGGATTCTTATACAAAAATTTATTGATTTTTTTTGTTTTTTATACTAATTTGTGCGGCGGCTATTAACGCTATAGGGATTCTATTTGGTGAAGTACTAACGTAGTTAAGATTTATAGTATCACAAAATGCAATTGAGTTGGGATTTCCTCCATGCTCACCACATATACCGACTTCAAGATCCTCTTTAACACTTCTACCATGCTCTACTGCAATTTGCATGATTTTACCTACTCCCTTTGAATCCAAAGTTTGAAATGGATTGTCTGCGATAATTCCTTTCTCCAAGTAAAATGGTAAGAATTTTCCCTCTACGTCTTCCCTGCTAAAACTGAACACAGCTTGTGTAAGATCGTTTGTACCGAAACTAAAGAATTCTACTAATTCTGCAATTGAATCTGCAATCAAGCAAGCTCTAACTACCTCTATCATAGTTCCAAACTTTATACTCATCTTAGTTTGATGCTTTTGTTCAACTTCCTTCATTATTTTTTCATAAATTTTTTTTATCGTAACTAGTTCCTGTACACTTCCAACCTGCGGGATCATTATTTGTGGCTGAGCATTAACATTCTGCTTGCTCAATTCATAAGTTGCTTCACAAATAGCCTTGATTTGCATTTCGTAAATTTCTGGAAAAGTTACTCCTAACCGAACTCCTCTATGACCCATCATAGGATTGAACTCTGCCAATTCCCTAGCTCTTTCAAGCAGATTCTCCCTCCTTCTTCTTACAAGTGATTTCTTGTCGAATTTGTAGATCTGCGTTAGCAAGTCCTCTATTCTAGGAAGGAATTCATGCAATGGTGGATCTAATAATCTGAACGTAACAGGGTAGCCTTCCATTGCCTTCAATATAGCCTTGAAATCGGCCTTTTGCAAGGGCTTGAGATCATTCAATGCTTTCAATCTCTCCTTCTCTGATCTTGCCATGATCATCTTCACGAATAGAGCTAGGCGATCTTTGGTATTGAACATTCTTTCTGTTCTACATAAACCAATTCCCTCTGCGCCACGTTTCCTTGCAAGCGCAACACCGTCAGGGGTACTAGCATTGGCCCTAATACCAAGCCTCTTGATTTCTCTAGCCCAATCTAACATTTGCTCGAATTCTTTCCCAGTTTCTGGTTGTATTGTAGGTAATTCTCCGCGGTATACATTACCCGTAAGACCATCGATGGTGATAATAGAATTGGCTTTTACAATTGTCTTTCCAGCTATGAATCTATTGGTTTTATAATTGATCGATATATTGGAGCAGCCGACTATGCATGGCTTACCCATACCTCGTGCAACTACTGCAGCATGTGAAGTCTTGCCACCCCTGCTTGTTAATATTCCATTAGATACGAAGAATGCTGAGACATCATCAGGTTTCGTTTCTTCCCTTACCAGAATCACATCATCTCCTCTCTTACCCATCTCCTCTGCTTTCTTTACATCAAATACCACTTTTCCAATCGCCGCTCCAGGTGAAGCTGATATCCCTACCGCAATTGGTTTTGCATTCACAATTGGATTAACTCTCTCGTGTAATATCTGCTTAAGCTGCTCTACATCAATTCGGAGTATCGCTTCTTCTTTGGTGATAAGACCTTCAATGGCCATATCAACAGATGTCTTTACCTCAGCAATTGCGTTCATCTTAGCCGGTCTGGTTTGTAACAAGTATAACTTGTCGTGTTGTATCGTGAATTCAACATCTTGTGGCTCTCTGTAATGTTTCTCCAGATTTTGACCCGTTTGAAACAATTGTTTATAGGTTGTTGGCATCTTTGCTTCAAGTTTGTAGATCGGTTCTGGCGTTCTTACACCCGCTACAATATCCTCGCCTTGGGCATCGATCAGAAATTCTCCATAGAGTTTATTTTCACCAGTTTCTGGGTTTCTCGTAAATACAACCCCGGTAGCGCTGTTCTTACCCATGTTGCCAAATACCATAGTAATAATTGTAACAGCTGTTCCATTTGATATATCTGAACTTATTTTGTAATATTTCCTATATTCGACTGCACGTTCACCCATCCAACTCCTGAATACAGCGTCTATAGCAAGTTCCAATTGCCGGTAAGGATCAGATGGAAATTTTTTTCCAGTATGTTTTTCACATATCTGTATAAACTTCTTAGTAAGCTCCTTCAACACATCTTCATCCAGTTCACTATCAAATTGTATTTTTTTTTGCTTCTTGGTATCTTCCAGCAATTTTGAGAGAATATTCTCCTCAGCACCAAGAACTATTTTTCCAAACATCTGAACAAACCTCCGATAAGCATCCCATGCAAATCTTGGATTACTACTCTGTGTTATTAACCCCTGAATAGTATCATCGTTAAGACCCAGATTTAGAATCGTGTCCATCATTCCTGGCATGGATATTGAGGCACCTGAACGCACGGAGACCAGCAATGGGTTATTTTTATCTCCAAAAATCTTACCAGTAATCTTTTCCAGTCTCTTCACAGAAGTATGGACCTGTTCAATCAATTCCCGTGGCAATTTTCCGCCATTTTCGTAGAACCTATTACATACTTCTGTAGTAACTACAAAGCCTGGAGGAACTGGTAAACCCAATCTTGTCATTTCACATAAACCTGCACCTTTTCCTCCGAGTAGTTTCTTATCACTTCCATCACCTTCATCAAAGAAAAGGATAGACTGTGTTTCTAGCATATGCGATCTCCATATTTACCTATTATCAATCTTTTGACAGAATTTTGTCTGTAATTGAATATTAAATAAATTTTACAGATTCGATAACATTAAACACGAAGAAGGTCTATAATTTTTAATTGAATAAAAGAACTGAGTTTGGAGTAGTATTGGGCTCAAAGGCTTCACCTCACATTGTGAGAGAGGCCGCTAGAATTTGCGATGATTCTGAAATGAACTCTTTCTGGGTACCCGAGACAACAGAATATGGAGGATTTGCTATGCTTGGATACCTTGCAAGTCATACAAGAAGAATCATGCTTGGTTCAGGTATTGTTAATGTTTATAGCCGCTGTCCAAAGACCATCATGATGGAAGCAAAAAGTTTGTCCGAGCTAACCAATGGTCGATTTATCCTCGGTATTGGAGCAAGTTCTCCGCCGATAATTGAACAATGGCATGGGATCAAATTTGAGAGACCTATTCATAGAATGGTTCAAGCAACCAAAATTTTACGAGAGGGGTATAATGGCTTAATTTACTGGGCTACGATTAACAAGCTAATGACCAATAATGCAGGTAAATTTGCCGACGGCGTCATTTTTTTTCTCAAACCCATCAATGTTGTAAAGAAGTACACTGAGTACCTCAAAGGAAGAACAGGTCAAATAGCAAATAACAAAGCAAAGATTGTATCATTTATACCCACGTATATTTCGAATGATATAGTGAAGGCTAAAAATATGGCAAGAACTACTATTGCGGCATATGTTGGCGGAAGTCCATTTTATGGTCAACCAATTATAGAAGCAGGCTACGCTGAAAGTGTCAATAAAATAAGAGATGCTTGGTCATTAGGAAATCGCACTTTATCCATTAAAAGTGTTCCCGATGAATTGGTTAGCTCAATAGCAGCGGTAGGGGACGTAGATGAATGTATTTCTACTCTTAAGGATCATGCCAGAAGTGGCATTTGTAAAGTAGTTGCTACTTTTGATCTCAGAAGGCATCTATATAACGAACAATTCTTAAACAATTTACGGAAGTTCAATGATAAACTTTAGTGAGAACTAATGACCGAATTTCTATCAATTTTATCAATAGCCACAAAATTTCCACCCTTCAAATATTCAATAAAAGAATTTGTAGAATTTTTAAGCGACAGAATGACTGAGGCAGCAAAGGATTTTTTTATTAATTCACTTGGTATAAGCACGGTTTATCATTCCATAGATTACAATCAGATCGGCTTATCAGATGAACATTACGTTCTCCCTCACGTCAATTTAAGCGATCTCTACCTTGATGCCGCAAAAGAGTGTTTAGACAAAGCTATGGTAAGTGCAAAACAGGTGAAAAAGATAATAGTTATAAACGATAATCCGCAGACTCTAGATCCCTCGGTAACCAATGAACTTATGTGCCGATTACCCCTACCATCTGCCACCTTAGATTTTAATTTACAGGGACATGCATGTTCATCATTGACTAGAGCAATGCATATTGCAAATTCACAATCAAATGAAGATTATTCTTTAGTTTTGATCGGGAATTATTACTCGCCTTGGTTCTTCGATATGACAAAACAGATAGAAATGGTATATGCTCCAAGTGAAATAAACTCAATAAAAAAAAGACGTAAGGACTTCAATACGTGCAATTATTTCCTTCAATTCAGTGATAATGCAACAGCACTCCTGATGTCTCATATGGAAGGTGGGCCCCTGAATGTGATCATGGATAGTATTACAACCAAAACCGGAGTAGAGTCCGATGATTACAAGACAGCAAGTCTTAAGATTATTCCAGATAAGAATAATCGAGTTATTTTCGATATGGATGTAAATACTAAGCATCTTAAACAACGGGTCAAGCAATTGAGCAGAGAAGCAAAAATGGAAACACTGAAAAAATGTGGTATGATGGAAAATGACATTAAGTTATGGTCCCTTCATACAGGTGGTAAGGTGTATGTTGATGGGGTGAGGGAAGAATGTGGTATTAGCTATGACAAGTGTAAAATAACATATGATATTATGAATGAAATTGGAAATACAGGCGCTTCGAGTTCCTCAATCTTGATGATGAAAACTCTTGAAAGAAAGGTTTTAAAGAATAGAGAGATAGGTGGAGTACTAGACTTCGGTTGGGGTCCCAAAGCTGATGCTTTTCTGTACTATATCTAGATTGGTATTATTCCTAATTACTTTTTCCAAAAAGAACTCTCCGGCTCTATAAGAACTTCTAAGCAGGGGCCCAGAAACTACGTACATGAATCCCATATCCTCTATACTTTCTTTAAGGGAATTAAATATTTGTGGTGAAACATATTGAACAACAGGATAATGTTTTGGAGTTGGTTGTAGGTATTGACCCAATGTCAATATATCTACTTCAGCTGCTCGTAGATCTTTCGCTGTCTGAATAACCTCCGCCTCCGTTTCTCCAAGACCAAGCATTATTGAAGATTTTGTGTAGATCTTAGAATTGAAATCTTTAACCTTTTTCAATACCCATAATGATTGTTCATACAATGCTCTAGAATCCCTAATTTTCGACGTAAGTCTACTTACAGTTTCTATGTTATGGCTTATTACTTCTGGTTGAGCATCCACTACCTTTTGTATTAAAACTTCATTCCCTCTGAAGTCAGGAATTAATGGTTCTACTATTGTTTTTGGACATAGTATTTTTACAGCCTTGATTGTTTTTGCAAAATTCTCTGCCCCTCCATCCTCCAAGTCATCTCTACAAACAGAAGTAATTACTACGTACCTTAATCCCCATTCTTTGATCGCCTTAGCCACCCTTTCGGGCTCTTCTGAATCAAGTGATGTAGGTGTACCACTTTTTACAGCACAAAATCTACAGCCTCGAGTACATATATCTCCCATGATCATAATGGTAGCTGTTCCAGTTCCCCAACATTCTGCTATGTTAGGACATCTTGCTTCTTCACAAACAGTACTAAGCTTCAGAGTTCTAAGAGTTTGTTTAACTCGTACATAATTCTCATCTGAAGGTATTCTCACTCTAAGCCACTCAGGTTTTCTAATTTTTTCCATTTCTTGATCAAGAAAGATACATAATAATAAGAGTTCACTTTTCACTTGATTGAATTTGAGAACACCCTTTTACGGAATTCACAAATCCCTCGGTGCAAAAATGCTGGACTTTCATGGATGGGATATTCCTCTACATTACTCTGGAATAATTGATGAACATATCAATGTTAGAAATAAAGTTGGTTTGTTTGATGTTTCTCATATGGGCAGGTTTGAAATCAAGGGTCCAAAAGCTTATGATTGTCTACAAAATTTAATTACTAATGATATCTCGAAACTAAGTAATCATCAAGCATTGTATTCCCCCATGTGCTACGATAATGGCGGAATAGTTGATGATGTGATCGTTTACAGAATTGATAAGGAGAAATTCCTTGTTGTAGTTAACGCTTCAAATAAACAGAAGGATATTGAATGGATTACCGAGCATTCTGAATCGGTTAATGTGGAAAACGTTAGTGATAAGATGGCTTTACTTGCAATTCAAGGTCCTCTAGCTATAGATACCTTACAGAAAATCGTTGAACCGGATTTAAGTCTACTACGATCATTTGATCTTATAATCACAAATATTTTCGGAATCGAATGTATGATATCAAGAACAGGTTATACGGGAGAGGATGGTTTCGAAATATTCTTTGATTCTTCGCAAGTAGTAATTTGGGATAAGCTTATGGAGGCAGGTTCCGGCTTTATTAAACCAGCTGGCTTGGGCGCAAGAAATACACTTCGACTTGAGGGAGGATTGATGCTCTACGGGAATGATATTGATGAAAATACTACACCGTTAGAGGTCCCACTCAAATGGACTGTGCGATTTGAAAAAGACTTCATTGGAAAGCAGGCGCTCATGAATCAGAAGGTGACACGAAAGTTGGTAGGATTTTATGTTCCAGAAAAAAGGATAGCAAGGCAGGGAAACGAAGTCTTGATAAATGAATCCAAGTCGGGTTTTGTAACAAGTGGGAGTTTTTCACCAACATTAAAAAAGTCTATTGGTCTTTGCTTTGTCCCCTTACAAGTTCTGTTGGATGAATTAATTGAAATTAATATAGGGCGGAATCTATACAAGGCAAAGGTAGCTGGTACACAGTTTTATAAGCGGAAATAAGGTTTTATTGGTGGAGTATGAGAGACAAATTATGGAACAAAAAGAGTTGAGATTTACAAAAGAGCATGAGTGGGTCGTGATAAGGGAAGGTTTAGCTGTAGTAGGAATTTCAGATTTTGCTCAGAGACAACTTGGAGATATAGTTTCAATAGAATTGCCAAAGGTTGGTAATAATTTCAAACATATGCAACCTATAGCTATAGTTGATTCAATAAAAGCTTCTTCAGATATATATTGTCCTTTGAGTGGAGAGATAGTTGAGGTTAATGAAGATTTGCTTGAGAATCCGGGACAGATTAATCAGTCACCATATGAGTTAGGTTGGATTATAAAAATTAGACCTTTGTATATCAAGGGATTTGATGATTTGATGTCAAAGGAACAATATGATAAGTTCGTTGGTGAATTGTAGGAGATTGAATATGGATTATGTACCAATTTCTGAAAAAGATAAAAAAGAAATGTTGAAGCGGATAGGAGTAGGCTCTATAGATGATTTAGTTAAGGAATTCAAGCCAGCTTTCCAAAGAAAATTACATCTCTCTGAACCAATGAGCGAGCTTGACCTAATACAACATATGAAAGCTTTGGCTCAAAGAAATAGAATCTTGAAATGCTTTGTGGGAGCAGGGTCGTACAATCATTATATTCCTTCTGCAGTGACTCACTTGCTTATGAGGGGAGAGTTCTATACAGGATACACCCCATACCAAGCGGAGATAAATCAAGGCACATTGCAGGCAATATACGAATTCCAATCTTTCATATGCCTTCTAACTGGCATGGATGTTGCCAATGCTTCGATGTATGAAGGTGCATCTGCGTTGGCAGAAGCCACATTGATGTCATCAACCTATACGCAAAGGAACGGCATTTTTGTAAACGAAGGAGTTCATCCTCAATATCTGGAAGTTTTAAAAACATATTTCGAGGGTGCAGATCTTGAACTTACAAACAAGATTGACAATAAAACAGCTTGCGTAATTGCCCAGAATCCTGATTTCTACGGAAATGTTGAGAATTTACTACAACTATCGTTTCGTGCTCATAAAGCAGGAGCACTGTTTGTTGCATGTATAGTAGAACCAACATCTCTTGCAATAATAGAACCTCCTGGAAATTATGGTGCAGATATTGTGGTTGGCGAAGGACAATCGTTTGGAATACCAATGAACTTTGGTGGCCCATATCTTGGATTCATTGCGGTTAAAGATTTTTTATTAAAAAAAATTCCGGGAAGAATATCTGGTATGACGACTGATTCTAACGGAAACTATGGTTTTGTACTGACATTGCAAGCGAGAGAGCAGCACATAAGGAGAGAAAGAGCTACAAGCAATATAACTACAAACCAAGGATTGATGGCCTTAGCTTCAACAATTTACTTGGCACTTATGGGTAGAAAGGGGTTAAATATGGTTGCAAAATTATCTTATAGTAGGGCACACCTGTTGCTTGAAAAATTGATGAGTATCGGCTTTGAAACTTTAAACAAGAAACCATTTTACAACGAGTTCATTGTAAAGGCACCAGCATCTTCTGAAAAGTTTATTTCAACTTTGAACGAAAATGGAATTCTTGGAGGACTTGATCTAGGAGAGGATAGAATGTTAATTTGTTGTACTGAGATGAATAGAATTCAAGATATAGAAAATTTTGTATCAATTGTGAAGGGAACAATATGAAGCTGATTTTCGAATATGAAGAACAGACTAGTGAGCATTTGCCAGATGAAAATATTCTAATAGACTTACCAAAAGATCTTGTTAGAAAACAACTCCCACTCCCCAATGTGAGCGAAGTTAATGTTGTTAGACACTACACTAATTTATCAAAAAAGAACTTTGGAGTTGATGTTGGTCTGTACCCCCTGGGTTCCTGTACAATGAAGTACAATCCAAAAGTAAACGAAGACTCAGCAAACCTAGGAGGATTTAGAAATATTCATCCATTTTCTCCGGAACATAATGTTCAAGGAGCGTTACAATTGATGTGGGAGCTTGAGCAGGATCTGAGGGAGATTACAGGCATGGATTACTTTTCTTTGCAACCGGCAGCGGGTTCCCAGTGTGAACTTCTAGGTATAATGATAACAAAAGCTTACTTTAAGCAAAAGAAGGAAAAAAGAACAAAGATAATAATCCCTGATTCTGCTCATGGTACGAACCCTGCAAGTGCCGCTATGTGTAAGTTTGAAGCAATAACCATTCCTTCTGATTCACGTGGTAATATGGATATTACGAAATACAAACATGCACTTAGCCCTGAAGTTGCACTTGTTATGGTGACAAACCCTAATACTCTTGGGCTCTTTGAGGAACAGATTCTGGAGATGACAGAACTTGCTCATAAGAATGGAACGTTGATGTATTGTGACGGCGCAAACATGAATGCAATGCTTGGAATAACTAGGCCTGCCGATCAGGGTTTCGATATTATTCATTTGAACTTACATAAGACATTTTCAACTCCACATGGCGGAGGTGGTCCCGGGGCTGGAACGCTAGGGGTAAAGTCATTTTTGGCAGATTATTTGCCGATACCGAGGGTAATCAAAGAAAGTAATAGATACCATTTAGATTATACCAAAAGAAAATCTGTAGGGAGGGTTAGAACCTTTTATGGAAACTTTGGTATGCTTGTTAGAGCTTATTCTTATATCAAGGCATGGGGCGCAAATATTAGAAAGGTATCAGAGTATGCTGTATTGAATGCTAATTATCTCCTTAGTCAGCTGAAGGATATCTATGAACTCCCTTATGATCGAAAATGTGCTCATGAATTTGTCTTGTCATCAAGGAATTTCGGGGAAAAGAGTGCTTCGAACATTGCTAAGAGACTATTAGATTATGGATTTCATCCACCAACAGTTTACTTCCCATTAATTGTTCATGAAGCTTTGATGATCGAACCTACAGAAACTGAGAGTAAAGAAACTTTGGATAGATTTGCAGAAGCGTTAAGAAGTATAGCTGATGAGATGATAACAAGTCCTAATGTTGTCAAAGAAGCTCCACATACGACACTCGTTGGTAGGTTGGATGAGGTCACTGCTGCCAGAAGGCCAAATCTAAGATGGATTGCATCTACACAAGCAACTAATAAAAATGCACAGACCGCAAAATCTAAAAACTGATTAATAATGAAAAAGGCAAGTTACGTATACAAGTCAGAAAAACTAATCAAGATTTCTCTTGAGTATGACGAGTTAAACAACATCATTCACTCGATAAAGATTACAGGAGATTTTTTCCTTTATCCAGAGGAAAGTTTGGATAGACTTGAAACGAATCTAATCAGTACTAGATTAGAAAGAAATGCCATAGTACAAAAGATCGAAAACTGCATGAATAATTCAGAAGCATTTGGTTTTGATACTAAATCTTTGACCGAAGCTATTCTCGGATGTTTAAGATGAATTGAATGAGATTCGAGTTTAGTGAAATCAGAGTTTTGGAGACAGGCTACAATAAAGCATACTGGAATATGGCACTCGATGAAGTATTGATGAATGGTGTGACCGATGTACCGGTTTTAAGGCTATATGGGTGGAAACCTCCAGCTATATCAATTGGATATTTCCAAAGCATTAACGATGAGGTAGACTTGCAAAAGTGCAACTATATGGGTATCGATGTGGTTAGAAGAATAACAGGAGGTGGAGCTGTCTTTCATGATTCTGAATTGACTTACTCCTTTATCACAAGAAAATACCCACAGAATATCATGGAATCTTACAGGATGATTTGTGTAGCCATAGTTATATGCCTTAATAAACTTGGGTTAGAGGCTAAATTTGCTCCTTTGAACGATATAGTTGCCAATGGTAAGAAAGTCTCTGGAAATGCTCAAACTAGGAAGAAAGGGACTCTATTGCAACATGGAACGATTTTGTTGGATGTCAATATTGAGAAAATGTTTTCTACATTGAAAGTGTCTTCAGAAAAGATCAGGGATAAGATGATCACTAACGTAATGGAGAGGGTAATGCCGTTGAATAAGACATTCGAAGAAGTGGCTCTTGCTCTGAAAGCAAGCTTTAGTGAAAAATTTGGTGCTAAACTTGTTATTGATAGGCTTACTATGGAAGAAGAAGAAAGTGTAAAAACGTTAGCTAAAAAGAAATATGCTACTATTCAATGGAATTGGAAAAGATGATTCATTAAGATTTATTGCTAAGCACACCTTAAATTCCACGATATGTATGATGTCGTTGTGATAGGAGCAGGTCCAGGAGGTTATGCTTGTGCTATTCGAGCCGCTCAACTTGGTGGGAATATTTGCCTAATTGAAAGGAATGGACTAGGCGGAACTTGCACGCAACTGGGATGTATTCCTACTAAGTTCCTTCACTCTTTGGGGGATATTGTTAGGGGTGCAATAGCGGCTAAAAAGAATGGAATAAACGCACAAATTGAGCTCGATTATAAACTCGTAAAGTCAAGAATGGAGGCAACTGTTGCCAAACTTGCTTCTGGAATAAAACTTCTCATACAAAGTAATGACATAGATCTCATAGAAGGCGAGGCGCAGATAATTTCAAAAAATAAAGTGGTTGTCAAAGAAAAAACTATAGAAACAAAACATATTGTTATTGCTACAGGCAGTTATCCCATTTGCTTGCCAGGTTATGAATTCAGAGATAATTTCTTATCAACTAACACTATTCTAGAATTAGAAGAGCTTCCCAAGTCAATTATTATTGTTGGAGGTGGTTATAGTGGTTGTGAATTTGCTTCTGTTTTAAACGCACTAGGATGCGAAGTCACACTGGTAGAGGTCGAAAACCATCTAATGCCTTTACAGATTGAAGAGATCGGAAATACAATTGAGAAATACATGAGACTTGATGGTATCAATGTAATGACAAGATCAAGGGTAGAAAAAATTACTGGTGACATAGCTTTGGTTAATGGAGAAAAATTGAAAGTGGAAAAGATACTTTTTTGTATAGGGAGAAGACCGAACATAAATGAAGATGAATTAAATAACATTGGTGTAAAATTCAACCAAAAAGGCATTCTTGTTGATGAAGAAATGCAAACCAGTGTTCACAACGTATTTGCAATTGGTGATGTAAGTGGAATGTATGAACTTGCTCATGTCGCTTCAAGGCAAGGCGAGATAGCGGCTCAAAATATTATGGGAACGAAGAGCAAGATCAACTACAGATCTATTCCTATATGCATATTCACCTATCCTGAAGTTGCGTTTGTAGGAGAGTTGGAAGGAAGAACTGGAAAATTTCCTCTTACAGCAAGTGCAAAGGCAAACTGCTTGGGGAATACAAGAGGGCATATTAAGGTATTTGAGAAGAATGGAAAACTTGTTGGTACTTTTATAATTGCACCACATGCAGGAGAAATGATAAGTGAAGCAGCACTTGCAATTAATATGCAACTAAGCCTTGAAGACGTATTTGATACCATACACCCTCATCCCACACTTCCAGAATCTTTTGTGGACGCTTTAAAAGATGTTAATAGTCTAGCCATACATCTTCCTTCCAAAGGATCTGGATCTGACAGATAGAATCAAATTCAAGAACGTGTTTATAGAACATAACTACATCAAGCTCGCTAGCTCTCTTATCTTTACCCCCCAGTTCCTTGCTTTGACTACACTACTTGCAACCAAGATACCTTTAGAACCAAGATTTATCGCAGCAGACACATCCTCTGCACTAACTATACCTGCGCCACAAATGACACTTACGTCAGGATTAACCCTATTTACAGCATCTACTGAACGGGTAATGACACTTGGCTTGGCCTTTGAAACCGCAATTCCGCTGCCAATAAGCTCCGGGGGTTCAATGGCGATGTAATCAGGAGCGAATGTAGCAAGTTTCATTACTTCTCTAGGAGTTCTGGCGCACACCACAGAGATCATCTTCAAGTTACGCAATCTTTCTACGAGGTGGCTAATTGTTGAAAGTGATATTCTATGTTCACTATGATTAATCAGTGAACCACTAACACCATATGATTTAGCTATTTCGGGCACAATAAAACCAGTGGTACTCCCAATTTGGGAATGATCGAGGTGCTGAGCAAATACTGATATACTTACAGCATTTGCCACATAGGCTAGGGACCCAGCAGAAGGTGCAACTACAATCTTCACCCTTGGAGGAGGAACTACACGCTCTGCCGCCATTGCTAATTTTATGCTATACCTACCAGCAACCTCAGAATAGTTTTTTAAATTAACAATGAGTAATTTTTGCTTTACCATTGTTCGAATTATTAACTTCTTTTCTTTTTGCTATTAAACTTTTCTTCTAATTTCTTCATCCTTGCTTCATATCCCTTGTTATATTCAAGTTCTTCAGGGACAACAGTTGCTGGGTGTATAAATCCTTGGTTTCGCATATCAGATGCTCTCTGAGACGCAATATTTCTGACATAATCCCAGTCAGGGGTATCGAAGCTATCACATGGTCCAGTGAACTTCCCATTATGTATACTGAACACAAGTCCGATCACCATCGGTATAGCATAATTGACGCTTGCAGGTGTATTCATCCTGACTGGCATCAACGGTAGATGATGACTACCTCTTGTATTACCAGCCACAAAATGAGGATTGTTAAAAGCGCTACATGCCTCCTCTGTTGCTGGGAATGATTTTTGGACTCTCACGATCGCTATTGGATCATCCTTTCCGACATAAGTCCCAGCAATATTATGCAAGCGGTCAGTGGAAGAAGTGACAATTGGTTCTCCTTTCTTGCTTATAACAGATTCTATAACATATCTTCCAGGATACATAAGAGCCGCTTCTAACTCCGGTTTATCCTCCCATAAACGCAATTTAGCTATTCTTCCTCTCTGTACATCCATGACACAGATTATAACACCTTCAGCAAGATCCGGATTAATTATAAGTCCTGTGTTACTCCTGCTGTCAACAAACATTCTATAAAATGGAAAGTTGAAAGCACCTGGCTCGGTCTTGTCTGCTGCAAAAACAACGAATGCCTCGTTCTGTCTTTCTTCAAACTTGAATTCTGCAACACCTGGTCCCATCCCCTTGACATTGCCAGAAAAAGAGTCTTTCAAAAGATCCTGACCAGCACCATATAATCCCTGTTCCCTTGCAACTTCCGTTCCTTCTTTGAATGAATCCCATGCAATTTTATGTATCTTATTATTTTGGACCCCCTGCTGGTGAGACATAATTATATGTATATCATCCCCAGAATATCCTATATAGTAATCAAGCAATAGTTCAAATTCAGAACTACTAACAACATCCTCTACAGCCCTTAGAACTTCATCGCTTGGCTTTGTATGACCTCCTATTCCACCAATATCAGCTTTTATAGCTGATAATGTAATCTTCACAAATCCACTTTCCAGAATAAGGGTTAAATGTCTTGCTATCAGGAAGTTTGTTAGGAGATACAAAGGTAGAGATCCGAACAGCTCCTACTCTTGCTTTAGAGTTTAATCGCTTGCTGAACATTTGCCGTAAATATTTATCCTTAACCAACATTTTAGAGATCTTATAGTTAAAAATTGCTAGATTATTTTTTCTTATTATTGAGAAGGATGGTATACTACAATTAGACAGAAATACCTCTGAGGGCATTGCAGCACATGTTGGGAAGATAAAGAACCAATTTCAAAATAATATTATAATTCATTTAAGCGCAAGCCTCAGATATGAATGAATCTTCTTGGTACTACAAACACCAGAAGATAGTACTCTACAAAAAATCTTTACCGACCTTTCGGATGCGCTTTTTCTTTGTGCTTCATAAATCTACTTTTTTCCACAAACTCCATGCCACATATATCACATTTTACCTTATGTGGAGCACCATCATTCTTCTTGAATAAATTAAGCATGGCCGAGAATCCTAGAAATGATTTAATAAACTTTTGTAAAGAAAAAGATGTTAGATAGCTTTAATTTGCTTTACAAAGGGCGGTCGGGTCTTCTTGAAAACCCGAAAACCACAAATGCATTTTAATTCTGGCAGCCTGTTTAACTCTTCTACACTTGTTTCTGTACTACATCTCATGCATTCGTAAAAAACGTTTTGCAATGGGGTGTTTTCGTTTTCCATAGGGATATCATGAATAGCCCTCATTTAAGCGTAAGTCAATAAAAAATTATTTTATTGAGTTAAAGATACTTCGATGTAAACATCATCAGGTATCTTTAACCTCATCAGCTGTCTCATAGCCCGATCATCAGCTCCAAGATCAATAACCCTTCTATGGACACGCATTTCCCATCTGTCGTAAGTGTTGGTACCCTGTCCAGCCGGTGCCTTTCTTGTAACCACCTTCAATTTCTTTGTAGGAAGAGGTAAAGGTCCTTTAACCTTTACACCAGCCTTATCACCTATAGTCCTTATCTCTGTGCATACATCCTGTAGTTTAGGCAAATTAGTACTGGTCAGTTTTATTCGTGCATGCTGTGTCATTAGTATTCACGTCAAGACTTACCAGTTACCTTTTCTGCTGTAAACTTCTCTGTTACTTCCTGCACTATCCCCGCGGCTATTGTTGTACCCATATCTCTCAAGGCAAACCTTCCTAGCTCAGGATACTCCTTGAATGTTTCAATGCACATTGGTCTAACTGGTCTTATCTTCACTATAGCGGAATCTCCACTCTTTAGGAACTTTGGATTTTCTTCAACAGTTTGTCCACTTCTGGGGTCTATCTTTGCCAAAAATTCAGTAATTGTTGCAGCTACTTGAGAAGTGTGTGCATGAAGAACTGGTGTATACCCTGGTGCCAAGGCTGTGGGATGAAAAATTACAATTATCTGAGCTTTGAACTCCTTTGCGGCTGTTGGAGGGCTACTTACAGGTCCAACAACATCACCGCGTTTAATAGCCTTCTTGTCTATGCCTCGAAGGTTAAATCCAATATTGTCTCCTGCAAACGCCTCAGCTATTTCTGAATGATGAGTTTCAATGGATTTTATTTCTCCAGCAGCTCCTTCTGGCATCACAATAATCTTATCAGCCGGTTTCATACTCCCTGTCTCTATTCTTCCTACTGGTACAGTACCTACACCAGTAATCGAATAAACATCTTGTATAGGAATTCTAAGTGGTTTGTGAATAGGTTTTTCAGGTTCTACAAATTCATCTAATGCCTGAAGAAGAGTTGGACCCTCATACCAAGTCATATTTTCTGATTTTTTATCTAGATGATCGCCCTTCCATCCTGAAACTGGAATGATTCTCATTTTATCGGTTTTGTATCCTACACCTTTAAGCAAGTGCTCGACAACCGCCTTTACTTCCTCAAATCTATCCTTTGAATAATTCACTATCTGGTCGTCCATCTTGTTTATACAAACAATAAGCTGGGTTACACCAAGGGTTCTCAATAGAAATGCATGTTCTCTTCCCTGCCCTCCAGGATCGACAGACACCTCCGTTTCACCCTTTTTTCCAGATATAACAAGAACAGCACAATCAGCTTCAGATGCCCCGGTTATCATGTTCTTTACAAAGTCCCTATGTCCGGGAGCATCAATGAGTGTAAAGAAGAATTTTTTAGTCTCGAACTTCTGAAATGCGAGGTCTATTGTTATACCCCTCTCACGCTCATCCTTAAGTTTGTCAAGAACCCAAGCAAACTTGAAAGTATCTCCTTTACCCGTCTTTTCGGATTCTTTTGCATACTCATTGATTGTTCTTTGATCAATAGCACCAGTAGAGAACAACAAGTGTCCAACCAATGTTGATTTACCATGATCAGCATGACCTGTTATTATAATATTCAAATGCGGTTTCTTGCTACTCATACACCCATACATCTGTGGTAGGGCTTTATTTGCATTTCGATTTGTGAATAAGATTAGAAATGGTATGAAATGAAGAAAATAAATATATTAATGATCGGGTCTCTAAATACCATATTCCAGACCTAGGGTTCTCAAAAAAAAACCTTTGCCTTGACATTTTTCAAGAACTTTTTCAGGGTATTTAATAAGAAATATAGGAAACCCATTACTTATGGTATATAATTTTACCCAAATACAAGGTGTATATAGTTAGTGTGAAGATGGGATGGAATTTTCTAAGATTGACTGTTCAATTAGAGGATCCTTGTCCTTCTCTCGCTTCTTTACCATTTTTTTCTTAAGGCTGTCAAGATCTCCATCCATTCCGAAGTAATCCTGGAACTTTTTTGTAGTTTGGTAAATTTTCAAGCGTCCTAATTTCTGATAAGTAAGAAAACCTGATTGAATCAATAATTTAAGATGCCCATATACCTGACTCCCACGTATTTCTACCATTTGTTTTGAAGTCACAGGCTGCATGTAAACAAGACAGGAGAGGGTTTTGAGGGTAGCATGAGAGAGGAACGGCCTTGAAGCAAATTTTCGTACAACAGAGTTATATCGCAATTTTAACTGCAGGGCAAACGAACCATCTTGTAACTGGATAAGTTCGAGGGCGTGTAGATGTGAATTTATCATTTCACCAAGTTCTTTGGCCATTTTAACAGCTTTATTTAAAGAGTCCGTACCAGCAGCCTTCTGAATTTCTTCCACACTCAAGGGTCTCCCAGCAGCATAAAGAGCAGCTTCTATACGTGCAAGCATCTCAATATCTCTATTAACCATTTGTTCAAATTTAGCCTATAGACCATTTAAAAGATCCCTTTACCTCCAGTTGATCCAATTGTAAAATTTTACAAATTAGGATTTGAGAACCAATCTTATGTCGTCCTCGGTCTGCTCCAGATCTATCTTCTCATGCATGGCGAGGTATAGCATTCCTATAAAGTATCGTGCTACCTCAATAGGCTCCATGGTCATAATGAACTCATTGAACATCAATATTTTGTTTTCTAGCAGCTTTTCAAAAATCGCACCCTTATATTTTTCCAGTAGCTCATCGAACGATATGAGATACTTGTCAAGTTCATGACTTTCAATAGGTTCTATTTCCAGCTCTTTCTTATGCCTTGGATTGGCTATTTGCGCCATCATATTTTCTAGGACTCCCAACAAGTCTTCCAATGAAACGGGATATGTGGCCTCATATCTGTACGGCATGTCCAAAACTTTGATGTTTTCAACCATACTTCTATCAGCAAGAGTTTTTCGTTGCATTGCTATTTTTTCTAATGCAAAGATGCTTTCTACCTTCAACCTGAGGATTATGGCAGAAGATAAGGCAGCAAGCCCACAAAGCCTCAGATCCCTATCTTCAGAGGTATCAAGAATTGCAACTAGCTTTTCAAGTAACGATGTTATGTCTATATCCCAAATATTTTTCTTGGCGACTAGGTTAGGATTGAAGAGGATATTTAGTGGAGGCTTTGAGATGGTTTCTTGTGATTGTAGAGGCTTCAATCCCTCCTCTTCATTCATTTACAAATATCTCAACCTTCAAATATATCAATAAACAGCTCTATTATCTTAATCTTCATAGTCAACTTTGTATTTCACTGTTTCTCAGATTTTTTTATGTTTTATACCCGTGGATAGGGGTTGGCTTGCATTTCATATCTACCCAATATGAGGATTTGAACAATGCAAATCAGCATTTGGGTAAGAAATATACATTTATGTATGACCGGACCTGGTTCTGGAGGTCATACATCTGACGGAAATATATTTTACTTTCGTACATTCTATCTTTTATACCGATAATAGTTGAAGCAATTGGGCTTGCTTGAAAGGCTATTGCCTTAGGTGGAAAAGTTTGGGAGCTTTCATTAGAGGACTAATCAAATCTATAGCAATGCTTGCTACAAGAATAGTAATTATGACTTTAAAAAATAGGATTTCACTACGGATAAGAAATGTCTTGTCGACAAAATATAATAAATTGCAGTATCCTATAACATTATATGAAAGCTGCTAGGATAATAAGGCCCAAGGAATCATTATCTATTGAAGATATTAATACTCCTAAGCCCCGGAGCACTCAAGTTCTTGTTAAAATGGATTCAGTAGGAGTTTGTCATAGCGATCTACATCTTTGGGAAGGTGGTTATGCTGGTCCTGAAGGCATATTCATGAAAGTTGAAGACCGTGGGGTAAAGTTTCCCTTGACTCCAGGACATGAAGTGGCAGGGATTGTCGAAAGTTTGGGTGAAGATGTTGAAGGTGTTAATATTGGTGATAAGATTCTAGTTTATCCGTGGATAGGAGATGGTATATGTCCGGCTTGTAGGATTGGGGAAGAAAATCTCTGTGACAAACCAAGATCTATTGGTATCTATCAAGACGGAGGTTACGCAGAATATGTTCTTGTGCCACATTACAAGTATCTTGTCAATATTGATGGTCAGGATCCAGCTGGTGTTGCATCCCTAGCATGTTCAGGTCTTACTGCATATACTGCAGTAAAGAATGCTCAGGCCAGGCCCGCTGAATCACTGGTAATTGTAGGTGCGGGTGGACTAGGCTTAATGGGTACACAGATCGCTAAGGCATTGACCAATACCACCGTAACTGTGCTTGACCTAGATGATAAAAGACTGGCTGAAGCAAAGAAACTTGGTGCTGATTACGTCATTAATTCCAAGACAACGGATCCTGTTAAGGAGATAAAGGATCTAACAAACGGCCTAGGTGTGGATATTATCATTGATTTTGTAAATGCATCAAAAACGGTTCAGATTGATATCAATATGCTACGTAAGCGCGGAAGACTCATCCTCGTAGGATTGTTTGGCGGTTCTGTGGAACTTAATCTTGCGCTGATGCCATTACGGGCTTTCAAGATTTTAGGATCATACACTGGTAACCTAGGTGATTTGGTGGAATTGGTTTCACTCGCCAAAAAAAATGCTGTAAAATCCATCGTGTCTAAGAAGTTTAAACTTGATGAAGCAAACGATGCCTTGAATCAGCTAAGGCAAGGAAGGATAATAGGGAGAGCAGTAATATCTTCGTAAAACAAAAAGATAGGGGTTTCATTGCATTACTTGGGTTACTGACTTCCTTGTCCCTGAATTACTATTAGCGTAACAGTGGATCGTACCTTAGACATTCTTCTGATTTTCCAAGTTATAGTATCCTTCAATGAATCCATTTGATCTGACTCCACCCTTGCAACTATATCATAGACGCCATAGGTGCCCTGCACATCCTTTACGCTATCAAGGGCTTTGATCTCCTTAATTATGTCTTCTTCAGAACCAAGGTCACAATTTATCAGTACATAAGCAGCTGGCATAAACAATATTACTACAGCAGTAGTATATAGCAATTTAATAATAATTTAAATACTGTTCACTTAATTTTCTAAAGCAAATTACGAATTACAAGATATGTGCCTAACAATTCCCTCAATGAATTGATTCCTAGGCGTAGTATTAATTTTTTATCCACCTCTTTATGGATTGAGATTGGGAGAATGTTGTCTGAGGATAATAATTCCAAATCTAAGAGTTTATGGTAAAATGGTTGTAAAAAATCACAAATTAATATTGCTGATATACTAAATGCATACGTAATATAGAAGAGGAATTTAATTAACTTTACATGTCTTAATCTACCTGTCATATCTATAAGTTTTGTCAGAGACCTTTGGGAAACTAACATAGTAAAACGTATGAACTTTTAATGAACAAACCAAATCTTACATAAGTTCTACCTAAATTTCCGAGTTAATGAATATCAATCTTAATATTTATGCGAATTATGAGGAAAATATTGTTAAACAAAAGAACAATTATAAGGCTTAAAGCTAGCTGTTATCCATTTAATGTCAAGTGATAATGTAACGGAGGGGGAAATAAAAGAGTTCGATCAGTATGGAGAGTATACCGTAGAACAAAAAATAGGAAAGCAATTCGGCTCCATTAATCTTGTCATGTTCAGAATAGATCACAACAAATATGGTTATCAACGTTTTCAAAATGGAAATTTAGTGGTGGAAAAGGTCATCGCCTCTGACAGACGCCTTGTTCTAGGTATATTTCCGATCGCCCCACTTAATATTCCAGCCAAATATGGAAGTCATATCATGTTGAAATTAACAACACCACTTGTAATCGATACAAAATCCCATGTTGATGCTTATCTTACTATGCCTGTAGAGATGGGGGTAGTTCGTACTAACGAAGATGACGTTCAGATTATAGATGCATTTTCTGTAGGTCAGCCCAAGTACGCGTTATATGGTATTCCTGAAGCTGGTATTGTATGCAGGTATTTCGAAACAAGGATCAATTCTGAAATACCAAAAGTTGCTGCATTTAGTGAAGCTGTGGTGCGCACGCATTTTCATAATTATACAAATAAAATTAGCACAATAAATCGGATAGTGTTTCCAGTAGAGGGGGCTGATTTTTACTACCGAAACAATGAGGCCTATTACAGAGATATAGAGGCGGTTATAGAGGGAAACCTGTTGCAGGCTGTCCTGAGTATTAATGTTACAGATGGAGAATGGGTGGGGAAAAAAACTAATTTAAAACAAAAATTTGATGGAAAGTACGTAATGGAGTGGGGGTTCTAAATTGGCGGAACTTTTCCCCCCAACAATAAATATTTTGGGAACAGAAATTGAGATTCTAACCCTCGTTGTAACTATACTGATTATCGCGATTGGTATATCCGTTGCGACTATTGTTAAGTTTACAATAACTCGGCTTTTGGGTAAATACATTCCTGATCCGACAGAGATTCTCATTAAGAGAATACTTTATTGGGGTATAATTGCTGTGACAGTTTTTTCCGCAATTGGTAACCTAGGAGTTGATTTCACAGGCGTCTTACTTGCTGGAGGCATTATAGGAATTGTAATTGGTTTTGCAACACAATCAATAGTAGCAAACTTAATTTCTGGTATATTCTTGCAGCTTGACAGAGCAGTGAAGATAGGAGACCCTGTTGAAGTCGTTGACATGGGTGTTTCGGGTATTATGAAGGAAATAACTGCTTTTTCTACCAGGATAAGGAGATGGGATGGTGTTTTAATCAGAATACCAAACGAAAAGATCTTTACCTCGCAGTTAAGAAACTTTACTGGACATATAGCGAGGCGTGTTGAAGTTACTGTTGGTATTGCATACAAGGAAGATGCCTCGGCGGCGATACAGTTAATTACGGATATGGCATCCAGAAATCCCAAAATATTTGCTGAACCGGCCCCACAAATTGTAGTGTGGGAGCTTGCTGATTCTAGCGTAAATATAATTATCAAGGTATGGACTGTTTCTCAAGAATGGTTCCCAGTAAGGATTGAAATAATGGGGCAGCTCAAAGATTTACTTGATAATGCTGGGATTGAGATACCATTCCCGCATCGTACACTATGGTTTGGAGAATCGAAGGACGGTACAAAAGATACCCTAGAAGTCGCAGTAAAGGAAGCAAAGGGGGAAACTAAAGCCACACTCGTACCTGCATCTACGACAAGAGAAGAGAATGAAGTTATATCAAGAAAGGATAAAGATGCTTCCGCTGAAAACGATTCTAGCGGCGCCGATGGGTTCTAGGGAATTTAACCACCAGCAAATGATAGAAATGAATAGGATTTTTTTAGAGGTTCCTACCCAAAGGGAACATCTGGATTGATTCCATTTAGAATATACTCATTATGATTCTACTCTTGCACGAGCAAATTTATGTTGTATATGTAAATATTATTCTGAGGTAATCAACAGATCAACAATTTGAAAAGTTTTTCTACAAGTTGTATAACCATGTTTACTGTTCCATATTTGATATGACGGCTTATCATTCAGTCAATTCTTGAGAATCGTAAGGATTGTTTGTGTACTATCATCCTGTAGAAAAAGTCCAGAGCTAGGAAATAATGAGTCCTGGTTCGTGTGTCAATGGGAAGGGGATTTATGTTTACACAAAAGATGTTTTCATGACACTGGACATAGAATCATCTGTTTATGATAAGTTTTAATTGATAGATATAAGTTATTGTGCGGAGAAGAAATAACTAGATCAAGCTTTACCCTGAAGAAGGACAAAGCCATTGTAAATGAGTACCCTTACAATTGGAGTATTTGTTAAAATAGCGACGTTTAGTACTAACTCCCCAACAGTGTTTAGAGATGACAAATATTCTGTGGTCTATGTATGAATATAGCGCAATGGAACCTAACATGGTAAATATTCCTGAAAATAATAATATGTATTATTTGTAAAATAGAATGTATTTCTATCTAGATTTGATTATTCATCTGATAAATCCCCAGGATTAAGTAACAATCTTTTCAAGCGAATCACTATTATTTGCAATCTTGACTTCTCTTGCAAGTCTTCTACCTGTGCTCATCGGTTCATCATAATGCAATGATGTGTAAGGAGAACCATCGACATAAAGATTTGTGCCAGCAACTATTCTCGCAGAAAATTCAAATGTTACGAACTTGCCCTCTTTATCATAGACACCTTCAATGCAGAATGGTCCAACCATACCCGGTTTGACTAGTTTCTTTGACGCTTCTACAAACCTTTCACCCATCTTAAACACTTCATCCAGCAAGGATTCTCTCAAGACTATTGGTATATTGCCTACAACTGTGAACGAAGGGTTTATGTCGACCTGCTGCTGGTGTTTGCTTGAAATTCTTCCTAATCCATCAATATCAGATTCGTATCTCCGATCAATACCCATAAACTCAATTTCCTCGCTTAATGGAGAATAGAAATACTGTAGATATACAGGGACTCCAAATACATATTCTTGTATGTATAATTCGTTCTGAGTCTTTATCAGTCCCTCTTTTTTAAGATTATCAGCACCCTCTATGAAACTCTTATTATCCCATGCGAGGAAATACCCCCTGCCTCCAGCTGCGCCATGTAATTTCACGATAACCAATCCATTGATATCAGCCGGGCTCCTAACACTACTTGGCGTTTCCAACTTGGATTCAATGATTAATTGTTCCTTTAATTTTCTATCAGCCTCCCAGCGCAGTATCCATCTGTTACCAAAAAAAGGAACATTTAGACTCTCGATTTGGTTGCTATTCATGCTAGAAATCAATGTGCCATGTGGTACAAGAATTGCATTATTTTCTCTCAGAATATTAAGAACTTTTTGATCAAGTATCTCTTGAAATTTATCTACAATAATAACTTCATCGATGAATCTAAAACGCCTGTACAGTTCTTCTCTTCTTTTTTCACAAACTAGTAATGTTTTTAATCCCTCATCTTTAGCTCCCTTCAATACCTGCAATGCACAATGGGAACCCAGTGTCGATATGGCATTCATTACATTAACTACAGGAGGGGTGATTAAAAACTTAACAGTTGAAATCTTAGCATGGAACATAATTGAAACTTCTCCCATTTCACACCATAATTTCCTCTATCATTTTAGAAAATCATTGTATTGTGTTAAATTAATAAGAAGTAATTCATTGTGGTAAATAATGCATTCTAAAATGGCACACACTGCAGAGCATATCTTTATGGGAAGTTTGCAACACCTGATTGGTGGTATAACCGTAAGGAAAGTCGAACATCGAGACATAATCAACAAAGTATATCTGAAGAGTCCGGAACTTACATTAGACATAATCTATGAGGCCGAAGTTAAGACAAATAGCATAATAGAAGAAGGGAGAAAGGTGAAGGAACAAGTGTTCCCATCGATAAAAGAAGCTCGTCAAGCATTTCCAAATATGCGTGCTTATGAGGAACGCATATCTGGAGAGGTTAGAGTAATAGAGGTTGAGAATCATGATTCGTCAGCTTGTGCAAGGGAGCATGCAGAGAAAACAAGTGAATGTGAATTCTTTCTTATTACGAGGATATCTAAACAAGGCGATCAGTACGAAGTAGAATTTCTTACAGGAAAAGAGGCAAGAAAATCAGCCTTGGATCTGAGTATGAAGTGTCTAAGTGTTGCAAGGGAGCTTGGTGCCAGTATTACAACATTGGAAGCCACGGCTAAGAATATGAGAAACCAGCTAGAGATGTACAAACAGAGAATGGTTATTCTTACAGAGAATTTTATAGGGTCCTTGAAACCTACAAATAAAAATGGTAAGGTCATTTATGGCATAATCACGGAAATGCTTGACGATTCAGTTATAATGGAAAAGGTTGGAGAGATTATAAAACAAAATAATACTATAGTATTATTTGTAAATGTTAATAGCAGCGGAAGGATCATACTGGGATGTAATGAGAAATTACAAGTGGACTGCGTTGGAATACTGAAAAATTGTCTTGGTAAATTCGGAGGCAAGGGAGGAGGGAAAGTCAATTTTGCAACAGGTTCTGTTCCCAAAGAGAAAGTAGAAGAAACATTCAATGCTTTACGTAAAGAGTTAAATTGCTAGTTCAGAGGTTTTGTTGTGTTGAGTGAGAGAGAGCTTGGCGATTGGAGAAGAACACACTATTCATCAGAGATAAATCCTGATTTAAACGAAAATAAGGTTCTTGTTATGGGTTGGGTTGCTAGTATTCGTGATCATGGGAACATAGTATTTATCATTCTTACTGATAAAAATGGAGAGATGCAAGTAACTGCTAAGCTCGATGAGTGTGGTAAGGGACTTTTTGACAACATCAGAAAAGTGAAAGAACATTCAAGTATAGGGGTGAAGGGTAGGGTAAGAAGCATACAGAATGCACCCATGGGGGCAGAAATTATTCCTGAAGAGATAAAGATTTTTGCGATAGCAACAAAGTTGCCTCCCTTTCAGGTGTATAGTAGAACTATGAGCAATATAGATACAAGGTTGGATCTTAGAGCTGTTGATCTTCGTAGAAAAGTTTTGCAGTCAGTTTTTAAGCTTAGGCACAGCACTCTAAATGCTGTACGGGAATTTCTTAACAAGGAGGGATTTATTGAAGTTAATACACCAAAGATGATAGCTACCGCAACAGAAGGAGGTGCCGCGCTCTTCCCGATATTTTACTATGATAGAGAGGCTTTTCTTGCACAGAGCCCCCAATTGTACAAGGAGGAGCTGACGATGGCATTTGAACGTGTTTTTGAAATAGGGCCGATATTTAGAGCAGAACCATCTCGAACCATGCGACATCTATCAGAATCAATATCGATAGACACAGAAGTAGCCTTTGCAGATTACAATGATGTTATACACCTACTAGAAAGAATAATTTCCTACGTTATAGAATACATTACGAGAGTGAATGCTACAGAGTTAAATGTTCTAGAAAGTAAGATAGAAAAGCCCAAACTGCCAATTTTAAGATATAATTACAGTGAACTTGTTGAGCTATTGAGGAAGGAAGGTGAGAGGATAGAGTGGGGAGATGACTTTTCTACTGATAATCTAAAAAAACTTGGATCCATAGTTCAAGGGTATTACTTCATTACTGATTGGCCATCATCATCAAAGCCATTTTATGCAAAGCCTAAGGCTAGTGAGGAGAAATTATCTGAATCATTCGATCTCATGTATGGTGAGTTGGAAATATCATCAGGTAGCAGTAGAATAAACAGGAGAGAGGAGCTGATGACACGCATGAAGAAGCAGGGTTTAAATTCTGATGCTTTTGATTATCATCTTAGAGTTTTTGATTATGGAATGCCACCCCATGCTGGCTTTGGTCTTGGCCTTGAGCGGTTTCTAATGACCTTCACAAATGTAGGAAATATAAGGGATACTACACTTTACCCTAGAGATATAGACAGACTAAGACCGTAAGGTGGTATTGTGGTAAACAAAGAGGAATTGAAGCATCTAGCATGGTTAGCAAGGATAGAACTGGACGATAAGGAACTAGAAGTATATACAATACAGGTTGAAGAGATGGTCGGTTATTTTGATTTATTGGATAAAATTTCACTTGAAGATATTGAAGTATCTCAACAAAGTGTATCACTTGCAAGCTTAAGAGATGATATATTAAAAGAATCAGATGCCAACACATTAAGCGTTGTAAAAAATAGTAAAGAGAGGTTCGTCAAAGCACCGAAGATGATCTGAGTGATAGATACTTTAGAGTTTAATGCAACGGATATTGTAGATCTGATCAAAGACGGATCTTTAAACGTAGAAGAATACATCACAAAACTACTTGAGCGTACAAAAAAGATAGAAAGCAAAGTACATGCATATTTATCTGTAAATGAATTGGCTATTGAAAAGGCAAAGCAGATTGATGGTGCTGTCAAGAGGGGAGAGAAGCTGGGACGGCTTGCTGGTATTGGAATAGCTGTGAAGGACAACATATGCACCAGAGGAATGAAAACAACATGTGCGTCAAAAATGCTTCAAGATTATGTTCCGCCCTACAATGCAACAGTTATAGAAAAGCTAGAGCATGACGGTGCGATCATACTTGGAAAGACAAACCTTGACGAATTTGCTATGGGCTCGTCTACTGAATTCAGCAGATTTCAGTTAACCAGGAATCCATGGGATACCGAGAGGGTTCCCGGAGGATCTTCCGGAGGTAGCGCAGCTTCCTTGGCAAGTACAGAAGCTTCGCTTGCACTTGGATCAGACACCGGTGGTTCAATAAGGTGCCCTGCGAGCTTTTGTTCCACGGTTGGATTAAAACCTACATATGGACTTGTTAGCAGATATGGACTCGTTTCATTTGCAAATAGTTTGGAACTGATTGGACCTATGGGTAGATCTGTTCATGATGTGGCATTGATGCTGAGTAGTATCGCGGGTAGAGATTCCATGGATCATACAACCCTAGATGTTGATGCAAAAGATTACACAGCCTCCATAAAGCTTGGTGTGAAAGGTCTGAAGATCGGTTTAGTCAAAGAAATGATTAATTCTGATGGCATAGACGAACGTGTGTCTAAAAGCATCTATTCAGCAGCAGGTAAATTCGAGAGTTTGGGAGCTACTCTCGAAGAAGTTTCCATCGATTCATTACATTACGCTTTACCTTCTTATTACACTTTAGCAACAGCAGAGGCAAGCAGCAATCTTGCAAGGTATGATGGAATACGTTATGGCGCGAGTATGGATCCAGAAGGTTTCGAATGGAATTCATATTATATGGGGATGAGAAGCAACTTTGGAGAGGAAGTAAAGAGAAGGATAATTATAGGGACATATGTTTTGTCATCAGGTTATTACGGAAGGTATTACTTGAAGGCCCAAAAGATTAGAAGCTTAATCAAGCAAGAATTTTCAGCATTTTTCAAGACATATGATCTATTGATAGCACCTACTATGCCATTGTTGCCGTATAAGATAGGCGAAAAATCTATTGATCCGTTTCAAATGTACATCGCAGATTTAGATACCGTGGCTGCCAATCTTGCAGGAATACCATCAATTTCTGTCCCTTATGCATTTACGGATGGTTTACCAGTTGGGTTGCAGATAATGGGAAATGACATGAATGAAGAACTGCTATTAAGAGCTGCGTATTCACTCGAGGAGGTTACCGATGTGAAGAAGGTGATTAAATGAAGACAAAGATAGGGCTCGAGATCCATTGTCAAATCACAGGTTTGAAGAGTAAACTCTTCTGTTCATGCTCATCTGATTATAGGGGCAAGCAACCAAACGGTAACATCTGTCCTATTTGTTTAGGCTTGCCTGGTACGTTACCAGCCTTGAATAAAAAAGCATTGGAGTATGCATCGATGATCTCATTGGCCTTTAACTGCCGTATACCTGATATAGTGGCATTTTATAGAAAGAACTACTTCTATCCAGATCTTCCAAAAAACTTCCAAATAACACAATATAACAATTATCAGATAAGCAGTATAGGAACTAATGGAAGTATAGAATTCGATCATCAAAAAGTCAGGATTAGGCGTATGCAGTTAGAGGAGGATCCAGGTAGAATAGTCTACGAAAGTGGGATGGGGACATCACACTACACATTGGTGGACTATAGTAGGGCTGGAGTAGCATTAATAGAAATAGTTACAGAGCCTGACTTTGATGATCCTAAAGCTGTGAGACTATTTCTGAATAAACTCGTATCGGTGTTGGAACATTTGGGAGTGTGTAACACAAAGTTAGAAGGCGCTGTAAGGTGTGATGCTAATATTTCTCTAGAAGATGGTCAGAAGGTTGAAATCAAGAATGTTGGGTCCTTCAAGGAAGTGGAGAAAGCATTGCTGTTTGAAATATCAAGGCAGAAGAGTTTGGGTGACAAGGGATTTGAATTAAAGGCTGAGACTAGGCACTGGGATGATACGAGACGAATAACCTTACAGTCCAGAACGAAGGAGGCGGAACAAGACTACCGTTATTTTCCAGAAGCAGATATTCCCGCAGTAAGTTTAGGTAATAAGTTGCTAAGTTCTATAACAAAAAAGATGCCAGAACTACCTGACGTAAGAAAATCGAGATTTATCAAAAAGTTCAGTTTATCGGAACAAACTGCGCAGATCTTGATTGATGATAAAGAAGTAGCAGATTTTTTTGAAGAAAGTGCGAAGTTGTACGGCAATGCAAAAGAAATAGCCAACTGGATTGTTACAGATCTCAAAGGATATTTTAATGAAGTTGTGGGTTTAAGATCGCTGAAAGTGAAACCGGCACACGTAGCTGAGCTTGCTAAACTCGTAGATAATTCCACAATCAGTAGAAATACGGGAAAACAAATCCTTCATCAAATAATTAAGAGTGGAGATATGCCGTCAGAAGTAATGAAGAATCTTGGAGTAAGACGAATAAGCGACGAGGGTTCACTTGCAGAGATAGTGGATGATGTGTTTGAGAAGGAATCTAACGCGGTGCAGGACGCTCTTAAGAATGAAAAAACCATAAATTTTCTACTAGGCAAGGTGATACAATCTACTAAAGGCAGGGCGGATCCCAAAATTGCTACAGAGTTGATCAGGAAGAAGCTCGCAAGTATTTCTACTTAGAGCTTATCCTAAAATTAACATCATAGCCTAATTGTTTATACCGAAACAGATCTAGATCTGTCCTCTCTAGCTAAATTTGTGAGAAAATCAAAGAAAAAGAGCATGCCGACCATATGGCATATACCAGACAATCTATGGGTAGAGTTCAAACTAGTGTTGCCACCAGAGAAACCAGCAAGAACAGTTGGAAGGCCGGCTGTGCCATTTAGAAAAGTATTGAATGGAATACTGTACGTATTAAGAACTGGATGCCAGTGGAAGAAGGTGCCGAAAGAATTTGGTTCTGGTTCAACTTGCCATGCAAGATTTCAGGAATGGATTGGGATAGGAGTATTCAAGAAGGTATGGAAGAGGCTGCTGGAAATATATGATGAATTGAAGGGTATAGGATGGGACTGGCAATCCATGGATAGCGTACCGAAGGCCCCATTAGGGGGAAAACGACCGGAGCAAATCCAACGGATAGAGGCAAGCTAGGTACCAAACGTCACATGCTTGTTGATAGAAGAGGAGTACCTCTCTCATCTGTAATTACTGGAGCAAATAAACACGATATGAAATCAGCCTTTCCTACAATAGATAGCATTGTTGTTGATAGACCTAAAATTAAACAGAACATATGCATGAATAGGATACGATTTCCCTGAGATAGAGTATGGAGTTAGGAGAAGGGGATATGTGGATCACATTCGTCGTAAGGGTGAAGTATTGAAAAAGAATTTGTACAAAGCAAAGGTGGGTTGTAGAAAGAACCGCATCTTGGCATAACAGGTTCAGAAAGTTATTAGTAAGGTTCGAGAAGAGAGAGGAAAATTATCAGGCGCTAGTAGAATTTGCTAACTGCCTAATAGTGTATAGAGCGATATATTGGTAGTGTCATAAACACGTTAATGCAACTGTTTCTAGTATCTACTATCTACAATACTAATAAAATCAATAGTAAGAAAACTAAACCCGACAGTTTGAACTAATATTCTTGCATTCTAAATGTTATCATTTCTACCAATCATTAACTATCAGCTAGAATTTTAGGATAGGCTCTTAATTGCTTCTGGGATTTTGGGTACAATTAGAAAATAGTTCATTAATTCCTAGGAACTGAATTTACGGCAGTTATTTCTTTTTTTGGCAAATCATTTTTAGAAAGTACTCCGTCTTGGATAAAACAAATACAAGCAATTCCGTGCAGAATCTCTGACGAAACAAGTATACATGAAATCTGATGTATCTAGTACCCCCGCCATTACGATTCTTAGCAAAATTGTTTTTTTTAGAAATTCATATGTATTTTTTTGACTTTTCCCAGCTTTTTATCATACCTATCTTAGCTATCGAATACTTGAATTTCTTTAGCTAGCGCGGTCTCTTTATTTCTGTTATTAAGAAGCTCTTCGCCAACTTTGAATTTTCGCCTATAATTTGATACTTATTGTGTTGAGGTACGCATTGTTGAAATGACAAATCAGGAAGCAAATCTACCCTTTAAAGCAATAGAACAGATAAGATTTATTGTTACAGGTCCTAGTACTAGGAATTTCTGAGTCGTGTATTCTGCATAGGCCAATATTGAGGGATGTTATGAAATTGTTTCGAGATGATTTACCACCAAAGGTAGGAATGAACCAACATCTGATACTATTCCTAATGCTTGCCAGGTTCCCCTATCAAGAAGCTTCGTAACTACCGGTTGGCTAATGTCAACAGCAACAACCTTTACTTTCGAATGTAGCATATTCCCGACAGCAATAGAGTGGAGCATCGTACAGAGCATCAGTACCATATCTGTACCCTTTAGTAATTCCCTATGCTTCTCCTGTGCCTCCACAACATTTACTATACAATCCGGAATCGGACCATCATCGCGCAAAGATGCTGCAAGGACGTATGGTACACTATTTCTAATACATTCATACATTATACCATGTTTCAAAATACCTTTTTTTACCATATCACTTATTGAACCTGCTTTGAAGACCTCGTTGACTGCTCGCATGTGGTTTCTATGTCCTCTAACTGCAAGCGTTCCATCATTAACATACATACCAAGTGATGTCCCCATCAAAGAATATTCTATATCGTGGACCGCCAATGCATTCCCAGCAAAAAGAACATCGATATAACCCATCCTAATCAGCCTTGCAAGCGATTCCGATGCTCCAGTATGGACAATCGCCGGACCTCCCACAACCACTATCTTCCCTTTCTTGGATTTCGTATCGTAGATGTCGTTTGCAACTTTCCTTGCAATATGTTGGGTCGGCCTCTCGCTTGAACTGTTGCTGCTCATGAACTGAAATACATCTATGCCTTCCCTTGGTCTCTCAGGAGGGGAAACCATGACACCCTTTTCTCCAACAGTAATGAGATCTCCTTGTCTCACATCACGAATGGGCTTGCAATACGCAATCTTTTTAACCGGATCGTAAACAATGCATTTATCCATCATCATTTTTTCAACTTTGATCCATTTACCTTGATGAATGAAAGTTGGATTATTTGTAGAGCTGTAAAAGTTGTCAGGCATTACCATATCCCTAGGTGCTTCCTCTAGGTTCACATCCTCTACTGATACTGAGACTGCCCCCTCACGATACACTTCCTCGATCAGTTCTTCCAGGTGCTCTTTGCTCTTCCCCTTGATCAGCAACTTAGCATAGCTCGGGGCTTCCTTCTTCTTCCCTATAGAAAATTTCAAAACTTCAAAATCTCCATCCATGTCCATGATTTTATCAAATATTCTCGTAAGTATCATGGAATCTATCAGATGTCCCTTTACCTCGATCTCCCTTTCATTTTTCCTAAAGTTTATCACCAGCCAAAGTATCGTACCTATGTCTTCTACTTAAAAATCTATATTGGGATCTTTATCTTGTCAATATACTCTTCCATCCCATCGCCCTTCATCTTCGCTATGATCTTGTCCGCATCTTCTTTCTTGAACCATGATGCTATTGACTTTGCATTACCTTCTTTATCACACAGGCAAATTATACAACCATGTTCCCCTAGGACAAGTCCACCAAGGTCTTCTTCACCCACGGGTTCCCATATGTTGTTCTTGCTTTCCTTCAAAGCAATAGCAGGCATTGCATTTCCTGCATACTTCTTAAGTTTTGCAGTAGCATCTTTGATCCTCACTTGTCCTATCTTCAGTGCCTGAAAGTACTGCATGTTGAATCCTATGTTTTGCCTTCCTTTAAACTGTTCAGCATATCCACCAATTCCTTATCTTTTATTCCAGCTTTTGCAGAAAGAAAGAAATGCTCAAGAAGTTCATGATCGCACCCCTTCTTCATATAGTCATTTGCCTGAAGGGCCATCTCCAATTTATCTAATTGATTAACGAGCTTCGATTCCTCACTTGTCATAGCCCTATACTCTCGCCATAATTTGGTATAATTTGAGCGAATCCTTGGTGGTAATTTGCTCAAAAGGCTTTTCATCGCGGCCTCTTCCTTGTTCTTCTTAGCCCGAGTCTTCTTCGATAGATCATCTGGGATATAGTCACCTGTTATTGATTCTGCCAGATCGTGAAGTAGCGCAATTTTCATTGCTTTGTTACCATTCAACCCTCTTTTGTCTGCAATTACCATGGACATGATTGCAGTTAAATAAGAATGGTCCGCGACCGATTCTGGTTTCCCTACCTTGAGCCTTACCACCCATCCTCGCCGATCTGTCCATTTTAGTTTATTAGCAAGTTCAAAGAATCCTAGCAAATCTACCATTAAAAATATCACCTTGATGAAACATAATGTATACAATCCATCAGGTTTGATGGATCTTCATAGTTATTAAAATTGGAATTACGTCCTAGACATTTGCCCTCGTTCATATTATGTATTTCACTGAAGTTGATTTTAAGTTATTTGTTTGAGTAAGATTATTCATAACTTTGAGATCAGATAATTCATCATACGAGGAAGGAAATTAATCTTATGGGACAGGGTAGTGAACTACAAAATTACATATTATACAGTCAAACATAAATGAGAAAGATAACAGCGAGGGACCCATAATAACTGCTATCTGATCAAGCATAAGATCGATTTATGTTTGTTTAACTCAACACATTTATATTCTGATTAAGATTGTCAAAATTTACTATGTTTAAGCTTTATGATTATAATGTTCATGATACACAAGTAACTTGTGTAGTAAATATAATGCACCCTTTCCAAATATGTTAATGGAGAGAGCTTCAATGGAGTACATATGATGAAGAATACTTTTTCTAGTATACTTCCACTCAAGGTGCTACTTATCACAGGGGCATGCTTGTTGACAATTTCTGGATCGATAGTATTTGGTCTCATAAATGAGGATATATTGAATTATACTGGAGATAAGTCGTTTGCCACAAAGATTGTCTATACAACTGGCGGATTTGGATTCGTGACAATCGTTCTTGCTGGGTCGTTTTACTTTCGTTACAAGTATAGGTTGTAACACATTAATTTAAGAATGTTGTAAGGATATCATTTCATGGTGAAGATATACACAAAGGGAGGAGATAGAGGTTACACTTCCTTAATAGGGGGAAAGAGAGTTTCAAAATCTAGCATAAGGATAAGTGCATATGGCCAAATTGATGAATTGAATTGCTCCATAGGAGTTGTAATATCTTTTATTGGCGAGAATGAAGTAAAGAATTTACTTCAAACAATACAAAACGAACTATTCATAGTAGGGTCTGATTTGGCCGATCCTTCATATCCTGATAACCCGAATAAAATTCCTAGAGTTACTGACGCAATGGTTAAGGGGTTGGAGAATATTATAGATTATTATGATCAGGAAGTTGGGGCTATACAATATTTTATTCTTCCAGGAGGAAGTAAAGATGCTTCACTACTACATCTGGCAAGAGGTATCGCCAGAAGAGCCGAAAGGAATACCGTTGAACTATCAAGTATAGAAAAGATTAATCCCGCAATAATTACATATTTGAACAGATTATCAGATCTGCTTTTTACCTTAGCTAGGGTGATGAACAAACGTAGGAACATAAATGACGTAGCTTGGAATCCCTGATCATTCATTCTGTAGGATCTTAACGGATTCTTCTGTGGAACCCCATTCTTTGTTGATCTCGATCATAACCTTGGCATTTATGAATGCCATAGCAGCCCAGAAGGGCACAAGTAACACAAACATCGTGTTGAAATCCATTTTTCTCACTTAATTTGAGAGTATTGAATATTTGGGGAACATGTTTACACTGTACACACGTGTACTTGCAGCTTACTAATCTTTAGTGCATTTGATAATGATCATATTAACTCTTTTTCCAAGTATGCAAACAAGAGTTTCTTATATTACATTGTACCTTCTTCCTCTAAATCAAATTGATTAGAGTTATCGAAATTGAAGGTGAATAGTCTGGCAAAAAACAACTTCACATGTGAAGTTTTTTTCTAATGGTATTTTAACATGGCCAAAACCAATTCTTATTTTAACAGAGAATGAACTTCATGTCCTTTTATGCAGTACTGTAGAGCACTTTTTCCTAGACTTGATGAACTGTTTATCAGAACAGATCCTAAAGGTTTTTCACGGATATTGCTGTATAGAGAAAACATCCTTCGAAGTCGACCACCTTGAACCAAAAACTTCTTTGAGTTCATCACATCTGCTTCCCAACAGGTATCGGATAACAATTTCTAGGTCCATTAGCTGATATAGTACATGCCAGTAGTAAAGTTATTGTAGACTTAGAGCTTATCCGAAAATTAACATCATAGCCTAATTGTTTATACCGAAACAGATCTAGATCTGTTCTCTCTAGCTAAATTTGTGAGAAAATCAAAGAAAAAGAGCATGCCGATCATATGGCATATACCAAATGATCTATGGGAAGATTTCAAACTAGTGTTGCCACCAGAGAAACCAGCAAGAACAGTTGGAAGGCCAGCTTTACCATTTAGAAAAGTGTTGAATGGAATACTGTATGTTTTAAGAACTGGATGTCAGTGGAAGAAGGTGCCGAAAGAATTTGGTTCTGGCTCAACTTGCCATGCAAGATTTCAGGAATGGATTGGGATAGGAGTATTCAAGAAGGTATGGAAGAGGCTGCTGGAAATATATGATGAATTAAAGAGTCAACTCATCTCAAAACCCTACAATACATCAAAAATGATGCAGGATTAACAAATGCCAGGTAGTTTTCTGCCGTTCTTTCATACCTGGTTCTTGTTCTGTGAAATCCATTCTTGAGCCATGCAAGGAATCTCTCAACTACAAATCTTGTCTTGTTGTAATGTTTGCAATCATTATTTTGCAAGATGAACTTGGAATTTATTTTGTATGGGATGCAACATGCAATATTTCTATCCCACAAATACATTCTGATGTATTTTGCATCATTTTGTCTGCATAAACTGATTCTATCTGTTGTATTGAATCATCATCAAGATAGTCTGAAATTGATCCTGTAACATCCATGCATTTTGTACTGTCATGTTCATTTGCTGGACTCAACAGTATGGATATTGGAAATCCGTTACTCTCTACTGCGGCATGTATTTTTGTACCTGTTATTCTCTTGAATCCATTATATCCAGTTACATTGCCCCTTTTTTATCAGGAATGGATGAAGAGTCAACTGATATTTTTTGTAGATTAATTTTGCCAGATTTATGTGCTGAGTGAATAGTACGTGATAGAATCTTTTTCCAGATTCCTTTTTGTTGCCATTTGTTTAACCTTCTGTTTGCAGTAGAATCATCACCATATCTTTTTGGCATATCGTCCCATCGGCATCCAGTAGTTAGAACATGGATTATTCCGTTAATGATTTTTCTATCATCATCCCTAGGCCTGCCAGTTTTTGCATGTGGCGGTATGTGTGATTCCATCATACTCCACTGTTTGTCTGATAATTCTTGGAATTTCATAAAATAATTTTAGATGTCGCTATTCATGGATCTAAATGGTCGCTAAAAATTGTCTAAATGGTTAGTTTTGAGATGAGTTGCCGGTATAGATACAGATGCTCGATGGGGCTACAGCAGAACCAAGGGATGGATATTCGGATACAAACTGCATCTAGCATGTAGCACAGGTTCATTGATAGTTCCATTATCAGCTGATTTCACAACAGCTAACATTACTGATAACAAGATGTATGAAAGCATAACATCTTCATTGCCTACAGGAATGGTAAAGTATGTTGTAGGAGATGAAGGATATGATGATCACAAGTTATGTGATTTCAGCAGGTATAGAGGGCATCCAGTATTCCCATTGGAAAGGTATAGGCATACTACAGATAATAATAGACTGGCATTGCTGCAGTTCTATAACTCTGAATATGGGCAGCATTTATACTCACAAAGAAGCATAAGTGTTGAACCATTGATAGAGCAGATAAAGGATGTATTTACCATAGATCCATTGCCAGTTAGAGGATTTGATAAAGCTAGGAGCATCGTTCTGATTTCTGTATTGCTATACCAGCTGATGGTATACTACAACTACTTGACAGGAAGACCATTGGGCAGCATTTATACTCACAAAGAAGCATAAGTGTTGAACCATTGATAGAGCAGATAAAGGATGTATTTACCATAGATCCATTGCCAGTTAGAGGATTTGTAAAGCTAGGAGCATCGTTCTGATTTCTGTATTGCTATACCAGCTGATGGTATACTACAACTACTTGACAGGAAGACCATTAAGGGCATTGAAGCACATGTTGGGAAGTTAATCAATCAGAGGCATCAAGTTATTTTTGTTATATGGAATAATGCCCATGCCTCAAATAACTAGGATAATTCTGTAGTACTTTCATTTAGTGTTATCAAAATCATTTCATCAGCTCCTGAATTAACCAAAGGCAAGGCCCTATAATTCATTGAAATGATTTTGATCAGAATATTTTTTTTATATCTCATTGAGTTCATCTCGGATTTCAAAAGTTTTTCATTGCTTCCCGATAATACGATAGCTTTAAGAGAACCTTAAAGGTTCCAATATCTCAATATCCACCCCCCTAATCCAATGTGTATAACCAAGGATATTTCTTGTAATGTTCTTCAAGATGTTCAATTATTAGATAACTGTTTTTCCCTAACTGTTACTCTATTTTTCATGGAGAGATTTGTACATCATATAAGATTTTAGTAAATCTAATCCCTTAATTTACACCTTGGAATCATTATTTCCTTTTTGATTATTGATGTCCTTGGTGAGTTTTATGAATTCCTATAGTTCTATGTCAGTTTTGGTTTTATTGTTCTTGTAAAATAATCCAAACGTCTCTTCATCTCCTCCTTGAATTGGAATATTGCAGTGATGGGCGTAGGATCAATTTTCTGTAATATTCCAAGATATATAGTTGAGTAATCGAGAAGATAGAGTGATGATATTATATTTGCAAGGGGTGTTGAGCCGTACAAGGGAATATCATTCACTTCATGACCATTTCCTTCCAGGATCTCCTTGAATATATCGAATCTAGTTTTTATCTCCACAGGATCGAATTTACTTCTTACAAGTATAGGTTTAAAGATCGGCTTTTCTCGATTTGTATTTTTGTAACCCCATGATACCAGCTCGTTGTGACAGGCATCCAAGAGTTCACTCGTTATTGCATTTATCTTAGCATTTTCATTCACAGAATTTTTGAACCTTATTCCAACACCCTTTTGTAAGGGGGCACAATAAACTGTTGGTAAACCTTTAAACATCCTTTCAGCAAGTTGCTTTGATGGGTTTTCTTCAAAGCTGCATTCTCTACAAATCTTCTTTCTCACATCTATCATTGTTTTAATGGAATCATCTATCTGAAGCCGTATATCGTGTACGAAAGGCGTGTATGTAAGTAACTTCAGCACAGAAAACAGAATTTCTGGCAGGGTTATACGTGGCAAAAGTCTTTGCTCAATCTTTACAAATGGTAACATCTTCTTCTTACAAATGGCTTCCATATTACCTCCATGAGAGATGCCTACAACCTTGGCATTAACAGATGCAGCTTCAATCAGCGTTGATAATGTCTCTTCAGTATTTCCAGATACACTCATAGCGATGAATAATGTGTTTTGATTAACAAACGCAGGTATATGGTAACCTTTTGTAACGACAACGGGAACATTACACTTTAGCTGCATCCAATCTGAAAGAATATCCCCTGTTGTGCCAGAACCTCCCATACCTGAAAAAACAATTGAATTTACATTATCAAACAACTTGTCATCTATATTTGTACTTCTCCCAAATGAAATTTTGCAGTATTCAGGCCATTTGTCATACGAATCACAGATAGATGATTTATCAACGGTTTTTATTTCGTCAGACGTGAGCATGTATATTGCTAATCATGAAGTTGAATAAATCTTATTCTAAAAAAACAAGCCAATATTCATACATTTGACCAAATTAGAGGTTCGTCTCACAATGTCTGGATTGTTCGTAAATTTATAGAATATTAGGTATTTTCTTACTATTTAATCACCTAAACAATTTTACCAAGTGATTTTTAATAGGATAGAGAGCCCTCCTAATTCTGCAATGTTAATGGCCAATACGTATGGAAGAACAGCTTCTGAAAAGAAAGGAGCCATAGTTACATATGAGTATATACCTATAGCGTTCTGTATGAGCAAAAGTGAAGCGAAGAAGATCAATCCCAGAGTAAATTGAGCTCTAGAACTGTTGTACGTTTTTGCATACAGAATTATCAAGCCAACCAATATCCCAACATTGGCTAAACTTACTACTGCACTCGCATCCATTACTATAGACATTCATGGTTAATAATTCAAATTTGTTTATTTACTTTTTTCCAATTTTTTACATATTTCATCAAAAGCTCCAGCATTAACTTCCAAATATGAGGAGATGAAGAACATAATACCGTACTTCTCTCCTTGCCGCGTAATCAAATTGTTCTTTTCAAGTACACCCAAATGATGTTGAATTGACTTGTAATCCAGTCTCATTTCCTCTGCAAGTTGATTTCTGTTAGATGGTTTGTCCCTTAGGCGCATAATAATTTCAATTCTAGTACCGCCTCCCCTAGTTCCCGCAAATAAATACCAGAATAGCCTCATTGCACCTGAGTCTGGCATCGTTATAAGTGTGAAGTATGATGATTTAAACTTGGTTTGGAAATAAATTGTATGGTTGTTGAGGGGATTATCATCATATCAAGATACCATTTACATCCATATTACAGGATAATTATTGTGCATTTCTATAATAATCAATTAGGAATTTTATCTCCTTCTCAAGAGTTCCATTTTGGTCTAAAACCTAGAGATCTTGACATTTGAGCTAGATCTGTTATTATATCATGTACATAATTTTCGAGTGGATTTTCAATAAATCTAGGTTTTATGGACGTACCTAGAAATTTGTTGATCAATGATACAAAGTTGGTGAAAGTCGTTCCTATACCTGTCCCGGCATTGAAAATACCGAAATTTATGTTGGGGGTCATTGTCATTATATTTGCATCAACAACATCTCGCACTAATGTAAAATCTCTTCTCTGGGTGATATTACCGTAGATTAACAGTGATTTATTCTCCATCATATCCCAAAGGAACTATGATATATTATTGGCAATGCCCCTTATGGTGTTCATTAAGTCCATACTCACTAAAGTATCTCAATCTCTATGGAAATAAAGTCATTTTCATAGTACGTTTGCGCATCTATCTCCTCGCTGCGAAACGACGCCTCGTAGAGAGTCTTGGCTGTTATAGGTTGAGTTTCGCTGAATGGCAAAGTGTTATCATTATACATTGAGAATGTGAAGCGTAAATGACCTTCTTTACACCATATCAAAAGGGGATTTCATAACATTCATGAAACCAATCAGATTCACTTCCATTCCCAGTTTTGGTTGTTCCTTGAACATTGGAGATAAGCTCTTCACAGCATAATGAAAGACATAATCACACTGTTTGCATAATCTATTCATACTCAGTACATCCCTTACGGAACCTTTGACAACTTTCACATCATAATCATCAATGTTTTCTTATGTCCAGGATGAGGATCATCAAGAACAATAACATCATGATCTTTTGATACTCTTTCTGTAATATCTGAACCTATAAAACCTGCACCACCAGTCACCAAAAACCTCATAATTCGAGATTCTAGAACTTCGTAATAGAAAGGTAATGTCAGCCATAACGTTGTTTTACTGGTTTGAGTTTCGCAATGTGAATACCAAATGCTATTGGTATAACACCAACGATCAAGAATATTTGTGGAATGATTAAAAGTTCAAAAGATCTATAGGCTTCATTAATGTTACTTGTAAGGGTCGACGCATAAAACATTCCCAACGGCATCATTATACCATGAGCTATAAGTAAGATGCTAGTCTCCCTTGGCGCATCTCTTTTTGATAAAAAATATGTTATAATGACTAACCCAAAACCTGGTAGCGCAAAAAGGAACACGCCAACCAATAGAAGCTGTGAAGGATAAAATATAATATTAAAACCTTCTATAGGACGTGACAGGGCATGGTAAAATGATGACAAATATGCCACGAACATTATATGAAGTCCAAGAGAGGCAATTGCTAGTCCAGTCTCGAGTCTAATACTTTTCATTGTTACACAAAATTGAAGTAGGCCATAAATAAGTTATGAATATTCATTCAATCATAGATATTATTTATTTCTACGCAATTAGATATTCAATATGATAATCTTTGCCTTCTCACGAGGAAACGGGTTACTTCCTGATAACTAGTTCTATTAACGGTGGGATCAAATGTACGTATCAACAAGTTACTTAAGAATGAAAGTGTAAAACCACACAAGGCTTGTGACCAACACGAAAAAATAATTCACGGGGTAGATACAAGAATTCCAAAAAGTCAGAACAAAAAGTAGAACAATATCTAATAACCGCTAAATCTTATTAGAACGATACTGGTGCTTATTCATCTCGATCTAATTTGATATATATTTGAGGCTTGGGCGTAATTTAGTTCGAAACGATAAGATCAGGTTCCAGTTCATATTGGTAATGTGTTTAGCTCAGACTCGATACTCCTTCGTATATTATTTTTGATTGACGTGATTCTAGTCAAAACCTAATAGGAAAAGGGGTAGACCATTCTACTATTCTCCTACAGTTATGGTGAGATGCTTCATCGTTAGAGTATGGATAAGAATACCAAGCAACAATGTGTTACATCAATATTTTTCGATAGATATGCCATACAACAGGAAGGTAATGAAGGCATGTGGTCTTAATAGATTACCAGACAGAAGAACATTCGACAGAAGGTCAAGGCCGTATCAATTGACATAAGATCAAGGATAGATGTTATGGGTATGCTCTTCATAAAAGATGGGTTGGTAGACCAGCCATAGTATCCGTTGATAGTTCATTGTTGAAAGCAAAGGGACATGTATGGCACAAATCTAGCATGAAGAAGAATGAAGTGCCACGCTCGGGTATAGATACAGATGCTCGATGGGGCTACAGCAGAACCAAGGGATGGATATTCGGATACAAACTGCATCTAGCATGTAGCACAGGTTCATTGATAGTTCCATTATCAGCTGATTTCACAACAGCTAACATTACTGATAACAAGATGTATGAAAGCATAACATCTTCATTGCCTACAGGAATGGTAAAGTATGTTGTAGGAGATGAAGGATATGATGATCACAAGTTATGTGATTTCAGCAGGTATAGAGGGCATCCAGTATTCCCATTGGAAAGGTATAGGCATACTACAGATAATAATAGACTGGCATTGCTGCAGTTCTATAACTCTGAATATGGGCAGCATTATATTCTCGGAGGAGCATAAGCGTTGAGCCATTGATAGAGCATATGAAGGATGTATTTACCATAGATCCATTGCCAGTTAGAGGATTTGATAAGGTAAGGAGTATAGTGTTGTTATCAGTATTGTTGTATCAGGTAATGGTGTACTACAATCATCTAACAGGAAGACCATTAAGGGCATTGAAGCACATGTTGGGAAGTTAATCAATCAGAGGCATCAAGTTATTTTTGTTATATGGAATAATGCCCATGCCTCAATTAAGTATGGGCATATTTACGAAGTATGTGAAAGGCATAGGGTACTTTGCTCTGGAAAAAAAGCCTATAATTCACATGTACAAAAGGAACATGCTTACTAGCCCTACTATTCTGTACCAAAGGACTCAGAAAAGGATGATGCCTTCCCTATAGAAACTTAACTTTTTATAAATATACTTACTTTTTCGAAAATAAAGTTTCAATTTCAAAGGAACAAGAATAAATAACTTATTTACCCTTGTTCTATATTGATTATCTAGAAACAAAATGAGTGATCAGTTTTTCTCTCATAATCCTTAATTTCGCATAAATGAATAAAATTCTCCAGTAAGAGGATTGGATAACAAAAAGGAATCAATTCTTTGATCTGTTATATAATAACTTGAAATTTGACCTATTTCATTAATCATCGTAAATATTCCATTGTTAGTATCAATATTATAAATCCCAACACTTTGTAAGGGTGCACCACCTATATTTCCTTCCATCTCGTATTCTGTATTATCATATAATATTATCCTCGCAGAGAGAGAGTAACCATAAGAATTTCCACTAACATTCCAAGTCCCTTGATAATCTAACATCTGTCGTTCCAAGTCTGGTTGCTCTTTCACATCTTGTTTTTTCAGATCATCTATTTGTTGTTGTAGATTTTCTAATTGTTCTTGACTATCTCTTGTTTGTTGTTTCTTCAAGTCATCTAACTGTTGCTGTAGATGTTCTCTTTGTGTGGGCTCCAAATCGTCTAGAGAGCTAGGTTCTAATTGTTGTATTTTATTTTCAGAATGTACTGGCGCTTCTCCTCCTAATGCACCAACCTTTACTGAGGTCGGAGTAACTTCGACGAAGGTTATATCTGGTACTACAACTAGAATCATTGCTAATGCAACTAATATAACAACACTACCAACAATAGCTATTCCTAACGTTCGTTCCATATATTTTTGAAATAGTAGATGGTAAAAAACATTTCCTGTTATTAGCTAAAGTATTTTTTAGAACCAATGAATAAGATCATGATACTTTTTTCACTTCTATACGTTATGTGAGCAATTGTAACATTTTTGCCCTACGATTTTGACATCTTCTATTTAATTTATAACATAAAAATATGCTATAATACTGCAAGTATATACTTCTTAGAATACTCAAAAAATGAAGTGTGTTCAACCAAAATCAATATAGACATCTGTAAAATAAGCAGTTTTGAATTTATACTGAATAAGACCTTATAGCACTTTTTATACTTATATTAATTGAAAAAAGAGCATGACTTAGCTTATAATGAACTGACTGACCCTTTGAACCAGTATGCGATTCACAGACAGGAATGATGCTGGGTTATAGCTAGTAGCAAAGTTATCCGGAATGAAAAATGAAAACATAACAATTCTTGCTATACCACGAGGAGGTATAGTTGTTGTTGATGTTGTTGCAAAGTCACTAGATGCACTACTAGATGTTGTTGTGCCAAGAAAGCTTAGTGCACCACACAATTCAGAATTGGTAATAGCTGCTATAATGCTTGATGGCAGCTCTTACATTAATGAATATGTGATCAAAATATTGGGCATAAAACAGGGAAAAGTGTTCCCAGATATTGAGGTCCAGACCGAAGCAGGACGCAGGTTAGTAGTTTTCCATGGAAGCGGTAAATATGATTTGAAGGATAAAACCATTGTAATAATTGATGATGGTATAGCTACCGTTGCAACAACGATGGTAGCAATAACATGGATCAAAAAACAAAAAACCTAGGATGGTAATACTTGCAATATCTGTTGCTCCAAGCCAAGTGGTTAGAAAATTTAAAGAAATTGTTGATAGAACTCTGGTTTTTACATACGCCATCAGAATTTAGCACTTTTGGTGAATTCTATGAGGATTTTGCTTAGATAAGTGATGATGAAGTAATAAAAATAATAAGAGATTATAAAAAATAATAATTCTTAAAGAACGACTGATTCGTCTTCTCTATAGTTTAGTTATTAGCTTTTAATACAAAAAATATAGTAATAGAAAATTATGCTATCGTTGTTCTATAGCTGATTTGTCCAAATAATCAGAATGAAGCCTTTGCACTTTGATTTTTAAGGGAGCATTTTGTTTCACTTCTTCCACACTAATAACTACATTGCTTATTGTTACCTTGTCTCCTTGCTTCGGAATATCATGAAGCTTTTCGTGAAGGAAGGCATTAAGTGTGGAGTAATCTTCTCCTTTGGGTATATGGATGTTTAGTGCTTCGTTTACATCATCAATTTCAACATCTCCATGCACTATTACTGTATTCTTATCTACTGTAACAATCAATAGCCTATCTATATCTGTCTCGTCAACAATCTCTCCTACAAGTTCCTCTATTATATCTTCAAGAGTAACCAATCCTTCTGTTCCTCCGAACTCATCAACAACAATAGCCATGTGCATCCGCCTGCTCTGAAATTCCTTAAGAAGTTCGCTGATCCTTTTTTCCTGAGAGACAAATAATGGCTTTCGTGCTATGTCCTTCAACATAGCATCCATATTTTTGTGCTCCAACTCTCGAAGAAGGTCCCTGTTATGAACGATTCCAACGACATTGTCTTTAGTTCCTTCTATTATCGGGACGCGGGAATATACCCCCTTGTTTATAAGGGGGATCGATTCCCGAATTAACGTATGTGCATTAAGCACATACATGTTCTTTCTAGGAGTCATGACGGCTCTAACAGGTATATCATAAAACTCTAGAACCTCATCGATGAGTTTCTTTTCTTCTTTCAGCAATATTTTTTCTTCTACACCAACGTCTATGAATGCTTTTACCTCCTCTTCGCTAATTGGTGGAGGATGTTCTTGTGTTCCCATTACCTTAAAGATTCCTTTAGTAATTAATTCGAACATTTTTACTATTGGGAATATAACATATTCATGCACCATCATAACTCCTGCCCATCGGAGTGATATGGATTCGGCATGTGCATTACAGTATGCTTTTGGGGTTATCTCTCCAAACACGAGTAATAGGAAGGTCATTATTCCAATCGCATAACCAACGCCTAAATCACCAACCAAGATTATTGCTAGGTTGGTCGCAATTGCAGCTGCTGCTACGTTCACCAGATTATTACCAATTAATAATGTTGTCAACATCCTACTAGGATTTGATTTTAATTTTTGAAGGGATTTCGCTCCCCGCCTATTTTCATTTAGAAACCTTTTTAGCTGCCCTTTACTTATAGACACAAAAGCTACCTCGAGACCGCTGTAAAATCCGGAGAGCACTATTAATCCAATCAATGCAGCTATTGGTAATGCTATATCAATCGGTAATGCTATATCAACCATCTTTCTAGATGAAAATAATCACCCATTTGTAATAAATAAAGGTTAGCTATGATTTAGATTGGGTCTCATGAACATCGTTGAAGATTGTTGTGTATAATATCAAATATTTTATTCTCAATTATCGGAATTCTTCCATTAGGATTTTCTTTTGCTTATTCATATTAAAAAGTCTATCAGTTCTATTAATTGCTTCTTCTCTATTACGCTTAAATGCCATTGCCTGTAGCAGCATATGATTTTCAGGTATCACCATACCTGTTTGATCATCAGAATAGACTATCTTTAAAGTATCACCCTGAAGCTTAAACACATCAGCATGTATATGGACTGCGTTGGTATCACCGTGAGGAAACCCTAATTCTTTTGCTTTATTTCTGACACTTGCAGTTCCTTTCGCACTTTGAAGAACAACAATACCAAATTCCTTTTCTAATAAATCCATTGCTTCGTCAATACTAGGAGAGTAACCTTTTTTGAATCTAACATAAAGCTGGTGCAAGTGCATCATCCTTGAGGGTACCTTATAAACATCAACGTATAATGGAGGCTTTTCTATAAAATCAGCTACATCGTCCTGATGATGCGGGTTACTGGTCCACTCTATCGAATCCTTTATTTCTTTTTTATCCTCGAGATCGGCCCATCGTCTGATAAGCGTGGCATCAAACCTCTCTATAGCATCTCCATACTTCTCTATTAATGGTTGCATAACCCTTCCCAAACCAGTCACATTACAACTACCCTGTATGACATATTTTTTACCGAAACTTTTTTCATAATTTACTCGTGAATTATGGATCATATCGGCAACGCTTCTCTCCCCATTCCTGTCCTCCCCACCTTGAAATATTGCTGTCTTTGACATTGGTAAGTAATATTTTACTTTATTTGCAAATCCCAAACCTTCCTTAGCTGCATCTACAACGATATCACTCTGCTCAATAGCATCCCTCACTGTTCCCGTAATATTATAACCATCGAAAGCAGCAATATTATCATCTGGAACATATATGCTAAAGTTCTGGTCTAGGGCTTCCCTTATTCTTTCATCAGGAGTATATTTTGATATACCTAAAAACTTGAATTCCTTATCTACAGATAATGCGCTCGCAAGTCTCCTCCCTATGTTACCAAAACCATTAACAAATACAGTAACCAAATCCAAGTTAACAACGATTAATACTAGATATAATATTTACTATTTAGAATTCAATATTTGGTATAGGTGAGAGTGATTCTTTCCTGGTTTTACACCGGTTATCCATACACAATTGTCGAGCTTGTAATGTGTGATTATTTCTTCTCCTAGGATTAGTGCTGTATTGATGCAGTGGGTGCAATATCCATCGGATTCTTTCCATTAGCATCCTTTTTCTTTGCTTGGTTATCTATAATCCAATGCTTACCTCTGTATTTTCATTTTTTTTGTACAACTCCGGTTGTTATACCTGATATTTACCTCAATGCAACTATGACAAGCATATTCTTTCCACGCTCGTTCAACAATACATGGTAACACTTTGCTTACCCACTATTGTTAAGATAACTAATTTTTCACCGCGTCACTTTTCTGGTCACCATGATTACTACTCCCAACTAACACGGAAGATAATATTTTCCCTTTTATCGATCTGTTCATCATTAATATACAAGTTAACATCTTCCGATAGATGTGTATAGTAACTTCCTTCATTAGGGGATTATAGTAGTATATGTCCAAAGTCTTGATAGGAAATTCATCACATGTATAATATTTCTCTGCTTGGGGATGGAATTTGATATTAGTATCCCATATCTGCATACTGTAAACAAATACTCTTAACATCAATGATCTTCCATTTGCGGTCATAGACGCTTTTCCAATGATTGCTGAAATCCCTTACCAGCTTTTGTAAAATATGAGTCGGCTTCTCTCTATTTCTTCTGTCCGCTTTTGTAAATGCTTCCCAATCTAGCTTTCTATTAATAATCTTGTGAGGAATTTAGCCGCAGCCGCTGCAAGTTAGTTTCTCCGATTCGTATAATAATATTATTTTACCACTGCAACACCTAGGGCACCTATTATTTGAAATAAGCATATGTGAGAAAAAGAATATTGTATAAGAACTATAGCATCATTAATGTCATTCCCGAAGTGTTCTAATTTCCTCAATTGGTGGAATAGTTCTTCGATCCACGGTGTTAGCCTAATTTAATCTGGTATAGAAGATCAATATGGTGGATCATTTTTTGGTTTTTGCTGCTGGATCATCTAGATCGTCTTACCTTGTAGTGAAAATACTTCGTCAGTTATTACACATCCAAATATCTTATAATCCAAAATCCGTTCTATATCTAACATAATTTTTTTTCTAGACCTGCCATAACAGTGAATATCAGTATATTCGTCAGAATACAATCTCTCCAAAAAATACCAAATTATATTGCTAGAGATTCAAGACCTTTATAGAAGTGAATTGCCTCTCATGGTTCGATAAATTTTTCAATATTAAGGCTATAAAGATAAATAAATGTAAAATCTTGTAATTGATCATATTTCTGTTAGAGAACTAAAGAAATTGTCTAAATAGATATATATGACAGCTAAAGGATTGATGTCCAATGTCTAGGCTCGTAGGCATAGACGATATAGCCATATACGTACCAAAGTTATACATAGATTCTAAGGACTTTGCCGAGGCAAGGGGAATAAATCCTGCAAAGCTTGAGTTTGGTATAGGTGTGAAGATGATGGCAATGGTTGATACTAATCAGGATCCAGCCACGATGGCCTCAAATGCATGCCTAAAACTGATGGAGAGGAATAACCTTCAACCGGAAGATGTTGGTAGGCTGTATGTAGCAACGGAATCAGGGCTTGACGAATCAAAGGCCATGAACTCCTATGTTGTTGGCATGCTTGAACAGATTTATGGGAATGACAGCTTTGAGCATTGTGGTGGCATAGAGTGTAAGTTTGCGTGCGTTAGCGGATCATATGCTCTATACGATAATTCTAATTGGATAAGGGCGGATGAGAATGAAGGAAGAGCTGCTATAATTGTTGTTAGTGATGTAGCAAAGTATGATATTGGTTCCACAGGTGAATACACTCAAGGAGCTGGTGCTGTCGCGATGCTAGTTAAAGAAGATCCTCGAATTCTTGTGTTTGATCAAAAGGTTACCTCTACTGTGATAAAGAATGAGCATGATTTCTTCAGACCTTTTGGACGACAAACCCCACTG